>NZ_VZII01000063.1 GCF_009391885.1 Pseudomonas sp. MN1F | reverse complement strand
TCCTGGGCCGCAGCGCTTGACGGGCATCCATGCCCGTCACCTCCCTCCGCAAGACCTCCGCTCGGCCTCCTGAAGTCGCATTCGGCGTTTGCTGAACTACCGCGCGCTTAGAAGCAAAAGCAGAGCAAAAGCAGAGCAAAAGCAGAGCAAAAGCAGAGCAAAAGCAGAGCAAAAGCAGAGCAAAAGCAGAACGAAAGCAAAGGCAGAGCGAAAGCAAAGGCAGAGCAGGAGCACTCAGAGGTGGCCCTCATGAATGGCTATTGGTCCTTGTGGCGCGATGCGCCACAATAGCGATCATTTGCGGAGCCCCCCATGACTGATTTCACCCCCGATGCCATCCTCGACGCCACCGGCCTGAACTGCCCGGAACCGGTGATGATGTTGCACCAGCACGTACGCAACCTGGCCGCCGGAGGCCTGCTCAAGGTCATCGCCACCGACCCGTCGACCCGCCGCGACATCCCCAAGTTCTGCAATTTCCTCGGCCACGAATTGCTGCAGCAACAGGAAGAGGCCGGCACCTACCTGTACTGGATCCGCAAGAAAGCCGACTGAACCGCGCTGGAACACACCTCGCGTAGCGCCTACACTGCGCTCCCCAGACAGGAGAGCGCCATGCTGATAGTTGCCGACGAGAATATCCCGCTGCTCGATGCCTTCTTTGAAGGCTTCGGCGAGATCCGCCGTTATCCCGGCCGCAGCCTCGACGCCGCCAGCGTCAAGGACGCCGATGTGCTGCTGGTGCGCTCGGTGACCAAGGTCGACCGGCAACTGCTCGAAGGCAGCAAGGTGCGCTTTGTCGGCACCTGCACCATCGGCACCGACCACCTGGACCTCGACTACTTCGCCGAAGCCCGCATCCACTGGAGCAGCGCACCGGGCTGCAATGCCCGTGGCGTGGTCGACTACGTGCTGGGCAGCCTGCTGACCCTGGCCGACCTGGACGGCGCGGCACTGGCGCAACGCACCTACGGCGTGGTCGGCGCCGGTGAAGTCGGTAGCCGCCTGGTACGAGTACTGCACGGCCTGGGCTGGAAGGTGCTGGTCTGCGACCCGCTGCGCCAGGCCGCCGAGGGCGGTGACTTCGTCAGCCTCGCGACAATCCTTGAACAGTGCGACGTGATCAGCCTGCACACCCCGCTGCAGCGCGGCGGTGAGCATCCAACCTGGCACCTGCTCGGTGAAGCGCAGCTGGCGCAACTGCGCCCCGGTGCCTGGCTGATCAACGCCAGCCGCGGGCCGGTGGTGGACAACGCGGCGCTGCGCGAGCTGCTGCTGGATCGCGAAGACGTACACGCGGTACTCGATGTCTGGGAAGGCGAGCCGCAGGTCGACCTGCAACTGGCAGACCTGTGCACCCTGGCCACGCCGCACATTGCCGGCTATAGCCTGGATGGCCGCCAGCGCGGCACGGCGCAGATCTATCAGGCCTTGTGCCGCTACCTGGGCGAGGCTGAAAAGGTGCAGTTGGCCGACCTGCTGCCACCGCCGCCACTGGCGCAAATCGAGCTCGACGGCACTGCAGAGCCTGCCTGGGCCTTGGCGACGTTGTGCCGGGCGGTGTATGACCCACGCCGTGATGATGCCGATTTCCGGCGCAGCCTGAGTGACAATGTGGCCGAGCAACGAGCGGCGTTCGACCAGTTGCGCAAGCAGTATCCACCGCGCCGGGAGATCGAAGGCTTGGCAGTGCGCGTGCGGGGTGAGGCGCCGCAGTTGGCGCAGATGGTCAATGCCTTGGGCGGCGTGCTGGCCTGATCACCGGCCAGAAATAAAAAACCCGGCATAAAGCCGGGTTTCAAAGGATTCGTGCTTCAGCCGTGGCGTACTTTCTTCACGCGGCTGTCTTCCAGGGCCTTGCAGGCCTGCTGGATCATCTGCTCGGTGATCTCGATCTCGCGGCCCTGGGCGTCGATGATCGAACCACAGGCCTTGGGTTGTGGTTTGTTCTGCGGTTTCACGGTGTCGCTGCCATGTTGCAAGCTCATTGAATATCTCCTCATCAGGTTCAGGCTCAGGTTAAACCTGCGCCATGACTGGCCTGTTACAAAAGTTATCGTGTGCACCAAGGCCTGCACAGTCGAACAGAAAGCGCGGCAAAGCTCCAGAGGCCTGTTAGAACGATGGGCTATAGGCACTGCCTGCGCGGATGAATGGTAGTCTTCAATCTTCCTGCTTTCCTGGTTCACGTCATGCCCGATTCGGCTTCCTTCCGCCAACGCCGCGCCCTGCGCCTGGCCTGGCAGTTCATGCGTCCGTACCGTCGCCAGGCATTGCTGGCCCTGCTGGCGCTGGTGGTCACCGCCGGCATCACCCTGTCCATGGGCCAGGGTATCCGCCTGCTGGTCGATCAGGGTTTCATGACCCGCTCAGCGCACCAGTTGAACCAGACCATCGGCCTGTTTCTGGCGCTGGTACTGGCCCTGGCGGCAGGCACGTTCAGCCGCTTCTACCTGGTGTCGTGGATCGGCGAACGCTGCGTTGCCGACATCCGCCGCGCAGTCTTCGACCACCTGGTGGGCCTGCACCCGGGCTTTTTCGAGGACAACCGCAGCTCCGAAATCCAGTCACGGCTGACCGCCGACACGACCTTGCTGCAATCGGTGATCGGCTCGTCGCTGTCGATGTTCCTGCGCAATGCGCTGATGGTGATCGGTGGCGTGGTGCTGCTGTTCATCACCAACCCCAAGCTCACCAGCATCGTGGTGCTGGCATTGCCGCTGGTGCTGGCGCCGATCCTGCTGTTTGGCCGGCGGGTGCGCAGCCTGTCGCGGCAGAGCCAGGACCGGGTGGCCGATGTCGGCAGCTACGTGGCCGAGACCCTGGGGCAGATCAAGACCGTGCAGGCCTACAACCACCAGGCACGCGACCGCGAACTGTTCGCCGCTACGGTGGAGGCCGCGTTTGCCGTGGCCCGGCAACGTATCGCCCAGCGTGCCTGGCTGATTACCCTGGTGATCGTGCTGGTGCTGGGCGCAGTGGGCGTCATGCTGTGGGTCGGGGGCATGGATGTGATCGCCGGGCGCATTTCCGCAGGCGAGCTGGCAGCGTTCGTGTTCTACAGCCTGATCGTCGGCAGTGCCTTTGGTACCCTCAGTGAAGTGATCGGCGAGTTGCAGCGCGCCGCAGGGGCCGCCGAGCGCATCGCCGAGCTGCTGGCGGCGAACAGCACGATCCTGGCCCCAGAGGCCCCGGTGACGCTGGCTCAGCAGCGTGCCACTGGACGCATCGAATTGCAGCAACTGACCTTCGCTTACCCCTCGCGGCCATCGGTGGCCGCCATCGACCACCTTACACTGACCATCGAGCCAGGCCAGACCGTCGCGCTGGTAGGGCCGTCGGGAGCGGGCAAGTCGACCCTGTTCGACCTGCTCCTGCGCTTTTACGATCCGCAACAGGGGCGCATCCTGCTCGACGGCCAGCCGATCACGGCGCTGGCCCCGGACGACCTGCGCCGCCAGTTCGCCCTGGTGGCGCAGAACCCGTCACTGTTCCGCGGTACGGTCGAAGCCAACATCCGTTACGGTCGGCCCGAGGCGCCCCTGGCCGACGTCGAGGCGGCAGCCCGTGGTGCCCATGCCGACGAATTCATCCGGCAACTGCCACAGGGTTACCAGACGCCGCTGGGCGAGGGCGGCGTTGGCCTTTCCGGCGGCCAGAAGCAGCGCCTGGCAATCGCCCGGGCGCTGCTGGTGGATGCGCCGATCCTGCTGCTCGACGAAGCCACCAGCGCCCTCGATGCGCAAAGCGAGCACCTGATCCAGCAGGCCCTGCCGAGCCTGATGGCCGGGCGTACCACACTGGTCATCGCCCACCGCCTGGCCACGGTGCAGCACGCCGACCGCATTGCGGTGATCGACAAGGGGCGGGTGGTCGCGGTCGGCACCCACCGGCAGCTGATCGAGGAAAGCCCGTTGTACGCGCGCCTGGCCGAGCTGCAGTTCAGTACGGGCTAGGCGTCGCGCACTTGTAACATTTCTGAAGCAATTGCCTGAGAGTATTGATTTCAACTGTTGCGTAAGTGCTCGACCTGGCTGCTATCGATTGATGGCAGCTTTTTTTTGGCCTGCGAACGAGGACAAGGATGTCTGTCGCGGCGCTGCAACGGCGCGCCGTTTCCTTATTCCTTGTTCCCGAGATCCGCGATGTTGCGTAAATCACTCCGAGTGCAAATTCTCACCCTGCTTGGCGGCAGCCTGGCCGCGATGCTGCTGATCGCCCTGGTGTGCTTCCAGTTCCTCTCTTCCAGCGTGCGTGGCTATGGCGAACTGGTTGACGGGCCGCTGCGGGCTTCGCAATTGATCGATGAAGCCAACCTGCAGTTCAAGATCCAGGTGCAGGAATGGAAGAACGTGCTGCTGCGCGGCCGCCAACCCGCCGAGCTGGACAAGTATTGGCAGCAGTTCCAGGCCCGTGAGCAGCAGGTGCAACAACTGCTGGGGCAACTGATCGACAGCAGCGACGCCACGCTCAAGGCACCGTTGCAGCAACTGCGTGATAGCCACCGCCAGCTCGGCCAGGCCTACGAACAAGGGCGTCAGGCATTTCTGGCGGCCGGTGGCGACCCGGTAGCCGGTGACCAGGCGGTGAAGGGCGTGGACCGGGCGGCCAGCGAGCAGATGAGCGCGCTGGTCGAGCAGTTGCGCGGCGACGCCCGTGGCCGCGCCGCCCAGATCAATGCCAGTGCCGAGCGCACCGTGTGGCTGGGCGTGCTGGTGATGCTGGGGTCGGCATTGCTGGTCGGGCTGCTCAGCCTGTGGCTGCTCAACCGCAGCCTGATCGAGCCGATCCGCCAGCTGATCGAATACGTGGCGCAACTCAGTCAGGGCCACTTCGCCGCCCGCGTCGACAGCCGCCGCGAAGACGAACTGGGCCGCCTGGCGCGTGCTGCCAATACCCTGCGCGACTTCCTGGCCGAAACCGTTGGCCGCCTCAAGGACAACGCCCAGGAGCTGGAAGGCGCCAGTGGCCAGTTGCGCAACATTGCCGGTGACATGGCCCGTGGCACCCACGACCAGTTCCAGCGCACCGATCAGGTGGCCACGGCCATGCATGAGATGTCCGCCACTGCCCAGGAAGTGGCCCGCCATGCCGCCGAGGCCGCACGCGCCGCCGACGATGCCGACCACAGCGCCCAGGCGGGCGAACAGGTGATGCAGCAGACCATCGACATCATTGGTGTGGTCAACCGCGAGATCGCCGGCACTGCCGCGGTGATCCGCGACCTGGAAAATGACAGCTCACGCATCGGCAAGGTGCTGGAAGTGATCCGCGGCATCGCCGAGCAGACCAACCTGCTGGCGCTCAATGCCGCCATCGAGGCGGCCCGTGCCGGGGAGGCCGGGCGTGGCTTTGCCGTGGTCGCCGACGAGGTGCGTAGCCTGGCCCAGCGTACCGCGGCGTCGATCGCCGAGATTCACCAGATCATCGAAGCCGTACAGTCGGGCGCGGTGGAGGCGGTCAAAGCCATCGAAAGTGGCCAGCAACGCAGCGAGGAGGGCGCCGAGCAGGTACAGCAGGCCGGGCAGATGCTGCAGCGCATCACCCTGGCGGTGGAGGCGATCCGCGACATGAACCGGCAGATCGCCACAGCGGCCGAAGAGCAGACCAGCGTGGCTGAGGACATTTCGCGCAACCTGATCGAAATCACCCGGATTGCCACGGCCAACCAGGAGGCCGTGCAGCATACCGAGCAGGCGGGGCAGCGCCTGCATGGCTTGTCGGGGCAACTGGGCGAGGTCACCTCGCGGCTGACCGCCTGAGGGTTTGCCGGTCACGTTTGCCAGCCGCAACAAAAAGCCCGCACAAGGCGGGCTTTCTGATGTGGATTTCTGGTCGGAGAGACAGGATTCGAACCTGCGGCCTTCTCGTCCCGAACGAGACGCGCTACCTGGCTGCGCTACACTCCGATGAACAAAATCCTACTGCATAGCATTTTCGGGTGCAAGCCCTTGTAGTTTAAAGGGCTTATGCCAAAAACAGCACCTGGTTCAGAGTTCCTTGACGGTGCGGATCTGGTCTTTGTTCAGGCGCGTGCGCTTGCCGTCGAGCTGTTCGAATTCGTAGAAACCGGAGTCCTCGTCAAAGGAGGGGGTATCCACTGCCTGAATTTCGCGGCCGTCGTTCAGCGTGATCACGGTCGGCGATGCGCAGCCAGCGAGGGCGCCAAGGCCCAAGGCGAGCAGGAAGGCGGGAAGGGTCCGTTGAATCATCGTGTTTCTCCAGTGCGATGGTGCAAGATGACTTTATGACGCAGGGCGTTCGCGCAAGTTCCTTTTACATTCAAGCATAACGGCAAGCCTGGGTTATTGACCTGTGCCTGCCTGCACGGCCGCCTGTGATATAACTGCGCCCATCCCCTTTCCCAGCGACGGACACCCATGAAAGCCAAGGCAGATACCCCCTTCGTGGCGCTGAACATTGCCGTGCTCACGGTCAGCGACACCCGCACTTTCGAAACCGACACCTCCGGGCAGACCTTCGTCGACCGCCTCACCGCCGCTGGCCACACGCTGGCCGCACGCGTGCTGCTCAAGGACGACCTGTACAAGATCCGCGCCCAGGTCGCCAACTGGATTGCCGACGACAGCGTGCAGGTGGTGCTGATTACCGGTGGTACCGGTTTTACCGGCCGTGATAGCACGCCAGAGGCTGTCGCCTGTCTGCTGGACAAGCAGGTTGAGGGCTTCGGCGAACTGTTCCGGCAGATTTCCGTGGCCGATATCGGCACCTCCACCGTGCAGTCGCGCGCCCTGGCCGGCCTTGCCAATGGCACCCTGGTGTGCTGCCTGCCGGGCTCGACCAATGCCGTGCGCACCGGTTGGGACGGCATCCTCGCCGAACAGCTGGATGCCCGCCATCGGCCGTGCAATTTCGTCGCCCACCTGAAACAGGCAGCGGCCTGTGATAGCCGTGGCTGAGGCACCCGCTGCGCGGCCACTGATGCCGGTGGAAGAAGCCCTGGAGCGCCTGCTGGCGCTGGCCGAGGCTGCGCCTATCGTGGAAACCGAACGCGTCTCGCTGGCCGAAGCCGAAGGCCGTGTGCTGGCCACCGAGCTGGTGGCCACGCTCGACCTGCCGCCGTGGCCGAACAGCGCCATGGACGGTTACGCCTTGCGCCTGGCCGACCTGCAGGGCGAGCCGTTGCCGGTCAGCCAGCGGATTTTCGCCGGGCACGCGCCCGAACCTCTGCAGCCCGGTACTTGCGCACGGATCTTCACCGGTGCACCGATGCCGGCGGGTGCCGACTGCGTCGAGATGCAGGAAAACACCGAGGTGCTGGATGATGGCCGGGTGCGCTTTTGCGAAGCGCTGACGCTTGACCAGAACGTGCGCCCACAAGGCCAGGAAACCCGCAAGGGCGAGCAGGTGATGAGCGCCGGCACGCGGCTCGGGCCGATAGAGCTGGGCCTGGCGGCGACGCTGGGTCATGCGCAGTTGCAGGTGGTGCGGCGGGTGCGGGTGGCGGTGCTGTCCACCGGCGATGAGCTGGTCGAGCCAGGCCTGCCACTGGGCCCGGGGCAGATCTACAACAGCAACCGGCGCCTGCTGGTCAGCTGGCTGCAGCGGCTGGGCTGCGAAGTGCGCGACATGGGCATTCTGCCCGATGACCTGGAACGTACCCGTGAGTGCCTGGGTGGCCTGGGCGATGTCGACTTGATTCTCTCCACCGGCGGGGTTTCCGTGGGTGAGGCCGACTACCTGGGTGCCGCACTGCGCGAAGCGGGCGAACTGGCGTTGTGGAAGCTCGCGATCAAGCCTGGCAAGCCGCTGACCTTCGGTCATTACCGCGGTGTGCCGGTGATCGGCCTGCCCGGCAACCCGGCGTCGACCCTGGTCACGTTCGGCCTGTTGACGCGGCCCTACCTGCTGCGCCGCCAGGGCGTGGCCGATGTCACGCCGCTGCGCTTCGATGTACCGGCCGGGTTCGAATGGACCAAGGCGGGCAGCCGCCGCGAGTACCTGCGCGCGCGCATCGACAATGGCCAGGTGCGCATCTACAAGAACCAGAGCTCTGGCGTGCTGCGCAGTGCGGCCTGGGCCGAGGGGCTGGTGGAGGTGCGTGAAGGCACTACGCCGAAACCGGGCGACAGCGTGCCGTTCATCCCGCTGAGCGAACTACTCGGCTGAGCGACCGAGCCAACTGCCACCGCCTTGGGTGGCGTCGGCCGGTGCCGACTGGGTAAGGCGCATGTGCACCGTCTCCAGTTGCTGGGCAGCCACGCTCCAGTCGTGGCGGTTTCGGGCGAACTGGCGGCCGGCCTCGCTCAGTTGGCACATTCGCCACGGCTGGTTGAGCAATTGGGTGACCAGCAGCGCCAGTTGGTCACCGTCATCACTGCCCAGGTAATGCTCGCCGTTGTTGGCGGCCAGGCCCGAGACGCCTTTGCCGGTGCTGATCACCGGCAGCCCGGCGGCCATGGCTTCGAGGATCTTCACCTTGGAGCCACCGGCATAGCGCAAGGGTGCGAAGAACAGCGCGCAACGGCGTTGCAGTTCGCGCAGGTCGGGGCGGTAGCCGACCCATTCGATGCGCGGGTCGTTCCAGCGCAGTTTCCAGCTGACCGGCATGGCATGCCCGGCGATGGCCAGGCGTACCGCCGGATTGCTCATCCACACCTGCGGCAGGATTTCTTCCAGGGCCCATTCGATGGCCTCGACATTGGCTGCGTACTCGAAGTTGCCGACGAACAGCAGGCGCTGGCTGTGCAGGGCCGGGTGGACGTTCTGGTAGTAATCGCAATCGACGCCGTTGACCACCACGTTGACCGGGCGGCCACTGACCTGGCTGATCAATTCGGCATCATGCGGGCTCACGGCCACCACTTCAGTGGGCTGGCGCAGCACGCGCTGCTCCCAGCGCCGGTAACGCCAACGGTCGAAGGCGTTGAGCGGGCGCAGCCACAGCGGCAGGCGGTCATGGCAGGCGGCACCGGTCACTGACTCCAGGTTGTGTTCGCTGAGCATGTAGGGCAGCTCGCGGGCTTGCAGTGCTTTCTCGAAAGGCTGGAAGCTGTAGCTGTGCTCGATCTGGATGACGTCCCAGGGTTCGTCCAGCAATTGTTCGAACTGGCGCCGCAAGACGGGCGACAGGCCATTGATGATGGCCCGCATCGGGTAGTCGATGATGGGCGAGGCGAGCAGGTTGAGCGGGCTGTGCAGCGGACGCCGGGGCAGCACGATCAGGCGTTCGAGCAAGGGTTCGAGGGCTTCGCGGGCGGCATCGCACAAGGGCACTTTCGACTGTACCAGCAAGGTGATCCGGTGGCCCTGCTGCGCGAGCGCGCGCAGCAGGTGGTATTGCCGGGTCTTGCTGCCACTGGTGGTGGGCCAGGGCAGGTAAGGCAGAGTCCAGAGAATGCGCATGAACCGGAAACCTCGCTGAAGGCTGCGGACAAAAAACGCGTCCTCCAGCCTTCAGCCGATGGCTGCCGCCGGGACGCGTCCGTAAATATCAGTAAAGCGCACGATGTCGTCTTCGCCCAGATACTCGCCGCTTTGGACTTCGATCATCACCAGGTCGATGACGCCGGGGTTGGTCAGGCGGTGGGTGCGGCCGGGCTTGATGAAGGTCGACTCGTTGGTATCGAGCAGAAACTCTTCTTCGCCGTTGGTCACGCAGGCCATGCCGCTGACGATGATCCAGTGCTCGCTGCGGTGATGGTGCATCTGCAGCGACAGCGATTCGCCAGGGCGCACCATGATGCGCTTGATCTTGAAGCGCGGGCCTTCCTCAAGTACGGTGTACATGCCCCAGGGGCGGGTGACGGTGCGGTGCAGGCGGTAGGCTTCATGGCCCTGGTGCTTGAGCTGTTGGGCAATCACCTTGACCTCCTGGCTGCGCGCGGCGTCGGCGATCAGCAGGGCGTCGGGGGTGTCGATGACGATCAGGTTGTCGAGGCCGACGGCGCCGACCAGGCGCTTTGGCGAGTCGATGTAGCAGTTGGTCACATCGTGCAGCACAGCTTCACCGTTGCAGTGGTTGCCGTCGTCGTCGGTGTGGCGCAGTTCGCGCACGGCTTCCCAGCTGCCAATGTCGCTCCAGCCCAGTTCGCAGGGCACCACGGCAACCTTGTCGGAGCGCTCCATCAAGGCGTAGTCGATGGAGATGTCCTCGGCCAGGGCGAAGCTGTGCGGGTCCAGTTCCACCTGCAGCACCTTGTCACCCTCCTTGGTCGCGCTCTGCTCCAGGCAGCAGGTCACGCAGGCCAGCAGTTCCGGGGCGTGCGCCTGCAGTTCGGCGAGCACGGTGCCTGCGCGCAGGCAGAACATGCCGGCATTCCACAGGTGGCGGCCGCCTTCGAGGTAGTCGCGGGCGGTGAGGGCGTCGGGCTTTTCCACGAAGCTGGCGACCTGGTGCGCGTGCTTGCCGATCGCCTCGCCTTGCTCGATGTAACCGAAGCCGGTTTCGGCGCGGCTGGGCAGCAGGCCGAAGGTGGCCAGCCAGCCCTCGTTGGCCAGTTGCCGGGCGTGTTCGACGGCGTTTGCGAAGGCCTCGGCGTCCTGGATCAGGTGGTCGGCGGGCAATATCAGCAGCACGCTGTCGTGGCCGTAATGCCTGGCACAGTGCAGCGCGGCTGCGGCGATGGCGGGCGCGGTGTTGCGGCCGTTGGTTTCCAGCAGGAAGTCGAGGGCGAGGTTGCCGGGACTGACCTGGCGGTACTCGTCCTGGGTGCGGAAGAACACTTCGCGGTTGGTGACCGTCAGTACCCGCTCGACGCCCGGTAGCGCCGCAGCGCGGGCGAAGGTTTTTTGCAGCAGGCTCTGGCCATCGGGCAAGCGCATGAAGGGTTTGGGCATGGCTTCGCGAGAAACCGGCCACAGGCGGGTGCCGGCACCGCCGGCGATGATGCAGGGGATCAGAACGCTCATTTCACAGCCTCGACTGTAGGCGCTGGTTACAGCGCAGTGAAGGGGAACTTCGCGACCTGTCACGGTTTTGGCGGAAAAGTCAAAAAACCGACTTTTCACTGCAGCTTCTTCCATGAAGGCCAAATATTTGTCGATCATGCGCCCGATGAGAAAAGCTTTCAATGATATTTATGTGAATCCGGCTGTTTTTTCTCGGCCCTGCTGCCGCTCAATGCGCAATGCAGAGCTGTTTTGCCAGCAGCGTGCAGCATTCCGGCAATGTTTGTGGTCGAGATCTGGACTGAACCAACCCGTGGAGACGCGTGATGCCCAAGCGCAAGGCAATCTTGATCCTGCATGGCAAGCAGGCCATGAACGAAGCGGTGCGCCAAGCCGTGAGCGCCCTGCGCGAACGTGGCTGGACGCTGGATGTGCGGGTAACCTGGGAAGGCGGCGATGCCCAGCGGCTGGTCGGCGAAGCGCTGGCGGCCGGGTACAACCACGTGATCGCTGGCGGCGGTGACGGCACCTTGCGCGACGTCGCCGAAGCCATGGGCCAGGCACGCAGCGAAGCCAGCCTGGCACTGCTGCCGCTGGGAACGGCCAATGACTTCGCCAGGGCCGCTGGCATTTCACTGGAACCTGCCGAGGCCCTGGCATTGCTGGAGCTGCCGCCACGCCCGATTGACCTGGGCCAAGTGGGCGATCAGTTGTTCCTGAACATGGCCACAGGCGGTTTCGGCAGCCAGGTTACCGCCAGCACCTCTGAAGACCTGAAAAGAATGCTCGGCGCCGCGGCCTACCTGTTCACCGGTTTGACGCGCTTCAGCGAGCTGCAGGCGGCCTCGGTCGAGCTATCAGGGCCGGGGTTCGATTGGCAGGGCGACCTGCTGGCGCTGGGCATCGGCAACGGTCGCCAGGCCGGCGGTGGGCAAGTGTTGTGCCCGGACGCGCAAGTCGATGATGGCCTGCTCGATATTGCCATCCTGCCGGCGCCGCAGGAAATGGTCGGCGCACTGCGTGACTTGCTGGCAGGTGAGGGATTGTTCGTGCGGGCGCGTTTGCCGTGGGTCGAGATCACCTGTTCCCAGGGGCTGGACATCAACCTCGATGGCGAACCTCTGCAGGCCGACAGCCTGCGCTTTGCGGCAGTGCCGGCGGCGCTGCGCCTGCACTTGCCGCTGAATTCACCGCTGATCAGTCGTCCAGGCTGATGATCTTTTCGCGCACAGCGAACAGGACCAGGCCGGCCACGTCATAGATCTGCAGGCGCTTCATGATCTGCGAGCGGTGGGTTTCCACGGTCTTGATCGACAGGCCAAGGCCGGCGGCGATTTCGCGGGTGGACTTGCCGCGCACGATCAGGCGCAGGATCTCCAGCTGCCGTGCAGTGAGGTTGTGGCGGTCGACGCCAGCCTGCTTGCCGTGCTGTGCGCGCATCAGTGCCTGGTTGATCACGGTATGGGCGATGGCCGGGCTGAGGTAGCGCTCGCCATTGCGCAGGGCAATCAGGGCCTGCTCCAGCTCGGTGGCCGTGGCATCCTTGAGCAGGTAGCCGTGGGCGCCGCTTTCCAGCGCCCGCATGATCAGGTCCGGGTCGGTATGCATGGACAGGATCAGCACCTTGCAGGTGTTGCCCGTGGCGCGCAGCTGGGTGAGGGCATCGAGGCCGCTGGTCGAACGCATGGAAATGTCCAGCAGGACGATGTCGGGTGCCAGTTGCCGAACCTGCTCGAGCAACTGGCCGCCGTCATCGGCTTCGCCGACCACGGTATAGCCGGGGATATCGGACACCAGGGCACGGACCCCGGCACGGATCAGCGAGTGGTCATCCACCAGCAGCAATCTACAGGTCATGATGAAGCGGTAGTCCTGGCGCGTTCATGGGTACGGGGTTGCCACGGGAACAGCACGTCGATCGTCGTGCCCAGGCCGAGCTGGCTGGTGACCGTCAGGCTGCCGTTGAGGGCGGTGGCGCGTTCCTGCATGCCGGCCATGCCGCGCTGGCCGGCCTCGGCCGGATTGGCGGCCGGGACAAAGCCCTGGCCGTCGTCCTGGATCGACAGGGCAAGCCCCGTCGCGTTGCGTTGCAGGCGGATGGTCAGGTTGCGAGCCTGGGCGTGGCGCAGCATGTTGGTGACCGCCTCCTGGGTGATGCGAAACGCCGCCATGGCGACTTCCTCGCAAATACCGCCCAGGCGCTGATGGCACTCCAGGCTCCAGTGCACGTCGGTGCTTTCCAGGGTGCGCACCAGGTGCGCCCGCAGGCTGGCCTCAAGGCCAAGGCTGGCCAGTTGCCGTGGGTTGAGGATGGCGGAAACATCGCGCACCTTGCTCAGGGTGTCTTCCAGGGTACTGCGCAAGCTGCCACAGTGCGCCTGCAAGTCGTTCGGTACACGGCGTTGCAACCATTCCAGCTGCATCTTGGCGGCGGTGAGCAACTGGCCGATGTCGTCGTGCAGTTCGCGGCTCAGGTGCTGGCGCTCGTTTTCCTGGACCTTGAGCATGCGGCCGGCCAACTCCGCCGGGCGCAGGCTGATCGACTTGGCGCCGTGGCTCAGGTGCCAGCAGACGCCAAGCGTGGCCACCAGTTGCAGCAGCAACAGCGTGGCAGGCATGCCGTGCCCGCCGACAAACAGGACCAGGTTGGCAAGCAGCGACACCACGCACAGCAATGCCGTCGTCCAGCGCAGCAAAGTGGCGCGTGAACGGCAGCGCAGAGATATCTTCAAGCGTGGGAACATAAAATTGAGAAGCCACTGAAGTCTTGCTGATGGGGTCGTGCACAGCTCTTGGCAGAGCCTTTGGCGTTTGTGCTTGCAACAAATGGCGAGCGCGGTTCGATGTGGTATGCGGGGAGGCGGCGGCCGGCATTTGTTTGCGCGTATCTTAACACTTCGGCTCACTTTGGTCGCGCTGGACAATGCTTTGAAACCTCAGCATTTCCGGGCTCGGGAGGGGGCTCGGCAGGGTTGCCGGGCATCAAAGTGCCACTTTCGAACTGGGTGATGACCGCCCCGCGTTCAACTTGCGAAAGGCCGCTCGAGTGCAAGGGGCTGAACGAGTGAAGAACGCCACAAGTTAGGCCTGATTTGCGTTTTGAACCCTGTGCTTAGTTGGTGTTGCCAAGCCGTCTAGTGGCGCTGTGCGGGCCTGCTGCATGAAAAGCTGGCCGGCACCGTGGAATGCGGATGCATGCAGTTGTTGCGGTTATCGTCGCAAGACGCACACGTTTGCGGCAACGGCTGATGCAGGGCCGTTGCCAGTTCGCTCAGTAGGGTCACCTGCTCGCAGGTATCGAGGGCGAGCCGGCCGGTGTGCACGTCGACCAGTTCCAGTTGCCAGGCCAGCAAGGTCAGGCAGGCATTCAGCCTGGGCAGGGCTGCGTTGTCCAGGCGCTGCTGCTTGCAGGCCGGGGCCAGCAGCTGGTGCAAGAGGCTCGCATAGTGGGCGACTTCGAACAGGCCCAGGGCGCTGGCGCGTCTGGCCAGGGACTGGAGGGTGTTGTTCAGGCATTGGCAGGCGTCCGGATCGTTGCTGATCAGTTCAAGATGCTGCAGGCATTCCTGGGACTGGGTCAGCAAGACCTGGGCATCCAGCAGGAAGTCCTGCAGGGTGTCGAAGTTAGAGACGCTGCTGTCCATCAAGACACTCCGGCGCGTTGGGCTGGAGCAGGTGATGGGCACACCATGTCGATCGCTAGCAAAAGCCTGACTCCATTCATGCAGTGAGAATGGCGTCACATTAATGGCTAAAGGATATCGCGAACATCAGGTTGCACCTGATTGCTCCTAGGGGTTTCCCTGATGGCGCCTAGGGTGCGACAGGTTGCCCTGGAATGGATCCAAGCGAGGCATGTCGCAGTAAAGCATGATGCTAATGTGATATCAATTGCCCCGCGGGGCATTTTTTTGTGGGGGTCAAGATGCGCAGGAACGCGCCGATATAGAACGGATCATTTCATATTTTTCGACACAACCCAGGGGGTTTTCCAATGGCTGGTATTCTCGACACGGTAGACCAACGCACGCAGCTGGTGGGTGAGAACCGTCTGGAAATCCTGATGTTCCGCCTGGCCGGTCGCCAGTTGTTCGCGATCAACGTCTTCAAGGTGCAGGAAGTGCTGCAGCTGCCCAAGCTGACCCTGATGCCGCAGCGCCACGCATTCGTCTGTGGTGTGGTCAACCTGCGTGGGCAGACCCTGCCGGTGATCGACCTGTCCCAGGCGATCGGCATGCGCCCCCTGCAGCCAGGGCCGGACAGCACCATCATCGTCACCGAGTACAACCGTTCGGTGCAAGCGTTCCTGGTGGGGGGCGTCGATCGCATCGTCAACATGAACTGGGAGGCGATCATGCCGCCGCCTTCCAGTGCCGGACGCCAGCATTACCTGACCGCCATCACCAAGGTGGACGACAAGCTGGTTGAAGTGATCGATGTGGAGAAGGTGCTGGCCGAGATCGTGCCTTATAACGCCCGGGTCTCCGGCGACAAGCTGGCCGACCCGGTACTGGCGCGCGCGCGTGGCCGTGAAGTGCTGCTGGTGGATGACTCCAGCGTGGCCCTGGCGCAACTGCGCGATACCCTGTCGCAACTCGGGGTGAAACTGCACGTGGCCAGTGATGGCCTGAAAGCCCTGCGCCTGCTCAAGGGCTGGGCCGATGCGGGTGAGGATGTCTGCGAAAAATTGTTGATGGTCTTCACCGATGCGGAAATGCCCGAGATGGACGGCTATCGGCTGACCACCGAGATTCGCAGCGATGCGCGTCTGCGCAAGCTTTACGTGGTGTTGCATACCTCCTTGTCGGGCAGCTTCAACGAATCAATGGTGAAGAAGGTCGGTTGCGACAATTTCCTCTCCAAGTTCCAGCCTGATCGTCTGGTCGATGTGGTCAAGCAGCGCCTGCTGCTGGATACCCACAACGCGTGATCCTGCTGCCGGCCCGGTATAAGCTTGGCTTTTGACAAGGCATGAGGCGGGCAGGGATGTTTCTCAGTGAGTTGTATCGATACCCGGTGAAGTCGGGGCGGGCGCAATGCCTGCAGGGTTCGCCGGTGGGGCTTCTGGGGTTGCAGGGCGACCGACGCTGGATGGTGGTCGAGGAAGAGAACGGACGCTTCCTCACCCAGCGAGCCTGGCCACAACTGGGCCAGCTGAAGGCCAGCGCGGGCGAGGCTGGCGAGTTGCTGCTTGAGCTGCCTGGGCAGGCGCCACTGCGAGTGGCGGTGCCCGCCGCAGACGATGCGCTGCGCGGCGTGACCATCTGGCGCGACACCTTGCGCGTACCGGACGCGGGCGACGAGGTTGCCGACTGGTTGTCGCAATGGCTCGGCAAGGCGGTGCGCCTGGTGCATTGCCCGGAGCAGCGGGCACGCTACCTGCCCAATGGTTACGGCCTGAACAGTGACCGTGCGGCTTTCCCCGATGGCTTTCCGTTGTTGCTGATTGGTCAGGGCTCTCTGGATGAGTTGAGCGGCAGGATTGGCCGGCCCATGGAAATGCTGCGCTTTCGGCCGAACCTGGTGGTGCAAGGGGCTGAGCCGTTTGCCGAGGATGGCTGGAAGCGGATTCGCATTGGCGAACTGGAGTTCAGAGTGCTCAAGCCCAGTGTGCGGTGCATCTTCACGACGCTTGACCCGGCGACCGGGGAGCGCAGTGCCGACCGTGAGCCTTTGACGACCTTGAAGACCTTCCGCGAGAAGGAAGGAGACATCTTGTTCGGGCAGAACCTGGCGGTGGATGGCGCAGGCTGGCTTGAGGTGGGGATGGAAGTCGAAGTACTTGAATAACCTGCGTCGGCCTCTTCGCGGGCAAAACTGCGAAGAGGCCGGCACAGGCTCAGCAATTATCACATGTCATCGAAATACCGCTCATGCCAGTCCACCAGCGGCTGCGGCACATTGAGCTTTTGCCCGTAGATCACCGAATACGACAGCACGTTCTGCACATACTGGCGCGTTTCGTCGAACGGGATCGATTCTACCCACACGTCGAAGCTCAGGTGCTTGGCGCCCTTGAGCCACTGCCGCACGCGGCCGGGGCCGGCGTTGTAGGCCGCGGATGCCAACACACGGTTGCCGTTGAACTGGCCGTGCACCTGGCTCAGGTAGGCCGCACCGACCTGAATGTTCTTTTCCGGGTTGAACATCTGCTGCGGCGAAGCCAGCGGGATGCTGAACTTGCGTGCGGTTTCCTTGGCGGTGGCCGGCATCACCTGCATCAGGCCGCTGGCCCCGACGCTGGAACGGGCGTCCTCCATGAAGGCGCTTTCCTGGCGGGTGATGGCAAACACCCAGCTTGAGTGCAGCCCGCGCACCTTGGCTTCACGCACCAGGGTGTCGCGGTAGGCCATCGGGAAGCGGATATCCAGATCGTCCCAGTACTGCGCCTGGCTGATGGTGCGGATGGCCGGGAAGTACCAATGCATGTCGTAGGCCAGGCGTGCCTGGGCGACCATCTCGTCGCGGGTGAAGTGGCGGCTGACGTGGTACCACTCGCGGCGCCCCTCGACGACCTGGCCGCGGGCGTGGAACTCCAGGGCGCGCTGGATGCCGGGGGTGTTGCGCACCTTGTTGACCAGTTGCGGGCTCATCAGCAGTGGCTTGTTGTTCAACTGGTAGGGCGTTTTGGCCCGGTCCGCCGCGAGGAAGCCGTAGAAGTCACGCTCGCGTGCCACATTCTTGTACAGCAACGGAACCTGCGGGTTGTTCGGCTGGGCCAGCTCCAGGGAGCGTGCCTGCCAGTATTTCCAGCGGCTGCTGCTGGCCAGGTCCTGTGGCAGGCGCCGGGTCAGCTCGTAGGCATCTTCCCAGCGGCCCAGGCGCAGCAGCAGGCGCAGGCGCCATTCACTGACGGTGTTGTCGCGCAGTTCGGGGTCGTAGCGGGTCATCAGGTCCAGCGCGCGCGGGTCGTAACGGCGCGCCAGGGTCAGGCCGATCTCGCGGGCGATGGCGACTTTCTCGTCACGCGAGAAATGCATGCGCTGGGCGTAGTCGTCGAGCAGTGCCATGGCCTGGTCGGGGTCCTGCCGGGCCAGGCGGCGCAGGCCGAGGCTGACCACATCGGACATGGCCTCATTGGCTGGGGTGAAGCGTGACGGCTGATTGAGCAGTTCGGGCTTTTGTGCCACGTCGATCAGCAGCCTGCCCTGTGGCCCGAGCGTGGTCAGGCCCTGCACCAGGCTGTTGGCCAGCGGGTAGTTGCGCGCCTGGGCAGCGAGCTTGGCGCGGTTCCAGCGCTTGGCCTCGGTCAGCTGGCCTTCTGCGGCCCACATGCCGAACAGGGTGTCGCAGGCAGCCGGTTGCGTCTTGCCGACGTTCCACAGTTTTTCGGCACTGGCGAAGCCTTCGGCGCGCTGGCCGTGGCTCAACTGGTACTGGCCATTGAGGCAGTCCAGTTCGGTGAAATTGAGCTTGGGGTCGTAGTACTTGACGAAGGTGTTCCATTCGCCGCGTTCGGCCAGCCAGCGCAGCCAGCGCAATTTCATCCAGTTGGCCTGGGGCAGGTCGCCGTGCTTGGCCAGGAAACCTTCGATTTCCTCGTTGCTGGCACTCTTCAGGCGGGCGGTCAGTTCGTCGTAAGCCAGGTACGGTGTGAGCGGGTAATCGCGCAGCGCCGGGGCGTAGCGCAGGTAGGGGCCCTTGTCGCCCTTGGCCAGCGCACGCTTGGCCTCGTCGTAATACTGACGTTGCGTGGAAAGGTCGATGGCCTGCGCCGCATTGGCGGTGGCGGCGGTGAGCAGCAGGCAGGAAGCAATCTGTAACAGGCGGCTGCGCATGATACGTCCGGGCAGTTGAACCATGGGGAAGTGACGGCGAAGCCAGCACTGTTGAAATCTGATTGCATTAGCTTAGCCGTTTGCCGGCGGCGGGTGATAGCGCTGTGCTTGTAACCAGGCATTAACGCTGACCGAGCGTCGCCAAGCCCCTGTAGCGTGGTCAACTTAATGCCGGGAAGGCCCAAGTCAGGTAGAATGCGCGCCCGCTTTCTGGAGACGAACATGACCCTGCTCAAATTCAGCGATGTGTCCCTCGCATTCGGCGCGATGCCGCTGCTGGACAAAGTGTCCTGGCAGATCGCCCGTGGCGAGCGGGTGTGCATCATCGGCCGCAACGGTACCGGCAAGTCGAGCATGCTGCGCCTGGTCAAGGGCGAGCAGAAGGGCGACGATGGCGAGATCTGGCGCGCCCCTGGCCTGAAGATCGGTGAACTGCCACAGGAGCTGCCGGTTGCCGACGAGCGCACGGTGTTCGACGTGGTCGCGGCAGGCCTGGACGGCGTTGGCGAGTTGCTGGCCGAGTTCCATCACCTGAGCCAGAACATCCAGGGCGATGAAGATCTGGAAAAACTCATGCACGTCCAGCACGAACTGGAGGCCCGCGATGGCTGGCGCCTGCAGCAGGTGGTGGAAAGCACCCTGAGCCGCCTGCAACTGCCCGCTGACAAGACCCTGGCCGAGCTCTCCGGTGGCTGGCGCCGCCGCGTGCTGCTGGCCCAGGCGCTGGTGTCCGAGCCTGATCTGCTGCTGCTCGACGAACCGACCAACCACCTGGACATTGGCGCCATCGCCTGGCTCGAAGAAGCCCTGCGCGGCTTCAACGGCGCCGTGCTGTTCATCACCCACGACCGCTCCTTCCTGCAGAACCTGGCCACCCGCATCCTCGAACTGGACCGCGGCGGCCTGATCGACTGGAACGGCGACTACGCCAGCTTCCTGGTGCACAAGGAGGCCGCACTGGCCGCCGAAGAAACCGCCAATGCGCTGTTCGACAAGCGCCTGGCCCAGGAAGAAGTGTGGATCCGCCAGGGCATCAAGGCCCGCCGTACCCGTAACGAAGGCCGCGTGCGTGCGCTCAAGGCCTTGCGTGTGGAACGTGGCGAGCGCCGCGAGCGCCAGGGCAAGGCCAACATCCAGATCGAGGCCGCGGACAAATCCGGCAAGCAGGTGATGGTGCTGGAGAACGTCAGCTTCCATCACGCCGATGGCCCGCTGCTGGTCAAGGACTTCTCCATGGTCCTGCAGCGCCAGGACCGTATCGGCCTGCTGGGTGCCAACGGTACCGGCAAGACCACCCTGCTGAAGATGATGCTCGGTGACCTGGAGCCGACGGCAGGCAAGGTCGAGCGCGGCACCAAGCTGGAAGTGGCTTACTTCGACCAGATGCGCCACCAGCTCGACCTGGAAAAGACCGTCATCGACAACCTCGCCGAAGGCCGTGATTTCATCGAGATCGATGGCCAGAATCGCCATGTGTTGAGCTATCTCGGTGATTTCCTGTTCAGCCCGCAGCGTGCTCGCACGCCGGTCAAGGCGCTGTCCGGAGGCGAGCGTGCGCGCCTGCTGCTGGCCAAGCTGTTCAGCAAGCCGGCCAACCTGCTGGTGCTCGACGAACCGACCAACGACCTGGATGTGGAAACCCTCGAGCTGCTCGAAGAGGTGCTGTCCAACTACAAGGGTACCGTGCTGATGGTCAGCCACGACCGGGCCTTCCTCGACAACGTCGTCACCAGCACGCTGGTGTTCGAAGGTGAAGGCAAGGTGCGCGAGTATGTTGGTGGCTACGAGGACTGGATCCGCCAGGGTGGTTCGGCGAAGCTGCTCGGCGTGACCGAGAGCAAGGGTGGCAAGTCCGAGCTCAACAGTGCCGTGGTCGAAAAGCCGGTGGAAGCAGCAGCGCCTGCGCCAGCCGCGCCGGTGGCGGATGCTTCGAAGAAGAAACTCAGCTACAAGCTGCAGCGCGAGCTGGAAATGCTGCCGGGGCAGATCGACGAAGTGGAGCAGCGCATGGCCGAAGCGCAGGAAGAAGTGAACGCTGCTGGCTTCTATCAGCGGCCGATTGCCGAAACCTCGGCGGTGTTGGCCAAGATCGAGAAGCTGCAGGGTGAGCTGGATGCGCTGGTAGAGCGTTGGGCTGAGCTGGAAGGCTGAGTTTGCTGTGCTGGCGC
>NZ_VZII01000062.1 GCF_009391885.1 Pseudomonas sp. MN1F | reverse complement strand
CTTGGCTGCAGCAGGTTTAGCGGCAGCGGCGCGGGCCGGTGCTTTGGCTGCTGCGGGCTTGGCGGCCGCAGGCTTGGCTGCAACAGGTTTAGCGGCAGCGGCTCTGGCCGGTGCTTTGGCTGCGGCAGGCTTGGCTGCAACTGGTTTCGCGGCGGGCTTGGCGGCGGCGCGGGCTGGCGCCTTGGTTGCGGCCGGTTTGGCCGGGGCCTTGGCGGCAGCAGGCTTGGCAGCGCTGCGGGCCGGTGCTTTGGCAGCAGCCGGTTTCACGGTCTTGGCAGCCACTACACGCTGATCGAGTGCCTTGCCAGCGGCCTCACGAACCTTGCCGACACCCTGCGCGAGTTTCAGGCTTTCCTGCGCATCACGCTTGAGTTGTTGAATGTAAGTACGGGTCTGGGTCTGGCGTTCCTTGAGCGAATCGAGCAGTTCTTCAAGTTCACCGATCAGCTTTTGCGCCTTGTTCTGCGCCTTGGCTTTGCCTGCCTTGGCCGCGTCCTGCAACTTCAGGCGACCGTTATGCAGTTTTTCCTGGGCTTTGCCGCGCTGCTTTTCCAACTTGGCCAGCAATTTCTCCGCATCAGCCAGCGCTTGCGAACAGGCCTCTTCCAAGTGTTCGAGCAGGCTGCCCGAAAGTTGCTGGAGCAGGTGTAACGGCGTATTTACTGGCTTCTTTTTGGCCGACATGGTTTACCTCCTGGCTGACGAGATTGCGGCTCATACTATGCTTCTGCTGCTACCGCCGCTAGGGCATGTTGACAGTATTGATGGCGCCGCGTTGCATGCCTGGGCAAAGTTGTTATCTTGCAGCTCCGTGCAAGTGTAGTTGCTTAACAAAACGTTGCTGATATTTACACATGCCGAGGCAACAACGCTGGCATACTTCCCTGCTCATCGAGCTGGAGTTACCCATGCCGCGTTATCTTGCTTTCGGCCTGTGCCTGATGGCGCCATTCGCCCTGGCCGCCGACGATACCGCCCCTGCCAACGACCATGATCTGGCCTACAGCCTCGGCGCCAGCCTGGGCGAGCGCCTGCGTCAGGAAGTGCCCGGCCTGCAACTGGATGCGCTGGTCGAAGGCCTGCGCCAGTCCTATCAGGGCCAGCCTTTGAAACTCGACAAGGCACGCATGGAGGCCATCCTGCAACAGCACGAGGAGCAGGCCGGCGCCGCCGCCGAACAAGCCGAAGTGAGCAAACTGCAGGCCGTGGAAACACGCTTCATGGCCAACGAGCGGGCCCGCGCCAGAGTGCACGAGCTGCCGGAGGGCGTGCTGTACAGTGAGTTGAAAGCGGGTAATGGCGCGCAACCCAAAGCCGGCGGCAAGGTGCAGGTGCGCTATGTCGGCAGGCTGCCGGATGGCTCGGTGTTCGACCAGAACCAGCAACCGCAGTGGTTCAGCCTGGACTCGGTGATCAACGGCTGGCAGGTGGCGCTGCCGCACATGAAAGCAGGTTCGACCTGGCGCCTGGTGATCCCCTCGGCACAGGCCTACGGTGCCGAGGGCGCAGGTGACCTGATCGCGCCCTACACGCCGCTGGTGTTCGAAATCGAGTTACTGGCGGTCGGCGACTGACGCCGACCTTCAGGCTTCGACCGCACCCTCTTCCTTGTGCGCGTTGTGCAGTACCTCGATCAGGCAGTCTTCGAGTTCGAAGCGTTCGTGAAGAAGGCCGCCCAGCTTGCCGAGCTTTTCGGCGAAGCGCGCAGGATCCTTGCACTCACCCTTGTCACAATGGTCGTTGAAGGCCAAGGCAAACTGAGTGCTTTCATCAATGCGCGGATTGATCTGCGTGGCCAATTCCAGGCCTCGTGTATCGCCGAACGCTTTCGCTTCACTGACCAATTGCTCGCTGACTTCGAAATGCCACGCCGAAACGTAGTCAACGAGTAGCGTGCAAAAGTCGCCGTTCGTGTCCTTGTCGGCAAAAGCCGGCTTGGCGTCGCGCAAAGTGCGGAAAGCCTGGACCAGCTCCTCTCGCTCCTCGAGCCAACGGTCGATCAGCTTGTGAACCCCACCCCAGCGTTCCTGGGCGTTCTGACAACTATCGAGCATGGCGATCTCTTCCCTTCTGGGTAGATGCCGCTGCACCTCGCACCACGACCGTGCAGCACAAAGGTGACATCAGCAGGACGGCATCGAGCAGTTGTATTTTCGGTATGCGTGCTGGGAGATTATTCCCGCGCGTGCTTAGCATCAAGGTACGCAGCGGACAAAGTTCATACAAGTGTTTAATACCTCGATGCACCACCATTGGTCGCGCTATCGGCCAGCAGCATGCGCCAGGTCAAGGATGGCCAAGTGAGCGGAAACGATACGCCAGCAGGCAGCTCAAGGGCAGCGCCGCCAGCAGCAGAAACGCCAGCAGGCTCCACTCCGGCATGGTCAGGTCGAGGAAGCTCCAGGTCAGCGAGCGGCAATCGGGGCCGCCGAGCAGCAATTGTCGCAACGCTTCACGCCAGGACAGTTCGAACATGCGCCCGATGGGCAACGGGCACAGGTGGCTCGTATCACTTGCGCCCTGCAACCACACATGCCGCGCCGCCAGCAAGGCACCGCTGGCCGCGCACAGCAGCGCCGTACGCGCGTACAGCCTAACCCCGGCAATACCAGGCGCATGCAGCGCCGCGCACAGGCAGACCAGCGCATAGACCCCCAACAATACCCGCTGGCTGAAACACAGCGGGCAAGGCACCAGCCCAAGGACACTTTCGAGATAGTAGGAAGCGCCCAGCACTGCCAGCGAAGCAAGGCATGCCGGAATGAAAAGCGTGCGCAGTCTGGCCATCGGCATGGGAAGAAAGGTCCCGGGAAAGTTGAAGTGGCTTGGAACGGTAGAGGAAAGGCCGGGCTTGTTTCAAGGCACTATTTGAGGGACAAGTCGCTGTATTGCAAGGAAAGTCTCCATCCAAGCTGTAGGAAACTTCCGAAGAAGAGACTGCGGATCTAACTTATAACGCAGAACAAGTTACCAGACCCATGAGCCCGCGCCCTTGCGCGGGCTCATGAAACGGTTAGGCGCGTACACCTTCTGGCAAGGGCAATGCCAGAAGACGCTCATCGAGCAACCCCAGGCCTTCCTCGAACAGCTGGTTGCTGCGTTCGGTCTCGCCCAGGCTGGCGAGCAGGCGCGCAAGCTCGGCACAGGCTTCCGGATTACGCTCCATGCGCAGGCTACTTTCGAGATAGTCGCGCGCCTTGCCCCACAGGCGGTTCTGCAGGCTCAGGCGGCCGAGGGTGAGCAACAGGCTCGGGTCCTGCGGGTGGGCCTTCAGCCAGCCTTCGGCGGTTTGCAGCTGACGCGCCGGGTCATCACCGCGTACCAGGCCATACAGGCGCGCAAGGTGGCTTTCGTACTCACGCTTGAGTGCGTTGCGCAGCACCTGCTCGGCTTCGCCCTGAGCACCCACCTGGCGCAGCTGTTCGGCATAGGCCAGTACCAGTTGCGGCTCTTGGCGCTGGGCCGCGGTCAACTGCTGCCAGGCACGCTCAAGGGCCTGACGGGCAGTGTGCGCATCCTCGCCACGGGTGCTCGCCAGGCCAAGGTTCTGGCCCCAGGCGCGCTTCTCCAGCGCGGCCAGCTCGTCGGCCGGCAACACCTTGCCCTTGCGCAGGTCTGGCAGCAGGCGGATCAGCGCCGACCAGTCGCCACGCTCCAGGTGCAGGCGCTGCAACAGGCGCAGGACCTGGGTGTTATGCGGATGGCGCTCCTGCATGGCCAGCAGGGTCTCCAGCGCAGCATCGCGCTCGCCACGGTCCATCTGCAATTGCGCATGGGTCAGGGCAATGGCCAGTTCAGCCTGGGGCTGGCGCTCCAGCGCGCGCTCCAGCAGGTTGTCGCTGTCTTCCTTGCGCCCCTGCTCGTTGGCGGCGCGGGCGGCACCGAGGTAGTACAGCAGCGGCTGGCGCTCGGCCTCGGCCGCACGATGCAGGTGGCGCTGGGCACTGGCCCAGCGGCCCTCGGCCAAGTCCAGCTGGCCCTGTTCGATGGCGATCCGCACGCGCCGGCTACGGTTGCGCCGCGACCACGGGTTGACCACGCCACTGGAGGTCAGTACCAGGCCTACCAGGTAACGCAGCAGCAACAGCAACACGACCACGGCAGCCAGCGCTGCGAGCGCGGCCCACAATCCGGACTGGTAACGGAAACCGCCATAGGCGATCAGCACGTAGCCACTGTGCTTGGCCACCGCGATACCCAGCGCTGCGGCAACCACGATCGCCAGTACGGCGAGCAGGTAGACACGCTTCATGGCTTGCCTCCTTCAGCCTCGGCTGGCAGATGGCGGCGCTGAATGTACGCCTGCACCGCCGCCAGGCTTTCGCTCAGGTCCGGGGTTACTACCGAGACGGGCTGCTCAGCCAGTGCATTGAGGCTGTCGAGCATCGCCTTGCTTTGTGGGTTGTCGGCATTGAAGTTGGCCAGCAGCACGCTGCGGGCATCATCCAGGGCCTGGTTGTAGACCTTGGCCTCGCCATTGAGCGCAGCCCACTGCGCCTGCTCGATGGTCAGGCTCAGGGCCAGGCGCAGCTGGTTCAGCTGCTGGCCAGCCAGCAACGGCCGCACATTGTCGTCGGCGTTGAAGTCGATCTGGAAGTACTTGGAGATTTCAGCCCACCACTGCGACAGGCGACTGGCCCCGTCACCATCGGCAGTCAGCGCACCGAGCGCATCGGCGTTGCTGGCGAACTCGGGCGCCTGGGCGCTGAGCTGCTGCACCAGCTCTCGCTGGGCGGCGAGCTTGAGGAACAGGCCAGTGCGGTCCGGCTGCTGGGTGCTGTTGAGCGTGGCCAGGCTGCGCGCCAGTTGCTCGCGGGCGGCAAAGGCGCCCGGGTCGCTCTGTTCGCGGAGGATTTCGTCGGCCCCTTCGACCAGGGCCTTGGCGCTGGTGATGTCCTGCAGCGCCGACAAGCGCAGGGTAGCCAGGCGCAGCAGGTGCTCGGCCTCGGCCAGGCGCCACTCCTTGCGGCTTTCGCCGAGTGCGGTTTCCAGACGCTGGCTGAGACGCTGCTGATCGCCTTGCAGCTGCGCCACCAGGCGGCGGCGGTCTTCCAGCTCGCTGGCGGCCGGCAGGCTGGCCAGTTGTGCACTGATCTGCTGCTCACGCTGCTGCAGTGCCGCAGCGCGCTGGCTGAGGGCTTCAAGGTGCTGGCCCTGGTTCACCTCACTGCCTTGCAGTTGCCGCACCTGCCACACACCCCAACCCCCTACTGCGACCCCGGCCGCACCCAGCAACAGCGCCAGCACGGCCAGACCACTGCCAGAGCGCTTTACAGGCTTGTCGGTGACGGGTTGCGCCGGCGCTTGCACCGACGGCTGATCATTGTTGGACAAGACAGTTTCGCTCACGTATCCATCCTTTGCATGGGGGCACCTCGCGCTAGTGCGAAGCGCCTTGAAAGGCAGGTGCAGCGCTGCGCTGCACAGCTGCCAGCAAGGCCGTGGCACTCGCGCCACGGCAATCCACAACCTGTTGGGCCCCGGCGGCCCGGGCCTGTTCAGCAACTCGCGGGCTGGGTACGAACAACGGCAGGCAGGCTACTCGCGGCCAATCGGCTGCGGCCATCTGCTGCAAATGTTCCAGACCCTGCCCACTGCTGACCACCAGGCCATTGAGGCGTTCCGCTTCTATGCGGCGCATCAGCGTGCCCGCCGGGTACTCCGGCAGGCAGCGACGATACAGTTCCAGATATTCGACACTAGCACCTTGCTCTGCAAGACGCTCGGCCAGCAGTTCGCGACCTCCGACGCCGCGAACGATCAGCACATGCGCTTCAGGCGCCGCAATAGCCTGGCGCAGGGCCGGGAGCGCGAGCAAGGCCTCGCTGTCGTCACCTTGCATGGGGAATGTCACCTGAAGGCCTGCGCCCTGCAGCACTGCTGCCGTCGCTTCACCCACGGTGAACCAACCTGCGGGCGGCGCCTGCAGGCCAGCGCGTTGCAACTGCTCAAGCAGCAGTCGGGCCGCCGGCTTGCTGACCACGACGATCGCTTGGTACTGCGCCAGCCCGGCCAGCTGTTGACGCTGCCCGTCAGCCAGAGCGACGGGCTCGATGGCCAGCAACGGCAGGCAACTGCTGGCCACACCGGCAGCGGCCAGACTCTGCGCCAGTGCCGCGCAGTCCTCTTCAGGCCGGGTCAGCAACAGGCGCCAGGGGCTCACGGGTGCCCGGCCTCGCCGTAGACTTCCTTGAGAATGGCTTCGGCGCCCTGCCCCAGCAGGTCTTCGGCAACCTGCACGCCCAGGGTTTCGGCAGCCTCACGCGGCGCACGGGCATCCGCCACCAGCAGGGTACCGCCACTTGGCTGGCCCACCAGGCCGCGCAGCCACAGCTGATCGCCTTCGAGCACCGCATAGCAGGCGATCGGCACCTGGCAGCCACCGTTGAGGCGCTTGTTCAAGGCACGCTCGGCGACTACGCGGTCGGCGGTATCGGCATGGTGCAGCGGCGCCAGCAGCGCATGGATTTCGGTGTCGGCGCTGCGGCACTCGATGCCCACCGCGCCCTGGCCACCGGCTGGCAAGCTGTCGTCGACGCTGATGGTATCGGTGATGCGGTCCTCGAAGCCCAGGCGAATCAGGCCCGCGGCAGCGAGGATGATGGCGTCGTATTCACCGGCATCGAGCTTGGCCAGGCGGGTGTTGACGTTGCCGCGCAGGAAGTGGATTTTCAGGTCCGGCCGACGGGCCAGCAACTGGGCCTGGCGGCGCAGGCTGGAGGTGCCGACGATGCTGCCGGCCGGCAGGGCGTCGAGGCTGGCGAAGGTATTGGAGACGAAGGCATCGCGCGGGTCTTCGCGCTCGCAGATGCAGTACAGGCCCAGGCCTTCGGGGAAGTCCATGGGCACGTCCTTCATCGAATGCACGGCGATGTCGGCTTCGTTGTCCAGCAGCGCGGTTTCCAGCTCTTTGACGAACAGCCCTTTGCCGCCGATCTTCGCCAGCGGTGCATCAAGCAGCTTGTCGCCGCGGCTGACCATAGGTACCAGGGTCACCAACAGACCGGGGTGAGCCTGCTCGAGGCGGGCTTTGACGTATTCGGCCTGCCACAGGGCCAAGGCACTTTTACGGGTGGCAATGCGGATTTCGCGAGTGGACA
This sequence comes from Pseudomonas sp. MN1F, assembly GCF_009391885.1. Taxonomy (GTDB): domain Bacteria; phylum Pseudomonadota; class Gammaproteobacteria; order Pseudomonadales; family Pseudomonadaceae; genus Aquipseudomonas. The sequence goes on along the minus strand of NZ_VZII01000062.1, from coordinate 96,639 downwards.
TGGAACGCCCCGATCCAGAGAAATGCCGCTGATGATAACAGCATCACCGGCATCGCTTGCAGATGTGGATCAGCGTGAGGTCCCTTCGCGGCTAAAGCCGCTCCTACAGGCGGCGCCGTGCCTGTAGAAGCGGCTTCTGCCGCGAACAAGGGCACGGCCCTTGCCATGCAGGCTGGGCCCTAGAGTGTTTGCATCATCTTGCGCACACCCGCCACATGCCGGCGGCTGACAGTCAGGGCATCGCCGTCAAGGCCCTTGAGGAACAGCTGGAAATGCCCCAGCGGCGTGCGTTGCAGGCGTTCGATGCGTTCGCGCGCGACCAGCGCATTGCGGTGGATGCGCACGAAGCGCTCGCCGAACTCGTCCTCCAACGCCTTGAGCGGCTCGTCGAGCAGCACCTCCCCGGCCTCGTGGCGCAAGGTCACGTACTTGTGGTCGGCGATGAAATAGATCACCTGGGGCAACGGAATCAGCTCGATCCCTTTACGCGTGCGCGCACTGATATGGCTACGCGGGCCGCCGCCCTCGCTGCCAGGCCGGGTCAACGCTGCCAGCTGGGCACGGTTGGGCTTCTCGGCCTTGCGCAAGGCATCGCGCAGGGCCTGTGGTTGAATCGGCTTGGTCACGTGGCTGAGGGTGCTGTCCTTGAATGCCTCGGCACCGTATTCATCGTCGCCGGTACAGAACACCACCGACGGTGGCGCCTCGCGCTCGCACAGGCGAGCGGCGACCTGCAGGCCATCCAGGCCTGGCATGCCGATGTCCAGCAGGACCACATCGGGCTTGAGGCTTTCGATCAGTGTCAGGGCCTCCTCGCCGTTGGTGGCGCTGGGCTCCAGCACGGTGTACCCCTCCAATTCAGCGAATAGCCGTGTGAGGCGTTCACGGGCTTGGGGTTCGTCATCAACGATCAGGACATTCATAATTGCTCTGGATTCCTGAGTGAGTCTCGCACAGGTATAGCGTAGACAAGAGCAGGTCGAGCGACGCTGCGGTCACGCTCTAGACCGATACGAAGGCCAAAGATTCACTGAGTCGGCTGAATAGCTGCCAGTCCTCTGTCCAACTGTAGACGGTCCGTGGAACACTGCCGTTCAATCGTTGAATATCGTCTTCAGCCATCTTTACCGATGTTTCCCACCGGTTTCTGTCGACCGACGTCCTGCGGTGTCAGGCGCAAACCCTGCTATTATCGGCGCCACTTTTTCGTTCACGCCTGCATAGAGTGAATCCATGAGCACCGACAAGACCAATCAGTCCTGGGGCGGCCGCTTCAGTGAGCCCGTCGACGCCTTCGTCGCCCGTTTCACCGCGTCGGTCGACTTCGACAAGCGCCTGTACCGCCACGACATCATGGGTTCGATCGCCCACGCCACCATGCTGGCGCAGGTCGGCGTACTCAGCGATGCCGAGCGCGACACCATCATCGATGGCCTGAAAACCATCCAGGGCGAAATCGAGGCTGGCAGCTTCGACTGGCGCGTCGACCTCGAAGACGTGCACATGAACATCGAAGCACGCCTGACAGACCGTATCGGCATCACCGGCAAGAAGCTGCACACCGGCCGCAGCCGCAACGACCAGGTGGCCACCGACATCCGCCTGTGGCTGCGTGACGAGATCGACCTGATCCTGGCCGAGATCACTCGCCTGCAGCAGGGCCTGCTGGAGCAGGCCGAGCGTGAAGCCGAAACCATCATGCCTGGTTTCACCCACCTGCAGACTGCCCAGCCGGTCACCTTCGGCCACCACCTGCTGGCCTGGTTCGAAATGCTCAGCCGTGACTACGAGCGCCTGGTCGACTGCCGCAAGCGCGCCAATCGCATGCCTTTGGGCAGCGCTGCGCTGGCCGGCACCACCTACCCGATCGACCGTGAGCTGACCTGCAAGCTGCTGGGCTTCGAAGCCGTGGCCGGCAACTCGCTGGACGGCGTCTCGGACCGCGACTTCGCCATCGAATTCTGCGCCGCCGCCAGCGTGGCGATGATGCACCTGTCGCGCTTCTCCGAAGAGCTGGTGCTGTGGACCAGCGCCCAGTTCCAGTTCATCGACCTGCCTGATCGCTTCTGCACCGGTAGCTCGATCATGCCGCAGAAGAAGAACCCGGACGTACCGGAGCTGGTGCGTGGCAAGAGCGGCCGTGTATTCGGCGCCCTGACCGGCCTGCTGACCCTGATGAAAGGCCAGCCGCTGGCCTACAACAAGGATAACCAGGAAGACAAGGAGCCGCTGTTCGACGCCGCCGACACCCTGCGCGACTCGCTGCGCGCCTTTGCCGACATGATCCCGGCGATCAAGCCCAAGCACGCCATCATGCGTGAAGCGGCCCTGCGCGGTTTCTCCACCGCCACCGACCTGGCCGACTACCTGGTCCGCCGCGGCCTGCCGTTCCGTGATTGCCACGAGATCGTCGGCCACGCCGTGAAGTATGGCGTCGACACCGGCAAGGACCTGGCCGAGATGAGCCTGGACGAGCTGCGCCAGTTCAGCGACCAGATCGAGCAGGACGTGTTTGCCGTGCTGACCCTGGAAGGCTCGGTGAACGCCCGTAACCACATCGGTGGTACCGCGCCAGCCCAGGTGCGGGCTGCCGTGGTGCGTGGCAAGGCGCTGCTGGCATCGCGCTGATCTAGAACCTGGGGCCGCTTTGCGGCCCCAGCCATTCAGCGTTTGCCGCTGCGAATCATCTCCATGAAGGCTGGCATCGAGGCCTCCTTGTCCGCCACGATCCGCGCCATGTGCGGGTTCTCGCCCATCAGTTGCAGCAACGCCTTGGCCTGCGGGAAGTCCGCCAGGAAGTCGATGCCCAGCACCTTCTTGCCTACCGCGTACGCCAGGTCCACCGAGAAGCAGAACATCAGGTCGGCCAGGGTCAGTTGCTCACCCGCCACATAAGGCGCAAAACGGCCATTGCGCTTGAGCGTGGCAAAGCCCGCCAGCAAGTCGGCACGTGCCCGCTCCTTGATCAGCGGCTCCACCGCCATGCCAAAGAACGACTCGCCGTAGCAGGTACGCGCCGGCAGCTCGATGTACAGCTCGATTTCCTTGAGCAGCTCGCGCACCTTGGCCTGGCCGAACGCGTCGCTCGGCAGCAGTGCCTTGCCACCTTGGGTCTGCTCGATATAGTCGAGAATGACGCTGGTTTCGCTGAGGAAGCCGTGTTCGGTTTCCAGCACCGGCACCTTGCCCCGCGGGCTGACTTCCAGCGCATGCGGTGCCTGCCCGCCATAGAAGGTGACTTCCTCGAAAGGCAGGCCTTTCTCCAGCAGGGCCAGCTTGACCATGTTGTAGTAGTTGCTGACCGAGAATCCGTGAAGCTTGAGCATGGGTTACAGCCTCCAGGCCGTGTGGGGATGGCTCGGCTGTTATAGACCGTACGCCGATGCCTGACCAGCGTCATACACCCTGTCGATGACCGGGCATTGCCAGCGCGGGCGTGGCAAACTGTGCGTCCCACCACAGGAGTAGCGCCATGAGCGAACACGACGAAATCGACAATGACGACGAAGCCTTCGCCGAGGCGACACTGACCGAAGCCATCGAAAACCAGATCGAAAGCGGCGAGCCGCCAGCGGCCAAGGCCACCTTCAACAAGCTGACCCTGGTTGGCTATGAGCGCGAAGACATCCTCAACCTCATGGCCCACGTACTGGCCTTCGAGATCGACAACATGCTCCAGGAAGACCGCGCGTTCAACGGCGAGTGGTACGAGACCGCCCTGCGCGCCCTGCCCGAGCTGCCGCCTGAGATGGATCAAGGCGACGACGAATAACCCGGCTACACTCTTGGATCAGGCACCGCTGGCGGTGCCGCCATCCTTGTCTGGAAGTCAGGAGTCGCCATGTCTTTTAGCCCCGAACTGATCGCCGAACTGGAAGTGCTTGCCCTGTTCAACCTGGACAGCAGCCAGGAAGGGATCAAGATTCACGCCAACGCCTCCCCTGCCCTTGTCTCCGCCGCCAAGCGCCTGCATGCCAAGCAACTGACCGATCAACCCGATGGCGGTTACCTGACCAGCCTGGGGCATGATGCGGCAGAGAGCGTGCAACTGCTGCTGAATGTCCTGAAGAACCCACAGCCCGCATAAACCTGTACCGGCCTCTTCGCGGGCAAGCCCGCGAAGGGCCCGAACAGGCGCTATATAAATGACGTCAATAAAACAATTAGCGCTTATCCGACTGCTCCACTCAGGCTAAACTCGCCACAGCTTTCCTCGCCCGCCCTGAGTGCGCAATGAACTACCCCCACGAAATCCGCCCTGACCTGGACGAAGGCATCGACCGCAAGGTGCTGGCGACATTGCGTGCGCGCTTCCTGCACATCAACCAGTGCCGGCTCGAGCGCGCGATGGAGGGCCTGTCGAGCCGCCAGCAACTGGTCCTGACCCTGCTGCCGCTGCTGTTCCACGTCAACCACCCGCTGCTGCCCGGTTACGTGTCCGGCGCCACTCCGGCCGGGGTGGCGGGGTTCGAGCCGGATGCCGAACAGGTCGCCGATGCCCAGCGCCTGGCTCGTTCGTTCGCCTACAAGGCGCGCCATGGCAACCCGCCTCGGCCGATCCACGGCCTGTTCCTGATGGGCAGCCTCGGCTCATTGGCCCAGGCCGAACAGAGCGACATGGACCTGTGGGTGTGCCATGCCCCCGGCCTGACCGAGGCCGAACGCGAGGAACTGCGCCGCAAGTGCCAGCTACTGGAGACCTGGGCGGCCAGCCAGGGTGCCGAGGCACACTTCTTCCTGATCGACCCGCAAAGCTTCGCCCAGGGCCAGCGCGACAGCCAGCTCAGCTCCGACGACTGCGGCACCACCCAGCATTTCCTGCTGCTCGACGAGTTCTACCGCACCGCTATCTGGCTCGCCGGGCGCACGCCGCTGTGGTGGCTGGTGCCGGTCTATGAAGAGCACAACTATCAGGCCTATACCGAGACCCTGCTGTCCAAGCGCTTCATCCGCAACCAGGACGCCCTGGACCTTGGCAACCTTGCCCATATCCCGTCCGGCGAGTATGTCGGCGCCGGGCTTTGGCAGCTGTTCAAGGGGATCGATTCGCCCTACAAGTCACTGCTCAAGCTGCTGCTGACCGAGGTCTATGCCAGCGAGCACCCGACGGTGCGCTGCCTGAGCCTGGACTACAAGCAGGCGGTGTTCGCCAACCATCTCAACCTCGACGAACTCGACCCCTATGTGATGGTGTACCGGCGCATCGAGCGCTACCTGCAGCAACGCGGCGAAAGCGCACGGCTCGAACTGGTCCGGCGCAGCCTGTACTTGAAGGTCAACAAGAAGCTGAGCGGCCTGGACCGCACCCGCAGCAACGGCTGGCAGCGCCAACTGTTGCAGCGTCTGACCGATGAGTGGGGCTGGGACGAGCGCCAGCTGGCCATGCTCGACAGCCGCAGCCAGTGGAAGGTGCGCCAGGTCGCCGTCGAACGCCGTGAACTGGTGGCGGAGCTCAACCATAGCTATCGCTTCCTCGGCCAGTTCGCGCAAAGCCAGGATGCCAGCAGCCGTGCCGATCAGCGCGACCTGAATGTCCTGGGCCGGCGCCTGTACGCCGCCTTCGAACGCCGTGCCGGCAAGATCGAAGTGATCAATCCGGGCATTGCCCCGGACATCGCCGAAGACACCTTGACGCTGGTCCAGTCGCCCAACCGCAAGGAGCCTGGCAGCCATCACTGGGGCCTGTACAACGGCAATCTGGGGGTGCACGAATGGGAGCATTACAGCCCGATCAAGCGTTGCCGCGAATTGCTCGAACTGCTGACCTGGGCCCACCGCAACGGCGTCATCGACAGCACCACTCGCCTGGCCTTGCACCCGGGCGACAGCGACCTCAGCGAATTCGAGCTGTTCAACCTGCTGGGCAGCCTGCAACAGAGCATCCCGCTGCCGCTGGCCAGCGTCAGCGAAGCGCGCCTGCTGCAACCAAGCGTGGCTGACGAGATCCTGCTGCTGGTCAACGTCGGCGTCGACCCGCTGCGCCATCACCGCGACCTGAACATCCTGATGACCACCGAGCGCACCGACTCGTTGAGCTATGCCGGCGTACGCGAAAACCTGGTGCTGACCCTCGACCAGGTCACCCTCAATAGCTGGAACGAAGTGCTGGTGCAGCGCTACGACGGTGAACATGCGCTGCTGCGCTGCCTGCGTGACTTTCTCAACAGCCTCGGCCAGCGCAGCCACCGCCCGCAGGTACGGGTGCGCTGCTTCTGCCACAACCGCGCCCAGGCCATCAGCCAGCGGGTCGAGGAAATCTTCGATACGGTGCAATTGCTGCTCGACCAGGGCCTGAATCACCGCTACCTGCTGCAAGTGGCGCAGTACACCCACGTGCTGGAACTGTTGCCCGGCCAGGTCAGCCTGGCGACCCTGGCCGACCATGACGCCGTGCTCGATCACCTGGGCGAAGTGCGCAGCCGCTACAGCCCGCTGCACCTGGATGGCAATGCCCTGCAGGACTACGACCTGCCCCTGGTACTGGAACAAGGCCGGCGCAATTGTATCCAGGTGTTCTACCGCCTGCTCGACGGCTGGGCCGACCTGTACGTGCTGGACGAGTACAACGCCCTGTGGCAGCAGCGCCTGCCATTGTTTGACGAAAGCCACCTGCTGCTGCCGTTGCAGCGTTTTCTGCGTTCGGTGGTGGTGCGCCACGACGCCCGCCTCCCGCTCGATCATCTGCAGCAGGCTTCACTGGCTATCCACTATGCTCAGTTGCTGCCCTCTGGCCCTGGCAAAGCGCGCAGCATCGAGCCTCGCCCGGCGCCCAGCGCCGGCGTTGACCAACCTTATTACGAGGTTCAGGCCATTCTGCAGGCCGGTACCGGGGATGACGTACATGTGACGCTGTATTGCGACCAGCAGGAGTTTTCCGAGCTGGAGCATGGCGACCAACTGTATGAAGTGGTCGCCCGGCAGATCCTTGGCCAGCGGCGTAGTGCCGGGCACTACCGCTGCTACATCACCGACCTGGACCTGTCCGAGCTGCTCGAGGATGAGCAGGGGTCGACCAGCCTGTACCTGCGCTACAAGCGCGAGCTGGAGCAGGCGCTAAATGATGGATTGGCGCAGTTGCAGGCTACGTTGGAACCTTGAAGATCTGGGGCTGCTTCGCAGCCCCGAGGGTCTCACAGGTCAAAATCGCCAGCCGCTTCCGGCTGGTATTCGACTTCCAGCAGCTTCAGCTTGAGGGTCTTGCCCCCCGGTGCCGGCCAGTCGATCTGCTCACCCACCGACAAGCCCAGCAGCGCACAACCGATCGGCGCGAGGATCGAAACCTTGCCCTCTCCACCGGCATCTTTCGGGTACACCAGGGTCAGGTGGTAGTCCTTGCCACTGGCTTCCTCACGGCAATGCACGCGCGAGTTCATGGTCACCACACCGGCGGGCACTTCATCATGGCCGACCACCTGACCGGCACGGTCCAGCTCCTCCTGCAAGGCGAGCACACCCGGCGCACTGTCGTCGAGGCTGCCGATCAGGCGCTCGAGACGCTGTACGTCCAATCGGGTGAGGATGAGGGAAGGCTTGGTGCTCATGATCCAGTCAGACTCCTTTGAACAGGCGGTTTCCTGCAGGCAGATAAAGCAAAACCCCGCCCAAGGGCGGGGTTTGTGAATGCTGTTGCGTCACCGACGCACAACCCGACACTACCACAGCCGGGCAAATACTCAAGCCCGTGCGCGCAGGGCCTCGGCTTCGCGGCAGATCTGCCGGCGCCGCTCGTCGTCGGCCGAGCGCCATTCGCGAATGTGCTCGACATGCCGGTGGCAGCCGGTGCACACCCGCTGCTCATCCAGCCGGCAGACGCTGATGCAGGGCGACGGCACCGCAGGGCTAACGTTGCTGTACAGCGGCTTGGGCGGCCGCGCCTGGCTGGTCATGTCAGATCTCGTCGAAGTCCAGCTTCTCGCCGGCCCGCTCCCAGACGATACGCTCGAGCATTTCGTTCAGCAGCTCTTCGCTCTTCTCGCACACCCACTTGCCGCTTTCTTCGTCGTAGTCGAAGTGGAAACCACCGGAACGGTCGGCCAGCCACAGCTGGCGCAGCGGCTCCTGGCGGCTGAAGATCAGCTGGGCGCCGCCGTCGAACTTGACGGTCAAAACGCCGCCGGAATTTTCCATGTCCAGGTCCAGGCCGCTCTCGTCGAACAGGTCTTCCAGGGCCTGTTGGGTCGCGTCGACCAGATCATGGAAACGCGCTTCGCTCAAACTCATTGCAGGAACCTCGAAATTGGCTGCTTTACGGGCAAGCCGGGCAAGATACGGGCGCCGGGCCATGAATGCAAAGGTTTAGCCGCTCTCGCCACTGGCCCCATAACCGGCGGCGAGAGCCCCTAAGCATAGCCCGCCCGACGGACCGGCTCTTGCATAGGCAATCCGCCGGTCGCTCGGTATACTCGGGCGCAATACTGCATATTTCAAAGGATTTCACCCATGAAGCGCCTGATTTCCTCGCTCGCGGCGCTGGTCGCGGTTGCCTGCCTCGTTTCGGCCTGCGGTCAGAAGGGCCCTCTGTACCTGCCAGAAGACGGCAAGGACGGCAAAGGCCCGAAAAAGTCGCACCAGCATCAGCACGCTCCGGCGGTCCAGCCGCAAGAAGAGCAGCCAATCCAGCCCGAGCAGACGCCAGAGCAGTAAGGAATTCAGATGAACGCTTTCAACTACCGCGACGGTGAACTGTTCGCGGAAGGCGTGGCCCTCTCGGCCATCGCCGAACGTTTCGGCACCCCGACCTACGTGTACTCGCGCGCTCACATCGAAGCCCAGTACCGCAGCTACACCGATGCCCTGCAAGGCACCGATCACCTGGTCTGCTTCGCCGTCAAGGCCAACTCCAACCTCGGCGTGCTGAACGTCCTGGCGCGCCTGGGCGCAGGCTTCGACATCGTCTCCGGCGGTGAACTGGAGCGCGTGCTGGCCGCTGGCGGGCGCGCTGATCGCGTGGTGTTCTCCGGCGTCGGCAAGACCCGCGAAGACATGCGCCGCGCCCTGGAAGTCGGCGTGCATTGCTTCAACGTCGAATCCACCGATGAGCTCGAGCGCCTGCAAGTGGTGGCCGCCGAGATGGGCAAGGTTGCGCCGATCTCGCTGCGCGTGAACCCGGACGTCGATGCCGGCACTCACCCGTACATTTCCACCGGCCTCAAAGAGAACAAGTTCGGCATCGCCATCGCCGACGCCGAAGCCATCTACGTGCGCGCCGCGCAGCTGCCAAACCTGGACGTGGTCGGTGTCGACTGCCACATCGGCTCGCAGCTGACCACCGTCGACCCGTTCCTCGATGCCCTCGACCGCCTGCTGGCCCTGGTCGATCGCCTGGCCGAGTGCGGCATCCACCTGCGCCACCTGGACCTGGGTGGCGGTGTTGGCGTGCGCTATCGCGACGAAGAGCCGCCACTGGTCGCCGACTACATCAAGGCCATCCGCGAACGCGTCGGCACCCGTGACCTGGCTCTGGTGTTCGAGCCTGGCCGCTACATCGTGGCCAACGCCGGTGCCCTGCTGACCCGCGTGGAATACCTCAAGCACACCGAGCACAAGGACTTCGCCATCATCGACGCAGCGATGAACGACCTGATCCGCCCGGCCCTGTACCAGGCCTGGATGGGCGTCAGCGCGGTCACACCGCGGGCGGGCGAAGGCCGTGCCTATGACCTGGTCGGCCCGATCTGCGAAACCGGCGACTTCCTCGCCAAGGACCGCGTTCTGAACCTGGCCGAAGGTGACCTGCTGGCCGTGCAGTCGGCGGGCGCCTATGGTTTCGTCATGAGCTCCAACTACAACACCCGTGGCCGTTGCGCGGAAATCCTGGTCGACGGCGACCAGGCTTTCGAAGTTCGCCGCCGCGAGACCATCGCCGAACTGTACGCTGGCGAAAGCCTGCTGCCGGAGTGAACCCATGCTGCTGCGCTTTACCAAGATGCATGGGCTGGGCAACGACTTCATGGTCCTCGACCTGGTCAGCCAGCACGCGCACATCCAGCCCAAGCACGCCAAGCAATGGGGTGACCGCCACACCGGTATCGGCTTCGACCAACTGCTGATCGTCGAGGCGCCGAGCAATCCGGAAGTGGACTTCCGTTACCGGATCTTCAACGCCGACGGTTCCGAAGTCGAGCAGTGCGGCAACGGCGCGCGCTGCTTCGCCCGCTTCGTGCTGGACAAGCGCCTGACCGCGAAAAAGCGCATCCGCGTGGAAACCAAGGGCGGCATCATCGAACTGGACGTGCAGAACGACGGCCAGGTGTGTGTCGACATGGGCCCGCCGCGCTTGGTCCCGGCAGAAATCCCGTTCATTGCCGACGAACAGGCGCTGAACTACCCGCTGGAAGTCGACGGCCAGGTGCATTCGATTGCCGCCGTGTCCATGGGCAACCCGCATGCCGTGCTGCGCGTCGATGACGTGCACACCGCGCCGGTCCATGAGCTGGGCCCGAAAATCGAAAACCACCCGCGCTTCCCGCAGCGGGTGAATGCCGGTTTCCTCCAGGTCATCGACCGTCATCGCGCCAACCTGCGGGTGTGGGAGCGTGGTGCCGGCGAGACCCAGGCCTGTGGCACCGGCGCCTGCGCCGCAGCCGTGGCCGCCATCAGCCAGGGCTGGATGGACTCTCCGGTGTCCCTCGACCTGCCAGGTGGCCGCCTGAACATCGAATGGGCCGGCCCCGGCAAGCCCGTGTTGATGACCGGCCCAGCCGTACGCGTCTTCGAAGGACAGGTTCGTCTCTAAGCGAGTAACCGCCATGACCGATCAGCCAGTACCCCAGCAGCCCGATGAGCTCGATGCCGAAGCGGTGGTCGCCTACCTGCGCGCCCACCCCACCTTCTTCGCCGAGCACGACGAGTTGCTGATCGAGCAACGCATCCCCCATCAGCGCGGCGACAGCGTGTCGCTGGTGGAGCGCCAGCTCAAGCTGCTGCGCGACCGCAACATCGAGATGCGCCATCGCCTGTCGCAACTGATGGACGTGGCCCGTGACAACGACCGGCTGTTCGACAAGACCCGCCGGCTGATCCTCGACCTGCTCGACGCTGGCAGCCTGGAAGAAGTGGTGATGGCGGTCGAAGACAGCCTGCGCCAGGAATTTCAGGTGCCTTTCGTCAGCCTGATCCTGTTCGGCGACAACGCAGCACCCGTCGGCCGCTGGGTCAGCAATGCCGAAGCGCAGCAAGCCATCGGTGGCCTGCTCGGCGGCGGCAAGACGGTCAGCGGTAACCTGCGCGAGCACGAACTGGCCTTCCTGTTCGGCAAGGAGCAACAGCAGGAAGTCGGCTCCAGTGCGGTTGCAGCCCTCGAATACCAAGGGCTGCATGGCGTGCTGGCGATCGGCAGCCGCGACCCGCAGCACTACAAAAGCAGCGTCGGCACCTTGTTCCTCGGCTACATCGCCGAAGTGCTCGGCCGCGTGGTACCGCGCGTAACCCACACCCTGCGTCCGGTGCGCTGATGGAACGTCAGCTGGAGGCTTATTGCGCATATCTGCGCAATGAGCGCCAGGTGTCGGAACACACCCTGCTGGCCTACCGCCGCGACCTCGGCAAGGTCATCGAATACTGCAACAGCCAGGGCATCGCCGGCTGGGGCGCGCTGCAGATCCAGCAGCTACGCCAGCTGGTCGCCCGCCAGCACCACCAAGGGCAGTCCTCGCGCAGCCTGGCGCGGCTCTTGTCGGCGGTGCGCGGCCTGTACCGCTACCTCAACCGCGAAGGCCTGTGCCAGCACGATCCGGCCACTGGCCTGAGCGCGCCCAAGGGCGAACGCCGGCTGCCCAAGGTGCTGGACACCGACCGCGCCCTGCAACTGCTCGATGGCGGCGTCGACGACGACTTCATCGCCCGCCGTGACCAGGCCATTCTCGAACTGTTCTACTCCTCCGGCCTGCGCCTGTCCGAGCTGAACAACCTCGACCTTGAACAACTGGACCTGGCCGCGGGCCTGGTGCAGGTGCTCGGCAAAGGCAGCAAGACCCGCGTGCTACCGGTCGGCCGCAAGGCCCGTGAAGCCTTGCAGGCCTGGTTCAAGCTGCGCGGCATCGGCGGCCCGCGTGACAGCGCGGTGTTCATTACCCGCCAGGGCAATCGCATGAGCCCCCGGGCCATCCAGCTGCGGGTCAAGGCTGCCGGCGAGCGCGAGCTAGGCCAGCACCTGCACCCGCACATGCTTCGCCATTCCTTCGCCAGCCATGTGCTGGAGTCGTCCCAGGACCTGCGTGCAGTGCAGGAAATGCTCGGTCATGCCGACATCAGCACCACGCAGATCTACACCCACCTGGACTTCCAGCACCTGGCCGCGGTGTACGACAGCGCCCACCCTCGGGCCAAACGCAGCAAAGGCACAGACTCATGAGCATCAAGCTGATCACCTTCGACCTCGACGACACCCTGTGGGACACCGCGCCTGTGATTGCCAGCGCCGAGGTCGTGCTGCGCGACTGGCTCGAAGCCAACGCTCCAGTCCTCGGCGGCGTGCCGGTGGAGCACCTGTTCGCCATCCGCGAGCGCTTGGTGCAAGCCGAGCCGGGCCTCAAGCACCGCATCAGCGCCCTGCGCCGGCGTGTGCTGTTCCACGCCCTGGAGGAAGTCGGCTACAGCGAGAAGCAGGCGCAGGAGCTGGCCAACGAGGGCTTTGAGGTCTTCCTGCATGCCCGCCACCAGATCGAGGTGTTCCCCGAGGTGCAGCCGGTGCTGGAGATCCTGCGCCATCACTACACCTTGGGCGTGGTCACCAACGGCAACGCCGATGTACGCCGCCTGGGGCTTGCGGATTACTTCCGCTTTGCCCTGTGCGCGGAGGATCTGGGCATCGGCAAGCCGGACCCGGCGCCATTCATGGAGGCCCTGAAGCTTGGCGAAGTCGAGGCCAGTGCGGCGGTACACATCGGCGATCACCCGGGCGACGACATCGCCGGGGCCCAGCGCGCCGGTTTGCGCGCCGTGTGGTTCAACCCGCAGGGCAAGGCCTGGGCTGGCGAGCGGGCGCCGGATGCAGAGATCCAGCGCTTGTCCCAGCTGCCCGACCTTCTGGCAACCTGGCGCTGACAGGGGCCGCTTCGCGGTCCATTCGCGGGCATGCCCGCGAAGAGGCCAGAACAGGCAACCCAAATCCCCCAGGCACAAAAAAGCCCGCAGCGACGGCGGGCTAGACTGTTCAACTGCCGGCTGACCAGTGATGCAATCGCTGGCGGCGCAGCCACCACCATGACGTGCCTCCCTTGCTCAGCTCTGAAACCCCTATCAGACCAAGCATCAACCACGGATCATAACCAGGTACAAGGCTGGCCCAGATCAACAGTACAGAGAGCGACGGTGTAGCGAAAAGCAGCCTCAAGGGAATTTGCGCAAGCCCCAGATACACACCAGCCTTTCTGCCACCAAGCAAAAGCACGGCACTGAGAATGATCGAAACTTGCAACACTAAATTCATGACCACCAGCACACTGGTGACGAAACCTTGCTCATCCAGAAAGCTCAGCATGTTATCCAGATCAGTAACGAAAGGCAGATGCCCACGTCGTATGCTGGCCACGACGTAGAGGAGCAAAGAAAGGGCATCCAGCCCACCCCATAATCGCAATGCCCAACGCTCCGTTTTTCGTCCTCCGGGCTTCATTTCGTTTCCCGGTGTTCGTAGGTTTCAAAAGGAAGAACTGGCTGCCAGTGCCAAGACTTACCACTGACCTGCCACTTATCCTCTCCTTCAAAGTATCGTTGTGTGATAGCCCGTAATTCGCCATAGCGATGAACGACAGATCGTGATGCCAGATGATCATCATGACTATCGAGGGGCACCCATTGCTGGGTCACAACACGGGAGGTGTTGTCATAATCCTTTGCTTCCGAGCCGAAGATACGACCCTCGTCACCTAGCGAGCCAAGGCGGTTCTGCAGCATGGCGAATGTATTTTTCAACCCGTCATAATCGATGTCGATGGTGCGCCACTTACCCGAACCTTTTTTCCTTTCAGCCTGCCTATCCAGATATCCAGAACCAGGAAAGCACCGTGTCGCTCCTATTTGGCCATCTAACCTCATGGGCCTGAAAGGCTCACTGGTCAAAAACAACCATCGGCCGCTTCTGATTTCTTTTAGTGCTATCTCAAGATCTCGCTCAGAGAGCTGCTGCACGAGAGTGATGCCACAATCCCTCAGAAATTCAGTCTCTCCGCGTAGATACCCTCCGCACTGCAGTGCACGCTTTACCTTTGACTCAGCAAAGAAAGGGTCCTCCACTTTCGGGAGGTCTTCCTTGCGCAGTTCACGACGACGAACCAATTTGTCCATAAATCCTCCAGGCTGAAGCGTGATGCTTGCCCGGCGGCGCAAAAATCATCTAGCAGACGCGTCTTTTTCTAATGTAGGAAATTTCCATTACTTTCTCAGCACCCACAAAAAAGCCCGCAGCGACGGCGGGCTCTTTTGTATTCAGCCACTCAGATAGGGCGGCTGCCGTACTTGTTGTCCGGCTTCTTGGGCGGGTCGGCGACCACGTTGGCCTCGACTTCCTGCACCTTGCCACCGCGCGAAAGGAATTCTTCCATCGCCTTGGCCAGGGCATCACGCTCCTTCTGCTTGGCTTCCATGCTCGGCATCTCGTCTACCGAGACAGCGGCCTTGGATTTGCCCTTGGCAGTCGGTGCCGGGCTGCTGTCGTCATCGCCAGCATCTTCTGCGCCATCGTCAGCCGCCGCTTCGAGGCCTTCATCAGCCTCGTCTTCGTCGCCTACTTCGAGGTCATCATTTTCCAGATCGTCGTCGCTCATGTTCTACCTCATGACTTGCGAAAAGCAGGTTAGTTATAGACCAGTGCAGCCGTAGACCGGCAGCCACCAGTGAAAATTCAACTGGCCGTGGGTTAGGCCACTGCCCTTGGGTCGGCGCTCCTGATGGGAGGCGGCACCCAGCAGGCCCTGCTCCTGGCAGGACCTGACAAATCCTTGAACCCTGCTGGCCACACGCTATTGGCAAGCCTAGCAAAGGCTGGAGAAGTGTGCGGACTACTCGCCCAACACTCTTTGGCGCGCATTCTAGCGCGCTCGTGGAAAAAGCAAAGCACCATAAACGCACCAAGACTTGTAAGTTTTTGGCCTACGTCGCGAACGTGAGTGATAAACCGTTTGCACTACGGGAAATGGCAAAAAACAGGCAAAAAAAATGCCCGGCGAACCGGGCAAGTTTTTCCTGCGTCGCGGTTACAGGTTGTAGCCGCGTTCGTTGTGCTGAGCCAGGTCGAGGCCGACCGACTCTTCTTCTTCGTTGACCCGCAGGCCCATTACCACATCCAGCACCTTGAGGATCACGTAGGTGACGATGGCGGTGTAGACCACGGTGAAGATCACGCCCTTGGCCTGAACCCAGACTTGGGCACCGATGTCGGTGACTGCGCCGAAGCCGCCCAGGGCCGGTGCCGCGAACACGCCGGTAAGGATGGCACCGATGATGCCGCCGACGCCGTGCACGCCGAAGGCGTCGAGGGAGTCGTCATAACCCAGCTTGCGCTTGAGGGTGGTGGCGCAGAAGTAGCAGATCACGCCGGAGGCCAGGCCAATCACCAGGGCGCCCATCGGGCCCACGGTGCCAGCGGCTGGCGTGATGGCGACGAGGCCGGCGACCACACCCGAGGCGATGCCCAGGGCACTTGGCTTACCGTGGAAGACCCACTCGGCGAACATCCAGCCCAGCGCAGCGGCGGCGGTGGCGATCTGGGTCACCAGCATGGCCATGCCGGCAGTGCCGTTGGCGGCGGCGGCGGAACCGGCGTTGAAGCCGAACCAGCCGATCCACAGCATGGCCGCGCCCATCAGGGTGTAGCCCAGGTTGTGCGGGGCCATCGGGGTGGTCGGGTAGCCTTTGCGCTTGCCCATCACCAGGCAGCAGACCAGGCCAGCGATACCGGCGTTGATGTGCACCACGGTGCCGCCAGCGAAGTCGAGCACGCCCCAGTCCCACAGCAGCGCGCCGTCACCACTCCAGACCATGTGCGCGATCGGTGCGTAGACCAGGGTGAACCAGATGCCCATGAACACCAGCATCGCCGAGAACTTCATGCGTTCGGCAAAGGCACCGACGATCAGCGCCGGGGTGATGATGGCGAATGTCATCTGGAAGGTGATGAACACGGCTTCAGGGAACAGTGCGGTGGCCGACGTCAGGTTGGCCGGGGTGACGCCGCTCAGGAACGCCTTGGAGAACCCGCCGACGAAGGAATTGAAGTTGAGCACGCCCTTTTCCATACCGGTGGTATCGAAGGCCATGCTGTAGCCGTAAATGACCCAGAGAATGCTGATCAGACCAGTGATGGCGAAGCACTGCATCATCACCGACAGCACGTTCTTGGAACGCACCATACCGCCGTAGAAAAGGGCCAGGCCCGGAATGGTCATGAACAGCACCAGCGCTGTCGAGGTGAGCATCCAGGCGGTGTCGCCGGAGTTCAGCGCTGGGGCAGCTGCTTCCTCTGCCAGGGCAAGCCCGGGCATTACGAGGGACAATAGGGCTCCTAGCCCTGCGATCTTACGCAGAGTCATGTTGTTTTCTCCTGGGGCGTTGGGTTTGGTGAGGCTTTTTTCGGCGCTTAGATCGCGTCGGTATCGGTTTCGCCGGTACGGATGCGGATCGCCTGCTCCAGATTCACCACGAAGATCTTGCCGTCACCGATCTTGCCGGTGTTGGCTGCCTTGGTGATGGCTTCGATCACTCGATCAAGGTCCTTGTCGTCGATGGCGACGTCGATCTTCACTTTGGGCAGGAAGTCGACCACGTACTCCGCGCCGCGATACAGCTCGGTGTGGCCCTTCTGCCGCCCGAAACCTTTGACTTCGGTGACGGTAATGCCCTGCACGCCGATTTCCGACAGCGACTCGCGCACGTCGTCCAGCTTGAACGGCTTGATGATGGCTGTGACTAGCTTCATGAAACTCTCTCCCGATTTGGTGGACTTGCCCCAGGAAAACAAACCCGTCTCAAGTCTAAGCGCAGCGGTTGGCTTTGTAACGCGTCGTCGGCATCCGGCTCCGCGTGCGCACTGCTTGGTCACAAGGAACTGCATCAGTGCATGGCTCGTACAGGTCTTTGCAGAAACCTTGCCAGTTCCGTTAAACCGCCGGAAAACAGCGAGTTATATGAATCAGTCGGGATTGGCCAGTCGCCAGCATGGCAAACATGCACAACTTCGGTGCAGACAGGCCGGGCGAGTTGCTCAAAAAGCGTGCAATGGCCTGAGGTCAGTGGCGCAGGTTTGCCCCGTGCTACACTGCGGGCCATTTCTCAGTATCAGTGGACAGCCGCACATGCTTGCGCCCAAAGCCCTTCTCGACGCCCTGAGCGACCAGGCCTCGCGCCTGTTCAGCAGCGATACCGCCCAGCCTCGCGCGGAACTGGAAAGCCAGTTCAAAGTGTTGATGCAAGGCGCCTTCAGCAAGCTGGACCTGGTCAGCCGCGAAGAATTCGACAGCCAGATGGTCGTGCTGGCGCGCACCCGCGCCCGCCTCGAGGCCCTGGAGAAGCAAGTCGCCGAGCTGGAAGCCCGGATGGCACCAGCCGCGCAGGAGTAACAATCGAAAGTGGGGCTGCGTTGCAGCCCCAGCTTCGATCAGGCCAAGGCCCTGTGCTGGCCGGTGGCCTTGGGCGGCAGCTCGCTGGCATGCAGGTCACCTCGGAACAACGCCGCCCCGCACACCGTGAACAACGTCTTCACCCGGCTGTGCGAATTGCGGATCTCGGCCTGTATGACCTCGATGAGCGGATCGCTCGACTGCAGCGCAACGGCACGATTGGCCCATTCGATGGCCGCGAAGCGGCTCTGTTTGCGCGTGCCGCAGCCCTGCATCCAGGCTAGCCCGAGTTCCGCACAGGCACGCGCGGCGGTCCAGGCATCGGGGTGCTCGGCCAGCCCGAGAAGGTAGCCGACCGCCTCGACACGCTCCCGCGCATCACCGTACTGGCGGAGCAGGATGCCCAACTGCAACTGAGCCTTGGCGTGGATTTTCGGATCGCCCAGTGCGTCGAGCAGCAGCCGCTTGACCGCCAGCATTGCCTTGCGGTCCTCCAGCCCGTGTGGGGGGCTCATGCGCTGGCGGGCCAGGTCGAACTTGGCCAGCAGGTGGCCAGACTCTGCCGCGCGCAGCAGCCAGTGCTCGGCAGCCTTGCCACTGAGGTAGTGCGCCGGGGTGTTGTCCAGCCAGCCACGGTGCAGATCGTACAGCGCCATGGCAGCATCCGGCAGTTTCAGCTCCGCACAGGCTTCATACAGGAAATGCGCGGCCTCATGCAGGTTGGCAGCCCAGAGCAGGCGCGGCACATCGAGCACATCGAAGCCCTGCACCTCTCGCCCGCACTGGCGCTTGACCGCCATGCGCAACCACGTGCGTGCCTGCTCGACGGATTGCCCAAAGCCCCACAGGCCGAACTGGTGCCCTGCAGCCCGCAAAGCACAGGCTGCCGCCTGTCGACGGTCGTCGCACAGCCGCTCGATGACGGTGCGCAATACCTGCGAATCGTCCTCCGCCTCGTTGAACAGCACCAGGCACACAAGGCTCTGGAATGGCTCGCCAATGTCCGGAACGAAGCCGTGGTCTGGGTAGAGCGCGACGCTGTCGGCAAAGTCGCGCATCGCACCGGCATAATCACCCATCGAATAGCGCCGCAGCGCGCCACGCCAGGCCAGCAGCGTAGCGCGCTCCTTTGGCCTGAGCTCGCGCTGTGCCCATTGGGCAAAGGTTCTGTGCCAGGTCGCGAGCTGAGGCAGTTGCTTGGCATGCGGCAGCCAGAATGTCTCTTGCAGGGCCAGCCAACGGATCGCGTTGCGCTGTGCTTCAGGCCAACCGTGGCACAGCGGCCCGCTGGCCAGTGCATCGATCGCCACATTGCTGCCCCCCCAACGTGGGGTCAGGTAACTGGCATAGGCCTCGATCGCCTCGAAACAGCCCGGAAACCACGCCAACGCATGGCGCAGCCAGTAGTCCCGAGCGCTCTCGCCCTGCTTATGCAAACGTGCGCGCAAACTTGCAGGCAATGCCTGTGGCAGCTCCAGCAACGGAGTCAGGCCACATTTGACCAACAATGGCGCAGCGGCCTCCTGCACCTCCACATCGGCATGCGCGCTGGGCCGATAACGCGCCACTTGGCCTTCGAACAGTTCGACCAACCAGCCAGGCTCACGCAAATGCGAGCCGATCCGCAGCATGCCAATGGCTGCCGCAACAGGCTGCGCACCAAGTTCCATGGCCCGCAGGAAATGCGCCGCGCCCTTTTCACAGGCCTGCTCGGCAGCCAGCCAGCGTTCCTCGGGCATATCATGGGAGTCAGCCTGCCCACCGATCTGGCAGGCATGGTTGAAGCAGTGAAAGCCCATCACCACATGCGGGTGATATGCCTTGGGGCAGGCGTCGATCCAGGCCTTGAGGGTTTGCGTCAGGGCTTTGCCGCCCTGCATGTCCCAATCCAGCATGTAGCCTTGCACGGCCTCCAGGTAGCCGGGGCACTCACCGGCGGGCGCCTGGCGCCACTGCGCCTCCAGCGCATCGAACAAGCGGTTGAGTTCAACGTATTCATTGGCTTGCACCCGTTCTCGGATCTGCTGGCGGGTGCGATTGAGCGTTTGCACGGGCAGTACCTTAAGTCCATTTTCAGGGTCGCGTTGCCTTCCAATGGCAACAGCAGTGGCTCTTTAACACTAAGCCATAGCCGGGCTCTTCGCAAAGAATTGGATCCAGTATTTGTCAGAGGGTGTCGAAAGGCAGGGGAAAAACCTGCCTTGCAAGATAAAGTCGCATTTTTCTTGCGCTTGGCTTGCTGAAACTCACTAGGCTTTGACAACCCGCAGGAAGCGGCTCTATATCCAGCGACAACGGAGCGTCCATGTCCCTCGCCCTCGTCCACAGCCGCGCCCAGGTTGGCGTGCAGGCCCCGGCAGTCAGCGTCGAAACGCACCTGGCCAACGGCCTGCCCCACCTCACCTTGGTCGGCCTGCCAGAAACCACGGTCAAGGAGAGCAAGGACCGTGTGCGCAGTGCCATCGTCAATTCCGGGCTGAATTACCCGCAGCGGCGCATCACCCAGAACCTCGCACCGGCCGACCTGCCCAAGGACGGCGGGCGTTATGACCTGGCCATCGCCCTGGGCATCCTCGCCGCCGATGGCCAGGTGCCTTTGCCTGCCCTGGCCGAGATGGAATGCCTGGGCGAACTGGCCCTGTCGGGCAAGTTGCGCCCTGTGCAGGGCGTGTTGCCGGCGGCGCTGGCAGCGCGAGAGGCCGGCAGGGCACTGGTGGTGCCGCGGGAGAATGCCGAAGAAGCCAGCCTGGCGGGCGGGCTGGTGGTGTATGCCGTGGGGCACCTGCTGGAGTTGGTAGCGCATCTCAACGGGCAGGTGCCAATAGCCCCGTTTGCTGCCAATGGCCTGGTGCTGAAGCAACAGCCTTATCCGGACCTCAGCGAGGTACAAGGCCAGGTCGCGGCCAAGCGGGCATTGTTGTTGGCCGCAGCCGGGGCCCATAACCTGCTGTTCACCGGGCCACCCGGCACGGGCAAGACACTACTCGCCAGCCGCCTCCCCGGCCTGCTGCCGCCGCTGGATGAGCACGAGGCGCTTGAGGTGGCGGCGATCCAGTCGGTCAGTGGCCACACGCCGCTGAGCAGCTGGCCACAGCGACCGTTTCGCCACCCGCACCATTCGGCCTCGGGGCCGGCGCTGGTAGGCGGCAGCAGCCGGCCGCAGCCAGGCGAAATCACCTTGGCGCACCATGGCGTGCTGTTTCTCGACGAGCTGCCAGAGTTTGAAAGGCGCGTGCTGGAGGTGCTGCGCGAGCCGCTGGAATCGGGCGAGATCGTGATTGCTCGGGCGCGCGACAAGGTACGTTTCCCGGCGCGCTTCCAGCTGGTGGCGGCGATGAACCCCTGCCCTTGCGGGTATCTGGGCGACCCCACTGGCCGCTGCCGCTGCAGTACCGAGCAGATCGCACGGTATCGCAACAAGCTGTCAGGCCCGCTGCTGGACCGCATCGACTTGCACCTGACCGTGGCCCGCGAAACCACCACGCTGAACAACCAGCCCAGTGGGGAGACCAGTGCCGATGTGGCTGCCAAGGTGGCCGAGGCTCGTGAGGTGCAGCAGCGGCGGCAGGGCTGTGCCAATGCGTTTCTGGGCCTGGAGGGGTTGCGGCGCCATTGTCAGCTTGAAACGGCGGACCAGGCTTGGCTGGAGAGTGCCTGTGAACGACTGACGCTTTCTTTGCGAGCTGCGCATCGGTTGTTGAAGGTTGCACGCACATTGGCAGATCTGGAAGGCAGCCAGGCGATCAGCCGAGGGCATCTGGCCGAGGCCTTACAGTACCGGCCGGGGAGCAGTTAGATCGACCAATCAACCCAGAGACCGAATACAGCCCAGGCCCGGTCAATGCCAGCCCTCCATAAAGCGCCACCAGCAACCAGGCAAACTGCCCCTGCTCCAGCGACCAGTCCGGGTGCACCACCACCAGCGCCACCAGCAACACCGCCAGCACCGGCAGGCAGGCCAGCCGCGCCACCACGCCCAGCACCAGCAACACCGGGCAAACCACCTCGGCAAACACCGCCAGGCCCAGGGTCAGCGGCGCTCCCAGGCCGAAAGGATCTTCGATGCGCTGCAACTCCCCGCTCCAGTCCAGCAGCTTGGGCAAGCCGTGGATGGTAAACAGCAGCACGGCAGCCATCACCCGCATGAACAGCAGGCCGCTGGCAATCAGGGCTGGCGATTGGGGCTCGGCAAAGGTCTTGAGGCGTGGCATGGAGAAGGTCTCGCGATTCGATCAACCCAGCGAGCATCACCCGACTGCACAGCAATTGATTGTTCAGGTGTGCTCATTCACTTGCCAACGCCTCTTCGACCACCTTGAGCAGTACCTCTTCGGAAAACGGCTTGGCCAGACAACCCCGCGCACCATTGCGCAGCGCCGCCTGCAGCGTACCTTCGTCCCAGTGCGCCGACATGCAGATCACCGGCAAGCGCCAACCCCGCTGCGCCAGCTCACGCTGCACGTCCAGCCCATTCATCCCCGGCATTTTCAGATCAAGCAGCACGCACCCTGCCTCACGTGCCAGTTCCGAGGCCAGAAACACCTCCCCCGTGGCGAACGCCAAGCACTCGAACCCCGCTGAACGCAGCAGGTTACCCAGGCTCTTGCGCACCGAAGCATCGTCATCGACGATGCACACCGCTCTGCTCATGCGCCAGACCGAGCCTCGATGACGTTGTGCATGGCCACCAGCTCCAGCAGCGAGCGGGATTGCATCTTGTTCATGATGTTCTTCTTGTGCACCTTGGTGGTCACCTCACTGGTGCCAATCTCCTTGGCGATCTGCTTGTGCGACAAGCCGCCAACCACCAGCGAGAACACCTGGCGCTCGCGCTGGGTCAGGTGCTGGTACTTTTCCTCGACCTGTCGCGCATGCTGCCATTTGCGCCCCTCGGTCACGGCGCGTGCGCGTACCGCTTCAAGCAGCACCAGCAACTGGTCTTCGTCGAAGGGCTTGGTCAGAAACTCGACGGCCCCGGCGCGCATGGCCTGGACCGTCATGGGGATGGTGCCGAAGCCGGTCATGAACACGATCGGCCAGGGCAGCGCCAGCCGGCGCAGCGTAGCTTGAACCTCAAGGCCGGTGGTTTCGGCCAGATGCATGTCCAGCAGCAGGCAGGCGCAGGGGCTTTCCAGGCGAGCGTCGAACAGCTCCTCGGCGCTGGCGAACAACCGGTGTGGAATGTCCTGCGAACGCAGCAGGCAGCCCAGCGCCTTGCGCACCGAAGGGTCGTCATCAACTACCAGCACCGGCACGTTCGCAGCGTCGTTGAACGGCTCGGTGACTTCGGCCCCTGCGCACAACGGTGACTGGCCCAGTGCCAGGCAAGGTGCGTCGAAGCTGACTTGCGCAGCCAGGCGGTAACCCCGGCGCGGCACGGTCTGGATCAGCCCGCGGTCGCCGAAGGCCTTGCGCAGCAGCGACACCTGCACCTGCAGGTTATTGTCCTCGACCACCGTGCCGGCCCACACCTGGCTGAACAGCTCATCCTTGCCGACCACCCGGCCCTTGGCCTTGATCAGCGTGGCCAGCACCTCGAATGCACGCCCGCCCAACGGGATCGGCTTGCCATCGAGAAAGGCTTCTCGCCGCTCCAGCGACACCTGGGCATTGCCTATTCGGATCATGGATTCCTCTCGCGGGCGTGGGCGTTTGCGCAGCCTCGGGCAGCCTAGGCGAGCGTACGCATTCAGACAATTATCCCGAGGGATAGGTTGGCCTCTGCACTATACAAGCGCCCTCCAGCCGCCAGGTATTGATAACGGACAACAGCGTGCCCGTTTCTGCCAAGCCGGCTGCAGGCAGCATTCTTGACGGGGCCGCTGCGTATACTCGGGCTTCAGGATGTCGCTAGCAGGGGGTGCTTTATGCTCGATGAACGCCTCGCAAACAGGCCCATCGACTTCGACCAGTCGATCGACGACGACTGGCTGAATCGCTGCGATATCACGCAGCTGGGCCAGGAAGGTGAGCTCAGTTACTTCCGCCTGTACGACCCCACCACCCACCAGGCCTGGATCGCCGTGCGTGCCCCACTTGCGGCCCCCGCGGCCTGCCAGCGACTGGAGCGTGACTACCGTCTGCAGCTGGACCCGCAATGGGCGGTCATCCCCTCAGCATTCGTCCGCTGCGCCGAAGGCCCGCTGCTGGTGTACCCGGCAGGCCGCTCCATTGCCGACCTGATCAGCCAGGGCCCGGTCGACCTGGCAGCCTTTCTCGACATCGCGGCAAACGCCGCCAACGCTCTGGCTCAAGCCCACGAGCGCAATGTGCTGCACGGTGCGTTGCAGCCCGAGCACGTGTGTCTCCAGCCGAACCAACGGGTGCGGCTGGGCTGTTTTCGTGCCGACAAACCAGAGCTGATCAGCGAACAAGGCAACGCGCTCGGCAACTGGGCCTACCTGGCACCGGAGCAGATCTGCCCCCATGGCAGCAGCAGTGACCGGCGCAGCGACATCTATGCCTTGGGCGCGATCCTCTACCAGTTGCTGCTGGGCGAGCTGCCGCTCGCCGGTCGCGATACCCAGCACTGGCGCCAGCTGCATGCCGGTGTTCAGCCTCGCACGGCCTGCGAGGTCGACAGCCAGGTACCGCAGCCACTGAGCAGGATCCTGGCCAAGGCCCTGGCCAAGGAGCCCGACGCCCGCTACCAGAGCGCTCGGGCCCTGGCCGTGGACCTGGCCCATTGCCAACGGCAGTGGGCCGCCAGCAAGACCATCGCCCCCTTCGAGCCCGGCTGTGCCGACCCGGTTTCGCCCAGCCGCGAGCGCCTGTATGGCCGTAGTACCGAACAGAAGCTCATCGCCTTGATGCTCAATGCCCTGCGTCGTAACAGCAAGCCTCAGCTGCTGTGCATCAACGGCGCGGCTGGCATGGGCAAGTCCAGCCTGGTCGGGGCCGCACTCAAAGCCCATGCCGATGGCTACTGGGCTGTAGGCAAGTGCAACAGCCCGGAACAGGCTGTGCCCTATGCCCCCTGGGTCGAGATCCTCGGTTCGCTGACCACCCAGCTACTGGCCAAGAACAGCCAGGACCTCGACACCCTGCGCAGCGAGATCCTGTGGCGCATCAAAGGCCACGGTCGGTTGCTTGGCAAACTGGCACCGGACCTGCAACTGATCCTCGGCCCCCTGCCCGACCTGCCGGAAAAGCCCACGCGCCTGGCACTGCAGAAAGAACAGCGGGCCATCGTCGAATTCCTCCAGGTGTTCAGCCACCCCGGCCACCCGCTGGTGCTGTGTTTCGATGGCCTGCAGTGGGCTGACAATGGCACCCGGCAGCTGCTGGCACAGCTGCTCGCCCAGGCGCCCGACAACTTGCTGCTGATCTTCACCCGGCGCAACGATACGCAAACCGCCGGTACGCCACTTGCCACGCCCGCAACGCTGCGCAACATCACGCTGAACCTGCGCCCACTGACCGTCGGCGCAGTCACCGAGCTGATTGGCGAACGCTACCACGTCAGCCCCGACGAGGCACTGCAAGTTGCCGAACTGGTGCACGCCAAGACCGCAGGCAACCCGTTCTTCATCAACCAGATTCTCCGGGCCATGGTCGAGGACCAGCTGTTCACCTTCGATACCCAGGCCATGCGCTGGTCGTGGTGCCTGCAAGCCGTGGCCCGGCAACGTTACGCCGACAACGTCGCCGATCTGATGATCCACCGCCTGGCACGCTTGCCGGCGCCCCAGCGCGATGTGCTGCGGATCGCCAGCGCGGCAGGCAACCGCTGCGATGAACGCCTGCTGCACCTGCTGCTCGCGCCGCTGCCGGGCAAACCGCTGAAGGCCCTGGTTGACGCGGGCTTCCTGCTGCCGGGCCAGAAAGGCCTGGGCTTCGCCCATGACCGCGTGATGGAAGCCGCCTACCAACTCACCCCTGCACTTGATCGCGCCCAGCTGCATGCAAGCATTGCCCAGGCCATGCTCCAGGTTTGGCACAACGACTTGCAGGAGGTGGTGTTCGAGGTCGCCAATCAGCTGCAACGCGCCAGCCCACGCGGGTTTGCTGCGGATGAGCGCGATACCTTCCTGCAGCTTTTGCGTGATGCGGCGCTGCGCTCGCGTGACAGTGGCGCCTGTGAACAATCGGCGGCCTATCTACAGGCGTGCGAGCAGTTGCTGCGCCAGGGTGCCACGCCGCAAAGCCACGCCACCCATGCCTTTGCCATTGCCTACATGGCTGCGGAGTGCGACCTGCAGCTGTCGCGCATAACCGCAGCCGAGGGGTGGCTCATGGAATGCCGCCAGCGCACGCGCTCGACGCTGGAGCAGGCACGGGTATGCCGGCTGCAGGCACGCCTGCACACCTTGCGCGGCGATTGCCAGGCCGCCATCACCACTGCCGTTGCCGGCCTCGAACTGCTGGGGATCAGCCTGACTTGCAGTGTCGACCCGCAGCAGGTGGAAGCCAGCCATGCGCGTGTCCAGGCCCTGATCGAACACAAGGGCCGTCATTGCCTGGCATCGCTGCCGCGCAGCGACTCGGAGGACGTGGTGGTTGCCATCGGCCTGCTGGCCACCCTGTCGTCATCGTTTTCCGTGCAGGACGACATCTGCTTCCTGCACCTGGCCAAGCTCATGGAGCTGTCGCTGTTGCACGGTGTCGCCCCGGGCAGCACTTACGGCATGGCCTGGTACGGGGTGATGGTCGCCGAGCGTTTCGGCACCTACCACGATGGCCACGCCTGCTGCCTGGCTGCGCTCAAGCTGATCGAGCGACACGGCTTCGACGCCGACCTGACCAGCGCGCTACTGGCCCTGGACCAGGTCAGCGCCTGGACCTCACCGATGGAGTTCGCCCGCCGCACGGCGCTGGAGGCGCTCGAATCGACGCGTTTGAGCGGCGACCTGGCCATGGCCTGCTACGCCTGCAGCCACCTGGTGTCCGACTCCCTGTTCATGGGCCGCTATCTGCCGGAAGTCGCCGAAGAAGTGCTACAGGGGCTGGCCACCGTGCGCGGTTTCGGCCACCGCGATATCGAACAGATCCTGCACGCCCAGCAGGGGTTCGTCGCCAGCCTGAGCGCAATGCCCGGTACGGCCTCGCCCACGCACGTGAACTCACCCACCGCGCTGTTCTTCCAGCACCTGTTCAACGGCATGTCAGCCTTCTACCTGGGCAATATCCCGCAAGCCATGCACAGCCTGAGCGCAGCGGGCGACAGCGCCTGGGCGGCACCTGCACACATCAACCTGGCGGACTATCACCTGTTCCGAGGCCTGGCCCTGGGCAGCCCGGAAGCCCCCGGCAGCCTTGACCACAAGCTGGCCGAACTGCAGGCCCTGCGCGAGCGGTTCGGCCGCTGGGCCAGCTTCAACCCGGTGACCTTCCGCAACAAGCTGCTGCTGATCGAAGGCGTGATCGCCAAGCTCGAAGGCGACGGCCTGGCGGCCATCCGCTGCTTCGACCAGGCGCAGATCGCCGCGACCGCCGCCGGTTTCATCCACGAACAGGCGCTGGCCCATGAACAACTGGCCGAGGTCTGCATCCCCAGCGGGTTGATCTCCGGCGCCAACCTGCACCTGCGTATTGCCCGCGACTGCTTCCATATCTGGGGCGCGACCGGCAAGGTGCACCAACTGGAGACCTTACACCCGTTCCTGCGCACGCAACCCGTCCAGGAGACCTACCGCACCACCCAGCAGGCCAAGCTGGACCTTGAGGCCGGCATCGAGGCGGCGCGCGCATTGTCCGAGGAAGTGCTGCTCGAAGGCCTGATCGAAACGCTGATGGGTCACCTCACCCAGCACTCCGGCGCCGATCACGGTGCACTGCTGATCGTCAGTGGCGCCGAGTTCCAGATGGCCGCCCTCGCCTACATCGACAATGCCGGGCTGCACGTGAGCATGGACAACTGTCAGAAGTTCATGACCCAGGCGCCGTTGTCGATCATCAACGCCACCATGCGCACCAAGAAGCCGCTGCTGCTCAATGACGCCCAGAGCGATTGCCCCGAGGCCTTCCGCCAGGAACTGCACGCGCGTAACGCCCGTTCGGTGTTGTGCCTGCCGCTGGTGATCCAGGGTGTGCTGATCGGCCTGGTGTACCTGGAAAACCGCCTGGTGCCGAACCTGTTCGGCAGCCAGCGCCTGGCCATGCTGGAGATCCTCGCCTCGCAGGCGGCAGTATCGCTGCAAACGGCCAAGTTCTATACGCGCCTGGCCGAGGACAACCAGGCCCGTGCGCACATGGAAGACCAACTGCGCCGATCACGCGCCGAACTTGCACGCAGCGCCCACCTGCAGGTGATGAACGAGCTGTCGGCATCCATTGCCCACGAGATCAGCCAGCCGCTGCTGGGGATTGCCTCCAACGCCGCGGCCAGCCTGCGCTGGCTCAAGCGCCCCGAGCCCAACCTGGAAGAGGCGATTGCCGGCCTGGAAGACATCCGCAACGACAGCGAACGCGCTGCCAACATCGTCCGCGCACTGCGCACGTTGGCCAAGCAGTCGCCGATGCAGCTCAAGCCGGTAAAGGTCGACGAGCTGATTCGCGAGGTGCTGCGCCTGACCTCGGCCGATGCCGCCAAATACGGGGTCGACGTACAGATGCGCCTGCAGGCGGGGGTGAGCGTGATGGCCGACCCCGTGCAATTGCAGCAACTGGTGTTCAACCTGATCACCAATGCACTGGAGGCGCTGGCGGGGTATCGCAGCGATGGGGTGCTGCAGATTGCATCTGTCGTTGGCGGGGATGGGGTCGAGATCTGCGTCGATGACAACGGGCCCGGCATTGCGGAAGATGAGCGGGCACGGGTGTTTGACGCATTCCATACCACCAAGGACGCGGGGCTGGGGATGGGGTTGGCGATCTGCAGCTCGGTGGTGCAGGCCCATGGCGGGCAGTTGCAGGCGTTGGTGTCTGAGTTCGGCGGGTGCCGGATTCGTTTCACTTTGCCGGTGAATAACGTTTAGCCTGTTCCGGCCTCTTCGCGGGTGAACCCGCTCCCACAGGGCCGGAACAGGTTTACATCAACGAGCGCTCAACGCCGCATAGCTGTTCATCAGGTTGCGGTAGTTGGGGATCCGCTGCGACAGCAGGTTACCCAGCCCTTCGATGTCGTTGCGCCAGTCGCGGTGCAGCTCACAGGCCACCGAGAACCAGTTCATCATCTGTGCACCCGCCTGGGTCATGCGCACCCACGCCGCCTGCTGCACGGTCTCGTTGAAGGTGCCCGAGGCATCGGTCACCACGAACACTTCAAAGCCTTCAGCCAGCGCCGACAGGGTCGGGAACGCCACGCACACGTCGGTTACCACGCCAGCGATGATCAGTTGCTTGCGGCCAGTGGCCTTGATCGCCTTGACGAAGTCTTCGTTGTCCCAGGCGTTGATCTGGCCTGGACGAGCGATGTACGGCGCTTCCGGGAACATCTCTTTCAGCTCCGGCACCAACGGGCCGTTGGGGCCTTGCTCGAAGCTGGTGGTGAGAATGGTCGGCAGGCCGAAGAACTTGGCCAGGTCGCCCAGGGCCAGCACGTTGTTCTTGAATTCGTTGGGCGAGAAGTCCTGCACCAGCGAAATCAGGCCAGTCTGGTGGTCGACCAGCAGTACCACGGCGTCGTCCTTGTTCAGGCGCTTGTAATCAGGTTGGCTCATGGGGGTGACTCCTTGGGTGGGTAAAACGGGCCAGGACTTACCTAAAGGGCTTTATCCCGAAGGCTTATACCGGCGGATAGATCCGGCTTAAGAAAATGCCTGCGCCTGGCGCCAGGCCTTGGGTGGCTGGCCGACCAGGCGGCTGAAGGCACGGGTGAAATGGGCCTGGTCGCAGAAGCCGCATTCCAGGCTGACGTGGGTGATCGGTGCCTCGGTGACGAGCAGGCGCTTGGCCTTTTCCATGCGCGCCAGCAGGCGCCAGGCCTGGGGCGATAGGCCGGTGTTGACCTTGAAGGCACGGGAGAAGTGGCTGCGGGTGAGGTTGCACACAGCGGCGATCTCGATGATCGACAGCGAACTGCGCAGCATCAGTTCCTTGGCCTGGCGCAACCGCGCGGGCGTCAGTGCGCCGGGGGTTGGCAGAAGCTCTTCGGGCGTCCCAGGGTGCATGGCGACTCTCCTGTTCAATGGAGAAAGTCTCGCCGCCGGTACATGACAAAGTCCTGAGCCAAACCTGAATTGTTGTTAATTGTGCACTGCTGGCCCTGGCCCTATGGCCGATACCTTAAGATCCGATTCGGATTCAGCTTCAGGCAAAGGTTTATGCAGGAAAATCATGCTTACCGCACCGTGGCCATGGTGCTGTTCAACGATGTGCTGTTGCTGGACGTGACCGGGCCGATGGACGCCTTTGCCATCGCCAACCGGTTCCTGCCTGAACACAAACGCTATCGCCTGGTGACCGTGGCCGAAGGCCAAGCGCCGGTGCGCGGCTCGTGCGGCCTGAGGGTGCTGGCAGACCAGCGCCTGGAAGACCTGCCGGCCAATGTCGACCTGCTGCTGGTGCCCGGTGGGCCGGGCGCCTACGACGTCGCCCTGCCAGCGATCGAGCGCTGGCTGCCACAGGCCGTGCAAGGGGCCCGGCGCTTCGGCGCGATCTGCACCGGGGTGTTCCTGCTCGGGCGCGCCGGGTTGCTCGGTGGTTATCGCTGCACCACCCACTGGAACTACGTGCAGCGCCTGGCGCGTGCGTTTCCCGAGGCCAAGGTCGAGACCGAGCAGATCTATGTGATCGACCGCTGCCTGATCACCTCCGGTGGCATCACCGCGGGGATCGACCTGGCGCTGGCGGTGGTAGCCGAGGACCACGGCAAGGCGCTGGCGCTGGAGGTGGCCAAGGTGCTGCTGGTCGCCCGCCATCGCCAGGGCGGGCAGACACCTTACGGGCCGCTGCTGGCGGCGGTGCCACGCGATGACTCGCCGATTGCCCGGGTGCAGGCGTACATCGTCGACCATATCGACCAGGCCTTTACCGTGCAGAAGATGGCCGAGCTGGTGGCCATGAGCGGGCGCAACTTTGCCCGGACCTTTCAGCGCGAGGTCGGAGTCACGCCGTTGCAGTACCTGCAGAACGCGCGGATCGACCAGGCGCGCAAGCTGCTCGAATGCGGCGACCTGCCGTTGAAGGTGGTCGCGGCGCGCTGCGGGTTTGGCAGTGACCGGCATATGCGCAAGGTGTTCTGCGAGCGGATCGGCATGACACCGGCGCAGTATCGGGCGCAGTTTGGCGGGGGCTGAGGTTGTCAATTCGCACGGGACAATGTTTCCAACCGGCAGCAGATTGTCTTAGCCATGACCAACCTCCAGAATTGTCCGCCAAACTGTTCAAACGCTGCCCCGGCAGCTCATGGAGTACGAGCCAATGCCACACGAAGGCAGCCTTCTGCAAACCGCGGTGATCTTCCTGCTCGCCGCGGTCGTCGCCGTCCCCCTGGCCAAGCGCCTGCAACTGGGGGCCGTGATCGGTTACCTGCTCGCGGGCGTTGCCATCGGCCCGCAGGCCCTGGGCCTGATCCGCGATACCGAAAGCGTCGCACACATTTCCGAACTGGGCGTGGTCCTGCTGCTGTTCATCATCGGCCTTGAGCTGTCGCCCAAGCGCCTGTGGCTGATGCGCAAGTCGGTGTTCGGCGTCGGTACCGCCCAAGTGCTGCTGACCGGTGCTGTGATCGGCGCCATCGCCCTGTTCGGCTTCGGCCAGTCGCTGCCGGCGGCCATCGTGCTCGGCCTGGGCCTGGCGCTGTCGTCCACCGCGCTCGGCCTGCAAAGCCTGGCCGAAACCAAGCAGCTCAATGCACCACATGGCCGTCTGGCGTTTGCCATTCTGCTGTTCCAGGACATCGCCGCGATCCCGCTGATCGCCCTGGTCCCGTTGCTGGCCGCCAGCGGCCCGGACACCAGCCACGGCGACAGCCTGCAACATGGCCTGAAGGTATTCGCCAGCATCGCCGTGGTCATCATCGGCGGCCGCTACCTGCTGCGCCCGGTGTTCCGCACCGTGGCCCGCACCGGCCTGCCGGAAGTGTCTACTGCCACCGCGCTGCTGGTGGTGATCGGCACCGCCTGGCTGATGGAAGAGGCCGGCATTTCCATGGCCCTGGGCGCCTTCCTCGCCGGCCTGTTGCTGGCCGACTCGGAGTACCGTCACGAGCTTGAGTCGCAAATCGAGCCGTTCAAGGGCTTGCTGCTGGGGCTGTTCTTCATCAGTGTCGGCATGGGCGCCAACCTGAGCCTGCTGCTGGAAATGCCGTTGGTGCTGCTGGGCCTGACCCTGCTGCTGGTGGCGGTGAAGCTGGTGCTGCTGATCGGTGTCGGCCGCCTGGCCGGTGGTTTGAACAGCGCCAGCGCGCTGCGCCTGGGTATGGTGCTGGCTGCCGGTGGCGAATTCGCCTTCGTGGTGTTCAAGCTGGGCAAGGACCAGGGCCTGTTCGACACCCAGACCTACGACCTGCTGCTGATGACCATCACCCTGTCGATGGCCATCACCCCGCTGCTGATGCTCGGCTGCGCCCGCGCCCTCAAACGCCCGCAACCGGCGCGTGAAGTACCGGAGCAGTACAAGACCATCGACGCTGGCACGCCGCGGGTGGTGATCGTCGGCATGGGCCGCATGGGCCAGATCGTCGCGCGCATCCTGCGGGCGCAGAAGATCCCGTTCATTGCCCTGGAAACCTCGGTGGATACCATCGAAATGACGCGCATGTTCGAACAGGTGCCGGTGTTCTACGGTGACCCCCTGCGCCCTGAAGTGTTGCATGCGGCCAAGGTCGGTGAGGCGGAGTACTTCATCATCACCATCGATGACCCTGAAGCTGCCATTCACACCGCAGAACGGGTGAAACGTATGTACCCGCACCTGAAAGTGCTGGCCCGGGCGCGCAACCGCCAGCATGTGCACAAGCTGGCGGATGTAGGCGCAGAGCCGATTCGCGAGACGTTCTACTCAAGCCTCGAGATGACCCGCCGGGCGCTGGTCGGGTTGGGCTTGAGCGACGAACAGGCGGCAGACCGGATCGAGCGGTTTGCCCAACATGACGAGGAAGTGCTGGAGGCCCAGGGGCTGGTGCGCGATGACCGGGCCAAGGTGATGCAGACGGCCAAGGAGGCGCGGGTGGAGTTGGCGCGGTTGTTTGATTCGGATGCGGATTGAGTAGTCAGGCAATCACCAGCCGCGCTATCTGTGGATGCTCACGGTGCGCGGCTTGCCATAAATCGTAAGCTGCCTGTTCAGCAAGATACTGCCGGGCAGGACCAAGACCCGCCAGCTCAAGTCGATACGCAAGATCGGCTGAAATGGCGGCGCGCCCATTGAGCACTGTGGATAACTGCCCTCGCGAATAGCCAAGGTGGCGGGCCAACTCAGTGACATTCATGCCAATTGCAGGCAGCACGTCTTCTCGCAAGGATTCCCCAGGATGGGGAGGATCGAACATAGGCATGGATGAATCCTCCTAGTGGTAATCGAGATAATCGACAAGCTCCACATCAGTACCAATGAAGCGGAACACCAGACGCCAGTTACCCGAGACATTCACTGCCCAAAAGCTGTCCAGCTTTCCATGCAGAGGATGAAGGCGGTTACCTGGACGGTTCATGTCTGCAGGCGTTTGTGCGACCTCAAGGGAAGCAAGCAAGCGACGCAAGCGATTGACATGATCTGCACGTACCCCAGACGAGTCACGCTGTTGATGGAGCAGACGCAGGCCTTTGTGCCTGAAACTCCTGATCATTGGTGATTGAGTGTAAGGTCATGCCTTACACTTTTCAAGCGGGCATTGGCGCGGCTCATGGGGACACTCCTGAAAGATTTCCGGGCTATCCAGTCTGCTCTTGACCTTCCCACTTAGCGCCGTGATGCCATCCGCTTCTCTATGTAAGAGATTTCCCAAAAAGGATGTAGCCGGAGCCAAATCATCCTCACAGCCGCTTGCGCAGGGGCTGTGCTGATGCGGGCTGTCAGTACCCAAAAAGAAAAGGCCGGCCCCACGTTGGGGCCGGCCTTTTCTGTTTGAACTGGTCGCTGTTACTTAACAGCAGTCAGCGCGTTATAGCTGGTCATGAGATTGCGGTAATCCGGAATATGGTTGGAACACAACGCTGCCAGCCCTTCAATATCGTTGCGCCAGTCACGGTGCAACTCACAGGCCACGCCGAACCAGGTCATCAGCTGGGCACCGGCCCGGCTCATGCGGTCGTGTGCAGCATCACGGGTCATTTCATTGAAGGTCCCGGAAGCATCGGTCACCACGAACACGTCAAACTCTTCTTCCAGAGCAGCCAGCGCCGGGAACGCTACGCACACTTCAGTCACCACGCCGGCAATAATCAGCTGCTTCTTGCCAGTCGCCTTCACCGCCTTGACGAAGTCTTCGTTGTCCCAGGCGTTGATCTGACCTGGGCGGGCGATGTACGGGGCATCCGGGAACAGTGCTTTCAGCTCAGGCACCAGCGGGCCGTTGGGGCCTTGCTCGAAGCTGGTGGTGAGGATGGTCGGCAAGTTGAAGAACTTGGCAAGGTCCGCCAGGGCCAGCACGTTGTTCTTGAACTTGTCCGGCTCGATATCGCGCACCAGAGACAGCAGGCCAGCCTGGTGGTCAACCAGCAGTACGGCGGCGTCGTCTTTGTTCAGGCGGTTGTAGGTGAATTTGCTCATGGTCTGTGCTCCTAAGGTTTATGAATTTTTCAGCAATCTGGGGTGTTTCGCGTTGATGGGCACAGATTAAAATCATCACCTTTACGGCGGTAGACTGCGAAAATTGCCTTTAGCGTTCCATCTGGAGAACGATCATTGGAAGACCTCAACTCCCTCTACTACTTCACCCAAGTCGTGGAGCACGGTGGCTTCGCCCCGGCCGGGCGGGCGCTGGACATGCCCAAGTCGAAGCTCAGCCGGCGCATCGCCGACCTTGAGGACCGCCTTGGCGTGCGCCTGCTGCACCGCACCAGCCGCCACTGCTCGCTGACCGAGATCGGCCAGGCCTACTACAACCGTTGCCTGGCCATGCGCGTGGAGGCCGAAGGCGCGGCAGAGATCATCGAGCGCAACCGCAGTGAACCACGCGGGCTGGTGCGCATCAGTTGCCCGACCACCCTGCTCAACTCCTGGGTCGGGCCGATGCTGACCCGCTACATGCTCAAGTACCCACAGGTTGAACTGTTCATCGAGAGCACCAACCGCCGCGTCGACCTGCTGCACGAGGGCTTCGACATTGCCCTGCGGGTGCGCTTCCCGCCGCTGGAGAACACCGACATGGTGATGAAGGTGCTGAGCAACAGCACCCAGTGCCTGGTCGGCCAGCCGCAGTATCTGGAACAGCTGCCGAAAGGCTTCGACCCGCAGCTGCTCAGTACCCTGCCGAGCGTGCACTGGGGCAGCGCCCAGCGGGAATACCAGTGGGAGCTGTTCCAGGGCGAGGACAGCAGCCGCAGCATCGTCATCCCGCATACACCGCGCATGGTGACCGATGACCTGTTCGCCCTGCGCCACTTCGTGGTGGCTGGGGTGGGCATTGCGCACTTGCCGCGGGTGGCGGTGCGCGAGGACCTGGCGGCAGGAAGATTGGTGGAACTGATCCCGGACTGGCACCCGCGTTGCGGCATCGTGCATGCGATCTTCCCGTCGCGCCGTGGGTTGCTGCCATCGGTACGGGCGTTGATCGATCACCTGGCCGAGGAGTTTGCGATCAGCGACATGGCCTGACGTTCCTTGAGCAGCAGGTCGACCAGCAGCGCCAGCACCACAGCGCCAGCTGCCACGCCGAACAGCGGACCGTAGCGGCCATCCGTGGCGGCGAACAGCGCCGAGTAGCCGTAACCGGCAATGGCCTGGAAGCTGGCGAACGAGACTGTCGCCCGGCTCCAGGTCGCGTTCTGCTGGGCGTGGCCTTCGACCAGTTGATGCACACGAGCCAGCGCCAGCGGTACGATGCCCGGCGGAAACGAGCCGATCAGCAACGCAGCAGCACCCAACACACGCAGGTCGTGACTCGCCAGCAAGGCACCGAGCGCGGCCAGTTGCGCCAGCAGCACCAGACGAATGCCGGCGCGTGCCCCCAGGTGGTCGGCCATAAACCCATACGACACCGGGCCGGCAATCGCGCCCAGTCCATACAAGGCCCAGATTACCGCACCGGCATGAGTGCCTGCGCCCAGGCCACGACTCACGTAGTCCACCAGGAACATCATCGGTGCCACCAGTGCGGTGGCCATCAGTGCGTATTGGCCGAACAGTACGATGATCGCAGGTGAAACGGCCGCCTGCTGGTTGACCGTTATCGCCTGCGGCTCATGCTCCACAGGCCAGCCAGCCCAACTGCCGACGGTCAGCAGCAGCGACATCGCAGCCAGCCCCAGCCAGGTTTGCTGCAGCCCTATACCCAGCAGCCACGGCACCAGGCTTGCGGCGCCGGCGATACCCAAGCCGATGCCGAGGAAGATCGCGCCGCTGGCCAGCCCGCGGCGCGAGGCCGCCACATGAGGCAGGATGGTGCTGGCCGCCAGCACCATGATCACCCCACCGGCCACACCCGACAGCAGTCGCCAGCCGAAGAACCAGCTCACTGACAGCGGCCAGGCACAAGCCAGAAACGCCAGGCTGACCAACACCATCATGCCGCGCAGCACCACTGCGCTCGACCAGCGCGACGCCAACGGCCTGCCGAACAACGCCCCGATCAGGTAACCCGCGAGGTTGGCCGCGCCGAGATAGACCACCGCCGAACTGGCAAACCAGTGCGCATCGATGAGCGCCGGGACCAGGGGTGTATAGGCAAACCGCGCCAGCCCAATACCGACCAGGCTGGCACACAGCCCGGCCCAGATCGGCAGCCAAGGCGCACGTTGAGTTGAGGCGTTCATGATCTTCCCTTGCGCCGGATCAGGCGCTTGTTGATGACGATGGGAAAAGCATAAAGTCGCCGAGCGATGAATAACGCAGCGAGTTTTCATCATTAGCCTGCATTTATGCATCAATGAGGAGAGCCCTGATGAACTGGGATGACACCCGCATATTCCTCGCCCTGTGTCGCGAGCAGACCCTGCGCGGCGCGGCCCGCAGCCTGGGGGTGGACCAGGCGACCGTCGGCCGCCGGCTCGCTTCGCTGGAAGGTGCACTGGATGCGACACTGTTCCTGCGCACTTCCAGCGGTTACTCGCTGACCAGCGCTGGCGAGGTGGCCATGCGTGCGGCCCTTGAAATGGAGGCCGCCGCCGCTGGCCTGCAGCGGCAGATCCTCGGCCTGGATGATCGCCTGAGCGGCGTGGTGCGCGTCACCACCACCGACTCCTTCGCCCTGGACTTCATCATCCCGGCGGTCGCCCGGCTGCGCCTGAAACATCCTGGGATCGAAGTACAGCTGCAGGCATCGACGCAGATGCTCAACCTCAGCCAGCGAGAGGCTGATATCGCCGTGCGCACGCACAAGCCAGACAACCCCGAGCTGGTGGTGCGCCGCCTGGCACGCTGGCACAGTGGGCTGTTCGCTTCCCGCGAGTATCTGCAACGGTGTGGCGAGCCGCTGCCCGGGAGTGCGTTTGCCGGACATGAGCTGGTGGTCTATCAACCGTATCTGGACACCGGCAAGGAAGTGACCCTGGCGGGCGAGCCCATCGCCCAAGGGCGGATCGCCATGACCTGCACCTCGGGGTTGCTGGTGCGACGGGCGCTGGCCAGTGGCATCGGGCTGGGCGAGCTGCCGGTCCCCCTGGGAGAAAGGGATGGGTTGCAGCAGGTCTGGGCGCAGCGCACGCCTTACGAAATCTGGCTGGTGACCCATCAGGACGTGCGCCACACGGCGCGGGTGCGCGTGGTGATCGACGCCATCGCGCAGGCCTTCAGCCTCTAGCGGGCCGACTCCAGCACACCCTTACAAGACCCCTGACCTATCCTTGCTTCACAGTCCCGGATCATCCCCCCCGGAGCCTCCATGATCCGCGCCAATCACGGACCAGGCCGCGCCCTGTTCGCCACCCTCGTCCTCTTCCCGGCACTCGGCCAGGCAGACGAACCCGGCTGGTCGCTGCTCAGCCGTAACTACTTCCTGCACAGCGACTTCCGCTCGCCCTCCGCCAGCGGTCAGAACTACCGTCAGGAATGGGCCCAGGGTTTCATCGGCGAAGTTCGCTCCGGCTTCACCGAGGGCACGCTCGGCGTCGGCCTCGACGCCCACGGTTTCCTCGGTCTCAAACTCGACGGCGGTCGCGGCCATGCCGGCACCGGCCTGCTGCCCCGCGACAGCGATGGCCGCGCCGAATCCGATTACTCCAGCGCTGGCGCCGCGCTCAAGCTGCGCCTGGGCAACACCCAGTTGCGCTACGGCGAAATGATGGTGGAGACCCCTGTGTTCGACACAGGCGACAAACGTCTGCACCCTGAATACGCCACCGGCTGGTTCCTGGAGAACACAGACCTGCCCGATTGGCGTTTGCAGGCAGGCCGTTTCACGGCCTTCAACAACCAGGACAATAGCTCCACCCACGACGACTTCAGCGGCTACGGCGCCACAACCCACAACCGCGTCATCAGCCTGGCCGGTGCCACCTTCGCGCCGCACGGCCCGTTCGGTGGTGCGCTGTACGCCGGGGAGCTGGAGGACACCTGGCGCCAGGCCTACCTCAACCTCAACCTGGCCCAAGGCAACTGGCGCCTGGACGGCAATCTCTACAAGACCCGCGACACCGGCAACGCCAGCGCCGGAGCGATCGACACCCTCGCCTACAGCCTGCTGGGCAAGTACAGCTTCGGCGCTCAGGCCCTGACCCTGGCCTACCAGAAGGTCGAGGGCGACACGCCGTTCGACTTCGTCGGTGGCGACTCCATCTACCTGGCCAACTCGATCAAGTACGCCGACTTCAACGGCCCCGGCGAACGCTCGTGGCAACTGCGCTACGACCTCAACTTCGCCACCCTCGGCGTCCCGGGCCTTAGCCTGATGGGCCGCTACGTCAGCGGCCGCGGCATCGACGGCAGCCACGCCCCGGCCAGCGGTGCCTATGTGGGCCAGCAAGGCCAGGGCGGCAAGCACTGGGAACGCGACGTCGACCTGAAATACGTGGTGCAGTCGGGCGCAGCCAAAGACCTCAGCCTGTCGCTCTCCCACGTCAGCCACCGCGCCAACCAGGCCCAGGCCGGCGATGACATCGACCGCCTCTACCTGATCATCGAATACCCACTCAAAGGCAGCTTCTGACATGAGCACTTCCCCTTCAGGCGCCTGGAGCCCGTTGCGCAACACCACTTTCCGCATGCTGTGGATCGCCACCATCGCTTCCAACATCGGCACCTGGATGCACGAAGTGGGCGCCGGCTGGCTGATGACCACGCTGTCGGCCAACCCTTTGCACGTGGCGCTGATCCAGGTGGCCGGCTCGCTGCCGATGTTCTTCCTCGCCCTGCCGGCCGGCGCGGCGGCGGATATCGTCGACAAGCGCCGCTACTTGCTGCTGGTGCAGTTGTGGATGTCATCGGTGGCCGTGGTACTGGCGAGCTTGACGCTGCTCGGGCTGATGAACGTCACCCTGCTGCTGGTACTGACATTGGCGCTGGGCATCGGCACGGCGTTGATGATGCCGGCCTGGAGCGCGCTGACGCCTGAGCTGGTGGGCAAGGAAGACCTGGCCAACGCGGTGGCCATTTCCAGTGTCGGCATCAACGTGTCCCGCGCCATCGGCCCGGCGCTGGCCGGCGTGGTGGTGAGCATGGTCGGCCCGTGGCTGACGTTCGCCCTGAATGCCGCGTCCTTCGCCGGGGTGATCCTGGTGCTGTTCCTGTGGAAGCGCGAAGTGAAGGCGCCGTTGCTGCCGGCCGAGCGCTTCGTCGGCGCCATGCGCACCGGCCTGCGCTTTGCGCGCAGCGCCAAACCCTTGCAGGCCGTACTGTTGCGGGCCTTGGCGTTCTTTTTTTGCGCCAGCGCCGGGACCTCGCTGCTGCCATTGATCGTGCGCGGCGAGATGCATGGCACTGCAGCCGACTTCGGCCTGCTGCTGGCGGCCATCGGTATCGGTGCGGTGGCCGGCGCCACGCTGCTGCCTCGCCTGCGCGAGCGCATCAGCCGCGACCGCCTGGTGATGCTTGCCAGCCTGTTGTATGCCCTGTTCCTGCTGGCCCTGGCACTGGTACGCAGCTTCTACGTATTGCTGCCGGCAATGCTGCTCAGCGGCGCGGCGTGGATCGCGGTGCTGTCCAACCTGCAGGTGGCGGCGCAGACCTCGGTACCGGCCTGGGTACGGGCGCGGGCGTTGTCGGTGTATATCCTGTTCTTCTTTGGCGCCATGGCCAGCGGCGGCTTGCTGTGGGGTACGCTGGCCAGCCATGGGTCGATCACCCTCAGCCTGTTACTGGCTGCGGGCGGCCTGGCGCTGGGTACATTGCTGACCTGCAAGGTCACCTTGCCGGAGACCGAGGCCGAGGAGCTGACGCCGTCCCTGCACTGGCCGGTACCGGTGCTGAGCGATGACATGGACCAGGAAAGCGGGCCGGTAATGGTGACTGTGGAGTACCACATCGAGCCGGCCAAGGCCGAGGCGTTCCAGCAGGCGGCGCGGGAGCTGGAGGCGATGCGCAAGCGCAATGGCGCGCTTTCATGGGGGTTGATGCGTGACAGTGCAGATCCGGCGCTATGGCTGGAATTCTTCTTCGAGGAGTCGTGGCTGGAGCATTTGCGCCATCACCATCGGGTGACCCGGGGGGAACTGAAGATCGAGGCGCGGGTGCGAATGCTGCAGACCGATGGGGTCGAGGTGAAGATTCGGCATCTGTTGGCGGGTGGGGAGCACAAGGCTCACCCTTGATGCCAGCACTGAACAAAAAAGGGGGCCAGTAACTGGCCCCCTTTTCATATCCGCTCAGCTTAGAACGCGAAGCATGAGCAACCCAGCGCCCCCCAGAAGCCCTGGAAGTCATTCACCGGCACACTCGATTTACGCGCCTTGTCATGGCTGTGCGCATGCACCCCGCACGGCCCCGAGCACTGATGCACGGCTGCCGCCAGCGACGGCGTGCCCACGCGCCAGTGCCCCGGCACCTTGACCACTGGCGACCACTCCGGCAACACCGGCACCTGCGGCGGGCCGAGCTTGTCGAACTCGCCGGCACCGTACACGACCTTGCCATCGACAATGGTCAGCACCGACTCGATGCCCTTGATCGCTTCTTCATCGACACTGAAGAAGTCCAGCGACAGTGCCGCCAGGTCGGCCAGCTGGCCGACCTTGATCTGGCCCTTCTTGCCTTGCTCGCTGGAGAACCAGGCACTGCCCTGGGTGAACAGTTGCAGCGCGGTGTCGCGGCTGAGGCCTTCCGGGTACAGCTCCATGCCGCCGACGGTCTTGCCGCTGACCAGCCAGTACAGCGAGGTCCATGGGTTGTAGCTGGACACGCGGGTGGCGTCGGTACCGGCACCCACCGGCACGCCCATGTCGAGCATGCGCTTGATCGGCGGGGTCTGCTCAGCGGCCTTGGCGCCGTAACGGTCGACGAAGTACTCACCCTGGAAGGCCATGCGGTCCTGGATGGCGATGCCGCCGCCCAGTGCACGCACGCGTTCGATGTTCTGCGGGGTGATGGTTTCGGCGTGGTCGAAGAACCACGGCAGGCCATTGAACGGGATGTCGCGGTTGACCTTCTCGAACACGTCGAGCATGCGCGTGATCGACTCGTTGTAGGTGGCGTGCAAGCGGAATGGCCAACGTTGCTCAACCAGGTGGCGCACCACCGGCTCCAGCTCTTCTTCCATGGTCTGCGGCAGGTCCGGGCGCGGTTCGAGGAAGTCCTCGAAGTCGGCGGCGGAAAACACCAGCATCTCGCCAGCGCCGTTGTGGCGCAGGAAGTCGGTGCCGCTGTGCAGCTTGACGCTCGAAGTCCACTTGCGGAAGTCGTCGAGCTCTTCCTTGGGCTTCTGGGTGAACAGGTTGTAGGCGATGCGTACGGTCAGCTGGTTGTTGTCGGCCAGCTCCTGGATCACCGAGTAGTCATCAGGGAAGTTCTGGTAGCCGCCGCCGGCATCGATGGCACTGGTCAGGCCCAGACGGTTCAGCTCACGCATGAACTGGCGGGTGGAGTTGACCTGATATTCCAGTGGCAGCTTCGGCCCTTTGGCCAGGGTGGCGTAGAGGATCATCGCGTTGGGGCGGGCAATCAGCATGCCGGTCGGGTTGCCGAATTTGTCGCGCTGGATCTCGCCACCCGGCGGGTTCGGCGTGGTCTTGTCGTAGCCAACCGCCTTGAGTGCGGCGCGGTTGAGCAGCGCACGGTCATACAGGTGCAGCAGGAACACCGGGGTGTCGGGCGCGGCCTGGTTGATTTCTTCCAGGGTCGGCATGCGCTTTTCGGCGAACTGGAATTCGTTCCAGCCACCAACCACACGCACCCACTGCGGCGTCGGCGTGCGCGCAGCCTGGTCCTTGAGCATGCGCAGGGCATCGGCCACCGACGGCACGCCTTCCCAGCGCAGTTCCAGGTTGTAGTTCAGGCCACCACGGATCAGGTGCAGGTGCGAGTCGTTCAGGCCGGGTATCACCGTGCGCTGCTTGAGGTCGATGATCTGCGTGGCGCTGCCCTTGTGGGCCATGGCCTCGGCGTCGTTGCCCACGGCGATGAAGCGGCCGTCCTTGATGGCGACGGCAGTGGCGGTGGGCTTTTCGCGGTCAACGGTGTGCAGTTTGCCGTTGAACAGAATCAGGTCGGCGGTCATGGAACCTCCTTGGGTGGATGCGTGGGCGGAACCGGCTTGGCCGGTAAAGGGCAATGCGGACCAGAGGGCGCCGGCGGCACCTAGCACGGTGCTGGTGGCGAGGAACTGGCGACGAGTCTTGTCGTTGCGGTCCTGGGGCATGGGCTTCTCCATCTGGGTGCAGCGGCAAGCACAACTGCGGAGCATGCCAGCTGATACAGGGTCAGGGCTTGGATGGATGTGCGGTGGGTTGTTGAAGGTTAGCCCTGTTCACGTATTGTGCTGCCTGGGCTGGTCACTTCGCGGGCGAACCCGCGAAGGCCTCCACCGTCACTTCTGGAGAAACGCCAGCAGGTCCTCGTTCAACTGCTGCGCATGCGTAACGGCAAACCCGTGCGGCGCGCCGGCATACACTTTCAGCTCGGCCCCGCGAATCAGCTCCGCCGCCCGCTTGCCGGTGGCCTCGAACGGCACGATCTGGTCATCATCGCCATGGATCACCAGGGTCGGCACATCGATCCTGGCCATGTCCGGACGGAAGTCGGTCTCCGAGAACGCCGTCACGCAATCCAGCGTGCCCTTGATCGAGGCCATCAGCGCGATGTTCAAGGTCTGCGTCTGCACGCCCTGGGATACCTGCTGGCCATGGTTCAGGCCATAGAACGGTGTGGCGAAATCGGCGATGAACTGCGCACGATCGGCACGCAGGCCAGCAACGATACCGTCGAACACCGACAGGTCGACTCCTTCCGGGTTGTCCTCACGCTTGCCGAACACCGGCGTCACCGCGCCCAACAGCACCAGCCCGGCCACCCGCGCGCTGCCGTGGCGGGCGATGTAGCGGCTGACATCACCGCCACCCATCGAAAAGCCCACCAGGGTCACGTCGCGCAGGTCGAGGTGTTCGATCAGCTGGGCGATGTCGTCGGCGAAGGTGTCGTAGTCGTAGCCGGTCCACGGCTGGCTCGAACGGCCGAAGCCACGGCGGTCGAAAGCGATGGCACGGTAGCCGCGGCTGGCCAGGAACTCCATCTGCGAGTCCCACATGTCGGCGTCTAGTGGCCAGCCGTGGCTGAACAGCACCGGTTTGCCGCTGCCCCAGTCCTTGTAGTAGATCGAAGTGCCGTCGCGGGTAACGAGAGTGGTCATGTCGGTATCTCCTTGAAGTGTCGGGTTGAAGGCGTGGCTCAGCCGCGCAGCCAGTTGGCG
Source organism: Pseudomonas sp. MN1F (assembly GCF_009391885.1). GTDB lineage: Bacteria > Pseudomonadota > Gammaproteobacteria > Pseudomonadales > Pseudomonadaceae > Aquipseudomonas. Next base: position 53,268 of record NZ_VZII01000062.1, on the reverse strand, counting down.
CAGCGGCGGGTTACCCAAGGCATGATGTAGAACACCACGGGCAGGATGACGAACAGGTTGGCGATGAGGTTGCCGCTGATCGGGCCGCCCAACTGCGGGAAGCGTGCAAACAGCGGCGCCAGCAATTGCGGGATGACCATGGTCATCGGGCAGATCACCAGGTAAGTCAGCAGCGCCTGCTTCCAGCGCGGTGGTTGCGCGGCGTTGACGCTCGGCGGGGTGAACCAGAACTCCGGGTCGTCGTGCACCTGGGTATGGTCACCGCCTTCGAGCAAGGGCAGTACTTCGTTGACCAGCGCCTGGCGTTCGGCCGAGTTGACCCAGGCCTGCAGCAGGCTGGCGTCGGCGAAGCGCACCACGGTGGTGAAGTGCAGCCCGCCTTCATCGGGGCGGATGACGTTGACGTCCAGGTGCCCCGGCTGGCGACGTGCGGCGCTGACCGTACGCTTGAGCCACGCTTCGTAAGCCGCCAGCGACTCGGCGCGGGCCTTGTGCTGGATGACCAGGGTCACCACGTTGCGGTTGTCTTGGAGTGCGGTGTTCATCGGCGTTCCTTGGGATGAGCTTGCCCGCATCCACTGTGCAACGGCAGACGGGCGGAGGATTGGATGGGTGTGCTGCCCTTGCCGGGCACCGCCTGGCGGTGCCCGGCGCCCGGCTTACTGGTTGGCGTTGAAGGCGTTGTAGCTGGTCATCAGGTTGCGGTAGTCCGGGATGTGGTTGGAGCACAGCGCGGCCAGGCCTTCGATGTCGTTGCGCCAGTCGCGGTGCAGCTCACAGGCCACGCCGAACCAGGTCATCAGTTGCGCGCCGGCCTGGCTCATGCGGTCGTGGGCGGCGTCGCGGGTCATGGCGTTGAAGGTGCCGGAGGCATCGGTCACCACGAACACGTCGAACTCTTCTTCCAGGGCCGACAGCGCTGGGAAGGCCACGCACACTTCAGTCACTACGCCAGCGATGATCAGTTGCTTCTTGCCGGTGGCCTTCACCGCTTTCACGAAGTCTTCGTTGTCCCAGGCGTTGATCTGGCCTGGGCGGGCGATGTACGGGGCGTCCGGGAACAGCGCTTTCAGTTCCGGCACCAGCGGGCCATTGGGGCCTTGCTCGAAGCTGGTGGTGAGGATGGTCGGCAGGTTGAAGAACTTGGCCAGGTCCGCCAGGGCCAGCACGTTGTTCTTGAACGCGTCCGGCTCGATGTCGCGGACCAGGGACAGCAGGCCCGCCTGGTGGTCGACCAGCAGGACTGCGGCGTCGTCTTTGTTCAGGCGGTTGTATTTGAAGTTGGTCATGGTCGTAGCTCCTAAGGGTTTTGATTTGTTCAGTAAGTTGGGTGTTTCGCGTTGATGGGAGAAGATTAAAACCAACACCTTTGGAGCGGTAGATAGCGGTTTTTGGCTTTAGCGTTCCATTTAAGGAACGATCGGTTGGCAGCGGATTTACTGGCCTCATTGCTTGCCCGACCAAGCTGCTCTATTACTACGCACAGCCCTCCCTTCATCCCCCGAGACTTCCATGCTGGCGTTCATCCAGTCGTCCCCGTTGTTGCTCGGCACCATCCTCATCCTGCTCGACCTCGTGCTCTGGCAGTTGATCCCTATCCAGCGCCGGGCCTGGCGGATCGGCGCGCGGCTGGTGACCTTCCTGCTGTTCAGCGCGGTGCTGGTGGCTGCCGGGATGAGCCCGCTGCAACCGCCGCCGTGGCCCGACGATGTAGCGCGCAACCTGATCGCCACGGTATTGGCCATCGGCTGGTGGCTGTTTGGCGCGCGCACGGTGACGGTGGTGTTCGGCCTGCTGCTGGTGGCCCGTGGCAGCCATGGTGGGCGCTTGCTGCAGGATGTGCTGGGGGCACTGATCTTCCTCGCGGCCGTGGTCGCGGCTGCGGGCTATGTGCTGCAACTGCCGGTGAAGGGCCTGCTGGCCACTTCCGGGGTGATGGCCATCGTCATCGGCCTGGCGCTGCAAAGCACCCTGGCCGACGTGTTCAGCGGCATCGTGCTGAACACCACGCGGCCCTATCAGATTGGCGATTCGATCTCCATCGACGGCACCGAGGGCAAGGTGCTGGATATCGACTGGCGCGCCACGCGCCTGCTCACCGGCAGTGGCAGTTTGGCGGTGATCCCCAACTCGGTGGCGGCCAAGGCGCGGCTGCTCAACCACAGCCGCCCGGCCGATGTGAACGGGGTGTCGATCTGTGTGGTGGTGCCGGCCAAGGTACGCCCGAGGCGGGTTTTCGATGCGCTGGAAAAAGCCCTGCAGGGCACCAGCGCGATCCTCGCCTCACCCAAGCCCAAGGTCACGGTAAAGGCCTCGACACTGGAGTCGGTGGAGTACGAAGCCAGCGGCTTCATCATGGACATGGCCGGCAAGACCGATGCTCGCAACCAGCTGTTCGACCTGGCGCATCGCCATCTGGAAGCCAACGGGGTGATGTGGAACGTCGACCTGGCCATGCCACCACGCAGCCGCCAGCGCGAAGTGCTGGACGAGGTGCGGGTGTTCCGCTCGCTGAGTGGCGAAGAGCGGGATGCCTTGAGCCAACGCATGACTGCCGTGGAGTACCTGGCCGATCAGGTGATCCTGGGCGTTGGCGAACAGTCCGATCATTTGCTGGTGATTGGCAGCGGCGTGGTTTCAGCGTCGGTGCGCGATGGCGACAAGCTGCTGGAGGCCGGGCGCATGGGGCCGGGTGAGGTGTTGGGGATCGAGGGGATCATCGACGAAGACGACTCGATGGCCGAGTTCCGGACCTTGACCAGTTGCGTGCTGTACCGCATTGAAAAGGCACAGGTGAAAAGCTGCCTTGAGCAGCGTGGGGAGGTGCAGGCGGCGCTGAGCAAGTTGCAGCGGTTCCGGCGCCAGAATCGGGAATCGTTGTTGCTGCAGAAGCCGGTTTCGATCAAGAAAGGCGGCTTCCTCAGCTGGTTGCACAAGTAAGCCGGTGCTTACAGCACAACTCTCAGGCATTGCCCCGCGTGGTACAGCGAGAAGCCGGACTCATAGAACGCGGTCCGCAACGAAGGCGCACTCACGCCCTTCATCGGCGAGAACGGGATCGGCAGGCTGTCCGCCTCGCCCTTCAGCAGGAACTCGGCAAACGCCCGGCCAATCACGGTCCCGGTGGTATTGCCGCGGCCGTTATAGCCCGTCACCGCCACCAACCCCGGGGCCGGCTCGAACAACCGCATCAGGTGGTCCGGCGTGAAGTCGATGCAGCCGGTCCAGTGCATTTCCCACTCGACCTTGCCCAGCTCCGGGTAGTAATGGCTCTGGATCCGGTCGGCCCAGCTGCGCACGAACCAGGACGGCTTGTTGTCGACCCGGCCGAGGCTGCCCAGCAGCAGGCGGCCCTGGTCGTCACGGCGAATGCTGCTGAGTACGGTGCGGGTGTCCCACGAACCTTGGCCGTGCGGCAGCACCTTGTCAGCGGCCGCGCCGTGCAGCGGCTTCGACGCCACCTGATAGTAGTAGCCACGGAAGAACTGCTTCTGCAGGTTGCTCCAGTCGCCTTCGGTGTAGGCGCCAGTGGAAATCACCACTTTCTCGGCGCGTACCGAGCCACGTGCGGTCTTCACCCGCCAGGCATCGCCATCGCGCTCAAGGCCCTCGACCGAGGATTGCTGGAACAGCTTGCCGCCCAGGCGGGCCACGGCGGCGGCCAGGCCTTGGGTGTAGCCCATCGGGTTGATGGTGCCAGCGCGGCGGTCGAGCAGCGCGGCGGAAATCTTGTCGGTACCGCAGTATTCCTGGCACTGGGCGCCGGTCAGCAGCTCGACGTCGGCACCACGGCGGCGCCATTGTTCGTGGCGGGCTTCGAGGTCGGCGATGCCGGTGGCGTTGTGCGCCATGTGCAGCGTGCCTTTGTGCTGGGCCTGGCAGTCGATGCCGAGGCGCTCGATCATGGCGAACACTTCAGCCGGGGCTTCACCCAACACCTTGTTCAGGCGGCTGCCCTGCTTCTGGCCAAGGGTTGCCTCAACGTCATCGGGGCGGATCCAGGTGCCGGCGTTGACCAGGCCGACGTTGCGCCCGGAGCCGCCGTGGCCGATTTTCCAAGCCTCCAGCAGGATCACCGACTTGCCCTGTTCGAGCAGGTGGATGGCCGCCGACAGGCCGGTGATGCCGCCGCCGATCACGCAGACATCGGCCTTGTGCTCACCGGCCAGGGCCTGGCTGGCGACGGTCGGTTGGCTGACGTGTTCCCACAAGCATTGTTGACGCAGTTCGGACATGGCCCGGCTCCAGCAGTGTTGTTCTTGTTGGGGCTGCCTTGCAGCCCATCGCTGGCAAGCCAGCTCCCACAGGGAGCTCACAAGCCTGGGGCCTGAGTGTTCCCTGTGGGAGCCGGCTTGCCGGCGAAACGGGGGCAAAGCCCCCGCCTGCGATCATCAATCGAACACGATACCCTGCGCCAGCGGCAGCTCGCGCGAGTAGTTCACGGTGTTGGTCTGACGACGCATGTAGCCTTTCCAGGCATCGGAACCGGACTCACGACCACCGCCCGTCTCCTTCTCGCCACCGAACGCACCGCCAATCTCGGCGCCGCTGGTGCCGATGTTGACGTTGGCAATGCCGCAGTCGCTGCCGGTAGCACTCTGGAAGCGCTCGGCTTCGCGAATGTCGGTGGTGAAGATGCACGACGACAGGCCTTGTGGCACTTCGTTGTTCAGGCGCAGGGCCTCTTCGAAGTCGTCGTAGGCCAGCACGTAGAGGATCGGCGCGAAGGTCTCGTGGCGCACCACGTCGCTTTGCGCAGGCATCTCGGCAATGGCCGGGGTGACGTAGTAGGCGTTCGGATACTGCTCGGCCAGCTGACGCTCGCCCCCGAATACCTGACCACCCTCGTCACGGGCCTTGGCCAGTGCGCCCTGCATGGCGTCGAACGACTGCTTGTCGATCAGCGGGCCAACCAGGTTGTCCTTGCGTGGGTCACCGATGCGCACTTTGCCGTAGGCGGCTTTGACGCGGGCAACCACTTCGTCCTTGATCGAGCGGTGCACGATCAGGCGACGCAGGGTGGTGCAGCGCTGGCCGGCGGTGCCGACAGCGGAGAACAGGATGCCGCGCACGGCCAGGTCGAGGTCGGCGCTCGGGGCCAGGATCATGGCGTTGTTGCCACCCAGCTCCAGAATGCTGCGGCCGAAACGGGCCGCAACGCGTGGGCCGACTTCACGACCCATGCGGGTGCTGCCGGTGGCGCTGACCAGCGGTACGCGTGGGTCGTCGACCATGGCTTCGCCAGCTTCACGGCCGCCGATCACCAGCTGCGCCAGGCCAGCCGGGGCTTCACCGAAGGCTTTCAGGGCTTTCTCGAACAGCGCCTGGCAAGCCAGGGCGGTCAGCGGGGTCTTCTCGGAAGGCTTCCACACCACCGAGTTACCGGCCACCAGGGCCAGTGCGGTGTTCCAGGCCCATACCGCAACCGGGAAGTTGAAGGCGCTGATCACGCCGACCACGCCCAGCGGGTGCCAGGTTTCACGCATGTGGTGGCCCGGGCGCTCGGAGGCGATGGTCAGGCCGTACAGCTGGCGCGACAGGCCGACGGCGAAGTCGCAGATGTCGATCATTTCCTGCACTTCGCCCAGGCCTTCCTGGGTGATCTTGCCAGCTTCGATCGAGACCAGCTCGCCGAGGTCGGCCTTGTGCTCACGCAGCACTTCGCCAAACAGGCGCACCAGCTCGCCACGGCGCGGGGCCGGCACGCTGCGCCAGGCTTCGAAGGCGCTCTGGGCCTGATCGATGCGGGCGATGGTCTCGGCTTTGCCGAGCAATTTCACCGAGGCGATCTGGCTGCCGTCGATCGGCGTGTGAACAGGGTAGTCGCCCTGGGTGTAAGCCTCGGCAGCAACGCCAAGGCGCTCGAGCAATCCAGCAACCATTTGTGCTTCTCCTACATCGGGTGATGGGGTGGAAAAATGATGTGGATCAGTATTAATCCGATCACACCGGTGCAACAAACGACCTTTATTCCGCATATCATTCCGTCAGGTAATGATTTGAGCCGCAGAGACCGCTATGTCCAAACGCCTGGTGCCCTCCATGACCGCCCTGCAGTGCTTCGAAGCTGCAGCCCGTCACCTGAGCTTTACCCGTGCCGCCGAAGAACTGCACCTGACCCAGAGCGCGGTCAGCAAGCAGGTGGCGCAGCTCGAAGAGATGCTGCGCCACCACCTGTTCCTGCGTATCCGCCGGCGCCTGCAACTTACCCCCGCTGGCAGCCTGTACCTGGCCGAGGTCAACAAGATCCTCACCCAGGTCGACATGTCCAGCCGCTACGTGCTCACCTACGGCGAGCAGACCGAGATATTGAAGGTAGCCACTCAACCGAGTTTTGGCGTGCGCTGGCTGATCCCGCACCTCAAGGGCTTCGGCAAACGGCACACGAACATCCACCTCGACATCCGCAACGAAATGGAACCGTTCGCTTTGCTGCAGGGCTCGGCGGACGTGGTGTTCTTCTATGGCCAGGGCACCTGGCCGGGGGCCACTTGCGTGGAGCTGTTCGGCGAAGAGGTGGTGCCGGTGTGCGCGCCGGAGTTGCTGGCCGGGCGCAAGCTGGGGGATGCCGGTGAGTTGGCGGACATGGTGTTGCTGCAGAGCACGTCGCGCCCAGAGGCCTGGCATGAGTGGTTCCTGGAACTGGGGTTGCACAGTGTCAGTGCCTACCATGGACCGCGCTTCGATACGTTCTATATGGCATTGAGTGCGGCGCAGGCCGGCTGTGGGGTGGCGTTGGTGCCACGGTATCTGGTGGCTAAAGAGCTGACTGAGGGTAGCTTGGTGATTGCGTGGAATCATGCGATGCCCAGTGCCGGCAAACATTACCTGGCGTATGCCGAGCATGCGGCGGAGGTGCCCAAGGTGCGGGCGTTGGTGGAGTGGATTCGCGAGCAGCTAGCGACTTGAGGGCGTGCCCGCGAAAAGGCCCTTGAGGTCGATCAAAAATGGAATGACTGACTCACTTTTTTTCGCTTGTGAGCCAAGTGCATTCCCAGCTTTCATGTAAGCGTCCGAACCTAACCAGGAAGCTAGCGATGCCCGCCCACGATTTCGTCAGCCCCGACAGCATCCGCGCGCAGTTCTCTGCCGCCATGTCGCTCATGTACAAACAGGAAGTGCCGCTGTACGGCACGCTGCTGGAGCTGGTGAGCGAAATCAACCAGCAGGTCTTGGCCGATCAGCCCAAGGTGGCTGAGGCCCTGCGCTGGACCGGCGAGATCGAGCGCCTGGACCAGGAACGCCACGGCGCCATCCGCGTCGGCACCGCCGAAGAGCTGGCGACCATCGCCCGCCTGTTCGCGGTGATGGGCATGGCGCCGGTCGGCTACTACGACCTCAGCTCAGCCGGCGTGCCGGTGCACTCCACCGCGTTCCGCGCCGTGCATGAACAATCGCTGCACGTCAGCCCGTTCCGTGTGTTCACCTCGCTGCTGCGCCTGGAGCTGATCGACAACCTGCCACTGCGCGAACTGGCGCAGGGCATCCTGGCCAAGCGCCAGATCTTCACCGCGCGCGCACTCGAACTGATTGCCCAATCCGAGCGCGATGGCGGCCTGAACGCAGCCGATGCCGACGAGTTCGTCCGCGAAGCACTGCATACCTTCCGCTGGCACCAGGACGCCACGGTCACCGCCGAGCAGTATCAGCAGTTGCATGACCAGCACCGCCTGATCGCCGACGTGGTGGCCTTCAAAGGCCCGCACATCAACCACCTGACCCCACGCACCCTGGACATCGACGCGATCCAGCTCGGCATGCCGGCCAAGGGCATTCCGCCGAAGGCCGTGGTCGAAGGCCCGCCCACCCGCCGTCACCCGATCCTGCTGCGCCAGACCAGCTTCAAGGCACTGCAGGAGAAGGTTGCGTTCAGCGATCACCAGGGTAGCCATACCGCACGTTTCGGCGAGATCGAACAACGCGGTGCAGCACTGACGCCGAAAGGCCGACAGCTGTACGACAAGCTGCTCGACGCCACCCGCGCCGCCTTGGGTGGCGCGCCGGTCGAGGCCAATGCCGAACGCTACATGGCGCTGCTGCAGGAAAGCTTCGCTGAGTTTCCGGATGACCTGGCGCAGATGCGTGAGCAAGGGTTGGCGTATTTCCGTTACTTCGCCACCGAGCAGGGCCTGGCGGCGCGTGAGCAAGCGGATCGCCCGACCCGGCTGGAAGACCTGATCGCGGCTGGCCATGTGCACTTCGAGGCGCTGGTGTACGAGGACTTCCTGCCAGTGAGTGCGGCGGGGATCTTCCAGTCGAACCTGGGGGATGAAGGCCAGGCCGAGTACGGCAGCAATGCCAACCGTGAGGCGTTCGAAGCGGCGCTGGGGCTGCAGGTGCAGGATGAGCTGGCGCTGTACGCGCAGAGCGAGCGGCGCTCGTTGCAGGCCTGTGCCCAGGCGCTGAACCTCGGTTCGATGTAAGGCTCAGGATTGCCGGGGGCGCTTTGCGCCCCCAGCGGTCTCAGCGGAAGCGGTCCACTTCCTCGCGCAGTTGCGCCGCCAACCCTTCCAGCTCTCGCGCAGTAAAGGCCAGCTCATTGGCCACATCACGCTGCTCGCTGTTGGCCTGGGCAATGCTCTGCAGGTTACGGCTGAGCACAGTGGCCGTGCTGCTCTGCTCCTGAGTCGCCGTGCTGATCACGGCAAACTGCTCACCCGCCGTACGGCTCTGCTCATCGATCCGCGCCAGCGCTTCGGCGACCTTGTCGTTGCGCGCCAGCCCTTCCTGCATCAGCTGGTTGCCCTGCTCCAGGGTATGGATGGCGTGCCCGGTCTGCTGCTGGATGCTGGTAATCATCCCGGAAATCTCATCGGTAGCCTGGCGCGTGCGCGCGGCCAGCCCGCGCACCTCATCCGCGACCACGGCAAAGCCACGGCCCTGCTCACCAGCCCGCGCTGCCTCGATGGCGGCGTTCAGCGCCAGCAGGTTGGTCTGCTCGGCAATCGCGGTAATCACGCTGATGATACCGCCGATCTCCTGCGAACGCGCACCGAGGCTGTCCATCACCGTGGCCGTGCCGCCCAGCGCTTCGGCAATCTGCCGCAGCGAACTCGACGCTTCATCCATGGCACTGCGGCCGATGCGGGTCTGCTGCGCGTTGACGCGGGCCATGCGCTCGGTACCGGCCATGTTGTCGGCGATGTTCATCGAGGTCGCGCTGAACTCCTCCACCGCACCGGCCATGCTGGTGATCTCGCCGGACTGCTGGTCCATGCCTTCACAGGCACCGGTAGACAACCCGGACAGCGAACGCGCACGGCTGCTGACCTGCTCGGAGGCGCTGCGGATGTGCTCGACCATGGTCGCCAGCGCTTCGCCCATCTTGTTGAAGCTGCGGGCCAGCTGGCCGATCTCGTCATGGCTGGTCACGCTCAGGCGCGCATTCAGGTCGCCGGCACCCAGTGCCTCGGCCTGGCGCACCAGGTCATCCAGCGGCCGCAACTTGCGGCGCAGCAGCCACAGGGTGGCAGCCACCGCCAGCAGCATCGCCAACAGGCTGCCGATGGCCAGGCGCAGGCCGACGCTCCAGGTCACCTCGCGGATTTCCACCTTGGGCATGCTGGCGACCACGGTCCAGGGGCCCTCGGCGAACGGCGCACTGGCGCTGAACAGGTCCTGGTCGGCATTGGCCGGCGGCACCAGCCATTGGCCCTGTTGATCGCGAATGGCCAACGAGCCGGTTGCACCGATGCGGAAACGCTTGAGGTTGGCGAACTGGGCGTTCTGCGCGTCGGTGTAGTCGAAGCCGACAAACAATACCGCGATCACCCGGCCGCTGCTGTCGCTGACCGGCACATAGCGGGTCATGTAGTTGCGTTCGAACAGCACGGCGCGGCCGACGTACATCTGCCCGGCCAGTAGCTTGGTGTAGGCCGGGTGCTGGCGGTCAAGCTGGGTGCCGATGGCGCGGGTACCGTCCTGCTTCTTCAGGTTGGTGCTGATCCGCACGAAGTCATCGCCGCTGCGCACGAACAGGGTCGCGATGCCAGCGGTCATCTGCTGGAATTCGTCGACCACCTGGAAATCGTTGTTCAGCAGCCGATCTCCCAGGTACAGGGCGGGCGTGCTTTGGCCGGCGACCTGCACGGTCTCGCCAGCATGCAGCGACAGGCCCGAGGCAAAGCGGCGCTCGAACAGGCCGCTCAGGCGCTGGGTGTTGTCCTTGAGCGAACCGTGGAAGGTATCGAGCTGGTCGGCCAGCAGTCGCGCTTCACTGGCCAGGTGGGCCTGGCGGGTGGCGAGGTTGGCGTCGTCCAGCGCACGCAGGGCGAACAGGGTACTGCCGGAAATCACCAGCGCCAGCACGATGGCGAGGGCGACACCGAGTTGCGAGGCAATTCGGGCACGCGGTTGAGACATGAAGAAGCTCCTGGCAAGAGGCCCGGATCGTCCTGATCACGCTGACCACCCGCTTGTTGAGACGGGAAGCGCGCCCTCTTCCGAGACGCTGGTACCACTAGATCGGCGTCGCACTTGAATACTTGAGTGTCGGACCGGGGCATTCGCAAACGTTTTCGCATTCCTGTACCGGCCCTGGCGTCGGCAGTCAGAGAGTCGGCAGGATTTCCACGGCGGGCAGATCTACCGCTGCGGCTTCTTCCTGCAGAAACACACTCAAGCGCCGCAACCGCTCGCCACCCGGCCGGGTCCGCGGCCACACCAGGTAATAATCCATGCCACTGGGCACCGCCGTCGGCCAGGGCAAGCTCAGGCGCCCCTGAGCCACATCCTCGGCGACCATCAGCAGGTCGCCCATCGAAATGCCATACCCCCGCGCCGCCGCGATCATGCCCAGTTCCAGGGTGTCGAACACCTGCCCGCCCTTGAGCGACACCTTGTCGCTGAGCCCCATGCGCTCCAGCCATTCGCGCCAGTCACGCTTGTCGGGGGTGGGGTGCAGCAGCTCGATACCTGCCAGCCGCCGCTCATCCCACGGCCCCTCCTTCAACAGGTCTGGCGCGCCCACCGGGATCAACAGCTCGGAAAACAACCGACGCACCTCCCAGTCCGCCGGAAACACCCCGTCGCTGAGCAACACCGCGCAATCGAACGGCTCCTGGTTGAAGTCCACATGGTCGACATCCATCCAGGCGCTGGTCAGTTGCACCTCGTTGCCCGGCTGCAAATGGCGGAAACGGCTCAGCCGCGCCAGCAGCCAGCGCATGGTCAGGGTCGACGGCGCCTTCATGCGCAGGATGTCATCTTCCCCGCGCAAGGTATCGCAGGCGCGTTCCAGTGCAGCGAAGCCTTCGCGCACGCCGGGCAGCAGCACCCTGGCCGCCTCGGTCAGCTGCAGGCTGCGGCCGCTGCGCACGAACAGCCGGCAAGCGAAATGCTCTTCGAGGGTGCGGATATGCCGGCTGACCGCGCTCTGGGTAATCGACAGCTCTTCACCGGCACGGGTGAACGACCTCAGCCGCGCAGCCGCTTCGAATGCGCGCAGTGCATACAAGGGGGGCAGCTGGCGGGACATGGGCACCTGGCATCCGGGGGTGGAATGGAATGCACAGAATCATACATACATGAGTTCAACTCATGCCAACCATCGCATTTATCCTTTTGTGCAAAGTTGACCGAAGCCTCAGAATCGTCCCTCGCTCACAGGATCAGGCACAAGGACTACACCCATGCATGTCGCGCCCACCACCGAACTCAAGGCTTTGCTGCGCCTGGCCGGGCCGCTGATCGCCTCGCAGTTGGCGCACATGCTGATGGTGCTCACCGACACCCTGATGATGGCCCGCATCAGCCCGCAGGCCCTGGCCGGCGGCGGGCTGGGCGCGGCGAGCTATTCGTTCGTGTCGATCTTCTGCCTGGGCGTGATCGCCGCGGTCGGTACGCTGGTGGCCATTCGCAAGGGCGCCAACGACATCGAGGGTGCTACCCGCCTTGCGCAGAACGGCCTGTGGCTGGCCTGGGGCCTGGCGCTGCTGGCAGCACTGGTGCTGTGGAACCTGAAGCCGGTGCTGTTGCTGTTCGGCCAGCAGCCGGAGAACGTCGACTCGGCCGCCGAGTTCCTCACCCTGCTGCCACTCGCCCTGCCCGGCTACCTGACTTTCATGGCCCTGCGCGGCTTCACCAGCGCGCTGGGGCGCTCGACCCCGGTGATGGTCATCAGCCTGGTTGGCACGGTGCTCAACTACCTGTTCAACGTCGCCCTGATCGAAGGCATGTTCGGCTTGCCCAAGCTGGGCCTGATGGGTATCGGCCTGGTCACTGCGGTGGTGTCGATGGGCATGGCCATCGCCCTGGCGCTCTACATCCGCTGGCACCCGGCCTATGCCGCCTACCCGCTGCGCAAAGGGCTGTCGCGCCCTTCGCTGCCGGCCCTGCGCGAGCTGTGGCGGTTGGGCCTGCCGATTGGCGGCACCTACATGGTGGAAGTCGGGCTGTTCGCCTTCGCCGCGCTGTGCATGGGCGTGCTGGGCAGCACGCAACTGGCAGCGCACCAGATTGCCCTGCAGATCGTCTCCACCGCGTTCATGGTGCCGACCGGGCTGTCGTATGCGGTGACCATGCGTGTGGGCCTGTACTACGGCGCCGGCAACCTGTTGGCCGCACGCAGCGCCGGGCGGGTGGGGATCGGTTTCGGGGCAACAATCATGTTTGCCTTTGCGGCGTTGTTCCTGCTGATGCCGGAGGCGCTGGTGGGGCTGTTCATCGACCGTGACGACCCGGGCTTTACCGCGATCTATCAACTGGCGGTGCAGCTACTGACGGTGGCGGCGTGGTTCGAGCTGTTCGATGGCATGCAGACCATTGCCATGGGCTCGATCCGTGGTTTGAAAGACGCCAAGACCACGTTCCTGATCGGGCTGTGCTGCTACTGGTTGGTGGGGGCGCCGAGTGCCTGGCTGTTCACCTTTACCCTGGGTGGCGGGGCGGTGGGGGTATGGTGGGGGCTGGCGTTGGGGCTGGCCTGTGCGGCGGTGGCACTGACCATTGGCTTCGAGTGGCGGATGAAGCGGTTGCTGGGCAAGGCCGGGGTTGGGGCTGCTGTTTCAGCCTGACTTGAGGGCCCTTCGCGGCGTCGAACCGCCGCGAAGAGGCCCTAGAGGGCGACTTCGAGGGGGCGGTCAGACGCCTGCAGCAAGTAATCGATCAACTCCCCCACCGGCAGCGGCTTGCTGACCAGGAACCCTTGCACCTGGTCGCAGCCAAACCCGCGCAGCAAGTCCATCTGCTCCTGGCTTTCCACGCCTTCGGCCACCACTTCCAGGTTGAGGTTGTGCGCCAGGTTGATCATGGCGTGCACCAGCTTGCGGTTCTCTTCGCGCATTTCCATCCCGGCGACGAAGCTGCGGTCGACCTTGAGCAAGGTGATCGGCAAGCTGTTCAGGTGCACGAACGACGAGAAGCCGGTACCAAAGTCGTCCAGCGAGAAACGCACCCCCAGCCGCCCGAGGGCATCCATGGTCTGGCGCACCAATTCGTTGCGGCGCATGACCGCGGTTTCGGTCAGTTCGAATTCCAGCCAACGGGCATCCACACCGTGCTCGATGATCAGCCGGCTCAGGGTGGCCAGCAACTGGCTGTCCTGGAACTGGCGGAAGCTCAGGTTCACCGCCATGTGCAGCGGCGCAAGCCCCTGCTCGCGCAGCGCCTGCATGTCGCGCAGGGCACGGGAAATCACCCAGTAGCCCAGCGGCACGATCAGCCCGCTCTGTTCGGCCAGCGGCACGAACTCGCTGGGCGGCAGCAGGCCGCGCTCGGCATGGCGCCAGCGCACCAGGGCCTCAAGGCCGACGATGCGCCCATCGGCCAGGTTCAGCCGCGGCTGGTAGTGCAGCTCCAGTTCGTCGCGGCGCAGCGCCCGGCGCAGCTCGCTTTCGAGGTCGGCCAGGCTGCGTGCATTGCGGTTGATGCGTTCGTTGAACACGTGGAAGGTGCAGCCCTGGCTACCCTTGGCCTGGCGCATGGCGATGTGCGCATGCCACATCAACGGGTCGGGCCCGCCCTGGGCACGGGCGTGGGCCAGGCCCAGGCTGCAGCCGAGCAACAGGCTTTCGCCATCAATCCAATAGGGTTCGGCCAGCGCCTCGACGATGCGTTCGGCAATCCATTCGGCGCGGTTGGCATCGCGGCGGGTGTCGATCAGCAGGGCGAATTCGTCGCTGCCCAGGCGCGCCAGCTGGTCACCGGCCTCCAGCTGCTGCTTGAGGCGCGCCACCACCTGCAGGATCAGGCGGTCGCCGCACTGATGGCCGAGGGCGTCATTGACATGGCGGAAGTTGTCCAGGTCCAGATGGCCGAGGGCCACGCCGCGGCCTTCGTTCTCTGCCAGGCGCGTGGTCAGCAGGGCCTGGAAACCCTGGCGGTTGGCGATGCCGGTCAGTGGGTCCTGCTCGGCCAGGCGCTGCAAGGTGGCCACCAGCACACCGCGCTCACGCACATGGCGCAACGAACGGCGCAGGGCATCGACGTTGAGCTGGTCGCGTACCAGCCAGTCACTGACGCCCGTGGGCGAAGTGTCTGGTTCATGGTCGAGCAACAGGATGGTCGGCAGCTCACAGCGCCCAGGCGCGGGCTGCAACGCCGGCGTTGCCAGCACCACGGCCTGGCGGTCATTGCTGAACAGGGTATCGACCGCCGCCCAGTTCGGCGCGGTCAGCAGTACTGCGGTACCGTCCAGCGGTAGCAGACACTCGCGTAGCAAGGCGGCCCATTCCGGCTCATCAGCCAACAGCAGCAAACGCAGAGGTTCGACAGGCGTGGACAAGCGGGCTCCTTAAAGGCTCGAAAGGTATAGCGTTGGATGTCGGACATGCTACTGCATAAATGAAAATGATTTTCACTTTTAGACATATCCTTTGCCTACAGTGCCTCCCGTCGCATTTTGACGTGCATCCTGCGGGAAAGTCGTCCAACCGGCAATTACGATTTTTTCGGTGAATAGCATTAGTTTCGCTAATGCTTATCCCTGAACAAAAGTCTGACTCAAACGTCAGACGGTCGCGCCACAAGTGGCCCATGCCTGTTAGAATGCGCGGCTATTTTCTGGCGACCCCCGGTTTCTAGCATGTCCCGACTCAATCCCCGGCAACAGGAAGCCCGTGACTACGTCGGCGGCCCTCTATTGGTGCTCGCCGGTGCGGGCTCCGGCAAGACCAGCGTGATCACGCGCAAGATTGCCCACCTCATCCAGAACTGCGGCATCCGTGCCCAGTACATCGTGGCGATGACCTTCACCAACAAGGCCGCCCGCGAGATGAAGGAGCGGGTCGCCACCCTGTTGCGTCCGGGGGAAGGCCGGGGCCTGACGGTGTGCACGTTCCACAACCTGGGCCTGAACATCATCCGCAAGGAGCACCAGCACCTGGGCTACAAGCCAGGCTTCTCGATCTTCGACGAGTCCGACATCAAGGCGCTGCTGTCGGACATCATGCAGAAGGAATACTCCGGCGACGACGGCATCGACGAGATCAAGAACATGATCGGTGCCTGGAAGAACGACCTGATCCTGCCCGCCGAAGCCCTGGAAAAAGCGCGCAACCCGCGCGAGCAGACCGCCGCCATCGTCTACACCCACTACCAGCGCACGCTCAAGGCGTTCAACGCCGTGGACTTCGACGACCTGATTCTGCAACCGGTCAAGCTGTTCCAGGAGCATCCTGAAGTGCTGGAGCGCTGGCAGAACCGCGTGCGCTACCTGCTGGTGGACGAATACCAGGACACCAACGCCAGCCAGTACCTGCTGGTGAAGATGCTGATCGGCATGCGCAACCAGTTCACCGTGGTGGGCGATGACGACCAGTCGATCTACGCCTGGCGTGGCGCGCGCCCCGAGAACCTGATGCTGCTCAAGGAGGACTACCCCTCCCTGAAGATCGTCATGCTCGAACAGAACTACCGCTCCACCAGCCGTATCCTGCGCTGCGCCAACGTGCTGATCGCCAACAACCCGCACGCGTTTGAAAAGCAGCTGTGGAGCGAGATGGGCGTAGGCGACGAGATCCGCGTGATCCGCTGCAAGAACGAGGACGCCGAGGCCGAGCGCGTGGCCATGGAGATCCTCACCCTGCACCTGCGCACCAACCGCCCGTACAGCGACTTCGCCATCCTCTACCGCGGCAACTACCAGGCCAAGCTGATCGAACTGAAGCTGCAGCACCACCAGGTGCCGTATCGCCTGTCGGGCGGCAACAGCTTCTTCGGCCGCCAGGAGGTCAAGGACCTCATGGCCTACCTGCGCCTGCTGGTGAACCCGGACGACGACAACGCCTACCTGCGGGTGATCAACGTGCCGCGCCGGGAAATCGGCTCGACCACCCTGGAAAAGCTTGGCAACTACGCCACCGAGCGTGGCATCTCGATGTACGCCGCCAGCGAGGAGCTGGGCCTGGGCGAGCACCTGGATGCCCGCTACACCGAGCGCCTGCAGCGCTTCAAGCACTGGCTCGACGGGGTGCGCCACAAGGTCGCCCTGGAAGACCCGATTGCCGCGCTGCACGAGATGATCCGCGACATCGACTATGAGAACTGGATCCGCCAGCAGACCGCCAGCGACAAGGCGGCGGAGTTCCGCATCAGCAACGTCTGGTTCCTGGTCGAAGCGCTGAAGAACACCCTCGAGAAGGACGAAGAGGGTGACATGACCATCGAGGACGCCATCGGCAAGCTGGTGCTGCGCGACATGCTGGAGCGCCAGCAGGAAGAGGAAGAAAACGCCGAAGGTGTGCAGATGATGACCCTGCACGCCTCCAAGGGCCTGGAATTCCCTTACGTGTTCATCATGGGCATGGAGGAGGAAATCCTCCCCCACCGCTCCAGCATCGAGGCCGACACCATCGAAGAGGAACGCCGCCTGGCCTACGTGGGCATCACCCGCGCGCGCCAGACCCTGGCCTTCACCTTCGCCGCCAAGCGCAAGCAGTACGGCGAGATCATCGACTGCACGCCAAGCCGGTTCCTCGACGAACTGCCACCGGACGACCTGGCCTGGGAAGGCCTGGACGACGCGCCGGTCGAGGTGAAGGCCGCACGCGGCAACAACGCCCTGGCCGATATCCGGGCGATGCTCAAACGCTGATCAACCATTACTCTTTAACTCTGCCGCTTTTAGCGGCCACCTTTGTTACATCGAGGAATACACAGTGGAAGCACTGCATCAGAAGATTCGCGAAGAAGGCATCGTGCTTTCCGATCAGGTTCTCAAAGTCGACGCGTTTCTCAACCACCAGATCGACCCGGCGCTGATGCAGCTGATCGGTGACGAATTCGCCCGCCTGTTCGCCGATGCCGGCGTGACCAAGATCGTCACCATCGAAGCCTCGGGCATCGCCCCGGCGGTGATGACCGGCCTGAAGCTGGGCGTACCGGTGATCTTCGCGCGCAAGCACCAGTCGCTGACCCTGACCGAGAACCTGCTGACCGCCTCGGTGTACTCCTTCACCAAGCAGACCGAGAATACCGTGGCCATCTCGCCGCGCCATCTCAACAGCAGTGACCGCGTGCTGGTGATCGACGACTTCCTGGCCAACGGCAAGGCGTCGCAGGCGCTGATCTCGATCATCAAGCAGGCCGGTGCGACCGTTGCCGGCCTGGGCATCGTCATCGAGAAGTCGTTCCAGGGCGGCCGTGCCGAGCTGGACAGCCAGGGCTACCGCGTTGAATCGCTGGCCCGGGTGAAGTCGCTGGAAGGCGGTGTGGTCAGCTTCATCGAGTAAGCCCACACGCGATCTCTGTGGGAGCGGGTAAACCCCCTCCCACAGAGGACGGTGTGCCTTCAGGTTGGTTTTGCGGCCTGCAAGCCCGCCAGCAACAACCGCTGGTAAAGCTCTTCCTTCAACCCCTTCGGCTTCTCCAGCTGCATCCGCACCAGGTGCGCCTCATAC
This sequence comes from Pseudomonas sp. MN1F, assembly GCF_009391885.1. GTDB lineage: Bacteria > Pseudomonadota > Gammaproteobacteria > Pseudomonadales > Pseudomonadaceae > Aquipseudomonas. The sequence continues at coordinate 35,431 of NZ_VZII01000062.1, read as the reverse complement.
CCCTCCGGCCCCGGCGCTTCCAGTGCCGCCTTGCCAAGCTCCAACACTTCGCTCAGCTTGAACTTGCTCTTCAACCAGTTCAGCGCCCGCAACAGGTCGCGTTCCTCTGCCGTGAAATCCGTACCCAACGGATACTCCGGGAACAACCGCCCATGACGCGCCTTGATCGCTTCCAGCCGCTCAGGCGTATTGTCGGTAAACCGCGCATCCAGCTGAAAGTCGCGCGCCAGCTTGCCGGCACGCTTGGCCTGCTCCATCAATTCACCCTGGAACCGCGAATCACTCACCGCCAACAGCCGCGCAATCACTTCGCTGTCGGTCTGCCCACGCAGGTCGGCGATCCCGTACTCGGTCACCACGATATCGCGCAGGTGCCGGGGAATGGTGCAGTGGCCATAGTTCCAGAACAGGTTGGAAGTCACCTCACCACCCGCCTCACGCCAGCTGCGCAGCAGCAGGATCGAGCGCCCGCCCTCCAGCGCATGGCCCTGGGCGACGAAGTTGTACTGCCCGCCCACCCCGCTGAGCACCCGCCCGTCTTCCAGCTGGTCGGCTACCCCGGCGCCGAGCAGGGTCATGCCGAACACCGTGTTGACGAAGCGCGCATCGCGGCGCTGGCGGCGCTTGAGGTCTTCCTGCCCGTACAGTTCGTTGATGAAGCTGATGCGGGTCATGGCGAAACGGGCACGCTGCTCCAGCGGCATCTCGCGCAAACGCTGGTAGAACGCCTGCGGACCGAGGAAGAAGCCACCATGCACCAGCACACCTTGCTCATCCGCCGGGCGCCGCACCACACCCGCCTCGGCCAGCGCCAACAGGCCGTTGACGAACATTTCGCTGCAGCCGTACAAGCCTTGGGCAAAGGCCTCCAGCCCCCCTTCTCGCTCGATCAGCGCCTGCCAAGGGCCAACGTCCAGCTCGTCGAGCAAAGCCCGGTAGCCCTCGTTGTCGCCCTGGCGCGCCAGCAACGCTGCCGCCAGCGCATCACCCATGGCGCCAATGCCGATCTGCAGGGTGCCGCCATCGCGCACCAGCGAACTTGCATGCAAACCGATGCAGTGGTCCTGGGTGGTGACCGGCATATTCGGGGTAGAAAACAGTCGGCGCTGCTCCGCTTCGTCGATCAACAGGTCGAACGCATCAATCGGCAGCTCCGCATCGCCCGGCATGTAGGGCAACTCGCTGTGAACCTGGCCGAGCATGAGGATGGTTTCCCCTGCCGCACGCCGCTTGGCGATCATCGGCTGCAGGTCGAGGGTGATGTCGGGGTTGCAGGCCAGGCTCAGGTGAACGGGCTTGTCCGGCGTGGCAGCGACCAGCTGGGCGACCAGGTTCAGGCCCTTGGCGTTGATGTCACGCGCGGCGTGGCTGTAGTTGCTGCTGATGTAGTCCTGCTGGGCGGTTTCGCTGTGCAGCAGGCTGCCGGGTTGCATGAAGAACTGCTCGACGCGGATGTTCGGCGGCAGGCTGTCGTTGCGCAGGTCGGCGAGGTAGGTGAGCTCTTCGTAGTCGGCGAACACGCGCTTGACGAAGGGTTCAAGGAAGCGCCGTTGCAGGCCGTCGCCCAGGGGTGGGCAGCCCAGGGACAGGGCGGTGTAGATGGTCAGTTGACGCTCAGGGAGTTCGCGGACCCGAGCGTACAATGCGTTGACGAACGCGTTGGGTTTGCCCAGGCCCAACGGCAGGCCCATGTGGATGTGGGCTGGCAGGCGGGAGAGAACATGCTCTACTGCCTGGTCGATGGAGCAGAGGTGCATCGGGGCCTCCTGAATCTTCCATGGGGTCAGGGGTTGGACATGGCCTCAAGGGGGTTGGTTGCTTTAGCCGCGAAAGGGCCGGCACAGGCAACCCAAAAACAAAGCCCGCCAAAGAAGGCGGGCCTTGTGCAATTCATCTGGGGCTCAAAGCCCGGACATCTTCTTGATGGCCCCTTTCAGGTCATCATCCGAGCAGTCCGCGCAGGTGCCCTTCGGCGGCATGGCGTTCAGGCCGGTAATGGCCTTGGCCAGAATCCCGTCCAGGCCGCCCTGATGGTCAGCGCGCTCTTTCCACGCGGCCGTATCGCCAATCTTCGGTGCCCCCAGCAAGCCGGTACCGTGGCAGGCGTTGCAATGCTTGGCAATCACCTCATCCGGGGTCTTGGCCCCACCGCCGCCTGCTGCGGCGGCCACTTCCATGCCCTTGCATTCCTGGCCCTGCACGCATACCTGGCCGACCGGCTCAAGGCGTTTGGCAAGCTCATCGTTGGTCGCTGCGGTTGCGCTCATTGCCCAAAGGGCGAATACGGCTGCTGGTACGGCCAGCATCTTCTTGATTTGGTTCACGCGAACACCCTCATGGTGGCTAATCACGCCCGCGGCCACGGTAATGCGAGCGTTGAAAAGTATAGCGGGAACCCGGAAACCGTGGAACGACCCTACTCAGGAAAGGGGTATTGCCGAAGCAATGCACTGCGCTGGATCAAAAGTTCGAAGGGGTAGCCGCGCTGATCAGCCGCGCAGGCGCGTCGAACGGGTTGCGGAAGCGGTGCGGGCGGGTGCTTTCGAAGTAATAACTGTCGCCCGCTTCGAGGACGAATATCTCGTTGCCCACCACCAGTTCGAGCTTGCCCTCGAGCAGGATGCCGGTTTCTTCACCATCATGGGTGAGCATCTCGGCGCCGGTGTCGGCACCCGGTGGATAGACCTCGGTGAGGAAGGCGATAGCGCGGTTGGGGTGCGACTTGCCGACCAGCTTCATGGTCACTGCGCCGTCGGAGATGTCGATCAGCTCATGGGCCTTGTAGACGATCTGTGCCGGGCTTTCGGCCTCCAGCTCCACCGAAAAGAATTCGACCATCGACATGGGGATGCCGCTGAGCACCTTGCGCAGCGAGCTGATCGAGGGGCTCACGCTGTTCTTCTCGATCATCGAGATGGTGCTGTTGGTCACCCCCGCGCGCTTGGCGAGTTCCCGCTGGGACAGGCCCTTGAGCTTGCGGATGGCTTGCAGTCGTTCGCCGACGTCCAAAGCTTGCGCCTCCTGAAACGGTGAGATGGCGGGGTGAATGTGAACGATATCATGGCAATGCCGTTCAGTATTTACAACACACCGCCCCTCAAGCTGTCCGCTTCGGCGCCTTATTCGCCGTAATAGTCCAGCGGCACGCGTTTCAGGTTGCAGAAGATCTGGTAGGGAATGGTCCCAGCCTGCATGGCCACATCACTGGCCAGCACCTGCTTGCCCCACAGCTCGACCGGGCTGCCGACAGTGGCTTCGGGCACGTCGGTGAGGTCGATGCAGAGCATGTCCATCGACACGCGGCCAATCAGCTGGCTACGCTTGCCGGCGACCATCACCGGCGTGCCAGTGGGCGCGTGGCGCGGGTAGCCGTCGGCATAGCCCATGGCGACCACACCAACGCGGGTCGGGCGCGGGCTGACGAACTTGGCACCGTAGCCTACCGGCTCACCGGTAGGCAACTCGCGCACGCTGATGACGCGCGATTGCAGGGTCATCACCGGCTGCAGGCGTGCGGCCTGGGGCTGCTCGGCTTCGAAAGGGCTGGCGCCGTACAGCATGATGCCTGGGCGCACCCAGTCGCTCGGGGCCTGCGGCCAGGCCAGTACGCCGGGCGAATTACGCAGGCTGCATTCGGCGGCCAGGCCTTCGCGGGCAGCGTTGAACACGGCGATCTGCTGGGCGGTGGCGTCGGCCTCCGGCTCGTCGGCGCGGGCAAAGTGGCTCATCAGCACGATGCGCGCAACCTTGCCGCTGGCCAGCAGGCGCTGGTAGGCGTTGTGGTAGTCCTTGGGGTGCAGGCCGACACGGTGCATGCCGCTGTCGAGCTTGAGCCAGATGGTCAGCGGCTTGTGCACCTGGGTCTGCTCGATGGCTTCGAGCTGCCACAGCGAATGCACCACACACCACAGGTCGTGCTCGGCGATCAGCGCCAGCTCGCTGGCTTCGAAAAAACCTTCGAGCAGCAGCACCGGGGCCTTGATGCCGGCGGCGCGCAACTCCAACGCTTCTTCGATGCAGGCCACAGCAAAGCCGTCGGCTTCGGGCTCCAGGGCCAGGGCACAACGCACGGCACCATGGCCGTAGGCGTCGGCCTTGACCACGGCAAGGGCCTTGGCACCGGACAGTTCACGGGCCAGGCGATAGTTATGGCGGAGGGCTTGCAGGTCGATCAGGGCGCGGGCGGGACGCATGGCGGCTGCCTTATGGTGATTCACAGGTTGAAAACGGTGTTGGGCTCTTCGCGGCTAAAGCCGCTCCTACAGGGATCGCACACACCTGTGGGAGCGGCTTTAGCCGCGAACAGGCCGGTACAGGCGACCTTACTGCTGGTGGGCAGGCGCGGCCTGGCCGTGCTTGGCGATTTCCGGGCTGTTGCCATACCGGGAGATGTCCAGGCCTTCGGCGCTGATCTGCGGCTTCTTGCGCGCAATCAGGTCGGCCAGCAGGCGGCCGGAACCGCACGCCATGGTCCAGCCCAACGTACCGTGACCGGTGTTGAGGAACAGGTTGCGGAACGCGGTGGCACCCACGATCGGCGTACCGTCCGGGGTCGCCGGGCGCAGGCCGGTCCAGAAGCTGGCCTGGCTCAGGTCGCCGCCGCGAGGATAAAGGTCGTTGACGATCATCTCCAGCGTTTCACGTCGACGCGGGTTCAGCGACAGGTCAAAACCGGCGATTTCAGCCATGCCGCCCACGCGGATGCGGTTGTCGAAACGGGTGATCGCAACCTTGTAGGTCTCGTCGAGAATGGTCGAGGTCGGCGCCATGTCGGCATTGGTGATCGGCACGGTCAGCGAGTAACCCTTGAGCGGATACACCGGAGCCTTGATGCCCAGTGGCTTGAGCATCTGCGGCGAGTAGCTGCCCAGGGCAAGCACATAGCGATCGGCGGTTTCCAGCTTGCCGTCGATCCATACGCCGTTGATGCGGTCACCGGCGAAGTCCAGGCGCTGGATGTCCTGACCGAAGCGGAATTCCACACCCAGATTCACGGCCATTTCAGCGAGCTTGGTGGTGAACAGCTGGCAGTCGCCGGTCTGGTCGTTGGGCAGGCGCAGGGCACCAGCAAGGATGTCTTTCACCCCGGCCAGGGCCGGTTCGACACGGGCGATGCCATCGCGGTCGAGCAGCTCGTAAGGCACGCCAGACTGTTCGAGCACGGCGATGTCTTTGGCCGCGGCGTCCACCTGGGCCTGGGTGCGGAACAGCTGGGTAGTACCCAGGCTACGGTTTTCGTAGGCAATACCGGTTTCGGCACGCAGCTCGTCGAGGCAGTCACGGCTGTACTCGGACAGGCGCACCATGCGCTCCTTGTTCACCGCGTAGCGGCTGGCGGTGCAGTTGCGCAGCATCTGCGCCATCCACAGGTACTGGTCGACATCACCGGTCAGCTTGATGGCCAGGGGCGCGTGGCGCTCCAGCAGCCACTTGATGGCTTTCAGCGGCACGCCTGGGGCGGCCCAGGGCGAGGCATAGCCGGGCGAGATCTGGCCTGCGTTGGCGAAGCTGGTTTCCAGGGCCACTGCCGGTTGGCGGTCGACCACGGTCACCTCGAAGCCTTGCCGGGCCAGATAATAGGCACTGGCGGTACCGATCACACCGCTACCAAGTACCAATACTCGCATCGTTCATCCCTCGCACGCGGCGCACCGCTATTTTGTTGATATGGCATTGATGCGCGCAGTATAAGAATCTGAGACCAGTGCAATTCACTATATAAAAGCCTATTATTGGCGAGAATTCTCGGCAAAATCGCCTTTCACGGAGGGGCATCCCCTATGAGAACCCAGCACCAGAGCAAGCGTGAACTGGACAAGATCGACCGCAACATCCTGCGCATCCTGCAGAATGACGGGCGAATTTCCTTCACCGAACTGGGCGAGAAAGTCGGGCTGTCCACCACCCCCTGCACCGAGCGCGTACGCCGCCTGGAGCGCGAGGGCATTATCATGGGCTACAACGCCCGGCTGAATCCGCAGCACCTCAAGGGCAGCCTGTTGGTGTTCGTGGAAATCAGCCTGGACTACAAGTCCGGCGACACCTTCGAGGAGTTCCGCCGTGCGGTGCTCAAGCTGCCCCATGTGCTGGAGTGCCACCTGGTGTCCGGCGACTTCGACTACCTGGTGAAAGCGCGCATTTCGGAAATGGCCTCGTACCGTAAGCTGCTCGGCGACATCCTGCTGAAACTGCCACACGTGCGCGAGTCGAAGAGCTACATCGTGATGGAAGAGGTGAAAGAGAGCCTCTGCCTGCCTATCCCGGACTGAGGCTAGACCAGCACCTGGCGAGTGCTGGCGATGAACTGGTGGACCAGTTGCTCGGCTTCGGGCTCGATCATCGGGTCCGGGCCACGACCGCGCGGGCAGGCCATGCGTGGCGTGGTGCCGAACAGGCGGCAGATCATCGGCCGTTCTTCATAGACGGTGCAGCCGTTGGGGCCCAGGTGCACGCAGTTGAGGTGCTCTAGCGCGGCGTCCTGTTCGGCCTGGGTCTTGCGCGGCAGGCGGGCCATCTCTTCGGACGAAGTGGTGACCGGGCCGCAGCAGTCGTGGCAGCCGGGCTCGCATTCGAATGAAGGAATGAGTTCGCGCAGGAAGTGGATCTTGTGACGGTTGCAGGACATGGCCGGATAAACAAATGAAATTTAAATCAGGCTGAATTATAAGGCCAATTATCAGGCCACGGCTTATTCTGCCACTTTCAACACAGCAACAGGACTTCGCCCATGATCCACAGCGCGCAGCACGCCGCCTCCTATTACGCCGCCAGCAGCGCGCCCCACCCGGACCATTCCTTCCTGCAAGGTGAGCACAGCGCTGACGTGTGTATCGTCGGCGGGGGCTATTCGGGGCTGAACACGGCCATCGAACTGGCCGAGCGCGGCTTCTCTGTGATCCTCCTGGAAGCGCGCAAGCTCGGCTGGGGCGCCAGCGGGCGCAATGGCGGCCAGCTGATTCGCGGCGTCGGCCACGGCCTGGAGCAGTTTGTTCCGGTGATCGGCGAGGAAGGCGTACGCAGCATGAGGCTGATGGGCCTGGAAGCGGTGGAGATCGTCCGCGAACGGGTCGAGCGCCACGCCATCGCCTGCGACCTGACCTGGGGCTACTGTGACCTGGCCAACAAACCCGACGAGCTGAAGGGCTTTGCCGAGGATGCCGATGAACTGCGCAGCCTGGGCTACCGCCACGAACTGCGCCTGGTCGGCAAGGACGACATGCACAGCGTGGTGGGCTCCGATAGCTATGTCGGCGGCCTGATCGACATGGGCTCGGGCCACCTGCACCCACTCAACCTGGCCCTGGGTGAGGCGGCTGTGGCCAGTCGCCTGGGCGTCAAGCTGTTCGAGCAGTCCGAGGTCACGCGCATCGACTACGGCCCTGAAGTGCAGGTGCACACCGCCCAGGGCCGGGTGCGGGCCAAGACCCTGGTGCTGTGCTGCAACGCCTACCACAACGACCTCAACCGCGAGCTGGGCGGCAAGGTGCTGCCAGCCGGCAGCTACATCATTGCCACCGAGCCACTCAGCGAAGAACGCGCCCATCAGTTGCTGCCGCAGAACATGGCCGTGTGCGACCAGCGCGTGGCGCTGGACTACTATCGCCTGTCGGCCGACCGCCGCCTGCTGTTCGGCGGTGCCTGCCACTATTCCGGGCGCGACCCCAAGGACATCGCAGCCTACATGCGGCCGAAGATGCTCAAGGTGTTCCCGCAGCTGGCAGACGTGCGCATCGATTATCAGTGGGGCGGCATGATCGGCATTGGCGCCAACCGCCTGCCCCAGGTCGGCCGCCTGGCCAGCCAGCCGAATGTCTATTACGCCCAGGCCTACTCGGGCCACGGCCTCAACGCCACCCACCTGGCCGCGCGCCTGCTGGGCGAAGCCATCAGCGGCCAGGAAAGCGGGCGTTTCGACCTGTTCGCCAAGGTGCCGCACGTCACCTTCCCCGGCGGCAAGCACCTGCGCTCGCCAATGTTGGCCCTGGGGATGCTCTGGCATCGGCTCAAAGAGCTGGTTTGAGGCCCCGGATTCCTAGTCTCTCCAGAAGGGTTTGCGCCCCTCGGTACGCGCCTGCTCCCAGCTCAGCCCGATATCCCGCAGCTGCTCATCATCCAGCTGCAGGAGGGCCCGGCGGGTGTGCCAGCGATGCAGCATCAGCCCCCAACGCCCGAGCCCTGCCGGTGCGTTGAAAACCTTGGTCTGCTGCCCGGCGTCCAGTTCCTTGGCCAACAGTTGCAAGCGCACATCGCTCATGCCACCCATCGCTGCTCTCTCCCATTCAGTGTGTAACCGTAGAGAAAGCATGCGCGGCGACAGGCCCGGCAATACAGACCCAATACAGGCTTATTATTCCCATACAGAATTGGCCGTCTGACGCCTGAATGCTGTATTTTCCACGCAACTGTACTGGTCGCTTCCTACAAGAAGCGTAGGAGTATGCCGTGACCCTCTACCTGAACCTCGCCGAACTGCTCGGTGCGCGCATCGAACAAGGCCTCTACCGCCCCGGCCAACGCCTGCCATCGGTACGCGCCCTGAGCGTGGAGCACGGCGTCAGCCTGAGCACCGTGCAGCAGGCCTACCGCATGCTCGAAGACAGCGGCATGGTCTCGCCACGCCCCAAGTCCGGCTACTTCGTCAGCGACCACCGCCACCTCCCTGCCCTGCCCGCGGTCAGCCGCCCGGCCCAACGCCCGGTGGATATCTCGCAATGGGAACAGGTACTCGAACTGATACGCAGCACCCCACGCCAGGACGTGATTCAGCTTGGCCGCGGCATGCCCGACATCGACAGCCCGACCCTCAAGCCGCTGCTGCGCAGCCTCGCCCAGCTGAGCCGGCGCCAGGATATGCCGGGCCTGTACTACGACAACATCCACGGCAACCTGGGCCTGCGCGAGCAGATCGCCCGGCTGATGCTCGACTCCGGCTGCCGTCTGGGCCCGGCCGACCTGGTGGTGACCACCGGCTGCCACGAGGCGCTGTCGTGCAGCATCCGCGCAGTGTGCGAGCCGGGCGATATCGTCGCGGTCGACTCGCCGAGCTTCCACGGTGCCATGCAGACCCTCAAGGGCCTGGGCATGAAGGCCCTGGAGATTCCTACCGATCCGGTCAGCGGCATCAGCCTCGAAGCCCTGGAGCTGGCGCTGGAACAATGGCCGATCAAGCTCATCCAGATCACCCCGAGCTGCAACAACCCGCTCGGCTACATCATGCCCGAGGCGCGCAAGAAGGCCCTGCTGAGCCTGGCCCAGCGCTACGATGTGGCGATCCTCGAAGACGATGTGTATGGCGACCTTGCTTACACCTACCCACGCCCGCGCACCCTCAAGTCGTTCGACGATGACGGCCGCGTGCTGCTGTGCAGTTCCTTTTCCAAGACCCTCGCCCCGGGCCTGCGCATCGGCTGGGTCGCCCCCGGCCGCTACCTGGAACGGGTGCTGCACATGAAGTACATCAGCACTGGCAGCACCGCCAGCCAGCCGCAACTGGCGATCGCCGACTTCATCGCCGCCGGCCACTACCAGCCCCATGTGCGGCGCATGCGCAGCCAGTACCAGCGTGGCCGCGACCTGATGAGCGACTGGGTGACCCGGTATTTCCCGCCCGGCACTCGGGTCAGCCGGCCCCAGGGCGGCTTCATGCTGTGGGTGGAATTGCCCGAACATTTCGATACGCTGCGGCTGAACCGCGCTTTACTGGAGCAGGGTGTGCAGATTGCCGTGGGCAGCATCTTCTCGGCCTCGGGCAAGTTCCGCCATTGCCTGCGCATGAACTTCGCCGCGCGGCCAACGTCGCAGATCGAAGCGGCCGTGCGCAAGGTCGGTGAAACCGCCCTTCGTCTACTGGATGAAGACCACACCGAGGCGTAACTTTGCGCCGCCTTTCGTAGTCCAACCCGTTAGCGCTTTGCCGTACAGGACGATCCACCCTTGAGACTGCAGCGAGCCTTGCCTCTGCTGCTGATGCTGCTGCTCGGCCTCAATGGCTGCGCCAGCGTCGGCACGCCCCGCGAAACCAGCCAGGCGCTACCCGCCAGCGAATCGGCCTTCGGCCGTTCGGTGCTGCGCCAGGCCGCGCCCTATGACGGGCGCTCGGGCTTTCGCCTGCTGCCCAACAGCAACGAGGCTTTCCGCGCCCGTGCCGAGTTGATCCGCAACGCCCAGGCGAGCATCGACCTGCAGTACTACATCGTCCACGATGGCCTGAGCACCCGCGCCCTGGTGCACGAACTGCTGCGTGCAGCCGACCGCGGCGTACGCGTGCGCATCCTGCTCGACGACACCACCAGTGATGGCCTGGACACCATCATGGGCACCCTCGATGCCCACCCGAACATCCAGATCCGCGTGTTCAACCCGTTGCACCTGGGGCGCAGTACCGGCGCGACACGTGCTGTCGGCCGCCTGTTCAACCTGTCGCGCCAGCACCGGCGCATGCACAACAAGTTGTTCCTGGTGGACAACAGTATGGCCATCGTCGGCGGGCGCAACCTGGGTGACGAGTACTTCGATGCCGAACCCAACCTCAATTTCACCGACATCGACCTGCTCGGTGTCGGCCCGGTGGCCGAGCAACTGGGGCACAGCTTCGACCAGTACTGGAACAGCGCCCTGAGCCGGCCGATCACCGACTTCCTCTGGCAACCCCCGGGCGCCGACGACCTGCGCGCCAGCCGCCAGCGCCTGGAAGTATCCCTGGCCCAGGCGCGGGTCCAGCGCCAGGCTTTGTACGACCGGCTCATGTCCTATCAGACGCAGCCGCGCCTGGATGTATGGCGCAACGAGCTGATCTGGGCCCACGCCCAGGCACTATGGGATGCACCGAGCAAGGTGCTGGCCGAAGATGAGCCCGACCCACACTTGCTGCTGAGCCAGCAACTGGCACCGGACCTGGCCAGCGTGCAGCGCGAGCTGATCCTGATGTCGGCGTATTTCGTACCGGGCGAGCCGGGCCTGCTGTACCTGACCGGCCGGGCCGACGCCGGGGCTTCGGTGAAGTTGCTGACCAACTCGCTGGAGGCCACCGACGTGCCCGCGGTGCATGGCGGCTATGCACCCTACCGCCGTGCGCTGCTCGAGCACGGCGTACAGCTGTTCGAATTGCGTCGTCAGCCGGGTGACCCGACGCCAGCACGGTTGAGCTTCCATGGCAGCAGCTCCGACTCGAGCCTGCACACCAAGGCCATCGTGTTCGACCGGCGCAAGACCTTCATCGGCTCGTTCAACTTCGACCCCCGCTCGGTGCTGTGGAACACCGAGGTCGGCGTGCTGGTGGACAGCCCGGAGCTGGCCGAATACACCCGCGAGCTGGCCCAGCAGGGCATGGCGCCGGCGTTGAGCTATCAGGTGAAGCTGGTGGGCGACAAGCTGGTCTGGGCGACCGAGGACAATGGCCAACGGCACATGCTGACCTCAGAGCCGGGTGGCATCTGGCGGCGGTTCAATGCCTGGATCAGCAAGGCCGTCGGCCTGGAGAAGATGTTGTAGGTTCAGGCCGAGGCTGGCTCGAACGCTCCGCGCCTGCAGGTCAGTACCACCAGGCCGGCCGCCCCCGCCGCCATCAGCCACAGCAGCGCATGGCCACTGACCCACTGGCTCCCCGCGCCGGCCAGCAATGGGCCGAGCAGGCAACCGATACCCCATAGCTGCGCCACATGCGCATTCGCCCGCACCAAGGCATCATCACGGTAGCGCTCGCCGATCAAAATCAGCGACAAGGTGAACAGGCCGCCGGCGCTGGCGCCGAACAACACCCACAGAGGCCAGATCACCGGCGTATCGAGCAGCAACGGAATCGCCAGGCTAGAAACCATCAAGGTCACCGCACAACCGGTGAACAGCGATTGCCGCGACATGTGGTCGGCCAGCGCCCCAATCGGCAGCTGCAGCACCGCATCGCCTACCACCACGGTGCTGACCATGAACAAGGCAATTTCGGTAGTGAAGCCCTGCTGCAGGCAATACACTGGCAACAGCGTCAGAATCATTGCCTCAAAGGCGGCGAACAAGGCGACAGCCCAGGCGATCACCGGCAAACGCCGACAGAAGGCGAACAGGTCGCCGAAGGTCACGCTGCAGGCCTCGGTGCTCGGTGCACCACCGCGGCCCAACAACAGTAACGGCGCCAGCAGCAGCAGGCCGGTCGCGGCCCAGAAGCCGAAGTCATCGGCGGAACCGAGGAAGCCCAGCACCAGTGGCCCGGCCAGCTGGCTCAAGGCGTAGCTGCTACCGTACAGCGCCACCAGGCGACCGCGCCACTGCTCGACCACCAGCTGGTTGATCCAGCTTTCGCCAAGAATGAACACCACGGTCAGCGACATGCCGATGAGCAAACGCAGGGCCAGCCACAGTGGGTAGCTTGGCAGCAGCGCTACCAGGCCAATGGACAGCGCCCCACCCCACAGGCACAGGCGCATCGCCGAGGGTACGCCGACCCAGCCGGCCAGGCGGCTGGCCAGGCTGGCTCCGAGCAGCACGCCCAGCGCCGGCATCGCCGCCATCACACCGATGGCGAACCCACCGTAGCCCCAAGCCTCAAGGCGCAGAGACACCAGCGGCATGCTCACACCGAGCGCGAGCCCGACACTGAGCACCGACGCCAGCACGGCAAAGTAGGTTCCCCAACGCATTGCAGCCTCCCAGGCAGAATTCTTGAATAGCAGAAACGACGAAGCCGGGGCGGTTTGAGCCGCCCCGGCTATTGTTGGGGCCGCAATGCGGCCCCCACTGGATTTACAGCTTGATCCAGGTCGCTTTCAGCTCGGTGTACTTCTCCAGTGCGTGCAGCGACTTGTCACGGCCGTTGCCCGACTGCTTGAAGCCGCCGAACGGTGCGGTCATGTCGCCGCCGTCGTACTGGTTGACCCAGACGCTGCCTGCGCGCACGGCACGGGCGGTCTTGTGGGCCTTGGAGATGTCCGAGGTCCAGATGCCGGCGGCCAGGCCATACGGGGTGTCGTTGGCGATGGCGATGGCTTCTTCGGCGGTGTCGAAGGCGATCACCGACAGCACTGGGCCGAAGATTTCTTCCTGGGCGATGCGCATGGCGTTGGTCACGCCATCGAAGATGGTCGGCTCGACGTAGGTGCCGCCGGTCTCTTCCAGGGTGCGCTTGCCACCGGCCAGCAGCTTGGCGCCGTCCTTGTGGCCGGCGTCGATGTACGACAGTACGGTGTTCATCTGCTGAGTGTCGACCAGAGCACCGACGGTGGTCTGTGGGTCCAGCGGGTTGCCTGGCTTCCAGCCTTTGAGGGCCTCGACCACCATCGGCAGGAACTTGTCCTTGATCGAACGCTCGACCAGCAGACGGGACCCAGCGGTGCACACTTCGCCCTGGTTGAAGGCAATGGCGCTGGCGGCCGCTTCAGCAGCAGCTTGCAGGTCCGGGGCGTCGGCGAAGACGATGTTCGGGCTTTTGCCACCGGCTTCCAGCCAGATGCGCTTCATGTTCGATTCGCCCGCGTAAACCATCAGCTGCTTGGCGATCTTGGTGGAACCGGTGAACACCAGGGTGTCGACGTCCATGTGCAGGGCCAGGGCCTTGCCCACGGTGTGGCCGTAGCCTGGCAGCACGTTCAGCACACCCGCCGGGATACCGGCTTCGATCGCCAGCTGGGCGATGCGGATGGCGGTCAGCGGGGATTTTTCGGACGGTTTGAGCACCACCGAGTTACCGGTGGCAAGGGCCGGGCCGAGTTTCCAGCAGGCCATCAGCAGCGGGAAGTTCCACGGTACGATGGCACCGACCACGCCAACCGGCTCACGGGTGACCAGGCCGAGCTGGTCGTGCGGGGTCGGGGCGACTTCGTCGTAGACTTTGTCGATGGCTTCGGCAGTCCAGTGAATGGCTTGCGCCGCGCCCGGAATGTCGATGCTGGAGGAGTCGCCGATCGGCTTGCCCATGTCCAGGGTTTCCAGCAGCGCCAGCTCTTCCACGTTTTTACGCAGCAGGTCGGCGAAGCGGATCAGCTTGGCCTTGCGCTTGGCCGGGGCCAGCTGCGACCAGACGCCGGAATCGAAAGTAGCACGGGCGTTTTCCACGGCGCGGTTGGCGTCGGCCAGGTCGCAGCTGGCGACCTTGGCCAGGAAGCGTCCGTCGACCGGGCTCAGGCAGTCGAATGTTTCACCGGATGCGGCGTCGGTGTATTCGCCGTTGATGAAGGCGCGGCCTTCGATCTTCAGTTGCTGGGCACGTTGTTCCCAGTCCGCACGGGTCAGGGTGGTCATACGAAACTCCTCCTCTTGTTAGGAGCAGTACCGTACCGAGGAGTTACAGGTACTGCTGAAAATTCTGTCGAGATGAAGGCCAACAGATTGCCGACACCCTAAACCAGCTAGGGTAGACTATCAATATAATTGACGCTAAAAGAGAAAAAACCTACTTACGTCCATTTTTTTTAACACACAGGAGCCCGCTATGAGCATCAAGAGCATCATCGATTTCGCCCAGGTTCTCACCGAGGCCGAACGCTACCGCCCGGCGGCGGAAAAAATCCTCAAGGGCGAGCCGGACCAGGCTGTCTACAACCACTATTCCAGCCCATGCGGGCAGTTTGCCGCGGGCGTCTGGGAAGGCGAGGTGGGGCAGTGGACGGTGAACTACACCGAGCACGAATATTGCGAGATCGTGCAGGGCGTTTCGGTACTGCGCGACCAGGATGGCGGAGCCAAGACCCTGCGTACCGGCGATCGGTTTGTCATCCCGGCAGGCTTCAAGGGCACCTGGGAGGTGCTGGAACCGTGCCGCAAGATCTATGTGATGTTCGAGCAAAAATGACCTGAGCCCCGAACAGGCATAAAAAAACCCGCGTCCTCTCGGATGCGGGTTTTTTTCAGGTCGCCGATCAATTACTTGATCTTGGCTTCCTTGTACACCACGTGCTTGCGAACAACCGGATCATATTTCTTGATCTCGATTTTGTCCGGGGTGGTGCGCTTGTTCTTGTCGGTGGTGTAGAAGTGGCCGGTACCGGCACTCGAAACCAGACGGATCAATTCACGCATGATGTTCTCCCTTAAACCTTGGCGCCAGCTTTACGGATATCAACCAGAACGGCGTCGATGCCGCGCTTGTCAATGATACGCATGCCTTTGGCGGATACGCGCAGACGCACGAAACGCTTCTCGGATTCAACCCAGAAACGGTGGTGCTGCAGGTTCGGCAGGAAACGACGACGGGTTTTGTTGTTTGCGTGGGAAATGTTGTTCCCGGTTACTGGACCCTTACCAGTAACTTGACAGACTCTCGACATGACTCAGCCCTCTAAAACCACATGCCCAACCCGGCATGGGTTGGCCGCTTAATCTCTCAGTCTTTGGCGCCAGGCGCCGTGATTCTGGAGGTCTTATCGACCGGATTCGCTGATGCGACAGGCCGAGCCCCTAGAAAAGAGCGCTGCTTTATACCAGAAAGACTACGCCGCAACAACAGAAGATGAGCATTCGTGTGCTGCAAATTGCGCGAGAGCAGCATAGCGACTCGCCCGCCGCACTGTCGACCGCTCGTCGCCAAGCGGCTGAAAAAGAAGGTGGTCATTTCCGAAAACGCGCACTAGGGTAGGACGTTTCCAGACTGCGCCGGCAGATGGGCCATAGACCAGCCAAGGAGCCACGATGCGTGCTGCCGCCCTTTCCTTATTGTTCACCTCCCTGTTCGCCGCGGGCGTTGCCCAGGCCGCCCCGCTGAGCGTCTGCACCGAGGCCAGCCCCGAAGGCTTCGACGTGGTCCAGTACAACTCGCTGACCACCACCAACGCCTCTGCCGACGTGCTGATGAACCGCCTGGTCGAGTTTGACGCGGGCCAGGGCAAGGTGGTGCCGAGCCTGGCGCAGAGCTGGACGGTATCGCCCGATGGCCTGACCTACGACTTCAAGCTGCGTGACGGGGTGAAGTTCCACACCACGCCATACTTCAAGCCTACCCGCGAACTGAACGCCGACGACGTGCTGTTCAGCTTCCAGCGCATGCTCTACCCCGCCCACGCCTGGCACAAGACTGCCCCGGGCGGCTACCCACATGCCCAGTCGCTGCAGCTGGACAAACTGATCGCGTCGATCGAGGCGCCCGAGCCGAACACCGTGCGCTTTACCCTGTCCCACGCCGACGCCACCTTCCTGGCCACCCTGAGCATGGGCTTCGCCTCGATCTACTCGGCCGAGTACGCCGACAAGCTGATGAAGGATGGCACCCCGGAGAAGCTCAACAGCCAACCGATCGGCACCGGCCCGTTCGTCTTCCAGCGCTTCCAGAAGGATGCCGTGGTGCGTTATCGCGCCAACCCGGATTACTTCGACGGCAAGCCGGCGGTCGACCCGCTGATCTTCGCCATCACCACTGACGCCAACGTGCGCCTGCAGAAGCTCAAGCGCAACGAATGCCAGGTGGCCCTGTCGCCCAAGCCGGTGGACATCGCCGAAGCTGGCAAGGACGGCAATCTCAAGGTCGCCACCACCCCGGCGTTCATGACCGCCTTTGTCGCCATCAACAGCGAGCACCCGCCGCTGGACAAGCCTGAAGTGCGCCAGGCGATCAACCTGGCCTTTGACAAGCAGGGCTACCTTAAGGCGGTGTTCGAAGACACCGCCACCGCCGCCAACGGCCCCTACCCGCCCAATACATGGAGCTACGCCAAGGACCTGCCTGGCTACCCGCTGAACCTGGCCAAGGCCAAGGCGTTGCTGGCCAAGGCCGGCCTGGCTGATGGCTTCAGCACGACCATCTGGACCCGGCCGTCGGGCAGCCTGCTCAACCCCAACCCGAGCCTGGGCGCACAGATGCTCCAGGCCGACCTGGCGAAGATCGGCATCAAGGCCGAGATCCGCGTGATCGAGTGGGGCGAGCTGATCCGCCGGGCCAAAGCTGGCGAGCATGATTTGCTGTTCATGGGCTGGGCCGGCGATAACGGCGACCCGGACAACTTCCTCAGCCCGCAGTTTTCCTGCGCGGCGGTGCAGTCGGGGACCAACTTCGCGCGCTTCTGCGACACCCGCCTGGACCAGCTGATCAGCGCCGGGCGCACCACCAACGACCAGAGCGTGCGCAGCCGGCTGTACCAGCAGGCGCAGACCTTGATCCAGCAGCAGGCGCTGTGGGTGCCGCTGGCGCACCCGACGGCGGCGACGCTGCTGCGCCAAGGGGTCGAGGGGTACCAGGTGAGTCCGTTCGGGCGGTTGGATTTCAGCAAGGTGTCGGCGAGCAAGTAAACCTGTTCCGGCCTCTTCGCGGGTAAACCCGCTCCCACAGGTATCGCGGTCCCTGTGGGAGCGGGTTGACCCGCGAAAGGGCAAATACGAAGACCTAAGCCACAATCCACCCCTGCTCGACCATCGACAGCGGCTCCCCGTCGCCAATGATGATGTGGTCCAGCACCCGCACATCGATCAGCGCCAACCCCCGTTTCAGCGACAGCGTCAGGTGCACATCATCCTGGCTCGGCTCACTGTTGCCCGAAGGGTGGTTGTGACACAGGATCAGCGCCGCCGCGTTGTGTTGCAGCGCCCGACGCACCACTTCTCGCGGGTAGACGCTCGCTCGGTCTATCGTGCCCCTGAACAGGATCTCGAACGCCAGTGGCCGGTGCTTGGAATCCAGAAACAAGCAGCCGAACACCTCACTGGATTCATGACGCAACATGGATTTCAGGTATCGCCGCACTGACGCGGGGCTCTCCAGAACCGGCTTGCGTTCGATGGACTCGTCCAGATAACGCCTGCCAATCTCCAGCAACGCCTGCAACTGCGCATATTTCACCGGCCCCAGCCCTGGCTCAAGCAGCACGGCCTCGCGGTCAGCCTCAAGAAACGGCCGGAGCCCACCAAAGCGCGCCAGAAGCCCCCGAGCCAGATCCAGCACATTGCGCCCGGCAACCCCCGAGCCCAGCAATACGGCCAATAACTCGGCATCCGACAGCACCGCCGCCCCACGCCGCAACAATTTCTCCCTCGGCCGCTCTTCAGCCGGCCACTCCCTGATATTCATCCCCGCTCCCCTGCCCCTGCTGCGGCCCGTTTCGGCCCTGTGTTAATCTATTTCGCCTCGTACATGCGACGTTCTGCCGCAGGCATTTGCAAACGTCGCCGCCCGCTCTCACTGGAAAAAGGCAAGCCTATGCAGCGGCTGTATCGCAAGCGCATCGTTCTCGGCGTCGGAGGTGGCATTGCCGCCTACAAAAGTGCCGAGCTGATTCGCCGACTCCTGGAGCACGGCGCGCAGGTGCGCGTCGTCATGACCCGTGGTGGTGCCGAATTCATCACCCCGCTGACCCTGCAGGCGCTGTCTGGCCACCCGGTGCACATGGATCTGCTCGACCCTGCCGCCGAAGCGGCCATGGGCCACATCGAACTGGCCAAGTGGGCCGACCTGGTGCTGATCGCCCCGGCCACCGCCGACCTCATGGCGCGCCTGGCCCAGGGCATGGCCGACGACCTGCTGACCACCCTGGTGCTGGCCACCGACGCCACCGTGGCCGTGGCCCCGGCGATGAACCAGGCGATGTGGCGCGACCCGGCCACCCAGGCCAACCTTGACCTGCTCAAGAGCCGCGGCATCCAGGTGTTCGGCCCGGCCTCCGGCAGCCAGGCCTGTGGCGACGTGGGCCTGGGCCGCATGCTCGAAGCCACCGACCTGGCCTGGTGCGCCGCAGAAAGCTTCAAGCGCCAGGCGCTGACCGGCAAACACGTGCTGATTACCGCCGGCCCGACCCAGGAAAACATCGACCCGGTGCGCTACATCACCAATCATAGCTCCGGCAAGATGGGCTTCGCCTTGGCCGAAGCCGCCGCCGAAGCCGGTGCTCGGGTGACCCTCGTCACCGGCCCTGTGCACCTGCAGACGCCCGATCGCGTTCAGCGTATCGACGTAGTCAGCGCGCGGGACATGCTCGCAGCCTGTGAAGCCGCCATGCCGTGCGACCTGTTCATTGCTTCCGCAGCGGTCGCGGACTACCGCCCGGAGGTGGTCGCCCCGCAAAAGCTCAAGAAGGATCCTACGACCGGCGACGGCATGCTGCTGCAGATGGTGCGCAATCCCGATATCCTTGCCACCCTCGCTGGCCGCGCCGACCGCCCGTTCAGCGTCGGCTTCGCCGCCGAGACCGAACACTTGCTCGATTACGCCACGCGCAAGCTCAAGGACAAGAACCTCGACCTGATCGTCGCCAATGATGTGGCCAACCCCAGCATCGGCTTCAACAGCGAGGAGAACGCCCTGACCGTGATCGACCGCCAGCAGCACCAGACTCTCTTCGCGCAGACCAGCAAGGGCAAGATCGCCCGGCAACTGGTCGCCTTCATCGCCGAACGGCTCAATCAGGTTCAATAAGTTACATGCACGCTCTTCAAGCCAAGATCCTCGACCCACGCCTGGGCAGCGAATTCCCGCTGCCGCAATACGCCACCCCGGGCTCCGCCGGCCTCGACCTGCGCGCCCTGCTGAAAGAGGACACCGTCCTCGAGCCGGGCCAGACCCTGCTGATCCCGACCGGCCTGTCGATCTACATCGGCGACCCGGGCCTGGCGGCCATGATCCTGCCGCGCTCGGGCCTGGGCCACAAACACGGCATCGTGCTCGGCAACCTGGTCGGCCTGATCGACTCGGACTACCAGGGCGAGCTGATGGTGTCGTGCTGGAACCGTGGCAACACGCCGTTCACCATCGCCGTTGGCGAGCGCATCGCTCAACTTGTCCTGGTTCCTGTGGTACAAGCACATTTCGACATCGTCGAGACCTTCGACGAGAGCCAGCGCGGCACGGGCGGCTTCGGCCATTCCGGTAGCCACTGAGCCGACCAATAACCGTTCAGGCCAAGGATGGCGAACTCTCTGGCGATTCAACCGTCCAAGCGTTCAGTTTGCGCCTGCCCAGAAAGCCTTTGACTAATGGAGTTTCCCGAGATGAACGACATGGCCCACCTGGTCCCGGCACTGCCGGAAAGCATCTTCCGCGCCTATGACATCCGTGGCGTGGTCGGCAAGACCCTGCACGGCGAAACCGCCTACTGGATCGGCCGCGCCATCGGCGCGCAGACCATCGCCCAGGGCGAACCGCAGATTTCCGTTGGCCGCGATGGCCGCCTGTCTGGCCCGATGCTGGTCGAGCAGTTGATCAAAGGCCTGGTCGATGCCGGTTGCCAGGTCAGCGACGTCGGCCTGGTACCGACCCCTGCCCTGTACTACGCCGCCAACGTGCTGGCCGGCAAGTCAGGCGTGATGCTCACCGGCAGCCACAACCCGTCGGACTACAACGGCTTCAAGATCGTCATCGCGGGTGACACCTTGGCCAACGAGCAGATTCAGGCCCTGCTGACCCGCCTGAAGACCAACGACGTGCCGAGCGGCGAAGGCAGCGTGCAAAAGGTCGAGATCCTTGATCGCTACTTCCAGCAGATCGTTGCCGACGTGAAGCTGGCGAAGAAGCTCAAGGTCGTGGTCGATTGCGGCAACGGCGCCGCCGGTGTGGTCGCGCCGCAGCTGATCGAAGCCCTGGGCTGCGAAGTCATCCCGCTGTTCTGCGAGGTGGACGGCAACTTCCCCAACCACCACCCGGACCCGGGCAAGCCGGAAAACCTCGAAGACCTGATCGCCAAGGTCAAGGAAACCGGTGCCGACATCGGCCTGGCCTTCGACGGCGACGGTGACCGCGTGGGCGTGGTAACCAATACCGGCAACATCGTCTACCCCGATCGCCTGCTGATGCTGTTCGCCCTGGACGTGCTGGAACGCAACCCGGGCGCCGAGATCATCTTCGACGTCAAATGCACTCGCCGCCTGACCCCGCTGATCGAACAGCACGGTGGCCGCGCCCTGATGTGGAAAACCGGCCACTCGCTGATCAAGAAGAAGATGAAACAGACCGGCTCGCTGCTGGCTGGCGAGATGAGCGGGCATATCTTCATCAAGGAACGCTGGTACGGTTTCGACGACGGCATCTACAGCGCCGCACGCCTGCTGGAGATCCTCAGCAAGGCCTCGCAGAACGCCGAAGACCTGTTCGCCGCCTTCCCGAACGATATTTCCACGCCGGAAATCAATATTGATGTGACCGACGAGGGTAAATTCAGCATCATTGATGCACTGCAACGCGACGCCGACTGGGGCGAAGCCAACCTGACCACCATCGACGGTGTGCGGGTCGACTACGCCAGCGGCTGGGGCCTGGTCCGCGCTTCCAACACCACACCGGTGCTGGTGCTGCGTTTCGAGGCTGAAAGCGCCGCCGAGTTGCAACGTATCAAGGATGTTTTCCGTGCCCAGTTGCTGCGGGTAGCCCCTGATCTGCAACTGCCGTTCTGACCGACTATCTGTTCCTTACAGGAGCCCTGCATGACCCTCGATCGCGATGCCGCTTCCCATGTAGCCGAGGTTTTGTCCGAAGCACTGCCTTACATTCGCCGCTTTGTCGGCAAGACCCTGGTGATCAAGTACGGCGGCAACGCGATGGAGAGCGAAGAGCTCAAGACCGGCTTTGCCCGTGACATCGTGCTGATGAAGGCCGTGGGCATCAACCCGGTAGTCGTGCACGGTGGCGGCCCGCAGATCGGCGACCTGCTCAAGCGCCTGTCGATCGAGAGCCACTTCATCGATGGCATGCGCGTCACCGACGCCGCGACCATGGACGTGGTGGAAATGGTCCTCGGCGGCCAGGTCAACAAGGACATCGTCAACCTGATCAACCGCCACGGCGGCAGCGCCATCGGCCTGACCGGCAAGGACGCCGAGCTGATTCGTGCGAAGAAGCTCACCGTCAGCCGCCAGACCCCAGAGATGACCCAGCCGGAAATCATCGACATCGGTCACGTCGGCGAAGTGGTCAGCGTCAACACCGACCTGCTGAACATGCTGGTGAAAGGCGACTTCATCCCGGTGATCGCGCCAATTGGCGTGGGCGCCAACGGTGAGTCGTACAACATCAACGCCGACCTGGTGGCGGGCAAGGTTGCTGAAGCGCTGAAGGCTGAGAAGCTGATGCTGCTGACCAACATCGCCGGCCTGATGGACAAGCAGGGCCAGGTCCTGACCGGCCTGACCACCGAGCAGGTCAATGAGCTGATCGCCGACGGCACCATCTACGGCGGCATGCTGCCGAAGATCAAGTGCGCGCTGGAAGCGGTCCAGGGCGGCGTCAACAGCTCGCACATCGTCGACGGCCGCGTGCCGAACGCGGTTCTGCTGGAGATCTTCACCGACAGCGGCGTCGGCACCCTGATCACCAACCGCAAGCGTCACGCATAATCTGCCCGGCAGCAGAAACGAAAAAGGCGACCCGATGGGTCGCCTTTTTCATTACCAGGCCAGGATCAGATCCCGTATTGCGCCCGGTAAGCCTCGACAGCCGGCAGATGCTGCTTGAGCTGCGGGTCGTCTGCCAGGAACTCCAGCACCTGGGTCAGCGAAACGATGCTGACCACCGGAATGCCAAAGTCGCGCTCCACTTCCTGGATCGCCGACAGCTCGCCATTACCACGCTCTTCGCGGTTCAGCGCGATCAGCACGCCAGCGGCCTTGGCCTGCTGGGCATTGATGATCTGCATCACTTCACGAATCGCGGTACCGGCAGTGATCACGTCGTCGATGATCAGCACATCACCGGCCAGCGGCGCGCCCACCAGGCTACCGCCTTCGCCGTGATCCTTGGCTTCCTTGCGGTTGAAGCACCAAGGCACATCGAGCTGATGCTGATCGGCCAGGGCCACGGCAGTGGTTGCCGCCAGGGGGATACCCTTGTAGGCCGGGCCGAACAGCACGTCGAACGGGATCTTGCTGTCGACGATGGCTGCCGCGTAGCAACGGCCCAGTTGCGCAAGGGCGGAACCGGTGTTGAACAGGCCGGCATTGAAGAAATACGGGCTGGTACGCCCCGATTTCAGGGTGAATTCACCGAAGCGCAGCACGCCGCGATCGATGGCAAAACGGATGAAGTCGCGCTGATACGGCTGCATGTAAGGTCCCGGACACCACGGATTTAGCTAAATGGGTTGAGCTCGGGTATCATACACGCACGAGATTTTTGGGGCCATTTATGCGGATCATCAGTGTGAACGTGAATGGCATTCAGGCTGCGGCCGAGCGTGGATTGCTCAGCTGGCTGCAAGCCCAGAATGCCGACGTCATCTGCCTTCAGGATACCCGCGCCTCGGCCTTTGAACTCGACGACCCAGCTTTCCAGCTCGATGGCTATTTCCTTTATGCCTGCGACGCGGAGGTACCCGCCCAAGGTGGCGTGGCACTGTACTCGCGCATGCAGCCCAAGGCAGTCATCACCGGCCTGGGTTTCGAGACAGCCGATCGCTACGGGCGTTATCTGCAAGCAGATTTCGACAAAGTCAGTATTGCCAGCCTGCTGCTGCCTTCGGGTATGAACGGTGACGAAGACTTGAACCAGAAGTTCAAGTTGATGGACGACTTCGCCAAGTACCTGGACAAACAGCGTCGCAAGCGTCGTGAGTACATCTATTGCGGCTCGTTCTACGTGGCGCAGCAGAAGCTCGACATCAAGAACTGGCGTGACAGCCAGCAGTCGCCGGGCTTCCTGCCGCCAGAGCGGGCGTGGATGGATGCGATCACCGGCGACATGGGCTATGTCGATGCCTTGCGCGAAGTCAGCCGTGAAGGCGACCAGTACAGCTGGTGGCCGGACAACGAGCAGGCCGAGATGCTCAACCTGGGCTACCGGTTCGACTACCAGATCCTTACCCCGGGCCTGCGCCGCTTCGTGCGCAACGCCCGCCTGCCGCGTCAGCCGCGCTTCTCGCAACATGCGCCGCTGATTGTCGACTATGACTGGACGTTGACCATCTAAGAAAAAGGGCCGCGAAAGCGGCCCTTTTTTATTGGATCGGTCGCCAGATGAAGGGGTAGCGATACGCCTTGCCTTCATTGGCCCTGACCGCCGCCAGGATGATCAGGATCAGTACCGCCAGCATCAGCACCGGGAACAGCACGAAGCCGATGACCACGAACATCAGGGCGCTACAGATGAACCCGGCAATGGTCACGTTGATCTGGAAGTTCAGCGCTTCCTTGCCTTGGGCATCGATGAAGGGGTCCTGCTCGCGCTTGAGGTGCCACAGCACCAACGGGCCCAGCAGGTGCCCGAGGGGCACCACCAGGCCTAGCAGCGCGGAGAGGTGACAGAACATCGCCCATTGCCGGACTTCGGCATTGGGCGGGGTGACCGACAGTTCGGAATCGTTCATGCCCCTCACCTCCCTGGCCGGGATCAGTCGGCCAGTGCGGCCTGCTGCAGTTCGAAAATTTCGTTCATGCCCTTTTGCGCCAGCGCCAGCATGGCGTTGAAGTCTTCAGGCTGGAACGGTGCGCCTTCGGCGGTGCCCTGCACTTCGATGAAACCACCGGCGCTGGTCATGACCACGTTGAGGTCGGTTTCTGCTGCGGAGTCTTCCAGGTAGTCCAGGTCGAGTACCGCTTCGCCCTGGTACATGCCCACCGATACGGCAGCGATCATGTGCTTGAGCGGGTTGCCGGCCTTCAGGCCGCCGCGCTTCTTGATCACCGCCAGGGCATCGCACAGGGCGACCATGGCGCCAGTGATCGATGCGGTGCGGGTACCGCCATCGGCCTGGATCACGTCGCAGTCGATGTACAGGGTGATGTCACCGAGTTTGCTCATGTCCAGTGCGGCGCGCAGCGAACGGCCGATCAGACGCTGGATTTCCAGGGTGCGGCCACCTTGCTTGCCACGGCTGGCTTCGCGCTGGTTACGCTCGCCGGTGGAACGCGGCAGCATGCCGTACTCGGCAGTCAGCCAGCCTTGGCCCTGGCCTTTGAGGAAGCGCGGTACGCCGTTTTCGACGCTGACCGTGCAGATGACCTTGGTGTCACCGAACTCGACCAGTACCGACCCTTCGGCGTGCTTGGTGTAGTTGCGGGTGATGCGGATCGAGCGGAGCTGATCGGCGGCGCGACCACTTGGACGTTTCATCTGGGATACCTGTACTGGGACTTTGAATCTGCCCGCCATTATAGAGCCCGTCGCCCACGGAGGACATGCCTATTGTCGCGCTCCCGGCAGCCTGTCGCCTTTTCCCACTCGCGGGCACGTGCTCTGTAACATGGGCGGATTGGGCGCCACGTGCGCACTGCGCTACAATCGCGCGCCTTCAATTCATTAACGCGAGGTACTTCCCATGGTGCACAGCATGACCGCTTTTGCTCGTGTCGAACGCGCAGGCAGCCAAGGCACCCTGGTCTGGGAACTGCGCTCGGTCAACCACCGTTACCTTGAACCTCACCTGCGCCTGCCAGACGCCCTGCGCGACCTTGAAGGCGCGGTACGTGAGGGCCTGCGCCAGGGCCTCTCACGCGGCAAGGTCGAATGCACCCTGCGCCTGCACGAAGACAGCAATGGCAAGCCGCTCAAGGTCGACCGCGAGCGCGCCGCGCAGCTGGTCGCCGCTGCCGAAGAGGTGGCCGGGCTGATCAAGCAGCCGGCGGCGCTCAACCCGCTGGAAGTGCTGTCCTGGCCCGGCGTGCTGGTGGCCGACGCCACTGACCCCCAGGCCCTGAACGCCGAAGCCGTGGCGCTGTTCGACGAAGCCCTGGCCGAACTCAAGGCCGGGCGCCTGCGCGAAGGCCAGGAGCTGGCCCGGCTGATCAACGAGCGCCTGGACAACATGACCACCGAGGTCACCACCCTGCGCGCCCTGGTGCCGCAGATGCTCGCCACCCAACGGCAGAAAATCATCGACCGTTTCGGTGACCTGAAGGCCGAGCTCGACCCGCAGCGCCTGGAGCAGGAGATGGTACTGTTGGCGCAGAAGAGCGACGTCGCCGAGGAACTCGACCGCCTCAGCACCCACGTCAACGAAGTGCGCCGAGTGCTCAAGTCCGGCGGTGCCGCCGGCCGGCGCCTGGACTTCCTGATGCAGGAACTCAACCGCGAAGCCAACACCTTGGGCTCCAAGGCCTTCGACCCACGCAGCACGCAAGCGGCGGTCAACCTCAAGGTGTTGATCGAACAGATGCGTGAACAAGTACAGAACATCGAGTAAGGCCACCCCGACCATGAATCAAAGCAGCGGCACCCTCTACATCGTTTCGGCCCCGTCCGGCGCTGGCAAGACCAGCCTGGTCACCGCCCTGATCAAGGCCGACCCACGCGTCAGCGTCTCGGTCTCGCACACCACCCGCGCCATGCGCCCGGGTGAAGAGCACGGCGTGAACTACCACTTCGTCAGCCATGACGACTTCAAGGGGCTGATCACCAAGGGTGACTTCCTCGAGCACGCCGAAGTGTTCGGCAATTTCTACGGGACTTCGCGCAGCACGCTGCAAGAGGTGCTGGACCGGGGCAATGACCTGATCCTGGAAATCGACTGGCAAGGCGCCCAGCAGGTGCGCAAGTTGATGCCCGAGGCACGCTCGGTGTTCATCTTGCCGCCGAGCCAGCAGGCCCTGCGCGAGCGTCTGGATGGCCGTGGCCAGGACAGCGAAGCGATCATCGCCGGGCGCATGAAGGAAGCCGTCAGCGAGATGGAGCACTACGACGAGTACGAGTACGTCATCATCAACGACGACTTCGACGTGGCGCTGGAAGAATTGAAGGCGGTGTTCGTGGCCAACCGCTTGCGGCTGAAGAAGCAGCAGCAGCGCTACAGCGGGTTGCTGCAAGAACTGCTCGCCTGACAGACCGAACGGGGCCGCTTTGCGGCCCCTTTGCATTACTCCTGCAGTGGCAGGGTGGCCTGCTGACGCAGGGTCGCCCCCAGGAAGTAAGCCGGCGCACGCATCCGCGAAATCATCATCAGCACGATCCCCAGTGCCGAAATGATCGCCGCAATCACGAACACCAACCCCAGCCCCGCCACATGCGAGCCACTGCCGAAGTCCGGCGAGGCACTGTCGATGGCTGTGCGCACAAAGATCACCGACAGGATCACCCCACCCACCAGCGGGCACAGGCCACGCATGAAGAAGTGGCGCAGGCTGCCGAACAGGCTGTCGCGGAAGTACCAGACACAGGCGAACGCCGTCAGCGAATAGTAGAAGCAGATCATCATGCCCAGCGCCGTGATGGTGTCAGCCAGCACGTTCTCGCTGAGGGTACGCATGGTCACGTAGAACAGGCCCGCCGCCACACCGGCGCAGATGGTCGCGTAACGCGGGGTCTGCGAACGTGGGCAGACGCTGGCGAATTTCTGCGGCACCGCGCCGTAGTAACCCATGGCCAACAGTGTGCGCGCCGGCGACACGAAGGTCGACTGCAGCGACGCTGCTGTGCTCGCCAGCACGGCGATCGACATCAGGATCGCCAACGGCCCCATCACCGGACCGGCCAGGTGGGCGAACACGTTTTCCTGGATGCGCGGGTTGTTCAGCCCCAGGCCTTGCTCGCTGATGCCGGCGAACTGCAGGGTGGCGATGGCAGTGACCAGGTACAGGCCAAGGATCAGCAGCACGGTCCAGGTGGCCGCCTTGCCCGGCACCTCGTCACTGCCGATCGACTCTTCACTGACGGTCAGGCAAACGTCCCAGCCCCAGAAGATGAAGATCGATAGCGAAAGCCCCGCAGCAAAGGCCGAGAACGACTCGACACCGAACGGGTTGAACCAGGCGAAATCGAACTCCAGTGGCGGTGGAGCGGTGGTGCTGCCAAAGGCCGCGAAGGCAAAGCCAAGCAGTACCAACAGCTGCAGCGCCACCAGCCCGTACTGCACGGTCATGGTGGTAGCCATGCCACGGCAGCAGATCCACACCGCCATGGCGATGAACACGCAACAGGTGGTGATGTTGATCAACAGGTTGTCGGCCAGCGCCGCCAGCTCATGCTGGCCGGTGATCTGACTGAGGAACAGATAGAAGAAGTCGACGGCAACGCCCGCCAGGTTGGACAGCACGATGGTGGTGGCAACCACCAGCCCCCAGCCGCCGATCCAGCCGATCATCGGGCCGAAGGCACGGGCCGACCAGGTAAACGAAGTGCCGCTGTCCGGCTCGGCCGAATTCAGCTCGCGGTAGCCCAGGGCAACCAGCAACATCGGCAGGAAGCCGACGATGAACACGGCGGGAAGATGAGCACCGACCTCACGTACGGTCGGGCCAAGGGCACCGGTCAGGGTGTAGACCGGGGCAATGGTGGAAATGCCCAGCACCACGCTGGCCAGCAGGCCAAGACGGCCCTTGGCCAGGCCTTTGCTGCGCTGAGTGCTGCCCGAGTCGGCCACGTCGGGTGGGCGGCCGGCTTCTGTGTAATTGCTCATGAGTTTTTGCCGTAACTATTGGAATTGTTTTCACAGGCCCTGTCCCCAGGGCCTGCTTCCACTCATTGAAAGCGCGCTGCCGGGGTGAGTCATCCCGTACTTTTGGCTGACTTGCGGTCAGGCCTCCCGTGCAGCATGGGCAATGCAGGCCTCGCGGAATGCCTGGAAAAGGCTCCGGGAGACCGGGTTGTCGGCGAAACGCCATTCCGGGTGCCACTGCACACCAAGCACAAAGCCCGGCGCGTCAGGCATCGACACCGCTTCGATCAGGCCATCAGGGGCCCGTGCCTCGACCCGCAGGCCTGGGGCCAGGCGGTCGATGCCCTGGCTGTGCAGCGAGTTGACCTCAAACTGCGCAGCCAGGCCCAGGCGCTCGAACAACCCGCCAGGCGCAACGCTGACGGGATGGCGAGGGCCATATTGCACCTCAAGGGGTGCATCCTCGGGTTCACGATGATCCATGTAGCCGGGCAGTTCCTGCACACGCTGGTGCAGGCTGCCGCCCAGGGCCACGTTCAGTTCCTGGAAACCTCGGCAGATGCAGAACACCGGCACACCGGCGGCAATCGCCGCCTGCAGCAGCGGCAGGGTCAGCCGGTCGCGGGCAAGGTCGTGCCGGGTCCCTTCGGCGCTGGCGGCGCCATTGTAATGATGCGGCTCGATATTTGAAGGCGAGCCGGTAAAAACAATGCCGTCAAGCTGGGCCAGCAGCGCCTGCGTGTCGCTGCCGCCGTCGCGGGCCGGCAGAATCAGTGGCAATCCGGCGAAACCGGCGGCCTCCACATACTTGTCGCCCACCGTGTGCGACGAGTTCTTCCCCACCTGCTGGCGGCAGGCGCTGATACCGATCAAGGGGACCGCAATTGCGCTCATGGGCTTACACCGTGTGCAGGTACCAGTTGTACTCGAGGTCGGAAATCGAAACTTCGAATTCGGCCAGCTCACTTTCCTTGCAGGCCACGAAGATATCGATGTAGTCCGGGCTGATGTATTGGTTGAGGACTTCGCTGTCATCCAGCGCACGCAGGGCGTCGCGCAGGTTGTTCGGCAAGCTTTGCTCCAGCTGCTCGTACGAGTTGCCTTCGATCGGTGCACCCGGCTCGATCTTGCTGGTCAGGCCGTGGTGAATACCGGCCAGGATGGCCGCCAGCATCAGGTACGGGTTGGCATCGGCACCGGCCACGCGGTGCTCGATACGCACGTTGTCGCTGCTGTCGGTCGGTACGCGCACGGCTACGGTGCGGTTGTCCAGGCCCCAGCTCGGCGCGTTCGGCACATAGAACTGCGCACCGAAGCGGCGGTAGGAGTTGATGTTCGGGCACAGGAAGGCCATCGACGCCGGCATGGTCTCCAGCACACCGCCGATGGCGTGGCGCAGGGCGTCGCTTTGCAGCGGGTCTTCATGGGCAAAGATGTTCTTGCCGGTTTTCTTGTCCAGCAGCGAAATGTGCACGTGCAGGCCGTTACCCGCCTGGCCCGGATAGGGCTTGGCCATGAACGTGGTGTCCATTTCATGGTCGTAGGCGACGTTCTTGATCAGGCGCTTGAGCAGGATCGCGTAGTCGCAGGCCTTCATCGGGTCGGCAACGTGGTGCAGGTTGACTTCGAACTGCGCCGGGGCGCTTTCCTTGACGATGGCATCGGCTGGCAGGCCTTGCTCCTTGGCCGCTTCGAGCATGTCCTGCAGGCAGTCGGCGTATTCGTCGAGGTCGTCGATCAGGTACACCTGGGTCGACTGCGGGCGCTTGCCGGAAATCGGCGAACGCGGCGGTTGCGGCCGGCCGTTGAGGTTGTCCTGATCGATCAGGTAGAACTCCAGCTCGAACGCGGCGCAGATATCCAGGCCCATGGCGTCGAACTTGCTCACCACTTGGCGCAGCACTTCGCGCGGGTCGGCGAAGAACGGCTCACCGTCGAGCTCGTGCATGGTCATCAGCAGTTGCGCGGTCGGGCGCTTCTGCCACGGCTCGTCGGACAGCGTACCGGCAATCGGGTAGCAGATGCGGTCGGCGTCGCCGATATCGAGGCCCAGGCCGGTGCTTTCCACGGTCGAGCCGTTGATGTCCAGGGCGAAGAGGGAGGCCGGCAGGTTGATGCCTTTTTCGTAGACCTTGTGCAGGCTGGCGCGCTCGATGCGCTTGCCGCGTACCACGCCGTTCATGTCGGAAATCAGCAGATCGACGTACTGCGTATCCGGATGGGCCTGAAGGAAGTCATTCATCTCGCTGGAAGTACTGGCGCACGGGGTGACCGACGTCATGGCTTACATCCTATGATTTGCTGCGGCGATGTGGGGATACGGCTGGCGCCTCACGGGCGACGATGGTTGCAGCTGTTGTTCTTTTTACTTTCCCATCGTGGGGATTGGTTACCCGACCGGGCGCATTGATTCCCGGGGGCCGTTTCACTATAAAATGGCCCTGACGCAACAGACATTGGCAATTTGGCAAGCAGAGCGTGCACCAATGCAATATCAGATTACCCACGCCGACCTTTCTCTGGTCCTGGCACTGGAACGCGGGCGCTCACTGGCCAAGGCCGCCGAACTGCTCAAGGTCGACGTCTCGACCGTATTCCGCTCGATTCGCCGGCTGGAGTCGGCGCTGGGCACAGCGCTATTCGTTAAAAGTCGCAAAGGCTACCTGCCGACCGACACGGCCCAGGCCTTGGCAGAACAGGCCGAGCGTGCCGAACAGGCGCTGGAGGCCGCACGCATCGCCATGACCAGCGGTGAGCAGGTGGTCAGCGGCACCGTGCGCGTGACCTGCACCGAAGCCGTGATGCACAGCCTGCTGCTGCCGGCCTTGGCTGCGTTCATGCCGAACTACCCAGCGCTGTCGCTGGAGATGGGCACGTCCAATACGTTCGCCAACCTCAGCCGGCGCGATGCCGACATCGCCCTGCGCCTGACCAACACCCCGCCGGAGCATCTGGTGGGGCGTTGCCTGGGCTCCACCTCCTATGTGATCTGCGGTCAGCCGCAGTGGCGCGAGCGCCTGAACGAATCGGCCAGCAGCGTGCCGTGGATCGCCCCGGACGACTCGATGCAGGACCACCCCACCGTGGTCTGGCGCAACCAGCAGTACCCGGGGTTGAGCCCGCGTTATCAGTGCAGCAGCATGTCGACCATCGCCCAACTGGTGAGCACCGGGCTGGGCGTGGCGGCACTGCCGGACTATATGGTCGATGCCTTGCCGGGGGTGGATGCGTTGAGCGGGCCGTTGCCCGGATGCGATACCCAGTTGTGGCTGCTGACCCGGCCCGATTGCCGGGCGCTGCGTTCGGTGCAGACCTTGTTCGAGGAGCTGACGCCGCGGTTGCGGGATGCGATGCTCTGAGGTTATCGTCAGGAGCATGCATCGAGGGTGTCTGCTGCGGCCCTTTCGCGGCTGAAGCCGCTCCCACAGGGCAGGCCTGGCGAAGCAGCCGACAAAACAGCGCTTCCCTATTGGCTGGTGATTTTTTAAACTATCGAGTCCGCCTGCCCATATTGGGCTGCACGCCCACCGCATTTGCTACTGAGGAAGACCATGGCCCGCGTAACTGTTGAAGACTGCCTGGAACACGTGGATAACCGTTTTGAGCTGGTCATGCTCTCGACCAAGCGCGCCCGCCAGCTGGCCACCGGTGGCAAAGAGCCGCGCGTTGCATGGGAAAACGACAAACCAACCGTCGTTGCCCTGCGTGAAATCGCCGAAGGCATCGTCACCAACGAATTCATCGCCGCTGAAGAGATCGTCACCGAGGATCCGGTCTTCGCCGCGTTCGAGGACGAGTCCAACGAGGCTGTCTGATTGATGCCTGGTCGACGTCGCACGGCGCAAGGCCCTTATCCTCGGCAGGAGGTAACCCCATGCCGGGCATAGAAGCCTTAGCCGAACGGCTGTCGACCTATCTGGGCCCTGAACAGGTCAACCTGGTTCGGCGCGCCTATTTCTATGCCGAGCAGGCACACGATGGGCAGCGCCGCCGCAGCGGCGAGCCCTACGTGACCCATCCGCTGGCCGTGGCCAGCATCCTCGCCGACATGCACATGGACCATCAGAGCCTGATGGCGGCCATGCTGCACGACGTGATCGAAGACACCGGCATCGCCAAGGAAGCCCTCTGCCAGCAGTTTGGCGAGACCGTGGCCGAACTGGTCGACGGGGTCAGCAAGCTGACCCAGATGAACTTCGAGACCAAGGCCGAGGCGCAGGCCGAAAACTTCCAGAAGATGGCCATGGCCATGGCCCGCGATATCCGCGTGATCCTGGTCAAGCTGGCCGACCGCCTGCACAACATGCGTACCCTTGAAGTGCTGTCTGGCGAAAAACGCCGGCGCATCGCCAAGGAAACCCTCGAGATCTACGCCCCCATCGCCAACCGCCTTGGCATGCACACCGTGCGCGTGGAATTCGAGGACCTCGGTTTCAAGGCCATGCACCCGATGCGTTCGTCGCTGATCCACCGGGCCGTCAAGAGCGCACGCGGCAACCGCAAAGAGATCGTCGCCAAGATCGAACACTCGCTGGCCAACTGCCTGGCCGCCGACGGCATCGAGGGCGAGGTCAGCGGCCGGCAGAAACACCTCTATGGCATCTACAAGAAGATGCGTGGCAAGCGCCGCGCCTTCAACGAGATCATGGACGTGTACGCCTTCCGCATCATCGTCGACAAGGTCGACACCTGCTACCGCGTGCTCGGCGCCGTGCACAACCTGTACAAGCCGCTGCCCGGTCGCTTCAAGGATTACATCGCTATCCCCAAGGCCAACGGCTACCAGTCGTTGCACACCACGCTGTTCGGCATGCACGGCGTGCCCATCGAGATCCAGATCCGCACCCGCGAGATGGAAGAGATGGCCAACAACGGCATCGCCGCGCACTGGCTGTACAAGTCCAACGAGGACGAGCAGCCCAAGGGCAGCCATGCCCGGGCGCGCCAGTGGGTCAAGGGTATCCTCGAGCTGCAGCAGCGTGCTGGCAACTCGCTGGAGTTCATCGAGAGCGTGAAGATCGACCTGTTCCCGGACGAGGTCTACGTGTTCACGCCCAAAGGCCGGATCATGGAGCTGCCCAAAGGCTCCACCGCCGTCGACTTCGCCTATGCGGTGCACACCGACGTCGGCAACAGCTGCATCGCCTGCCGGATCAACCGCCGCCTGGCACCGCTGTCCGAACCACTGCAAAGCGGCTCGACGGTGGAAATCGTCAGCGCCCCGGGCGCACGGCCAAACCCGGCCTGGCTCAATTTCGTGGTCACCGGCAAAGCGCGCACGCACATTCGCCACGCCCTCAAGCAGCAGCGTCGCTCCGAGTCGATCAGCCTCGGCGAACGCCTGCTGAACAAGGTGCTGACCGGCTTCGACAGTAGCCTCGAGAAGATCCCTCAAGAGCGTATCCAGGCGATTCTCGCCGAGTACCGCCTGGAGCTGATCGAAGACCTGCTCGAAGACATCGGGCTGGGCAACCGCATGGCCTACGTGGTCGCCCGCCGCCTGCTGTCGGCCGAAGGCGAACAACTGCCGGCGCCGGAAGGCCCGCTGGCGATCCGCGGCACCGAAGGCCTGGTACTGAGCTACGCCAAGTGCTGCACACCAATCCCGGGCGACCCGATCGTCGGCCACCTGTCGGCGGGCAAGGGCATGGTCGTGCACCTGGAAAACTGCCGCAACATCAGCGAAATCCGCCACAACCCAGAGAAATGCGTACAACTCTCGTGGGCCAAGGACATCGCTGGTGAATTCAACGTCGAGCTGCGTGTCGAGCTTGAACACCAGCGCGGCCTCATCGCCTTGCTGGCCAGCAGCGTCAACGCTGCCGACGGCAACATCGAGAAGATCAGCATGGACGAACGCGACGGCCGTATCAGCGTGGTCCAACTGGTGGTCAGCGTGCACGACCGTGTGCACCTGGCGCGTGTGATCAAGAAGCTGCGTACCTTGACCGGCGTGGTCCGCATCACCCGCATGCGTACGTAGTCCGCCAACCGCAAGGAGTCATCATGAGCAAGACCGTAATCAACAGCGACAAGGCCCCTGCCGCTATCGGCACCTACTCCCAGGCGATCAAGGCCGGCAACACCGTCTACATGTCGGGCCAGATCCCGCTGGACCCGAAGACCATGGAACTGGTCGAAGGCTTCGAAGCCCAGACCGTACAGGTGTTCGAGAACCTCAAGGCCGTGGCTGAAGCGGCTGGCGGTTCGTTCAAGGATATCGTCAAGCTGAACATCTTCCTCACCGACCTGAGCCACTTCGCCAAGGTCAACGAGGTGATGGGCCGCTACTTCGAGCAGCCATACCCAGCCCGCGCTGCCATCGGCGTTGCTGCACTGCCGAAAGGCTCCCAGGTCGAAATGGACGCCATCCTGGTCATCGAATGATGCCCCTGGTGACGGGCGCCCTGCCCGTCACCCTTCTTTGCAAGGTTATCCCGTCATGCGTCAAGCACTGCCCCTCGCGCTGGCAGCCCTGCTTCTGGGCGGCTGCGCCAGCCACAAACCCGAAGATTTCAACGGCACCTGGATCAACCAGGCCGCCATCAAAGCCGCCAGCAAAGGCGGCAGCCTGCGCCAGGCCCTGAACGAGCATGGCCCGGTGTTCGAGTGGAAGCTCGATGTCGCCAACCAGCAGGCCAGCTTCAGCAATGGTTTCGAGGCTGCCGACGGCCAGCTGAGCGCCAACCAGAAACAATGGCAGGCCAGTTTCGCGGGTGGCCAGACCGAACAGCTCGCACTTGATGGCGATGAGCTGAAAGCCACCACCCAGAGCGGTGCCGAGCAGACCTTCGTGCGCGCCAAGCAGCCGGGCAATGCTCCATTGGGCGGCAGCTTCGAGAAGGCGCTGTACCAGGCTTATCTCGGTGGCGACTGGAAGATCATCGAGGGCCAGGGTAAGGGCGGAACCGTGCGCTTCAGCGATACCGGCAACGTCACCGGCCTGCCAGGCCCGGACCGTTTCGCCCTGTGCCTGGCCGGCGACTGCGCCAGCATGGGTGGCAACAACGACAGCCTGTGGCTGGAGCGTAACCAGCGTGGCGCGCCGTTCATCTTCAAGCGTGATGGCGACAAGATGGCGATCTACCAGGCGGTGAACACTGCTCAGGCAGATGAAATTCCGCAATTGGCGGCCGGTACTCAGCAGTGGGTGCTGGAGCGGGACTGAAGCCCGCTCCCAGGGGATTATCACCGGCTTCCAGGCCTGCGCTGTACTTGTGGGAGCCGCGCTTGCC
>NZ_VZII01000061.1 GCF_009391885.1 Pseudomonas sp. MN1F | reverse complement strand
ACGCTCGGCTTGGGCCTTCGCGACAGCTTCGGCAGCGAAACGCTCGGCTTGGGCCTTCGCGGCAGCTTCGGCAGCGAAACGCTCGGCTTGGGTCTTCGCGGCAGCTTCGGCAGCGATACGCTCGGCTTCGGCCTTCGCGGCAGCTTCGGCGGCGATACGTTCGGCTTCGGCCTTTGCGGCAGCTTCGACGGCAATACGCTCGGCTTCCGCCCTTGCCGCAGCTTCGGCTGCCCTTCGCTCAGTTTCCCTTACTTCAGGATAAACATACTGTTCAGGTAGAGTTACAGGACCTTGCATGTGAGCTCCAGGCAATAAGCGGCGATAAACCGCAGAGTGCTGGAGCATTAATTATTGGTAAGGTTTAATGAATAGTGATGCTGTTCCTGGTGTGCTGGATTTTCTCGGGAGGTTGTTTTCCGCTTTATTATGACTTGCATTTATTAAGCTGAGATAAAATCGGCTTGAGGGTGTTGCTCTGGTACTTACATTCCGTTGTATGTTTGAAGTCACAGTATATTGTTGAGATGAACCCATCCCCCCAGGAGTCGCACGGCCTGAACTCGCAGTTCCTGCTGGGCGGGTTCATCCGCGAAGAGGCCAGTGCAGGATTATTGCTGGCCGATGGACTGTAAATACTCCGAGCGATCATCGCTGCGCTGCGCCACGCAAGTGTCCCAGGCCGCCTGGTACGCCTTGCTGCCCTGCTGCTCGGCATAGGTCTCGACCTTGCAGTCGGCATCTCGCAGCTGCGCCCACAGTTTTTCTGCAGCGTCCATGCGCCCGACCAGGGCCGTGGCCTTGTCGCCTTCGTCGGCATACTGGTCGCGAATGCGCTGGATCAGGTCGTCATACGCCGCTTTGAGCTCGCGCTCGGCAGTCTGCTTGTTGAATGCCGCGCAAGCGAAGGTCTGCTGGTCGCTCTCGACGTTGTCGCACGGGGTGCTTTCTTCCTCGCCGGCGTGGGCGCCCGAGACGACCGCCAGCAGTACCAGCCATGCCATTGATTTCATCCGTTTTCTCCTCAACAAGGCTGACGAATCGGCTGGATTCTCGCTCAGCCGCAGAGAAGACGATAGCTCCCTGACGAAATGTTCATGAATCGGCGGGAAATGTCGTTATCGAGACTGTCTCTCATCGCCAGACGGCGCGCCAGAGGGCGCGATGTCGCGCATTGACGCTTTCGGCAAACCCCCTGTCGTTTTTGCATCGGGGCGTCGCAGGGCACAGGCATATGCTGGCCCCAAAGCGCCGGCAGAAGATTCGGCGCGGCCCAAATCAACAAAGGGGACAGCCTGATGAGCCCAGCCGAACTTCACGCCGACAGCATCGTCATCGACGGCCTGATCATTGCCAAATGGAACCGCGAGCTGTTCGAAGACATGCGCAAAGGCGGGCTGACTGCGGCCAACTGCACGGTGTCGGTCTGGGAGGGCTTCAAGGCAACCGTCGACAATATCGCCGCCAGCCAGAAGCTGATCCGCGACAACAGCGACCTGGTGATGCCGGTGCGTACCACCGCCGACATCCGCAAGGCCAAGGAACTGGGCAAGACCGGCATCCTCTTCGGCTTCCAGAACGCCCACGCGTTCGAAGACCAGATCGCCTACGTCGACGTGTTCAAGCAGCTGGGCGTGGGCATCGTGCAGATGTGCTACAACACCCAGAACCTGGTCGGCACCGGTTGCTACGAGCGTGACGGCGGCCTGTCGGGCTTCGGCCGCGAGATCGTCGCCGAGATGAACCGCGTCGGCATCATGTGCGACCTGTCCCACGTCGGTTCCAAGACCTCCGAGGAAGTCATCCTCGAATCGAAAAAGCCGGTCTGCTACTCCCACTGCCTGCCTTCGGGCCTGAAGGAACACCCGCGCAACAAGTCGGACGCTGAGCTTAAGTTCATCGCCGACCACGGCGGCTTCGTCGGCGTGACCATGTTCGCGCCGTTCCTGGCCAAGGGCATCGACTCGACCATCGACGACTACGCCGAAGCCATCGAGTACACCATGAACATCGTCGGTGAAGACGCCATCGGTATCGGTACCGACTTCACCCAGGGCCACGGCCAGGACTTCTTCGAATACCTGACCCACGACAAGGGCTACGCCCGTCGCCTGACCAACTTCGGCAAGATCATCAACCCGCTGGGCATTCGCACTGTCGGCGAGTTCCCCAACCTCACCGAGACCTTGCTCAAGCGCGGCCATTCCGAGCGTGTGGTACGCAAGATCATGGGCGAGAACTGGGTCAACGTCCTCAAGGACGTCTGGGGCGAGTAAGCCGCTCTCCAAGCCTGATAGCCCCTGCCAGCAACGCCGGGGCACCCACATAAAAATTTTATGGAGTTGAGTTTCCATGGCCAAGATCGCCCCGCAATTGCCAATCGAAGTCGACAGCGAGACCGGTGTCTGGACCAGCGACGCCCTGCCGATGCTGTATGTGCCGCGCCATTTCTTCGTCAACAACCACATCGGCATCGAGGAAGTGCTGGGCGCCGACGCCTATGCCGAGATCCTCTACAAGGCCGGCTACAAGTCCGCCTGGCACTGGTGCGAAAAGGAAGCCGAATGCCATGGCCTGGAAGGCGTGGCGGTGTTCGAGCACTACATGAAGCGCCTGAGCCAGCGTGGCTGGGGCCTGTTCGAGATCCAGGACATCGACCTGGATAAAGGCACTTGCAGCGTCAAGCTCAAGCACTCCGCATTCGTGTACGTCTATGGCAAGTGCGGCCGCAAGGTCGACTACATGTTCACCGGCTGGTTCGCCGGCGCCATGGACCAGATTCTCGCTGCCCGTGGCAGCTCGATCCGCACCGTGGCCGAACAGGTCTACGGCGGTTCGGAAGAAGGCCACGAAGATGGCCTGTTCGTCACAAAGCCGTTGTAAGCCGGAGATAGCGTCATGGCATTCGAAGCAATGTTCCAGCCGATCCAGATCGGCAAACTGACCATCCGCAACCGCGTACTCAGTACTGCGCACGCCGAGGTCTACGCCACTGACGGCGGCATGACCACCGACCGCTACGTGAAGTACTACGAAGAGAAGGCCAAGGGCGGCATCGGCCTGGCGATCTGCGGCGGCTCGTCCGTCGTCGCCATCGACAGCCCGCAGGAATGGTGGTCGTCGGTCAACCTGTCGACCGACCGCATCATCCCGCACTTCCAGAACCTGGCCGATGCCATGCACAAGCATGGCGCCAAGATCATGATCCAGATTACCCACATGGGCCGTCGCTCGCGCTGGGACGGCTTCAACTGGCCAACCCTGATGTCGCCGTCGGGCATCCGTGAACCGGTGCACCGCGCCACCTGCAAGACCATCGAGGTGGAAGAGATCTGGCGCGTGATCGGCAACTACGCGCAGGCTGCGCGGCGTGCCAAAGAGGGCGGCCTGGACGGTGTGGAACTGTCGGCCGTGCACCAGCACATGATCGACCAGTTCTGGAGCCCGCGAGTCAACAAGCGTACCGACGAATGGGGCGGCACCTTCGAAGGCCGCATGAAGTTCGGCATGGAAGTGCTCAAGGCCGTGCGTGCCGAAGTCGGTGACGACTTCTGCGTGGGCATGCGTATCTGCGGTGACGAATTCCACCCCGATGGCCTCAGCCACGAGGACATGAAGCAGATCGCCGCCTACTACGATGCCACCGGCATGATCGACTTCATCGGTGTGGTCGGCTCGGGTTGCGACACCCACAACACCCTGGCCAACGTCATCCCCAACATGAGCTACCCGCCGGAGCCGTTCCTGCACCTGGCGGCCGGCATCAAGGAAGTGGTCAAGGTCCCGGTGCTGCACGCGCAGAACATCAAGGACCCGAACCAGGCTACGCGTATTCTGGAAGGCGGCTACGTCGACATGGTCGGCATGACCCGCGCGCACATCGCCGACCCGCACCTGATCGCCAAGATCAAGATGGGCCAGATCGACCAGATCAAGCAGTGCGTCGGTGCCAACTACTGTATCGACCGCCAGTACCAAGGCCTGGATGTGCTGTGCATCCAGAACGCCGCGACCTCCCGTGAATACATGGGCGTGCCGCACATCATCGAGAAGACCACCGGCGTCAAGCGCAAGGTGGTGGTGGTTGGTGCCGGCCCAGCCGGCATGGAAGCGGCCCGCGTGGCGGCCGAACGCGGCCACGACGTGACCCTGTTCGAGAAGAAAGACCAGATCGGCGGGCAGATCACCATCGCCGCCAAGGCGCCGCAGCGTGACCAGATTGCCGGTATCACCCGTTGGTACCAGCTGGAGCTGGCGCGCCTGAAAGTCGACCTGCGCCTGGGTACTGCCGCTGACGTGGCGACCATCCAGGACCTGCGCCCGGACGTCATCGTGCTGGCGGTAGGTGGCCATTCGTTCCTTGAGCAGAACGAGCATTGGGGCGCCGCCGAAGGGCTGGTGGTCAGCAGCTGGGACGTGCTCGACGGCAAGGTTGCGCCGGGCAAGAACGTGCTGGTGTACGACACCATCTGCGAATTCACCGGCATGTCGGTGGCCGATTTCATCGCCGACAAGGGCAGCCAGGTCGAGATCGTCACCGACGACATCAAGCCAGGCGTGGCCATGGGCGGTACCACCTTCCCGACCTACTACCGCAGCATGTACCCGAAAGAAGTGATCATGACCGGCGACATGATGCTGGAAAAGGTCTACCGCGAAGGCGACAAGCTGGTGGCGGTGCTGGAGAACGAATACACCGGCGCCAAGGAAGAACGCGTGGTCGACCAGGTGGTGGTGGAGAACGGCGTGCGTCCTGACGAGCAGCTGTACTACGCGCTGAAGGACGGTTCGCGCAACAAGGGCCAGATCGATGTGGAGGCGCTGTTCGCCATCAAGCCACAGCCGATCCTCAGCCAGCCGGGCGAGGGCTACCTGCTGTACCGCATCGGCGACTGCGTGGCCCAGCGCAACGTGCATGCGGCGATCTACGACGCCTTGCGCCTGTGCAAGGACTTCTGATCGCACCGCCTCTGTAGAGGCGGGACTGGCCCCCCTGTAGGAGCGAGCAGAGCTCGCGATGGCGTCAGCTTTGGCAACCGGGTTGTCTGATCGGACGCTATCGCGAGCGATGCTCGCTCCTACAGGGGTCCGCGCCACCCTTGAGGTAGCGCAAGAATCCAGCTGTTGTGGGAGCCTCCCATGTTGAACACCCTTCTACCCATCCTGCTGTTCGCTGCCCTTGGCCTGGCAGTGCTCGGCGCCCTGCGCCGGGTGCGCATGTGGCGGCGTGGCCGGGCCTCAAAGGTCGACCTGATCGGCGGCCTGCTGGCCATGCCGCGGCGCTACCTGGTCGACCTGCACCACGTGGTCGAGCGCGACAAGTACATGTCCAAGACCCACGTGGCCACTGCCGGCGGCTTCGTGCTGTCGGCGGCACTGGCCATCCTGGTGCATGGCTTCGGCCTGCAGAGCAAGATCCTCGGCTACGCGCTGCTGGTGGCCACGGTGATCATGTTCACCGGCGCCATCTTCGTCTTCAAGCGCCGCCTGAACCCGCCTTCGCGCCTGTCCAAGGGCCCGTGGATGCGCCTGCCGAAAAGCCTGCTGGTGTTCGCTGCCAGCTTCTTCATCGCCACCTTGCCGGTCGCTGGCATCCTGCCGGCCAACACCGGTGGCTGGGTGATGGTCGGCATTCTCGGCCTGGGCGTGCTGTGGGGCGTGTCGGAGCTGTTCTTCGGCATGACCTGGGGCGGCCCGATGAAGCACGCCTTCGCCGGTGCCCTGCACCTGGCCTGGCACCGCCGCGCCGAACGCTTCGGCGGCGGCCGCTCCACCGGCCTCAAGCCGCTGGACCTGGAAGACCCGAACGCGCCGCTGGGCGTGGAAAAACCCGTGGACTTCACCTGGAACCAACTGCTCGGCTTCGATGCCTGTGTGCAGTGCGGCAAATGTGAAGCCATGTGCCCGGCGTTCGCTGCCGGCCAGCCACTGAACCCGAAAAAGCTCATTCAGGACATGGTCATCGGCCTGGCCGGTGGCAGTGACGCCAACTTCGCCGGCAGCCCTTACCCAGGCAAGCCGATCGGCGAACACAGCGGCAACCCGCATCAGCCGATCGTCAACGGCCTGGTCGATGCCGAGACGTTGTGGTCGTGCACCACCTGCCGCGCCTGCGTCGAGGAGTGCCCGATGATGATCGAGCACGTCGATGCCATCGTCGACATGCGCCGCCACCTCACCCTGGAAAAGGGCGCGACCCCGAACAAGGGCGCCGAGGTGCTGGACAACCTGATCGCCACCGACAACCCCGGCGGCTTTGCCCCTGGCGGGCGGATGAACTGGGCGGCCGACCTCAACCTGCAACTGCTCTCGGAGGTGAAATCCACCGAAGTGCTGTTCTGGGTCGGTGACGGTGCCTTCGACATGCGCAACCAGCGCACCCTGCGTTCGTTCGTCAAGGTGCTCAAGGCGTCCGGCGTGGACTTCGCCGTGCTCGGCCTGGAAGAACGCGACAGCGGCGACGTGGCGCGCCGCCTGGGCGATGAAGCGACCTTCCAGCAACTGGCCAAGCGAAACATCCAGACCCTGGCCAAGTACAAGTTCCAGCGCATCGTCACCTGCGACCCGCACAGCTTCCACGTGCTCAAGAACGAGTACGGCGCACTGGGCGGTGACTACCAGGTGCTGCACCACAGTACCTACATCGCCGAACTGATCGCGGCCAAGAAGCTCAACCTCGGCCAGCACAAGGGCGGCAGCGTCACCTACCACGACCCGTGCTACCTGGGCCGTTACAACGGTGAGTACGAAGCCCCGCGTGAAGTGCTCAAGGCGCTGGGTATCGAAGTGCGCGAAATGGAGCGCTCGGGCTTCCGTTCCCGTTGCTGCGGCGGTGGCGGCGGTGCGCCGATCACCGACATCCCTGGCAAGCAGCGGATCCCGGACATGCGCATGGACGACATTCGCGAGACCAAGGCCGAGCTGGTGGCCGTGGGTTGCCCGCAGTGCACCGCGATGCTCGAAGGCGTGGTCGAACCGCGCCCACAGATCAAGGACCTCGCCGAGCTGGTGGCTGATGTGCTGATCGAAGAGGAAACTCCCGCGGCCCCAAAGTCGCCAACGGTTAAACGCGAAACTGCGGAGGTGCATTGATGAGCGACATCATCCGCCGCGATCCACGCGCCGAGTGGATCGCCCGTAACCGTCTGCATCCGCTGCATGCGGCGATGCAGACGCAACAGACCCGCTGGATGGGGCCAAACGGCCTGATCCGCAAGAACCCCCATGCGATTGCCGCAGGTTTCATCGGCCCTGCCGGCCTCAAGCGCATCGACCGCAGCGGTGCCCAGCAGGGCACCGGTGTCGGTGGGCGGCGTACGGCGGCAGCCGAAGTGCAGCTGCCGCTGCATCAGGTGCCGGCGCCGGCGTTCTACATCGCTGT
Organism: Pseudomonas sp. MN1F; assembly: GCF_009391885.1. Taxonomy (GTDB): domain Bacteria; phylum Pseudomonadota; class Gammaproteobacteria; order Pseudomonadales; family Pseudomonadaceae; genus Aquipseudomonas. The sequence goes on along the minus strand of NZ_VZII01000061.1, from coordinate 20,975 downwards.
GGTGCCGGACATGGTCGGCGGCCGCCTGAGCAGCCACGACCGCGACCTGCTGGGCCTGGCCCACGGCCTGGCTGGCAGCGACGGCGCAGTGCTGGCGGTGGTGTTTGGCGAACACAAGGAGAGCAACTTTTCCACAGCCGGTGTCGATCGCCTGCTGGTACTCGAAGGCGAGGCATTTGAAGGTTATGCACCGGAGCAATTGGTGCAGGGCCTGCGGGCTGTGGATAACCAGTTCGCACCGCGCCACTGGTTGCTGCCCGACAGCCGCAGCGGTGGCGGCGAGCTGGGGCGGCGCCTCGGTGCGTCCCTCGGCGAGCGCCCGGCGACGCGGGTCTGGCAGGTCAAGGACGGCCAGTGCATTGGCCGTGCCGGTGCCGGCCAGCAAGACCTGCAACGCGCCGTGCCACGCCTGATCCTGGGCGCGGCGGAGTGTGCCGAGCCAGTCAGCGAAACCCGCCACGAAGCGCTGCCGGTGGAGTTGTCCACAAGCGTGGTGCGCAGCCTGTCGCGCATCGAGGACCTGGGTTCGGTGGCCGTCGACCCGGCGACCATCGCCATGGCCGAAGCCGAGTTCATCGTCTCGGGCGGCAACGGCGTCAAGGATTGGGACCTGTACCACAAGGCCACTGCGGCCCTCGGCGCCACCGAAGGCGCCTCGCGGGTGGCGGTGGACGACGGCTTCATGCCGCGCAACCGCCAGGTGGGCGCCACCGGCACCTGGGTCACTGCACGCGTGTACGTGGCTGTGGGTATTTCGGGTGCGATCCAGCACCTGCAGGGCATCGGCGCCTGCGACAAGGTGGTGGCGATCAACATGGACCCAGGCTGCGACATGATCAAACGGGCTGACCTGTCGGTGATTGGCGACAGTTCGGCGATTCTCCAGGCACTGATCGAGGCTGTGGACAACTTCCGCAGCGGCGGCCAGCGCGACGCGGCATAAGGGCACGAGCATGAGTACGAAAGTGATCAGCCTGGTTTCCATCGGTGCCCACCCCAGCTCCGGTCGCGCCCGCCGCGCCGAGCAGGATGCCCGCGCCGTGGAGTTGGGCTTGCAGCTGGCTGGGGATAACTTGCAGGTGGTGCATGCCGGCGACCCGCGGGAAGAGGCGCTGCGCGCCTACCTGGGCATGGGCCTGGACCATCTGGACGTGCTGGAACAACCGGCCGGCGCCGATGTGCTGGGCGTGCTGGGGGATTACCTGCGCGATGCTGGCGCCCAGCTGGTGCTGACCGGCACCCAGGCCGAGACTGGCGAAGGGTCGGGCATGCTGCCGTTCCTGCTGGCCGAGAAGCTCGGCTGGCCGCTGGTAGTGGGGCTGGCCGAAGTGGAGTCGATCGAAAACGGTACTGCCCAGGTGCTGCAAGCGCTACCACGCGGCCAGCGGCGCCGGTTGAAGGTGCGCTTGCCGTTGCTGGCGACTGTGGATAACGCAGCGCCCAAGCCGCGCCAGAGCGCCTTCGGCCCTGCGCGTCGGGGTGTGCTGGCTGCACGCAATGTAGCGATCGTCGAAGATGAACTGCTGGCAGAAGCTGAACTGCAACCGGCACGGCCACGGCCCAAGCGGTTGAAGGTGATTAAGGCCAAGAGTGGCGCGGACCGGATGAAGGCAGCTACCGCCAAGGCCAGTGGTGGTGGCGGCAAGGTGCTGAAAGATGTTTCTCCACAGGAAGGTGCCGAGGCAATCCTCAAGCTGCTGGTAGAGGAGGGCGTTCTGCGCTGAGTCCGGGTGCACTTTTTGCCAGGAGCGGCCTTGTGCCGCTCTTACACATAGCTGTTACTGCCGGAGCACATTGAACGCCCAGTTCGCCAAACCTTCGGTCACTGGTTCGAAAGACACCCGCTCACCCGCCGACAATCCCCCATCTTCTGCCGCACAGCGCAACACCAGGTAATTCCAGGCCTGCCCTTCGGCGCTGATTATCCCCATCCCATGGCCTTGATCGAACCATTTTACAGTCCCGGCCAATCGCCTGTGCATAAGTTGCCCGTAAATGATGCCAAAGTAGTGGCCTCCACTGAACCACAGGGGAGAATCCAGTGAAACTGGTAAAAATGTCAGGTGCGTCGCAGTTTTGCCCACGGAATCTGTTTGCCACTGTGTGGATAAAGTGTTCGCGCTTTGCTGGGGGCCTTGTTTGGTGCTGGCTGCGGGTCAGTGATTAAAAAATGATCAGCGGCGGCGGCGCTGGAAACGGGCAATTGCAGAATGGGCGCGACCAAGTTTCCCACAATCACTGTTGGCGGGTCTGTGGATAATCTGTTTAGCAACTGCCCAACGTCACGGATTTCGGGAGCTGCAGCATGTTGCTCAAAAAATAACCAAAAGCATGCAGAATCACACGGAGTCAGTATTTTCAGGCACTTGCGCTGCTTACCCACAGAATTTCAGCAATTGCATGGCAACTGCGCACAGAAACTGTTGGCGCTTCTGTGGACAAGATGTTCGGTATGGGCTGTAAGCCTTTAAATCAGAGGGTTACACGGTTTTGATCAAATAATGACCAATCGTTGATGGCGGCATTGCTGTTGGTGCTTGAACTGCTGTCCACAAGGGCTGTCGGTAAATCTGTGGATAACATGTGACGAAGCTCTGGATTGTCATGTAAAACGCCACGGCGGGTAACCCGGCCGTGGCGTTTTCAGTACAGCTGCGCCGTTACTGCGCTTGTACTTCCTTCAGGTAGGGCGCTGGTTCCGCACCCAGGTTGTTCAGCACCCGCTGGCTGTACCAGTCGATGAAGTTGACCACGCCAAACTCGTAGGTCTTCGAGTACGGCCCTGGCTGGTAAGCGGTGGAGTTGATCCCGCGCTGGTTCTCTTCGGCCAGGCGACGATCCTGGTCGTTGGTGGCGTCCCACACCTTGCGCATGCGCTCCGGGTCGTAGTCCACGCCTTCCACGGCATCCTTGTGCACCAGCCACTTGGTGGTGACCATGGTCTCCTGGGCGCTGATCGGCCACACGGTGAAGACGATCATGTGGTCGCCCATGCAGTGGTTCCACGAGTGCGGCAGGTGCAGGATGCGCATCGAGCCCAGGTCCGGGTTCTTGATGCGGCCCATCAGCTTCTGGCAGGCCTGCTTGCCGTCCATGGTCATCGACACGGTGCCCTTGAGCAGTGGCATGCGCACGATGCGGTTACGCAGGCCATGGCTCTTGTGCAGGTACGGGATCTTCTCGGCTTCCCAGGCGGCGGCGGAGCTGGCCACGTGGTCCTTGAATTCCTGGCTGGCGCGCGGGTCGTTGGTGTCGTCCCATTCCAGCAGGGTTTGCAGCAGCTCTGGGTGCGAACCGGAGCAGTGGTAGCACTCGCGGTTGTTTTCCAGCACCAGCTTCCAGTTGGCCTTTTCCATCAAGGTGGTCTGCACCGCCACCTTGGTGTTCTCCATGTCGTACGGTTCCATGTAGTGGTCCAGGGTGGCCAGGAACTCGTCGATGGCCGGCGGGTTTTCCGCCAGGCTGATGAAGATGTAGCCGCCGGCAACCTTCACGTTGACGGGCTTGAGGCCGTACTCCTTCATGTCGAAGTCGTCGCCCATTTCGGTGCCGGCGAACAGCAGGCGGCCGTCCAGCTCGTAGGTCCACTGGTGGTAGTGGCAGACCAGCTTGGCCACCTTGCCCTTGTCGCTTACGCACAGACGCGAACCGCGGTGGCGGCAGACGTTATGGAAGGCGTGCACCTTGCCCTCGGCACCACGCACCACCAGGATCGGGTTGTTGCCGATCTGCAGGGTGATGTAGTTGCCCTTGGCCGGGATCTCGCAGGTCATGCCGGCGATCAGCCATTCCTTCTGGAAGATCTCCTGCATGTCGATCTGGAACAGACGCTCGTCGGTGTAGAACGGCTGGGGCAGCGAGTAGGTGCGCTCGCGGGTCTGCAGCATCTCGGCGGTGGCCTTGCGTGCAGGTTCCAGTGGATCGCCCAGGCTCAGGGTTGCGGTGACGTCCATCGTGTATTCCTCGGGGCCGTGTGCGGCCGGCAAAAGGTGGCTAATCGTTGTTGTGGTGCCGCAAGGCTGCTCTTTTCAAAAAACAGCGTGTTGTTTTGCCGTGGAGTGTGCGTCCGAAGACGCCATGAACCGTATCCATGGGCGACATGGCCGATATGAATTACGACGCGCCAGCCCTTGTGGCGCGGGGCTGGTCGCGATAAGCACGCCGATGTCGCTGGCAGGAATGTGCGTCGCTTACGGGTTGCGCATTATCCAAGCCATAAAAAGGGCCATAGTCGGCCGCTGGAGATGAACATGTCCGATACCTTCCTCAATCCGGTCACCACCCAGACCTGGGCCAATGGCCGCCACATCGTGCGCTGCGTCAAGGTCATCCAGGAGACCTGGGACGTGCGCACCTTCTGCTTCATGGCCGACCAGCCAATCATGTTCTTCTTCAAGCCCGGGCAGTTCGTCACCCTGGAGCTGGAGATCGAAGGCAAGCCGGTGATGCGTTCGTACACCATCTCCAGCTCGCCCTCGGTGCCCTACAGCTTCTCGATCACGGTCAAGCGTGTACCGGGCGGGTTGGTGTCCAACTTCCTCCACGACACCATGCACGAAGGCGCCGAGCTGCCGGTGCACGGCCCGGTGGGGTTGTTCAACGCCATCGATTTCCCGGCGGGCAAGGTGCTGTACCTCTCCGGTGGCGTGGGCATTACCCCGGTGATGTCGATGGCGCGCTGGTTCTACGACACCAACGCCAACGTCGACATGGTGTTCGTGCACAGCGCCCGCTCGCCGAAGGACATCATCTACCACCGCGAGCTGGAACAGATGGCTTCGCGCATTCCCAACTTCAGCCTGCACATCATCTGCGAGAAGCATGGCTTGGGTGAGCCGTGGGCCGGTTACCGCGGTTACCTGAACCAACGGCTGATGGAACTGATTGCGCCGGACTACATGGAGCGCACGGTATTCTGTTGCGGCCCGACGCCGTACATGAGCGCGGTCAAGCGCATGCTCGAAGCGGTCGGCTTCGATATGAAGAACTACCACGAGGAATCGTTCGGGGCGACGCCTGCCGAGGCCAAGGCCGATGCGGTGGAGCATGCCGAGCAGGCGGCCGATGCGCCGGAAGTGGATGCTTCGGACCTCAACCTGGTGGAGTTCATCGGCAGCGAGAAGAGCATCCGCGTTGCCCCGGGCGAGACCGTGCATGCGGCGGCGGCGAAAGTGGGCCTGATGATCCCGAAAGCCTGTGGCATGGGCATCTGCGGGACCTGCAAGGTGCTCAAGCTGGGCGGCGAGGTCGAGATGGAGCACAACGGCGGGATTACCGAGGAAGACGAAGCCGAGGGCTACATCCTGTCGTGCTGCAGTGTGCCGAAAGGGGATGTGCGGATCGATTACTGATCCGAGATTACCGGGGCCGCAAAGCGGCCCCAGTTTTTTCAGGTGCGGAAGCGGGCTACCAGGCCATTGAGGTCGACCGCCAGGCGCGACAGCTCGGCACTCGCCGCGCTGGTCTGATGCGCCCCGGTAGCACTCTGCACCGACAGGTCGTTGATGTTCACCAGGTTGCGGTCCACTTCCCGCGCTACCTGGGCCTGTTCCTCCGCCGCACTGGCAATCACCAGGTTACGCTCGTTGATCTGCGCCACAGCCCCGGCAATGGTGTCCAGCGCCATGCCCGCACCCTTGGCGATATTCAGTGTCGACTCGGCGCGTTCGGTGCTGGTGCGCATCGACTCCACCGCCTCTTCGGTACCGCCCTGAATGCTGCCGATCATGCGCTCGATCTCGCTGGTCGACTGCTGGGTACGGTGGGCCAGCGCCCGCACTTCATCCGCCACCACGGCAAAACCACGCCCGGCCTCACCGGCACGTGCCGCTTCGATCGCCGCGTTCAGCGCCAGCAGGTTGGTCTGGTCGGCCAGGCCGCGGATCACGTCAAGCACCTTGCCGATGTCGCGCGATTGCTCAGCCAGGTGAGTGATCAGCTTGGCGGTGGCCTGCACGTCACCGCTCATGCGCTCGATGGCACCCACGGTTTCCATGACCAGATCACGACCGTCGCCGGCCGAACGACTGGCTTCGCTAGAGGCTTCCGATGTACTGACCGCATTGCGCGCCACTTCTTCCACGGCGCTGGTCATCTCGGTGACGGCGGTGGCGGCCTGTTCGATTTCGTTGTTCTGCTGCTGCAGGCCGCGGGCGCTTTCGTCGGTGACGCAGTTCAGCTCCTCGGCGGCCGAGGCGAGCTGGGTGGCGGAGCCGGCAATCAGCTGCAGGGTATCGCGCAGCTTGTCCTGCATGCGGGCCATGGCGCGCTGCAGGCGGGCTGCTTCGTCGGTGCCTTCGGCGCGGATGACCTTGGTCAGGTCGCCGTCGGCCACCTGCTCGGCTGCCTGCAGCGCTTCTTCGATCGGCTTGACGATGCTGCGGGTCAGCAGGAAGGCGCAGAGGAAGGTCAGCGCAGTGGCGGCAATCAACAGGCCGATTACCAGGGCGAACGCGGTGTCGTACTGGTTGGCGGCGGTTTCATTGGTGACGCGGGTCTGCTCGGTATTGATCTGGACCAGGGTCTCCATGACCTTGTTGATCTGTTCGGAGTTGGCCAGCAGGTCACGATTGAGCAAGTCACGCAGTTCGTCCAGGCGGTCGGCCTGGCTCAGGCTGCGCATGCGTGATTCGAGCTGGCGGTACTGGTTGAGCAGCTGGGTGTACTGCTCGTAGGCGGCCCGCTCGTCGGCTGCCGTGATCATTGGCAGATAGACCTGGCGGGCACGCTCGATCTGGGCGTTGCGCTGGTCCAGCAGGTTGAGGGTGTCGCGCTGGGTTTCCGGTTCGCGGTTGAGCAGCAGCCGGTAAGACAGCGAGCGCAAGCGCAGGTTGAGCGCCGCCAGCTCATCGAGCGTCTTGATGCTGGGTACGCTGTTGACTTCGATGGTCACGCCGGCCTGTCGGATGTTGCCCATCTGCATGAGCGAGAAAATACCGAGGCCGAGCATGAGTACGCCAATCAGGGCGAACCCGAGCAACGCGCGCGGGGCGATGTTCATGTTGCGTAGTGACATGGAGAGAGTCCAGGCAGGAGGTGTGGTGGCGCGGTCCGTGCGACGGAATATGACCTACCTGTCTATCGGTCGTGACTGAGCAGTCTTGAGGATGACCAGATGAAAGTTTTCAGCTCGCTGCCCGGTTACCTGACCGGCGGTTGACCCAGGTCGGAACAAGGGGCCCGATACCCTGTCAATCTGCGGGGTAGAAACCTTAAGAATCCGATATTTAATGGCGGGGGCTCACGCTTTTCTTTATCGTGTGCGCCCTTTGCAACAACCCGAGATAGACCCATGCTGGAAGCCTCCCTGAATCAACTCGAGCAACTGGTCAGCGACCTGATGCAGAAAAACGCTCAACTCACCGAGCAGAACGCCACCCTCGGCCAGGCACTGGCCCAGGCCAAGGAAGAAAACGAAACCCTGCAGCTGTCGCTGATGGAGCAGGAAGAGAAGCACGGCGCCACCGCGGCGCGCATCCAGGCGCTGGTTGACCGCGCCAGTGCTGGCGTCGTCGGCGCATGAGACTGCAAGCGCAGCCGATCAATGTCGTGTCGATCCTCGGCAGCGACTATTCGATCAAGGCGCCCGAAGGCCAGGAAGAAACCTTGGCCCAGGCAGTGCGGATGCTCAACACCGCGCTGAACGAAACCAAGCGCCAGTACCCGACCCTGATTGGCGACAAGTTGCTGGTGCTGGCCGCGCTTAACCTGTGTTCCAAGCAGGTCGAACTGCAAAAGGAACACCAGCAGACCCTCGCGCGTACCCAGGCGCAGATCGACGCCACGGTGGACGCCATCGTCAAGACTATCGCTGAGTCCTGACGCATCTTCGGGGTCGCAGTGCGGCCCCATTGTTCCAGATCACTGGATTAACTGAATACGCAAGTGTATACACTTCCCGCAAAACAATAATTAGCGGGGAGCAGGGGCATGCGTATCTGGCGTAAGAGCATCCAGTGGCAATTGATTGCAAGCATGGGCGCTGCCTTGCTGGCGAGCATTCTGGTGGTGGTGATCATCTTCACGGTGGCACTCAACCGCCTGACCGAACGTTACCTGGTCGACACCGCATTGCCGGCCAGCATCCAAGCCATCCGCAACGACATCGAGCGCATGCTCGGCCAGCCGTTGGTGGCTGCCGCCGACATTGCCGGCAATACGCTGCTGCGCGATTGGCTTGCCGCTGGCGAAGACCCCGCTCAAGCCCCGCAATTCCTCGAATACCTGCAGGCCGCCAAGCAACGCAACCATGCGTTCACCACGCTGTTCGCCTCGACCGAAACGGGCAACTACTACAACGAGGTTGGCCTGGACCGCGTTCTCAGTCGCGCCAACCCCAATGACAAGTGGTTCTACGGCTACATCGACAGCGGCGCCGAACGCCTGGTGAATATCGATATCGATCATGCGACGGGCGAACTGGCGCTGTTTATCGATTACCGGGTGGAAAAGGCCGGCAAGCTGGTGGGCGTGGCCGGTATGGGCCTGCGCATGACCGAACTGTCGAAACTCATCCACGACTTCAGTTTCGGCGAGCACGGCAAGGTGTTCCTGGTGCGCAACGATGGGCTGATCCAGGTGCACCCGGACGCGGCCTTCAGCGGCAAGCGTCAGCTCGCCGAACAACTCGGCGCAGACGCTGCCAAGGCGGTGATGACCGGTGGCGAAGGCCTGCGCAGCAGCCGCTTCAACCGCGACGGTGAAAGCTACCTGGCGCTCGGCCTGCCTTTGCGCGACCTCAACTGGACCCTGGTGGCTGAGGTACCTGAGGAGGAAATTTACGCGCAGATGCACCAGACGGTGGGGCTGACCAGCCTGATCGGCGGCAGTGTGGCCCTTGTGTCGCTGCTGCTGGTGGTGCTGCTGGCGCGTGGCCTGGTGCGCCCGATCCGTCGCGTCACCGCAGCGCTGGTACAGATCGGCAGTGGCGGTGGCGACCTCAGCCATCGCCTGGATGACGCCCGTCAGGATGAACTGGGTGATCTGGCCCGTGGCTTCAATCGCTTCCTCGACAGCCAGCGTGGCCTGATCGGCGAAGTGTTGCGCACCAGCGAACGCCTGCACCAGGCAGTAGAGCAGGTGACCCAGGTGGTGGATAACACCGCCGAGCGCTCCGGTCGGCAGCAGGAAATGACCGAGATGGTCGCCACCGCCGTGCACGAGATGGGCCTGACTGTGCAGGACATCGCCCGCAATGCTGGCGATGCGGCGCAGGCATCGCAATCGGCGCGGGATGAGGCCCTGCAGGCACGCGAGGTGGTGCGGCGCTCGATCCAGGGTATCGAGGGCATGTCGGGGGATATCGGCAAGGCTGCCGATGCGGTCAGCCAGTTGGCCGATGAAGTCGCCTCGATCGACCAGGTATTGGCGGTGATTCGCAGTATTTCCGAACAGACCAACCTGTTGGCGCTGAACGCTGCCATTGAAGCGGCCAGGGCTGGCGAGATGGGCCGTGGGTTTGCCGTGGTGGCTGACGAAGTGCGGACGTTGGCCCGGCGTACGCAGCTGTCCACCGATGAAGTGCAGCAAATGATCCAGCGCCTCAAGCAGGGTGCGGGTTCGGCAGTGAGCTCGATGCACGCCGGGCAGCAGGCTACAGGCAGTGGTGTGGAGTCGAGCCAGCGTACCGGCGCCTCGTTAGGCGCGATTACCGATCAGGTCGAGCACATCAGCGACATGAACCACCAGGTGGCCACGGCGACCGAGGAGCAGTCGGCGGTGACCGAGGAGATCAACCGCACGGTGCAGGGGATTTCCGATCTGGCGCGAGAGACGGCGGCCGAGGTGCAGGGCTGCCGGGAGGAGTGCCAGGCACTGCGTGGGCTGGCTGATGACCTGGCGCGGCAGATGGGAGGGTTCAAACTCTAGATTGCCGGGGCCGCTTTGCGGCCCATCGCCGGCAAGCGCGGCTCCCACCCCAACCGCACAAGATTCAAGCCATGCGCCGTACCTGTGGGAGCCGCGCTTGCCGGCGATGGGCTGCGCAGCAGCCCCAGCAATCCCTCAGCCAACTATGATCGTGCGGATGTCCGCGGCAAGTTCACGCACCCGCTCTTCCTCGGTATCCCACGAACACATGAACCGCGCACCGCCGCTACCAATGAAGGTATAGAACCGCCAGCCCTTGGCCCGCAGTGCTTCAATCGCATGCTCCGGCATCTGCAGGAACACGCCGTTGGCCTCCACCGGAAACATCAGCTCGACCCCCGGCAGGTCACTCACCAGCGAGGCCAGCAATTGCGCGCAATGGTTGGCGTGATTGCCATGGCGCAACCAGGCGCCATTTTCCAGCAAACCGACCCACGGCGCCGACAGGAAGCGCATCTTCGACGCCAGTTGCCCGGCCTGCTTGCAGCGGTAATCGAAGTCTTCGGCCAGCTGGCGGTTGAAGAACAGGATCGCTTCACCCACCGCCATGCCGTTCTTGGTGCCGCCAAAGCACAGCACATCGATGCCGGCCTTCCAGGTCAGCTCGGCCGGGCTGCAGCCAAGGAACGCGCAGGCATTGGTGAAGCGTGCGCCGTCCATGTGCAGGTTCAGGCCCAGCTCCTTGCAGGTGGCGCTGATCGCCCTGAGCTCGTCGGGGCGGTAAACCGTGCCGACCTCGGTGGCCTGGGTAATGGTCACCACCCGTGGCTTGGGGTAGTGGATGTCCTGGCGCTTGAGCGCCACTTCGCGAATCGATTCGGGCGTCAGCTTGCCATTGACGCTGGGCGCGGTGAGCAGTTTGGAACCGTTGGAGAAGAACTCCGGCGCGCCGCATTCGTCGGTTTCGACGTGGGCGGTCTCGGAGCAGATCACGCTGTGGTAGCTCTGGCACAGCGAGGCCAGGGCCAGCGAGTTGGCGGCGGTGCCGTTGAAGGCGAAGAACACCTCGCAGTCGGTTTCGAACAGGTTGCGGAAGTACTCCGACGCACGCTCGGTCCACTGGTCGTCGCCGTAGGCGCGGTCGTGACCGTGGTTGGCCTTTTCCATTGCGGCCCAGGCTTCGGGGCAGATGCCGGAATAGTTGTCGCTGGCGAATTGTTGGCTCTTATCTGTCATGACCCTGTCCTGTGAACGACGCAGAACAGCACTCTAAACCATTGCTGAAACGGTTGCCTATACAAGCTGCCAGTGCGGCCCTTCGCGGATAAATCCGCTGCTACAAACGACACATGGCCCCTAGGTGCGGATTGATCCGCGAGAGGCCGGCATGAACAACACAAATGCCAATGTCGTAAACGCGCCATTGCAAGGCGTGCGCAGGCATCTGACCCGCCCCGGCCAGTCATAACATCGCCATAAAGGGCCACAGTGCCCCACGACAAAAAACGATCGCTGCCGGGAGATACACGATGTTCAGCAAGCAAGACCAGATCCAGGGTTATGACGATGCACTGCTGGCGGCGATGAATGCCGAAGAACAGCGTCAGGAAGATCACATCGAGCTGATCGCTTCGGAGAACTACACCAGCAAGCGCGTGATGCAGGCCCAGGGCAGCGGCCTGACCAACAAGTACGCCGAAGGCTACCCAGGCAAGCGCTACTACGGCGGCTGCGAGCACGTCGACAAGGTCGAGGCGCTGGCCATCGAGCGTGCCAAGCAGCTGTTCGGTGCCGACTACGCCAACGTCCAGCCGCACTCCGGTTCTTCGGCCAACGGCGCCGTCTACCTGGCCCTGCTGCAGGCCGGTGACACCATCCTCGGCATGAGCCTGGCCCACGGCGGCCACCTGACCCACGGCGCCAAAGTGTCGTCCTCGGGCAAGCTGTACAACGCCGTTCAATATGGCATCAATACCGACACCGGCCTGATCGACTACGACGAAGTCGAGCGCCTGGCCGTCGAGCACAAGCCGAAGATGATCGTTGCCGGCTTCTCGGCCTACTCCAAGACCCTCGACTTCCCACGCTTCCGCGCCATTGCCGACAAGGTCGGTGCGCTGCTGTTCGTCGACATGGCCCACGTTGCCGGCCTGGTTGCCGCTGGCCTGTACCCGAACCCGATCCCGTTCGCCGACGTGGTCACCACCACCACCCACAAGACCCTGCGCGGTCCACGTGGCGGCTTGATCCTGGCCAAGGCCAACGAAGAGATCGAGAAGAAGCTCAACGCTGCCGTATTCCCCGGCGCCCAGGGCGGCCCGCTGATGCACGTGATCGCCGCCAAGGCCGTGTGCTTCAAGGAAGCGCTGGAGCCAGGCTTCAAGGCCTACCAGAAGCAAGTGATCGAAAACGCCCAGGCCATGGCCCAGGTGTTCATCGACCGCGGCTACGACGTGGTCTCCGGTGGCACCGACAACCACCTGTTCCTGGTCAGCCTGATCCGTCAGGGCCTGACCGGCAAAGATGCCGACGCCGCCCTGGGCCGCGCGCACATCACCGTCAACAAGAACGCCGTGCCGAACGACCCACAGTCGCCGTTCGTCACCTCCGGCCTGCGCATCGGCACCCCGGCCGTCACCACCCGTGGCTTCAAAGTTGCCCAGTGCGTGGCCCTGGCCGGCTGGATCTGCGACATCCTCGACAACCTCGGTGACGCAGACGTCGAAGCCGATGTGGCGAAGAACGTCGCGGCCCTGTGCGCTGACTTCCCTGTTTACCGCTGAGTGGAGTAAACGACCATGCAACGCTACTCGGGCTTCGGCCTTTTCAAGCACTCCCTCAGCCACCACGAGAACTGGCAGCGCATGTGGCGCACGCCGACCCCTAAAAAGGTCTACGACGTGGTCATCGTCGGCGGTGGCGGCCATGGCCTGGCCACGGCCTACTACCTGGCCAAGGAACACGGCATCACCAACGTCGCGGTGATCGAGAAGGGTTACCTGGGCGGCGGCAACACCGCCCGTAACACCACCATCGTGCGTTCCAACTACCTGTGGGACGAATCGGCGCAGCTGTACGAGCACGCCATGAAGCTGTGGGAGGGCCTGTCCCAGGACCTGAACTACAACGTGATGTTCTCCCAGCGCGGCGTCTACAACCTGTGCCACACCCTGCAGGACATTCGTGATTCCGAGCGCCGTGTCAGCGCCAACCGCCTCAACGGCGTCGATGGCGAACTGCTGAACACCGCCCAGGTTGCGGCCGAAATCCCGTACCTGGACTGCTCCAAGAACACCCGCTACCCGATCCTCGGCGCCACCGTTCAGCGCCGTGGTGGCGTAGCCCGCCACGATGCCGTGGCCTGGGGCTATGCACGGGCCGCCGACGCCCTGGGCGTGGACCTGATCCAGCAGACCGAAGTGATCGGTTTCCGCAAGGAAAACGGCGCGGTCATCGGCGTGGAAACCAACAAAGGCTTCATCGGCGCCAAGCGCGTCGGCGTGGTCACCGCCGGTAACTCCGGGCACATGGCCAAGCTGGCCGGCTTCCGCCTGCCGCTGGAATCGCACCCGCTGCAGGCGCTGGTCTCCGAGCCGATCAAGCCGATCATCGACAGCGTGATCATGTCCAACGCCGTACACGGCTACATCAGCCAGTCCGACAAGGGCGACCTGGTGATCGGTGCCGGTATCGACGGCTGGGTCGGCTACGGCCAGCGCGGTTCGTACCCGGTGATCGAGCACACCCTGCAGGCCATCGTCGAAATGTTCCCCAACCTCTCGCGCGTTCGCATGAACCGCCAGTGGGGCGGCATCGTCGACACCTCGCCGGACGCTTGCCCGATCATCACCAAGACCCCGGTCAAGAACATGTTCTTCAACTGCGGTTGGGGGACTGGCGGCTTCAAGGCGACCCCGGGTTCGGGCAACGTCTTCGCCGCGAGCCTGGCCAAGGGCGAAATGCACCCACTGGCCGCGCCGTTCTCCATGGACCGCTTCTACAACGGCGCACTGATCGACGAACACGGCGCTGCCGCCGTCGCCCACTAACCGGAGCCACCGTCATGTTGCATATTTTCTGTCCTCACTGTGGCGAGCTGCGCTCCGAAGAAGAGTTTCACGCCTCTGGCCAGGCGCACATCGCCCGCCCGCTGGACCCCAACGCCTGCACCGACGAGGAGTGGGGCACCTACATGTTCTACCGTGACAACCCACGCGGTATTCACCACGAACTGTGGGACCACGTTGCCGGTTGCCGCCAGTACTTCAACGTCACCCGTAACACCGTGACTTACGAGATTCTGGAAACCTACAAGATTGGCCAGAAGCCGCAAGTGACCGCTGATGGCAAAGCTGCGACCGCACCGTCCGCCGTCAAAGGCCAAGGGGAAAAAGTATGAGCCAGACCTATCGCCTCGCCAGCGGCGGCCGTATCGACCGCAGCAAGGTCCTGAACTTCACCTTCAACGGCAAGACCTACCAGGGTTATGCCGGTGACACTCTGGCCGCCGCGTTGCTGGCCAACGGCGTCGACATTGTTGGCCGCAGCTTCAAGTACTCGCGCCCACGCGGCATCATCGCCGCCGGTACCGAAGAGCCGAACGCCATCCTGCAGATCGGCTCCAGCGAAGCCACCCAGATCCCCAACGTGCGTGCCACCCAGCAGGCGCTGTACGCAGGCCTGGTTGCCACCAGCACCAACGGCTGGCCGAACGTCAACAACGACGTCATGGGCATCCTCGGCAAGGTCGGCGGCAGCATGATGCCGCCTGGCTTCTACTACAAAACCTTCATGTACCCGAAATCGTTCTGGATGACGTACGAGAAGTACATCCGCAAAGCCGCAGGCCTGGGCCGTGCGCCGCTGCAGAACGACCCGGACAGCTACGACTACATGAACCAGCACTGCGACGTGCTGATTGTCGGCGCCGGCCCTGCTGGCCTGGCCGCCGCGCTGGCCGCTGCCCGCAGCGGTGCCCGCGTGATCCTGGCTGACGAGCAGGAAGAGTTTGGCGGCAGCCTGCTCGACACCCGCGAAACCCTCGACGGCAAGCCTGCCGCCGACTGGGTCAACGCCGTGGTCAAGGAGCTGGAAAGCCTGCCGGAAGTGACCCTGCTGCCACGCGCCACGGTCAACGGCTACCACGACCATAACTTCCTGACCATTCACGAGCGCCTCACCGATCACCTCGGCGACCGCGCCCCGATCGGCCAGGTTCGCCACCGCGTGCACCGTGTCCGCGCCAAGCGCGTGGTCCTGGCTGCCGGTGCCCACGAGCGCCCGCTGGTGTACGGCAACAACGACGTGCCGGGCAACATGCTGGCCGGTGCCGTGTCCACCTACGTACGCCGTTACGGTGTGGCCCCGGGCCGCAAGCTGGTGCTGTCGACCAACAACGACCACGCCTACCGCGCCGCGCTGGACTGGCACGACGCTGGCCTGCAAGTGGTCGCCATCGCCGACGCCCGCCACAACCCGCGTGGCTCGCTGGTTGAAGAAGCGCGTGCCAAGGGCATCCGCATCCTCACCTCCAGCGCCGTGGTCGAGGCCAAAGGCAGCAAGCACGTCACCGGTGCCCGTG
This sequence comes from Pseudomonas sp. MN1F, assembly GCF_009391885.1. GTDB lineage: Bacteria > Pseudomonadota > Gammaproteobacteria > Pseudomonadales > Pseudomonadaceae > Aquipseudomonas. The sequence goes on along the minus strand of NZ_VZII01000061.1, from coordinate 5,587 downwards.
TGGCCGCCATCGATGTGCAGGCACACAAGGTCACCAGCCCAGGCGAAACCCTCGAGTGCGACCTGATCGCTACCTCGGGCGGCTACAGCCCGATCGTTCACCTGGCTTCGCACCTGGGCGGGCGCCCGGTCTGGCGTGATGACATCCTCGGCTTCGTGCCGGGCGATGCGCCGCAGAAACGTGAATGCGTCGGTGGTATCAACGGCGTCTATGCCCTCGGTGACGTGATTGCCGATGGTTTCGAAGGCGGCGCCCGCGCCGCCACTGAAGCCGGCTTCAAAGCCAGCGTCGGCACCTTGCCCAAGACCGTTGCACGCAAGGAAGAGGCCACCGTGGCGCTGTTCCAGGTGCCGCACGACAAGGGCAGCAAAGGGCCGAAGCAGTTCGTCGACCAGCAGAACGACGTGACCGCAGCCGGTATCGAACTGGCCACCCGCGAAGGCTTCGAGTCGGTCGAACACGTCAAACGCTACACCGCGCTGGGCTTCGGTACCGACCAGGGCAAGCTGGGCAACATCAACGGCCTGGCCATCGCCGCCCGTTCGATCGGCATCACCATCCCGGAAATGGGCACCACCATGTTCCGCCCGAACTACACGCCGGTGACCTTCGGTGCAGTAGCCGGTCGTCACTGTGGCCACCTGTTCGAACCCGTACGCTTCACCGCCCTGCATGCCTGGCACGTGAAGAACGGCGCCGAGTTCGAAGACGTCGGCCAGTGGAAGCGCCCGTGGTACTTCCCGAAAGCCGGTGAAGACATCCATGCTGCCGTTGCCCGTGAATGCAAGGCCGTGCGCGACAGCGTGGGCCTGCTGGACGCCTCGACCCTGGGCAAGATCGACATCCAGGGCCCGGACGCGCGCGAGTTCCTCAACCGCATCTACACCAACGCCTGGACCAAGCTCGATGTGGGCAAGGCCCGCTACGGCCTGATGTGCAAGGAAGACGGCATGGTCTTCGACGACGGCGTAACCGCCTGCGTCGGCGACAACCACTTCATCATGACCACCACCACCGGCGGCGCCGCCCGCGTGCTGCAGTGGATGGAGCTGTACCACCAGACCGAATGGCCAGAGCTGAAGGTGTACTTCACCTCGGTCACCGACCACTGGGCCACCATGACCCTGTCCGGCCCGAACAGCCGCAAGCTGCTCAGCGAGCTGACCGACATCGACATGGACAAGGAAGCCTTCCCGTTCATGACCTGGAAGGAAGGCAACGTCGGCGGCGTACCGGCCCGCGTGTTCCGTATCTCGTTCACCGGTGAGCTGTCGTACGAAGTCAACGTACAGGCCAACTACGCCATGGGCGTGCTGGAACAGATCATCGAGGCCGGCAAGAAGTACAACCTGACCCCGTACGGCACCGAGACCATGCACGTACTGCGTGCCGAGAAGGGCTTCATCATCGTTGGCCAGGACACCGATGGCTCGATGAACCCGGACGACCTCAACATGAGCTGGTGCGTGGGCCGCAACAAGCCGTTCTCGTGGATCGGCCTGCGTGGCATGAACCGCGAAGACTGCCTGCGCGACAACCGCAAGCAGCTGGTGGGCCTGAAGCCGATCGACCCCACCAAGTGGCTGCCGGAAGGCGCCCAGCTGGTATTCGATCCGAAGCAGCCGATCCCGATGGACATGGTCGGCCACGTGACCTCCAGCTACGCCTCCAACTCCCTGGGCTATTCGTTCGCCATGGGGGTGGTCAAGGGCGGCCTCAAGCGCATGGGCGAGCGCGTGTACTCGCCGCAGGCGGATGGCAGCGTGATCGAGGCGGAGATCGTGTCTTCGGTGTTCTTCGATCCGAAGGGTGAGCGGCAGAACGTCTAAGGCCCCGGATAGCGGCGCAGCCTGCTTGCAGTGCTGCGCCGCCCTGACGAACAAGAATTCAAGGCAGGTAAGAAATGAGCGCTATCAACGTCTTCCAGCAAAACCCCGGCGCCGAGGCCAAGGCCCAGTCGCCACTGCACCACGCCGACCTGGCCAGCCTGGTTGGCAAGGGCCGCAAGAATGCAGGCGTGACCCTGCGCGAACGCAAGTTCCTCGGCCACTTGACCCTCCGTGGTGATGGCCACGACCCGGAATTCGCCGCCGGCGTGCACAAGGCCCTGGGCCTGGAGCTGCCGGTTGCCCTGACCGTGGTCGCCAACAACGAGATGTCGCTGCAATGGGTCGGCCCTGACGAGTGGTTGCTGATCGTTCCCGGCGGCCAGGAACTGGCGGTCGAGCAAAAGCTGCGCGCAGCCCTCGAAGGCCAGCACATCCAGGTGGTCAACGTCAGCGGCGGGCAAAGCCTGCTGGAACTGCGCGGCCCGAACGTGCGCGAAGTGCTGATGAAATCCACCAGCTATGATGTGCACCCGAACAACTTCCCGGTCGGCAAGGCCGTCGGCACCGTGTTCGCCAAGTCGCAACTGGTGATCCGCCGCACCGCCGAAGACACTTGGGAACTGGTGATCCGCCGTAGCTTCGCGGACTATTGGTGGCTGTGGCTGCAGGACGCTTCGGCCGAGTACGGCCTGAGCATCGAAGCGTAAGGAGAGCAGAACATGAGTCGGGCACCGGATACCTGGATTCTCACCGCCGACTGCCCGAGTATGCTCGGCACCGTCGACGTGGTGACGCGTTACCTCTACGAGCAGCGCTGCTACGTCACGGAGCACCACTCCTTCGATGACCGGCTGTCGGGGCGTTTCTTCATTCGCGTGGAGTTCCGCCAGCCGGACGATTTCGACGAGGCAGGCTTTCGCGCCGGCCTCGCCGAGCGCAGCGAGGCGTTCGGCATGGCCTTCGAGCTGACCGCACCCAATCACCGCCCCAAGGTGGTGATCATGGTGTCCAAGGCCGACCATTGCCTGAACGACCTGCTGTATCGCCAGCGCATCGGTCAGCTGGCCATGGACGTGGTCGCGGTGGTGTCCAACCACCCCGACCTCGAACCCCTGGCGCACTGGCACAAGATTCCCTACTACCACTTCGCCCTCGACCCGAAGGACAAGCCGGCGCAAGAGCGCAAGGTGATCCAGGTGATCGAAGAAACCGGCGCGGAGCTGGTGGTGCTTGCCCGCTACATGCAGGTGCTGTCGCCGGAACTGTGCCGGCGCCTGGATGGCTGGGCGATCAACATTCACCACTCGTTGCTGCCCGGGTTCAAGGGCGCCAAGCCTTATCACCAGGCCTACAACAAGGGCGTGAAGATGGTCGGCGCCACGGCGCACTACATCAACAACGACCTCGACGAAGGGCCGATCATTGCCCAGGGCGTCGAGGTGGTGGACCACAGCCATTATCCGGAAGACCTGATTGCCAAGGGGCGCGATATCGAGTGCCTGACCCTGGCGCGGGCGGTGGGGTATCACATCGAGCGGCGGGTGTTCCTCAACGCCAACCGGACAGTCGTTCTCTAATAACCTTTAACGGCGACGCGATCCCTGTGGGAGCCGCGCTTGCCGGCGATGGGCCGCGAAGCGGCCCCAGGATTTCAAGGTTGTTGCACAAATTGCCGGGGCCGCTTCGCGGCCCATCGCCGGCAAGCGCGGCTCCCACAAGAACAGCGTATGCCTGTAACCTCGTGATAATCCCACGAAGGGGACAGCGCATTTTCCCCTGCCGTTAAAAGGCATCTCCCTGTCGTTTCCAGTCAGTGCAAATCGCCGTATCAGGCCCACAATTCCCTGCATTCCAGTAACACAAGCCGCCCATGGATGGCGGCGCGTTCACCACCGCTGCATAAATATAAATCAAGCGAGGTAAGAGCATGTCTGGCAATCGTGGAGTGGTGTATCTCGGCGCGGGCAAGGTCGAGGTGCAGAAGATCGACTACCCGAAAATGCAAGACCCACGCGGCAAGAAGATCGAGCACGGCGTGATCCTCAAGGTGGTTTCCACCAACATCTGCGGCTCCGACCAGCACATGGTCCGCGGCCGCACCACTGCCCAGGTCGGCCTGGTCCTGGGCCACGAAATCACCGGTGAAATCGTCGAGCTGGGGCGCGATGTAGAACGCCTGAAGATCGGCGACCTGGTGTCGGTACCGTTCAACGTCGCCTGCGGGCGCTGCCGCTCGTGCAAAGAGATGCACACCGGTGTCTGCCTCACCGTCAACCCGGCCCGCGCCGGCGGTGCCTACGGCTACGTCGACATGGGCGACTGGACCGGCGGCCAGGCCGAGTACGTGCTGGTGCCGTACGCCGACTTCAACCTGCTGAAACTGCCGGACCGCGACAAGGCCATGGAGAAGATCCGTGACCTGACCTGCCTGTCCGACATCCTGCCAACCGGCTTCCACGGCGCCGTCACGGCTGGCGTTGGCCCAGGCAGCACCGTCTACGTCGCCGGCGCCGGCCCGGTCGGCCTGGCCGCCGCTGCCTCGGCACGCCTGCTGGGCGCCGCCTGTGTGATCGTTGGCGACCTCAACCCGGCTCGCCTGGCCCACGCCAAGTCCCAGGGCTTCGAAGTTGTCGACCTGTCCAAGGACACCCCGCTGCACGAGCAGATCGTCGACATCCTCGGCGAGCCGGAAGTGGACTGCGCCGTCGATGCCGTTGGCTTCGAGGCCCGCGGCCATGGCCACGAAGGTGCCAAGCATGAGGCCCCAGCCACCGTGCTGAACTCGCTGATGCAAGTGACCCGTGTAGCCGGCAACATCGGTATCCCAGGCCTGTACGTGACCGAAGACCCGGGCGCGGTCGATGCCGCCGCCAAGATCGGCGCGCTGAGCATCCGCTTCGGCCTGGGCTGGGCCAAGTCGCACAGCTTCCACACCGGCCAGACCCCGACCATGAAGTACAACCGCCAGCTGATGCAGGCGATCATGTGGGACCGCATCAACATTGCCGAAGTGGTCGGCGTGCAGGTGATCAACCTCGATCAGGCGCCGGAAGGCTATGGCGAGTTCGATGCGGGTGTACCGAAGAAATTTGTCATCGACCCGCACAAGATGTGGGGCGCGGCTTGATGCCGTGAGGTAACGAAGAGCCCCTCATGGCGAGGGGCTTTTTTATATGGCTGCTCGTCAGGGCTTTCGGCCCGCCCAGCCTTGCTGGTTTTTTAGCGCCTGATTCTTGATCTTTCGCCTCGGTAGTCTTTTTCAGCTTTAATCTCTTTCATGGATTTGATCAGCCAATAAATCATCGCGACGATCACTGCCACAATAAGTATGACGAAAAGTAATGCCAAAGCGTTGTGACCTGTAGGGTCTCTACGGTTTATCGGATCCCCCTCACAGTAGGCATAGGCATTCAATCCACCTTTATCGAACGGACTTTCGTCGTCCGGCGACTGAAAGCGCATGAGTCTCGAATTATAATTGCGCTGGCCATTGCCCAGTGGGTAGAGTCCGAGAATGTCGCGGTATTCACCATTGAAGCCCAGCGACGAATCTTCCCTTGTCGCGTCGGGACTGTACCCATATGGCGTGTAAGAAAACGAACTGGGGGAAGAGGTCTTCAGACTATTGAGTACAGATCGGCTAAGACCGGTGCCGAGCAGATTTACCGGATTTGTACCGCGTTTTTCCGCCAGCGGCATATCTTGGTGACGAAACAGTGAAGTCGCCTGGTCTCTCGACTTGATGGTACGCAGGTGGC
>NZ_VZII01000060.1 GCF_009391885.1 Pseudomonas sp. MN1F | reverse complement strand
CGACCACGTTGATGATCAGGACGTTGCCATCGCGGTTCAGCTGGATGTCCTGGAAGAAGCCGGTCTTGAACAGCGAGCGGGTGGAATCCACCAGGCGGCGGTCGTCAGCCTGGTCGCCGACGTTGAGCGGCAAGGCGCCGAACACGCTGCCAGCGGATACCCGCTGCAGGCCGTTGACACGAATATCGGAGATAGTGAAGGACTCGGCGTGAACTTCAGCGATCATCAGTGCGGACATGACCGCAGTTAGCAGCAGACGTTTCATGAAGTCCTTTTATTCCAACTGGCAATAAACAACCCGCCGCATGGAAACGGCAGGTTCGCAATTGAGCGAAGCTTTTAAAGTCGACCCAGATCGTTGATCAGGGCGAGCAACATCACCCCTACGACCAAACTGATACCGATCTGGACCCCCCAACCTTGCACCCGTTCTGACAGCGGACGACCGCGCGCCCACTCGACCAGGTAAAACAGCAAATGCCCCCCATCCAGTACTGGAATGGGCAGCAGGTTAAGAACCCCCAGGCTTATGCTCAGGTAGGCCAGGAAATTCAGGAAATCCCCCACGCCGGACTGGGCTGAAGCGCCCGCCACTTTAGCAATGGTTATCGGTCCACTCAAGTTTTTTACCGAGAGCTCACCGAACAGCATTTTCTTCAGCGACTCGAGGGTCAGGACACTCATGTTCCAGGTCCGCGAGAGGCCCTCGCCCACGGCATCCAGCGGGCCATAGCTGACTTCGCGGAGCATGCTGGCCGGCCATTCGGCGCCCTTCACACCCGCCCCGAGGTAGCCCCCGGCAGCCTTGCCTTCACCTTTGTGAGCCAGCGTGACCGGCACATCGAGGGCCGCGCCATCGCGCTCGACGCGCAGCACCACCTGGGCATCGGGGCGGGCGCGAACACTGTCCACCACCTGCTGCCAATCGCCCAGCGCCGCGCCGTCGAGGGCCAGCAACTTGTCGCCGGCCTTCAGACCAGCGGCCGCAGCCGGGCCTTTCGGGTCGATCTCGGCCAGCACCGGCGACACCGCCGGCCGCCATGGGCGCAGGCCCAGGGACTGAATAGGGTCCGGCTCGTCGGCGCCTTTGAGCCAATGGTCCAGTTTCACCTGCAGCTGGCGCTCGGCAGTGGCGCCTTCGTCGCGCACCCCCACCTGCAGCGTGCCGCTCTCACCCAGGCGCCGAACCAACTGCAGATTGACTGCCGACCAACCGCTGGTCGCCTTGCCATCGATAGATACAATTTCCTGACCGGCGGCCAGGCCTGCCGACGCTGCCAGGCTGCCGGATTCGACCGCGCCGATCACCGGGCGGACCTGCTGGGTACCCAGCATGGCCAGCAGCCAGAAGAAGACGATGGCCAGCAGGAAGTTGGCGATCGGGCCGGCCGCCACAATGGCGATGCGCTGACGCACCGACTTGCGGTTGAAGGACTGATCGGCAAGCGCCGGAGGCACTTCGCCCTCACGCTCGTCGAGCATCTTGACGTAGCCACCCAGAGGGATCGCCGCCACCACGAACTCGGTGCCCTGACGGTCATGCCAGCGCAGCAGCGGCATGCCGAAGCCGACCGAGAAGCGCAGCACCTTGACCCCGCAGCGCCGGGCAACCCAGAAGTGGCCAAATTCGTGGAACGTGACCAATACACCCAGGGCCACCAGGGTGCCGACAATCATGTAGAGCGCAGTCATATCTATCTCCGAATGACGTTCAGCAGAACCCTGGCAGAGCGCCCGGCCTCAACGACCGTGACGCCTCAGCCACTCACGAGCCAGCTCACGGGCACGCTGGTCGGCAGCGAACACGGCCTCCAGCGACTGCAGCGGCACCACAGGTTCCTGATCAAGCACCTGTTCGATCATACCCGCGATCTCCGGGAAGCGGATACGCCGCTGGAGAAATGCCTCGACGGCGACCTCATTGGCCGCATTGAGCACCGCAGGCGCGCTGTTACCGGCTTCAGCCGCCTCGCGCGCAAGGCGCAGGCAGGGGAAGCGCTGTTCGTCCGGCGCCTGGAAGTCCAGACGGGCAATGGCAAACAGGTCCAGCGGCGCAACCCCGGAATCGATCCGCTCCGGCCAGGCCAGGGCGTTGGCGATCGGGGTACGCATGTCCGGATTGCCCAACTGGGCCAGCACCGAACCATCGACGTAGTCGACCAGCGAATGGATCACGCTTTGTGGATGCACCACCACTTCGACCTTGGCCGGCGCCGCATCGAACAGCCAGCAGGCTTCGATCAGCTCCAGCCCCTTGTTCATCATGCTGGCCGAGTCCACGGAAATCTTCCGCCCCATGGACCAATTGGGATGGGCGCAGGCCTGTTCCGGCGTGACATCGACCAGCGCTGCCTGGGGCGTTTCGCGGAACGGCCCACCCGAGGCGGTCAGCAGGATGCGGCGCACACCAACCTGGCCCAGGCCGCGGGCATAATCGCCCGGCAGGCACTGGAAAATCGCATTGTGCTCGCTGTCGATCGGCAGCAGCACGGCACCACTGCGCCGCACCGCGTCCATGAATAGCGCGCCGGACATCACCAGCGCTTCCTTGTTGGCCAGCAACACCTTCTTGCCCGCCTCGACGGCGGCCAGGGTCGGGCGCAGGCCCGCGGCACCGACGATGGCGGCCATCACCGCATCCACTTCAGGGGCTGCCGCAACCTCGCAGAGGCCCGCCTCCCCTACCAGCACCTGCGCAGTGCAACCGGCGCCAACCAGGCCATCGCGCAGGCGCGCAGCGGCTTCGTCATTGGGCACCACGGCATAGGCTGGACGGTGCCGAACGCACAGGGCCAGCAGTTCGTCGATGCGCGAATAGCCGCTCAGCGCGAACACCTGGTAGCGCTCGGGGTGCCGTACAATCACATCGAGGGTGCTCAGGCCGATCGAGCCGGTCGCACCCAGGACAGTAATCCGCTGCACGCTGCTCACATCACACCCCATTCGGCAGCCCACAGCAGCACGGCAAAGATCGGGATCGCAGCGGTCAGGCTGTCGATGCGATCCAGCACACCACCATGGCCAGGCAGCAGGTTGCTGCTGTCCTTGATGCCGGCACGGCGCTTGAACATGCTTTCGGTCAGGTCGCCGATCACCGACGACATGACCACCAGCGCGGCGCCCAACAGCCCTAGCAGAAGCTGAGCGAAGCCCCAGTCACGACTGATGCCCACCGCCAGGGTGATCACCAGGCTGACGGCCAGGCCACCATAGACGCCTTCCCAGCTCTTGCCCGGGCTCACCTGGGGCGCCAGCTTGCGCTTGCCAAAGGCACGACCGGAGAAATAGGCGCCAATATCAGCAGCCCAGACCAGCACCATGACCGACAGGATCAGCCAGTTGCCCAGCTGCCAGTGCTTGAGCAGGATCAGCCCTTGCCAGGCCGGCAACAGGATCAGCAGGCCGATCAACAGCTTGCAGGCCGCACTGGCCCAGAGCTCGCTGCTGCGTGGGTAGGTCAGCACCAGCCAGGTGGCCAGCGCCCACCAGATGACCGAAGCCCCGAGCACCCAAGGTGCAAGGTCCGGCATGAGATGGAGCAACATCAGCGCCCCGGCGACTACAGCGGCGTAGGCGATGCGCAAAGGCTGGGCCATAAGCCCGGCCAGACGCGCCCACTCCCAGGCACCGAGGGTCACCACGAAGCCGATGAACAGGGCGAAGTCCCCGCCGTTGAGCAGGAAAAACCCACCCAGCGCGACCGGCAACAGGATCAGCGCAGTAATGATGCGTTGTTTAAGCATTAAGCACGAGCTCCAGCCTCGACCTGCTCGCTGGTCTTACCGAAGCGGCGCTGGCGCGAAGCGAAATCGGCCAGGGCTTTGCGCATGGCCTCGTGTTTGAAATCCGGCCAGTAGAGGTCGGAGAAGTACAGTTCGGCGTAAGCCAGCTGCCACAGCAGGAAGTTGCTGATGCGATGCTCGCCACCGGTACGGATGCACAGGTCGGGCAATGGCAGCTCACCTGTGGCCAGGCAGGTCTGCAGCAAACCCGGGGTGATGTCGTCCGGACGCAGGTGACCGGCCTGAACCTCACGCGCCAGGCGCTGGGCGGCCTGGGCGATATCCCACTGACCACCGTAGTTGGCGGCGATCTGCAAAATGAAGCGGTTACTGCCCGCTGTCAGCGCCTCGGCTTCGCGCATGGCGGCCTGCAGCTCGGGGTGGAAACGCGAACGGTCACCGATGATGCGCAGGCTGATATTGTTCTCGTTGAGGCGCCGGGCCTCACGGCGCAAGGCCGAGAAGAACAGTTCCATCAACGCACCGACCTCTTCGGCCGGGCGCTGCCAGTTCTCACTGGAGAACGCGAACAGGGTCAGCACTTCGACCCCGGATTCAGCACACACCTCGATGACTGCGCGCACCGCATCGACGCCGGCCTTGTGCCCGGCGACGCCGGGCAACAGGCGCTTCTTCGCCCAGCGGTTGTTGCCATCCATGATGATCGCGACATGACGCGGCACCGACGACGGTACCGCCAACTTGGACTTTTCCATTAAAAAACCTCGGCCTTAAACGGCCATCAGGTCCTTTTCCTTGGCTTTATAAGCAGCATCGACTTCAGCAATGAACTTGTCGGTCAGCTTCTGGATTTCATCAGCGGCGCGACGCTCTTCGTCTTCGCTGATTTCCTTGTCCTTGGTCAGCTTCTTCAGATCACCCAGGGCATCACGGCGCACGTTGCGCACAGCCACCTTGGCATCTTCGGCAACGCCGCTGGCCTGCTTGGTGTAGCCCTTGCGGGTTTCTTCGGTCAGGGCCGGCATCGGTACGCGGATGGTGGTACCGGCGCTGGACGGGTTAAGGCCCAGGTCGGAGGTCAGGATGGCCTTCTCGATGGCAGCGCTGAGGTTCTTGTCGTGAGCGACGATCTTCAGGGTGCGGGCGTCTTCGACGGTGATCGCAGCCACCTGGTTCAGCGGCATCTCGCTGCCCCAGGCAGTGACCTTGACGGTATCCAGGATGCTTGGGTGAGCGCGACCAGTGCGGATTGCCGCCAGGTTGCGAGCAAGGGCCTCGAGGGACTTGGTCATGCGCTCCTGCGCGTCTTTCTTGATGTCGTTGATCATGCTTGGACTTCCTCGATCAAAGTACCTTCACCGCCACCGACCACGATGTTCAGCAGGGCGCCAGGCTTGTTCATGTTGAATACCCGCAACGGCATCTTGTGGTCACGGCACAGGCAAATTGCGGTCAGGTCCATCACGCCCAGCTTGCGATCCAGAACCTCGTCATAGGTCAGGTGATCGAACTTCTCGGCGTGCGGATCCTTGAATGGATCGGCAGTGTACACACCATCAACCTTGGTCGCCTTCAATACCACGTCGGCATCGATTTCGATGCCGCGCAGGCAGGCTGCGGAGTCGGTAGTGAAGAACGGGTTGCCGGTACCGGCAGAGAAAATTACCACATCCCCGGAGTTGAGGTGGCGAATAGCTTTGCGACGATCGTAATGATCGGTGACGCCAACCATGGAAATGGCCGACATGACCAGGGCCGGGATGTTCGAACGCTCCAGCGCATCGCGCATGGCCAGGCCGTTCATCACGGTGGCCAGCATGCCCATGTGGTCACCGGTGACACGGTCCATGCCGGCTGCGCTGAGCGCTGCGCCGCGGAACAGGTTGCCACCACCGATCACCAGGCCGACCTGAACACCGATCCCTACCAGCTGGCCAACTTCAAGGGCCATGCGGTCCAGCACCTTCGGGTCGATCCCGAATTCTTCCGAGCCCATCAGGGCCTCGCCGCTAAGTTTGAGCAAAATGCGTTTATAGCGAGGTTGGCGACCACTCACCTGCTGAGCCATTGCGAGTCTCTCCTGCGGCGTACTTTTAGAAAATTCGTGCGAGCCGTTTTCGGCTTGCTAACTGTAGCGTGGCACCGTTTTGGTGCCAGCGGCGCCGGGCCTTATAAACCCTGCGCCGTTTTGACAAAGAGGCTGCGCGCGTGAGCGGGCAGCCTCTTTGGGGCGACAGACGGGGCTGTCTTACTGCTTGGCAGCAGCTACCTGAGCGGCAACTTCTTCAGCGAAGTTGTCGACTGGCTTCTCGATGCCTTCGCCAACCTTGAAGTAGGTGAAGGAAACGATTTCAGCACCGGCTTTCTTGGCCAGCTCGCCAACTTTGACTTCTGGGTTCATGACGAAGGCTTGCTCTTTCAGCGAGGCTTCGGCCTTGAACTTGGCGATACGACCGTTGACCATGTTCTCAACGATGTTTTCCGGCTTGCCGGCGATCTTGTCAGCGTTCAGCTGCAGGAAGACGCCCTTCTCGCGCTCGATGGCCTCGGCGGAGATTTCCGACGAATCCAGGAACTCTGGGTTCGAAGCTGCAACGTGCATGGCGATGTTCTTGGCCAGCTCGACGTCGCCGCCTTTCAGAACAACGACTGCACCGATCTTGTTGCCGTGCAGGTAGGCGCCGACAACGTCACCTTCAACGCGCACCAGGCGACGGATGTTGACGTTTTCGCCGCACTTGGCAACCAGGGCTTCACGAGCGGACTCACGCGAGGCGATCAGCGGAGCAGCGTCGGTCAGCTTCTGGGCGAAGGCTTCTTCCAGGCTTTCGGCCACGAAGTTCTTGAAGTCGTCTTGCAGGGCCAGGAAGTCGGTCTGCGAGTTCACTTCCAGCAGGACGGCGGCTTTGCCGTCGGCCTTGACGGCGATAGCGCCTTCAGCAGCGACGTTGCCAGCCTTCTTGGCGGCCTTGATGGCGCCCGAGGCACGCATGTCGTCAATGGCTTTCTCGATGTCGCCGCCGGCCTTTTCCAGGGCCTTTTTGCAATCCATCATGCCTTCGCCGGTACGCTCGCGCAGTTCTTTGACCAGCGCCGCAGTAATTGCTGCCATTTCAAAATCCTCTTGGAAAGTTTTTCAACCATTCCACCCGTTCGTCACGGGCGTTAAATTCTGCAAATCGCTGCTTTTATATCAGCTCGCCCATCATGCGGGGCCGTTGCTGACAGCAGGATTTCAAGGTGGCAAAAAGGGGGCAGAGCCCCCTTTTCGCGTGCCAAGTAGACGCTAGCGCCTATTACTCAGCAGCAGGTGCAGCCGCTTCTTCAGCGTAGACTTCGGTGCCGCCAGCAACGTTGTTGCGACCGCGGATGATGGCGTCAGCCATCGAAGTCATGTACAGCTCGATGGCGCGGATGGCGTCGTCGTTACCTGGGATGACGTAGTCAACGCCTTCTGGGCTGCTGTTGGTATCGACAACGCCGATAACCGGGATGCCCAGCTTGTTGGCTTCGGTGATAGCAATGCGCTCGTGGTCAACGTCGATCACGAACAGGGCATCAGGCAGGCCGCCCATGTCCTTGATACCACCCAGGCTGCGGTCCAGCTTTTCCAGATCGCGCGAACGCATCAGGGCTTCTTTCTTGGTCAGCTTGGCGAAGGTGCCATCTTCGGCCTGGGTTTCCAGGTCGCGCAGACGCTTGATCGAAGCACGGATGGTTTTGTAGTTGGTCAGCATGCCGCCCAACCAACGGTGATCAACGTATGGCGAACCAGCGCGAGCAGCTTGCTCGGCTACGATCTTGCCGGCGGAACGCTTGGTGCCGACGAACATGATCTTGTTCTTGCCCTGGGCCAGACGCTCTACGAAAGCCAGAGCTTCGTTGAACATTGGCAGGGTTTTTTCCAGGTTGATGATGTGAATCTTGTTACGCGCGCCGAAAATGTACTTGCCCATTTTCGGGTTCCAGTAACGGGTCTGGTGGCCGAAGTGCACACCGGCCTTCAGCATATCGCGCATGTTGACTTGGGACATGATAGTTCCTTGATAAGTCGGGTTGGGCCTCCACGCATCCCAATGACCAACCCGCGCTTCCGGAGAATCGGGGCACCCAGGTCATCGTGTCGACACGTGTGTGGGTTTAGTGCTGACGGGGTCGTCCCCGAAAGCGGCGCATTTTATACCACAGACCGCGAGCGAACGGAACCCGGATCAGGTTGCGTCCGTCAGCAGTTTTTGCAGCACCCTGCCAAACAGGCCAGAATGCCTCCTATAGACAGCAGCATGGCCGCCTTTATCCCGACAGAATGCCGCCCTGCTCTGCTAGAATCCGGCCTTTCCCGTTTGTTCGCGCCGCCTGCGGCGCCGTAGAGAGCCTGTAATGACCGTCACCATCAAGACTGCAGAAGACATCGAGAAGATGCGCATCGCCGGCCGCCTGGCCGCCGATGTGCTGGAAATGATCGAAGAACACGTCAAGCCCGGTATCACCACCGAAGAGCTCGACCGCCTGTGCCACGACTACATCGTCAACGTCCAGCAGGCCATCCCGGCGCCCCTCAACTACAAGGGCTACCCGAAGTCGATCTGCACCTCGATCAACCATGTGGTCTGCCACGGCATCCCCAACGACAAGCCGCTCAAGGACGGTGACACGCTGAACATCGATGTCACCGTGATCAAGGACGGCTACCACGGCGACACCAGCCGCATGTTCCACGTCGGTACCGTGCCGGTCTGGGCCGAGCGTCTGTCAAAGGTCACCCAGGAATGCATGTACAAGGCCATCGAACTGGTCAAGCCAGGCTGCCGCCTGGGCGACATCGGTGAAGTGATCCAGAAGCACGCCGAGAAGAACGGTTTCTCCGTGGTGCGCGAGTTCTGCGGGCACGGCATCGGCAAGGTGTTCCACGAAGAGCCGCAGATCCTGCACTACGGCCGCGCCGGCACCGGCATGGAGCTCAAGGAAGGCATGACCTTCACCATCGAGCCAATGATCAACCAGGGCAAGGCCGACACCAAGGTGCTGGGCGATGGCTGGACTGCCATCACCAAGGACCGCAAGCTCTCGGCCCAGTGGGAACACACCCTGGTGGTCACGGCTACCGGTTACGAGATCTTCACCCTGCGCAAGGACGACACCATCCCGCGCACCTCGGCCTGATTGCACCCAAGGCAACCTAAAGACAGGAACGCGACGCAATGCCCCAGGTGGATCCCGAGCTGTTCGACCGCGGCCAGTTCCAGGCGGAACTGGCCCTCAAGGCGAGCCCCATCGCCGCCTTCAAGAAAGCCATCCGCCAGGCCGGCGAGGTGCTCGACAGGCGTTTTCGCACAGGCTGCGAAATCCGCCCGCTGATCGAAGCCCGCGCCTGGCTCGTCGACAATATCCTGCAACAGGCCTGGAACCAGTTCGACTGGGGCGACCCAAGCGGCATCGCCCTGGTGGCGGTTGGCGGCTATGGCCGCGGCGAACTGCACCCGCACTCGGACATCGACCTGCTGATCCTGCTCGGCGCCGCCGAGCATGAACAGTACCGCGACGCCATCGAGCGCTTCCTCACCCTGCTCTGGGACATCGGCCTGGAAGTCGGCCAGAGCGTGCGCACCGTCGGCGAGTGTGCCGAGCAGGCCCGCGCCGACCTGACGGTGATCACCAACCTGATGGAGAGTCGCACCATTGCCGGCCCAGAAGACCTGCGCCAGCGCATGCTCGAGGTGACCAGCACCACGTACATGTGGCCGAGCAAGGAGTTCTTCCTCGCCAAGCGCGCCGAACTCAAGGCCCGCCACCACAAGTACAACGACACCGAGTACAACCTCGAACCCAACGTCAAAGGCTCGCCCGGTGGCCTGCGCGACATCCAGACGGTGCTCTGGGTGGCCCGCCGCCAGTACGGCACGCTGAACCTGCACGCCCTGGCCGGCGAAGGCTTCCTGCTGGAAAGCGAGAACGAACTGCTGGCCTCGTCCCAGGACTTCCTGTGGAAGGTGCGCTACGCCCTGCACATGCTTGCCGGGCGCGCCGAAGACCGCCTGCTGTTCGACCACCAGCGCAGCATCGCCGCGCTGCTCGGCTACAGCGACGAAAACCCCAAGCGCGCCATCGAACAGTTCATGCAGCAGTACTACCGGGTGGTGATGAGCATCAGCCAGCTGTGCGACCTGATCATCCAGCACTTCGAGGAAGTCATCCTCGCCGATGACGACAGCGGTACCACGCAGCCGCTCAACCCTCGCTTCCGGCTGCACGACGGCTACATCGAAGCGGTCAATCCGAACGTGTTCAAGCGCACGCCGTTCGCCATGCTGGAGATCTTCGTGCTGATGGCCCAGCACCCGGAGATCAAGGGCGTGCGGGCCGACACCGTACGCCTGCTGCGCGAACACCGGCACCTGATCGACGACACCTTCCGCAACGATATCCGCAATACCAGCCTGTTCATCGAGCTGTTCAAGTGCGAAATCGGCATCCACCGCAACCTGCGACGGATGAACCGCTACGGCATCCTCGGCCGCTACCTGCCGGAGTTCGGCCTGATCGTCGGGCAAATGCAGCACGACCTGTTCCACATCTACACGGTCGATGCGCACACCCTCAACCTCATCAAGCACCTGCGCAAGCTGCAGTACACGCCGGTGTCCGAGAAATTCCCGCTGGCCAGCAAGCTCATGGGCCGTCTGCCCAAGCCCGAGCTGATCTACCTGGCCGGCCTGTACCACGACATCGGCAAGGGCCGCCAGGGCGACCACTCCGAGATCGGCGCGGTGGATGCGCAGAAGTTCTGCGAGCGCCACCAGTTGCCGGCCTGGGACAGCCGGCTGATCGTCTGGCTGGTGCAGAACCACCTGGTGATGTCGACCACCGCCCAGCGCAAGGACCTGTCCGACCCGCAGGTGATCAACGATTTCGCCCTGCATGTGGGCGACGAGACGCGCCTGGACTACCTCTACGTGCTGACCGTGGCCGACATCAACGCCACCAACCCCAGCCTGTGGAACTCCTGGCGCGCCAGCCTGCTGCGCCAGCTCTACACCGAGACCAAACGCGCCCTGCGTCGCGGCCTGGAGAACCCGCTGGACCGCGAGGAACAGATCCGCCAGACCCAGTCGGCCGCACTGGACATCCTCGTGCGCGAGGGCACCGACCCGGACGACGTCGAGCAGCTGTGGTCGCAGCTGGGCGATGACTACTTCCTCAAGCACAACGCTGCCGACGTGGCCTGGCACAGCGACGCCATCCTCCAGCAACCGGCCGATGGCGGACCACTGGTGCTGATCAAGGAAACCACCCAGCGCGAGTTCGAGGGCGGCACGCAGATCTTCATCTACGCGCCCGACCAGCACGACTTCTTCGCCGTGACCGTGGCCGCCATGTCGCAGCTGAACCTGAACATCCATGATGCGCGGATCATCACCTCGAGCAGCCAGTTCACCCTCGACACCTACATCGTGCTCGACAACGACGGCGGCTCGATTGGCGACAACCCGCAGCGGGTCAAGCAGATCCGCGACGGCCTGACCGAAGCGCTGCGCAACCCCGAGGACTACCCGACCATCATCCAGCGCCGGGTGCCGCGCCAGCTCAAGCACTTCAACTTCCCGCCGCAGGTGACCATCCTCAACGATGCCCAGCGCCCGGTGACCATCCTTGAGATCACGGCTCCGGACCGCCCCGGCCTGCTGGCACGGATCGGGCGGATTTTCCTGGAGTTCGACCTGTCGCTGCAGAACGCCAAGATCGCCACCCTCGGCGAGCGCGTGGAAGACGTGTTCTTCATCACCGATGCCGACAACCAGCCGCTGTCCGACCCGCAGCTGTGCAGCCGCCTGCAGGAAGCCATCGTGCAGCAGCTGCAGGCCGGCCAGGCCAGCGATGCCAACCCGACGACCCGCGTGACTTTTTAACGATTAGACGATTGACGAGACCTTGCGCCGATGAACCATGCCTTGACCCAGCTTCAGCCCTACCCGTTCGAGAAACTGCGCGCCCTGCTGGGCACCGTGAAGCCTGCGGCAGACAAACGCGCCATCGCCCTGTCGATCGGTGAGCCCAAGCACGAATCGCCGGCATTCGTCGCCCAGGCCATGGCCGACAACCTCGACAAGCTGGCGGTGTACCCGAGCACCATCGGCCTGCCGGCCCTGCGCCAGGCCATCGGCCAATGGTGCGAGCGGCGTTTCGGCGTGCCGGCCGACTGGCTGGACGCCGACCGCCACATCCTGCCGGTCAATGGTACCCGTGAGGCGTTGTTCGCCTTCACCCAGGCCGTGGTCAACCGTGCCGATGACGGCCTGGTGGTCAGCCCCAATCCGTTCTATCAGATCTACGAAGGCGCGGCCCTGCTGGCCGGTGCCACGCCGCACTACCTGCCCTGCCTGGAAAACAACGGTTTCAACCCTGATTTCGACGCCGTGCCGGCCGACGTCTGGAAGCGTTGCCAGATTCTGTTCCTGTGCTCGCCAGGCAACCCCACCGGCGCCCTGGTGCCAATGGATACCCTGAAAAAGCTGATTGCCCTGGCCGACGAGCACGACTTCGTGATCGCCGCCGACGAGTGCTATAGCGAGCTGTACTTTGACGAAGATGCGCCGCCACCGGGCCTGCTGAGCGCTTGCGCCGAGCTCGGCCGCAACGACTTCAAACGCTGCGTGGTGTTCCACAGCCTGTCCAAGCGCTCCAACCTGCCAGGCCTGCGTTCAGGCTTCGTCGCCGGTGACGCCGAGATCATCAAGCCGTTCCTGCTGTACCGCACCTACCACGGCTGTGCCATGCCGGTGCAGACCCAACTGGCCAGCATCGCGGCCTGGCAGGACGAGGCGCATGTACGCGAAAACCGCGATCAGTACCGTGCCAAGTACGACGCCGTGCTCGATATCCTGCAGCCGGTGCTGGACGTGCAGCGCCCGGATGGCAGCTTCTACCTGTGGGCCAAGGTGCCGGGCGGTGACGCCGAGTTCACCCGCGACCTGTTCGAGGCCCAGCATGTGACCGTGGTGCCGGGGTCGTACCTGTCGCGTGAAGTCGACGGTGTGAATCCAGGCGCCGGCCGGGTGCGCATGGCGCTGGTTGCACCGCTGGCCGAGTGCATCGAGGCGGCGGAGCGGATTCGCGCCTTCCTGCAAAACCGCTGATTGGCCGGGGGGCGCTTTGCGCCCCCTACTGTCTATCTGACCTGCCCCAGGTTCGCCTCACTCAAATCCAGCTCACCTAACACCTGCCTGACCACCTCATCGCCCACCAGATGCTGACGATGCAGGTTGTACAGTTCCAAGCGCTGAGCCCGCAGCGCCCGCAAGCGCAAACGCCGCTCCAGCAAGTCCATCTGTTCGGCCAATGCCCGTGCTTCAGCCGTGTCGTCGTAGCTGTCCAGCTCATCCCGGTACTCGGCCATCAGCCGTGCCTTGAGCTCCGTGGCCAAGGTCGCCTGTGCGGCATCCTGTGGCGCGCTGGCATCGATCACCTCTTCCGCTTCCAGCGCATGGATCGCCGCCTCGGCGGTACGCCGCCAGGCTTCCTGCACTTCCTGATGCAACCGTTCATCCGGGCTCTTGGTGACGCCGCGCAGCAGCAGCGGCAGCGCAACACAAGCACTGATCAGCGACAGCAGAATCACCCCGGCAGCAATGAAAATCAGCAGGTCACGCTCTGGAAATGCCTGGCCCGCGCCCATCAGCAGGGGCACCGACATCACACCGGCCAGGGTCACCGCCCCGCGCACACCGCCCAGGGTCAGCAGCCAGCAAGAACGCATGGTCGGCGTCAGTACCAGTGCCGGTTTACCTCGCCAGCGGCGTATCACGCCGATGGCACGCCAGATGCTCTGCACCCAGACAAAACGCAGCAGGATCAACGCGGCGAAGATCGCCAGCACATCCAGGCAACGCCATGCCAGGGTCGGCCAGACGGTGGCCTCGTGGCTGACTACGGCCTTGATGATTTCAGGCAGCTGCAGGCCCAGCAGCAGGAAGATCAGGCCGTTGAAGGCGAACTCCAGCAGCGACCAGACGCTGCGATTGAGCAGGCGGGTGCTGGTCTGGCGCGGCAACAGGTCGAGCCAGCTCTGCATCATGCCGGCGGCCACCGCCGAGAGAATGCCAGACACGCCCAGGCGCTCGGCCAGTACATAGGCGGCAAACGGCAGCAGCAGCATGAACACCACGTGGGTGGCCGGGTCATCCCAGCCGCGGGCGATCATCCAGGCGCGCAGGCGACCGATCAGCCAGCTCAGGGCCACCCCCACTGCCAGGCCGCCAAGGGCCACCAGAACGAAGCTGAAGCTGGCATCGGCCAGCGAGAATGCTCCGGTAATGGCGGCGGCCAGGGCGAACTTGAAGGTCACCAGGCCCGAGGCATCGTTCATCAATGCCTCGCCCTGCAGCATGTGCATCAGCGGCGTCGGCAGGCGGTCCTGGGCGATGGCCGACACCGCCACGGCATCGGTTGGCGACAGCACGGCGGCCAAGGCGAAGGCCACCGGCAGCGGAATACTTGGCAGCAACCAGTGGATGAAGTAGCCGGCGCCGACCACGGTGAACAGCACCAGCCCCACGGCCAGCGCCACTACCGGACCGCGGATGCGCCACAGCTCGCGCTTGGGGATGCGCCAGCCGTCGGCGAACAGCAGTGGCGGCAGGAACAGAAACAGGAACAATTCGGGGTCCAGGGCCACATGCAGGCCCAGGGTCGGCCAAGCCAGCAACGCGCCTGCGGCAATCTGCACCAATGGCAGCGGCAACGGGATCATGCGCCCGACCAGTTTCGACACGCTTACCAGCGTCAGCAGAATGAGGACGGTGTAGGCGGACTGCATCCGTGAAGGCTTCCTTTGTGAACCAAAAACGACAACGGGGGCGAGAGATCGCCATTGAAACAATATGTTAGCGGGGTATGGCAAAACGAGGCCGCTGCACGATAGTCGCAGTTGGCGGATGAATATGTAACACGATGATACCCAGCTATCTTTACTGATGTTTACTCACCTGCCGTGGGCTTGAAATGCTGCTGGCTGATCGTATAATCAGCCTTAACGAATAACGTTAAGCATTCAGGCTCATGATTCGAAGCTTCAGCTGTGCTGACACGGAAGCACTTTTCACCACTGGAAAGACAAGGCGATGGTCGGATATCAAGTCTGTCGTGGAGCGCAAGCTGGCCATGCTTGAAGCCGCAACAGAGCTTCGAGACCTGCGCTCACCACCTGGCAATCGCCTTGAAGCATTGAGCGGAAACCGCGCTGGCCAGCACAGCATTCGTATCAACGATCAATGGCGCCTGTGCTTCACCTGGACCGAAAACGGCCCGGCCAACGTTGAAATTGTCGATTACCATTGAGGTGCATCATGCTCAAGAACGGCATGCGTCCCGTACATCCCGGTGAAGTCCTGCGTGAGGACTTCCAGAAAGAAATAGGCTTCAGTGCCGCTGCACTGGCCAGGGCACTCGGCGTCGCCACGCCAACCGTCAACAATATCCTGCGCGAACGGGGTGGTGTGTCCGCCGATATGGCACTGCGCCTGTCCATCTGCCTGGACACCACTCCCGAGTTCTGGCTCAACCTGCAGAGCGCCTTCGATCTGCGCACGGCCGAACAGCAACATGGCGATGAGATCATCGGTTCAGTACAGCGCCTGGTCGCCGCCTGATCAGTAAACAGGGGCACCACGGGCGTGGCGCCGCGAGGATCGTTCCCGCATAATCCCGCGACTGACATTCGGAAATGGAGAGATTGAGGCAGCCTGTGGCCTCAATGCACACAATGACCTACACGCTCTACGGCATCAAAGCCTGTGACACCATGAAAAAGGCGCGCACCTGGCTCGAAGACAAAGCCATCACCTACGAATTCCACGACTACAAGGCCCAAGGCATCGACCGCGACAGCCTCAACCGCTGGTGCGACGAACACGGCTGGGAAATCATCCTCAACCGTGCCGGCACTACCTTCCGCAAGCTCGATGACGCCAGCAAGGCCGACCTCGACCAGGCCAAGGCCGTTGAACTGATGCACGCCCAGCCGTCGATGATCAAGCGCCCGGTGCTCGACCTTGGCGGGCGCACCCTGGTCGGCTTCAAGCCCGACCTGTACGTCGCCGCACTGGCCTGAGCCCCTACCCTATTTCGCACGAGGTAATCACATGTCCAATACCCTGTTCAGCCTGGCCTTCGGTGTCGGCTCCCAGAACCGCCAGGGCACCTGGCTGGAAGTGTTCTACGCACAACCGCTGCTCAACCCGAGCGCCGAACTGGTTGCCGCAGTAGCGCCGATCCTCGGCTATGAGGGCGGCAACCAGGCCATCTCCTTCAGCAACGCCCAGGCCGCCCAGCTCGCCGAAGCCGTGAAAGGCGTCGACGCCGCCCAGGCCGCCCTGCTGACTCGCCTGGCCGAGAGCCACAAGCCGCTGGTCGCCACCCTGCTGGCCGAAGATGCCGCGCTGGCTTCGACCCCAGAGGCCTACCTCAAGCTGCACCTGCTGTCGCACCGCCTGGTCAAGCCGCACGGCCTGAGCCTGGCCGGCATCTTCTCGCTGCTGCCGAACGTGGCCTGGACCAACCAGGGTGCCGTCGACCTGAGCGAGCTGGCCGAACTGCAACTGGAAGCGCGCCTGAAGGGCGAGCTGCTGGAAGTGTTCTCGGTGGACAAGTTCCCGAAGATGACCGACTACGTGGTCCCGGCCGGCGTGCGTATCGCCGACACCGCCCGTGTGCGCCTGGGCGCCTACATCGGCGAAGGCACCACCATCATGCACGAAGGCTTCGTCAACTTTAACGCTGGCACCGAAGGCCCAGGCATGATCGAAGGCCGCGTTTCCGCTGGCGTATTCGTCGGCAAGGGTTCGGACCTGGGCGGCGGCTGCTCGACCATGGGCACCCTGTCCGGTGGCGGCAACATCGTCATCAAGGTCGGTGAAGGCTGCCTGATCGGCGCCAACGCCGGTATCGGCATTCCGCTGGGCGACCGCAACACCGTCGAAGCCGGCCTGTACATCACCGCCGGCACCAAGGTGAACCTGCTGGACGAGAACAACGAGCTGGTGAAAGTGGTCAAGGCCCGCGACCTGGCCGGCCAGACCGACCTGCTGTTCCGCCGCAACTCGCTGAACGGCGCCGTGGAGTGCAAGACCCACAAGTCGGCCATCGAGCTGAACGAAGCGCTGCACGCCCACAACTGAGAACCCTTGGCGGTTTGAAGTGTTAAGATCGGGTCTGGCGTGCATGCGCCAGACCCGATTTTCATTCCAGGCCCCGCGAACATGTTCCAGCCCTCCCCCTGGCGCGCCGATTTCCCCGCCATCGCCGCCCTGCAACGGCAGCACCAGACCTACCTGGACAGCGCCGCCACCACCCAGAAACCCCAGGCGTTGCTCGATGCCCTGAGCCATTACTACGGCCACGGCGCTGCCAACGTGCACCGCGCCCAGCACCTGCCCGGCGCGCTGGCAACCCAGGCCTTCGAGAGCAGCCGCGACAAGCTGGCCGCCTGGCTCAATGCCGCGGACTCACGGCAGATCATCTTCACCCACGGCGCCACCTCGGCGCTGAACCTGCTGGCCTATGGCCTGGAACACCGTTTCGAAGCGGGCGACGAGATTGCCATCAGCGCCCTGGAGCACCACGCCAACCTGCTGCCCTGGCAGCAACTGGCCCGTCGGCGCGACCTGCGCCTGGTGGTGTTGCCGCTGGACGAGCATGGCCGTATCGACCTGGATCAGGCGCTGCAACTGATCGGCCCGCGCACCCGCGTGCTTGCCGTCAGCCAGCTGTCCAACGTGCTCGGCACCTGGCAACCCTTGCCTGCGCTGCTGGCCCACGCCCGTGCACAAGGTGCGCTGACCGTGGTCGATGGAGCCCAGGGCGTGGTGCATGGCCGCCATGATGTGCAACAACTGGGCTGCGACTTCTACGTATTCTCAAGCCACAAGCTGTATGGGCCGGAGGGCGTCGGCGTATTGTACGGCCGTGCACAGGCACTGGAGCTGCTGCGCCACTGGCAGTTCGGCGGCGAAATGGTGCAACTGGCCGATTACCAGAGCGCAAGCTTTCGCCCCGCCCCCTTGGGTTTCGAAGCCGGCACCCCGCCGATCGCCGGTGTCATCGGGCTGGGGGCGACGCTGGATTACCTGGCCAGCCTCGACAGCCATGCCGTCGAGGCCCATGAAGCCAGCCTGCACCAGCACCTGCTGCGCGGCCTGGCCGACCGGGAAGGCGTGCGCGTGCTCGGCACACCACAGACAGCCCTGGCCAGCTTCGTCATCGAAGGCGTACACAACGCCGACATCGCCCACATGCTGACCGAGCAAGGCATTGCCGTACGCGCGGGGCATCACTGCGCGATGCCGCTACTCAAGGGCCGGGGGCTGGACGGGGCGATTCGGGTGTCGCTGGGGCTGTATAACGATAGTGACGACCTGCAACGCTTCTTCGCGGCGCTGGACCAAGGCCTGGAGTTGCTGCGATGAATTTGCCTTTGCCGGCCCAGCATGCGCTGGAAAGCTTTGAACAGGCACGCGGCTGGGAACAGCGTGCGCGGCTGCTGATGCAATGGGGCGACAGGCTGGAGCCGCTGAGCGAGGCGGACAAGGCCGAGAGCAACCGGGTGCACGGCTGTGAAAGCCTGGTGTGGCTGGTGGCTGAACAGGCCGATGGGCAGTGGCACTTCAAGGCTGGCAGCGATGCGCGGTTGTTGCGCGGGCTGCTGGCGCTGCTGCTGGTGCGGGTTCAGGGGTTGGCCAGTGCGGAACTGGCCGGGCTGGATCTGCACGGGTGGTTCACCCAGCTGGGGCTGGAACGGCAACTGTCGCCATCGCGCAGCAATGGGCTGCATGCGGTGTTGTTGCGGATGGCTGAGCTGGCCAGCACCCGCTGATCAATGTCGCCTGCTCCGTGGGTTTACCCGCGAAGCAGGCAGCGCAATTATTCGGGCTTGACCCGCTCGGAAGGCCGCCGCGCGCCCGCCACCAGTTTTTCGATCGCCTTGCTCGCCGCAACCATGCCAAAGGTCGCAGTCACCATCATCACCGCACCAAAGCCCCCCGCGCAGTCCAGGCGCACGCCTTCACCGACAAAACTCTTCTGCAGGCAGACACTGCCATCGCCCTTCGGATAACGCAGCTGCTCGCTGGAAAACACGCACGGTACGCCATAGTTGCGGCTGGTATTGCGCGAGAAGTTGTAATCCCGGCGCAGGGTCGAGCGCATCCGCGAAGCCAGCGGGTCGTTGAAGGTCTTGTTGAGGTCGCCGACCTGGATCTGCGTCGGGTCGATCTGCCCGCCCGCCCCCCCGGTGGTGACGATGGCGATCTTGCGGCGCCGGCACCAGGCGATCAGCGCGGCCTTGGCCATCACGCTGTCGATGCAGTCGATCACCGCATCCATGCCTTCGGTGATGTACTCGGCCATGGTTTCGCGGGTGACGAAATCCGCCACGGCGTGCACCGTGATCGCCGGGTTGATCGCCCGCAGGCGCTCTGCCATCACCTCGACCTTGGGCCGCCCCACCTGGCCTTCCAGGGCATGGGCCTGGCGGTTGGTGTTACTGACACAGACGTCGTCCAGGTCGAACAGGGTGATCTCGCCCACGCCACTGCGCGCCAACGCTTCGGCCGCCCACGAGCCGACCCCGCCGATGCCGACGACTGCCACATGGGCATTGCGCAGGCGCTGCAGGCCCTCGTCGCCATACAGCCGGGCAACGCCGGCAAAGCGTGGATCTTCTGTGCTCATGTTCCTACCCCGAAAGCGCGTACCCGAAAAAGCGGCGCGCATTATAGGCCAATGGTCGCTCTGACCTCCATCGTTAGGAAACACCCTACCATTACTGCTTTAATGTCCTATCACTTGGACAGAATCGGACCACAATGTCATCTCGCAAATTCGGCCTCAACCTGGTGGTGGTCCTGGCCATCGCCGCGCTGTTCACCGGGTTCTGGGCGCTGATCAATCGCCCAGTCTCCGCACCTGCCTGGCCGGAACAGATCTCCGGTTTCTCGTATTCGCCGTTCCGCCTTGGGGAGAGCCCGCAAAAGGGCCAATACCCCAGCGATGACGAGATACGCCAGGACCTGGAGCAGCTGAACAAGCTCACCGACAACATTCGTATCTATACCGTCGAAGGCACCCAGGCCGAAATCCCGCGGCTGGCCGAAGAATTCGGCTTGCGGGTGACCTTGGGCATCTGGATCAGCAAGGACCTGGAACGCAACGAACGCGAGATCGAAAAAGGCATCGAGCTGGCCAACCACTCACGCAGTGTGGTGCGGGTGGTGGTCGGCAACGAAGCGCTGTTCCGCGAAGAAGTCACGCCCGAGGAGCTGATCCAGTACCTCGATCGCGTACGCGCCGCCGTCAAGGTACCGGTCACCACCAGCGAGCAGTGGCACATCTGGAAGGAACACCCGGAACTGGCCAAGCACGTCGACCTGATTGCCGCGCACATCCTGCCGTACTGGGAGTTCGTGCCGATGAAAGACTCGGTACAGTTCGTCCTCGACCGCGCCCGCGAGCTGCGTCACCAGTTCTCGCACAAACCGCTGCTGCTGTCGGAAGTCGGCTGGCCAAGCAACGGCCGCATGCGCGGCGGCGCCGACGCCACCCAGGCCGACCAGGCCATCTACCTGCGCACCCTGGTCAACACCCTCAACCGCCGTGGCTACAACTACTTCGTCATCGAGGCCTACGACCAGCCGTGGAAGGCCAACGACGAAGGCTCGGTAGGCGCCTACTGGGGCGTATACAACGCCGAGCGCCAGCAGAAGTTCAACTTCGAAGGGCCGGTGGTGGCGATCCCGCAGTGGCGGGCATTGGCGGTCGCTTCGGTGGTGCTGGCGATGATCGCCCTGGCCGTGCTGCTGATCGACGGCTCGGCCTTGCGCCAGCGCGGCCGCACCTTCCTCACGTTCATCACCTTCCTGTGCGGATCGGTGCTGGTGTGGATCGCCTATGACTACAGCCAACAATACAGCACCTGGTTCAGCCTGACCGTCGGCGTGCTGCTGGCGCTCGGCGCGCTGGGCGTGTTCATCGTGCTGATGACCGAGGCCCACGAGCTGGCCGAGGCGGTGTGGATCCACAAGCGCCGGCGCGAATTCCTGCCGGTGCAGGGCGACAGCGCCTACCGGCCCAAGGTGTCGGTGCATGTGCCGTGCTACAACGAGCCACCGGAGATGGTCAAACAGACCCTCGACGCCCTCGCCGCGCTGGATTACCCGGACTATGAAGTGCTGGTGATCGACAACAACACCAAGGACCCGGCCGTGTGGGAGCCGCTCAAGGCCCACTGCGAGAAGCTCGGCGAGCGTTTCAAGTTCTTCCATGTCGCACCCCTGGCCGGCTTCAAGGGCGGCGCGCTGAACTACCTGATCCCGCACACTGCCAAGGACGCCGAAGTGATCGCGGTGATCGACTCGGACTACTGCGTCGACCGCAACTGGCTCAAGCACATGGTGCCGCACTTCGCCGACCCGAAGATCGCCGTGGTGCAGTCGCCACAGGATTACCGCGACCAGAACGAAAGCACCTTCAAGAAGCTCTGCTACAGCGAATACAAGGGCTTCTTCCACATTGGCATGGTCACCCGCAACGACCGTGACGCGATCATCCAGCACGGCACCATGACCATGACCCGGCGCAGCGTTCTGCAAGAGCTGGGCTGGGCCGAGTGGTGCATCTGCGAAGATGCCGAACTGGGCCTGCGGGTGTTCGAGAAAGGCTTGTCGGCCGCCTACGCCCACAACAGCTATGGCAAGGGCCTGATGCCCGATACCTTCATCGACTTCAAGAAGCAGCGCTTCCGCTGGGCCTACGGCGCCATCCAGATCATCAAGCACCACGCCAGCGCCCTGCTGCGCGGCAAGGGCAGCGAGCTGACCCGTGGCCAGCGTTATCACTTCCTGGCCGGCTGGCTGCCGTGGGTTGCCGATGGCATGAACATCTTCTTCACCGTCGGCGCACTGCTGTGGTCGGCGGCGATGATCATCGTGCCGCACCGGGTCGACCCGCCGCTGATGATCTTCGCCATCCCACCGCTGGCGCTGTTCTTCTTCAAGGTCGGCAAGATCATCTTCCTCTACCGCCGCGCGGTGGGGGTGAACCTCAAGGATGCCTTTGCTGCGGCACTGGCGGGGCTGGCGTTGTCGCACACCATCGCCAAGGCGGTGCTGTACGGGTTCTTCACCAGCAGCATGCCGTTCTTCCGGACGCCGAAAAATGCCGACAGCCATGGCTTGCTGGTGGCGATTTCCGAAGCGCGGGAAGAACTGTTCATCATGTTGCTGCTGTGGGGCGCGGCGCTGGGCATTTTCCTGGTACAGGGGCTGCCGAGTTCGGACATGCGCTTCTGGGTGGCGATGTTGCTGGTGCAGTCGCTACCGTATGTGGCTGCACTGGTGATGGCGTTTCTGTCGTCGCTGCCCAAGCCGGTCGAGAAGGCCGCCGAAGCACAACAGGCTTGAGATTGCGGGGGCGCTTTGCGCCCCCAAGACCCCTCTGTTTGATATAAGATAACGCCCCTCAGATTTCCCCGCCTTGCCTTGCCCCGGAGTCCCCCATGACGGCCCCTGCCGAGCTCTCGCCTACCCTTCAACTGGCCTGCGACCTGATCCGTCGCCCCTCGGTCACCCCCGTCGATGCCGACTGCCAGGCGCAGATGATGAACCGCCTGGGCGCCGTGGGCTTCCAGCTGGAGCCGATGCGCTTTGAAGACGTCGACAACTTCTGGGCTACCCACGGTAGCCAGGACGGCCCGGTACTGTGCTTCGCCGGCCACACCGACGTGGTCCCCACCGGCCCGGTGCAGCAGTGGCAGCACGAGCCGTTCGAGGCCCTGATCGACGCCGACGGCATGCTCTGCGGCCGCGGCGCCGCCGACATGAAAGGCAGCCTGGCCTCGATGGTGATCGCCAGCGAGCGCTTCGTGCAGGACTACCCGAACCATCGCGGCAAGGTCGCCTTCCTGATCACCAGTGACGAGGAAGGCCCGGCCCACCACGGTACCAAGGCCGTGGTCGAGCGCCTGAAAGCACGCAACGAGCGCCTGGACTGGTGCATCGTCGGCGAGCCGTCGAGCACCACCCTGCTCGGTGACGTGGTCAAGAACGGCCGTCGCGGCTCGCTCGGCGCCAAGCTGACCGTGCGCGGCAAGCAGGGCCACGTGGCCTATCCGCACCTGGCACGCAACCCGATCCACCTGGCCGCCCCGGCCCTGGCGGAACTGGCTGCCGAGCATTGGGACGAGGGCAACGCGTTCTTCCCGCCGACCAGCTTCCAGATCTCCAACCTCAACTCCGGCACCGGCGCCACCAACGTGGTCCCGGGCGAACTGACCGCGCTGTTCAATTTCCGTTTCTCCACCGAATCGACCGTTGAAGGCCTGCAGGCGCGGGTTTCGGCGATCCTCGACAAGCACGCGCTGGACTGGTCGGTCGACTGGGCACTGTCGGGCCTGCCGTTCCTCACCGAACCGGGCGAACTGCTCGACGCCGTGTCGGCCAGCATCAAGGGCGTCACTGGCCGCGACACCCAGCCGTCGACCAGCGGCGGCACCTCCGATGGCCGCTTCATTGCCACCATGGGCACCCAGGTGGTCGAGCTTGGCCCGGTCAACGCCACCATCCACCAGGTCGACGAGCGGATCCTGGCCAGCGACCTCGACCTGCTGACCGAAATCTACTACCAGACCCTGGTCCGGTTGCTCGCCTGATGCTCGCCTGCCCCCTCTGCCAGGCAGCCCTGTCGCGGCTCGACAACGGCGTGGTGTGCCCGGCCGGCCACCGTTTCGACCGCGCCCGCCAGGGTTACCTGAACCTGCTGCCGGTGCAGCACAAGAACAGCCGTGACCCAGGCGACAACCAGGCCATGGTCGAAGCCCGCCGCGACTTCCTCGACGCCGGCCACTATGCCCCGGTGGCTCGCCGCCTGGCCGAGCTTGCCGCCGAGCGCCAGCCCGGTGCCTGGCTGGACATCGGTTGCGGTGAAGGTTACTACACCGCCCAGATCGCCCAGGCCCTGCCGGCCGCCGATGGCTATGCCCTGGACATCTCCCGCGAGGCGGTCAAGCGCGCCTGCCGCCGCGCGCCCGAGGTTACCTGGATGGTCGCCAGCATGGCCCGCGTGCCGTTGGCCGATGCCAGCTGCCAGTTCATCGCCAGCGTGTTCAGCCCACTGGACTGGGACGAGGCCAAGCGCCTGCTCAGCCCCGGTGGCGGCCTGATGCGCGTGGGCCCGACCAGCGGCCACCTGATGGAGCTGCGCGAAGTGCTCTACGATGAAGTGCGCCCCTACGCCGATGACAAGCACCTGGCCCTGGTGCCCGAAGGCATGGCCCACGCCCACAGCGAAACCCTCGAGTTCCGCCTGAGCCTGGCCGCACCCAAGGCCCGTGCCGACCTGCTGGCGATGACCCCGCACGGCTGGCGCGCCAGCGCCGAGAAGCGCGCCCGGGTGATCGACCAGCCCGAGCCGTTCGAGGTGACGGTTTCCATGCGTTATGACTATTTTGTGCGCCAGCACTGAGCACATCCGGAGCCCTTATGCGCCAACCCGATATCGAGATTTACCTGAAGGACGCCGACGTCGACCACAAGCAAATTGCCGAGTGGCTCAGCCAGGCAATCGGCTCGTGCAGCGAATGGAAGCAGAAAGGTCAGACCTTCAAATGCCAGGCCGGTAACATTCCGGTCACCTGGTTACCCAAGGCTGTAGGGAAATGGAACAGCCTTTACCTGGAAAGCGACCAGACCCCATGGGCCGATGACGTCGCCTGCGCCCGCGCCGCGTTCGCCGCGCTGAACGTCGAGGTGCGTTGCGCGCCGGGTGGCTGGGTCGAGGAAGACGGAGAGGAAGATGCCGATCGCTGGATCCGCATCAGCGCCGACGGTGAAGAGGAAATCACCTGGCGTACTTCTTGAGCTGCAAGCTTTAAGCGGCAAGCTTCAAGAAGGATTGCATCAGGCTGCAAGCACACGGTCGCTTGCAGCTTGAAGCTTACAGCTAGAGGCTCAGAGCCCGACTACGTCCTCGGCTTGCAGGCCTTTCTGGCCCTGCACGCAGGCGTATTCCACCCGCTGCCCTTCGACCAGGGTACGATGCCCCTCACCGCGGATCGCCCGATAGTGGACGAAAACATCCGCACCACCTTCGCGCTGAATGAAGCCATAACCTTTGGCATCGTTGAACCACTTAACATTCCCAGTCTCACGAGACGACATCTGAACTACTCCGGATTTTTATTGTGAAGATCGCCTTGTAGACACAGGGTGTCCTCCCTATGTCGACGCCGCTTGCCGAAATATCCTGCAAGTGGCAGGCCGAGTATATGACACAGAACAAAGAATTTTCATGACCGTCGCGCTATTTACCGAATTTTGCTGAACTTGCGCCGATACGGCAGACTAAATGGCTGTCTATTCTCTGAAATTCATTCCCAGGGCACTCACCCCATGACCCGTTCCCCCCTGCGCCGCCTGATCTTCGGCGCCC
This sequence comes from Pseudomonas sp. MN1F, assembly GCF_009391885.1. Taxonomy (GTDB): domain Bacteria; phylum Pseudomonadota; class Gammaproteobacteria; order Pseudomonadales; family Pseudomonadaceae; genus Aquipseudomonas. The sequence continues at coordinate 2,648 of NZ_VZII01000060.1, read as the reverse complement.
TGCGTCGCCTGATATACCTGTGGGTGCGCTCCGAGACCATCAACCAGTCGTCCCTGCCCCTCAAGCTCGACCGCAGCCGCCCGGTCTTCTATGCCCTGCCCTCGCCATCGCTCACCGACCTGGCAGTACTCGACCGTGAATGCACCAAAGCGGGGCTGCCGCGCCCGGTGCTGCCGGTGGCCGTCGGCCCGCTGCAAGAACCTGCCGCGTTCTTCTACCTGACGCCGGACCCGGACTGGCTCGGCCGCCACGACAAGCGCGGTGCCCCGCCCACCCTGGAGCGCCTGATTGCCACCGTCAGCCAACATGCCGAGACAGATGCGCAGATCATTCCGGTCAGTGTGTTCTGGGGGCAGACGCCGGCCAGTGAAAACAGCCCATGGAAATTGCTGTTCGCCGACAGCTGGGCAGTGACCGGGCGCCTGCGCCGGCTGCTGACCGTGCTGATCCTGGGGCGCAAGACCCGCGTGCAGTTCTCCGCGCCGATCCACCTGCGCGAACTGGTGCAACACAACAAGGGCCACGAGCGCACTGTGCGCATGGCCCAGCGCCTGATGCGCGTGCACTTTCGCAACCTCAAGACCGCAGTGATCGGCCCCGACCTCTCGCACCGCCGCAACCTGGTCAAGGGCCTTGTGCATGCGCCCCTGGTCCGCCAGGCCATCACCGACGAAGCCCAGCGCCAGAACATGCCCGTGGCCAAGGCCGAAGCCCAGGCGCTGCGCTATGGCAACGAGATCGCCTCGGACTACACCTACACCGCGATCCGCTTCCTGGAAGTGGTGCTGAGCTGGTTCTGGAACAAGATCTACGACGGCATCAAGGTCAACCACATCGAGCAGGTGCAGGGCATCGCCCCGGGCCATGAAGTGATCTACGTGCCCTGCCACCGCAGCCACATCGACTACCTGCTGCTGTCGTACCTGCTGTTCCGCAATGGCCTGACGCCGCCGCACGTCGCGGCCGGCATCAACCTGAACATGCCGGTGATCGGGGGCCTGCTGCGCCGTGGCGGCGCCTTCTTCATGCGCCGCACGTTCAAGGGCAATCCGCTGTACACCGCAGTGTTCAATGAATACCTGCACACCCTGTTCACCAAGGGCTTCCCAGTCGAGTACTTCGTCGAAGGTGGCCGTTCGCGCACTGGGCGCATGCTGCAGCCGCGTACCGGCATGCTGGCGATCACCTTGCGCAGCTTCCTGCGCTCGTCGCGCACGCCGATCGTATTCGTGCCGGTATACATCGGCTACGAGCGGGTGCTGGAGGGCCGTACTTACCTCGGCGAACTGCGTGGGGCAAGCAAGAAGAAGGAGTCGATCTTCGACATCTTCAAGGTTTTCGGTGCACTGAAGCAGCGCTTCGGCCAGGTCTACGTCAACTTCGGCGAGCCGATCCGCCTGGCCGGTTTCCTCGACGAGCAACAACCCGGCTGGCGCGAGCAGGAGCTGGGCCCGCAGTTCCGACCAGCCTGGCTGAATGATGCCACCACCCGCCTGGGCGAAACCGTTGCCCGCCACCTCAATGAGGCAGCAGCGGTCAACCCGGTCAACCTGGTGGCGCTGGCCCTGCTCTCCACCAGCCGCCTGGCGCTGGACGAGCGCGCCCTCACCCGCGTGCTCGACCTGTACCTGGCCTTGCTGCGCCAGGTGCCTTACTCCGAGCACACCACCTTGCCCGAAGGCGACGGCCTGGCGCTGATCGAGCACGTGCGCGGCATGGACCTGCTGGCCGAGCAGAAGGACGCCCTGGGCCGCATTCTCTACCTGGATGAGGCCAACGCGGTATTGATGACCTATTACCGCAACAACGTCCTGCACATCTTCGCCCTGCCCGCCCTGCTGGCGAGTTTCTTCCTCAGTAGCTCGCGCATGAGCCGCGAACTGCTGGGCCAGTACGTGCATGCGCTGTATCCCTACCTGCAAGCCGAACTGTTCCTGCGCTGGGCGCCGGAGCAACTGGACGAGGTGATCGACCAGTGGCTGGCGGCACTGGTGGAACAAGGCCTGCTGCGCCATGAGAACGACCTGTACATGCGCCCGGCACCGAGCTCACGCCAGTTCGTGCTGCTGACCCTGCTCGCCCGCACCATCACCCAGACCTTGCAGCGTTTCTACATGGCCACTTCGCTGCTGCTCAACAGTGGGCAGAACACCCTCAGCGCCGAAGAGCTGGAAGACCTGTGCGTGATGATGGCCCAGCGCCTGTCGATCCTGCATGGCCTGAATGCCCCGGAGTTCTTCGACAAGACCTTGTTCCGCCACTTCATCCAGACCCTGATCGGGCAGGGCGTGCTGCGCCCGGATGGCCATGGCAAGCTGGGTTACCACGACAAGCTTGGCGAGCTGGCCGAAGGCGTGGCCAAGCGTGTGCTGTCGGCGGAGCTGCGCCTGTCGATCCGCCAGGTAGCGCTGCACCGTGATGAGACCATGGGAATCGTCCAAGGGTAGGCGTACAGGCTGTAGCGGAGCTTTGGAAGGACGCAGGATCAATGAGCAGCACGCATTGATCCACTCTCAAGGAGCTTCTTAATATGTCGAGCAAATCCAGCATCAGCAAAGGTATCCATGGCGGCAACCTGCCGGAAGCCGTCACCCAAGGCATCCACGGCGGCAACCTGCCGGAAGCCGTCACCCAAGGCATCCACGGCG
>NZ_VZII01000059.1 GCF_009391885.1 Pseudomonas sp. MN1F | reverse complement strand
GCTGGGTACGTCGCCCTGGAAACTGATGCCGTCGACGAACAGGTTCAGGTTGGCCAGGGTTTCGGGAATCATTGCCATGTGAAGCGCTCCTTATGCGGCCGAGTCGAGGACTTCGGTCAGCCATTGATTGGTGATCTCGACGCGGAAGTTCGGGTTCTCGGCCGGCGGCACATCGGTGAAGCGGATGTTCCAGTACACCTTGCCCTGCTCCAGCTGGCTGGCTGTGTTCAGCTCGGTGTCGGCGTACACCTCGAAGTTGATGATTGCGCCCTGGTTCTTCAGGTCGCGCATGAAGGCCTGCAGCCCCTCGGTCACGTCCTTGACGTAGGTCGCGGTGATCGAGCGATCTACCGCCCACTTGTGGCCGTACAGGATCGCGTCCATGACGATATCCATCGTGCGCACGCGGGTGACGAACGCCCATTTCGGATCGCTCGACAGCGTGCGGTTGCCCCACAGGCGGTAGCCGTCGTCGCGAATGATGGTGGTGATATTGGCGTTGTTCAGCAGGTTGGCCCGGCAAGTGTCGTCGCCATCCAAGAACTCCACCGAACGGGTGGTACCGGTGATGCCGACGAACTCTTTGTTCGACGGCGAGGCCCAGAAACCGTACTCGCTGTCCGTCCAGGCAAACAGGCCAGCCACCCAGGCCGACGCCGGCGCGTCCACCGTCGCCTCGGCGGCGGTGTCCCAGTACTTCACGCCCGGGTCGACCATGTAAGCGCGCTTGGCGCCGAACTCGCCCGCATAGGCCATGGCCGCCTCGTCGGTGGTGCCGGGGCCGTCGATGATGGCGATAGCCCGCAGCTTGTCGGCCAGGGCCACCAGCGCGGTGCCGACCGCCTGGGTGGCGGTGTGCTTGGGTGCCACCAGCAGCCGCGGCTGAGCGTTGAAGCGGCTTTTACCGTCCAGCAGTGCCTGCATGCCAGTACGGGTGCCGTCGGCCAGTACGCCGCCGATGATTGCCGAAGTCTGCGCGGCCGCGTCGGCCACCTTGGCCACGCCGCAGGCGACGATCACTGCCTTGGCGCGGGTGTAGATCGCCCGGCAGGCCTTGGTAATCGCCGAATCTGCACCGAAGGCGGCCACTGCCTCGCGCTCGCTGGTGATCATGACCAGGTCGTTAGCTTTGGCCGTGGCGTCAGGTCCAGGGGTGAAGGTATCAACGAGGCCGATGATCGAGGACGACGGCAGGGCGATGGTGCGTGCGCCGGTGTCGACGTTCGTTACGGTAACGCCGTGAAAGAATCCAGCCATGTTTACTCCAGATATGAAAAGGCCCCGCAGTGCAGGGCCAGGTGGTACAGCGGAATAGAAAACGCCCCGTCAGTGCGGGGCGTCTTAGGTTTGCTCAGCGAGCCAGGCCGGGCCGCCCGGACGATGCTCAATCAGCGGGAAATCTCCCGAATCAGGCCAATCGCGCAGGGCGCGGCGAAACGCTTGTAGCTCGGCATACTGCGCCGAGGTCAATGTGGTTTCGGCCTGCGCCTCCAGCTCATCACGGTGGCGAACCACCAGCCCGTCGGTGGCCGCCAGCTGCATGTCACGCCAACTGCGCTCAACCGAGGCCAGATAGCCTGGCGACTCCTCGGGCGCCTGCAGCACCGGGTAACCCTGGTCGTTGGCCACGATCCATTTGCCCTGTAACTGGCCGGCCTGCAGCGCCTTGTAATCGACTTCGGTCACCTCGACCGATCCAGCCGGAACAAAGCCCTGAAAGTCGAGGCTGTAAAACCCACCATCCGGCGCAAAATAAACCTTCATACAACCCCCTTAGTTGCCTTTGGCACGCCAGAAATGCTGGGCGGAACTGCTACTGCCAGAGTGCGAGTAGTTGAACCCTGTTTTGGAGTAGCTACCCACCTGGACAGGGCCGCCACGGCTGGCGGGTGACTGCGTGCCAGAATCCACATAGGTCATCTGGATGTTATGGCACGCGTTAGGGAATGCCATTGGGAAGGTCACCGGAGTGACCGCGCCCGGCGCCGAGCCGCCAGTCAGGCCCCACATCTCGATATCGCCATTGGGCATCTTGGAGTAACCCGAGACCGAGAAAGAGGCGGCGAACAACGGCGAGTTGCGCAGCGGCTCAGTACCAAAGTGGCAGCGCCATACGTTGGATTCTCGAATAGCCAGGAAGTCCCCCCCGGCGGCGAGCGTGTAGGGCAAGGCCATTGACAGGTTGTTCATTGCCAACTGATCGCTGGCGGCAACAGTAACGCGCGCCGTGGTCGCCGTTGGGCCTGCTGAAATCAAAACCGCCGCACCCTGAGGCACTGTCGAGGTATCCGGCAGCGTGACGGTAACGCCGTTCGCCAGCTCGATGCGCTTACCGATATCTGCAGCGGTAAGCGTGCGGCTCGCGGAAATGCTGGTGGAGCCACTGAGGCTACCCAAGGCCCGCTGCACAAACTCGGTTGTGGCCAGCTGGCGGCTGCTGTCGAACTGCGCCAGGGTGGGCCGATCCACATAACTGAGCGCGGCGCTACCGCTGATCAGTGCCCAACTGCCGCCCGCACGCGCCAATATTGCGGTATCGCCCATGTTCAACGTGAGTGACGTAACCAGGCCTGCGCCTGGGTCGATGACGTCACCACCCTGTACCACCACCGTTTGAGTGCCCGAGGTGCCGGAGTGCTGAATAGCTAGCGAGGCACCTTCCACCAGCGTAGAGACCAATGGCAGGGTCACCGTGAATCCCGTACCCGACAAACGAATGACCTTACCGACATCGGTCTTGGTCAACGTGACGTTAGCGCCATACGTCACCGCACCCGAAAAGCTGCCCAATGCGCGCTGCACAAATTCGGCGGTAGCCAGCTTCTTGGTGTTATCGAATTGCGGCGGGGTTACCCAGTTTTCGCCTTGCATGATGGCCGAGTAGCGCAGCAACACCGTGCCGCCGATAAGGCGCCAGAGGGAACCGTTGCGAATGAATTCAGCCGTATCGCCCTGGCCCATGACAACGTCGCCGGGCACACCCACCGCATCAATCGAATCGCCTGCAGCGGCGGTTACCGTGAGCGTACCTTGACCGCACAGCAGCGTTACCGTAGCGCCTGGCGTGATGGTGCCACCCGTCGGCAGCGTGGCCGTCATCGGCGTGGCCGCATTGGCAAAGGCCACCAGCTTACCGACCTCAGAAAGCGCCAGGGCGGTCGAAACTGAATAGTTCGAATAGCCGGCATACTCCACCCCCATGCGCTTCACAAACGCGGCGTTTACCACTACCGGCGTCGTGTCGAACTGCGCAGGCGTCGGGGTGGTGGGTGTACCGGTGAATGCCGGCGACATAAGGCGGGCGAAACCATCGGTAATGTCGCGGAAAGTAAGCGCCGTGGTGCCCAGCACAATCGGGGCATCGGTGATCAGCTGCCAGATGGTATCGGCCAGGGTCGTGCCCTGCTCAACCGCCACCACCAATCCCGGCGTTACCTCGGCGCTGATGTCCGCATCCGAGGAACGCGACCAGGCCCCGGACGCCACAACATACAAGCCGTTGTCCTTGGCCTGCGTCTGGTTCTTGACCAGCACCCGGTCGCCGGCTGCCAATACAACACCGTCGACCGTGCGCAGCCCCGACAACGTGATGTTGGCCGTGGTGGCGGCGCGTACTGACTGCTTGTTGTCGAGCTTGCTGATTTCCTCAGTAAGCCGGCTGTCAACGTACTCACGCGTTGCCAGCACCACCGACGGGTCGATTTTCAGCTGAACGTTGCTGGCATTGCTGACGAGCAGATTCAGCCGTACCACTTGGGTGCGGCCTGACCCCTGACTCAGCAGCGGCTTGAACGTCGGCGCGCAGTTGGCCACCGCCACCAGGTCGCCGGCGGCGTCATACAAGCCGATTTCCCGAATCCACTTCCCTCCCACGTCGGCCGGAATGACCTGCTCGGCAATGATGATCGCCGCATTGTTCGGGTCGACCTTCAATTGGTTGAGGGGCGCCCGGCGCCACTCATTGAGCAACGTCGTTTGCGTGGCCACCGGCAGCGGGTGCGGCGGATTTTCCAGGCCGGTCGGGTTGGCATCGCCGACCGCCATGTGAGTGAAAGTCCAAGGGACGCCGAGGGCATCCGCGTTAGCCTGCTTCGCAGCCCCGACGTTGGTCAGGATCGCGTAAAACTGTGAAGTCTGGTCAACCATGGTTAACGTCCAGATAGTCAATAGTGTGATCGCGGCCGCCTCGGCCAATCTCGCCGGCGACCACCAGGTCAACCGCTTGCGGCGGGTACACGTCCAATTCGTCGCCGTCGTAGACGGACGTGGCGAGGCAAAGGGTGCCGGCGGTTTCCAGGCTGATGGCCAGGCCGGTCATATGCCGGCTGACCGGACGGGCGTCATCAATCAGCGCCGACAGTTCCTGATAGGTTTCTTCGCTGATTCCCTCCTCAGCCACGCCGACCTTGAGCGCAAACGTGCCCGGCACGCCCTTGGGCACCGTCTGCCACCACTCGACCACCTCGATCAGGTAACCGAACGGCTCGACCACCCGGCGCAGCGCGCCGATGGTGCCCTTGTGCGCGTGCACGTAAAACGACGAGCGAATGACCGAGCGCTTGACCGCTTCTGACCACCGATCGTCCCAGCGGTCGACCGACCATGCCCAGGCCAGCAAGTACAGAAGGCGGGCCGGACAGGTGTCGGGGTTGTAGAGACGGCGCAGCATGATGGCCAAGTCTTCGTCGGCGGCGGCTTCCAGCGCGCTCTCCAGAGGCGTGCGATTGAGCGGGAGTAAGCTGCTCATCAATCACCCCGCTCGACGGTAATCCCCGTGCACCAGGCCGCTTGCGACTTGCTCGGGCGGATATCAGACCACCCGATCAGCTCCACGCGGCGCACCCCGTCGATATGCAGCTGGGCGTCGACCGCCGAGCGGGCCACCTCTACCCCGAGCCGACGCCGGGGGTTCATCCATGCCGTCAGGCGCGCCCTGCACTGCTCCAGCACGCCCTCGCTTTCCGGGCCGGTGCTCGCCATATAAAGCTTGGCGTTGATCTGAAACGGCAGAATTTCAGCGCTCTGCACCACCACCCGATCCGCCACCGGCCGCACGTCGTCGTCGCTCAGGTAGGCGTCCACCGTGGCCAGCAGCTCGGCCGAGGCCGTGCCGTTCCCCTCCAGAGCCAACACCGTGACATGCACGACCGCCGGTGACGGGCTCTCAGCCGTGGCATCGGCCACCAGGCCGGAGGCGTTGCGTGCGTGCAGGATGTAGCTGTTACGGGGACCGGCCGTGGTCAGCCCTTCATAAACCAGCTGCACCCGCTCGCGCAGGGCGTCGTCCTCCTCCAGCACCGCCGGTACCGGTGGCACCGCTGTCCGATCCTCAGCCTGAACCACCAGGCGCGACAAACTGACATTGGCGGCCAGCTGGTCGAGGTCGGAGCCTTGGGCAAAGGCCAGCAGCAGCGCCTTGGCCGCGTCGTTGATCCGCGAACGGTTGAGCAGCTTGCGGTAGGCGCCGACCTCCAGCAGCTTGGTCACCGGGTCGCTTTCAAGCGCCGCGCTCCAGTTGTCGCCCATGTGCGCACGGAAGGTGGCCAAGTCGGCTTGATACAGCGCCTCATAGTCCAAGTCTTCCAGCACCTGCGGCGCTGGCAGCTGGGACAGGTCAATTGCGCTCATGCACTCACCTCCAATACGACGCTGTCACCGAGGTAGGCGCCGGTGAGCGACAGCGTGATTTGCCCGCCGACCACCGCGGTGACGCGTACCCGCTCCAGCTTCAAACGTGGCTCCCAGCGCCCAAGGGCACGCGCTACCTCTGCCTGCACCGCGCTTTTCCAGCCATCGTTCACCGGCAAGTCGACATAGCGGCGCAGACTGCTGCCGTACTCAGGCCGCATACGGCGGCTGCCGACGGGGGTCGTCAGGATGTCCTCAACGGACTGTTTCAAATGGGCCGTGCCGGACAGCGGCAGCCCCGTGCGGCGATCCAGTCCGATCATGGGCCTATCCCTGCTGCTGCTCGAAGTCGGGACGCTTACGCAGGAAAGCAATGGCCTCCGAGTCATCTCCCATCACCACCACCCGAGCCCGCGTGACCCGCAACTCCCGAAAGTTCGGCATGAGCAGCACGCGCTCCTTGTAGTCCTTATCCCGAAAGGTGACCGGCTGGACCGGGTCCGGCACTGCGGTGATTTCCTGCCCCGCGCCCTCTGCGGGAGCCTCTTTCTCTGCTTTGGCCATGCTTCCTCCAGATACAAAAAAGCCCGCATTTGCGGGCTCGACTCAGTGTTTGTGGTTGGCCGTGTTGCCGGCCGTATCAATGATCCGGCCGCCACCGTTGATGTCGCCTGTGACCTGCAGCGGCCCTACGATCCTGACGTTACCGGTGAGCGTGATGCTCGCCGATTCAGCTGTGATGGCGTCGCCGGTGAGCACCGCCTTGGAACCTCCCACCTCAATGGTCACCGTGCCTGACGGCACCTTGATGGTGTAACTGCTGGCCGCCCAGTCGTAGACCAGGGAACCACCGTCATCGAAGCGCCAAACCTCGACATGGTCGCGGTTGTCCGGCTGATCACCGGCATTCCCGTACAAGCCCGGCACGAAGGTGCCCTGCGCCGGCTCGCCGCTCGGGCTGACCAGCACCCCCTGCTCGCCCAAGCTCGGCGACCGCCAGTGACGGGCATTGCCAGCGGCCTGCGCGTGCCAGCGAACCCAGGCGCTCGTCCAGTTGCCGCCATCCGAGACCCGCACCCGGGCCGCCGCCAAGTCGACAGCCACCACCGTGCAGGGAATCACCAAGCAGGCCAACATGCGGTCATGCTGGGCGGACGTGTAACTCATGCCATGTCCTCCGGTGCCTGGTACTGATGTTCGCTGCCGGGACCAGTATCAGGGCTGAAGCCAAACACCAAACCGCCAGGCGGCTGGTTAGGCCATGGCCATTCCTCGACGCCGAGATAGATAACCTGCACCCACTCCACGACCCAAACGGCATAGCCATCCAGCTCAGGGCGAGTCCAGTCCCGCTCCGCACGGACAAATTCAGCAAACTCCACTGGCAGGCCCCAGGACTGCATCCGCAGCAGCACCGTAAGCTGCGCAGCCACGAATGCAGCCACGTGCAAGCAGTTCGCCTCCTCTTGGCCAACGATGACGCGGGCTTCGAACCGCGCTTCCACCGCGACCTCACCGGTGCCTGGGTCCTTTTCTGCCGCTTCGAACCCTGCCAACTCGATGACCACTGCTGGTGGCGAGATTGCCCTGATGCCCTCTGGCATGGTCCCGACATAGGCCAGACCAGGGATCGCTTCCTTGATGTGTTCCTCTATCGCGGTGTACACCTGCCCGAGAGGTATCGGATCGTCAGCCATTGCCCGACCTCCGCAAATACTTCTGCAACTCGAAGTTCATTTCCTGTTCCATGACGACCTGCAGGCGCTCATGCGCTTGTTTGGTCCAGTTCTCGAAGTGAGCCCGGGTGTCATCCAGCGAGATCTTCGCCTTGGCCACAGGGAAGCGGCTGTCGTTCTCCGAGATCCAACCGGATCTGCGACCACCACCGCTCGACACTTCGCTGTCGGGGTAGTCGTTCGCGTCGAAGTGCTTGCTGGCTGTACGAATCCAGATGTCAGGGCTACCGCCGTAGACACGCTTGAAGAAAGCGCCCTCATAGCGACGCCCGGCCACAGATACCCCTGAGCGACTTTGGCGCGGCCGGCCTGCCCGGCTTGCTTCGATGGGGTTGATGCCAAACCACAGGCGTCCCAGCCCATTGCTAGAGACCGGGAACGCCTTGAGACGCTGTCGCACCGCAGCGATTGCAATGCGCTCTTGACGGCCGACATCGCGGGCGATGTGAGTCCGAAGCCAGCGGAGAACCTTGTTAATGGCTCGCCGCTGCGCTGCTGCAACCGCCTTGGGGAACAATTGCGCGAAGTCCTGAAAGGCCTTCATGTCCTGTGGGTCGACCCTCAGCGAGATCATCCCGCCGAGGGCCGACTGCTTGTGGTAGCTGCCAACACTCATGGTGCTTTCCTCAACACAAGCGTGACCAGTCCATCCCCGCCCGGTTCGGACGCCACGATGGTGTAATTTCCACCGCCATCCTCAGACGGCAGATCGATGAACACCTGCTGCCTCGCTTCGACCCCCGCGTTGTCGCCGCCCCGGATCACCAGGTGCGGCTCCCGCAGGGCCGTTCGGATCTGGCCGAGCTTGGGCTGGAGCCAGGGCGCAGAGAACATCCCCTGCACCTCGCGCCCCTCGATCAGAGCGCGATCTCCAAGAACCTCGAACACGGTGTCATCGACGTCGTCCAGCAGTTCACGGAAGGACATCGTCAGCGCGTCAAGCGGATGATGGCGCGGGGGCGGGTCACCAGGTGCAGCGGGTTCGACTGCGCCTCACCAGCCACGCCCTTCTTGAAGGGCATCATTTCCAGCTGGCTGTAGTACGGCAGCCCCTCGGTGTTGACCGTGTCCATATAGTCGGCCGGCGCGAAGCGGGTGATGCACAGCCCTGGCACACCCACGGGTACGAGGCGGGCTTCGTCGTCGTGCACGAACGAAATGCCCGCAACCTTGCCGCGATAGCGCTCCCAGGTGATACCGCCGAACTCGAAAGACTCGCGGCCGTCAGCACGCAGCGCCGAAGCGTACTGGGTACCCTCGTAAGTTTTCACGACGCTCTTGTGCTCGATCAGATCGCGCCAGAAGTTCTTGCCGCAGAAGGCTCGCGCCCCCGACGTGGTAGTCGCGCCCAGCGCCTCCTCCTGTGCATCCAGCGCGTCCACACACTTAACCCGAACTTTGGTGTCCGGGTTGGACAACTCCATCGGGATGACAATGGGCTGAAGGCCGAAACGGTCAAAGATATTGAGGAGCACCGTGCTGCCGTCGGCATCCAGCACATAGCCGTTCAAGGCGCTCATACGGTGGAATTCGTGGGTCGCGTCCAACTGGCGTCGGGCCTTTGCCAGCCGCTTGTTGACGACGTCCTGTACCGCCTGCAGCTCGGTTTGCTCACCGAACGCACGAATGCCCTGGATCTCATCCGCCTTGATAGCGAAACGCTCGGGGAGGTGCACGGTGTTGAAGGGCAGCAGGATGCGCTTGCTGCCGTTGACCACCAGCCCCGACGTGCCGCGTTCACCGGCTGGCACCAACGCCAGGGTGTCGCCGTCCTTTTCTACCTGGACGGTCACGGTGGTGACGCCCTCCTCCTCGAACAGCCCCAGTTCGGCCAAGCGACCCGGCACGAACGGTTGCTCGTTGATCGCAGCAGTGAGCGCTGGAACGGAGAATGCGTTGTCTTCGAAAATATCAATGTCGGCCATGAGGCCCTCCAGAAATGCAAAACCCCGCACTTGGCGGGGTCAGGGTGAAGGTGAGTCGCTGTCAGCGAACGATAATGAACTGGGCCGCCAGGGCTTTCTCGCCGTCGGGGTCGAGGCCAGTCAGCAACGCCTCGCTCACTTCAGCCAGGCGCACGACTGCACGACCACGGCGCACCACCTCGGAGGACGCGACCGAAGCGAACAGGATGCACTTGGCCGTCTCGCTGCCGTCCTCGGCCTCGGGGCTGTACGGGGCGAATTGCCCGTTGGCGGTGAGCTGGCCGAGCACCTGGCCTGCCACCAGGGCTTCGCCGGGCGCCAGTTCGATCACTTCGCGGGAGATCTTGCCTGCGCCCTCGGACAGCAGGAATTCGCCGGCATGAACCGGCTCTACGTAGGTGTTACTCATGGTCAGGCTCCTCGGCCAGGACGGGATTGGGTGGCCTGCCGACGGGCAGACCAGATGCTGCTGTGGTTCGGGGTTTTCGCCTGGACCTTCTCCGGCGCGTCATCAGCTGGAGGCAGGCTGTTATCGATCTCGAAGCCCTTGCCTCCCCCTACAAGCTTGTCGAACAGACGCGCCCGAACTGCGGTTGCATCCAGGCCGGCCTGGACGTACTCGCCGGTCATCTCGGGCAGGCGGGCTGCAACACAGAGATCCCGCACCGCCTTGGCGCGGGTCAACGCCGCCTGCACCGTGGCTTCGTCCGCCAGCTTGGTCGAGGCGATCAGCGGCTCGACCAGGTTGCTGATACCGGCCGCGCTGCAGGCCTGGGTGATCATCAAGGCCAAGGCCGCGGACTCACTTGCGGTAGGCGTCGAGGCGACAGGTTCGGCCTCGGGTTCCGGTTCAACGGGTGCAGCCGGTTCCTCCTTGCTGGCCTTGAGCTCATCCAACAACGCCTGCGGGGTGTTCCGATAACGCGCCATAGTGGAACCTTGCCCCAGGCATGCCTGGACCTTCACGTCAGTGCTGACTTCATCGGCCAGCCCCAGCGCAAGAGCTTCCGAGGCCGTAAGCCAGCTTTCCTCGTTGATCAGTCGTCGCAACTCCGCATCATCGATGTTCGGCGCCTTGGCCTTGTATGCCGCGATCATGGCCTCGAAGGCCTTATCGAGCACATCCGCCACCCGGCGAAGATCCTCGGCATCACCCCCCACCCACGTGTACGGGTTGTGGATCATCAGAAAGTCGCTCGAGCGCATGATCACCCGGTGGGCGCCGCAGACCGCCACACTGCCTGCACTGGCGGCCAGGCCATCAACCCGCCCGGTACAACGCTCGCCCAATCGCCTCAGCGCGTTATGGATGGCAAGACCTTCGAACAGGTCGCCGCCGTTGGTGTTAAAGGCCACCACGACCGGCGACACACCGTCGTCGACTGCCTTGAGATCCTGGATGAACTGGTAGGCAGTGATGCCCCAGGCACCAATCTCGCCGTAGACATAGACTTCGATGACCTTCGAGTCGGCATCACCTTCCGGCGCCGCAGCGGTAATCGAATACCAATGCCCATCCTCGACTGGCAGGAGGGCCTTGGCCTTGTTGAAGACGCGGAATGGCATCAACGGTCTCATTGTTTCCCCTTCTCATCGGAGTCATCAGGCTCGTCATCAATCGCCGACAAGCCGTTGTATTTGAGGCCCAGGGCATGCGCCCGAGCGATGTCGGTGGCGTTCTCTTCATCGACGATCTCGGCGTCGGTGCCTGACCGCAGGCACATCTCGCTGCGGGAGGTGAAGCCCGCAGCGACTTCAAGCATGCGGGCCTGGACGTCCTGAACCGGCTGGATGTACGCCCAGCCCTGCGGCACCCAGCGTGTACGCTGGTACATACGGCGGTTGAGGGTGTAATCCTCCAGATCCAGCGCCCCAGCCAGAAATGCCATGTCCATCCAGGCCGCCCGCACCGGGCGACACAACTGGTGGACGTAAACCGAAAACTGCAGCTGCTCCAGGCGGCGGCGAAACTCGTTCAGCACCACCCGGATGACGCGGTCGTTGACCCCGCGCATGTCGCCGGTCATCAGCTCATAAGGCAGACCCGCACCAGCGGCGGCAGCCATCAGCTGCTGTCGCATGAAATCGGGGTAGTTGTTGCCGCCGTCAGGCGGGTCGGAGAACTCCACCTGCTCGCCCGGCCCCAGCTCCTGCATCGTGCCGGGCTCGAGAGCCACCATGGGGGTGAAGGCATCGCGGTCATGCACAATGGCTCCGCCTGTGATCATGTCCATGGGCGGAACACCTCCCGCTTCTGGCGCTGGCTTGCGAACGAAGCCCGCGAACAGGTTGGCCACCTCCTGCCGGAACAGCACCGCATCGTCGTAGTTGTCCAGGCTGCGCAGGCGCTTGAGGATCGGTGCCAGGCGGGGCACCCCTCTCAACTGGCCGGGCTCCAGCGGCTCGAAAATGTGCAGCATCTGCTCAGCCGGGACCCGCACAAGCGGGTTGTAGCCGGCGTTGAGCGAGGCCTTGTCGCTGGGGTGGTTGCGATAACACCAGTAGGCCACCCGACGGCCAATGCCATTGAACTCGATGCCGGCACGGATGGTGTTGCCGGAGCGTGTCATCTCGAACTTGTCGTGTGGCACGAACTCGGGCGCGAGACATTGCACCTGCAGCGGCACCGCCAGGCCATCCTCCAGCCGGCGCGGCCGCAGGCGCACGAAACATTCGCCGGACTGCTCAACCGTGCGCGCCACCAAGGCCTGCTGGCCGTAGAAGTCAGTGCGCTCGTCGGCGTCCGACTCGTCCACCCAGTCTTCCCACAACTCCTGCATGGCTTTGCGCAGGGCTTTGTCGAGCAATCGAGGCTGCGGCGTGATGCCGGTGCCGATCAGGTTGCTGACCCGCTTATCGATGATGTTGGCCGCATATGGGTCATTGCGGACCGCTGCCCGTGACCGCGAGCGCAGATTGCGTAAAGCCGGCATGATTAGGCTGTTTGGCCCCGTGTCTGGGGCATCCCAGCCAGAGGAACGCCGTCCTTCTGCGGCGCCCTCGTAGCTGGCCTTGATCCGCTCGGGTACCAAAAGCCCCGAACGCGTGGAGATATAGCGGCCGCTCACAGCCCCTTTCCTCCATGGTGGAGCCGGACCACGCGGGAGCGGGGGCCGGCAGCCTGAGCCAGCTCGGTTCGGATCTGATCGCGGACCTTCATGAGCTCATCTACTGAGCGATATTCGACGGTGCGGTCGCTGTAGCGAACGATCCGTTCGCCACGCGCAATCGCACGCTCGACAGCAGCGAGTTGTGCCGGGGTATATGCCATGTCAGCGTCTCTTCAGATAGCCGCTGCTGGAGCTGCGGCGTTGCATTGGTTGAGGTGCCGGGCGGTGCGGCGGTGGAGCCGGGCGTGGCGCGGGCCGAGCTGGGGGCGGTGTCGCTGGTACGGGTTCGTCGGCGGCATCACCGTCGTCGTCATCGTGCTCAATGACCGGTTGCTTCGTTGATGTTGGCTCATCAAACAGACTCGCCTGAGCCAGCGCCTGCCGCAGCTTGTCCCAGTCTTGCTCGCCGTATCGATGCAGGCCGAGATAGTTGGCCATCGCCAGGTTGTACACCATGAGGTCGAGAGCCTCGTTGCGGTCGGCCTTACCCTTGACCCACTCGATCCGCTTGTACCCTTTCACATAGCGAGCGATCTTGCGTTCGGCTACGCACTGCTGGAAGAACTCATCCGGCAGATCCTTGGGGAAATGCAGCGCACCCGCCCCGGACTCGAAGCTGTAACGGTTGTAGATCCAGTCCTTGGCGGTATCGGTACCCACCATCCACAGCTCGGCGCCGTTGCGTTCGGTCTGGCCCTTCCAGGTGACATCCACCAGGGAGGGCCGCTGGGCGATTACCGGCTTGCCCGGCTTGCTCGCCCCCTTCAGCGCAAAGATGTTGCGCCAACGGCGGACACGGGTGAATTGGTAGACCTCATGGGTATGGTGACCACCGGAGTCGATACCGACAGCCACGATGCCCAGGCTCACGCCGCAGGGGTGGCGGTACCGGACCTTCAATCGCTCGTCCAGCAGATCCCATGTGCGCTGGTCAGCCGGGTCGCCGGGGATCACCTGGTGATCGATGACCCAACGCTCCATGCCAGCACCGTAGCCCTGGGTCATCAACTCCAGGCGATTGGCCTGAACGTCGACCGCGCCGGTGATCACCAGGACACCGACAGGCACGGTACCGAGGACATAATCCTCCTGCAGCGCTCGCGCCTGCAGCACTTCGGCCTTGGTCTGCTCAACCGCGCTGTCCCACACCTTCGCCAAGCGGGTGTTATAAAACACCTGCATGGGCTCAAGGTCGCCTCGATCCTGGGCTCGCTTGGCCTTCTCGAATTGCTTGGCCAGGTCAGCCCATGAGGTCCAACCGAGCGGGGCATAAAGTGCGTTGAGGTGGAAGCCCACCGTTTCACCATCACCTTGAGCGTGTGACCGCCACTCCCCCTGGGCGAGCATCTCACCCTTGTGATGTTCCTCGATCAGCACATCGCAATCGGGGGCGGAGCACTTGTAGTGGACGGTCTGGAAATCAGCGGAGTACAGCAACCGCTCCCACTCCAGCACCTGCTTATGACCGCAGGTTGGACAAGGCACGTAGTAGTACCGCTGGTCGCTGGTCTCGAACAGATCGGCGATGCGTGAAGCACCCTTGATGGTCGGCGAGCTGGAGAAGTAGAACTTGGCATTGCGACCAAAGGTACTGCCCCGCGTCTCGGCAAGATCGACGGGATCGCCCTCTTCATCGACGTCTACGTCCCAGCGGTCAATCTCATCGCCGTAAATGTAACGCGCAGCCAGCTCGGCCAGGTTAGAGGCCGAGCCAGCAGTGGTCGCGTACAGCGTGCCGCCCTCGAACTCTTTGGTGTCCATGGTGTTGCGAGCATCCCGTGACCGGGAGGCAGCCACACGCGATTTCAGTTCAGGCGTAGCGGCGATGGTCTTACCGATCCGCGCCGACACCCGCTTGGCCAGGGCCAGGCTGGGCAATAACGTCAGGATGTTGGACGGCGCCATATGGATCAGCGCCCCAATCCAGTTGAGGGCGATCTGCGTTTTCATGAGCTGCGAGGCGACCATCGTAATGACGCGCTTGCAGGGGTGCGCTGGCGACAGGCAGCGCATGGGTTCACGGGCATAAGGCGTCCGTGCTGTGCGGTATTTGCCGGGCTCGGCTGCACCGGTATCACGCGGGATCCGCATGTACTCGTCAGCCCATTCGTCTACCCACAATTCAGGGTCAGGCTTCAGCCCACGGCCATACGCTTCGCGGTACACCTTCGCACCGTCCGCGTATCCGGTGTGCATAGGCTCAGCTCTGTGTAATGGCTTGGTTGAGATCAGCGCCGCTCATCTTCGCCGCGTCGTCGAAGACTTGGCGAAAGGCGCCCGTGAGGCGTTTTTCCACTTCCCAGGAATCGCTCATACCCGTCAGCTCGGCAGCAAGCTGTGGGGCAAGACCGAACACCAGGTCTCGAAGCGTGCGGCCTGCAGCGAAGGCGGCATCCTCCACCGACTTGCGCTCCACCAGGTTGCCCTGGACCTTATTGAATTCAGCCTCGGCGAGCTGCGCAAGGAAGTACTCCCGATGCGCCCTCGCCTTCTGAAAGTCTGGCCCCTTGCCGGGCGGCTGAACCGGTGGCTGGACCGCAGGTGTGTCGCCGATTGGTTGGAGGTGGCTGCGCACATCCCGCTCGACCCGGTTTTCTTCATGGCGGGCCGCGACGGCAGCCTTGCTGGGGTCGGCGGATTCAGCCAACAGTGCCTCGGTGCCCTCCACATCGACCTTGCCGTCGGCGGTGAGCACCAGGCGGTCCTGACTGGCCAGCTTGGAAACGTAGGATTTCGACCATCCGCGTCGGGCAGCGAACTCCGATTTCGTCAGATATTGCATGCTGAAATGTCCAGTTTACCCAATGAATTCGGGGGGTTAACCAGTTCACCGGAGTTCACTAAGCTGGTGAACCACCCGCTAACGAAGAAGCGCGGGTTCCCAGTCCCGTACCCCGGCCATATCGCCAGGGTCCCCGGCCCTGCCGGGACTTCCGGTCGGGTCACTGTCCTGGCTCGCCAGCCTGCGGCGGCCCCTGCTCAATACCCAGCCGCTTGGCGGCCCAGCGCTCGTACAGGTTGATCGCCACATCGGCGCCAGCCATGGCGGTCAAGCATCCAACCGCTGCCGCCGCCCACACCGAAACGCCGAGGGCATAAAGCAGCATGTTGGTCGAAAGCCCGCAGGTGACGCAGGCACCAGACCGCAATGCCAACCGGCGAATCAGCCCCCAACCGCGAGCCCCCGCCTTGTCAGCCCGCCACATCTCTCCTGAAACACCTCCGACTAGCGAAAGCACAATCACCATCCAAAGCGGCATTTCCACTAATGCTTGTTGCTCATTGGTCATACGAGACTCCACTATCCTGCTGAACGATTATTTGTGAGGGTGAGGTGATGGATATCTTTATGACTGTGCTGAGCGCGCTGGGCACTATCGGTGGGCTTTTTGCAGTCTTGGTCAGCTGCGTAGCACTGAAGCCTGAACAACGTGCTGAACTGAGGAAAATCCTGAAGCAGATCTGGCAGCACTCTACGAAAATAATCCCGGTGTTGATGGCGGCGTTTGTCACGGCCATGAACTGCTGGGAAATCTATCGTTTCAGTGTTCCTGAGACCGTACCGACTCGGGGCGATGTGCTGATCCTTTTGATGAATATATGGAACGCTGCTTCGTACTTCTTCTTCGGGATGGTGCTCTTTGTGTTCTGGCTAAAGGACATCATCAAGAAAGACTTTCCAATGCACGCCCAAACTTGATTCACCTGAAAAGCAAAGCCCCAACCAGAGTTGGGGCTTTGCAGAGTGCCTAAGCGCACTTTTGATATCGTGGGGACTTTTTACATGCCACCGGAAAAACCGAAAAGGGGCAGTTTTCGGTTCGTCGTCATGTGGGGGCTAAGTAGCATCAATGTTGCACACAAGTCGCATAGCGACCCGACGGACGGTCTGTTGGCGAACACGCCCGGCACGAGCGGATAGGATACCCAACACCTGTAGGTGCAGCGCCTTAATCCAGTTCCGGTAGGTACGGTCGGCTCCCTCCGCCAGCCCGACCTCGCGCATCTGCTCCCTGATCGTGGCCTGGTGTAGATAGCGCAGCTCGGCCAACTTGGCCAGCGTCGCCCCGCGTTCATTTCGGCGGTTCAACTCAGCAATAGCCGCATCGACCTCTGCAGCGGCGTGATCCAGGCCAGCGCCTGCAATCAAGATTCGGGCACCGGAGGAGCAGGTGCGCGGTGCCGCCCCCTTCCATTCCATGATTGTCCCCATCTGGCTGCCAAGACTGGCTTCCAATCCCAACTGCCGACGCTGCTCGCCCCAGTGCTGCATCAGCCCGCCTACCAGACGCAGGCGCTCAGCTTGATCGATCAAATCCGCCATGTCCTTCAGATGCTGGGCCAGCTGCACCTGGCGTTGAAGGCGTCGTTTCATTTCCATCGTCATCGCCATTCCTCCGAAATCAGCACCCAACACACATTTAGCCAACCCAACACAAACCCAACACACACCAAAACCAATAAATTCAATGGATTGGAAGGATTTGTGTTTGGTGTGTTGGGTGTGTTGGGTTTTTCAGAGTTCGCATAGAGATTTATCCGCCCTTCGATTCCATCAGTTGGAGTAGATCGCGTGCGCGTGCGCGTGCGCGAACCCAACACACCCAACACAGACTGCCGCCAAGCCACGAATACCGTGGTTTTAACCTGTGTTGGCTTGCATAAACCAACCCAACACCAACCCAACACACCTAACACACTTACCGGCGTAGTCATGCTGCGACCCTCTTGATGTGGTCCCACGCTTCCACCGTCCAGCCCGCGAGCTTCGCTCGCTCGCGCCACTCGCGAACGTTCTTGCCCAGCACGGCCGCATTCATGGATGGGGGCAGGGAAGGATCACCATCGCTGGGCATGAAGAACGCCGCAAAACGCCGGACGTCCTTCCCCGTGGAGCAGTCGGACCAGGGAATTGCCCTCGTCTTCTCCACCTTCGCGCTGAGCATCAACGAGAACTTGGTCTGGCTCATGGCGTGCTCTTTGTTGTGGGCGCACCACTCAATGAACATGGCGTACACATCCGAGGTCAGGCAGCAGCCCCAAAGGCCGTACCCAAGCTCGCCGTTACGCCAGAGGTGGAAGAACGTCTGCCAGGCTGTGCGGCTCAACTCAACCAGGCGTTGACGAGCCTCAGTCTTCGGCGGACGCGTACGCTGGTTGAAGTCCCCGAGGTCGACATCCAGCAGCCACCCGTACAACGCAGCCACCCCACCGTTCGCCAGCTCACCGGCAATCGCCTTCTGACGCTCAGAAGGCAGCGTCTCCAATGGCCACATCACCAGCATCCGGCGGTCGTCTTCGCTGATCGGCCAGGGCATGATCTCATTGCTTAGGAATGCTGAGTTCATGTGATTGGACTCTTCCCAGCCGTTGATGAACTTCGACTCCATGCGCACCGTCTTGCCGGTGATCATGTGCTTGATCTTGCCGACCTGGTTGTAGCGCTGGTCGCGGCTCACAACCTCTTCGAACACAGCCCACAGCTTGCCGCTTTGCCATGCGTTGAAGTTACCTTCCAACTGCGCCTGGCCAACCGTTGCGCTGTACCGACCGTACAACTCGCCCATGATGTCGGCGAACAGCAGGCTCTTGCCCGAACCCTCCATGGTTGAGTGGAATAGGATCGCAGTGTCCATTTTCGCCCCCATGTGCTGCAGCGGGTAGGCCAGCCACTTGACCAGCCAGTCCAGCGCCTCAGAGTCATTGTTGCAAAGGAACGCGATGAGCCAACGCAGGTTCTCGCAGGCGGCATCGTTGCGAACCGGTGTAAGCGGAAGGCCCTCGAAGGTGTTGATGTAGATCGCCGGATCCTTGGTCATCGTCGGGTCGAACACGATATGGTCAACGTCTACCACTCGCCGATCCGGGCTGTTCAGCCAGAGTTGATAAGCGTCACCCAGGGCCATCTTCACGCTGCCCTCAGGCAGACGCCGCTTCTTCTCGCGATCCCAGGCTTCTTTCGTACCATCGATGTAGATGTACCGGTCGAGCGGTTCCAGTTTCAGCGCCCCACCCTTCTTACTGGACATCTTTCGGGCCTGTTCAAGCTCAGTCACCTGCTCGGAAGCAATGAGCTTTTTGTCGGTACGCTCTATCCACTCCTTGGCCAGCGGCTTACCAACCAGAGCTTCGAAGCCTGCCCGCTTCATCGCCCGCCCCTTGTCCAAATCCCACACGCTGGTGGTGCCTTCGACCAGGGCGAATCGGCGCAATGCAACATCTATATCCAGGGCGTCACCCCCTGCCCCCCCTTTGGCCGATGAGCCGGCCGGGCTGGGCGCTTCATCATCCGATGGGGCGTGGGGAAGGTGCTCGGTATCGCTGACCTCGAGCGGAGGCAGCTCGGCCTGCTCGACCACCGAGGGGGCAAGGGGAAGCTCGCCCATTGGTGGCGGCGCGGGTGGACGGGACTTCGCATCGATGCCGAGGATCTGCGCCGCTGCCTTGGTCGCGGCCTTCTGGTCGCCGTTGTGCATCAGGATGCAGAACACATCGAACGCGTCGTTCTTATGTCCGTTCGCCAGCGGATCCGAGGTGTGATGCGAATAGAGCTTGCCATCAGTGATCGTTACGCCAGGCGCCCCTGAGCTGCTGTGCGGGCTTAACCATTTTCCATCGATGCGCTTGTAACCGTGGGCCTCGATCATCGTGGCAATGTCGTGGATGCGGTTGAACTCTGGAATAACTTCGGGTAGACGCTCACCGGTTCGCGCCGCAGCTGGTGAAGGCTTCGCGGCTGGACGAGCGGCCGGGACAAGCGTTGCCGCCTTCGGCCACCATGGACAAACGGCCTCGCCTTTCGGTTTAAACGCATCCCAGCTCTGCCAGATGGCCAAGAGTTCGGCCGGCAACACGGGCAAGCCTTCTGCAGCCGGAGGGGTTCGCCATGTGTATGGCTTTCGAGTGCCGGGATGAATAGACGGCGGCAAGACGTCCTGCACCAGGCCGCCGCGCAGCTCAAAGACAGTCACTTTCTTGAAGGGGTCAGCCGCCATGCGGAAAGCCGCCTCGCGGGTGGAGTCGCCCTCTTCCATGGCAGCTTTCACTTGCGCCATGAGGCCTTTGTAGATGGTACCGTCGGGGTCGTTCTTGTTCGGCCACACCAACGCGTGACGGCTCAGCTCCACGCCCTCAGGGACGCGGAACATCACACGAAATCTCTCAGGATTGCCTACAGAGGTCGGGAACGCGTCTGCCAAAGCGTCTACGTCGAGCCCCAGCGTTTGCCGCAGGACCAGCCTTGTCAGCTCAACATCGTCAACGTCAAGCGAGCAGACACCACTCGGCCCGAGCACAACACCGAGGTTGTGGCTCGGGTTCGCAGCCCAGAATGCTTCAGCTTTCGAGGCCTCAGTGAAATAGCCGCCGGGCTTGTTCCAACCGGCTCCCTTCGGTCCCTTCTCGCCTGGCTCAATAGGAACCAGGGCGAGATCGAAGGTTTCAATGTAACGCCGCGCCCAATCAGCTGTAGCGCGAGTTGGGCGCTCGCTCATCGCCGGCGCTCCCGTAGGCTTTGGCAATCGATACAGGTCTCACAACCCGCGACCGACTGCTGACGGGCCAGTGGAATCGCCTCGTCGCAGTCCTCACAGAACTGGGCGCTTGGCTTCTCAGGGAGTCGCGCAAGGCGCTGCAGCGAGAGCTGCAGGAAGTACTCCGCGTGGTCATTCGCGAAATCGACGGCATCAGCCATGAGCTTCGTCCTCCATGGCTTGGCGGGCACCCGCCATGATCGCCAGGACCTGGCGGATTACATCCATCCCTCGATGCTCGAGATCCACCACCTCGGTCTCTGTCCAGACGTTGTCGGCGGCACCATCGTGCAGGCTACCGACGAATTCACTGGACTCCTCCAGCAGCTTGGCAACCGCCTGCAATGCTTCATTGGTGGCCGGCACGGGCTCCGGGCGATACCAGACGACACCGGCCGGACGGACGAGGGCATCAAGCAGCCGCGTGTCTTTTGTCCAGCGGACTATCTCCTCGATCTCGTCCGGGCTGGGCCAGCGCCGCTCCTCAGTTGGGTGGAGTTTCTTCTGCAGGGTATCGACGTCCATGACCATATCGAAGGCCAGCTTGGTGATACCACCGTGATAGTCGCGACCGGCGCGGTAGAGCGCCTGCCGCAAAGCGAGAACCGGACCAGCGTCCGGCAGTAGATCAATGCGACTCATAACCGTAAATCCTCGGTTTACGGTGTAGCCATAGGGCTAGGTAGGACCTATCCTACAACTACGACCTGTGTGCGGTGCCTCACGTGCTGTGCGGGCATTGCCTGCGGTAACAGTCATCCGGCTGAACTTGTGAGAGAGAGCACCGGGTGACGAGAGTGTTGGCGTTTACGCCTTCATAGCTGGGCCGGGAGGTGAGAGTCCTGGCTCAGCGTTCTTATTGTTTTCCTTGCCGTAAGTATCCCCAGTCAATGTCCGGTCGAAGCGATTCACAGACGATCTCCCCTCCTGTTTCACGATCCAAACAGACAGCCAAACCCGCGCTGGCGCGACGGTTCCCGTAGGCCACCTGTTTCAGCTGGCCAACCGATGTTCCGCAGCGGCGTGCGAGGGCATCGAGCCCCTCCTTGTCCATCGTCTTTAAGTACTCGCTAAGCATCATAGACACCTCCATTGGCTGCCAGATTAGCAATTGCTAATTAGCAAGGCAATAGCAACTCGTAATTTACTGTTTGCTAACGGAAAGCAATCATCGCCGCATGGATATCAACGAAAGGCGTATCGCCTCCCTCCGCACGATCATGGGTACCCTGAGCCAGAAGGAATTCGCCGAGGCTCACGACCTGGATGCGTCGTATCTGTCACAACTGCTAAACGGCCACCGCAAGCTGGGGGAAAAGGCTGCGCGAAATCTCGAGCTCAAGATTGGGCTTGCAGCAGGGACGCTGACATCTCCTCCAACGGAGGAGCCCTCAACCGCAGCCCCAACCAACGTGGTTCGTCTGCCCACTAGGGCGGCAAAGGACAAGAACTTCGTGCTGATCCCGCATCTCGATATCGCGGCTTCGATGGGGCATGGCAAGGCAGCCCCGGAAATGCACATTGAAGTCATCCGCGACATGACGGTTCACCTCGACTGGCTGAGAATGCAAGGCCTTACCTTCTCGAAAGTCGATAACCTAGCCATCATCACAGGCGACGGCGACAGCATGTCTGGCACATTCGCTGACGGCGACGCCCTGCTCGTTGATCGTGGGATCACCGAGGTGAAAACTGACTCCATTTACGTCTTTACCCTCGACGGAGACCTGTACATCAAACGCCTGCAGCGCTTGATGGGAGGACAGCTGCGAATGATCTCCGACAATCCCATCTACCCCCCGATTACCATCGACGAATCGATGATCGAGCGCATGCATATCCAAGCCCGCGTCCTGCTGGCCTGGAACGCCAAGAAGCTCTGACGGCCCCCGCGTTGTCTCCTACCGGCGATCTGCTGGGGTGCAACGACGCCTTGCTAATTTAGCATTTGCTATTGCTGAATTAATTAGCCTTTGCTAATTTCATCCCCGTGCCCCACTCTCACATCAAGGACACGGAAGAATGAAATCAGCACAGCACAACGGATCGGTAGCGATCCTTATCCACCCAGCCACCTGTAGCAGCCTGGCGAAAATCCAAGCCTTCCAACGCAGCACTGGTTTGCAATTGGTCGTCACGCTGGATGGCAAAGCTCAAGCCGTAAACGTAAACGGGGGTGCAGCATGAGCGAGTTCCAGATCTCCCTCCGCCAGATCATGCTGCTCCAGCGCACCCTGGATAACGGCGGCACCGCGACCTGCAAGCTGCAGCGCCCCGAAGCCACCGTCGACGCACAGATCGAAATCGAAAACGACACCACGCACCACTGCATAAAGGTGACCGTGGGGCCGCTCTGCAGCAGCCTCAGCCTTCCACGCGCGCTCTCCACCAAGTGCCAATCCTTGCGGGACTTCGTACAGGATTTGGCCAACGGCCGAGCTGACACCGGCGCCCAATCGGAAGAGGCGCTGGCACTCATGGAAGCGCAGGTCTGCGTCGAAGAGGTGCTGCAGACCGGTCAAACCGCCTACGTCATTTCCACCGTCAACCGCCAACTTCCCCTCGGCGCCGTCGTGACCAACGAACAGGGCGATGTTTGTGTTGCTGTAACCGGTGCCAGCAAAGAGCACCTCGCTGCCGCGGTGCGCGCAAAGCTCCAGCCCGGCACCGACGATCTTGGGAAGTGCGCATGAGCACCCTGGAACAACTGCGCAGCGAGTTTTCCACGCCCTGCCCGACGTTGTCCGCTGTGAGGGAGCGCTACTTCTCTCACATTGGCTCGGATCGGCGGTTCAAAGAACTGATTAGTAAGGGGCGGATTGATCTTCGCGTGAGCAAGCTCGACTGCTCTAAGAAAGCCTCATACGTGGTGTACCTGCACAACTTGGCTGAATACCTCGACCGGCAGGCAGAACGCTCTCCCCGATCCGCTTGAACCAGGCGGCCCCGGCCAGCAGGGGCACCCAGCCCGCCACCGACTCTCACCTCGCCCGGTGGCGGGCCATCTCGGAGCACAGCACATGCAACCGCATCAACAAGTACTTGCTATGGCCATCGTGTGGCTTATCAGCCTCATCGCCCTGACCATCATCATCCCGAGAATGCGCCACCGCGCCTTCACCCGTGGCCTGGATACAGGTAGGCAGCAACAACGGGCGGACCTCAAGCTGCAGATCAAAGGCCTGCAGGATGATCTGGACGAGGCCCGCATCCAGTCCGAGGCTGGCCAGCGTAAGCACCACCTGGCTGTCGCCAATCTCAAATCCAGTATCGCCGAGCTGGAAGCCCGCATCATGTCGTACACCGGCTTGCCAGTGACCAAGGCAGACTACGAGTGGCTGGTCAGCGCCTCGTCGACGATGCGCCTGGCCCAACGCACGTTCAAAGCCCTGAAAACCGAAGCGGAGGCAGCCCGAGCAGGCGCCCAGGCAGACTTTATTGACGAGCTGGCCAAGCGGATCCACGCGCAACTGCGCAGCTCCCCTCGCAGCGCCGCCAGCGCAGGAGCTGCAGCATGAGCCAGACAAGCGAGAAGCTCGAGCAGGTACTGCTTTTACCTTGCCCGTTCTGCGGCAGCCCACCCACTCGATTCACTATCGAGGAAGAGCGCGATCCCAACCATGGCGGCGA
Organism: Pseudomonas sp. MN1F; assembly: GCF_009391885.1. GTDB lineage: Bacteria > Pseudomonadota > Gammaproteobacteria > Pseudomonadales > Pseudomonadaceae > Aquipseudomonas. Next base: position 1,075 of record NZ_VZII01000059.1, on the reverse strand, counting down.
CGTGATTAGCTGTAGCAGCTGCGACGCCTCTACTCGCGTCGTCTTCGGGGAGAACACGGGCCTCGCGGACTTATGGAACTGCCGCGCAGGCAGCCCCCACGCTTGGCTCGGCCAGGCCGGGCTGTATCGCACTCGATTTGACGCCGTGCGCAACTACGAGCAATCCGTCACGCCGGTATCAGCCGGCGAACTGTTCGAGCTGGCCAGCAAGCAGGTGCTACGCCAGCTCAACGAGGGAAGCCCACATGCCTAACTCAACACACATCTGGCAATTGATCAGCTTTGCTCTTGTCGTGGCACTGATCACCGCCTTGGTCGAGTTGCATCGCAGCAGCATCGACCGAAGCTCAGTGACAGGCACGTTACCGACTGTAAACAGCGCCACGAATCTTGAGCATCTCGCACTCAGTCCGAATGCTCGCCGAGTGCATGAGAGGTATTCGCTGTGATCGACACATCGACCTACACCCCAACCACCCGCACGCCCAAGGGCATGCAGCCAATGCTTCGGCCAGCCATGTCGTTCATTTGCGACATCTGCGGTAAGGCTCGCGTGAAAGGCAATCACGACCAATGCTCCAAAACCCGTCAAGCAGCTGGCTTCATCATCATGCGAGGGCGCAAGCCATGAACACAGCATTCATGCTAATGGCGCAATACAACGGACTCGCCATCATCCCAATCGACCAGGTGTGCACCGACTACTTCACCCACCTGACCCCTGACATGTTTCAGCGGAAGGTTCTTGCCGGACAAATCAAGCTTCCTATCACCAGGCTCGAGGCAAGCCAGAAGAGCGCACGAGGCATTCATATTGCCGACCTGGCGCATTACTTGGATCAGCAGCGGGACGCTGCCCGCAAAGAGTGTGCGCAATTGAACAAGACGCTGCGGGCCGGCTAACCGGGAGATTGCACCTCGCCTGGCCAGGTGCCGGTGGCGGTCGACATCGTCGACGATCAACCCGGACCGGCATTTGGCGAGGGCAGCTAACGACCCAGGCTGTGTGAAAACGCCTGCGATTGTCTAACCTTCTGATCGTCGAGATCGCGGCGGGGACGATCATGAAGCGATT
>NZ_VZII01000058.1 GCF_009391885.1 Pseudomonas sp. MN1F | reverse complement strand
GCCGGCACCTGCAGCAGCACTCGCAACCCATCATTGCGGCTGTCAAACCTCAGGCTGCCAGCACAACGCTGCACGATCGCCTGAACGATCGCCAAACCCAACCCACATCCACCACTCTGCCCGTTGCGCCAGAAGCGCTCGGTCAGGTGCTGCAAATCGGCTTCGGCAATGCCCGGACCATGGTCGCGCACCATGAACCCTACCTGCCCATCGGCCATTTGCACTTCCAGCTCCACCTCGGTATCGCCGCCGTGGCGCAGGGCGTTGTCCAGCAGGTTGCGCAAGGCCGCCACCGCCAGCGGCGCAGGCATGCCCAGATAGATCTGCGTCGCCTCCTGCGGCAGGCGCAAAACGATACGCCGGTTGTCACCGCCGCCAGCATCCTGCACCGCCTGGCGGGCGACCTGCTCGGCACTGCACTGCACACCGTCCTCGAACGACAGGCTGCCCTCGACCCGCGCCAGCATCAGCAGCTGCTCCAGGGTCCGATGCATGCGGTCGGCGCCTTGCTCGGCATGCTCCAGCGCCTGCTCGCGCACCGCGCCGTCGGTCATGCGCGCCACCTGCAGGTGGGTCTTGATCGCGGTCAGCGGGCTGCGCAGTTCGTGGGCGGCATCGTCGGTCAGGCGCCGTTCGCGCTCGATGGTCTGAGCAATGCGCAGGAACAGCTGGTTCTGGGTGTCGAGCAAGGGTTGCAGCTCGCTGGGCAAGCCGGCCACCTGCAACGGTTCGACACTGTCGGCACGCCTTCGTCGCAGGGCATCGCGCATGCGATTGAGCGGCTCCAGGCCTTTGCCCAGGCCGATCCACAACAGCCCGAGGCTGCCGAGCAAGGCCATCAGCACCGGTGCCGAGGCAGCCAGCAGAATCGACTGGTTCAGCGCCTCGCGCTCCATGTGCCGGTCGGCGGTGGTGATGCGCACGTCATTGTGGCTATAGGTGAAGGTGCGCCACAACGCGCCATCGATGGTCTGGTCGCGGAAGCCGCTGCGCTGGTCGTCCATGGCGCCGTCATGCTTGTGGTTGCTGGCGAGGATCTCGCCGCGCAGGGAACTCACCTGGCAGGCCATGCCGTCGGGCACGCTCAACTGGTCGGCGGAAAAGTGCGCGTCCTCGCCCTTGGCCGCCAGCGGTTGCGGCAGCTGGTCGATCAGCCCCGCTACCATGCGCGCCGAAGCCACCAGGCGCTGGTCGAGGGAGAACATCATCTGCTGGCGCAGGTCGCGCAGCATCCACGCGGCTGCCAGCGCCCAGATGATGATGAAGGCGGTACCGAGGATCAGGCTGAGGCGTACCCGCAGGCTCATGAAGCGCTTCTCTCAGGGGCCTGCGCCGGGCCCAGGCGATAACCCAGGCCACGCACGGTCTCGACGATGCTGTTGCCGAGCTTGCGCCGCAGGTGGTGGATATGGACGTTCAGCGCGTTGCTTTCGACCTCATCGCTGAAGCCGTACACGCAGTCCTTGAGTTGTTCGCTGGACAGCACCCGGCCGGGGTTCTGCATTAACGCCTGGAGCAACGCCTGCTCGCGCCGCGACAGGTCGACAGGCTGGCCGGCGAGGGTCGCCTCGCAGCTGCTCGGGTCGTAGCGCAGCGGGCCATGCTCGATCACGTTGACCGCCCGCCCCGCCACCCGGCGCAACAGGGTATGCAGGCGCGCCGCCAGTTCGCGCAGGTCGAAAGGTTTGAGCAGGTAGTCGTCGGCACCGGCCTGCAGACCGTCAACCCGGTCGGTGACCGCATCGCGGGCGGTGAGCACCAGCACGGGCAGGTCCACACCTTGCTGGCGCAGGCGGCGCAAGAGTTTCAGGCCATCTTCGTCGGGCAGGCCGAGGTCGAGGATCATCACGTCGAACTGCGCCGCCTGCAGCAGGGCCCGGGCGCTGGCGGCATTGGCCACGCGGTCGACGGTCAGGCCCTGGGCGGTGAGGCCGGCGCAGATGCCGCTGGCGATCAGGTCATCGTCCTCGCAGAGCAGAACGTGCATGGTGAGGCTCCCGGAGTGGTGTGGCTGGCATTGCACTATGGGGGGATTAAGGGGGGATTATGGACCTTTTTGTGTTCGCCTTGATGCTTTCAGCGCCTGAGGGGGGCTCGCCTTGGTGTTTTCAGCGCCTGTGAGATCGAGCGCCGGGCGGGCGGCGCTCGATCTCACAGGCGACAAATCCCTCCAGCCTTACCCATCGCAGCAACACCTCAATCCCGCCCCCTCTACCCCCACCAACAACGAAATAGACTTTTCCTACAAGCGACTCAGGAACGTCCTACGCCCACTCCATGATGTGATTTCCCCTGCACAAAACTGGCAGGGAGACGCCTCATGCTGTTCTGGCAAATCGTGCCAACCTGGCGCGATATCGAGACCCGCATCACCGATGAAATGGGCTATCAAGGAGGCGCCCATTTCCGTACTTACCTCAACGAAGCAGTGCCGTCACTGGCCCTCAACCTGCGCCGCGTCGACAACGTGCGGCGCGCGTTCTACAAGGCCGAATCGGTAGCCGGCCAGCTGCTGCGCCAGCGCTTCGCCGACCTCGACATCAAAAGCATCCTCAACGACCTGCTCGGCGTCGCCGAGCAGATGGCGATGATCGTCGCTGGTACCGCCCTCACCGGCGGCCTGCTCGGTGCCGGCATCGGTGCCTTTGCCGGGGGCGCCGGTGCCATTCCCGGTGGTGTCGCGGGTACCGCCATCGGCTTCAAGGTCAGCGGCTGGATCCTCGGCGTGCTGGGCATCGCCTCCCTCGCCGAGTTCTTCGTCGACGGCCTGCCGCGCATTGGCGAGTACTACCTGGACGGCATCGGCCTCGCCTGGGAAGGCACACGCGGTGAAGACGGGCTGAACGCGTTCAGCCAGGACAACCCGTATGCCATCAATCAGGCGGCGCATTTCATTGCCACCGGGCATGTGGAAGTGGTGATGCTGCTGTTGGGCGCCATGGTGTCCTACCTCACCCGTGGGGGTGGCAACGCAGGTGTGCTGGCCCAGGAAATGGCCGCCAGCAAGAAAGGCGCGCGGATTGGGCAGTGGATGCTCAAGCACGAAGATGCTTTGAAGAAACGGCCGGACCTGCAGGTGCCGGAGCGGCGCAAGGGCGCGGTGGGTGAGCCACAGCCTGCGCAGCCTAACCGGCCGGCGGGGAAAGACAAGGAGCCATCCAAAGGCAAGCCCGGTAGCATGCCGGTGCATACGGTGGCGTGCTTCAAGGCGGACAAATTGCCGCCATCGAAGCATGGCGAGTTTGAACGGCAGCTAAAAGGACAGCAGGATGGGTTAAACCGGCTTACGGTGGAAGAATTCCTGGAAAATGTTGCCAATCCAGTCAAACGTGATCCGAAACTTGCTAAAAAGGCACGCAAGGACCTTTATGTAAGTCTGAGAGATAGAATCCAGGAGGATTTATCCAAAACGATGGGGCCGCGAGAAGCGAGAAGACTTTCAGAAGTGCAAGCTAGGGAGACGATGTCAACACTCGCCGCCTTGCATAACCCTGACCTTAGTGCAGGTGGACGAGACGCTATTGCTGACTTTGGCGACAGACAGGTGAATTCAAGTATTGGCCCTCAATGGAAAAGTAGAATAGGAGGGCTTCGACGAGCAGCCGAAGAAACGGCCGGAATGGGAGGCAAGACCGGCCTTTTAAACGTGAAATTACACAAATGCTAACTGACTGGAGGTCATCAAATGGATGAAGCATTTTCTGTTTTTATTGAAGAGGTCGGTGAGCCTACGCACAGGCAGGAGGTACCCACATCGACCATCGAGCGTTACAAGGGGAAGCTCCCGGATAAACTTCTGCAATATTGGATTGAGCACGGATGGTGTGGATACGGAGATGGTTTGTTTTGGACCGTAAACCCTCTAGAGTACGAGGGCGTGGTGGCATCTATGCTTGAGAGTGCAAACCTGGAAACTTACGACAAGTTTCATCTCATCGCCCGCGGAGCCTTTGGCGACCTTTATCTATTTGGTGAGAGAACCGGATTTTCACTGAAAATCGCACCACATATAGGTCGGTATATTGGCAGCAAACGAGAAGTAACGCCGTCCGACATGGACAGACTAGTGCAGAGTTTTTTCGCCTGTAGAGATTTGGATTCAAATGATTTTGATGACCTGTTTGAAACTGCAAAAAATAGCCTCGGCATACTTGGTCCGGACGAGATGTACGGCTTTGTTCCAGCCTTGGTGTTCGGCGGCCCCATTCGACTCGATAATCTTGAGAAGCTGAAAGCCATTGAACACTTGGTACTGCTGTCTCAGCTTTGCACAATCGAGCCCTATAGCTTTTCTGATTTTTGAAGCCCTTACCCAACAGTAATAAAAGGATCTAAAAAATGAACGCACTCTTCTCCATCTTCCTCGAAACCTTCAACGACCCCATCGGCCACCAGCCCGTCCCGCCTGCCGCTCTGGACCACTACCAAGGCAAACTCCCCAACCAACTCCTGACCTACTGGAAAGACCACGGCTGGTGCGGCTACGGCGGTGGCCTGTTCTGGATGGTCAACCCGCAGGAATACGAAGACGTCGTGGCCTACTGGCTGACAGGTACGCCCTTCGAAACCCGCGACACCTACCACCTCATCGCCCGCAGCGCTTTCGGCGAGTTGTACCTCTGGGGCGAAGAAACCGGGTCAGTCCTGACCATCACTGCCTACGCATCCCAATACATCGATGGCGCCTGCAGCTCGACCGACGAAGAGCGTGACGCGAAGATCCAGGGGCTGCTCATGTGGGTCATGACTGAAGGCATCGACCTGGACCTGTTCGAATCGGCCAGGGAAACACTGGGGACGTTGGCGCCAGACGAGATGTATGGCTTCGTTCCGGCGCTGATGCTGGGCGGGCCTGCAAGCCTGGCCAATCTCCAGCGGCTCAAGGCCAACGTGCATCTGATTTTACTTTCCCAGCTGAGCGAACTGGAACCTTATGCATTCGATGAGGAAGAAGATGAGTAAAACCGACGCTCATTCGCGCAGCGCATCGGGCGTATCGACATCCCGCAGCACGCCGGCATCCTCGACGGCCAGCCTGACGCAACGGTCCGGATGGTCCTTCACCACCGAACGCGCCCCTTCATCGCCCGTCAGCCGCGCAAGCGCTGGCCAGAAATCACGCCCGAACAGCACCGGATGGCCCTGCTGCCCGGCATGACAAGGCAACACTATCGTCGACCCACTGGCCTCGCGTGCAAGCAAACCAAGGGTCCCGAGTCCCACCCAGGGCATGTCACCCAGCAGAATCGCCACCGCCTGCGCCTCGCTGTCGACCAGCGAAGCGGCGCCAGCCGCCAGACTATGACCCATTCCCTGCGCGAAATCCGCACTGCAGATGACGCGGCACGCCGCTGGCAACCCCAGCTCCTCGCCCCGCTCGCCATCACGCAGCACCACCCGTACGTCATCAAACACTGCACAGGCATGTTCGACGCTGTGCACCAGCAAGCTGCGACCATCCGCCATCAGCGCCCGACGCTTGTCAGCACCGAAGCGCATGCTGCTGCCGGCCGCCAATACCAACGCCACCACACTCACAGCGCTGCCCGCCCGATGCCATTGCGCAGGCGCAGGATATCGGCGAGCACCGCCAAGGCGATCTCGGCCGGGGTCTTGCTACCCAGGTTGAGGCCGATCGGCGCGTGGATCCGCGCCAGCTCGTCGTAGCCCAGGCCGCCTATGCGCTGCAAGCGTTCGCGACGCTTGTCGGAGGTCGCCTTCGAGCCCATCACGCCAATGTAGAACGCTTCGGTACGCACCGCTTCAAGCATGGCCAGGTCATCGATTTTCGGATCATGGGTCAATGCAACCACCGCTGTGTCGGCATGGCAACCACCCTTGGCGATAAACTCCGACGGCAGTTCACGACGCACCTCGATGCCCTCCAGCACCACGCCTTCGAGCACCTCGTCACGCGGGTCGCAGAGGATGACTTCAAAGCCCATGGCTTTGCCGAACTCGGCGCAGAAATGCGCGACGCTGGAGTACCCAGCCAGCAGCAGGCGCTGGGCAGCCCCGACGCGCAAACGCACCCGGTCGCTTGCAAGCTCCACGCGCGGCCCCTGGCTGTGGTCGTCGAGCAGCTGACGATCCCCTTGTGGCAAGCTCACCTCGCGCAGCAGCCGTCGCTGGCCGCGCAGCGCGCCTTCCAGCTCACGCAGGTGGGCCTGCACGTCACAGTCGGCCGGCAGGTTTTCCACCAGCACCTCGAGCACGCCACCGCAGGGCAGGCGGATGCTTGAACGCGGGTCGCTGCCATCGCCATAGCGCACGATGGCGATCGGTTCGGGAAACTCACCCCGCCCCACACGTTCGAGGAAATCTTCCTCGACACAGCCACCGGACAGTGAACCCAGCCACTGCCCGCTGGCGTTGACCGCCAGCAGCGAGCCCGGCGCACGCGGCGCCGAGCCGTAGGTGGCGAGCACCGTGCACAACCACACCCGCTGGCCGCTGCACGACCACTGAAGCGCCTGGCTGATCACCTGAAGATCGAGATGCTGCACGGTTTACTCCGCCTTCAGCTCGGCAAGCTGCTGTACGGTCAGGTCGCCGGGCAATCCACCCCAGGCCTGGCGCAGGTAGTTGACCATGTCTGTCACTTGTTGGTCGTCGAGCTTGTCGGCGAAGCCCGGCATCGGCTGCATGCGCTCGAAGCCGGTGAACTGCTGCTCACGGATGCCGTCGCGGATGGCCTTGACCAGGTTGCGCGAGTCGCCCTGGCGCAGCACCGTGTTGCCGCGCATGGCCACCGCGATGTGCGGCTTGCCCTCGCCATCGACGCCATGGCAACCGGCGCAGACGTTGAGGTACTGCTGCTGGCCGCGCTTGGCACTGTCGCTCATCTGCTCCAGGGCAACGGCCTGGATCGCCTTGGCCGGCGGCGGCTGGTCGCCGAGCAGGTAGGTGGCCATGGCCGCCAGGTCGGCGTCTTCCAGGTGCTGGGTGCTGTGGTGCACCACCGGGAACATCTCGTTGAACATGCTGCCCTGGGCACTGATGCCGTGCTTGAGGAAGGTGGTCAGGTCCGGCTGGGTCCAGCCGCGGTCGGCCAGGTCCTGGGCCAGCAGGCTCGGCGCCAGGTAGCCACCGAGCAAGCCGCCGCTGAAGCGCTGGTCCTGTTGCAGGGCACCGATGGCGTTGCGTGGGGTGTGGCATTCGCCGCAATGGCCCATCACCTCGACCATGTACTGCCCGCGCTGCCAGGCCGGGCTTTTGCCTTCGGTTGGCTGCAGTTGCACGCTCTTGCCATACAGCATGTTCCAGCCGGTCAGCCCCAGGCGCACGTTGAACGGGAAGCTCAACGCCGTCTGCGGTGCCGGGCGGTTGATCGGCGGCACGGTCATCAGGTAAGCAAGAATCGCATCGGAATCCTCGCGCTTGATCAGGTGGTACGAGGTGTAGGGCATCGCCGGGTAGAGGTTGGCGCCGTCCTTGCGCTTGCCCTCGGTGACCGCGGCGAAGAACTCGTCAGCCGTGTAGTTGCCGATGCCGTACTGCTTGTCCGGGGTGATGTTGCTGCCATAGATGGTGCCGAATGGCGAATGGATCGGCAGGCCACCGGCGAACGGCGCGCCGCCTTCGGCGGTGTGGCAGGCCATGCAGTCGGCCGCACGGGCCAGGTATTCACCGCGCTTGACCTGCGCCTCGTCGGCCGCCTGGGCCAGCGAAACAACGGCAAGGCCGAGGGCCAGCGCGAGTGTGTTGCGAACGAAGCCCATGCTCAACCCTCCTTGACCAGGCCGAGGTCGTTGAGCACCGTGCGGGTGGCGTCGTAGTAACGCACGTAGCCGGTGCAGCGACAGATGTGGTGGCCGAGGCTGGCTTCGATACGGTCTTCCACTTCGCTCTTCTTGAGCGGCTGGCGCTGGGCGGTTTCCACCAGCACCGTGGCGGCGTTGACGAAGCCCGGCGCGCAGTAGCTGCACTGGAAGGCGAACAGGTCGACGAACTTCTGCTGGATCGGGTTAAGCGTCAGGTTGCCGGCCTCGTCCTGCTTGGCGTGGCCTTCGATGGTGCGCACCTTCTTGCCTTCGAAGTAATGCGCGCCGGTGATGCAGGTGCGCACTTCCTCGCTGGTGCCGTCGGGGTTGTCGACGATCACCACGCAGGCGTGGCAGATGCCCTGGCCGCAGCCCAGACGGGAACCGGTGAGGTTCTGGTGTTCGTGCAGGTAGTCGATCATCGCCAGGTCGTCAGGGACCTCGACCGGGCCGACCGGTTGACCGTTGAGGGTCAGTTGCAGTGGACGGTTAGCCATTGAGGGCCTCCTTGATACGGGCTGGAGTGATGGGGAGATCGCGCACGCGCTTGCCAATGGCATGTGCCACGGCGTTGCCGATGGCACCGACGACCGGGATCATCACCACTTCGGCGATGCCCTTGGACGGGTCGGTCGGTGACAGCGGCGGGAGGATTTCGCTGGTCTGCTTCCACACCGCCACATCGCGTGCATGCGGCAGGCGGTAGCGGTTGAAGTTCCAGTCGCCCTCCCCGGGCCCGCCCTCGTACAACGGCATTTCTTCGGTCAGCGCATGGCCGATGCCCATGGCGATACCGCCTTCGAGCTGGCCCTTGACCAGTTCCGGCACCAGCACGCGGCCGCACTCGACCCAACTGTGGTGGTTGAGCACCTGCGTCTCAAAGGTGCCCTTGTTGACCTTGACCTCGACGATGGTCGCCACCGGGCTGTAGTAGGTGACCATGGCGTTGTTCAGCTGGGTATCCGGGTAGGCGGCGTTCTGCCGGTCGAGCAGGTGGTAGCCATGGCTGCTCATCTGCGCCTTCTTGGCATTCACCGCGCCATCGCCGTACTTCACCGCCACGGCATCGAGCGGGAAGCGCTCGCGCACGCCGTCGATGACGAAGTCGGCCTCGGCCCAGCTCCAGCGGTTGAAACCGTGCACGCTGACGCCAGTGACCAGGCCCATCTCATGGGCCTTCTGCGCCAGTTGGGCGAACGGGATCGGCGCCAGGCCGTTACCGGTCAGCTCGCCGTTGACCCACACCGCGTTCTCGCGGCGCACCACCAGCGGGTTGGCCTGGCCACCGTGCGGGCCCTGGCTCCAGAGTGCCATGGCTGCCGGCCACAGGCCGTGGTTGAACAGCACACGGGCCGCTTCGCGGGTGGCGTGGCTGAAGTAGAACGCCGAGTTGGTCGCCGACGACGGCGAGGCGAGCTTGCCGACCCAGCGCGGGTTGCGCAGCGCGGTGTCCTGCTCAGGCTGGCTGATCAGGTACGGGTTGCCGCTGGTGGTCAGTTGCAATTCCGGCCATTCGGTGACCGCCGTCTTCACCTCGTCGGCCGAGCGGCCAAGGAAGTCGCTGACCACCAGGGCCTGGGAAGTGGACATGCCAGTCCCCAGCTCGGTGCCGATGTGGCGCAGGCTGATGCGCCCATCAGCGCTGAACTCGATGCTCGCCATCGGCGCTTCAGAGCCGGTGCCGAAGTCCTTCTGGCAGATGGCGAAGCCGACGCCATACCAGTGGTCCGGGTCCTTGGCGTCCATCTGCTGCTTGCGTGCATCGCGGTTGCGCCACCCGTCGTGCACTGCAGCCTTGTCGAGGATCTCGTACAGGCGCAGGGCACCGGCCGGGACCGCGCCCTGGGTGTTCTTCATGCCCGACTTCAAGGCGTTGGCACGGCGCAGGTCGATGGCATCGACGCCCAGGCGACCGGCGACTTCATCCACCATCATCTCGGTGGCGGCCATGGACTGCAGGGTGCCGTAACCGCGCATGGAGCCGGCCTCGACACCGCGGGAGAAGTAGGCGGTCACCGACAGGTCGTTCTGCGGCATGTAGTAGATCGACTGCGCCGCGGTGGCGCCCACTGCAGCCACCGACGGGCTGTAGTTGATGCGCCCGCCGCCGTCGCAGCTCATGTCGGCGCGGAAGATCTTGAAGCGGTTGTCCTTCTTGTCCACGGCCAGCTGGTAGCGGATGTCGAAGGCATGACGCTTGATACCGCTCTGGAACTGCTCGTAGCGGTCGTTGGCCAGGCGGATCGGTACACCAGCGCCATACAGCGCGGCCACGGCAGCGTAGAAGACGAAGATGTTGTTGTCTTTGGAACCGTAGCCCACGGTGTAGCCCGGGTGCATGTTCAGCGTGTTCAAGGTGAAGCGCGACGGCTTGATCATGTGCACGCATTCCTGCGCCACTTCGAACGGGCATTGGGTCGCGACCACGAAGTGCAGCGTGCCAGTCGCCGGGTCGTACCAGCCGTTGCCGTTGTCCGGCTCCAGTGCCGCAGGCTCGATCGACGGCGTCTTGTAGCGCTCGTCGAACACCAGCCAGTCCTCGGGCGGGTTGTCCAGTTGCTCACCCATGCGCTTGGCGTAGAACAGGCCCTGTTCGGTCAGGTCGCCGTGCTGGTCAGGCTGCTTCGACCACACCGGTTTGCGGTTGAGGATGGTCGGGAACAGCATGGAGTTCTTCAGGCTGGAGAACTCATCGTCGTCGAACGGCGTGGCGCCGCCCACGCGCACGAAGCGGAAGCTGCCATAGGGGTCGCGCTGGTACAGCGGGGCCTGGGCGCCGTATTTGATCGCCTTGTCGTTGAACTGCAACTTGCGCTTGGCCTGACGGAAACGCTCGAAGTCGTGCCAGATCAGGATCGCCACCGGATGGCCGATGAACATCGGCACCTGGCCGGGCGGCAACAGTGGGTCGGGCGAGTGGGCCTCGGGCCAGGCAATGCCATCTCGCGCCAGGTCGGCGGCGGTGACGATACGGTCCGGCTGCAGGTCGGCGCCGAGCAGGCTGAGGTCATGGCCGTCATAGATCCGGTCGACCTTGGTCACCTTGAGCAGCAGCGCGTGGCCTTGCTGGGTCGGCCAGCCGGGCATGTCCTTGGCGCGGATGTCGCGGGCGAAAACCTTGTTGCCACAGACCTTGGACAGCGCGTCGTTACGGAAACGCGCCTTGCCGTCATGGTTCATCCACTTTTGCGGCGAGGTGGTAACGCGCTCCTCCATCAGGGCGGCGAACGCCTGGCTGCCGAGTGGCGCCATGGTCACGCCGACACCAGCAATCAGGCCGCCTTGCAAGAAGGCGCGCCGGGATATATCACGGTTGGACATGCTTGATCCTCTGGGCAGAAGAATTTCTGCCCATGTTTTTTGATTCTTGTGCGGGGGACTCGGAAGGGTAAAAACCTTGTCACGCGGGACGGAAAAACTGACTTCTGCGTCAACTTTACAACAAGAATATGGGCATAAGCAAAGTCAAGCCGACAATATGTCGCGCTGTGTCAAAGGCCGACATGCGGCAGCGCCGCAACAGCTTCGGCAGGAACGGTTAACCTTGGGTTAATCGACCCCAGCCAGCATGGCCACCATTCCGTACTGCCAAGGCGAAGACATGCGCATCCTTCTGCTCTTCCTGACGTTCCTTCTGGCCGGCCCGTTGCAGGCCAACCCGTTCGACGCCAAGCCCGACTTCCTGCCGGTCAACCAGGCGTTCGTGCTGACTCACGACCGCCAGGCCGATGGCCAGATGCGCCTGTACTTCCAGATCAAGCAGGGTTACTACCTGTACCAGAAGCGCCTGAAATTCGACGGCTTGCCTGCCGAACAGCAGCCGCAACTCCCACCCGCCCTGAATCACCACGACGAGTTCTTTGGTGACAGCGCGGTGTACCGCGACCAGCTCGAACTGCTGATCCCGGCCAATGCCCAGGGCCAGTTGCGCCTGGGCTGGCAAGGCTGTGCCGATGCCGGCCTGTGCTACCCACCGCAGACCACCGCCATCGACCTGGGCGGCAACGCGCCGCCGGCCGCCGAACAAGCCAGCGACCAGGCTCTGGCCAGCGGCCTGCAAAGCGCCAGCCTGGCCTGGAGCCTGCTGGCATTCTTCGGCCTCGGCCTGCTGCTGGCGTTCACCCCCTGCTCGCTGCCGATGCTGCCGATTCTCGCCGGCCTGGTCCTGGGCAACGGCGCCAGCGCCCGGCGCGGCTGGCTGCTGGCCGGGGTGTATGTGCTGAGCATGGCGCTGGTGTATGCGGCCCTGGGCGTGGTCGCGGCGCTGCTGGGGGCCAGCCTGCAGGCGTGGCTGCAGCAACCCTGGCTGCTGGGCAGCCTGGCCGGCTTGTTCATCCTTCTCGCCCTGCCGATGTTCGGCGCTTTCGAGCTGCAACTGCCGGCCGCCCTGCGTGATCGCCTCGACCGCGCCGGCCAGGGCACCCGTGGTGGCAACCTGTACGGTGCGGCGCTGCTGGGCGCCCTCTCCGGCCTGCTGCTCGGCCCCTGCATGACCGCGCCGCTGGCCGGTGCGCTGCTGTTCATCGCGCAAAGCGGCGATGTGCTGCAAGGTGCGCTGGTGCTGTTCAGCCTCGGCCTGGGCATGGGCGTGCCGCTGCTGTTGCTGGTGACCCTGGGCAACCGCTACCTGCCGCGCCCGGGGGCGTGGATGAACCGGGTCAAGGGCGTGTTCGGCTTCGTGTTCCTGGCCATGGCCCTGTACACCGTGCGCAGCCTGCTTGCCGCCCCAGTGATGCTGGCCCTGAGCGGGGCCTGGCTGATTGCCCTGGGCTGGGCCATGTGGCCGGCCCTGCAGCGCTTGCCAGCGCTGCGTGCGGTCCCACTGCTGGGCGCTTTGTGGGGTGGCCTGCTGCTGGTCGGCGCTGCTGCGGGGGGCGACGACCTGTGGCAACCGCTGCGGCCGTTCGCCGGCGGCAGCGCAGCCGCCACCGTACAAAAAGCCGACGAGCACTTCGTCACGGTCAGCAGCCCTGAAGCCCTGCAACGCGAGCTGGACGCCGCCAAGGCCCGCGGCCAGTGGGTCATGGTCGATTACTATGCCGACTGGTGCGTGTCGTGCAAGGTCATGGAAAAACAGGTGTTCACCCGCCCCGACGTACAAACCAGCCTGGCCGGCGTGCACCTGCTGCGCCTGGACGTGACCGCCGACTCTGCCGCCAGCCGGGCCCTGCTGCAGCGCTACCAGGTGCCAGGCCCGCCCAGCATCATCTGGCTCGGCCCGGAAGGCGAAGAGCGCCGCGCACGGCGCATCACCGGTGAGGTGGATGCCGCCGCGTTCCTGCAACACTGGACCCAGACCCGGAGCCAAGGCTGATGCTCACGGTAACCCTCGGGCCGCTGACCATGGCCCTCAACCACCTGCTGATGCTCGCCGCCCTCGGCGTGGCCTGCCTGGTCGGCTGGTGGGTCGCCCGGCGTGGCGGCGAAAGCCCGGAGTCGGCGCTGTTCAACCTGTTCCTGGTCGGCCTGCTGTGCGCCCGCCTGGGTTTCGTGCTGGCCTACTGGCCGATGTACCGCGACGACCTGGTGCAAGTCATCGATATCCGTGACGGCGGCTTCCTGCTCTGGTCGGGCCTGGTCGGCATTGTCCTCGCCACCCTCTGGCAGGGCTGGCGCCAGCCTGGCCTGCGGCGCCCGCTGGGCTGGGCACTGTTCAGCGGTGCGTTGTTCTGGGGCCTGACCAGCCTGGGCAGCCACCTGTACAGCAAGGGCACCGCACTGCCCGAACTGAGCCTGCGCAATGCCGCTGGCCAGTCGGTGGCCCTGCACAGCTACCGTGGCAAGCCGCTGGTGATCAATATCTGGGCCACCTGGTGCCCGCCCTGCCGCCGGGAAATGCCGGTGCTGCAGCAGGCCCAGGGCGAATACCCCCACGTGACCTTCATATTCGTCAACCAGGGCGAGACGCCGGAAAACGTCACGACCTTCCTCGCCACCACCGGGCTGAGCCTGACCCATGTGCTGTTCGACGGCACCGGCGTGCTGGCCCAGCGGGTCGGCTCGATGGCCCTGCCCACCACTCTGTTCTACGACGCCGACGGCCGCCTGATCGGCAGCCACCTCGGCGAGCTGTCGCGGGCCAGCCTGCGCCATGCGCTGGAACCTTTCGAGCGGGCCAAGGCGCCCGCCCCTGCCGCACAAGGAAACTGACATGCGATTGACTGCCCTGTTGCCCCTGTCCCTGGCCCTGCTGGCCGCCCCGCTGGTGCAGGCCGAAGACCTGCCCAAGGCGATCCAGCAACTGCAAGCCAAAGGCGCCGAGATCAAGGGCAGCTTCGATGCGCCCAACGGCCTGCGCGGCTATGCCGCCGAGTACCAGAACAATGCCCTGGCCTTGTACCTGACCCCGGACGGCAAGCACGTGCTGGTCGGCAGCCTGTTCGACGAACAAGGCAAGGACCTCAGCGCCGAGCCGCTGCAGAAGTTGGTGTACGCGCCGATGAGCAAGGAGATCTGGGCGAAGATGGAGAAAACCGCCTGGATCGCCGACGGCAAGGACAGTGCGCCGCGCAAGGTGTACCTGTTCAGCGACCCCAACTGCCCCTACTGCAACATGTTCTGGGAACAGGCGCGGCCGTGGGTGGAGTCGGGCAAGGTGCAGCTGCGCCATATCATGGTCGGCATCATCCGCGAGGACAGCCCGGGCAAGTCGGCAGCCCTGTTGGCAGCCAAGGACCCGGCCAAAGCCCTGCATGAGCATGAGAAAGCGGGCAAGGCGAGCAACCTGAAGCCACTGGACAAGGTGCCCGATGCCGTGCAGCAGAAGCTGGCGGCGAACATGGCGTTGATGGAGGAGATGGGGCTGCAAGCGACCCCGGCAATCTTCTATCAGGATGAGCAGGGCAACCTGCAGAGCCAGCAAGGCGCGCCGCGGCCAGAGCTGCTTGGCAAGATTCTCGGCAAGCGGTAGTGCACGGCTTGGGTTTTGCGGTGATGCGTAGATCGAGCGCCGCCCGCGCGGCGCGATTTCCGCCGCCCCGCAAAACTCAAGACAGCCCTACAGCCCTTCCAACTCAGCCATCAGTTCACTAAGCCGATCAGCCTTCGCCTCATCCACGTCGCTGCCCTGCAACCCGCGCACATACTCGGTCAACTCTTCCACCGTGCTGCACTCGAACATCACCCGCAGCGGCGCGTTCAGTTGCAACTGCTTCTGCACCCGCGAAGCGATCTGCGAAAAGAAGCCGTTCCATCCACTCCCAATAAAATGCAATCGTGCATGAGAGCGAGACCAAATATCTTGAAACAATCTGCCGCAATGATTATTTGTTAAACATCGCGCCGACCCTTCTGGCACCCAACAACCGAGAGACGTGAAGAAAAAGAATCATCTAACATCAAAAAGAAAATTTTCTTACGCGAGACGATTATAAAACCTACAAAAAATTTAGCCCACCGCACAAGTAGCTAGAAACAGCCCCCTAAGTAGGAATTTTCCATAGGAACGCTCCTACACTCACCTCTTCAAACCAAACATAACTATTACGCCTGCACATCCACGCAAGCCTCGTCGCCGCATTGACAATTAAAAGTCAAACCTCTAAACCTGTAGACACCCGCAAGCGGCGATAGAGCGCCGCACAATCAAGGAACCTTCATGAAAGCTCAATACAACACTAAAACCATTACACGCCTACCGACACTCACGCCAATACATAGCCACTATCACAAATGGTCCATTTCACATGCCCAACCACCTAACCTCCATAATCATAAATACCAAAAAAATCTTGTGCATTGCGCGAATCTTGACCCTGGAGCACCTTAGAGAGCCCACTGCCCTTATATGGTCAGCCGTCGCACCCTGCCTGCTGTTCCTGTTGACCCAGGATTATGCGGAAGCACAGCCCACCCGCAATGACGCCTACATTGCGTCCGCATCGTGGTTCTACTCATACATTTCAGCAAGCGTTGCATTTTTTGGTTTCAGCTTTTACCTGATCGGAAGAAGAGAGAGCGGCTTTACAAGGTCCTTTATCTACCAACACAGCGCCATCGGGCGTTTCCTGGCATCGCATTTCCTTAGCTACTCCGCAGTAAGCGTGTTCTACGCTGTGTTATTTTACTTGACTACCAAACCGTTCTACGGCGACTACCGGATTACTGAGTGGGCATACCTGACTGCAGGCTTTTACACCAGCTTTCTGATTTTTAGCTGTATGGGTCTGGTGGTCGCTGCACTCCCCATCAAATTCAATACCGCCAGCACTTTGTTTTCAATCCTTTCGTATCTCATGCTGCTCTCAGGCTATTTGAGCACACTGCAGGCTTACCCTGTACCTCATAGCGTGCTTGCATTAAACCCCCTGCAACTGAACAGCAAAATCTTCAACAATGAAATACCTTTGCCGGCGGCCTTCTGCATCGCGCTCGCGGCGTTGCTCACCGGCCTTTACATTACCGGGCGACACTTTAGAACCCAACCTGTCTGGAGCAGATACTAGTGAACATACTCAACCTGACAGATTTGAGTTTCAGTTATGAAAACCTGCCACTCATTAAAAATGTCGCTCTCAACCTCAATGCAGGTGAACGGGTAGGCATTCTGGGCAGCAATGGTGCCGGCAAAACAACACTATTCGACCTTATCTGCAAAATAAAGAAGCCTTCGAGCGGACAGGTCGTCAACTCAGCAAGGAGTCAAGCCTATCTAACGCAAATTCTGACGCCACCTCCATTATTACGCATGAGTGAAACGGGCGAACTGATCAGGCACTTGAGCTCAACTGTGCCGCTGTCTCAAAGCGAAATCATGGCCCGCTTGGCCAAATGGTCGCCGTCACTTTACAAGCGGTACACCTCAATATCCCAAAAAAAAGTCGCCCGCTGCAGCTACGGCGAGATCCGCAGCTACTTCACGCTTACGCTATTACTGCTAGAGAGTGATTTGATCATCCTCGACGAACCGACTGCAGGTGTGGACGCGGAGTTCAGGTATTACATCTGGCTTGCCATTAACAGTGCGCGCCAAGAAGGTGCAAGCGTGCTGGTATCATCCCATTACACCGAAGAGATCGCGGCAAATTGTGACCGCTTCTACATGCTTGCAAACCAGCGGCTTGAGGCGTTTGATAGCGGCGGGGAATTTATGTCGCGTTACAATGCTTCATCACTCGATGAGGCATTCATCAAAGCGTCCTCCCATGAGGATTGACAGGGCAAACTGCATTGCCAGCATGGGGCGCCGCGGCGGGAGTTTCTTGGCAAGATTCTAGGCAAGCGCTGATACCTCGGTTGCCTGTTCCGGCCCTTTCGCGGGTTTACCCGCGAAAGGGCCGGAACAGGCTAGCCAATCAACTTAAAGCCCTTCCAGCTCAGCCATCAGATCACTAAGCCGATGAGCCTTCGCCTCATCCACCTCGCTGCCCTGCAACCCGCGCACATACTCGGCCAACGCCTCCACCGTGCTGCACTCGAACATCGCCCGCAGCGGCACGTTCAGCTGCAACTGCTTCTGCACCCGCGAGGCGATCTGCGTGGCCAGCAGCGAATGCCCGCCCAGCTCGAAGAAGTTGTCATGCACCCCGACCCGTTCGGCCTTGAGCACATCGGCCCAGATACCGGCCAGCACCTCCTCCAGCTCATCTCGCGGCGCCAGGTAGTCCTGGCTGTGCTGCCCACCAATCTCGATGGCCGGCAACGCCTTGCGATCAAGCTTGCCGTTGGCGTTGTGCGGCAGGCTGGCGAACCAGCCCCAGTGCAGCGGCACCATGTACTCCGGAAGCTCCGCACGCAGGCGCTGCTTGACCAGCTCCAGCAGCGCGGCGTCGGCAACCACATCTTGGTGTGCCACCAGGTAGCCAACCAGATGCTTGCCATTGGCCCCCTCCTGCACCCCCACCGCCGCATCGCGAATCTCGGCCTGCTCGTGCAGGCGCGCCTCGATCTCGCCCAGCTCGATACGGTAACCGCGGATCTTCACCTGGTGGTCAATGCGCCCGACATACTCAAGCACCCCGTCCGGGCGCTGCCGCGCCAGGTCACCGGTACGGTACAGGCGTTCGCCCGGTGCCCCGTGCGGGTGCGGGATGAAGGCCAGTGCCGTGCGCACCGGGTCGCCGACATAACCGCGACCGACACCAGTGCCGGCCACACACACCTCACCCACCGCCCCCAGCGGTACCAGGGCCTGGTCCTCGCCATACAGGTACAGCCGATTGTTGTCGGTCGGCGTGCCAATCGGCAGGTAGCTGCCGCGGGTCGAGGCCATGTCGACGCGGAAGAAGGCCACGTCATCCGAGCACTCCGCCGGCCCGTAGGCATTGACCAGGCCGATCTGCGGATAACGCTGCAGCCACTGCGCAGCCAGCTCCGGCGGCATCGCTTCGCCAGTCGGCAACATCCAGCGCAGGCCATCGAGCGCCTGATGATCGTTGGCCAGCATGCCCTGGATCAGCGATGGCACGCTTTCCAGCACCGTGATGCCAGTGGCCTGCACATGCGCCAGCAAGCCTTGCGGGTCGTGGGCGATGGCGTTCGGCACGATCTCCAGCCGGGCGCCGAACAACGGCGCGGCAAGGAACTGCCAGACCGAAATGTCGAAGCTCTGCGAGGCGGTCTGGGCGATCACGTCGTGCTCGCTCAAGGCCAGGTACGGCACCTTGCTCAGCTGATTGTTGAGCATCCCGCGCTGCTCGACCATCACGCCCTTGGGCAGCCCGGTGGAGCCGGAGGTGTAGATCACGTAGGCCAGGTTGTCCGGCCCACTGTGAATGCCTGGGTTGTGGCTGGCGATGCTGCTGCCCTGCACCTCTTCCCACACCAGCAACTGCGGCCGCGCCACACCTGCCAATTCATCCAGCAACTGACGCGCCTGCTCGGCACAGGCCGCGCTGCACACCAGTACCGGCGTGCGGCTGAGTTCGACGATGCGCTGCAGCCGCGCCGACGGCAGCCCCGGGTCCAGCGGCAGGTAGCCGGCGCCCGCCTTGAAGCTGCCGACGATCATGCCCAGCAACGGCAAGCCCCGTTCGGCCAGCAAGGCGACCGGCTGGTCGATGACCACGCCCGCGGCGACCAAAGCATGGCCCAGACGGTTGGCCGCCAAGTTCAGCCCGGCGTAGTCATAAGACGCGCCGAGGCAGCGGGCGACGGTTCGCTCAGGGTGCGCAGCCACCTGCGCTTCGAACAGCGACACATAGCTCTGCTCCAGCGGGTAGGCGTGCTCGGTGCGGTTGCAGTCGTCGAGCAGGAAGCGCTGTTCGTCCTCGCCCAGCAACGGCAACTCGCGCACCTCCCCTGCAAAGCCTTGCACCAGCGCCAGCAGCAGGCGCTTGAACTCGGCCAGCAGGCGCTCGACGGTCGGGTAGTCGAAGTAACGTTGGTCGAATGACAGGTGCAGGCCCAGGTCATCGCCCGGATAGCACACCGCCGTCAGCGGGAAGTTGGTGTGGGTACGGCCCGAGTCGGAAGTGGCATTCAGGTGCTGGGCATGGTCGAGCACCGCCGTTTCCACCGGGGCGTTCTCGAACACGAACAGGCTGTTGAACAGTGGCTGGCCCTTGGGCAGTTCGCTGCATTCCTGGATCGCCACCAGCGGCAGGTACTCGTACTCGCGCAGCTCCATGTTGCGTTCCAGCACGCCTTGTAGCCACTGGCGCACGCTGCGGCGCTGGCCCGGCTCAGGCAATTGCACGCGCAGGGCGATGCTGTTGATGAACAGGCCGACGGTGCGTTGCATCTGCGGCAGGCTCACCGGGCGCCCGGCCACGGTCACGCCGAAGGCCACGTCGCGGTCGCCGCTGTAGCGCGCCAGCACCAGCGCCCAGGCCGCCTGGGCGAAGGTGTTGATGGTCAGCTGGTGGGCCTGGGCCAGTTCGCGCAGGCGCACCCCGTCGCTCACCTCCAGGCGGGTGTAGCAGTCGCCCACCACCATGCCGTCACCGGTGTGGTCGTTGCGCAGCGGGCGGTCGCTGGGGAGTGCCGTGGCGCGTTCGAAGCCGGCCAGGTTGGCCTGCCACCAACTGCGCGCTTCGTCCATGTCCTGGCGTTGCAGCCAACCGATGTAGTCGCGGTAGCGCGGCGGCACCGGCAACTGGGCCTGGCGGCCTTCGCCGAGGGCCTGGTAGATCTCGAAGAAATCGTGCATCAGCAACGAACGGCACCAGGCATCGATGAGGATGTGGTGGTTGCTCATCATGAACCAGTAGCGTTGGTCATCAACCCGCACCAGGCGCAGGTGGAACGGCGCCTCCTGCAGCAGGGCAAAGCCTGCCTCCCGCTCCACTTTGTGCAGGGCTTGCAGGCGCGCCTCCTGGGCCGCTTCATCAAGGCCGCGCCAGTCCTGATAGTCCAGCGGCGTGTTGCCCGGCTTGTGGATGATCTGCAGCATGGTCTGGCCTGCGTTCCAGCTGAACGAGGCGCGCAGCGCTTCGTGACGCGCCACCACGGCCTGCCAGGCCTGGGCGAAACGTTGCGGGTCGAGGGCGCTGTTGATGCGGTAGCGGTCCTGCATGTAGTACAGGCCGGTGCCCGGCTCCAGCAGGGTGTGCAAGAGCATGCCCTCCTGCATCGGCGTCAGCGGGTAGACGTCTTCGATCTGAGCGGCGGGAACCGGCAGCGCGTCGATCTGCTGCTGGCTCAGGTGCGCCAGCGGGAAGTCCGAGGGCGTGAAGCTGCCGTTGCCATCGACCAGGCAGTGGCTGACCAGTGCCAGGAGTTCCTGGCGATAGGCTTCGGCCAACTGCGCGATGGTCCGCGTGTCGTAGCGTTCACGGCTGTAGGTCCAGCGCAGTTGCAAGGCACCGCCAAAGACCTGGCCGTCGATACTGAGCCAGTTCGGCAGCGGCGCATCCAGATCGTGAGCCAGGCCTGCCGGTGCATCCAGCGGCTGGAACAAGGCGGCCTCGTCGAACTGCTGGTCGAACTGGCCCAGGTAGTTGAAGGTGATGCGCGCCTGGGGCAGCGCCGCCATGCTTTCGCGGCTGGCAGCATCGCCCAGGTAACGCAGCACGCCGTAGCCCAGCCCCTTGTGCGGCACCTGACGCAGTTGTTCCTTGATGTGCTTGATCGAGGTGGCACGCGCAGCATCGTCGTCGCCAGCCTGCGGGTTCAGGCGCAGCGGGTAGGCATTGGTGAACCAGCCGACGCTGCGGGTCAGGTCCATGTCTTCGAACAGGCCGTCGCGGCCGTGGCCTTCGAGCTGCACCAGCACTTCCTGATCACCGCTCCAGCGGCACAGGGTGCGGGCCAGCGCGGTCAGCAGCAGGTCGTTGACCTGGGTGTGGTAGGCCGCCGGTGCCTGTTGCAGCAACTGCCGGGTCTGCTCCGCGTCCAGGGCGATGGCCAGGGTGTCGGCATGCCGGTGCAGGTTGCCACCTTGCGGGTGATCGCATGGCAGCTCGTGACGCACGCTGCCGAGCTGGCCTTGCCACCAGCCCAGTTCGTCGCGCAGCGAATCGCTGCCGGCGTAGCTGGCCAGGCGCGCGGCCCAGTCGGCCATGGCGTGGGTCTTGGCCGCCAGTGGCTGGCCGCGATACAGCGCCTGCAGGTCTTCGAGCAGCACGCGCCAGGACACGCCATCGACCACCAGGTGGTGGATCGCCAGCAACAGGCGCTGGGCACCTTGCCCGTCACTGACCAGCAAGGCACGCAGCAGTGGGCCGCGCTCCAGGTCAAGGCTGCGTTGTACGTCGGTATACAGCGCCTGGCAGCCGTCGAAATCGGCGACCGTGGCAGTCCACAACAGTTGCTCGGCAGATACCGTAGCGAAGGCCGCCTGCCCTTGAGTGAAGCGCAGGCGCAGGCTGTCGTGGTGCGCCACCAGCCCGGCCAGGGCCTGCTCAAGGGGGGCACGGTCCAGGGGCTGACGCGCCTCCAGCAGTACTGCCTGGTTCCAGTGCTGCGGCTGGACCACGCCACTGTCGAAGAACCAGTGCTGAATCGGCGTGAGGCCGCTGCGCCCCTCGCGCGGGCCCTGCTCGATGCTGCTCGGCGCCACGCTGCGGCTGACCACGGCAGCCAGGGTCTGGATGGTCTGGTGCTGGAACAGGTCGCGCGGGGTGAACTGCAAGCCCAGCTGGCGCGCACGGCTGACCACCTGAATCGACAGGATCGAGTCGCCGCCCAGTTCGAAGAAGTTGTCCTGTACACCCACGCGGGACGTGTTGAGCACTTCACGCCAGACTTGCGCCAACTGCGCCTCCAGCTCATTGGCCGGGGCCTGGTAATGCTGGCGCGCCTGCTCCAGGTCCGGCGCTGGCAGTGCGCGGCGGTCGAGCTTGCCGTTGCCCATCAGCGGCAGGCGGTCGAGCAGTACCAGGTGCGCAGGCACCATGTAGTCGGGCAAATGCTGACGGGCATCGGCCTTGACCGCTTCACGCAGCCTGGACTGAGCCTCGCTGTCGGCAGTGGCCTGCCGGCAAACAAGGTAACCGACCAGCTGCTTGCCACCCGGCAGGTCGAGGGCCAGCACCACCGCCTCGTCGACATCGGCATGTTCCTGCAAGCGGCTTTCGATTTCGCCCAGCTCGATGCGAAAGCCGCGGATCTTAACCTGCTGGTCGGCACGGCCGACGTATTCCACCAGGCCATCGGCACGCAGGCGCACCAGGTCACCTGTACGGTACAGGCGCCCACCATCGCGGCTGAACGGATCGGCGACAAACCGCTCGGCGCTCAGGCCTGGGCGGTCATGGTAACCCTGGGCCAGGCCGGCGCCGCCGACGTAGAGCTCACCAATCCCGCCTTGCGGCAGCAGGGCCAGGTCCTCGCCAAGAATGTAGGCGGTGCGAGCACCGATCACCCGGCCGATCGGCACGCTGCCAGCGTCGGCAGGCATCACCTGCGGCGCCAGGCAGGCCAGCGGCATTACCACGGTTTCGGTGGGGCCATAGGCGTTGAACAACTGCTGCGGGGCAAAGGCCTGGCGAATACGCTGCAGGTGCTCGCCGGTCAGCGCTTCGCCGCCGGTGATCACCAGCCGCACCGGCAGCTGCTCCCCCTGCCCGGCCAGGTACTGGGCCAGCTGGCTGCCATAGCTAGGGGTGAAGCCGAGCACGCTGACCTGCTGCTCGCGCACCAGCTGGCAGATGTCCTCGGCGCCCCATTGGCCCTGGGCACGCAGCACCACACGGGCGCCGCACAGCAGCGGTACCAGCAAGCGTTCGCTGGCGGCATCGAAGTTGATCGAATAGAAGTGCAGCTCGCAGTCATCGCTGCGCATGCCGAAGGCGTCGATCACGGCCTGGCAGTGCATGGCGATTTCACCGTGGCTGACCACCACGCCCTTGGGCTTGCCGGTAGAGCCGGAGGTGTAGATCAGGTAAGCCTGATGCTGCGGCAGGTTGAGGTTGTCCAGCGGCGCATCGCTGTAGGCCGACAGGCTCGCGGCATCGTCTTCCAGGCTCCAGCGTGCCACCCCGTCAGGCAATTCACCGAGGGTTTCGAGCAACACACGCTGGCTGAGCAGCAGGCCGATGCGGCTATCCTCGATCATGTAGCGCAGGCGGTCGAGCGGGTATTCCGGGTCGAGCGGCACATAGGCGCCACCGGCCTTGAGAATGGCCAGCAGGCCGACCACCATCTCCAGCGAGCGCTCCAGCGCCAGGCCCACCCGCACCTGCGGGCCGACCCCGCGCTCACGCAGGGCACGGGCCAGGCGGTTGGCCTGCCGGTCGAGCTCGGCGTAGCTCATGTGCTGGCCGGCAAAGGTCAGCGCACCTGCAGTCGGCGTGCGTGCCGCCTGGGCGGCGAACAAGCCATGTAGCGTCTGGTCGAGGGCGAAGTCCCGCTCGCCCTGCAATTGGCCGATCAGCACCTGCTGCTCGGCATCGGCCAGCATCGGCAGTTCGCACAGGCGCAGCTGCGGGTTGTCGAGCAGGCCGACCAACAGCTGCTGCCAGTGCTCGGCCATGCGCGCGATGCGCGGCTCGTCGAACAGGTCGCGGCTGTAGGTCAGGCAGCAGCCCAGGCGGCCGTCGAGGTCGGTGACCTCCAGGTACAGGTCGAACTTGGTGGCGCTGGCGTCGTTGACCAGGTAATCCACCTGCATGCCGGCCAATAGGCGGCTTTGCTGGAAGGCCCAGCGCTGCACGTTGCACATCACCTGAAACAGCGGGTTGTAGGCGCTGCTGCGTGGCGGTTGCAGGGCCTCGACCAGTTGGTCGAACGGCAGGTCCTGGTGCGACTGGCCTTCGATGGCGGCCTGGCGTACCTGGTCGAGCAAGGCGGCGGCGGTCATTTGCCCGTCCAGCTCGCAACGCAGCACCTGGGTGTTGAGGAAGGCGCCGATCAGGCCTTCGCTTTCCGGGCGGATACGGTTGGCCACCGGCGCGCCGATGCGCAGGTCACGCTGGCCGCTGTAGCGGTGCAGCAAGGCGGCCAGCGTGGCGGTCATGGTCATGAACAGGGTCAGCCCACGCTGGTGGTTGAAGGCATGCACGCGGGCAACCAGGGCCGGGTCGAGGTCGAAGCGGTAGAGCTCGCCACGGTGGCTCTGCACGGCCGGGCGCGGGCGGTCGGCGGGCAGCGCCAGCACCGGGTGCTCATCGCCGAGGCGGTCTTTCCAGTAGGCCAGCTGGCGTGCACCCTCGCCGCTCTCCAGCCATTGCCGCTGCCACACGCTGTAGTCCAGGTATTGCACTGGCAGCGGCGCCAGTGGCGACTCGCGGTCATCGACGAAGGCTTCGTACAGCTCGCCCAGCTCGCGGGCGAAGATGTCCATGGCCCAGCCTTCGGTGACGATGTGGTGCAGGGTCAGCACGAAGTAGTGTTCACGGTCCTCGGTCTTGACCAGGCAGGCGCGCAGCAGCGGGCCGCGCTCCAGGTCGAATGGCTGGTGGGCCTGGTCGTCAGCCAGTTGCTGCAAGTGCTGCTGACGGCGATCGGCCGGCAGGGCCGTGAAGTCCTGCCAGTCCAGTTGCAGCCCGCTGTCGTCGGCCACGCACTGGTACGGCACGCCATCGATGCTGGGGAAGGTGGTACGCAGGGTCTCGTGGCGCACGATCAGCGCCTGCAGGGCGCGTTCGAAGGCATCCACATGCAGCGTTCCACGTAAACGCGCCATGCCGCCAACGTTGTAGGCCGGGCTGCCCGGCTCCATCTGCCAGAGGAACCACATGCGCTGCTGCGAGTACGACAGCGGTACGGCCTGGCGGCGGTCAACCCGGGCGATTTCACCTTGCTGGTTGCGCTCGCCGGCAGCGCGGATACGGGCGATTTCCTCACAGAACGCGGCCAGTTCGCTGGCCTCGAACAGCACCTTGAGCGGCAGCTCGACATCACAGGCCAGGCGGGTGCGCGAGACGATCTGGGTGGCCAGCAGCGAGTGGCCACCGAGGGCGAAGAAGTCGTCGTGCAAGCCGACCTGCGGCAGGTTCAGCACTTCGCGCCAGATGGCCGCGACCTGCTGCTGCAGCGCGGTCTGTGGCTCGACATGGGCACGCTGCTGCCAGACCGGTGCGGGCAGCGCCTTGCGGTCGACCTTGCCACTCGGGCCCAGCGGCACGTGCTCCAGGCCGATCAGTTGGGCCGGCACCATGTACGCCGGTAATTGCTTGGCCAAGGCGGCCAGCAAGACTTCGGAAGGTGCGCTGCCGCTGTAGTAACCGACCAGCTGTGCACCGACCGCGTCCTGGTGAATCAGCACCAGTGCCTGTTCGACACCCGGCTGAGCCAGCAGGCGCGCCTGCACTTCTTCCGGCTCTACGCGGAAACCCCGCACCTTGACCTGCTGATCGAGGCGACCGAGGTATTCCAGGGCTTCACTCTGCACCTGCCAGCGGGCGCGGTCGCCACTGCGGTACAGGCGTGCGCCGTTGCCGTCAGCCTGGGGCACGAAACGTTCGGCGGTCAGGCCGGGGCGGCCAAGGTAGCCACGGGCCAGGCCGGCACCGCCAAGATACAGCTCGCCCGGTACGCCAGGCGCGGTCAGTTCAAGCTCATCGTCCAGTACCCGACAGAGCACGTTGCCCAGCGGGCGACCGATCGGCGAACGCTCGCCATCGTCTGCCTGGCAATGCCAGTGGGTAACGTTGATGGCGGTTTCGGTCGGGCCGTAGCGATTGTGCAACTGCACCTGTGGCAGCAGCTGCAGCACACGGTCACGCAGGTTCGATGGCAGCGCCTCGCCGCCCGAAAACAGCCGGCGCAGGCTGTTGCAACCAGCGGCCAGCGGCTCCTGCACGAACACCTGCAGCAGCGGTGGTACGAAGTGCAGCGTGGTCACGCCATGCTGCTGCACCAGCGCGGCGATGCGCTGCGGGTCGCGGTGCTCGCCGGGGCCGGCCAGCACCAACTTGCAGCCGGTGACCAACGGCCAGAAGCACTCCCACACCGACACGTCGAAGCTGATCGGCGCCTTCTGCATCAGCACGTCACTTTCATCCAGCGCATAGCGGGCCTGCATCCACTGCAGGCGCTCGGCCAGGGCGGCATGGGTGTTGCCCACGCCCTTCGGCTGGCCGGTGGAGCCGGAGGTGTAGATCACGTAGGCCAGGTTGTCGCCGTGCAAGTGCAGGCCCGGCGCCTGGCTTGGCCAGCTGTCCAGGTGCAGCTGGTCGAGGGCGATGGCGCTGACGCCGTCGACCTGCGCCAGCGTGCCGAGCCGGCTGCTATGGCTGAGCAGCAGGCTGGCCTGGCAGTCGCCAAGCATGTAGGCCAGGCGCTCGGCCGGGTAGTCGACGTCCAGCGGCACATAGGCGCCGCCGGCCTTGAGGATCGCCAGCAAGCCAACCAGCAGTTGCGGCGAACGCTCGACCGCGATGGCCACGCAAGTGTCGGGGCCGACGCCTTTGTCGCGCAGATAGTGCGCCAGGCGGTTGGCCTGCTGATGCAGTTCGGCGTAGTCGAGGCTGCCACCCTCCCAGACCAGGGCGGTGCGCTCCGGGGTCAGGCGCGCCTGTTCGTTAAGCTGCTCGACCAGCAGGCGCTGCGGGGCAGGCGCAGGTGCCTCACCCCACGCGAGCAGTTGCTGACGCCCCTGCTCATCCAGCAGTTGCACGTCGCCCAGCGGCAGTAACGGTTGCGCGCAGACTTGCTCAAGCAGCGCCAGCAGGTGCTGGGCCAAGCGCTTGACGGTGCTGACGTCGAACAGCTCGGCAGCGTAGTCGAAGGCCAGGCTCAGGCGGCCCTGGTGGTCCTCTTCGCTGTGCAGTTGCAGGTCGAACTTGGCTTCGCGGCTGTGCCATGGCAGCTCTTCGGCGAGCAGGCCCGGCAGGCGGCGCAGCGCCGAAAGATCACGCTGCTGGTGGTTGAACATGACCTGGAACAGGCCCTGCTCACGCGCGTCGGGCAGGGCTTCGAGCAATTGCTCGAAGGGCAGGTCCTGGTTGGCCTGGGCGTCGAGGGTCGCGCCGCGCACCTGGGCCAGCAGCTGGGCGAACGGCAGGCGGCCATCCAGCTGCGCACGCAGCACCTGGGTGTTGATGAAGAAGCCGACCATACCCTGGGTTTCCTGGCGTGGGCGGTTGGCATTGGGCACGCCGACACGGATGTCGCCCTGGCCGGTGTAGCGGTGCAGCAGGCCTTGCCAGGCGGCCAGCAAGACCATGAACAGGCTGGCCTGCTGTTCGCGGGCCAGGCCCTTGAGGGCATCGGCCAGCCTGGCCGGCACTTTTACTTTCAAGCGCGCGGCGCGGTTCTGGTGCTGGCTGGAGCGCGGCTGGTCCGGGTACAGGTCGAGCACCGGCAAGGCATCGCCCAATGCACTTTTCCAGTACGCCAGCTGACGGGCGCTTTCGCCCTCGGCCAGCCACTGGCGCTGCCAGCTGCCGTAGTCAGCGTAACCCAGGGTCAGCGCCGGCAACTTGGCGTCCTGGCCCTGGCAACGGGCGGCATACAGCTTGGCGAACTCGTCGAGCAGGATGTTCAGCGACCAGCCATCGGCGACGATGTGGTGCAAGGTCACCCACAGCTGATGGTCTTCGTCATCCAGGCGCACCAGGGTCACGCGCAGCAGCGGGCCCTGGGTCAGGTCGAAGGGCTGTTGCGCCTCTTGCTCGCGGCGCAAGGCCACCTGCTCGGGCGTCAGCCCTTCCAGGTCCAGGCGCTGAAGGCTGAACGGCTGCTCCGGCAGGACACGCTGCAACGCCTGTCCGTCCTCTTCGCTGAACACCGTACGCAGCGACTCGTGGCGCGCTACCAACGCCTGGAACGCTGCTTCAAGCGCGGGCTCATCCAGCTCGCCGCGCAGGTGCAGGCCGGCAGGAATGTTATAGGCCGCAGACTGCGGCTCAAGCTGCCAGGTCAGCCACAGGCGGTTCTGTGCCAGCGACTGCGGCAAGGCTTGGCCACGGTGCAGCGCCGTGATAGCGGTGGGCTCACCAGCCCCTTCAGCAAGGATGGCGGCCACCGCAGCGCTGTACTCGGCCAGTGTCGGCGCCTCGAACAAAGCCCGCAGGCTCAGCGCGATACCCAGCTCATCAGCCAGGCGCGCAGTGACCTGGGTAGCGGCGATGGAGTTGCCACCCAGCAGCAGGAAGTGGTCGTCAACGGCAACCGCCTCGACCTTGAGGACTTCGCGCCAGATACCCGCAATGCGCGCTTGCAGGTCGTCGCCGGTTGCTGTCTCTGCAACCGGCCCGGCAGCCACGGGGAAGCGTGCATAGCAATCCAGGCTGCCATCATTCATGCGCAGGCGGCAGGCCGAACGCTGCAGCTTGCCGCTGGAGGTCTTGGGCAATGCACCCGGGTTGAGCAGCAGGACCACCGCCGGTGCCTGGCGACAGGCATCGGCGATCACTTGGCGCAGGGCCTTGATCAGGGCCTCGGGTTTGACCGCCTTCTGCACGTTGCGGCTGATTTCCACCGCCACGCCGATGCCCTCCTCGCCTTGGTCGTCGACGGCGAACACGGCCACCCGGCCCTTGCGCAGCACTTCGACCTCACGCTCCAGGGTCTTTTCCAGGTCTTGCGGGTAAAGGTTCTGGCCGCGGACGATCAGCATGTCCTTCAAGCGACCGGTGACGAACACTTCGCCGTCACGCATGAAGCCGAGGTCGCCGGTCCGCAACCAGGTCTGGCCATCCCTTTCGACGAAGGTGCGCGCCGTGGCTTCAGGGTTGCGCCAGTAACCCCGGGCGATGCTCGGGCCGCCGGCCCAGATCTCGCCGACCTGGTTGTCGCCCAGCACTTCAAGTTGCTGCGGCTCGACAATGCGCACCGCGTGGCCGGGCTGCGGGTAGCCGCAGCTCATCAGCACACTGCCCTTGCCGGTTTCGGCACGGTTGGCGGCGAACGCATCGCTGTCCAGTTCCAGCGCGCCGATGCCCTGGCCACGGCGGCTGCCACTGACAAACAAGGTGGCTTCGGCCAGGCCATAGCTGGCAAAGAAGCTGCCCGGCTGGAAGCCGCAGGCAGCGAACGTGTCGGCGAAGGTGGCGAGGCTGTCCTGGCGGATCGGCTCGGAGCCGGAATAGGCCACACGCCAACGGCTCAGGTCGAGGCCGGCCAAGGCGGCGTCGCTGACCCGTTCGCTGCACAGCCGGTAGGCGAAGTCCGGCCCGCCGCTGATGGTGCCGCCGTACTCGCTGATTGCCTGCAACCAGCGCAGCGGCCGGGCGAGGAAGTAGCCCGGCGACATCAGCACGCACGGCACGCCACTGAAGATCGGCTGCAGCAGCCCGCCGATCAGGCCCATGTCGTGGTACAGCGGCAGCCAGCTGACGATCACATCGTCCGGGTTGAGGTCGATGCCAAAGCCGGTGCGGATCAGTTGCTCGTTGGCCACCAGGTTGCCGTGGCTGACCTGCACGCCCTTGGGCAGTGCGGTGGAGCCGGAGGTGTACTGCAGGAAGGCGATGTCGTGCGCATTCAACACCGGCTCGCGCCAGCGCTCGGCCAATGCCGGATCAAGCGCATCCACTGCCAGCAGTTCAGGCGCGTGGTCGCCGGCCAGGGCTTCGAGACCCTGCAGGCTGTCGTGCAGCGCACCGACGGTCAGCAGCAGGCGCGGTTCGGCATCGTCGATGATCGACAGCAGGCGCTCCTGGTGATGGCGGCGTGACGACTCCGGTGGATAGGCCGGCACGGCAATGACCCCGGCGTACAGGCAACCGAAGAACGCCGCCACGTAGTCCGGGCCGCTGGGGAACAGCAGCACGGCCCGCTCGCCGAAGCTGGCGCGGGCCTGCAACGCCGCGGCGATGGTGCGCGCACGCGCATCCAGGTCGCGGTAGCTGAGCACGGCCTGCTCGCCGGGGGCATCGGCCAGAAAGCGCAGGGCGATGCGGTCCGGGGTCTGCGCGGCGCGTTGCGCCAGGGCCTGGACCAGCGAGAGCGGGAGTTCGAAGGCGTCCGTCATGGGGGGTTCCTGCCAGTGTCTGGTTAAGTCGGGCTGGCTGCCCCGCACAAGGTCGGCGGGCAGCGGCAGCGGCCGGATGTACACAGGGGAACGGATGGGCGCGGCGGGAAATTAGCCGTGTAAGCAGGGGCGCAAGGTGAACTGCATCACGCGGTTCGCCTTAGAACTGAATCTAATAGAAACTCATTAACTTTCGTATTTGACAATCATTATCATTCTGAATAGTTTGTCGCACGTCGTAGGCAGCTTCCCTTCAAGGGGTGCTCCCTTCCCCGTTCGAGACAAGGTGATTTCCATGGCGGAACAACTATCCACAAGTAAGTGCGATTCACCATTACTCCAGGCATTCGTCGACAACCGCAGCATCCTGGTCAAGATCGCAGCCCGCATCACCGGCTGCCGCTCGCGCGCCGAGGACGTGGTGCAGGATGCCTTCTTCCGGCTCAGCGCCGCCCCGCAGATCACCTCGTCGTTCAAGGCGCAGCTCAGCTACCTGTTCCAGATCGTGCGCAACCTGGCCATCGACCATTACCGCAAGCAGGCCATGGAGCTGAAGTATTCCGGCAGCGAAGAGGAAGGCCTGAACGTGGTCATCCCGAACGCCTCGCCCGAAGCCACGCACATCAACCTGGCGGCGCTCGAACACATCGCCGAGGCGCTCAACGAACTGCCCCAGCGCACCCGCTATGCCTTCGAGATGTATCGCCTGCATGGCGTGCCGCAGAAGGACATCGCCAAGGAACTGGGGGTTTCGCCGACCCTGGTCAACTTCATGATTCGCGATGCCCTGGTGCATTGTCGCAAGACTGCCAACCGGCAGGCCTGACAGAAGCTGCAAGCGCTAAGCTGCAAGCTGCAAGAAACAGCGGTCTACCGCCAATCACACTTGCAGCTTGAGGCTTGCAGCTACGCCAGCTTGCAGCGCTCGAAGAACCGCTCCCGCCCCAGAATCATCAATGCCGCGCGCTTGTGCGGGAAGTCGAATTCCTTGTCGCAATGGAAACACTGGTCGTGCATGTAGCCGATCATCTTGCCGTTGTCGGCACGGGGCTCAGCCACCACTCGCTGGGTGCGTGGGTCGTCCAGGAACAGATAGTGCACCAGCGCCGACAGCCAGCTGGCGACCTTATGCGGGCCCCGGTGTGCCTCCTCCCCCACCAGCATGTGGATGCCACGGTCATAATCATCGGCTGGATAGAACGGCGCAATGCGATCCTCCTTGGCCCAGTACGCTTCGAAGTAGGCGAACGGCTGATCATCGAAACAGCCGATCAGGGTCAGGGTGTGCGGGTCGGCTTCGAGCTTGGTCAGGTACGCGCGGTGCTGCTCCAGCGAGCCCGCCTCCTGCCAGAATTTCTCGACCCGGGGGTGGTTCTGCCAGCGGTTGAAGCGCTCCAGATCCTGGTCGACTTCCAGGGTACGCAACGACACCCAGGCGCCCAGCCGCGCATCGAACCGGCGATACACCTCGCCACGCGGCTTGGGTGCCCGGCGCGGGTGGCGCTTGCCGTTGCTGAACTGCATCTGCTGCGGATAGGCACCGCTGTTCGAAGCCACCAGCCACGGCTGCGGCAACTGCCAGAACAGCGCGCGCTCACACAGGTAGACCCCGGCGACTTCGCCGGCCAGCAACAAACCGCTGGCCAAAGCCTGCGGCACGCTGGACGGCAGGTGCACGGCCAGGCGCTGGCGAGCCGGATCACGTGACAGCAGCCAATAGCAGGCAGCCCACAGCGCCTGCTGCGGGCGCTCCGAACACAGGCTTTGCACATGCACTTGCAGCGTATCGCCCGGCTCCAGTCGCAGCTGAATCAATGGCTGCCCTTCAAGGGTCAGGCTCAGCCGGCGGTCATCCTCCTCGGCATCGAGGCTGCGCCAGCGGGGTAAGGACAGAGGCTGCGAAGCGGCATCGAACGGCATGGTCTTGGCTCACGAAGTCATAAAGAAAGGCTCACTTCTGATGACGTGCCCATGCCTGGGGAATTTAGTCGTTCGGCGCGGCGACGGTGATCCGGTAGGGCTGGAAGATGCGCGTCAGTTCGCCCGTGTCGCGCAGGTGGCGCAGCAGCTCGGCGAACTTATGGTCGGTGATCGGGGCACCGGGACGCAGCAAGGCATAGTGGTGATAAACCTGGTCGATGCGCTGCGAGGCGATCAGCTGGCTGAGGCTGTCGGGGTTGCGGGCCAGGAAGTCGCTCAGGTAGGAGCGCGTCACCAGGGCAATGTCGGAGCGACCGGCCTGGACCATCAGCAGGTTGCTGTCGTGGGAGTAGGTCAGCGTTGCGTTGTAGGTCTTGCGCAGGTAGTTGGGGTCGGAGTTGAAGTTGGCAAAGGCATAGTGATAGCCGTTGAACAGCGCCAGACGCTTACCGCTCAAACTGTCGAAATAATGCTGATCGCGACCGCTGGTTTTCCTGGCAACGAACACTTCGGCATCCTCCAGGCCCATGTCCACCGCCTGGTGGGTAATCTGCTGCCAGCCCCACTCGGGGTTCTCGAAGATCGCCATGTCCGTGCGGCCTTGCTGGAAATCACCAAAGCGCCGCTGGATGGAGGTCGGCACCAGGATGAAGCGGTAGTCCGATTGCATGCGGTTCAATGCCTCGACCAGCTGGGGCAGCAAACCGGTGTCGGCGCCCTGCTCCGGGCGCACGGTATAAGGCGGGAAATGCGCAGCGCCGATCTTCACCTCGATGGCCTCGACGGCCCACGCTGGCAGCGCCAGCCAGGCCGCAGCCAGCAGCATCAGAGTGGAGATTAGCTTCAGGCCGGGCGCTGGAGTCAAAGCGGACGCTCATCACGGTTCATACCTGGATGCGCTTAAGCTAGGCGTTTTCCCGGCACTGCACAACTGCTGGTTATGCCAAAGTAAGGGCATTTTGCCAGGGGATGCCGTAAGGCCAGACATTGGCTACGCTGCTTTGGCATGTTTGGCGAGGGAGCCTGGTATGGGCCACTGGTTGGTGATCGACCTGGAAGCCACCACCGATGACGGTGGCTGGCCGGTCACGGAGATGGAAATCATTGAAATCGGCGCCAGCCTGGTGACCCGCGAAGGCCGTGAAGTGGACCACTTCCAGCGCTTCGTGCGGCCCCGGCGGCGGCCGCAGCTGACACCGTTCTGCCGCGAGCTGACGCACATCAGCCAGGCCAGTGTCGACAGTGCCGCGGCCTTCCCCGAGGTCTGGGAGCGTTTCGAGCGCTGGCTGGGGCACCACCGCGGGCAGCTGCAAGCCTGGGTCAGCTGGGGCGACTATGACCGCCAGCAGCTGTTGCAGGAATGGCGCCAGCATGAAGTCGACAGCCTGCTGCGCGAGCTGCCGCACATCAACCTCAAGCAGCGCTTCGCCAAGGCTCGCCACCTGCAGCGCCCGGCCGGGCTCAATGGCGCGCTGCAACTGGCGGGCATGCACTTCTGCGGGCAGCAGCACCGGGCCCTGGAAGATGCGCGCAACACCGCACGCCTGCTGCCCTTGAGCCTGCCTGCGAACGGCACCTGAAAGCAGATGACGGGGCCAATGGGCTTGGGCATACTGGCCAGCCCTTTTTCACCCCCCATTCTTTCAGGAGTCGCCCATGTTCCAGGTCAACGAGTACTTCAACGGCACCGTCAAGTCGATCGCCTTCGCCGGTGACGAAGGCCCTGCCACTGTGGGCGTGATGGCCCCGGGCGAATACGAGTTCGGCACTGCCAAGCGCGAGATCATGCACGTGGTGTCCGGCGCCCTGACCGTGAAGCTGCCGGGTAGCGACAACTGGGAAACCTTCAACGCTGGCGACACGTTCAACGTGCCGGCCGACAGCAAGTTCCAGCTGCAGGTGAAAGTGGATACCGCTTACCTGTGCGAGTACCGCGACTAAGCGTTAGCCCGCACCGGCTTCTTCGCGGCGTCGAGCCGCCGCGAAGAAGCCAGCATTAATCCTTCAGAAAACCCGCCACTTTTTCGGCCGCAGCCTGCAAGTGCTGCTCATGGCTGAACCCCGAAGCCTTCAGCGGCTTCAGGTCATGATCCCCCGCCACCAGCCAGTTCACGTCGATAGCCGGTGACAGCGCATACCCTTCCACCGCCTCCCGATTGCCCAGCGCATCGCGCTCGCCCTGCACGATCAGCGTGCGCGTCTTCAGCTCGGCCAGGTGCTCGACCCGTGGCTTCTCCGGCTTGCCCACCGCATAGAACGGATAGCCCAGGCACACCAGCGCATCCGCCCCCAGTTCATCGGCCAGCAGGCTGGCCATGCGCCCGCCCATCGACTTGCCGCCAATGGCCAGCCTGCCCGTGACCAAAGGTCGCACCTGCCGGTACACCTCGCGCCAGCATTCCAGCAGCACCTTCTGCGGATTGGGCGGCCGCTTGCCGCCGCCGTTGCGCCGCTCGGCCATGTAGGGGAACTCGAAGCGAACCACCCCGACCCCAAGCGCCGCGAGCCTTTGCGCCATTTCGTCCATGAACTCGCTGTCCATCGGCGCACCCGCGCCATGGGCCAGGATCAGGCACGCGCACGCACTGCCCTCGCCGCCCATTCGCGGAGGATCGCAGCGCAAGCCTGGGACATTTCCGACTTGCGCCCATTGATCCCCGTCAATACCGGCACTTTGCCCATTACTCATGCTTGCCTCGCTGTAAAGCCTGCCAAAATAACCGTGGATGGGAACCCATACATGAACACAACCAGCAGTACCGCCTATAACTACAAGGTGGTCCGCCAATTCGCCATCATGACGGTGGTGTGGGGAATCGTCGGGATGGGGCTCGGTGTCTTCATCGCCGCCCAGCTCGCCTGGCCTTCCCTCAACTTCGACCTCCCCTGGACCAGCTTCGGCCGCCTGCGACCCCTGCATACCAATGCGGTGATCTTTGCCTTCGGCGGCTGCGCGCTGTTCGCCACCTCCTATTATTCGGTGCAACGCACCTGCCAGACCACCCTGTTCGCGCCCAAACTGGCCGCGTTCAGCTTCTGGGGCTGGCAACTGGTGATCCTGCTGGCGGCCATCACCCTGCCGCTGGGCTACACCAGCTCCAAGGAATACGCCGAGCTGGAATGGCCGATCGACATCCTGATCACCATCGTCTGGGTGAGCTACGCCATCGTGTTCTTCGGCACGCTGATGAAACGCACCACCAAGCACATCTACGTGGGCAACTGGTTCTTCGGCGCCTTCATCCTCACCGTGGCGCTGCTGCACATCGTCAACAACCTGGAACTGCCGGTCAGCCTGACCAAGTCGTACTCGGTCTACGCCGGCGCCACCGACGCCATGGTGCAATGGTGGTACGGCCACAACGCGGTAGGTTTCTTCCTCACCGCCGGCTTCCTCGGGATGATGTACTACTACGTGCCCAAGCAGGCCGAGCGCCCGGTGTATTCCTATCGCCTGTCGATCGTCCACTTCTGGGCACTGATCACCCTGTACATCTGGGCCGGCCCGCACCACTTGCACTACACCGCGCTGCCGGACTGGGCGCAATCGCTGGGCATGGTGATGTCGCTGATCCTGCTGGCGCCAAGCTGGGGCGGCATGATCAACGGCATGATGACCCTCTCGGGCGCCTGGCACAAACTGCGCAGCGACCCGATCCTGCGCTTTTTGGTGGTGTCGCTGGCGTTCTACGGCATGTCCACCTTCGAAGGCCCGATGATGGCCATCAAGACGGTCAACGCCCTGTCCCACTACACCGACTGGACCATCGGCCACGTGCACGCCGGTGCCCTCGGCTGGGTAGCGATGATCTCGATCGGCGCGCTGTACCACACCATCCCGAAAGTGTTCGGCAAGCAGCAGATGCACAGCATCGGCCTGATCAACGCGCACTTCTGGCTGGCAACCATCGGCACCGTGCTGTACATCGCCTCGATGTGGGTCAACGGCATCGCCCAGGGCCTGATGTGGCGCGCGGTCAACAGCGACGGCACGCTCACCTACTCGTTCGTGGAAACCCTGGTGGCCAGCCACCCAGGCTTCATCGTGCGCTTCGTTGGCGGCGCGATATTCCTCAGCGGCATGTTCCTGATGGCCTGGAACACCTGGCGCACCGTGCGTTCGCCGGCGCTCGACGCCGCCCCTGCGAACGCCCAGCTGGCTTGAGGAGACCTGCCTGATGAAACATGAAGTCATCGAGAAAAACGTCGGCCTGCTGGCCCTGCTGATGGTGTTTGCCGTGAGCATCGGCGGCCTGACCCAGATCGTCCCGCTGTTCTTCCAGGACGTCACCAACAAGCCGGTCGAAGGCATGAAGCCCTACACCGCGCTGCAACTGGAAGGCCGCGACATCTACATCCGCGAAGGCTGCGTCGGCTGCCACTCGCAGATGATCCGCCCGTTCCGCGCCGAAACCGAACGCTACGGCCACTACTCGGTCGCGGGCGAAAGCGTCTGGGACCACCCGTTCCTGTGGGGCTCCAAGCGCACCGGGCCGGACCTGGCCCGCGTGGGTGGCCGCTATTCGGACGACTGGCACCGCGCGCACCTGTACAACCCGCGCAACGTGGTACCGGAGTCGAAGATGCCGTCCTACCCGTGGCTGGTCGCCGAAAAGGTCGACAACAGCCACACCGACACCAAGATGCGCACCCTGCGCACCCTGGGCGTGCCGTACACCGACGAGGACATCGCCGGTGCCCGTGATGCGGTCAAGGGCAAGACCGAGATGGACGCCCTGGTCGCCTACCTGCAGGTGCTCGGCACCGCCATCAAGAACAAGAGGTAACCCGCATGGAAATGGACATCGGCATGATCCGTGGCCTGGGCACCCTGGTGGTGATGGTCGCCTTCATCGGCCTCTCGCTATGGGTGTTCAACCGTCGCCGCGACCATGATTTCGCCGAAGCGCGCCTGCTGCCCTTCGTCGACGACCGCCTGCCCCCTGCCGGGCAGGAACCTGCTGCCATGACTGCGGCTGTGAGGAGCAAAGCGCAATGACGACCTTCTGGAGTACCTACATCAGCGTACTGACCATCGGCAGCCTGATCGGCCTGGCGTGGCTGTTGCTGTCGACCCGCAAGGGCCAGAGCAACAGCACCACCGACCAGACCATGGGGCACAGCTTCGATGGCATCGAGGAGTACGACAACCCGCTGCCCAAGTGGTGGTTCTGGCTGTTCGTCGGCACCCTGGTGTTCGGTGCCGGCTACCTGGTGCTGTACCCGGGCCTGGGCAACTGGAAAGGCATCCTGCCCGGCTACGAGAATGGCTGGACCGGTGCCAACGAGTGGCAGAAGGAGATGGAGAAGGCCGACGCCAAGTTCGGCCCGATCTTCGCCAAGTATGCCGCCATGCCCGTCGAGGAAGTGGCCAAGGACCCACAGGCACTGAAAATGGGTAGCCGCCTGTTCGCCTCCAACTGCTCGGTGTGCCACGGTTCGGATGCCAAGGGCGCCTACGGGTTCCCCAACCTGACCGACCAGGACTGGCGCTGGGGCGGCGAGCCGGAGACCATCAAGGCGTCGATCATGAATGGCCGCCACGGCGTGATGCCGGCGTGGGCCGAGGTGATCGGGGAACAGGGTGTGGCGGATGTCGCCGCGTTCGTGTTGACCAACCTCGACGGCCGCAGCCTGCCGGAAGGGGTCAAGGCCGACCCGGTCAAGGGCAAGGAAATCTTCGCCGGCAACTGCGTGGCCTGCCACGGGCCTGAAGGTAAAGGCACCCCGGCCATGGGCGCACCGAACCTGACCCATCCGCAGGCGTTCATCTATGGTTCGAGCTTTGCCCAGTTGCAGCAGACCATTCGCTATGGGCGCCAGGGGCAGATGCCGGCCCAGGCGGAAATCCAGGGCAATGACAAGGTGCATCTGCTGGCTGCCTATGTGTACAGCCTGTCGCAGAACGGCACCGCCGAGAACCTGACCGCCCAGTAATACCCTTGGGGCCGCCTTGCGGCCCCCCTCCCCGCTCTACCTCCGCCCTTGCACCCCCTCCGAACAGAACTAAGCTTGTTGCCTCAGTGGGCTTCGCTCCGCAAGGACCGAAGCAGACGCGGCGCACAGCCTGATGCCGCCCCCGAAAAAGCCTGACCGATCGATCAGAAAAAGTTGAAAAACGGTACACATTACAAATATTTATTTGTGTACAATCGTCCCGACCCTATCGCCGTGGGACACCGGCGAAAGGGCCCGGACACGGGTCGGCGCAAGGATCCTTGCGTTGCCATAACCCAAGTGGTTATCGATACTGGCGCCGATTTTTCGACCAACAAGAACACCAAAACCGTGGAACCTTAGAATGAGCACAGCAATCAGTCCGACTGCTTATAACTATAAGGTCGTCCGCCAGTTCGCCATCATGACGGTGGTCTGGGGGATCCTTGGCATGGGCCTGGGCGTCTTCATCGCCTCGCAGCTGGTGTGGCCGCAACTGAACCTGGACCTGCCCTGGACCAGCTTCGGCCGCCTGCGCCCGCTGCACACCAACCTGGTCATCTTCGCCTTCGGTGGCTGTGCGCTGTTCGGCACCAGCTACTACGTGGTGCAGCGGACCTGCCAGACCCGGCTGATCTCCGACAGCATGGCCGCCTTCACCTTCTGGGGCTGGCAGGCGGTGATCGTCGGCGCGCTGATCACCCTGCCGATGGGCTTCACCACCACCAAGGAATACGCCGAGCTCGAGTGGCCGCTGGCGATCCTCCTGGCCATTGTCTGGGTGACCTACGGGTTGGTGTTCTTCGGCACCATCGTCAAGCGCAAGACCAAGCACATCTATGTCGGCAACTGGTTCTACGGCGCCTTCATCGTGGTCACCGCGATGCTGCACATCGTCAACCACATCTCGCTGCCGGTGAGCCTGTTCAAGTCGTACTCGGCCTACGCTGGCGCCACCGACGCGATGATCCAGTGGTGGTACGGCCACAACGCGGTGGGCTTCTTCCTCACCACCGGCTTCCTGGGGATGATGTACTACTTCGTACCCAAGCAGGCTGAACGGCCGATCTACTCCTATCGCCTGTCGATCGTGCACTTCTGGGCACTGATCACCCTGTACATCTGGGCCGGCCCGCACCACCTGCACTACACCGCGCTGCCGGACTGGGCGCAATCGCTGGGCATGGTGATGTCGATCATCCTGCTGGCACCGAGCTGGGGCGGCATGATCAACGGCATGATGACCCTGTCGGGCGCCTGGCACAAACTGCGTACCGACCCGATCCTGCGCTTCCTGGTGGTGTCGCTGGCGTTCTACGGCATGTCCACCTTCGAAGGCCCGATGATGGCCATCAAGACCGTCAACTCGCTGTCGCACTACACCGACTGGACCATCGGCCACGTGCACGCCGGTGCCCTCGGCTGGGTGGCGATGATCTCGATCGGCGCGGTCTACCACATGATCCCGAAACTCTACGGCCGCGAGCAGATGCACAGCGTCGGCCTGATCAACGCGCACTTCTGGCTGGCGACCATCGGCACCGTGCTGTACATCGCCTCGATGTGGGTCAACGGCATCACCCAGGGCCTGATGTGGCGCGCCATCAACGATGACGGCACGCTCACCTACTCCTTCGTCGAAGCCCTGCAGGCCAGCCACCCTGGCTATATCGTCCGCGCCCTGGGCGGTGCGTTCTTCGCCACCGGCATGCTGCTGATGGCCTACAACGTGTTCCGTACCGTGCGTGCCGCCAACCCGGCACAGGCCGAGGAAGCCGCCAAGATCGTCGTCGTGGGAGCGCACTGATGAAGCATGAAGCCGTCGAGAAGAACATAGGCCTGCTGGCCTTCTTCATGGTCATCGCCGTGAGCGTCGGTGGCCTGACCCAGATCGTCCCGCTGTTTTTCCAGGACGTCACCAACAAGCCGGTCGAAGGCATGAAGCCGCGCACCGCGCTGGAAGTCGAAGGCCGCGACATCTACATCCGTGAAGGCTGCGTGGGCTGCCACTCGCAGATGATTCGCCCGTTCCGCGCCGAAACCGAGCGCTACGGCCACTACTCGGTCGCTGGCGAAAGCGTCTGGGACCACCCGTTCCTGTGGGGCTCCAAGCGCACCGGCCCGGACCTGGCCCGCGTGGGTGGCCGCTACTCCGATGACTGGCACCGCGCGCACCTGTACAACCCGCGCAACGTGGTGCCGGAATCGAAGATGCCGGCCTACCCGTGGCTGGTCGAGAACAAGCTCGACGGCAAGGACACCGCGAAGAAACTGGAAGTGCTGCGTACCTTGGGCACGCCGTACAGCGACGCCGACATCGCCGGCGCCCGCGACGCGGTCAAGGGCAAGACCGAAATGGACGCACTGGTCGCGTACCTGCAGGGTCTTGGCACCATCATCAAAAGCAAACGGTGACGCTGATGGATATCGGGATGATTCGCGGCCTGGGCACCGTCGTGGTGATGGTGGCCTTCGTGGGCCTGGCCCTGTGGGTGTTCAACCCAAGGCGCAAGAAGGACTTCGACGAGGCGACGCAACTGCCCTTCGCGGATGACCCCGAGGCCAGCCGGCACGTCGAGCAAGCAAAAGCTTCTGGGAGCAAACAACAATGACAACCTTCTGGAGTCTGTACGTTACCGTCCTGACCCTGGGCACCATCTTCTCGCTGACCTGGCTGCTGCTGTCGACCCGCAAGGGCCAGCGCGAAGAGGTCACCGACGAGACCGTCGGGCATGCCTTCGATGGCATCGAGGAATACGACAACCCGCTGCCGAAATGGTGGTTCTGGCTGTTTGTCGGCACCATCATCTTCGCCCTCGGCTACCTGGTGCTGTACCCAGGCCTGGGCAACTGGAAAGGCATCCTGCCGGGCTATTCGTACCTGGATAACGACAAGCAGACCGAGTTCTCCAACGGCCAGCCGGGCTGGACCGGCGTGCACGAGTGGGAAAAGGAAATGGCCAAGGCCAACGCACGCTTCGGGCCGATCTTCGCCAAGTTCGCGGCGATGCCGATCGAAGAGGTTGCCAAGGACCCGCAAGCGCTGAAAATGGGCGCACGCCTGTTCGCCTCGAACTGCTCGGTGTGCCACGGTTCCGATGCCAAGGGCGCCTATGGCTTCCCCAACCTGACCGACCAGGACTGGCGCTGGGGCGGCGAGCCGGAAACCATCAAGACCACCATCATGGGCGGCCGCCATGGCGTGATGCCGGCCTGGGGGGAAGTGCTTGGCGAACAGGGCGTGGCCGATGTCGCCGCGTTCGTCACCAGCAAGCTCGATGGCCGCAGCCTGCCGGAAGGTGCCAAGGCCGATGCCGAGAACGGCCAGAAGCTGTTCGCCGCCAACTGTGTGGCCTGCCACGGCCCTGAGGGCAAGGGCACCCCGGCCATGGGTGCGCCGAACCTGACCCACCCGCAGGCGTTCATCTACGGTTCGAGCTTTGCCCAGCTGCAGCAGACCATTCGCTATGGCCGCCAAGGGCAGATGCCGGCGCAGGAACAGTTGCAGGGCAATGACAAGGTGCACTTGCTGGCGGCTTATGTGTACAGCCTGTCGCACCAGGCTGAACCGGCCCAGCAGGCTGAGTAAGGCAGGCCTGGCCTCTCGCGGATTTATCCGCGATGAGGCCGGCAAATGCAGCACAAGATGACCTGGATCAATTGACACCCGCCATAACACGATTCATACCACGAACCCAACGCGACTAAAGGTCGCAGCGCGATCCCATATCGCCACCAGCGGCGTATCATTGATCGCAGAGCGCTAGCAGCATGCGCGAGACTGTGGCCGGCACGCACTGGCCGCGGCGTTTCTCCACTGCCGTGGGACTTGATGATGAGCAAGCAAATTCCGGTACATGACGTCACCCCGCCTGCCAACAAAGGGAAGGATTCCGTCGACCTCTACGCCTCTCGCGAGAAAATCTACACCCGCGCCTTCACCGGCATCTTCCGCAGGCTGCGGATGGTCGGCGGGGCCGCGCTGTTCCTGCTCTATTTCGGCACCGTGTGGCTGAACTGGGGTGGCCACCAGGCCGTGTGGTGGAACCTGCCTGAGCGCAAATTCTACATTTTCGGCGCCACCATCTGGCCCCAGGACTTCATCCTGCTTTCAGGCATCCTTATCGTCGCCGCCTTCGGCCTGTTCTTCATCACTGTGTTCGCCGGCCGCGTGTGGTGCGGCTACACCTGCCCGCAAAGCGTGTGGACGTGGATCTTCATGTGGTGCGAGAAAGTCACCGAGGGTGACCGCAACCAGCGCATGAAACTCGACCGCTCGCCCATGAGCGGCAACAAGTTCCTGCGCAAGTTCGCCAAGCACAGCCTGTGGCTGCTGATCGGCTTCGTCACCGGCATGACCTTCGTCGGCTACTTCTCGCCGATCCGCGAACTGCTCACTGAGTTCTTCACAGGCGATGCCGATGGCTGGGCCTACTTCTGGGTCGGCTTCTTCACCCTGGCCACCTACGGCAACGCCGGCTGGCTGCGCGAGCAGGTGTGCGTGTACATGTGCCCCTATGCGCGCTTCCAGAGTGTGATGTTCGACAAGGACACCCTGATCGTCTCGTACGACCCGCGCCGCGGCGAAACCCGTGGCCCGCGCAAGAAAGACGCCGACTACAAGGCCATGGGCCTGGGTGACTGCATCGACTGCACCATGTGCGTGCAGGTCTGCCCCACCGGCATCGACATCCGCGATGGCCTGCAGATCGAGTGCATCGGCTGCGCAGCGTGCATCGACGCCTGCGACAGCATCATGGACAAGATGAACTACCCCAAAGGGCTGAT
This sequence comes from Pseudomonas sp. MN1F, assembly GCF_009391885.1. GTDB lineage: Bacteria > Pseudomonadota > Gammaproteobacteria > Pseudomonadales > Pseudomonadaceae > Aquipseudomonas. Next base: position 177,112 of record NZ_VZII01000058.1, on the reverse strand, counting down.
CAGCTACACCACCGAGCACAACCTCTCGGGGCAGAAGACCCACATGCTGCGCCCGCGCCTGATTGGCTATGCCGTGGTGCTGCTGGTGATGATCGTCGCCCTGGGCACCGCCTTCGCCACCCGCTCGCTGGTGGGCTTCGACGTCAGCAAGGACCGCGTGCTGTACCGCGAAAACGCCCAGGGCCGGATCGAGAACGTATACAGCCTCAAGGTCATGAACAAGGACCAGCGCGACCACGTCTACGTGCTGGACGCCGCCGGCCTGCCCGACCTGCGCCTGGAAGGCCAGCGCGAAATCCGCGTAGCCGCCGGCGATATCGTCAGCCTGCCGGTACAGCTGTCGATCGCCCCCGAGAAGCTGCCCTCGACCACCAACGAAATCACCTTCATCCTCAAGAGCGCCGACGACAGCGCCGCCAAGGTTGAAGCCAAGAGCCGCTTCATCGGCCCACAGATCCGCTGACAGAGAGAACCCTGACAATGCCTGCCGCCACCGCCGCCAGCCCTTGGTACAAGCACCTCTGGCCCTGGATCATCATCGGCATCCTGACCACTTCGGTGTGCCTGAGCCTGACCATGGTCAGCATTGCCGTGCGCAACCCGGACAACCTGGTCAACGACAACTACTACGAGGCCGGCAAAGGCATCAACCGTTCGCTGGACCGTGAGCTGCTGGCCCAGACCCTCAACCTCAAGGCCAGCGTGCACCTGGATGAGCTGACTGGCGAGGTGGACGTGCGCCTGAGCGGCAACAGCGACCCGCAGAGCCTGGAGCTGAACCTGATTTCGCCCACCCAGCCGGACAAGGACCGCAAGGTGCTGCTCAGCCGGGTGGAGGCCGGGCGTTATGTCGGGCAACTGGAGGACAAGGTCGACGGGCGTCGGTTCGTGGAGCTGTTGGGTAGCCAGGACGAGCATGTATGGCGGTTGTTCGAGGAAGAGAAGGTCGAACATGGCGTGACCTTGCAGCTGGGCGATGAAGCGCTCCAGGGCGCCGAACACCAACAGTAGCCACATCATCATTCCCTGAGGGGGCAGGCAAGCCCGCCCCCTCAGGGATTGTCATCTGCCCCACCAGCCGTGCCTGCCTTATGACCCAGCCCACCCCTTGCTACCACTGCGCCCTGCCCGTCCCCGCCGGCAGCCGCTTCACTGCCGTGGTGCTCGGCGAGCCCCGGCAATTTTGCTGTCCCGGCTGCCAGGCGGTGGCCGAATCCATCGTCGCCGGTGGCCTTGAGCACTACTACCAGCACCGCAGCGACCGCAGTGCCAACCCCGAGGCGCTGCCGAAACAACTGCAAGACGAACTGGCGCTGTACGACCGCAGTGATGTCCAGCAGAACTTCGTCCGCCATGCCGGCGACCTGGCCGAGGCGACCTTGCTGGTCGAAGGCATCAGCTGCGCCGCCTGCGGCTGGCTGATCGAAAAGCACCTCCGCAATCTGCCGGGCGTCGCCGAAGCCCGCCTGAACCTGTCCAACCACCGCCTGCTGCTCAACTGGGACGACCACCAGCTACCGCTGTCCCGGCTGCTCGCCGAACTGCGCCAGATCGGCTATGCCGCCCACCCGTATCAACCCGACCAGGCCGCCGAGCAGCTGGCCCGGGAGAACCGCAGCGCCCTGCGCCGCCTGGGCGTGGCCGGCCTGCTGTGGTTCCAGGCGATGATGGCGACCATGGCCACCTGGCCAGAATTCAACATCGACCTGTCGCCGGAAATGCACACCATTCTGCGCTGGGTCGCGCTGTTCCTGACCATTCCCATCGTCTTCTACAGCTGCGCGCCGTTCTTCAAGGGCGCCGCGCGCGACCTGCGCACCCGCCACCTGACCATGGACGTGTCGGTGTCGCTGGCCATCGGCCTGGCCTTCGGTGCTGGCATCTGGACCGCCGTGACCGGCAGCGGCGAGTTGTATTTCGATACCGTCGGCATGTTCGCCCTGTTCCTGCTCACTGGCCGCTACCTCGAACGCCGCGCCCGCGAACGCACGGCCGCAGCCACCGCGCAGCTGGTCAACCTGCTACCGGCCTCGTGCCTGCGCCTGGACAGCTACGGGCGGGCCGAACGCATCCTGCTTGGCGAACTGCAGCGTGGCGACATCGTGCAGGTGCTGCCCGGCGCGGTGATCCCGGCGGACGGGCGCATCGTCGAAGGGCGTTCCAGCGTCGACGAATCGCTGCTGACCGGCGAGTACCTGCCGCTACCACGGCGGGCCGGCGAGCGCGTCACCGGCGGCACGCTGAACGTGGAGAGCACACTGAACGTGGAAGTCGAAGCCCTCGGCCATGACTCACGCCTGTCGGCCATCGTCCGCCTGCTTGAGCGCGCGCAGACAGAAAAGCCACGGCTGGCGGAAATCGCCGACCGCGCCTCGCAATATTTCCTGCTGTTCTCGCTGCTGGCCGCCGTAGCCATTGGCCTGTGGTGGTGGTACCTGGACCCGGCACGGGCCTTCTGGATCGTCCTGGCCATGCTGGTGGCGACCTGCCCGTGCGCCCTCTCGCTGGCCACCCCGACCGCGCTCACGGCCGCCACCGGCACCCTGCACAAGCTCGGCCTGCTGGTGACCCGTGGCCATGTACTTGAGGGCCTGAACCAGATCGACACGGTGATTTTCGACAAGACCGGCACCCTCACCGAAGGCCGCCTGACCCTGCGCAGCATCCGCCCACTGGCGGCACTGCCGGCCGACCGTTGCCTGGCCCTTGCCGCCGCCCTCGAGAACCGCTCCGAGCACCCGATCGCGCGTGCCTTTGGCCGCACCGCCGCCGCTGCCGACGACGTGCAGACAGTCCCGGGGCTCGGCCTTGAAGGCAAGGTGGACGGCCAGCCGCTGCGCATCGGCCAAGCCACATTCGTCTGCGCCCTCAGCGGCGCCGAAATCCCCGCCGTGCCGGAACCGCGTGGCCAGTGGCTGCTGCTGGGCGATCGCCAGGGCCCGCTAGCCTGGTTCGGCCTCGATGATCGCCTGCGCGAGGATGCCCCAGCCCTGCTCGCTGCCTGCCAGGCACGCGGCTGGCGTACCTTGCTGCTGTCCGGCGACAGCTCGCCGATGGTCGCCGAGGTGGCCGCGCAACTGGGCATCGACCAGGCCATCGGCGGCCTGCGCCCGGATGACAAGCTCGACCGCCTCAAGGCACTGCAGGCCGCCGGGCGCAAGGTGCTGATGCTCGGCGATGGGGTCAACGACGTGCCCGTGCTGGCCGCCGCCGACATCAGCATCGCCATGGGCAGCGCCACCGACCTGGCCAAGACCTGCGCCGACGCAGTGCTGCTGTCCAACCGCCTGCAGGCACTGGTACTGGCCTTCGACCTGGCCCGCCGCACCCGCCGCAACATCCTCGAGAACCTGCTCTGGGCAACCCTGTATAATGGCCTCATGTTGCCGTTCGCCGCGCTTGGCTGGATCACCCCGGTATGGGCGGCCATCGGCATGTCGGTCAGTTCGCTGATCGTGGTGCTCAATGCGCTGCGTCTAACCCGCTTGCCTGCATCAGCTGGCTTACCGGCGAACGACACAGCCGCTTACGGAAGGAAGTCGCCATGCCCGCCCTCTATGTGATGATCCCTGCCGCACTGCTGTTGGTTGGCGTGGCCGTCTACATCTTCTTCTGGGCAGTGGACAGCGGCCAGTACGACGACCTCGAAGGCCCGGCCCACAGCATCCTGTTCGACGATCAGGACCCGCGCCACCAGGCAGCCGTCAAACCCGAAGAAACCGCAGCACCAGACGACAAGGCAGCGCCACCCCGTGCCTGACCTGCTTCCCCTGCTCGGCTCGGCACTGGTCCTAGGCCTGCTCGGCGGCGGCCACTGCCTGGGCATGTGCGGTGGCCTGATGGGCGCGCTGACCCTGGCCATCCCCCCCGAACAACGCGGCCGGCGCCTGCGCCTGCTAATGGCCTACAACCTGGGGCGCATCCTCAGCTATGCCTGCGCCGGCCTGCTGCTGGGCCTGGCTGGCTGGGCGCTGGCCAGCAGCCCGGCGGCGATGGCCTTGCGCGTGGTGGCCGCGCTGCTACTGATCGCCATGGGGCTGTACCTGGCCGGCTGGTGGAGCGGGCTGACCCGCATCGAAGCTCTGGGCCGAGGGCTGTGGCGGCATATCCAGCCGGCTGCCTCGCGCCTGATGCCGGTCTCCAGCCTGCCCCGTGCCCTGCTGTTGGGGGCACTGTGGGGCTGGTTGCCGTGCGGCCTGGTCTACAGCACGTTGCTGTGGGCGGCCAGCCAGGGCAATGCCGGCTACAGCGCGGCATTGATGCTGGCATTCGGGTTGGGCACCTGGCCGATCTTGCTGGCCACGGGGCTGGCGGCAGAGCGGGTAAACGCTTTGTTGAGACGGCGCAGCGTGCGCATGGCCGGCGGGGTACTGGTGATCCTGTTTGGCATCTGGACCTTGCCCGGCCCGCACCAGCACTGGCTCATGGGCCACTGACAGAGAGGCCGCCTTGCCCCCCCTGCATGCCTTGATACAAATCAACACAGTTTCCTACAGACGGCCATAGACTCCGGACACTGCTGCATCATCCGGGGACCGCCCACATGCTCGCCGACCTACGTTGGGATGCCGACCTGATCCGCCGTTACGATCTCGCCGGCCCACGCTACACCTCCTACCCGACCGCCGTGCAACTGCACAGCGAGGTAGGCTCGTTCGACCTGCTCCACGCCCTGCGCGAGAGCCGCCGGGCCGTGCGCCCGCTGTCGCTGTACGTGCACGTGCCGTTCTGCGCCAACATCTGCTACTACTGCGCCTGCAACAAGGTCATCACCAAGGACCGCGGCCGCGCCGCACCTTACCTGCAGCGCCTGGAGCAGGAGATCCAGCTGATCGCCTGCCACCTGGACCCTAAACAGCGCGTTGAGCAGCTGCATTTTGGCGGCGGCACACCGACCTTCCTCAGCCATGTCGAACTGCGCCAGCTGATGGCCACCCTGCGCCAGCACTTCAACCTGCTGGATGACGATTCCGGCGACTACGGCATCGAGATCGACCCGCGCGAAGCCGACTGGTCGACCATGGGCCTGCTCCGTGAGCTGGGCTTCAACCGCGTCAGCCTCGGCGTGCAGGACCTCGACCCGGCCGTGCAGCGTGCAGTCAACCGCCTGCAGAGCCTGGAGCAGACCCGCACCCTGATCGAGGCCGCGCGCACCCTGCAGTTCCGCTCGATCAACCTCGACCTGATCTACGGCCTGCCCAAACAGACCGTGGAAGGTTTTGCCCGCACCGTCGACGAAGTGATCCGCCTGCAACCCGACCGCCTCTCGGTGTTCAACTACGCCCACCTGCCCGAGCGCTTCATGCCCCAGCGGCGCATCGACAGCAATGACCTGCCGGCGCCGGCGGCGAAGCTCGAGATGCTGCACAACACCATCGAACAGCTGACTGCCGCCGGCTACCGCTACATCGGCATGGACCATTTCGCCCTGCCCGACGACGAACTGGCGATCGCCCAGGAAGAAGGCACTCTGCAGCGCAACTTCCAGGGTTACACCACCCACGGTCATTGCGACCTGATCGGCCTGGGGGTATCGGCGATCAGCCAGATCGGCGACCTCTACTGCCAGAACAGCAGCGACCTCACTACCTACCAGGACACCCTGTCCAACGCCCAGCTGGCGACCCAGCGTGGGCTGGTCTGCAACCACGACGACCGCCTGCGGCGGGCCGTGATCCAGCAGCTCATCTGCCATTTCGAACTGGACTTCGAGCCGATCGAGGAGGCTTTCACCGTCGATTTTCGTGGCTATTTCAACGATCTCTGGCCAGAACTGCAGACCATGCAGCGCGATGGCCTGATCAGCCTGGACGACAAGGGCATCCGCATCCTCCCGGCCGGGCGCCTGCTGGCGCGCTCGGTGTGCATGGTGTTCGATGCCTACCTGGCGATGCATAACCGCCAGCGCTTCTCGCGGGTTATCTGATTACGGAGTCAATCGACCACATGGACATGCCCCCTGGGGCTGGCACACTATGGGCTGACAAGGACTCCCGGCATTTTCCCGCCGGGGTTTCGCCAGTTCGCTTCAAAGTAGCGCAGACTGGCCTACACCCTCGTCGTGAGTTACCCTTACGACTTATGTGTGCTTTCCCACAAGGATCGATTCAAATGTCCGAGCCAGTCAAACTGCGCGCCCACAACCAGGCCCATTGCAAGGACTGCAGCCTGGCCCCCCTGTGCCTGCCTCTTTCGCTCAACCTGGAAGACATGGATGCACTGGATGAAATCGTCAAACGCGGGCGCCCGCTGAAAAAAGGCGAGTTCCTGTTCCGCCAGGGTGACAATTTCGGCTCGGTTTATGCCGTACGTTCCGGCGCCCTCAAGACCTTCAGCCTGAGCGACAGCGGTGAAGAGCAGATCACCGGCTTCCACCTGCCCAGCGAGCTGGTCGGCCTGTCCGGCATGGACACCGAAGCCTACCCGGTGTCGGCCCAGGCCCAGGAAACCACCTCGGTCTGTGAAATCCCCTTCGAGCGCCTCGATGAGCTCTCGGTCCAACTGCCACAGTTGCGGCGCCAGCTGATGCGGGTGATGAGCCGCGAAATTCGCGACGATCAGCAGATGATGCTGCTGCTGTCGAAGAAGACCGCCGACGAACGCATCGCCACCTTCCTGGTCAACCTGTCCGCACGCTTCCGCGCCCGTGGTTACTCGGCCAACCAGTTCCGCCTGAGCATGTCGCGCAATGAGATCGGCAACTACCTGGGCCTGGCGGTGGAAACCGTGTCGCGGGTGTTCACCCGCTTCCAGCAGAACGGCCTGATCCGCGCCGAAGGCAAGGAAGTGCACATCCTCGACCCGATCCAGCTATGCGCGCTGGCCGGTGGTGCAATCGAGGCCTGAGGCCGACGTTTAGCGGGTATACTTGGGCATTCGTTTTCCCAGGATACCCGCAACAATGCACAGCGACGCCTTCGACCTCAAAGCCCTGATCCGCCCGGTAGTGGACTTCCCCAAGCCCGGCGTGATCTTCCGCGACATCACCCCGCTGTTCCAGTCGCCGCGCGGGCTGCGCTATGTGGCCGACCAGTTCATCGAACGTTACGTCGAGGCTGAGTTCAGCCACATCGGCGCCATGGACGCGCGTGGTTTCCTGATTGGCTCGATCATCGCCCACCAGCTGAACAAGCCGCTGATCCTGTTCCGCAAGCAGGGCAAGCTGCCGGCTGACGTATTGAGCGAGGGCTACCAGACCGAATACGGCGAAGCCTTCCTGGAAGTGCATGCCGACAGCCTGTGCGAAGGCGATTCGGTATTGATCTTCGATGACCTGATTGCCACCGGCGGCACCCTGCTGGCCGCTGCCAACCTGGTGCGTCGCACCGGGGCACAGGTGTTCGAGGCGGCGGCGATCATCGACCTGCCGGAGCTGGATGGCTCGCGCCGGCTGCAGGCAGCCGGAGTGCCGACCTTCTGCCTGACCGAGTTTACCCTGAGCGAATACTGAGTTGCTGGCTGGGGCCGCTGTGCAGCCCCAGCCAATTACAGCGAGATCGGCTTGCGCCCGGCAAAGGCATGGGCCAGGGTGCCGCCATCGACCAGCTCCAGCTCGCCGCCCAGCGGCACGCCATGGGCAATCCGCGACGCCACCAGCCCTTTCTCGTTCAGCAACTGGGCGATGTAATGCGCCGTCGCTTCACCTTCCACGGTCGGGTTGGTCGCCAGGATCACCTCGGTGAAGCTGCCCTGCTCCTCGATCCGTGCCATCAGCTGCGGCACACCGATTGCCTCAGGCCCCAGGCCATCGAGCGGCGACAAGTGCCCCTTGAGCACGAAGTAACGCCCGCGATAGCCGGTCTGCTCCACCGCATACACATCCATCGGCCCTTCCACCACGCACAGCTGCGTGTCGTCACGGCGCGGGTCGCTGCACTGCGGGCACAGCTCCTGCTCGGTCAGGGTCCGGCACTGGCGGCAATGCCCTACCCCTTCCATGGCCTGGCTCAACGCCTGGGCCAGGCGCAGGCCGCCGCTGCGGTCACGCTCGAGCAGCTGCAGGGCCATGCGCTGGGCGGTTTTCTGGCCGACGCCCGGGAGGGTGCGCAGGGCGTCGATCAGTTGGCGGATCAGGGGGCTGAAGCTCATGGGTAAGGCCTGACAAATCAATAAGAGCCGGTTTATACCCACCAGTGCCTGTTGCGTCAAATCAACGCGGGATTGCCAGGCTTTTCACCCTTGCCCGAACGCACGGCCAGCACCGCCACCAGTGAGATGGCCACCGTCGCCAGCAGGTACAACGCCACCGGTTGCCAGCTGCCGTTGTAGCGGCTGAGCAGGAAGGTGGCAATCAACGGCGCGGTACCGCCGGCCAGGGCAGCGCCCAGCTGATAGCCCAGGGTGATGCCGGTGTAGCGCACCCGGGTGGAGAAGATTTCCGAACTCATGGTGCCAAGCACCGCGGTAACCGGCGCCCACAGCACGCCGAAGGCGATCACCGTCGCCAGCATCAGGCCCCAGGTGGTACGAGTGTCGAGCAATTTGAAGTACGGCACGATGAACGCGGCGATCAGCAGGATGCCGGCAATGTACACCGCCTTGCGCCCGACCTTGTCCGACAGCCAGCCCATGGCCGGGATCATCAGCGAGGCAACCGCCGCGCCGACCATCACTGCGTTGAGGGTGCTGACCTTGTCGTAGCCCAGCGTGGTGACCGCGTAGCTGACCACGAAGGTCGAGAAAATATAGAACGGCGCCGTTTCCACCACTTTCAGGCCAGCGGCAATCAGCACTTCGCGCCAGTGGTCACGCAAGGTTTCGACCAGTGGCATTTTCGCCACGTTGCCGGAAGCCTTGGCTTCTTTGAACGCCGGCGTTTCGTCCAGACCGTGGCGGATCCACAAGCCCAGGAACACCAGCCCGGCGCTGAGCACGAACGGCACGCGCCAGCCCCAGCTCATGAACTGCTCGTCCGGCAGCATGGCCATCAGGCTCACGGCCATGGTCGCCAGCAACATGCCGACGGTCACGCCGACCTGCGGCACGCTACCGAACAGGCCTTTACGATTGGCCGGCGCATATTCATAGGCCAGCAGCAGCGCACCACCCCATTCACCACCGATACCCAGGCCCTGGATCACGCGCAGGGTGATCAGCAGCACCGGCGCCCACACACCGATGTGTTCATAGGTGGGCAGGCAGCCGATCAGCACGGTTGCGCCCCCCATCAGCGACAAGGTGATGACCAGGGTCTTCTTGCGCCCGATGCGGTCGCCGATGTGGGCAAACAGCACACCACCGATGGGCCGCACGAAGAAGGTCAGGGAAAACGACAGGTAAGCCAGCAGCAGCCCGACTACCGGGTCGAAGCTGGGGAAGAACAGCTTGTTGAATACCAGGGCGGCGGCGGTGCCGTAGAGGAAATAGTCGAACCATTCGATGGAGCTGCCGGTAAGGCTGGCGACCAAGGCTCGGCCACGCCCCTGGGTTGCAGAGGGGGTTGCACTGGAAGGCGTCATTCGAGTCTCCGTTTTTTTGATGTTATGTCGGCGAGCACCGTGTGAATTGGCGCAAAAGAGCAACCGGGTTGCACCGTTGCGAGCGAATCTTATTCAAACTTTCAAAAAAGGTGCAACCGTGATTAAACGATTAATCTTTAAAGATTAAGAAATAAATACGAAAATGCCCTGTTTTGATTCAATCAAACCGCAGAAATACCCTAAATCACCAAAAGGGTGCATTGATGACTCATTAGTCACAGAGTCGCTTGTCGGTACACGCCACTTCGTGGTGTTTTTTGAGTTGCACCCGGTTGCACCTTTATCGAAAAAGCCCTTACTCTAAAAAACGAGAAAACAACAAACACAACGCGAGGCATTCAATGAACGTGCTTTTCATCGGTTATGGGCGCATGGGCGGCGCGCTGGGCGATGCCTGGCTCAAGGGCGGGCTGGTCGAACGGTTAAGCATCGTCGACCCTGGGCTGAGCGCCGACGCCGCAGCAGGCCGCTACGCCCGACTGCAGGATGTACCCACTGACCAGGCATTCGAACTGATCGTGCTCGCGGTCAAGCCCGCTTACGCCAGCAGCGCGCTGGCCGGACTAAGTGATCGACAGTGCAGCCAGGCGACCGTGGTTTCGGTGGCTGCGGGCGTCACCCAGGCCAGCCTGAGCGACGCCGTCGGCCAGCGCTGCCCGGTGGTGCGGGCCATGCCTAATACTCCGGTACTGCTGGGAGCCGGTTGCACCGGGCTGTATGCAGGTGCGCAGCTCGATGCCGCGCGCAAGGCGGTGATTGGCCGCCTGTTCGAGGCAGTTGGCGCGGCATACTGGGTGGATGAGGAACAGCAACTGGATGCGGTCACAGCCATCAGCGGCAGCGGCCCGGCGTATTACCACTTGTTCAGCGAGGCACTTGCCGAGGCAGGTGTGAAGTTGGGGCTGAACCCTGAACTGGCACGCAACCTGGCGGCGCAAACTGCGTTCGGCGCAGCAACTTTGCAACATCAGGCACATGCCGATTTCATCGAACTGCGCGTCGCGGTAACTTCACCCAATGGCACTACCGCTGCGGCCATTGAAGTATTTGAAAGCCAGCGCAAGCTGCGGGCATTACTGGAGCAGGCAACTTCTGCCGCGCATCGACGCTCGGTGGAACTGTCAAAAGGCGCTTGAGAGAGCAACTTTTAATTATTCAATCATTCAAATAAAAAAGCCGCCGCTGGATACCCAGCGGCGGCCTCTTGAACGTGCCGATGCCTTAGAACGGCATCTTGAAGCCCGGTGGCAATTGCATGCCAGCGGTCATGTTGCCCATCTTGTCCTGGCTATTCTGCTCGATCTTGCGTACGGCATCGTTCAGCGCAGCGGCGATCAGGTCTTCCAGCACTTCCTTGTCGTCTTCGTCGGTCGACATCAGGCTCTGGTCGATGCTGACACGCTTGACGTCGTGACGACCGGTCATCACCACGCTCACCAGGCCGCCACCAGACTGGCCGGTGACTTCGGCGTTGGCCAGCTCTTCCTGCATCTTCTGCATCTTTTCCTGCATTTGCTGGGCCTGCTTCATCAGGCCAGCCATGCCACCTTTCATCATGGGGTATACCTCGATTGGGTCATGTGATGCGGCCCGGCGAGGGGCCGGCCGCATGGTTATCGATTACTGGCCCTGGCTGACCAGGGCGTCTACAGGCTCAATAGTATCCTGTCGCACCGTGGCACCGAACTGCTTGATCATCTGCTGGATCAACGGATCCTGCTCGATCGACAGTACGGCGCCCTGCTGGCGCTCGGCACGCTTGCGCGACGCTGCCTGGGCCGGGGTTTCCTGCTCGGGGCGAATCAGCTCGATCCGCAGGTTCAAGGTGCGCCCCAGGTGCTGGTTGAGCGCCTCGTTCAGCCGGCGCTGCTGGGTGGAGTTGAACAGCGCGCCCTGGCCTGGGTCCAGGTGCAGCAGCCAGTCATCACCATCAGCGGCCATCAACGTACAGTTTGCAGCGATGTTGCCCGTCATGCCGGACACAGGCAACTGTGGGAATAATTCCAGCCATTGCAGGGCAAGGCCGGTCGCCGGCTGGGCAGCTGGCAGCGGCTCGGGCGCGGCGACAGGGGTTTCTTCCTCAACGTGTTCGGCCAGCTCGTCAAGATAACTGAAGCCTACCGGGTCGCTTTCGCCACCATAATAGTCCTCATCCATTGGCGGCTCGTCATCGCGATCCATACCAGCCGAAGCGTAGGCGGACGGGTCGAAGGGTGGCTCGTCGTAGACGGGCTGGGCGCTTTGCGCGGCAGCTACCGGGGCTGGGGCTGGCGCAGTTACAGGCTCGGGCGCGGGCGGCGCAGCTGGCTCCTCCCAGGGCAGGTCGATGACCTCCTCCACCGCCACCGGCTCAGGCGCGACAACTTCGGGCTCTGGCTCAGGCTCTGGTTCAGGCTCTGGTTCAGGCTCTGGCTCAGGAGCCGGTGCCATAACCGGCGCGACCTCGGCCTGCGGGGCCGGTGCCACGGGTGCAGGTTGCGCCGGCGCAGCGGCAGGCGCCTCGGCAGCAACGGCTGGTGCTGCCACCGGGGTTGCCGGATCAGCTGTGGCCTGGCTGATCCCCACTGGCTTTAGCACCGGCTTCGGCGCATCGTCGGTATCTGCCGGGCGGAACGCCAACATGCGCAGCAGGACCATTTCGAAACCGCCCCGCGGGTCTGGCGCCAACGGCAGGTCGCGGCGGCCGATCAAGCCCATCTGGTAGTAGAACTGCACATCTTCGGCCGGCAACGCCGAGGCCAGCGCCAGCACCCGGTCGCGATCGCCCTGGCCGTTGTCCACCGCCTCGGGCAGTGCCTGGGCGATGGCCACGCGGTGCAGGACGTTGAGCATTTCGGCCAGCACACCGCTCCAGTCCGGCCCCTGTTCGGCAAGGTTGCGCACCGCTTCGAGCAGCGCCCGCGCATCCCCTTCGAGCAGCGCCTGCAGCACGCCATAGACCTGGCCATGATCGAGGCTGCCGAGCATGGCGCGCACATCGGCCGCCAATACCTTGCCCTCGCCGAAGGCGATGGCCTGGTCAGTCAGGCTCATGGCATCACGCATCGAACCGTCGGCAGCACGGCCGAGCAGCCACAGGGCATCCGGCTCGAACGGCACATTTTCGGCCTGCAGCACGTGGCTCAGGTGCTCGACCACCCGCTCCGGGCTCATGTTCTTCAGCGAGAACTGCAGGCAGCGCGACAGGATGGTGGCCGGCAGCTTCTGCGGGTCGGTGGTGGCAAGGATGAACTTGACGTAGGGCGGCGGCTCTTCCAGCGTCTTGAGCAAGGCGTTGAACGAGTGAGTAGAGAGCATGTGCACTTCGTCGATCAGGTAGACCTTGAAGCGCCCACGGCTCGGTGCGTACTGCACGTTATCGAGCAGCTCACGGGTGTCTTCGACCTTGGTGCGGCTCGCCGCATCGATCTCGATCAGGTCGACGAAGCGGCCCTCGTCGATCTCCCGGCATACCGAGCAAGTGCCACAAGGCGTGGACGTAATGCCGGTCTCGCAGTTGAGGCATTTGGCGATGATCCGCGCAATGGTAGTCTTGCCCACACCCCGGGTACCGGTGAACAGGTAGGCGTGGTGCAGGCGCTGGTTGTCCAAGGCATTGATCAAGGCCTTGAGCACATGGGCCTGGCCGACCATTTCGCGGAACGAGCGCGGACGCCATTTACGTGCAAGAACCTGATAACTCATCGAAAAACCATCGCAGCCTGATCGAGCGGAAGATCGCTAATGCTAGCGGAGCGGGGGCAAAATTGCACCCTGCGCGGTTCGTCTAAGCTAAGCAACTGGCGCGCTGTTCAAGGAGGATGTGCATTGCGACGACTGCTGGCCCTGCTCTTGCTCTGGAGCACTCACAGCTTGGCGGACCTGCCGGTGCTGCGCTTTTCCGTTGCCGAGAGCTGGAGCATGCCGCTGGTGCGGGTCGAAGGCGGCCAGCCGGTGGAGGGCCTGGTGCTCGACCTTATCCAGGCATTGGCCCGGGAGGCCGGCGTGCGCCCGGAGTATCACGTGATGGCCCGCCTGCGCATGCAACAGGCGATGGACGCTGGCGATATCGATGTGCGCTGTTATGTAAGCAGCCAGTGGTTCAATGATCGGCCGGGGAATTTTGTCTGGAGCATTCCGTTGATTCTGCAACGTGATGTGCTGGTCGGGCGACCGGGCGACGCCGCCTTTGCCCTCCCCGAACAACTGCCCCCCAGGCGATCGGCACGGTGCTGGGGTATGCCTACGGCACGCTGGAGCCGCTGTTTGCCCAGGGGCGCCTGCTGCGCGAAGACAGCCGCAGCCAGCAACTGGCGCTGCAGAAGCTGCAGGTTGGGCGGTATCAGCATGCGGTGAGCAATGAGCTGTCGCTGCAGTGGTTCAACCAGGGCCTGCCAGCCGGGCAGCGCCTGCAGGTGCAGGCGGTGCTGGAGGAACAGGCGCTGGGGTGCATGGTGAGGAATGACCCGGCGATACCGACCCAGGGGGTTTTACGGGCCTTGGTGCGGATGAGGCAGTCGGGGGAAATTGAGCGGATTGTGCAGCGGTATGGGGCGACAGGGTATTCAGGGGAGATCTCGGTGGTCCAGCCTTGAGCCGAATTGGAAAACGACCGCCTGACAGCACCCCGAAACGCTAGCAACGACACAATATCAATGTGCCACTACCCAGTGTAGAGTTACGCACCCCCGACGCCCAGCGACGGGCGAGTACCGTATCCACACTAAGGAAAGTTGCATGTCCACCGTTCGAAATCTGACCGCTGCCGCATTGATAGCGCTGACCACTGGCTGTGCCACCGGCCTCAATTCGGTCCAGGAGTCGGAACTCGCTGGCTACCGCGCCAGAAACCTCTCGGTAGAAGAGAAAAAACCCGGGCTTGCCGCCGGCCTCGGCCTGCTTCCAGGTGGCGGATCGTTCTACGGTCGCGCTTACGGCTTTGGTGTGGTGAACCTGCTGTGCTGGCCGCTCTCCATCCTCTGGGACCCTGTCAGCGGGCATGACGCTGCAGAGATGATCAACTATCAAGCCACCAAGGCTCATATCGCAACACTGAAAAAACGCGAGATGGACGAACTGGATGCCCAACTGGAGACTGAAGCGATCGACATCAAGCGCTATGCGCTCGACAAACGCAGAATCGATGAGAAATACAACCTGTAAAGGTATCAGCCGGACAGCGCCGCACAGGCGGCGCTCGATCTCACAGGCGCTGAAGCTGTCGTGGCGAGCGCCTGCCAGCCCTTACACGATCACTTCCGCTCCATAGCCGTCACCAGCGCATCCGCCTGCCCACAGGCAATCTGCATCGCTCGCAAGCCATGCTGAAGCAATTGCCTAGTTTCTTCGTCCTCAATGCGCTCCAGCGCCCGCCGACTGTCGCTGTAGGCGAACATCAAGTAGTGGGAAACATTCATCAGCACGTATTCCATCGGGACAATGCCCTCGCTGATGGCGCGAGACAGGACCTTGCCTGGCTGCGGATCGAGATTATGGGGTGGATCAGGAACAATCTTTTTCATAACAGCTCCGTGTTGATTGTGCTGCGCTCCTCTTGCTTCCACGCATAAGGGTGGCAGCTGTACACGGGGTGGAAGACCAGGTACACGGCAAACCCGGCAGGTACGAATACCTCCCGCGCACAGCTGCCATAACGACAACCGCCAGTGTACTTGCTGGGCTTCCACACCCGATCGCTGAACCGACAGCGACCACAAAATGCTAAAGGGCAGGCTTCCCAGGGACAATCAGACGGGTGGCGACAGGTTGCGTAGGATAATTCTTCAGCAAATGAATGCGTGTAGGAGATTTCTCTTTTTAACCAAGGAGAATTCCAGGCACACGCTGCAGCCCTTGAAATATCGGAAAATCAAAGCCCCCGAGACTACAACCACATCCGAAGCGAACGATTTCCCCAAGAAAGGAAACAGAACAAAATAGCTGTACAGGCGCGCTCGCTATCGAACAAGGAAGCCTCATGCGTCAGGACGACCGTGACAATCTTGAACTCGACAGGCTTCTGATCGAGAACCACAAACTCAGAGCCGAAGCCAGTAAATTTCTGGCTGAAGCGAGCAAACTCAAACGGGAGACATTCTGGTATCCGTACGTAGTCGGCTCCGCCGCACTGGGGGCGATAGGCACAATCATCAGCCTCCTGACCAGATAACTACCAGCTAACCAGCTACAAGAGGAAGCTCATGCATCGGTCGATCCAGGAAATTCGCGAGCAATTCCACCATGATCTCGAGGCAATGGAAGAGGACATGCGCAGAGCCAGGAACGTATCCATATGGCAAGAGGTGCTGCCTTTCTGCCTGGGCGCAGGATTCACTTTGACCTTGATAGTTGTCGGCACATTGATCATGCGACACCTGTAGCCAAGTGATACAGAGGGGGATGAAACTAAAAGCAGGGCCAAATGAAGTTTTCCGACCCCGGAAATGGAGGCGGCCCCACCAGCCACACCCCGGCACTCGATGTTCCCGCTATGGCTGCTCCCTTCCGGGCCTGACCAGGTTAACGGGTAATCAATGCGGGGGGACCGATGGGGCCACCACTACGCGGCTCGCCAAGCAGCGAGCCGCGCCATTGTACCGGTCTGGGGCGAAGATACAACCTCTACGCACGAAAAAGTCATCATTTCTCAATGACTTGTCCGGGTTGCACGGCGACCTTCACCTTTAGACAGTGATGCCATGCCCCGCCAGGAAGGCAACGAAGGCATCCTCGTCCAGCACCTTCACCCCCAACTCACTGGCCTTGGCCAGTTTGGAGCCAGCACCAGGGCCGGCGACCACGCAGTGGGTCTTGCCAGACACCGAGCCGGCCACCTTGGCGCCCAAGCCCTCCAGCTTCTCTTTGGCGATGTCGCGACTGAAACGCTCCAGGGACCCCGTCAGCACCCACGTCTGGCCGGCGAGCGGCAGGCCTTCAGCCACCTTCTTCTCGCTGCTCCAGTGCATGCCGAAAGCCAACAACTGGGCCTCGATATCACGGGCCAGCTTCTGGTTGGCCTCATCCTTGAAGAATTCGCGCACCGCGTCGGCCTGCTTCGCCGCCAGCGCCTGACGCAGGTCGATGCCGTCAGCGGCGATGATCTTGTCCAGGCTATCGAGCTTGGCTGCCAGCTTCTCGGCGCCGGTCGGGCCGACCGAAGCGATGTCCAGCTTGGCGATCATGCCGGCAAGGGTCGTGCTGGCGGCGAATTCGGCGGCCAGCTCACCTTCGTCCTGCAACTGCATGCCGCTGGCCAGCAACTGCTCGATGACCTTACGGTTGTGCTCGTCCTCGAAGAAGTTGTGGATCTCGTAGGCGACCTCCAGGCCGATGTCCGGCAAGTAGGTCAGCACCTGTGGCAGCGCCTGCTGCACGCGGGCCAGGCTGCCCAGCGAACGGGCCAGGACCTTGGCGGTCTCCTCGCCGACATCGGGAATGCCCAAGGCATAGATGAAACGCGCCAGGCTCGGGCGCTTGCTGGCCTCGATGGCGTCCAGCAGCTTCTTGCTGGAAACCTCGGCAAAGCCCTCCAGGCCGACGATCTGATCGAACTCCAGCTTGTACAAGTCGGCGGGCGAGCTGATCAGCCCTTCATCCACCAGCTGCTCGACGCTTTTCTCGCCCAGGCCATCAATGTCCATGGCGCGGCGAGACACATAGTGAATGATTGCCTGCTTGAGCTGGGCAGCGCAGGCCAGGCGGCCGACGCAGCGGTACACCGCACCTTCACTGGTAGTTTCCTTGCCCTTGCTGCGCTTGACCAGCTGGGTACGTTCGACCTGGGAGCCACAGACCGGGCATTCGCTCGGCACGTGTACCGGACGGGCACCTTCGGGGCGGCGCTCGAGCACCACTTGCATGACCTGCGGGATCACGTCACCGGCACGGCGGATGATCACCGTGTCACCGATGCGCAGCCCCAGCCGGGCGATTTCGTCCATGTTGTGCAGGGTAGCGTTGGACACCGTCACGCCCGCCACCTTGACCGGTTTCAGGCGCGCCACCGGCGTGACCGCGCCGGTACGGCCGACCTGGAATTCCACGTCCAGCACTTCGGTGAGCTCTTCCATGGCCGGGAACTTATGGGCAATGGCCCACCGCGGTTCACGGGCGCGGAAGCCCAGCTCACGCTGGGCCGCCAGGCTATTGACCTTGAATACCACGCCGTCGATCTCGTACGGCAGGCTGTTGCGCCGTTCGCCGATGTCGCGGTAATAGGCCAGGCACTCTTCGATACCGGCCGCATGCCTGAGCTCTCGACTGATCGGCAGGCCCCACTGCTTGAGCTGCTCAAGGATGCCAATGTGGCTTTCGCCGATGCTCGCGGAGACCTGCCCGACGCCGTAGCAGCAGAATTCCAGCGGGCGGCTGGCGGTGATCTTCGAATCCAGCTGGCGCAGGCTGCCGGCAGCGGCGTTGCGCGGGTTGGCAAAAGTCTTGCCACCGGCTTCAGCCTGGGCGGCATTGAGGCGGTCGAAGCCGGCCTTGCTCATGTACACCTCACCACGCACTTCGAGCACGGCGGGCCAACCTTCACCGTGCAGCTTCAGCGGGATGTTGCGCACGGTACGCACGTTGGCGCTGATGTCCTCGCCGGTGGTGCCGTCGCCCCGAGTGGCGCCCTGCACCAGCTGGCCGTTACGATAGAGCAGGCTCACCGCCAGGCCATCGAGCTTCGGCTCGCAACTGAAGTCCACCGTGCCGGGCTGGTCGAGCCCATCGACCACGCGGCGGCCGAACTCACGCAGGTCGGCCTCCTCGAAGGCGTTGCCCAGGCTGAGCATCGGCACTTCGTGGCGAACCTGGCTGAAGGCCGCCAGGGCAGCACCACCGACACGCTGGGTAGGCGAGTCAGGGGTCACCAGGTGCGGGTGCTCGGCTTCGAGCGCCTTGAGCTCATTGAACAGGCGGTCGTACTCGGCATCGGGCACGCTCGGCTCGTCGAGCACGTAGTAGCGGTAGTTGTGCTGATCAAGCTCGGCGCGCAGTTCGTGGATTCGGGTTTCGGCGGTCATTCTTCAGGTTCTCTTGCAAAGCAAAAGAGCAGCCCAGGGCTGCTCTTGCGCTTGAAACAGGGTGGGCGAGACCGAGGCCAGGTCCGCCCACTTGGGCAAATCAGCGCTTCTGGGTCAGCGCACGGCGCTCGAATTCGACGATGCGCTGGCGGTAGTGCTCGATGGTCTGGGCGGTCAGCACGCTGCGCTGGTCGTCCTTCAGTTCGCCATTGAGCTCGTGGGCCAGCTTGCGCGCTGCCGCCACCATCACGTCGAAGGCCTGCTTAGGATGACGCGGGCCTGGCAGGCCAAGGAAGAAGCTCACCGCACGGGTGCTGAAGTGGTCGATGTCGTCCAGGTCGAAGATGCCAGGCTTGACCGCGTTGGCCATGGAGAACAGCACTTCACCGTGACCGGCCATGCTTTCGTGGCGGTGGAAGATATCCATCTCGCCAAAACGCAGGCCGCTTTCGAGAATGTTCTGCAGCAGGGCCGGGCCCTTGAAGCCACCTTCGTCGCGGGAAATCACGCTGATCACCAGCACTTCCTCGACCGGTGGCAACTCCTTGGCTGCATTGCCAGTGGCCGCAAAGCCGCTGCTGCGGGTGTTGTCGGCAGTGAAATCTTCGTCGGCATCGGCGAACAGGTCGGGCTCGCGCGGCTCGGCGGCCAGGTTCAGGTCGCCCTGCTGCTGCGCTTCGGCCACACGCTTGCCGCGCTTGCTGGCCTTGGCCGGCTTCGGCTCGCGCTCACGTTCGCGCGCTGGTGCACTGACCGAGGGCAGGTCGGTCTCGTCCAGTTCAGGCTCCTTCTGGGCATCCAGCACCCGCGACGGGCCAAGCACCTCAGCGCTACCCTCCTCGTCCGGCAGGTTGGAATAACTGCGATCCAGACGGAATTTCAGCTTGCCTTTCCCGCCGCGCATGCGGCGCCAGCCGTCGAAAAGAATACCGGCGATGACTATGACGCCGATGACGATCAGCCACTCGCGCAGACCGATTTCCATGTAATCCCGTGCCTCTATAAAAATATGCTTGAAAACAAAGGGTTCAAAGCCCTTTAACACGTGGCGCCAACTCTATGTTCTGACAGGCGTTTTACCCACGCAAAAAAACGAGTGACATTAAGCTAGCACGACCAAAGACAACTTTACACCGTCTGTCGCACATGACAGGGGCATTTGCCTACGCTTTTCGCCCTATCTTCGCTCATCAGGCGTCCACCATGGCCAGGGCCTCCTCCACATCAACTGCAACAAGACGTGAACAACCGGGCTCATGCATGGTCACCCCCATCAATTGATCCGCCATCTCCATGGCAATCTTGTTATGGGTGATGTAGATGAACTGCACGCTTTCACTCATTTCCTTGACCAGCCGGGCGTACCGCCCGACGTTGGCATCGTCCAGCGGCGCATCGACTTCGTCGAGCATGCAGAACGGTGCGGGGTTCAACTTGAAGATGGCAAACACCAGCGCCAATGCAGTCAGTGCCTTCTCGCCGCCGGACAGCAGATGGATGGTGCTGTTCTTCTTGCCCGGCGGACGCGCCATGATCGTCACCCCTGTATCGAGTAGATCTTCGCCCGTCAGTTCCAGATAAGCGCTGCCACCACCGAAAACTTTTGGAAAAAGTGCCTGTAATCCGGCATTTATCTGATCAAAGGTATCCTTGAAGCGGTTGCGGGTTTCCTTGTCGATCTTGCGGATGACGTTTTCCAGGGTGTCCAGGGCCTCGACCAGGTCGGCGTCCTGGGCGTCCAGGTAACTCTTGCGCTCGGACTGCTGCTCGTACTCCTCGATGGCCGCCAGGTTGATCGCACCCAGGCGCTGGATGCGGCCTTCGATCTGCTCCAGCTCCTGCTCGGTGCCCTGCTCGCTGGCATCGGCCTCGACGGTGGCGAGCACGCCCTGCAAATCGTAGCCGTCGGCCAGCAATTGTTCCTGTAGGGTTTTTCGACGGATATCCAGGCCCTGGTTTTCCAGGCGCATCTGCTCCAGCTGGCCACGCAGCAGCTGGGCTTGCTGCTCGGCCTGGGTGCGGCGCTTTTCGGCATCGCGCAGTGCGCGGTCGGCTTCATCCATGTGCAGGCGCGCCAGGCGCATTTCTTCGTCGACGCTCATGCGCCGCTCCAGCAACTCTTCGAGCTTCAGGCGCAGTTCTTCGAGCGGAGCCTCACCTTCTTCCAGGTTCAGGCTCAACTGCTCCTGGCGCTCGCTCAGGCGTACGGCCTGCTGCTCCAGGCGCTCCAGAGCCTGACGGGTGGAGTCGTGCTGCGCACGCAGCGAGCCCAGACGCACGGCCAGTTGGTGGGCATGATCCTTGTGCTGGCGGGCTTCCTGGCGAATGCGATCAAGGCCTTCGCGCAGGGTGTCGCGGCGCGCCATCAACTGTTCGCGCTGCTCGGTGTCCTGGGCCATCAGGTCCAGAGCTTCTTGCAGCACCAGGCGCGCCTCGCCCAACTGCTCCTGCTCCAGGGCACGCTGCTCCTGAAGCTCGGTCAGCTCTTCCTGCAGGCGGCGGCGGCGTAGCTCTACCTGCTCGGCACGGGCACGGCCGGCGGACAGGCTGGCCTTGAGTTCACCGTGCTGGCGGCTTTCTTCCTGGGTGCGGCGGCGCAGTTGCTCACGCTGTTCTTCCAGGTCCAGCTGCTGCTCGCGGGCCGCCTGAAGCTGCTGCTCCAGCTGCCCCAGCGCGTCTTCAAACTCCAACTGCTCCTGCCCCAGGCGTTCGATTTCCTGGCCACGGGCGAGCACGCCGCCCTGGGCCTCGCCACCCCGGCTGACGCGCAGGAAATGGCGACCGACCCAGTAGCCATCGCGGCTCACCAGGCTCTGCCCTTCGCCCAGGGCTGCACGCCGTGCCAGGGCCTCGGCAAGGTCTTCGACCGGCTGCACCTGGCCCAGCCATGGGGCCAGATCGATGCGCCCTTCAACCTTGTCGAGCAGGCTGCCGGGCTGACGCTCGCCGCCCCCCGCTGCCAGCAACAGGCGTAGCTCGCCCTGCTCCAGGCCGTGGAAATCCAGCCCGGCAAAATCGTCCAGCAGCACGGCCTGCAAGTCGGCACCGAGCACAGTTTCCACCGCCAGCTCCCAACCCGGCTCTACGCGCAGCCCCTCAGCCAGGCGCGGGCGCTGCTCCAGGCCTTGCTCGCGCAGCCAGTCGGCGGCGCCGACGCCAGGCTCCAGCGCGGCCTGCTGCAGCGCCTCCAACGAGGCCAGGCGGCCGCCGAGGCGCTGCAGGTCGCCCTGCTGCTGTTGCTGGGCACTGGTCGCTTGCTGCAGTTGCTCGCGCACGCTTTCAAGGCGCTCGACCACCTGCTCCTCCGACAACTGCAACTCCTCCAGCAGCATCTCGCTGCTGGCCAGTTGCTCGGCGAGTTCAAGCAATGAGCCATCCTGTGGTTCAGCACCCAGCTGCTCGCCCTCCTCGACCAGCTTGCGCTGGCGCTCGGCAATGCGTTCCAGGCTGGCCTCCAGCTGCTGCAGGCGCGCCTGCTGCACTTCGGCCTGGCGCCGCGGCTCGGCAGAGCGGGTATTGAAACCGTCCCATTGCTCCTGCCAGGCGTGCATGCCCAGCTCGGCCTCTTCAAGGGTGGCGGCAGCCTCTTCGGCGGCGGCCAGGGTCATTTCCTGCTCCGGCTCAAGCATGGCCAGCTCTTCACCCAGGGTGGCCAGCAGGGTGCGGTCATGGCCCAGGTGCGATTCGGTTTCCTGGCGGGTGCGCTCGGCCTCCTTGAAGTCGTCCTGCAACTGGCGCAGGCGCTGCTGGCCGTGCTGGATGCTCTGTTCTACCCGGGCGATGTCACCGGCCACCGAATAGAAGCGGCCCTGCACCTGGTTGAAGCGCTCTGACAATTCATGGTGACCGTCGCGCAGGCGCTCGATGCTGGCATCGGCATTGCGCTGCTCGGCAACCAGCGCCTCGTGGGCGATGTCCTGGTCGCCGATCGCGCTCTCGCGCTGGCGCACACGCTCGTCCAGGTCGCGCCAGCGCAGGGCCGACAGGCGCGCCTTGAGCTGGCGCTCAAGGGCCTTGTATTCGCGGTACTTCTCGGCGGCCTGAGCCTGGCGGTGCAGGCGTTCGAGCTGGCGCTCCAGCTCTTCGCGCAGGTCGGTCAGGCGCGCCAGGTTCTCCTGGGTGCGACGGATGCGGCTTTCGGTCTCGCGGCGGCGCTCCTTGTACTTGGAGATGCCGGCCGCTTCTTCGATGAAGTTGCGCAGTTCCTCGGGCTTGGCCTCGATCAGCTTGGAGATCATGCCCTGCTCGATGATCGAGTAGCTGCGCGGGCCCAGGCCGGTGCCGAGGAAGATGTCGGTGATGTCCCGACGGCGGCATTTGGTGCCGTTCAGGTAATAGCTGTTCTGCCCGTCGCGGGTGACCTTGCGGCGGATGGAAATCTCGGCATAGGCGGCATATTCACCCAGCAAGGTGGTTTCGCTGTTGTCGAACACCAGCTCGATGCTGGCCTGGCTCACCGGCTTGCGACTGGTGGAGCCGTTGAAGATAACGTCGGTCATCGACTCGCCGCGCAGGTTTTTCGCCGAACTCTCGCCCATCACCCAGCGCACCGCGTCGATGATGTTGGACTTGCCGCAGCCGTTGGGGCCGACCACCGCCGCCATGTTGCTGGGGAAATTGACCGTGGTCGGGTCGACGAACGACTTGAACCCGGCCAGGCGAATGCACTTCAGGCGCATCGGTCAGCCCCGGGCCAGCGCCGCCAGCACCAGTTCGCAGCTGCGCTGGCCATAGGCGGTGAGCACCTCGCGGATGCGCGACAGGTCACGGGCAACCACGGCTTCAAGCAGGCGGGCGAACAGGTCGAGGTAGTCGTCCATGTTGGCCTGGCGCTGATCCAGGGCCAGGTAGTAGGCGCGGCTCATGGCCGGCTGCAGGTTTTCCACGGTTTCCTGCAGATAGGGGTTGTCAGCGAAGGGGTAGGCAGCGCGCATCACCGCGAAGCTCTCGGCGACGAACTCCTTGATGTCCTGGCGATCGCGAGCCTGCTGCAGGCGCTGCTGGATGTCCAGAAACGGGCGCAGGTCGGCTTCCAGGCGCCATTTCTGGGCAACGGCGTTGCCCAGCAGGATGTAGAACTCGCCCATCAGGGTGCACAGGCTGCGCACGCTGCGCTCGTCCAGTTCGGTGACATGGGCGCCACGTCGCGGCAGGATCGCGACCAGATGGCGACGTTCGAGGATCAACAACGCTTCGCGCACCGAACCGCGGCTGACACTGAGGGCCTGGGTCACCTTCTGTTCCTGGATACGCTCACCCGGCGCAAGCTCGCCGCGGATAATGCGTTCGGCCAGGTAGTCGGCAATCTGCTCGGAGAGGCTGTCCGGCGCCTTGAACGTCATGGTTTTCCTTCAAAATCATTGAACTGGGCACAAGGGAGCGATTGTAGCGCACTTGCCCAGCGCGCGCGCAGAGGGACGCGGCGCTTTATTTGACCTGCCGGGCTGCCAGCGACACGGCGCGATCTATGCTTGTGATATAGGCACTGCATTCGGCTGGGCGTCGGCATGCGCATTTTCCTGACCTTTGAGTCAGAAAAATATTGACCACTGCAACAGGTCTGCTTATTGTCCGCCCAACAACAATAAAACCATTGCGAGGCCATCCCCGTGATCCAGTTTCTCGTCAACCAGGAGCTGCGTAGTGAGCATGCCCTGGACCCGAACATGACGGTGCTGCAGTACCTGCGCGAGCACCTGGGCAAACCCGGCACCAAAGAAGGCTGTGCCAGTGGCGACTGTGGTGCCTGCACCGTGGTGGTCGGCGAACTTGTACAGGACGACCAGGGCGAGGACAGCCTGCGCTACCGCAGCCTGAACGCCTGCCTGACCTTCGTCTCCTCCTTGCACGGCAAGCAGCTGATCAGCGTCGAAGGCCTCAAGCACAACGGCCAACTGCACAGCGTGCAGCAGGCCATGGCCGATTGCCATGGCTCGCAATGCGGCTTCTGCACCCCGGGTTTCGTCATGTCGCTGTTCGCCTTGCAGAAGAACAGCCAGGGCGCCGACCTGCATCAGGCCCAGGAAGCCCTGGCCGGCAACCTGTGCCGCTGCACTGGCTATCGCCCGATCCTCGACGCCGCCGAGCAGAGCTGCCGCCAGCCCTGCCGCGACCAGTTCGACGCCCAGCAGGGGCAGACCATCGCCCGCCTCAAGGCCATCGCCCCAACCCAGACCGGCGAACTCAACAGTGGCGACAAGCGCTGCCTGGTGCCGCTGACCGTCGCCGACCTGGCCGACCTGTACAGCTCGCACCCTGAAGCCCGGCTGCTGGCCGGTGGTACCGACCTGGCGCTGGAAGTCACCCAGTTCCACAAGACCCTGCCGGTGATGATCTACGTTGGCCACGTCGCCGAACTCAAGCGCATCGACAAGACCGCCAGCCACCTGGAAATCGGCGCCGCCACCTCGCTCACCGATTGCTACGGCGCCCTCAACGAGGAATACCCGGACTTCGGCGACCTGCTGCACCGCTTCGCCTCGCTGCAGATCCGCAACCAGGGCACCCTCGGCGGCAACATCGGCAACGCCTCGCCAATCGGCGACTCGCCACCCCTGCTGATCGCCCTGGATGCGCAGGTGGTCCTGCGCCAGGGCGAGCGCCAGCGGGTGATGCCGCTGGAAGACTACTTCATCGACTACCGCATCACTGCCCGCCAGGACAGCGAGTTCATCGAGAAGATCATCGTGCCACGCGCCAGCAACGACTGGGCCTTCCGCGCCTATAAAGTGTCCAAACGCCTGGACGACGACATTTCCGCCGTATGCGGTGCCTTCAACCTGAGCATCGAAGACGGCGTGGTCAGCGGCGTGCGCATCGCCTTCGGCGGCATGGCAGCCATCCCCAAGCGCGCCCGCGCCTGCGAAGCCGCCTTGCGCGGCAAGCCGTGGAACCAGGCCAGCATCGAGCGTGCCTGCCAGGCCCTGGCCGAAGACTTCACCCCGCTCAGCGACTTCCGCGCCAGCAAGGAATACCGCCTGCTGACCGCGCAGAACCTGCTGCGCAAGTACTTCATCGAACAGCAAACGCCCTACATCGAGACCCGGGTGACCGACTATGTCTAACCATCACGTAGCCAAGAGCCAGGCCGAGATGGCCGAACTGTTCAGCCAGGACCTGACCACCGGGGTCGGCCGCAGCGTCAAACACGACAGTGCCGACAAGCATGTGTCGGGCGAAGCGCTGTACATCGACGACCGCCTGGAATTCCCCAACCAGCTGCACGTCTATGCGCGCACCGCAGACCGCGCCCATGCGCGCATCCTGCGCATCGACACCACGCCCTGCTACGCCTTCGAAGGCGTGCGCATCGCCATCACCCACGAAGACATCCCGGGCCTGAAGGACATCGGCCCGGTGGCCGCCGGCGACCCGCTGCTGGCCATCGACAAGGTCGAGTTCTTCGGCCAGCCGGTGCTCGCCGTGGCGGCCCGCGACCTCGACACCGCCCGCCGTGCGGCGATGGCCGCCATCGTCGAGTACGAAGACCTGGAGCCGGTGCTGGACGTGGTCGAGGCGCTGCGCAAGAAACATTTCGTGCTCGACAGCCACACCCACCAGCGCGGCGATTCGGCCGCCGCCCTGGCCAGCGCCCCGCACCGCCTGCAAGGCACCCTGCACATCGGTGGCCAGGAGCACTTCTACCTGGAAACCCAGATCTCCTCGGTGATGCCCACCGAGGATGGCGGCATGATCGTCTACTGCTCCACGCAGAACCCTACTGAAGTGCAGAAGCTGGTCGCCGAAGTGCTCGACGTGCCGATGAACAAGGTGGTGCTGGACATGCGCCGCATGGGCGGCGGCTTCGGCGGCAAGGAAACCCAGGCAGCCAGCCCGGCCTGCCTGTGCGCGGTGATCGCACGCCTGACCGGCCAACCGACCAAGATGCGCCTGCCGCGGGTCGAAGACATGACCATGACCGGCAAGCGCCACCCGTTCTACGTGGAGTACGACGTCGGCTTCGACGATGACGGCCGCCTGCACGGCATCAACCTCGAGCTGGCCGGCAACTGCGGCTACTCGCCCGACCTGTCCGGTTCGATCGTCGACCGCGCGATGTTCCACTCCGACAACGCCTACTACCTGGGCGATGCCACCGTACACGGCCACCGCTGCAAGACCAACACCGCCTCCAACACCGCCTACCGCGGCTTCGGCGGCCCGCAGGGGATGGTCGCCATCGAGCAGGTGATGGACCACATCGCCCGTCACCTGGGCCGCGACCCACTGGCCGTGCGCAAGGCCAACTATTACGGCAAGACCGAACGCAACGTCACCCACTACTACCAGACCGTCGAGCACAACATGCTCGAGGAGATGACCGCGGAACTGGAAGCCAGCAGCGACTACGCCGAACGCCGCGAATCGATCCGCCGCTTCAACGCCAACAGCCCGGTCCTGAAGAAGGGCCTGGCGCTGACCCCGGTCAAGTTCGGTATCTCGTTCACCGCCACTTTCCTCAACCAGGCCGGTGCGCTGATCCACATCTACACCGACGGCAGCATTCACCTGAACCACGGCGGCACCGAGATGGGCCAGGGCCTGAACACCAAGGTGGCACAGGTGGTGGCGCAGGTCTTCCAGGTCGATTTCAGCCGCATCCAGATCACCGCCACCAACACCGACAAGGTGCCCAACACTTCGCCGACCGCGGCTTCGAGTGGCGCCGACCTGAACGGCAAGGCCGCGCAGAACGCTGCCGAAATCCTCAAGAAGCGCCTCACCGAGTTTGCCGCGCGGCACTACCAGGTGACCGAGGAAGACGTCGAGTTCCGCAATGGCCATGTGCGCGTGCGCGACCAGATCGTCAGCTTCGAGCAGCTGGTACAGCAGGCGTACTTCGCCCAGGTATCGCTGTCGACCACCGGCTTCTACCGCACGCCGAAGATCTACTACGACCGCAGCCAGGCACGCGGCCGGCCGTTCTACTACTTCGCCTTCGGCGCTGCCTGCGTGGAGGTGATCGTCGACACCCTGACCGGCGAGTACAAGATGCTGCGCGCCGACATCCTGCATGACGTGGGTGATTCGTTGAACCCGGCCATCGACATCGGCCAGGTCGAAGGCGGCTTCATCCAGGGCATGGGCTGGCTGACCACCGAAGAGCTGGTGTGGAACGCCAAGGGCAAGCTGATGACCAACGGCCCGGCCAGCTACAAGATCCCGGCGGTGGCCGACATGCCGCTGGACCTGCGGGTGAAGCTGGTGGAGAACCGCAAGAACCCGGAAGACACCGTGTTCCACTCCAAGGCCGTGGGCGAACCGCCGTTCATGCTCGGCATCGCCGCCTGGTGCGCGCTCAAGGACGCCGTGGCCAGCATCGCCGACTACCGCGTGCAGCCACAGGTGGATGCGCCGGCGACGCCGGAGCGGGTGTTGTGGGGTTGCGAGCAGATGCGCAAGGCGGTGGCCCAGCAGCAACCGACTGAACAGGAACTGGAAATCGTCACCCACTGACAACGCAGGCCCCTGTGGGAGCGGGTTTACCCACTCCCTCAGGGGCCGAGAGAGGCTGAATCATGCACCAATGGATCAACGCCCTCGCCGACCACCAGTCCCGCGGCGAAGCCTGCGTGCTGGTGACCATCATCGAGGAGCGCGGTTCGACCCCACGCAACGCCGGCTCGAAAATGGTCGTCAGCAGCACCGGCCTGTTCGACACCATCGGCGGCGGCCACCTGGAATACAAGGCCCTGCACATCGCCCGGCAGATGCTTGAAGAGCACCGCAACACCCCGCACCTGGAGCGCTTCAGCCTCGGCGCCAGCCTGGGCCAGTGCTGCGGCGGCGCCACTGTGCTGCTGTTCGAGCCAATGGCCGCGGTGCAGGCAGAGATCGCCGTGTTCGGCGCGGGCCATGTCGGCCGCGCTCTGGTACCCTTGCTCGCCGCGCTGCCCTGCCGGGTGCGCTGGATCGACTCGCGTGAACAGGAATTCCCCCAGTTCATCCCCAACGGGGTGACCAAGGTCGTCAGTGAAGAACCGGTCGACGAAGTTGCCGACCTGCCGCCAGGCAGCTACTGCATCGTCATGACCCACAACCACCAGCTCGACCTGGAGCTGACCGCCGCCATTCTCAAGCGCAACGATTTCACCTGGTTCGGCCTGATCGGCTCGAAGACCAAACGGGTCAAGTTCGAGCACCGCCTGCGCGAACGCGGCTACGACGATGTCGTGCTGGCGCGCATGCGCTGCCCGATGGGCCTGCCCGAGGTCAAGGGCAAGCTGCCGATCGAGATTGCCGTGTCCATCGCCGGCGAAATCATTGCCACCTACAACGCCTGCTTCGGCCAGCACGATGCTGCCGCCAATGCTGGCCCCATTGCCCAGTTGCTGCCGCCCTCCCGGCGCAGCCAAGCCATTTGACGAGTGTGTTATGACCGTTACCCGCAAAGCCTACCGTGCCGCCATCCTGCACAGCATCGCCGACCCGGCCGAGGTAGGCCTGGACGCTTCCCATGAGTATTTCGAGGACGGCCTGCTGGTGATCGACGATGGCCGCATCAGTGCCGTCGGCCCTGCCAGCGACCTGCTGCCGAGCCTGGCGGCCGACATCGAAGTGGTGCATTACCAGGACGCACTGATCACCCCGGGTTTCATCGACACGCATATCCACTTCCCGCAGACCGGCATGATCGGCTCCTACGGCGAGCAACTGCTGGACTGGCTCAATACCTACACCTTCCCTTGCGAAAAACAGTTCGCCGACAAGGATCACGCCGACAAGGTGGCGAAGATCTTCCTCCAGGAACTGCTGCGCAACGGCACCACCACTGCCCTGGTGTTCGGCAGCGTGCACCCGCAGTCGGTCAATGCCCTGTTCGAAGAAGCCGAGCGCCTGGACCTGCGGATGATTGCCGGCAAGGTGATGATGGACCGCAACGCCCCGGACTACCTGACCGACACCGCCGAGTCCGGCTACACCGAGAGCAAACAGCTGATCGAGCGCTGGCACGGCAAGGGCCGCCTGCACTACGCCGTGACCCCACGCTTCGCCCCGACCAGCACGCCGGAACAGCTGACCCTGGCCGGTCAGCTGCTGAAGGAATACCCAGGCCTGTACATGCACACCCACCTGTCCGAGAACCTCAAGGAAATCGACTGGGTCAAGGAGTTGTTCCCCGAGCAGAAAGGCTACCTGGACGTCTACGACCACTTCGAGCTGCTCAGCGAACGCTCGGTGTTCGCCCACGGCGTGCACCTGTGCGACAGCGAATGCCAGCGCCTGGCCGAAACCGGTTCGGCCGTGGCGTTCTGCCCGACCTCCAACCTGTTCCTCGGCAGCGGCCTGTTCAACCTGCCCCAGGCTGAGCGCTTCAAGGTCAACGTGGGCCTGGGCACCGATGTCGGTGCCGGCACCAGCTTCTCGCTGCTCAACACCCTGAACGAGGCGTACAAGGTGATGCAGTTGCAAGGCGCACGCCTGCACCCGTACAAGTCGCTGTACCTGGCCACCCTCGGTGGCGCTCGCGCCTTGCGCCTGGACGACCGTATCGGCAGCCTGCGCCCAGGCAACGATGCCGACTTCGTGGTACTCGACTACAAGGCCACGCCACTGCTGGACTACCGCATTCAGCAGTCCAGCAGCATTGAAGAAACCTTGTTCGTGCTAACCACCCTGGGCGACGACCGCACCGTGCGTGAAACCTACGCCGCCGGGCGTTGCGTGCATCAGCGCTAAGGTTCTTTCGCCAGGCCCCGGTACAGCGCGCCGCCGATCGCAGCCCCGATCAGCGGCGCCACCCAGAACAGCCACAGCTGCTGCAGTGCCCAGCCGCCGACGAACAATGCCGGCCCCGTGCTGCGCGCGGGGTTGACCGAGGTATTGGTCACCGGGATCGAGATCAGGTGGATCAGGGTCAGGGCCAGGCCGATGGCGATCGGCGCAAAGCCTGCCGGGGCACGGGCGTCGGTGGCGCCCATGATCACCACCAGGAACATGGCGGTCATCACCACTTCACTGATGAAACCCGCGCCGAGCGTGTAGCCGCCGGGCGAATGCTCGGCGTAGCCGTTGGACGCCAGGCCCGAGGACAGTTCGAAACCGGCCTTGCCACTGGCGATGAGGTATATCACGCCAGCCGCCAGAATGGCACCGATCACCTGGGCGATCACATAGGGCAGCAGCTCTTTGGCCGGGAAGCGCCCACCGACCACCAGCCCGAACGACACGGCGGGGTTGAGATGACAACCGGAGATATGGCCGATGGCGAAGGCCATGGTCAGCACGGTAAGGCCGAAGGCGAAAGCGACACCGAGCACACCGATGCCGACGGGAGAACTGGCTGCGAGTACGGCACTGCCACAACCACCAAGAACCAACCAGAAGGTGCCGACCAGCTCGGCCCCCATCCGTGTACCCAGAGACATGGTCATCGACCTATCCTCAAGAAGTGGAACGCAATGGATGCGCAAGCCCAACTGCTTGATGAAGGTTTGCTCACAAGAATTTAGCAGACGTTTGGCTAATGGCCAGTAATGACGAAGGGCTGCAAAAGCAGCCCTTCGGTCACATCAGGCAAACGATCAACCCTTGGCCGACACCTTGGGCTTTTTCAGCAGGTGCGAGAACACGGCGTGCAGGTCGTCCGAGGCGCTCTCCTCGTCCAGGTTCAGTTTGCTGTCGATATGGTCCATGTGGTGCATCATCAGGCTCACTGCCTGCTCGGCATCACGCGCCTCGATGGCATCGATCAATTGCATGTGCTCGTCATACGAGCAGTGCGAGCGGGTGCCGGTCTCGTACTGGGCGATGATCAGCGAAGTCTGCGACACCAGGCTGCGCTGGAAGCTGACCAGCGGGGCATTGCCGGCGGCTTCAGCCAGCTTGAGGTGAAACTCGCCGGAAAGGCGGATACCCGCACCACGGTCACCACGGGAGAAGCTGTCGCGTTCCTCACGCACCATCTGGCGCAGCTCGTTGAGCTGCTCAAGCGTCGCGTGCTGGACTGCCAGTTCGGTGATGGCACGTTCGACCATGCGCCGCGAGAAGAACACCTGGCGCGCCTCTTCAACCGTCGGGCTGGCCACTACCGCACCGCGATTGGGCCGCAGCAGCACCACGCTTTCGTGGGCCAGGCGCGACAGGGCGCGGCGGATGATGGTACGGCTGACGCCAAAGATCTCGCCCAGCGCTTCCTCGCTCAACTTGGTACCCGGCGCCAATCGCTGCTCGAGGATCGCCTCGAAGATATGCGCGTAGACGATGTCGTCCTGGGTACCACTGCGGCCGGCCTTGCCAGTACGCGCAGGTTTTTTCAGAGGTTGCAGCTGTTCGTTCATGGGCTCTCGAGGCACGAAGAGAAAGTATGGCGCCATTGTACACAGGCTGAGGCGATTCCGCAGGGGGCGTTTTACCTATATAGCCGTTGTACGACGCATTGCGCACACAAAACATAAAACATTATTTGCATTCTTTGTACACAAAAGCATAATCCACCGAGCAACATCTTGACCCGTAAGTCAACAAAACGCGTCAGACGTCTGCCTTCCCCTCGCGGAGCCACCAAGTGCATAGCTCAGGACCCTGGCTCCCACAACAACAAGAAAGACTTGAGGAGTACATGCTGTGGAAAGCCGCAAATCGGAAGCCCCTACGCTGGATCTCGCGCCGCCGCTCGAAACGAGTTGGCTGGAGCGGATTTTCAAACTCAAGCAACACGGCAGCACTGTCAGAACCGAACTGATCGCCGGGGTGACCACCTTCATCACCATGGCCTACATCATCTTCGTCAACCCCAACATCATGGCCGACGCCGGCATCGACCATGGTGCCGCCTTCGTCGCCACCTGCATCGCTGCCGCGCTGGGCTGCCTGCTGATGGGCCTGTACGCCAACTGGCCGGTGGGCCTGGCGCCGGGCATGGGGCTCAATGCCTTCTTTACCTACACCGTGGTCGGCACCATGGGCTACAACTGGGAAACGGCGCTGGGGGCGGTATTCGTCTCGGGTGTGCTGTTCATGTTCCTGACCCTGTCACGCGTGCGCGAGTGGCTGCTCAACAGCATCCCGGTGAGCCTGCGCCATGCCATGGGGGCCGGCGTCGGATTGTTTCTCGGGCTGATCGGCCTGAAGACTGCCGGCATCATCGTTGCCAGCCCGGCCACCCTGATCAAGCTGGGTTCGCTGCATGAACCAGGGCCGCTGCTGGCGGCGCTGTGCTTCCTGCTGATTGCCATCCTCAGCTACAAGCGTGTGTTTGGTGCGATCCTGATCAGCATCATCGGCGTCACCCTGGCCGGCTGGGGCCTGGGGCTGGTCAAGTTCGGCGGGGTGATGTCGATGCCGCCGAGCCTGGCACCGACCTGGATGGCCATGGACGTGGCCGGCGTGTTCAACGTCAGCATGATCAGCGTGGTGCTGGCGTTCCTGTTCGTGCACATGTTCGACACCGCCGGCACCCTGATGGGCGTGGCCCAGCGGGCCAACCTGGTGGCACCGGACGGGCGCATCGAAAACCTGTCGCGGGCATTGAAGGCCGACAGCGCGTCGAGCGTGTTCGGTGCGGTGGTCGGCGTACCACCGGTGACCAGCTACGTGGAAAGTGCTGCCGGTGTAGCCGCAGGTGGTCGTACTGGCCTGACGGCGGTGGTAGTCGGCCTGTTGTTCATCGCAGCAATGTTCTTCGCCCCGCTGGCCGGGATGATTCCCGCCTATGCCACTGCCGGCGCGCTGATCTACGTGGCGATGCTGATGATGGGCAGCATGGCGCATATCCACTGGGACGAAGCCACCGACAGCATTCCGGCGATCGTCACGGTGATCATGATGCCGCTGACCTTCTCGGTCGCCGATGGTATTGCCCTGGGCTTCATCAGCTATGTGGCGTTGAAGGCGGGTACCGGCAAATACAAGGAAATCTCCGCCAGCCTGTGGGTACTGTGCGTGATCTTCATTGCCAAGTTCGTGTTCCTCTGAGCCTCACCGCACCAACCAAGGGCGCTTCGGCGCCCTTTCTTTATTCATTCAACCTGTACCGGCCACACAAAAACAGCAGACGAAAAAAAGCCCGCCAGTGTGAGAGCGGGCCAAAGGACCTACGAAGATTCTTCTAGCGACCAACTAGCTTCCGCGGTAGGTCGAATAGCTGTACGGCGAGATCAGCAGCGGCACGTGGTAGTGCTCCTGCTTTTCATCGATGCCGAAACGCAGCACGACAACATCCAAAAACGCCGTGTCCGGCAGCTGCACGCCGCGGGCACGGTAGTAGGCGCCAGCACTGAACTGCAGCTGGTAGACGCCGGTACGGTAATCGTCACCCTGCAGCAGCGGGGCGTCGACGCGGCCATCGCTGTTGGTCAGGGCAGTGTTCACCAGCTCCAGTTGCTGGCCTTCGACGCGGTACAGCTCGACCTTGATCGAGCTGCCTGGGCAGCCATGCGCGGCATCCAGTACGTGTGTGGTCAAACGTCCCATCTGCTTGTCGCCTCTTGTTCAATCTATGGGCAAAAAATACACAGCGAATGCCCCAGCATGGGGCCTGCGATGTGCGGGAATGAGGCCATTAAGACATTTCAGCGCTAGATTGTACACAATTTTTTAAGCCCTTGCGTCGCGAGCCCCGCCAACCAGCCATCAGTCACAAATACAGGCGCTGTGCAGAGCCTAACGCCATTAACTGACCAAACAGGCAGGTTTCTTGCAACGGATTCTCATGCGACAAAAGGGAAGAAATGCGGAAAAACAGGCTTACAAAAGATTTCAGAAGTTGTATACAATCAGCCCATCCGGTGGTGCGACATCCCGACGCGGCCCGCCCACCCCGCACTAACACACAAGAAGGAAGACTGCAGTGAGCGCTGACTACCCTCGCGACCTGATCGGTTACGGCAACAACCCTCCTCACCCGCAATGGCCGGGCAACGCTCGCATCGCGCTGTCTTTCGTCCTCAACTACGAAGAAGGCGGCGAACGCAACATCCTGCACGGTGACAAAGAGTCCGAAGCCTTCCTCTCCGAAATGGTCGCTGCCCAGCCGCTGCAGGGCCAGCGCAACATGAGCATGGAATCGCTGTACGAGTACGGCAGCCGCGCCGGCGTCTGGCGCCTGCTCAAGCTGTTCAAGGACAGCGGGGTACCCCTGACCGTCTTCGCCGTGGCCATGGCCGCCCAGCGCCACCCCGATGTGATCCGCGCCATGGCCGAAGCCGGCCACGAGATCTGCAGCCACGGGTACCGCTGGATCGACTACCAGAACATGGACGAGGCCCAGGAGCGCGAGCACATGCTCGAAGCCATCCGCATCCTCACCGAACTCACCGGCGAACGCCCGGTGGGCTGGTACACCGGCCGCACCGGCCCGAACACCCGCCGCCTGGTGATGGAGGAAGGTGGCTTCCTCTATGACAGCGACACCTACGACGACGACCTGCCCTACTGGGAACCGAACAACCCGACCGGCAAGCCACACCTGGTGATCCCGTACACCCTCGACACCAACGACATGCGCTTCACCCAGGTGCAGGGCTTCAACTGTGGCGAGCAGTTCTTCCAGTACCTGAAAGACGCCTTCGATGTGCTGTACGCCGAAGGCAGCGACGCCCCGAAGATGCTGTCCATCGGCCTGCACTGCCGCCTGGTCGGCCGCCCGGCGCGCCTGGCCGCGCTCAAGCGTTTCGTCGACTACGCCAAAAGCCACGATCAGGTCTGGTTCGCCCGTCGCGTGGACATTGCCCGCCACTGGTACGCCACCCACCCGTACAAGAAAGAGAACGCCTGATGACCGCCTTCAAAACCCTCAAGCCCTCCACCCTGTCCCGTGACGCCTTCGTCGCGGCGTTCGCCGACATCTATGAGCACTCGCCATGGGTCGCCGAAAAAGCCTACGACCTGGGCCAGCTGGACGAACTGGACGAGATCGAGGCGCTGCACCAGCGCATGAGCGACATCCTGCTCAGCGCCAACCACGCCGACCAACTGGCGCTGATCAACGCTCACCCGGACCTGGCCGGCAAGGCCGCCATCCAGGGCGAGCTGACCGAATCGAGCACCAACGAGCAGGCCGGCGCCGGTATCCACCAGTGCACCGCCGAAGAGTTCGCCCGTTTCACCGAACTGAACGACGCCTACAAGGCCAAGTTCCAGTTCCCGTTCATCATGGCGGTAAAAGGTAGCAACCGGCACCAGATCCTCGCCTCCTTTGAAAAACGCATCCACAACGATGCCGATGCCGAATTCAAGGAAGCCCTGGCGCAGATCAACCTGATCGCCCTGTTCCGCCTGCTGCAGCTGTAAGCAACAGCCGAACCTTATTTGAAAAACGAACAATAGAAGAGAATCCGCATGCGCACCCTGACGATCGAGCCCCTGACCAAAGAAGCCTTCGCCGAATTCGGAGACGTGATCGAAACCGATGGCAGCGACCACTTCATGATCAACAACGGCTCGACCATGCGCTTCCACAAGCTCGCCACGGTCGAGACCGCCGAGCCTGAAGACAAGGCGATCATCAGCATCTTCCGCGCCGACGCGCAGGACATGCCGCTGACCGTGCGCATGCTGGAGCGCCATCCGCTGGGCAGCCAGGCTTTCATCCCGCTGCTCGGCAACCCCTTTCTGATCGTGGTCGCGCCCGTTGGCGATGCACCTGTATCAGGTTTGGTCCGTGCCTTCCGTAGTAACGGCAGGCAGGGCGTTAATTACCATCGCGGCGTCTGGCACCACCCGGTGCTGACGATCGAAAAGCGGGATGACTTCCTGGTGGTTGATCGCAGTGGTTCTGGCAACAACTGCGATGAGCATTACTTCACCGAGGAACAGATGCTGATCCTCAATCCCCACCAATAAGAAAAGGTCGGTCATCGTTCACGGTGATCGGCAGAGGTACATACTGTGGAAGCACACCTTCACGAATGGCTGAACCTGAGCATTCGCTGGGTTCACATGATCACCGGCGTGGCCTGGATCGGTGCATCGTTCTACTTCGTCTGGCTGGAGAACCACCTGAACCGAAGCAACCCGCGCGATGGGTTGTCGGGTGATCTCTGGGCGATTCACGGCGGTGGTATCTACCACCTGGAGAAATACAAGCTCGCACCCCCGAAAATGCCCGAGAACCTGCACTGGTTCAAATGGGAAGCCTACTTCACCTGGATGTCCGGTATCGCCCTGCTGTGCGTGGTGTTCTACTGGAACCCGAGCCTCTACCTGCTGGCCCCCGGCAGCACCCTGAGCGGTGCCGAAGGCGTGGCCATCGGTATCGGTTCGCTGGTTGCCGGCTGGTTCATCTACGACTTCCTGTGCGACTCGCCACTGGGCAAGCACCCTGCCCTGCTCGGCGCCGTGCTGTTCGTCCTGATCATTGCCGCCTGCTTCGGCTTCAGCCTGGTGTTCAGCGGCCGTGGTGCGTACCTGCACACCGGCGCGATCATCGGCACCATCATGGTCGGTAACGTGTTCCGCATCATCATGCCGGCCCAGCGCCAGCTGGTGGCGGCGATCGAGAACAACCAGACCCCGGACCCGGTACTGCCGGCCAAGGGCCTGCTGCGCTCGCGTCACAACAACTACTTCACCCTGCCGGTGCTGTTCATCATGATCAGCAACCACTTCCCGAGCACCTACGGTAGCCAGTACAACTGGCTGATCCTGGCCGGCATTGCAGTAGCCGCGGTTCTGATCCGCCACTACTTCAACACCCGCCACGACAGCAACAAGTACGCCTGGACCTTGCCGGTCGGTGCCCTGGCGATGATCTGCCTGGCCTATGTCACCGGCCCCAAGCCGATGGCAGTCAGCCCTGAGCAGGCCGCAGCGAAGGTCGAGTACCAGCCACTGCCCGCCACCGCCGTCGGTGGCAAGACCGCCGCCGAGCTGCGCGCCGAGGAAGCCGCCAAGGCCGCCGAAGCACCAGCCGCACCAGCCGAGGCCCCGGCCCAGGCAACTGCACAGGCCGCGGGTGGCGACTTCGACAAGATCCACAAAGTCATCCAGGAACGCTGCAGCGTGTGCCACTCGTCGAAACCGACCAGCCCACTGTTCAGCGCAGCACCTGCCGGCGTGATGTTCGACACCCCGCAGCAGATCCAGGCCCAGGCCGCGCGCATTCAGGCGCAAGCGGTTGCCAGCCAGATCATGCCGCTGGGCAACATCACCCAGATGACTGCCGAAGAGCGCAAGCTCGTCGGTGACTGGATCGCCAAAGGCGCTCAGGTCAACTGATCCACCGGGCGCACCGCTCTCCCTGTGGGAGCGGGCTTGCCCGCGAAGAGGCCGGTAAATCCGGCCTCTGTTTCAAGACATACGCAACAAGCAAGCATCGAGCGTTCGACTGCTGGCGGGAAACCCGGGCTGCCTTGGCCCGCCGCTTGCGACCGGCGCTTGGATCCGAGAATAAAAACAAAACTCGAGGTGCTGCATGTCCGAGTCACGCAAGGCGTACATTCCAGTTGCGCCGCCGCGACAGCCTCTGCCCCTGTTCCAACTGTTCCTGGTTGGCCTGCAACATGTACTGCTGATGTACGGGGGGGCGATTGCCGTCCCTCTGATCATCGGCCAGGCCGCTGGTTTGTCCCGTGAAGAAGTCGCTTTCCTGATCAACGCCGACCTGCTGGTCGCCGGTGTCGCCACCATCATCCAGTCGTTCGGGATCGGCCCGGTCGGGATCCGCATGCCGGTGATGATGGGTGCCAGCTTCGCTGCCGTCGGCAGCATGGTGGCCATGGCCGGCATGCCGGGCGTGGGCCTGCAGGGGATCTTCGGCGCGACCATCGCTGCCGGGTTCTTCGGCATGCTGATCGCGCCGTTCATGTCCAAGGTCGTACGCTTCTTCCCACCACTGGTCACCGGCACGGTGATCACCTCGATTGGCCTGTCGCTGTTCCCGGTCGCAGTCAACTGGGCCGGTGGTGGCCAGGACGCCACGACCTTCGGCTCGCCGATCTACCTGCTGGTGGCTGGCCTGGTGCTGGCCGTCATCCTGTTGATCAACCGCTTCATGCGCGGCTTCTGGGTCAACGTGTCGGTGCTGGTGGGCATGGGCCTTGGCTACATCCTCGCCGGTTCCATCGGCATGGTCGACCTGTCGGGCCTGAGCGACACGCCGTGGCTGCAAGTGGTCACCCCACTGCACTTCGGCATGCCGACCTTCAGCCTGGCGCCGATCCTGTCGATGTGCCTGGTAGTGGTGATCATCTTCGTCGAGTCGACGGGCATGTTCCTCGCCCTGGGCAAGGTGACAGACCGTGAAGTGACACCAGGGATGCTGCGTCGCGGCCTGTTGTGCGATGCCGGCGCGTCGTTCATCGCCGGTTTCTTCAACACCTTCACCCACTCCTCGTTCGCCCAGAACATCGGCCTGGTGCAGATGACTGGCGTGCGTTGCCGCTACGTCACGATAACCGCAGGCGCACTGCTGATCATGCTCAGCCTGCTGCCCAAGGCAGCCTTCCTGATTGCCTCGATCCCGCCCGCGGTACTGGGCGGCGCGTCCATCGCCATGTTCGGCATGGTCACCGCCACCGGGATCAAGATCCTCCAGGAAGCCGACATCGGCGACCGCCGCAACCAGCTGCTGGTGGCGGTAAGCGTCGGCTTCGGCCTGATCCCTGTGGTCAAGCCGGAGTTCTTCGCGCAGATGCCGCAGTGGATGGAACCCATCACCCACAGCGGGATTGCCATGGCCACGGTCAGTGCCCTGGTGCTCAACGTGCTGTTCAACATCCTCGGTGGTGCCGAGCGCGCCGTGCATAACGACGCCTGCCACCAACATTGAGCCCTGAGCGGGGCGGCGCAGTGTGCCGCCCCTGTTCACTATCCGCCGTAACCGCTTCACCGTCGGCCCGCCGGAATGGGCCGCTCGGGGCGCCTGCGCGCCGAAAAAACCGCCAACAAAAACAATAAGTCCGGGAATCACAACATGAAGCGCATCACCTCGTCCCTGCTGCTGGGCAGCAGCCTGCTGGCCACCCTCCCCGCCCATGCAGGCGATTGGCTGCTGTGGCACGGCGAAAGCCTGACGTACCTGTACGGCAAGGACTTCAAGATCAACCCCGATATCCAGCAGACCATCACTTTCGAGCACGCCAACAAATGGAAGTACGGCGACACGTTCTTCTTCGTCGACAAGATCTTCTACAACGGCAAGGCTGACCGCAGCAAAGGCGAGGACACCTACTACGGTGAGTTCAGCCCACGCCTGTCGTTTGGCAAGATCTTCGACCAGAAGCTCGCCTTCGGCCCGATCAAGGACGTGCTGCTGGCGATGACCTATGAACGTGGCGAAGGCGACAACGAGGCCTACCTGATCGGCCCCGGCTTCGACCTGGACATTCCCGGCTTCAACTATTTCACCCTGAACTTCTACGTGCGCAACACCGAGGGTGACCGCCCCGGTGACAACGTCTGGCAGATCACCCCCGGCTGGTCCTACACCATCCCTGTGGGCAAATCCGACATTCTGATCGATGGCTACATGGACTGGGTCACCGACAACGACCAGAACAACCGTGGCACCTACCACGCCAACCTGCACTTCAACCCGCAGGTCAAATACGACCTGGGCAAGGCCCTGAACATCGGCGCCAAGCAGCTGTACGTCGGCTTCGAGTACAGCTACTGGAAAGACAAGTACGGCATCGACAGCCGCGGCAACCTGGACAGCAATCAGAGTGTCGCCAGTGCCCTGATCAAAGTGCACTTCTGAAAATCTGACCAAACGCACAGGTTTGAATCACCGTGCTCCAGGACGGAGCACTTGAGGCGCGGCGCGCAAGCCAGTAATCTGCGCGCCCCCTCGATCAGGGCAGGATGGATTCTGCCTGCGTTTACTGACCGCTCAGTCAATGAATTCGGGCGGTTGGCCAACGTGTTGCCAGCCTGAAACACCCATTTTCATCCGTTCAGAACGAGTCGAGCAGGAAGGTAGCAGCTAACCCCGAAAGTTGGCGCAGCTCTTGCCAAACAAGTGTGGCCAATCGAAAAAAGCTGACTCAAAAGACAAAAAAGCGCCGGTAACGAGCGCTGACAACAGATCAATCAAGGGAGCGACACTCGCAATGCGTACCATCAACAGCCTGATTCTCGCGGGCGGCCTGCTGGCCTGCGGCACCACCTTCGCCGGCGACCTGCTGCAGTGGCAGAACAACAGCCTGACCTACCTGTGGGGCAAGAACTTCAAGGTCAACCCCGATACTCAGCAAACCTTCACCTTCGAGCACGCCGATGGCTGGAAGTACGGCGACAACTTCTTCTTCGTCGACAAGATCTTCTACCAGGGCAAGAAGGACGCCAATAACGGCCCCAACAGCTACTACGGCGAATTCAGCCCGCGCCTGTCGTTCGGCAAGATCTTCGACCAGAAGCTCGAGTTCGGCCCGGTCAAGGACGTGCTGCTGGCCGCGACCTACGAGTTTGGCGAGGGTGACGTCGAGTCGTACCTGATCGGCCCAGGCTTCGACCTGAACATTCCGGGCTTCGACTACTTCCAGCTGAACTTCTACAACCGCATGCCTGAAGGCAGCCGCGCGGGCAACAATGTCTGGCAGATCACCCCGGTCTGGTCCTACACCATTCCGGTCGGTGACTCGGATGTGCTGATCGATGGCTTCATGGACTGGGTCGTCGACAATGACGAGAACCGTCACGGCACCTACCACGCCAACCTGCACTTCAACCCGCAGATCAAGTACGACCTGGGCAAAGCCCTGCACCTGGGCGAGAAGCAGCTGTATGTGGGTGTCGAGTACGACTACTGGAAGGACAAGTACGGCATCAAGGACAGCGATGGCTTCACCACCGACCAGAACACCATGAGTCTCTTGGTAAAAGTGCACTTCTGATCGGCGCAATCGTGACAGCGCCGTTATTTGACGGCGCCGTCATTCAACCACTTTGTAAGTTTACGCTTACAGCGTTTTAAGACTTTATCTTACTTACTACAAATATTGCCTTGTGAGTCAAAAACATGACCACTGGCAGTAACATG
The DNA here is from genome assembly GCF_009391885.1 of Pseudomonas sp. MN1F. GTDB lineage: Bacteria > Pseudomonadota > Gammaproteobacteria > Pseudomonadales > Pseudomonadaceae > Aquipseudomonas. The sequence continues at coordinate 135,719 of NZ_VZII01000058.1, read as the reverse complement.
CCAAACACCAGCAATACCCACTCTACTTGGTGGTGCGGGATCACCCGGAAGATATCCAGCACCAGCATGACCGAATTGATCGCCAATGCCAGGCCAAACATCCCACAGCACTTGTAAAGGGCCTGAGTGTCAGCGCTGCGCAGCAGGAAGCCAAAGCCCAAAGCCCCCCACGCCAGTGCTGTGAGCAGGTAGAGCGCCAGGTGATAGGCGTCGTAAGTCAGCACACCGACATGTGGGTTTTTCCTCCCGATCAAGTCTGAAAAAGCTAGTTACGACTATAAAGCCATCGCCTTCGCCTGTACGGCGATTTTTTGACAATATTTTTGCAAATTTTCGACTAGACTCGTTGCCCTCGCACAACCAAGAAAGAAAACAGGCCAACTTGATGCGTACTTCCCTCGCCGCGCCATGGCGCTATCTGCTGCTGCTTTGCTCAACCTGGTTCGGCATATTCCTGCTGACACGAATCCTATTGCTGGTGACTCATCTGGATGAGGTCAGCGGCAATTATTTCTCGATCTTCTTCGACGGGGCCATCTACGACCTGAGCTTCCTCATCTACACGGCCCTGCCGCTGGGTGTGTACCTGGCGCTGTGCCCGAACAGGCTGTGGCGCTCGCCTGCCAACCGCTGGCTGCTCGGCGGTTTGCTGGTGGTCAGCCTGTTCGTGATGCTGTTCGTCGCCGTGGCCGAGTGGCTGTTCTGGGATGAATTCGGCGTACGCTTCAACTTTATCGCTGTCGACTACCTGGTGTATTCCAAGGAAGTGCTGGACAACATCCGCGAGTCCTACCCACTGCCGGCACTGCTCAGCGGCATCGCGGTGGCCGCAGCCCTGCTCGCTCTGCTGTTGCGCAAACCGCTGGCCCAGGCCCTCGCCGGCCCCGCCGCCACCTCACGCCAGCGCTTCTCCGGGCTGGGCGTGCTGGCCGTGCTGGTCGGCCTGAACATCGTGGTCATCGACCAGCAGTTCCCACGCGGCCAGGGCGGCAACGCCTACCAGCGCGAACTGGCCAGCAACGGCCCTTACCAGTTCTTCGCCGCCTTCCGTAACAACGAACTGGACTACACCCAGTTCTACGCCAGCCTCGGCGCCGGTGAAGTCGGCGCGCAGATGCACCAGGAACTGGCCGAACCCAATGCCAGCTTCCAGGGCCAGGAGCCTCAGGACATCCGCCGCCACATCAGTGCCAACGGCGAGCAGCGCACCCCGAACATCATCCTGGTGACCATCGAAAGCTTCAGCGCCAAGTACATGGGCAGCAACGGCGATGCGCGCAACCTCACGCCGAACCTCGACGCCCTGCGCCGCGAGAGCCTGTACTTCAACAACTTCTACGCCACCGGCACCCGTACCGACCGCGGCCTGGAAGCCATCACCCTGTCGATCCCGCCCACCCCGGGCCGCTCGATCGTCAAGCGCATCGGCCGCGAAAGCGGTTACGCCAGCCTTGGCCAGCAACTGACCGCCAAAGGCTACGACGCCGTCTTCGTCTACGGCGGGCGCGGCTACTTCGACAACATGAATGCCTTCTTCAGCGGCAACGGCTACCGCATTGTCGACCAGAGCAGCGTCGATGAAAGCGAAATCAGCTTCAAGAACGCCTGGGGCATGGCTGACGAGGACCTGTACCGGCAGACCCTCAAGCTGGCCGATGCCGATTTCGCCCAGCAAAAGCCGTTCTTCCTGCAACTGATGACCACCTCGAACCACCGTCCCTACACCTACCCGGACGGCCGCATCGACATCCCGTCAGGCGACGGCCGCGAAGGCGCGGTGAAGTACACCGACCATGCCATCGCCCAGTTCCTCAAGGAAGCCAAGGGCAAGCCGTGGTTCGACAACACCCTGTTCGTCTTTGTCGCCGACCACACGGCCGGTAGCGCCGGGGTCGAGGACCTGCCGGTGAACAACTACCAGATCCCGCTGTGGATCTACGCACCGAAAATGGTCGAGCCCCGCGAAGACAGCAAGCTGGCCAGCCAGATCGACCTGGCACCTACCCTGCTGGGCTTGCTCAACTTCGACTACACCTCGACCTTCTTCGGCCGCGACCTGCTCAAGGAAGACGACCTGCCGCCACGCGTGCTGATCGGCAACTACCAGCACCTGGGGCTGTTCGACGGCAACAACCTGGCCATTCTCAGCCCACGTGGCGGCATGCGTGTGCATGAAGACGCCTTGGGCAAAAGCCGGGAAACCACGGTCACCAGCGACAACCCACTGATCCGCCGGGCAATCGCCTACTACCAGAGTGCGGCCCACGGCTTCAGCCAGGGCCTGCTGGCCTGGAAGCCCGAGGAGCAAGGCATCGCAACCGGCAAGTGAGCCCTCATGTGGCGGGCCGCAGCGCCCGCCACAGTTTCCCCGCAGCAGCCACCACCGCCAGCACCACGGCCCCGGCCAGCACACCGGCCAGGCCATTGAGCAGGCCGCTGGTCAGTGCCCCTCCGCGCCCCTCGCTGAACGCCTCGACCGCGTGATGCAGGGGCGCCACCCCGTGTACCAGAATCCCGCCACCGACCAGGAACATCGCCGCGGTGCCGATCACTGAGAGGCTCTTCATCATGTAGGGTGCGGCCCGCAGGATGCCGTTGCCGATCGAACGGGCCAGCTGCGACGACTTCTGGGTCATCCACAGCCCCAGGTCGTCAAGCTTGACGATACCGCCCACCAGCCCGTACACACCGATGGTCATGACCACCGCGATGCCCGACAGCACGATGATCTGCTGCGTCAGCGGCGAGTCGGCGACGATGCCCAAGGTAATGGCGATGATTTCGGCGGAGAGGATGAAGTCGGTACGCACTGCACCCTTGATCTTGGCTTTCTCGAACGCCACCAGGTCGACAGTGGCATCGGCCACGGCCTCCTTGCGCGCCTCGTGCTGCACTTCGTCCTCTTCCTTGCTGTGCAGAAACTTGTGCGCCAGCTTCTCGAAGCCTTCAAAGCACAGGTAGGCGCCACCCAGCATCAGCAGCGGCGTCACTGCCCAAGGGATGAACGCGCTGATCAACAGCGCCGCCGGCACCAGGATCGCCTTGTTCACCAGCGAGCCCTTGGCCACCGCCCACACCACCGGAATCTCGCGCTCAGCGCGCACGCCGGTGACCTGCTGGGCATTGAGCGCCAGGTCGTCACCCAACACGCCTGCGGTCTTCTTTGCCGCGACCTTGGTCATCACCGAAACATCGTCGAGCACCGTGGCGATGTCGTCGATCAGTACCAATAGACTGCTTCCTGCCATGTTTGCTTGTATCCAAATTAGACAATGTGCCGGATTCTAGCCCAAAGCCGCTGCCTTGAGCGTCCGTCGGGCGCGGTGCTACCATGCCCGATCCCTCTTAGAGGTGGCCATTATCGAGGAAGATCCCTGACCATGAGCACTATTCGCGAGCGCAACAAGGAGCTGATCCTGCGCGCAGCCAGTGAAGAGTTTGCCGACAAGGGCTTCGCCGCCACCAAGACCAGCGACATCGCTGCCAAGGCCGGCCTGCCCAAGCCGAACGTGTATTACTACTTCAAATCCAAGGACAACCTCTATCGCGAGGTCCTGGAGAGCATCATCGCGCCGATCATGCAGGCATCGACGCCGTTCAATGCCGACGGTGATCCGAAAGAAGTGTTGAGTGCGTACATCCGCTCGAAGATCCGCATCTCGCGTGACCTGCCCCATGCCTCGAAGGTGTTCGCCAGCGAAATCATGCATGGCGCACCGCACCTGTCGCCGAACCAGGTGGAGCAGTTGAATGAGCAGGCCCGGCACAACATCGAGTGCATCCAGCGTTGGATCGACCGCGGGCAGATCGCCCATGTCGATGCTCATCACCTGATGTTCAGCATCTGGGCCGCGACCCAGACCTATGCCGACTTCGACTGGCAGATTTCGGCGGTGACCGGCAAGGCCAAGCTGGCCGACAGCGATTACGATGCTGCGGCCGACACCATCATACGCATGGTGCTCAAGGGCTGTGAGCCTGAAGTGGCCTGACAATCGGCGCTGGATTCATCGCGGAAAAATCCGCTCCTACAGGCCTGTGGTAATCCTTGTAGGAGCGGATTTATCCGCGATCACGCCAGATCAGGCAGCAAAGAATTAAGCCGCTACACCCGCATCCGCCTTCAACCCCGCCTCTTCGATCGCACTGATCGCGCATTGCTCGTCGATATCCGACGTATCGCCGCTGATCCCCACCGCTCCCAGCACCTTGCCGTCCTGATCACGAATCAGCACGCCGCCCGGCGCAGGCACCACCGGCTGCTCACCCAAACCGTTCAACGCCGCGAAAAACGCCGGCCGTTGCTGTGCATCCAGCGCCAGCAGACGCGAGCCCTTGCCCAGGGCAATCGCACCCCAGGCCTTGCCGGTGGCCACTTGCGGGCGAATCAGGCTGGCGCCGTCCTCGCGCTGCAAGGCCAGCAGGTGCCCGCCGGCATCAAGCACGGCCACGGTCAGCGGCGCTGCATTGATCTTGCGGCCCGCCGCCAGCGCGGCGTTCACCAGGCTGACAGCGACTTTCAGGTTCAAAGCGTTCATGGAAAGGTCCTCTTCTTGTTGTGAGAAGCCCTGAGGGCAGGTGAAAAACCGATAAGCCAATAGAACACAACTGAATCTATTTTTGTATACAATAAATTGAAACGATCGTATGCGAGATCGCAAACCGCCGTTTTCACGGGCGCTCGAACGAAAGCGGTCTTGTCCGACGAAAACCCGTTGACCTGAGCGGCCAGCCGTGAATACACTCTGGCACAAAGCAAGTTGTATACAATTACAAAATCAATGAGGCACAAACCATGAGCAAAATGAGAGCAATCGATGCAGCCGTTCTGGTCATGCGCCGTGAAGGTGTAGATACCGCGTTCGGCATCCCGGGGGCTGCCATCAACCCGCTGTACTCGGCCCTGAAGAAAGTCGGTGGCATCGATCACGTCCTCGCTCGTCACGTCGAAGGCGCCTCGCACATGGCCGAGGGCTACACCCGCGCCAACCCAGGCAACATCGGCGTGTGCATCGGTACCTCCGGCCCAGCCGGCACCGACATGGTCACCGGCCTGTACAGCGCCTCGGCCGACTCCATCCCGATCCTCTGCATCACCGGCCAGGCACCCCGTGCCCGCCTGCACAAGGAAGACTTCCAGGCTGTCGATATCACCAGCATCGTCAAGCCAGTCACCAAGTGGGCCACCACCGTTCTGGAACCAGGCCAGGTGCCTTACGCCTTCCAGAAGGCCTTCTATGAAATGCGCACCGGCCGCCCAGGCCCTGTGCTGATCGACCTGCCGTTCGACGTGCAGATGGCCGAAATCGAATTCGACATCGACGCCTACGAGCCACTGGCAATCAACAAGCCGTCCGCTACCCGCGTACAGGCCGAAAAAGCCCTGGCCCTGCTCAATGACGCCGAGCGCCCACTGCTGGTAGCCGGTGGCGGCATCATCAACGCCGACGCCAGCGACAAGCTGGTCGAGTTCGCCGAACTGACCGGCGTACCGGTAATCCCGACCCTGATGGGCTGGGGCACCATCCCGGACGACCACGCCCAGATGGTCGGTATGGTCGGCCTGCAGACTTCGCACCGCTACGGCAACGCCACCCTGCTGAAATCCGACCTGGTGTTCGGTATCGGTAACCGTTGGGCCAACCGCCACACCGGTTCCGTCGACGTCTACACCGAAGGCCGCAAGTTCGTGCACGTGGACATCGAACCGACCCAGATCGGCCGCGTGTTCACCCCGGACCTGGGTATCGTTTCCGATGCTGGCAAGGCACTGGACGTGTTCCTCGAAGTGGCCCGCGAGTGGAAAGCCGCCGGCAAGCTGAAGTGCCGCAAGGCCTGGCTGGAAGACTGCCAACAGCGCAAGGCGAGCCTGCAGCGCAAGACCCACTTCGACAACGTGCCGGTCAAGCCGCAGCGCGTGTACGAAGAAATGAACCAGGTGTTCGGCAAGGACACCTGCTACGTCAGCACCATCGGCCTGTCGCAGATCGCTGGCGCGCAGTTCCTGCACGTGTACAAGCCACGCCACTGGATCAACTGCGGCCAGGCCGGCCCGCTGGGCTGGACCATTCCTGCCGCGCTGGGCGTGGTCAAAGCCGATCCGAAGCGCAAGGTCGTTGCGCTGTCGGGTGACTACGACTTCCAGTTCATGATCGAAGAGCTGGCGGTGGGCGCGCAGTTCAACCTGCCGTACGTCCACGTGCTGGTGAACAACGCTTACCTGGGCCTGATCCGTCAGGCACAGCGTGGCTTCGACATGGATTACTGTGTACAACTGGCGTTCGAGAACATCAACTCGACCGACGCTGCCACCTACGGTGTCGACCACGTCGCCGTGGTCGAAGGCCTGGGCTGCAAGGCCATCCGTGTATTCGAGCCGGCCGAGATCGCCCCTGCCCTGCTCAAGGCACAGAAGATGGCCGAAGAGTTCCGCGTGCCGGTCGTGGTCGAAGTGATCCTCGAGCGTGTGACCAACATTTCCATGGGCACCGAGATCAACGCGGTCAACGAGTTCGAAGACCTGGCTCTGGTCGGCAACGACGCGCCAACCGCCATCTCGCTGCTGGACTGATCGCCTGACGCCCCCAGGCTTTACTGGGGGCCTTCATCGCAAGGAGACAACCCATGCCTCGCTTCGCTGCCAACCTGTCCATGCTGTTCACCGAACAGGACTTCCTGGCCCGCTTCAAGGCTGCCGCCGACGCTGGTTTCAGCGGCGTCGAATACCTCTTCCCGTACGACTTCAGCGCAGCCGAAATCAAGCAGCAGCTGGATGCCAACGGCCTGACCCAGGTGCTGTTCAACCTGCCGGCGGGCGACTGGGCCAAAGGTGAGCGCGGTATCACCTGCCACCCCGACCGCGTCGAAGAGTTCCGCGCTGGCGTGGACAAGGCCATCGAATACGCCAAGGTGCTGGGCAACACCCAGGTCAACGCCCTGGCGGGTATTCGCCCACAAGGCCTGCAGTGCGCCGACGTGCGCAAGACCTTCGTCGACAACCTCAAGTATGCCGCCGACAAGCTGAAAGCCGCCGGGATCCGCCTGGTCATGGAAATGATCAACACCCGCGACATCCCAGGCTTCTACCTGAACACCACCCAACAGGCGTTGGAAATCCAGGCCGAAGTCGGCAGCGACAATCTGTTCCTGCAGTACGACATCTACCACATGCAGATCATGGAAGGTGACCTGGCTCGCACCATGGAAGCCAACCTGAACCTGATCAACCACATCCAGCTGGCCGACAACCCAGGCCGCAACGAACCAGGCACCGGCGAGATCAACTACCGCTTCCTGTTCGAGCACCTGGACCGCATCGGCTACCAGGGCTGGGTGGGCGCGGAATACAAGCCGCTGACCACCACCGAAGCGGGCCTGGGCTGGCTGAAAACGCACAACGCGATCTGAATCACTGCTCCCATCGGGACCGCGAACAACTATAAAAGAGGTAATTTCTCATGGCTAAAATCGGTTTCCTCGGCACTGGCATCATGGGCAAGCCCATGGCGCAGAACCTGCAAAAAGCAGGTCACAGCATCTTCGTTTCCACCCACCACGACGCTGCACCGGCCGACCTGATCGCCGCGGGCGCAGTGGCCCTGGCCAACCCGAAGGAAGTGGCCCAGGAAGCCGAGTTCATCATCGTCATGGTGCCGGACACCCCACAGGTCGAAAGCGTCCTGTTCGGTGAAAACGGCGTCGCCGAAGGCGTGGGCCCGAACAAGGTAGTGATCGACATGAGCTCGATCTCCCCTACCGCCACCAAAGCCTTCGCCGAGAAGATCAAGGCCACTGGCGCTGCCTACCTGGACGCCCCGGTGTCCGGCGGTGAAGTCGGTGCCAAGGCCGCGACCCTGAGCATCATGGTCGGTGGCTGCCCGAAAGCCTTCGAACGCACCCTGCCGCTGTTCGAAGCCATGGGCAAGAACATCACCCGCGTCGGTGGCAACGGTGATGGCCAGACCGCCAAGGTCGCCAACCAGATCATCGTCGCCCTGAACATCCAGGCCGTTGCCGAAGCTCTGCTGTTCGCCGCCAAGAACGGCGCCGACCCAGCCAAGGTACGTGAAGCGCTGATGGGCGGCTTCGCATCGTCGAAGATCCTCGAAGTGCACGCCGAGCGCATGATCAAAGGCACCTTCGACCCAGGCTTCCGCATCAACCTGCACCAGAAGGACCTCAACCTGGCCCTGCAAGGCGCCAAGGAACTGGGCATCAACCTGCCCAACACTTCCAATGCCCAGCAAGTGTTCAACACCTGCCAGGCCCTGGGCGGCGGCAACTGGGACCACTCGGCGCTGATCAAAGGCCTGGAGCACATGGCCAACTTCTCGATCCGCGACGACAAGTAAGACGTCCACACCCTTGAGCCTGCGACCACAGGCTCGAGCGTGACCCCGAGCAACACCCGCCCCTGGTTCGGCCTGCACGGAGGCAGTTCCAGGGGCGTTTTTGATTCTGCAGAACAACAATAAATGGGAGCCTGCCATGTCGGTCGATCCGCAAAAACTTCTCCGCGACCTGTTCGACACAGCCATCGCCGCCGCCCACCCACGCCAAGTGCTCGAACCCTACCTGCCCGCCGACCGTAGCGGCCGGGTCATCGTCATCGGCGCCGGCAAAGCCGCAGCCGCCATGGCCGAAGTGGTTGAAAAAAGCTGGCAGGGCGAAGTCTCCGGGCTGGTCGTGACCCGTTACGGTCACGGCGCCAACTGCCAGAAGATCGAGGTGGTCGAAGCCGCTCACCCGGTCCCCGACGCCGCCGGCCTGGCCGTGGCCAAGCGTGTGCTGGAACTGGTCAGCAACCTCAATGAAGAAGACCGCGTCATCTTCCTGCTGTCGGGTGGTGGTTCCGCCCTGCTGGCACTGCCAGCAGAAGGCCTGACCCTGGCTGACAAGCAACAGATCAACAAGGCGCTGCTCAAATCCGGCGCCACCATCGGCGAGATGAACTGCGTACGCAAGCACCTCTCGGCGATCAAGGGCGGCCGCCTGGCCAAGGCCTGCTGGCCAGCCACCGTCTACACCTATGCCATTTCCGACGTGCCTGGCGACCTGGCCACCGTCATCGCTTCCGGCCCGACCGTGGCCGACCCGAGCACCTCGGCCGATGCCCTGGCAATCCTCAAGCGCTACAACATCGAAGCGCCGAAAGCCGTCATCGACTGGCTCAACAACCCTGCTTCGGAAACCGTCAAGGCCGATGACCCGGCCTTGGCCCGCAGCCACTTCCAACTGATCGCCAAACCGCAGCAGTCGCTCGAAGCCGCTGCGGTCAAAGCCCGCCAGGCCGGTTTCAGCCCGCTGATCCTCGGTGACCTGGAAGGTGAATCGCGCGAAGTGGCCAAGGTACACGCCGGCATTGCCCGGCAGATCGTGCTGCACGGCCAGCCACTGAAGGCGCCTTGCGTGATCCTCTCCGGCGGTGAAACCACCGTCACCGTGCGCGGCAATGGCCGTGGCGGGCGCAACGCCGAGTTCCTGCTCAGCCTCACCGAAAGCCTCAAAGGCCTGCCGGGCGTGTATGCCCTGGCCGGTGACACCGATGGCATCGACGGCTCGGAAGAGAACGCTGGCGCCTTCATGAACCCGAGCAGTTATGCCCGCGCCGAAGCCCTGGGCCTGTCGGCCAGCGATGAGCTGGACAACAACAACGGCTATGGCTACTTCGCCGCGCTCGATGCCCTGATCGTCACCGAGCCGACCCGTACCAACGTCAACGACTTCCGCGCCATCCTGATCCTTGAGACTGCCCAATCATGACGCCTGATAAAAAAGTAAAGATCCTTGCCACCCTCGGCCCTGCGATCAAAGGCATCGACGACATCCGCCAGTTGGTCGAAGCCGGGGTGAACATCTTCCGCCTCAACTTCAGCCACGGCGAGCACGCCGACCACGCCCTGCGCTACCAGTGGATCCGCGAAGTCGAGCAACAGTTGAACTACCCGCTGGGCATCCTCATGGACCTGCAAGGGCCGAAGCTGCGCGTCGGCCGCTTCGCTGAAGGCAAGGTCCAGCTGCAACGCGGCCAGGCCCTGCGCCTGGACCTGGACAAGACCCCGGGCGACAGCCGCCGGGTCAACCTGCCACACCCGGAAATCATCGCTGCGCTGGAGCCAGGCATGGACCTGCTGCTCGACGACGGCAAGCTGCGCCTGCGGGTGACTGCCAAGCACACTGACGCGATCGACACCGAAGTGCTGAACGGTGGCGAGCTGTCGGACCGCAAGGGCGTCAACGTGCCGCAAGCGGTACTCGACCTCTCCCCGCTCACCGAGAAAGACCGCCGCGACCTGGCCTTCGGCCTGGAGCTGGGTGTGGACTGGGTGGCCCTGTCGTTCGTGCAGCGACCGGAAGACATCGTCGAAGCGCGCCAGCTGATCGGCGACCGCGCCTACCTGATGGCCAAGATCGAAAAGCCTTCGGCAGTCGAACAACTGCAAGCCATCGCAGAACTGGCAGATGCGATCATGGTGGCCCGTGGCGACCTGGGCGTGGAAGTGCCGGCCGAAAGCGTGCCGCAGATCCAGAAGCGCATCATCGGCACCTGCCGCCAGCTGGGCAAACCGGTGGTGGTGGCGACCCAGATGCTCGAATCCATGCGTTTCTCGCCAGCGCCGACCCGAGCGGAAGTCACCGACGTGGCCAACGCCGTGGCCGAAGGCGCCGACGCGGTGATGCTGTCGGCTGAAACCGCCTCCGGCGACTACCCGCAGGAAGCCGTGCAGATGATGAGCAAGATCATCCGCCAGGTGGAGAACGGCCCGGACTACCAGGCCCAACTGGACGTTGGCCGGCCGAAGGCCGAGGCCACCGTGTCGGACGCCATCAGCTGCGCGATCCGCCGTATCAGCGGCATCCTGCCGGTGGCGGTGCTGGTCAACTACAGCGAGTCGGGGGCCTCGACCCTGCGTGCCGCGCGCGAACGGCCACGGGCGCCGATCCTCAACCTGACGCCAAACCTGGCCACCGCACGCCGCCTGAGCGTGGCCTGGGGGGTGCACTCGGTGGTCAACGACCGCCTGCGCCAGGTCGACGAGGTGGTTTCCACCGCGCTGGAAATCGCCCAGGCGCAAGGCATGGCCAGCCGTGGTGACACGCTGCTGGTGACTGCCGGCGTGCCTTTCGGCAAGCCGGGTTCGACTAACACCTTGCGCATCGAGACCTTGGCCTGAGACGCCGGGGGCGCTTTGCGCCCCCGTTCCGACCGGCGGAAAACCGAGGCCCAAAGAGGCCCACCGCTCCCCCATCAACCTTGCTGACTGCCCATGTACACCAAGAATTTCGTCAACCCGTGCCCCGACTGGGCCACGGCGCTGCTCAACGGCTTCAGCCAGGTGCTGCTGCTGCGCAACCCCCTGTGCGGCCTGTGCTGCCTGCTGGCCATCCTGCTGACCGCGCCCAACCTGGTCGGCGGCGCCCTGCTCGGCGCCCTCGCCGGCCTGCTCACCGCCCAACGCCGCGGCTACGACCGCGCCGACCGCCAAGCCGGGCTGTACTGCTACAACGGCGTGCTGATCGGCATCCTGATCAGCGCCGTGCTGCCCTGGTCGGCCATTCTCCCGCCGCTGATCATCGCAGCCGGCGGCCTGTCGAGCATCATCACCCACCAATGGCGCAAGCGCGGCGGCAAGCTGCTGGTTGCCTATACCGCGCCATTCGTGCTGCTTGGCTGGGTTGCCCTGCTGTTCGCAAGCCCGGCGCCCAGCGGTTTCGTCGAGGCAGAACCTGCGTATGCCCTGGCGCGTGGCGTAGGGCAGATCTTCCTGCTCGACCAGCCGCTGGCCGGGTTGCTGATCATCATCGGGATGTTCATTGCCAACCCCTATGCGGCGATGTGGGCCGTGCTCGGTTCGGCCATTGGCGGCGGGGTGGCACTGCTCGCCGACCAGGCGCAAGCGGCATGGCTGGGGCTGTACGGTTTCAATGCGGCACTGGCGGCATTGGCGTTCAGTCGCCAGGGTGAAAAACCTTGGGTGACGTTGCTGGCCATTGCCCTGGCTTTGCTGTTGCAACCGTTGTTCAAGCTATTGCCTGTCGCCGGGCTGACTGCGCCCTTCGTCGCCGCTTGCTGGCTGATGCATCTGGGCAGCCACCTCGCCCAGCCCCGGCAACGCGACGCCAGCCGCTTGCACAGCTGAAACGCAGCCCCTAGGCTCTGCCCATCGCAACTGTGGAACGAGCCAATGAACAACCTTGCGAGCCTGCGCGAGCGGCTCTACGTCATCGTCTTCCAGACCGACACCGTGGCTGGAAGACGCTTCGACAAGATCCTCCTGCTGATCATCCTGGCCAGCCTGGTCACAGTGATCCTCGACAGCATCGACGATGTGCACCAGGGCTACGCGGGCCTGCTGGCCGCCATCGAGTGGGGCTTCACCGCGATCTTTTTGGCCGAGTACCTCACCCGCCTGTACTGCTCGCCCAGGCCGTTGCGCTATGCCTTCAGCTTCTACGGCCTGGTCGACCTGCTGGCGATCGTGCCGGGGATCATCGCCCTGTACTACAGCGACGCTCAGTACCTGCTGATGATCCGGGTGATCCGGATGCTGCGGATCTTCCGCGTGCTCAAGCTCAGCCCCTACCTCAAGCAAGCGCATTACCTGCTGGACGCACTGCGCGGCAGCAAGCAGAAGATCATCGTGTTCCTGGTCAGCGTGTCGACCCTGGTCACCGTGTTCGGCACCCTGATGTATGTGATCGAAGGGCCGGAGCATGGCTTTACCAGCATCCCCAAAGGCATCTACTGGGCGATTGTCACGCTGACCACGGTAGGCTTCGGCGACATCGTGCCAAAGACGCCGCTGGGGCAGGTGCTGTCGTCGCTGGTGATGATCACGGGTTATTCGATCATCGCCGTGCCGACCGGTATCTTCACCGCCGAACTGGCCAATGCAATGCGCGGCGAGCAGCTGCAACATGACTGCCCGACCTGCCACAAGAAAACTCATGAGCATGGCGCCGCATTCTGCTCGCGCTGCGGCAATGCGCTGTTTGCCAAAACCGAATAAGCAAAGTGCCATTCGGTCTTTAATCGGCCAATAGCCAAACGTTATAGTCGCTGGCACATGGCCAAACATTTGAACCATAACAAGGACGCAACGTGAAAAAACTCTTCACCGCCTCGCTGCTCGCCGCCGGCCTGGCCCTGGGCAACCTGGCCCAGGCTGCCCCGACCCTGCTGAACGTTTCCTATGACGTGATGCGCGATTTCTACAAGGACTACAACCCGGCGTTCCAGAAGCACTGGGAAGCCGAGCACAACGAGAAGGTCAATGTGCAGATGTCCTTCGGCGGCTCGAGCAAGCAGGCGCGTGCGGTGATCGATGGCCTGCCGGCCGATGTCATCACCATGAACATGGCCACCGACATCAATGCCCTGGCCGACAACGGCAAGCTGGTGCCGGACAACTGGGTGACCCGCCTGCCGAACAACAGCGCGCCGTTCACCTCGGCCACCGTGTTCATCGTGCGCAAGGGCAACCCCAAGGCCCTGAAGGACTGGCCTGACCTGCTCAAGGACGGCGTGCAGGTGATCGTGCCCAACCCCAAGACCTCGGGTAACGGCCGCTACACCTACCTGTCGGCGTGGGGCTATGTGCTCAAGCAAGGTGGCGATGAAACCAAGGCCCGCGAATTCGTAGGCAAGCTGTTCAAGCAGGCGCCGGTGCTCGACACCGGTGGCCGTGCCGCCACCACCACCTTCATGACCAACCAGATCGGCGACGTGCTGGTCACCTTCGAGAACGAAGCCGAGATGATCGCCCGCGAGTTCGGCCGCGATCAGTTTGAAGTGGTCTACCCGAGTGTGTCGGCCGAGGCCGAGCCACCGGTGAGCGTGGTCGACAAGGTGGTGGCGAAGAAAGGCACCCAGGCCGTGGCTGAAGAATACCTGAAGTACCTGTGGTCACCGGCGGCCCAGGAAATCGCCGCACAGAACTACCTGCGTCCGCGGGATGCGACGGTGCTGGCCAAGTACACCGACCGCTTCCCGAAAGTCGACTTCCTGTCGGTGGAGAAGACCTTCGGTGACTGGCGCACCGTGCAGAAGACCCACTTCAACGACGGTGGCGTGTTCGACCAGATCTACACCAATCAGTAATTGAGGTAGCCAGGGCTGGCCTCTCGCGGATGAATCCGCTCCTACAGCCGCGAAGAGGCCGGCACAGGCAACATCACAGCTGGCGGAATACCAGGGCCTTCAGCCCTCCCGCCGGGTCCACATCAGGAAACTCCGGCGGATTCTCCAGCCGCTCGACAAACGCCAACGCAGGCGCCTGCTCGGCCATCCCTTCAATCAGAAACTCTGGCCCGATCCCCGGGTCGTTGACGCAGGCCAGCACCGTCCCGCCTTCATTGAGCAACTCCGGCAAGCGCCGCAGGATCTTGGCGTAATCCTGGGTCAGCACAAAGCTGCCGCGCTGGAAGGTCGGCGGGTCGATGATGATCAAGTCATAAGGCCCGTATTTGCGCACCTTGCCCCACGACTTGAACAGTTCATGCCCCAGGTAGGCGACCCGCGACGCATCGTGCCCGTTCAGGCGATGATTATCGCGCCCGCGCGACAGCGCCGACTTGGCCATGTCCAGGTTCACCACCTGCTCGGCACCGCCAGCAATCGCCGCCACCGAGAAGCCGCAGGTGTAGGCGAACAGGTTCAATACCCGCTTGCCCGCAGACTGCTCGCGTACCCAGCGCCGGCCGTAGCGCATGTCGAGGAACAGGCCGTTGTTCTGCCGCACACCCAGGTCGAGCAGATAGGTCAGGCCATCCTCGACCACCTCGCGCTGCTGGCAGGGCTCGCCCAGCAGCCACTGGCCCGGGCTGTCGGGCAGGTAACGGTGCTGGATGAGGATCGCCTGGCCGGTCCATTGCGGGCGTTCGGCCAGCTTGCGCAGCATGGCTTCCAGCTCAGCCAGCTGGCCCTCGGGCGGTTCGCGGAACAGCGCCACCGACAGCACACCCTGCAGCCAGTCCACCGTGACCTGCTCCAGGCCCTCCCAGCAACGGCCGCGGCCATGGAACAGGCGACGGGTTTCGGCGGGAGCAGGGTCAAGGGCAGCGAGCAGGTGCTGTTCGAGGGTGTGGATCGGCGAAGTCATGGCGGGTCGCAAGCAAGTGAAAAGGCCGCCATTCTACCCCTTGGCCGGCACTTGTGCAGAACGGAACCACCAGCCCTGCTGCATGCCCGCTGCCGCCAGCAGAATCAACGCCACCCCCAGCCACTGCAACGGCGCCAGGCGGTGCCCAAAGGCCACCCAGTCGACCAGGATCGCGGCAATCGGGTAGATGAACGACAGCGCCCCCGTCAACGCCGTGGGCAGGCGCTGGATGGCGCTGTACAGCAGCACATACATCAACCCGGTGTGGACCATGCCCAAGGTCACCAGGCTGGCCAGCGCCGACGGTTCGCCCGGCAGCCCGCCCAGCTTCACCCAGGGCGCCAGCAGCAGCACCCCGGTGGCGACCTGGATCAACGCGATCAGGTGCGGTGGCGTGCCTTTCAGGCGTTTGATGATCAACGCGGCGATCGCATAGAGAAACGCCGCGCCCAGCGCCAGGGCAATGCCCTGCAAGTAATCCTCACCACTGGCCTGCCCCGCGCCATGGGCGCTGACGATCGCCAGCATGCCCAGGAACGCCACGCTCAGCCAGGTGACCTTGGCAGCAGTGATCTTCTCGCCGAGGAACAGCGCCGCCAACCCCACCAGCATGAACGGCTGCACGTTGTACACCGCCGTGCCGATGGCGATCGACGCCCTCGAGTAGGAGGCGAACAACAACACCCAGTTGCCGACAATGGCCACGCCGCTGGCGATGGCCAGCAGGAACGCGGTACGGGTTATCACCCCCGGTTTGAGAAAACCCAATGCCGCGCAGATCACCAGCAAGGTGCCGGTACCGAACACGCAGCGCCAGAACACCACTTCCAGCACCGGCTGCCCCGACACCAGCACGAACCAGCCGATGGTCCCGGAAATCAGCATGGCGGCAACCATTTCCAGCGAGCCACGGCGTAATGAACTGTCCATCTCACACCTCCCTTGGATGATGGCCATAGTATGTGGAGGGTCGCAGTATGCCTTCCAGCGGATATCCAAGGCATATCAGCCAGTTCACCTTTACTATCAAGGCAACTTTCCTGATTTGCCTGATGAGGTACGCATGACCGACGCCATCGACCAACAGTTGATCAATGCCCTGATGGAAGACTCACGCCGCTCGCTCAAGGCGCTGGCGCAGATCAGTGGGCTCTCCGCCCCCAGCGTCAGCGAGCGCCTGCGCCGCCTGGAGGAACGCGGCGTGTTGCGCGGCTACACGGTGGATATCGACCCGCGCAGCTTCGGCTACCAGCTGCAGGCGATCGTGCGCATCCGCCCGCTGCCGGGCCAGTTGCAGGAAGTGGAGCGGCAGATCATCGCCATCCCCGAGTTCACCGAGTGCGACAAGGTGACTGGCGAGGACTGTTTCATCGCGCGGTTGCATGTGCGCTCGATGGAGCAGCTCGACACCCTGCTCGACCGGATCAATGTGCTGGCCGAAACCAACACCGCGATCATCAAGAAGAGCCCGGTGAAGCGGCGGTTGCCGCCGATGGACTGAGTGTATCCACTCGACAGGCTAACTGGCTATTTTTTGTACACAAGAATGTCACTTTATGTGCCATTTTTGTGTGCACTTTTCCAAGTAACGCCCCAATACGTTACACATCCCGCGCCACTAATTCTGACCAAATGATCAACTAATAAGCCAACTAAAAATTTAAACCTGTTCATTTGGTCAACTTATATTCCCTTCATTTCATCAACTTAATTTTCAATTGCTTAGATTCAAATTAGTGACCATCTGAAACTCGTTTGCCGCTGGCATGGAACTCGCTTTTGTGTGTTCGTGTTTTGTATACAAATCCTACGAAACATAAATACACAAGAACCCGCGACGCCGGCCCAATACCGGCCGCCGCGCCCAGAACCCAGTGATGCCAAGCTGCACCGACGAGATGGCGAGCCCGTGCGCATGCCCGCTCATCGCAGTCCACGTGCATCAGGAGCCTGCCGGAATGAGTACCAGCCTCGACCTTGCCCCTGAACTATCCGTCGCCAGCACCAGCCCCTCTTCCACCCTTGCCGGCGACATGCCGCCCCTGGGCCTGAGCCCACGCCTGCATAACCGCGACCTCGCGCCCACCCGTATCGAAGGCCGCCGCTGGGGCCGCTACAGCATCTTTGCGCTGTGGACCAACGATGTGCACAACATTGCCAACTACTCCTTCGCCATGGGCTTGTTCGCCCTTGGCCTGGGTGGCTGGCAGATCCTGCTGTCGCTGGCGATCGGCGCAGCCCTGGTGTACTTCTTCATGAACCTGTCCGGCTACATGGGGCAGAAGACCGGCGTGCCGTTCCCGGTAATCAGCCGTATCGCCTTTGGCATCCACGGTGCACAGATCCCGGCGCTGATCCGTGCGGTGATCGCCATCGCCTGGTTCGGCATCCAGACCTACCTGGCATCGGTGGTGCTGCGCGTGCTGCTCAGCGCCGTGTGGCCGCAAGTGGCCGCTTATGACCACGACAGCATCCTCGGCCTGTCGAGCCTGGGCTGGGTGTGCTTCGTGGCGATCTGGCTGGTGCAGCTGGTGATCCTCGCCTACGGCATGGAGATGGTGCGCCGCTACGAGGCCTTCGCCGGCCCGGTGATCCTGCTGACCGTGGCCAGCCTGGCAGTGTTCATGTACTTCAAGGCCGATGCGCGCATCGCCTGGTCGGTAGCCGAGCCGCTGAGCGGCTATGAGATGTGGCGCAACATCTTCGCCGGCGGCGCCCTGTGGCTGGCGATCTACGGCACCCTGGTGCTGAACTTCTGTGACTTCGCCCGCTCCTCGCCGTGCCGCAAGACCATCCGCGTCGGCAACTTCTGGGGCCTGCCGGTGAACATCCTGGTGTTCGCCATGATCACCGTGGTGCTGTGCGGCGCGCAGTTCCAGATCAACGGCCAGATCATCGACAGCCCGACCCAGATCGTCGCCAGCATCCCCAGCACACCGTTCCTGGTGCTCGGCTGCCTGGCCTTCCTGATCGTCACCGTGGCGGTGAACATCATGGCCAACTTCGTCGCTCCCGCCTTCGTGCTGAGCAACCTGGCGCCACGCCACCTCAATTTCCGCCGCGCCGGGCTGATCAGCGCAACCCTGGCGGTGCTGATCCTGCCGTGGAACCTCTACAACAGCCCGCTGGTGATCGTGTACTTCCTGTCCGGCCTGGGCGCCCTGCTTGGCCCGCTGTACGGGGTGATCATGGCCGACTACTGGTTGCTGCGCAAAGGCCGCATCAACGTGCCGGAGCTGTACACCGAGCACCCGACTGGCGCCTACCACTACAGCAAAGGCGTCAACCTGCGCGCCATGGCCGCCTTCGTACCGGCGGCACTGCTGGCCATCATCCTGGCGCTGGTGCCGAACTTCCACGGCATCGCGCCGTTTTCCTGGCTGATCGGCGCCGGCATCGCTGCCGCGGTGTACCTGCTGATCGCCCCGCGTAACCGCCAATACCACGATGTCAGCGGCGAGTGCATCGCCGTCGACCACAGCAGCCATTGATCAAGGAGGACTGCCCATGCGTATTCTGATCGCCAACGTCAACACCACCGAAGCCATCACCCAAGCCATCGCCGAGCAGGCGCGCAGCGTCGCCGCGCCCGGCACGCAAATCATCGGCCTGACCCCCTGGTTCGGCGCCGAGTCGGTGGAGGGCAATTTCGAGAGTTACCTGGCCGCCATCGCCGTGATGGACCGCGTACTGACCTACGACGGCCCTTACGATGCGGTGATCCAGGCCGGCTATGGTGAACATGGCCGCGAAGGCCTGCGGGAGCTGCTCAACGTGCCGGTGGTGGACATCACCGATGCCGCCGCCAGCACCGCCATGTACCTGGGCCACGCCTATTCGGTGGTGACCACCCTGGACCGCACCGTGCCGCTGATCGAAGACCGCCTGAAGCTGTCTGGCTTGTATGACCGTTGTGCCTCGGTGCGGGCCAGTGGCCTGGCTGTGCTGGAACTGGAAGAGGACCCGCAACGCGCCGTGGAGGCGATCGTCGAGCAGGCCGAGCGTGCCGTGCGCGATGACAAGGCCGAGGTGATCTGCCTGGGCTGTGGCGGCATGGCCGGGCTGGATGAGCAGATCCGCCAGCGCACCGGGGTGCCGGTGGTCGATGGGGTGAGCGCGGCGGTGACCATTGCCGAGTCGCTGGTGCGGATGGGGCTTAGCACCTCCAAGGTGCGCACCTATGCGACTCCGCGGGAGAAAAAAGTGCTGGGCTGGCCGATGAAGTTCGGGCGGTAACACGGGCTCGCCTGGCCCGCCATTGGTAACAGCGGATCAGGTCGGGCAGCTATGGGCACCGCCGTTGAGGCCTTGGCGGACGTTGCGGCTGAGCAGGCTGGCCTTGCCGTCGTGCCAGGTCAGGGTGAGGACGTAGAGGGTGTCGAAATCGTCGCCGCTCCAGTCTTCGGTGATCACCCGCTCATCGCCCAACGCCTTGCCGGCGACGGAGTTGATCAATTCGGGCAGATAGCCGTGGGACCAGGCGGTATAGACCGTGGCATTGCGGTACTTCTCGCTGACCAGTTCATCGGCGAGTTCGTCGGTGTCGTTGGCAGCAAAGTCGATGTTGACCGGCAAACCCAGGCGAATGGCGCTGGGGGTGATGGTCATCAGCGGACGGATGTAGCTGTAGCTCTGGTCCTGGCTGCCTTCCTCGACATGCCGCGAGGGGCTGGCCGCGAACACGTAATCCGCCTTGCCGAAGCGCTCCGGCAGCAAGGTGGCCAGGTCCAGAGCGCGATTGAGCCCCTGGCAATTCAGTTGCCCCAAGCCTTCACCGGGCTTTTCGGCATGGCGCAGGAATACCAGCGTCTGGGTGCCGTCGACCGGTTGAGCGCGGCTTTCGACCACTTCCAATGCCAGCGGCACAGCCGCGGCGACGAGGGCCAGGCTGAGCATCAGGTGGCGGCGACGTCGAATGAAAGATGGCAACTTCATGTGGGCAGGCTCTTGTGGCAAAAGGTATCTGGGTACCCGCCACATTGCCCCGCGGCCCATGCCGCAGGGCATCCGTGTTAGTGATTGCCATCCTTGGCAACGAGCAGGACTCAGAGTGTCCTCAACCCGTTTGGTTCCTCCCTGAGTGTGGATGCCGTTCCCTAGGCAAGGATTACGTTAGAGCAGGCGTGTTGCGCAATTATGTCGAGTGCGAATCGGTGATGACCACATCGAAGACCTGCTCGATCACCTGTTTTGGCCCCTGGTTCAGACTCCAGGTAAAGAACACAAGAAACCCGAGCAAGAAGACGAAGAGAACCGAGCCCACGAGACTCTGAGCAACGCCCAACCAAAATCCAGGCTTGGCATTTCTGATTTCGTTGCTGGCCTTTTCGGAGTAGTAGCGATCGAGTTCAGCAGCCTGGGTGGCAATCGATGCGTCCAGGAACCCCTGAACAAGCTGGCTCGCCTGATTGCGATAGCTTTCCAGCTGTGTGGGGCTGTTACTGACATCATGAAACGGAGCCAGATCAATGTCTTTTGGCTCTCTGTCATGCTTGACTTTGAAGGACTGGATGAACTCAATTTTCTGTCGTTTGTATAACGAGTAAGCAATGATCCCGAGGGTATCCTGGTCACTCTCAACTAGGACCGAGTAAATGTGGTTGTAACAGCCATCGGCCATGGGGCTGTTACTCCTTGCGTAAGCGACCATGTGCGCTTTCAAATGCAGCATTCAGCTCCGAACGGGTTTTTCTGGTGCTGGTTATGATGCCTGTAAGCTCCCGTGGCAAAGGGATTTCCATTCGGCCGCCCGAGGCCACCAGCAGAGCGTTCGCTTCGCGGATAACCTTCGAGGAAAAATGCGATTTCATGGGCATGCCACCCTCTTGACTCGTTAAGAGCTGCAAGGGTAGCCGTCTGCCGAAAGCACCACAATCAGATGTAAGCCTACAGAACGTGTAGTCCTTTTCTGCCCCCTGTAGGACGCGAACCAGTCAATCATCCCGCGTCAGCACTTCCAGCAATTCAATCTCGAACGTAAGGTCCGAATTCGGCGGAATCGCCCCCACGCTGCGCTCGCCATACCCCAGGTGCGCCGGAACCTGCAGCTTGCGCTTGCCTCCCACACGCATGCCCATCAGCCCCTGGTCCCAACCTTTGATGACACGCCCGGTGCCAATCACACACTGGAAGGGTTTGCCGCGCGACCACGACGAGTCGAACTCGCTGCCGTCGGCCAGCCAGCCGGTGTACTGGGTGGTGATCAGGGCGCCTTTGACGGCGGCCTTGCCGTCGCCTTCGACGAGGTCGGTGATCTGCAGTTCGCTGCTCATGGGCATGCTCCAACGCTGAAATTCAAGGGCGCCCTTTTCTCAGGAATGCACCGGTTTGGCAAGTTCGCGTGGCGTGCCGTGCTGACGCATCGACCACAGCACGCCGCCGATCACCAGAATGATTGCCGCCGCTTCCAGCAGGCTCGGCCCGGCCTGCCGCCAGAGGAAGGCATACAACAACGCGAACAGGGTCTCGAACACGATCAGCTGCCCGCTCAAGGTCAACGGCAGGCGTTTGGACGCCGCGTTCCACAGCGCCGTGGCCAACCACGAACCCAGGACGGCGCAACCCAGGCACGCGGCCCAGAACAGCCACCAACGCGCCATCGGTGCCTCGACCTGCAGCTGCTGCGGCTGCCACATCGCCAGGGCAGCCACCATCACCAGGCTGCTCAGGCCGGTCAGCACGCCGATCAGCACCGACCACTGGTGGCTGTCGAAATGCCCGCTCTGCTTGAGGTAACGGCTGTTCTGCACCGCGTACCAGGTCCAGCAGGCCAGCGCGGCCAGGGCGTAGAACAGCCCAAGGAGCTTGTCGCCGATATCGCCTGGGGCAAAGGCGAAGGTCTCCAGATTGATGCACAGCATGCCGGCAAGGATCAGCGCCAGCGGGCCGATCAGCCGCCGGATCGGCACAGCGCCACTGTCGTTGCGGCCATACAGGGTGATGGTCAACGGCAGCACACCGACGATCAGCGAGGCCGGTGCCACGCCCAGGCGTTGGATCGCCGCCACCAGGCAGATGAAGTACACCAGGTTGCCGACCACTGCCAGGCGCAGCAGCATCCAGCCGTCCGCCAAGGTCAGCTGACGCAGCTGCCGGGCCATCGGCACGGCCAGCAGCAACGAGATCAGGCCGACCATTGCATAGCGCACGCTGCTCAGCAGCATCGGGTTGAACTCCGGCAACAGCTCCGGAACCATCAGTACCATGCCCCACAAGGCACCGGCCCCACAGGCATACATCACACCGCGCTTCACGCTTTTCGCTCCTGTTCGTGGATGCGCGCAGGCTACCGCTGTACGGGGCTGGCGGCAAAGGATCTTTGCGCATGCGAGCATTCCCGTCGAAAGTGGCTCAGCCGAACTGTTCGAACGCCTGCTCGCCGGTCAGCTCCTTGGTCTGATTGGCGAAGCAGTACCAGGCAGGTTTCTGCTCGACGAAGATCTGCAGGTCGAAATCCCAGGCCTCGTCGCCGTCCAGCAGGCCTACCGGGACCGCATAGTGGTCCTTGTCCTTGAGCCGGTAATACAGGTGCGTGCCGCAACGGCTGCAAAATCCACGCTGGGCCCACTCGGACGAGTCGTAGACTGCCGGCGCCCGCCCCTCGAAGACCGGTGCCTGGCTGCAATCCACGACCAGCAGCGGGCCGCCGGTCCATTTACGGCACATGCTGCAATGGCAGGCGCTGATGTGGGTATTGTCGACTGTGGCGCGCAGGCGGGATTCACCGCAGAGGCAGCTGCCGCTTTTTTCCAGAGTCATGGTGGGGCTCCTTGCAGGTTGGGCCAGCAAGTATAGATCGGGCTCCATGCCACTGAGCCCGCAGCCCCACCCGCGCGATCAGATGAACACGCTGCCGCGCAGGTACAGCGCCGCACGCCCACTGATGATCACCCGGCCATTGCCAGGCACTTCACAGTGCAGTTGCCCCTTGCGCGCCCCGCCCTGCTCGCAGCTCAGCGACGACTTGCCCAGCCGCTCGGCCCACAACGGCGCCAGAGAGGTATGCGCAGAGCCGGTAACCGGGTCTTCATTGACGCCAACCCGAGGGCCGAACCAGCGGGTGACGAAGTCGAAGCCACGGCCAGCAGCGGTAACCGCGATGCCACGCACGTCGAATGCCGACAAGGCGACAAAATCGGGCTTCAGCGGGGCCAGCAGTGCTACATCATCGACCATCACCACATAGTCGTCGGAGCGGTAGACCGCCCTGGCAGCGTTAAGGCCCAGCGCTTCCAGCAACCCGGCCGGCACGTCCACGGCTCGCGGTTGCTTGGCCGGGAAATCCATGGCCAGCAGGCCGTCCGTGCCACGGCTGACCCGCAGTTCGCCACTGCGGGTGTTGAAGCGCAGCACTTCGGCTTGCTCGCCCAGCTGTTCGAACAGCACGTAGGCCGAGGCCAGTGTGGCGTGGCCGCACAGGTCGACTTCGACGGTGGGGGTGAACCAGCGCAGGTCGAAGGTTTCGCCATTGCGTACGCAGTAGGCTGTTTCCGACAGGTTGTTCTCTTCGGCGATGCGTTGCAGCACATCGTCTGGCAGCCAGCTTTGCAGGGGGATCACCGCTGCCGGGTTGCCACCAAAGGGTTCGGCGGAGAAGGCATCGACCTGGAAGATTTCGAGTTGCATCAAACGCTCCTTGTGATCCGGGCAATGCCGGGGGTATTGAAAGGGTTATGCGCGGACCGGGGTGAGCACCGGCTGGCCGGCGAAGAAGGCTTGCAGGTTACCCAGCACCAGGGTCACGGTGTCACGTGCGGCCTCGGGCGACTGGCCGGCCACATGAGGCGTGAGCACCGTGTTGCCGAGGGCCTTGAGGGCATCTGGCACGGCGGGTTCGTCGTCGAACACATCGAGCGCGGCGCCGGCAAGCCGGCCTTGTTCAAGGGCTGATACCAGCGCCTGGGTGTCGACCACGCTGGCCCGGGCGATATTCACCAGGTAACCCTCCGCGCCCAGCGCCTCAAGCACCTGGGCATCGACCAGATGGCGGGTATTGGCGCCACCAGGGGTGGCAACGACCAGGATGTCGACGGCAGCGGCCAGCTGCAACGGGCTGTCGTACCAGGTGTAAGGCACGTCCGTTCGCGGGGTGCGGCTGTGATAGCTGATGTTCATGTCGAAGCCCAGGCTGGCACGCTTGGCGATGGCCTGGCCAACCGCGCCGAGGCCCAGCAGGCCCAGGCGCTTGCCACTGACCGACGGGCTGATCACCCGGTTCCACTCGCCACGACGGGTGCTGGCGTCTGCGCGAGGAATGTCGCGCAGCAGCGCCAGCAGCATGGCCAGGGTGTGGTCGGCAACTGCCGCAGCATTGGCGCCGGCGCCATTGGTGACAGTGATGCCACGGGCGGCAGCGGCGGCCAGGTCGACCTGCTCGTAGCCAGCACCGATCACGCAGATGATCTGCAGCTTGGGCAAGGCGGCGATTTCAGCGGCGGTCAGGCCCAACGGGCCACGGGTCAGCACGGCATCGATCTCGCCAGCATGGCGAAGGATGGCGTCGGCGCGCATTTGTGGGGATGGGGCACGGATCAGGCGGTAGCCGGCCTGTTCGAGTAATGGCAGATAATCGTCGACGGTTTCTACCAGTACCAGGACTGTCTTGCTCATGCCACCTCCTTGATTATCAGAGGGGCATTATGCGGAGTCACCAGCCAGTACAGTCAACTGAAATATCCAGCTAAAACTGTACTGTACCGGCACAAGGATTACTGCCCGTAGGCGCGCCCCAACCCACCCGGCACACCACTGCTGTCGGTCTCCTGCCATGGCCCATCCGGGTTCAGCGACCAGCTCCAGCCGTTGTCATAACGGTAATAGGTACGCTGCCGGTAAAAGACATTGGTCTTGTTCTCCAACACATACACCCCGAGCTTCGGATCCCAATGGCTGGCGCCACCCGGCGGTGGCGCGAAGCTGGCGGAGGTGCGTGGCATCGGCTTGGGAATGGCCGCTGGCTTGCTCGGCTGCGTCGATGGCTGCCCGCCCGGCAACGGCTTTACCGCAGGCCCCTGGTGCGGTGGCACGGTCTCGATCGGAGGCGACGGCTGCTCATACGGCTGCTGCGAGGTACAGGCGGACAAACCCAGGGCCAGGGTAATCAGGGTCAGGCGGACGGCGCTATGCATGGCGTTGCTCTCTTACTGGTCTGGGCTGTCGATGGTCAGGTGCTGGGTGGCCTGGGTGGTATTGGCCAAAGGCGCGCCCTGGCCGATCCATTCGCCGCGGGTCGGCTGGCCGGCGCGGGATACACGTGCAACCAGTTGGACTTCGGCGAACTGGGACAGTTTCATCTGCGGCAGCATAGCGTCAGCGTCGGACAATTCCACTTCCAACGGCAATTGCGCCACGGTGACCCGCTTGGCCGCCAGCGGCATGGGCGGGCCGTTGCTGGCTCGGGCAAAGATGAACACGGTGTCGTCAGGCTTGACCTTGTCCTTGAGCGCCGCCGCCAGCTCCACCCGCACCTTCAGCCGGGCTGCCGCAGTAGCCTGCGGTTTCGCGCCGCTGCCCAGGCGCTCTGCCGCGCGGTCGATGCCGCCTTGCAGCGCCGCCCGCGAGGCATCACCTTCGGGCAGTTGCGCCAGCAGGCGGTTCCAGTAGTCGATGGCTTCCTGGTAGCGCTCGCCCTCGAAGGCAGCGATGCCCCTCAGGCCCAGGCTGGTGACCTCGTTCGGGTCGGCCTTGAGCGCTTCGTCGGTCAGCGCCTGCACCTGCGGGCTCCATTTCTTGTCTGCCGCGAAGTACAGCGCCTGGGCCCACTGGCCCAGCAGCTCGGGCTGGCGACCGGCCAGGGCGACGGCGCGCTCGTACGCCCGTGCCGCATCAGCTGGGCGCTGCTGGGCCATGTAGGCCCGGCCAAGGAAGTACAGGCCTTCGGCCGAGTCCGGCTGAGCCTCCACGGCACGCTCCAGGCGCGTGGTCATTTCGTCCATGGTCTTCGGTGCGGCGGCGAATTCCTGGGTCAGCTCGACCTTGTCCGCCGCGCCGAAGTGCAGGTACAGCCCCAGTGCAAGGGCTGGCACAAGCACTGCCGCCAGCAATGGCAGGGCCTTGCCCAGGTGCCCCTGGCGCGCGGGTTCCGCGCCTTCGGTGTCAGCCAGCAGCTCACGGGCCGCCTCATCGCGGCCCTTGGCCATTTGCGCCTCGTCGAGCACGCCAGCGGCCTGCTGGGCGGCCAGTTCGGCGACGCGCTCCTGGTACAGGGCGACGTTCAGGGCGGTGCGGTCTTCTTCCTGCTGCTGGCGACGGCCACGCAGGATCGGGATCAGCAGAAAGCCGAGGGCGGCGAGCAGCAGCAGGCCCGCGCTAAGCCAGAATTCAGTCATGGGTCTGTTCTTTTTCCAGCAGTTTGGCGAGACGCTCGCGTTCTTCGACGGACAGTTCCTGTGCAACCTGGGTCGCCGGGCCACGGCGGCGGCGGACAATCACCGCCAATACCACGAAGCCACCGGCCAGCAGGATGCCCGGGCCGAACCACAGCAGCCAGGTGCGGCTGCTGAGCGCCGGTTTGTAGCGCACGAAGTCGCCATAGCGATCGACCATGAAGTCGACGATCTGCTGGTTGCTCTTGCCTTCGCCGAGCATGCGGAAAATCTCGCGGCGCAGGTCGGCGGCGATCGGCGCGTTGGAGTCGGCGATGTCCTGGTTCTGGCACTTGGGGCAGCGCAGTTCCTTGGTCAGTTGCTGGTAACGCTCGCGCTCGGCGTCATCGCGGAACTGGTAGGTATCGATGGCCGCCTTGGCCACACCGGCCAGGCTCATGCCCAACACGGCGGCTGCCAGCCAGCGCCTCATGGCTTGGCCTCGTCAACCAGGCCCTGGTACAGCGGCGCCAGTTGCTCGCGCCAGACGTCGGCATCGACGATGCCGACATGCTTGTAGCGGATGATGCCCTTGGCGTCGATGAGGAAGGTTTCCGGCGCGCCATACACGCCCAGGTCCAGCCCCAGGCTGCCCTGCTCGTCACGGATATCCAGCTGGTACGGGTTGTGGAACTCGGCCAGCCACTTCTGCGCGGCAGCGTTGTCGTCCTTGTAGTTGATGCCGTGGATCACCACGCCCTGCTGGGCCAGCTGGTTCAGGTACGGGTGCTCGACCTTGCACGACGGGCACCAGGTGGCCCACACGTTGACCAACGCTGGCCGGCCGTGCAGGTCGGCCTGGGTCAGGTTGCGGTCACCCTGGGTCGATGCCAGGGCGAACGCCGGGAACGGCTTGCCGATCATCGCCGATGGCAGCTCGTCGGGCTTGAGGAACAGCCCCTTGTAGAGGAAAACCGCCATCAGCAGGAATACCGCCAGTGGCACGACCATGATCCAACGCTTCATGCAACAGCTCCAGACACGCCCAGGGCCTCGCGCACCCGGGTCTTGACCTTGACGCGATAACGCCGGTCGAACGCCGCCAGCAACCCGCCCAGGCCGGTCAGCAGACCGCCCAGCCAGATCCAGCGGACGTAAGGCTTGATATGCACGCGCACCGCCCAGGCGCCGTTTTCCAGCGGCTCACCCAGGGCAACGTACAGGTCGCGGGTGAAACCGGCATCGATGCCGGCCTCGGTCATCATCGACTGCTGCACGGTGTACAGGCGTTTTTCCGGATGCAGGGTGGTCACTTCACGGCCGTCACGGGTGACCACGATGGTGCCCTTGTCGGAGATGAAGTTCGGCCCCTCGAAGTGCTTGGCGCCCTCGAACAGGAAGTGATAACCGCCCAGCTCGACGCTCTCGCCCGGCGCCATGCGCAGGTCGCGCTCGGCGCTGTTGTTGCTCGACAGCACCACGCCCAGGGCACACACCGCCAGGCCCAGGTGCGCCAGCTGCATGCCCCAGTAGCTGCGGGTCAGGCCGCGCACGCCCTTGGCCAGGCCTTTGTGGCGGGTCTTGTCGACGATGTCGCGCAGGCCGCCGAGCACCACCCAGGCCGCCAGGGCGAAGGCGCTCAGCACCGGCCAGTCGAGATCGTCGACGATGAAGCCGGCAACCGGCGCCAGCACCGCGCTGCCGATCAGCACCGGGGTCATCATGTTCGCCAGCCACTTGCCGGGGGTGTCTTTCCAGCGCACCACCACACCCACGCTCAGCACCACCATCAGCAGCGCCATCAGCGGCAGGAACAGGGCATCGAAGTAAGGTGGGCCGACCGACAGCTTGGCCCCGGTCAGGGCATCGAGCACCAGCGGGTACAACGTACCCAGCAGGATCATCGAAGCCGCCACCACCAGGATCAGGTTGTTGGCCAGCAGCAGGGTTTCACGCGACCACAGGGCGAAGCCGACCTGGCTCTTGACCACCGGGGCGCGCAGGGCGAACAGGGTCAGCGAGCCACCGACCACGAACAGCAGGAAGATCAGGATGAACACGCCACGCGCAGGGTCGGCAGCGAACGCGTGCACCGAGGTCAGCACACCGGAGCGGACCAGGAAGGTGCCCAGCAGGCTCAACGAGAACGCGGCAATCGCCAGCAGCACGGTCCAGCTCTTGAACACCCCGCGTTTTTCCGTCACCGCCAGCGAGTGGATCAGCGCGGTACCCACCAGCCACGGCATGAACGAGGCGTTCTCCACCGGGTCCCAGAACCACCAGCCGCCCCAGCCCAGTTCGTAGTAGGCCCACCACGAGCCCAGGGTGATACCCACGCCGAGGAAGGCCCAGGCGACGATGGTCCAGGGCCGCGACCAGCGCGCCCAGGCCGCGTCCAGGCGCCCGCCAAGCAGCGCGGCAATGGCAAAGGCGAAGGCCACCGAGAAGCCCACATAGCCCATGTACAGCATCGGTGGGTGGACGATCAGGCCGAAGTCCTGCAGCAATGGATTGAGGTCACGGCCGTCGGTTGGCACCTGCGGCAGCAGGCGCTGGAACGGGTTGGAGGTGATGATCAGGAAGCTCAGGAAGCCGACGCTGATCATGCCCATCACCGCCAGCACACGGGCCAGCATCACCTGCGGCAACTGGCGCGAGAAGATCGACACGGCGAAGGTCCAGCCGCCGAGGATCAGTGCCCACAACAGCAACGAACCTTCGTGGGCGCCCCACACTGCACTGAACTTGTAGTACCACGGCAAGGCGCTGTTGGAGTTGCTGGCCACGTAGGCGACCGAGAAATTGTCGGTCATGAAGGCGTGGGTCAGGCAGGCAAAGGCGAAGGCCAGAAAGGTGAACTGGCCCCACGCTGCCGGGCGCGCCAGGCTCATCCACAGGCTGTCACCACGCCAGGCACCAAGCAGCGGCACCGTGGCCTGCACGGCAGCGAAGCAGATCGCCAGGATCATCGCCAGCTGGCCGAGTTCGGGGATCACCAGTGCCGCGTTCATGGCTTGGCCTCCGCACCGCGGGCCGCCTGGCCGCTTTCCTTCAGGGCCTTGGTGACCTCCGGTGGCATGTACTTCTCGTCGTGCTTGGCCAGCACTTCGTCGGCCACCACCACGCCATCGCCGTTGAGCTTGCCGAGGGCAACGATGCCCTGCCCTTCACGGAACAGGTCCGGCAGGATGCCGCGGTAGGTGATGGGCACGGACTTGTTGAAGTCGGTGACCACGAAACGCACATCGAGCGAATCGGAGGAACGCTGCACCGAGCCCTTCTCGACCATGCCACCGGCGCGGATGCGCGTGTCCAGCGGCGCTTCGCCGTTGGCGATCTGGGTCGGTGTGTAGAACAGGTTGATGTTCTGCTGCAGGGCGCTCAAGGCAAAGCCGACGGCAACCGCAACCCCGGCCAGCAGGCCGAGGATAATGAACAGGCGTTTCTTGCGCTGCGGATTCACTGGTTGTTCTCCCGGCGCAAACGGCGCGCCTCATCTTGCAGGTAGCGACGGCGGGCCAACAACGGTGTGGCGACATTCAGCGCCAACACCGCCAGGCAGATGCCATAAGCCGACCAGACATACAGGGCATGGTGGCCCATGGCGAGAAAATCGCCGAAGGAAGCGAAACTCATCGCACGGCCCTCCGCCCCAGGCTGTTCATCACTTCATCCTTGACCCAACTGGCGCGGGCCTCGCGCTTGAGTACCTCAAGGCGCATGCGCAGCAGCAGCACGGCACCGAAGAAGCAGTAGAAGCCCAGCGCCGTGCACAACAGCGGCAGCCACATCTCGGCCGGCATCGCCGGTTTTTCGGTGAGGGTGAAGGTGGCGCCCTGGTGCAGGGTATTCCACCACTCCACCGAGTACTTGATGATCGGGATGTTGATCACGCCGACGATGGCCAGCACCGCGCAGGCCTTGGCCGCGCTGTCGCGGTTGCTGATGGCCTGGCCCAGGGCAATGATGCCGAAGTACAGGAACAGCAGGATCAGCATCGAGGTCAGCCGTGCGTCCCAGACCCACCAGCTGCCCCAGGTCGGCTTGCCCCAGATGGCCCCGGTGACCAGCGCCACGGCGGTCATCCAGGCGCCGATGGGCGCTGCGCATTGCAGGGCGACATCGGCCAGTTTCATCTTCCACACCAACCCCACCACGCCGGCCACCGCCAGCAGTACATAGCAGGACTGCGCCAGCATCGCCGCCGGCACATGGATATAGATGATGCGGAAGCTATTGCCCTGCTGGTAGTCCTCGGGGGCGAAAGCCAGGCCCCAGACCACGCCGGTGACCAGCAGCAGCACGGCGGAAACGGCCAGCCATGGCAGCATGCGGCCGCTGATGGCATAGAACCATTTCGGCGAACCCAGTTTGTGGAACCACGTCCAGCTAATTTTCATCAGGTACATCCAGGGTATTAGCCGGGCTTGAAAGCCCGGGACTCGTTATTCACCGACGCTGATCTTCAGGCCGGCCGCTATCGCAAAGGGCGCCAGGGTGACGGCCAGGGCTGTCAGGCTGGCGAGCCAGAGCAGATGGCCGGTCGCAGGCATATTCTGCAATGCCGCCTGCAACGCACCACTGCCCAGGATCAATACAGGGATATACAACGGCAGAATCAGCAGCGCCAGTAACAAACCACCGCGCTTGAGACCGACCGTCAGCGCAGCGCCAACCGCGCCCAGCAAGCTCAACACCGGCGTGCCCAGCAGCAGTGAGCCGAGCAGCACCGGCAGGCAGTGGCTGGGCAAGCCCAGCATCAGCGCCAGCAATGGCGCCAACAATACCAGCGCCAGCCCGGAAAAGATCCAGTGTGCCAGCACCTTGGCCAGCACCAGCATGGCCAGCGGGTGCGGTGACAGCACCCACTGCTCCAGCGAACCGTCCTCGAAATCGCTGCGGAACAGGCCGTCGAGCGACAGCAGCACGGCCAGCAAGGCCGCGACCCAGACCAGTCCAGGCGACAAGGTTTGCAACAATTGGCTTTCCGGCCCAACCGCCAGCGGGAACAGCGCCACGACGATGGCGAAGAACACCAGCGGGTTGGCCAGCTCCGCCGGGCGGCGGAACAGCAGGCGCGCTTCACGGCGCAGCAACAGAATGAATACGCTCATGCCGCCCATTGCCCCAGATTGAGTTCCCGGTAGCCGGACGGCTTGCGCTCCAGCGTGTGGTGCGTGGTCAGCACCACCGTGCCGCCTTGTTCGCAGTGGGTGGCCAAATGCGCTTCGAGCTGGGCCACGCCTTGCTTGTCGAGGGCGGTGAAGGGTTCGTCGAGGATCCACAGCGGCGGGCTGTCCAGGTGCAGCCGGGCCAGGGCCACGCGGCGCTGCTGGCCGGCGGACAGGGTATGGCAGGGGACATCTTCGAAGCCGCGCAAACCGACCGCTTCGAGTGCCGACCAGATGGCTTCAGGGGTAGCCGGTTGGTGCAGGGCACAGAGCCAGGTGAGGTTCTCCTGCGCCGTGAGCAGGTCCTTGATGCCAGCCGCGTGGCCGATCCACAGCAGGATGCTGGCCAGGGCATGGCGCTGTTCGCCAAGCGGCTGGCCACCCAGCAGGATCCGCCCGGCAGTAGGCTGCATCAGCCCGGCCAACAGGCGCAGCAGGCTGGTTTTGCCACTGCCGTTGGGGCCGCTGATCTGCAGCATGTCGCCGGGGCGCAGCTCGAAATCGAGGTGCTCGAACAACAGGCGCCAGTCGCGCTCGCAGGCCAGGCCCACGGCTTGGAGGTGAAGGGTCACGGATTCGCCTTATCTAGATGCTTCTCAAGTCGCCCACCTCGCTGCCGTTATACTGGCAGTGACAGGCGGCAGGCATTATTACATGTGCTGCCACGCTGCCAAGAGGGCGGGTTCCACAGGTTGTATACAATCATGACTGAAATCAATAGTCTCGGCGCACAAACCGCCATCAATCCCCAGGCGCTCAAGGCACAGCTGACCGGTGAACTGCTCAACCTGACCCAGGCGCAGCCGGGCCTGCTCAAACCGGGCGAGACCGCTCAGGCCGAAGTGCTGACGATGCGCCAGAGCGGCAGTACCTTCCAGCTGGTGCTGCAAGTGATTCAGGCCAGCGGCAGCCAGACCCAGGTCCAGGCCACTGCCAACCAGCCGATCCCGCAAGGCAGCCAGTTCACCGTCAGCCAGCCGGAAAGCAATCGGCTGGCCGTGATGGTGCAGCAAGCCAGCGCCAGCAATATCGCCACCCTCACCCAACTGGACACCAGCAAGGTGCCGGTCGGCACCCTGCTGCAGGGCAAGGTCCTGACCAACCAGCCTCTGCCCCAAGCGGCGGGCGAAGCGGCCAGCTTCCGCTCACTGGTCAGCCTGCTCAACACCGCCCAGGCCGGCGCCACGCTGGCCGTCGACAGCCCGCGCCCGCTGCCGATCGGCAGCCTGCTCAGCGCCCTGGTGCAAGGCGATCAGTCGCTGCGTTTCGTGCCGCTCAGCGGGCGCCAGGAGCAATTGAACATCGCCCAGCAGTTGCTTGCCCAGCAAGGCCGTCAGGCCTCCTTGCCTGGCCTGCTCAGTGCGTTGCAGCAGCTTGCCAACAGCCCGAGCAGCGACGGCGAACTGCGCAGCACCGCCAACAGCCTGCTGGCCAACCTGCCGGATGCCCGCCAGCTCAGTGACGGCAAAACCCTCGCCCAGGCCCTGAACAACAGCGGTGCCTTCCTGGAGGCCAAACTGCTCGGCGGCCTTGGCGCCAGCGTGGTCACCGACCTCAAGGCGCAGCTGGTGAGGTTGGTGGCGCAGGCTTCGATGGCCGCGCCAAACAGCCCGGTGATCGCCACCACGCCCCTGGTGCAAGTGCTGCCGGCCATGGCCCGTGGTGCATTGGGCATGCTCGACCGGGTCAGCCCGAGGACGCTACCCGGCGCATTCCCGCTGCCCTCCCGGCTGTTGCAAGCAATGGAGAACGAAGGCGATCTGCAACAACTGCTGCGCCTGGCCGCCGCCGCCATCTCGCGCCTGCAGAGCCACGCCCTGAGCAGCCTGCAGCAATCCGGCACGCTGGATAACGGCAACCTGCAGACCACCTGGCAAACCGAAGTGCCGATCCGCCATGGCCAGGAGTTCATTCCCTTGCAAGTGAAGCTGCAGCGCGAAGAAACCCCGGAGCAGCAGGCCGAGCGCCAGCAGCGCGAACAGCAAGCCCCCTTGCAGGCCCTGTGGCGGATCGACCTGGCGTTCGACCTGGCGCCACTGGGCCCTTTGCAGGTCCAGGCACAACTGAACCAGGAGCGCTTGTCCGGCCAACTGTGGGCCGAGCGCGAACAGACCGCCCGGCTGATCGGCAGCCAGCTCGGCGAACTGCGCGAGCGCCTGCTTGCCCGTGGCCTGGAAGTCGGCGACCTGGAATGCCACCTCGGCATCCCGCCACAGGGCCCGCGCACGCGGGTGGAACAACGTTGGGTGGATGAAACCGCATGATCGACAAGCAACCGCGCCAGGCCATCGCCCTGAACTACGACGGCCAGCAGGCCCCCACGCTGACCGCCAAGGGTGACGACGAGCTGGCCGAGGCGATTCTGGCCCTGGCCCGCGAGCACGAAGTGCCGATCTACGAAAACGCCGAGCTGGTGCGGTTGCTGGCGCGACTTGAACTGGGTGAGCAGATCCCCGAAGCGCTGTACCTGACCATTGCCGAAATCATCGCCTTTGCCTGGCAATTGCGCGGCAAGGTGCCGGTCGGCTTCAACGACGAGCCACCTGGCGAACGTGATATCACCCCCGACCTGCTGCACCTGCCGCCTGGCCGGGTTCGCTAGATATCTACCACCGTTAGCCGGTCACCACGTAGCAGCCTTGCCAGCTCCTCCGCAAGCAAGGCCATACCTATGTCCGGTAACATCAATGCCAGCGGCGTGCAGTACGTCCGCGACCATCTGAGCAACCTCCCGCGCCCGGATCGCGAAGCCAACCGCCTGATCCGCGCATGGCTCGCGCAACGTGGCTTCGACCTGGACCCGCGACAGATCGACGTGGTGACGCTGCACTACCGCGCCGATGGCGAGGGTGGCCACCTGGCCGCCGTCACCCAACGACAAGACCTGGTCCAGGCCCTGCTGGGCAACTGGCAGGGCGAGTCGAACAACGATCTGTTCGGTGCGCTGATTGCCGCGCCTTGGGCCGGCACCCTGCCCACAGGGTCGATTCGACTCGTCGAAACCCTCCCCGCCCCCGGGTTCAATCACTATGGTGCCGAGCATTCCGTGTTCAACGGCTTGTTCAGGCGCACCGAGCCGACCCGTTATGACACCTCGACACACCTGCCGATCAGCGCCGAGGCATTCCAGCAGTTCATCGAGCAACTGGACTTCCAGGCGCCGTTCAGGACCATGCTCGACAGCTACTGGGACAATCATCTAAAGAGCTATCGGTTGTCCTGCAAGCTCAGTTTCGTCACCGCCTGCAACCTTCAGGTCGAGCAAGGCAGCCTCAGCGATGCCGGGCGCCAACTGGCCTGGCGCGCCGCCGATCTGCTGCCCAGAGGCAAAGGCCTGCGCCTGAGCACCCTGAGCATCTATGGCTACGCGGCAAGCGACCTGCTGTACATCAACGACGCCAGCACCGACCTGACGCTGCTCTACGCCCCGGGCAACAGCGCACCGCTACTGGAGTTCACCAGCGAAACGCTGCTCAAGGACTGGGTCGGCCAGCAATGCAAGGACCCCGCCCGGCGCCAGGCACTCAGGCAGCACTTCAGATTGGCCGATGGCCCTCAGGGCCTGGACTTCAGTGGCCTGGACACCGCACTGGAGGGTTTGGCCGAATACCCGCACAGCCATCGCCTGCCGCCGGAACACGGCTTTTTCAACGACGATGGCGTCTGGTCACCCCAGACTTATGTGAACTACCGGCCTGGCAAGTACAACCCCAGGATTACCGGTGACCTGTTCCAGGCGCTGGCCGAGCGGCAACGCCAGCGCAGCTACGACGATGCCGACTTCATCATCACCGCCGACAGCGAGATCACCAAGGCACGCTGGCGCGGCTACCTGGCCACCACACTCAATCTGGTGGCACCGCTGAGCCTGGTGGTGCCGGGCCTGGCACCGCTGCTTGCCCTGGGTGGCATTGCCCAGCTCGGCCTTGGCCTGGACCAGGCAATCAACGGCAAGCACCTGCAGGACAAACAGGACGGTGTCGCCAATATCACCTGGGGCCTGCTCAACGCCCTGCCCCTGATCGTGCATGGCGCAGCCAGGGGCAAAGTGCTCTTCACCACCAAAAGCGAGCGTTTCGTAACGCCCAGCCGCATCAACGAGCAGTACGGCTACCCGTTGAGCCCGCTGATGGCACCGCACCTGCCGGACATCGATGTGGCGCCTTACTTCCACATCCATGACCCAATCGCGCCCTTGCCAGGCGGTGACCAGGCGATTGCCGATTCGGTGATCCGCGTCCCTCGTTACGACGGCGGCCCGGACTTGCTCAACACAGCCATCGACGGCTACCAAGCCCAAGTGATCTACGACATGGAGGCGGACGTATTCATCAACGATCGCGATATCAATGAGGTCGATCCCGTGGGTTACGTTGCCCGCCCAGGGAGCGCTCACCTGCATCCCCTGGCTACCCCGCGTGCAGTCGACGATGCCATGCGTATTAGCAGCCTGCGCGCCCTGGGCGTCGAGTTGCCGTTACCGGTCGAACTGCCTGGCCTGACGCCGCAGAGCACGCCGATACCCAGGCAGATCAGCTGCCTGTGGGTGGGCGACCGGGTGATCAGCCAGAGCCTGATCAATAACCTGGCCAACAATGCCGCGCGCCTGGCCGACAGTGACTACGGCATACGCCTGTTCCTGTCCAACGCAGCGCCCACCGCCTACGCCGAGAACCTGCGCTTGCTCACCGAGCAGGCGCCAGCCCTGCAGGTACTGCCGCTTGAGGAACAGCCGTTCTTCCGCGAATTCCGCCAAGGTCCCTACCACACGCAGTACCAGGCAGCCCTGGACGGCAACGGCGGGGTGGCCAGCAACTTCTCCTCGGCGTCGGACGTGCTGCGCTATCCGATGTTGCACCATGAAGGGGGGTTGTACATGGATGTCGACGATACCTTGCTGGCACCCGGCGAGCCCGGCGAGCACATCGATCAGGTGCCTCTGCTCGCCATGCCGGATGGCCTGCTGTTGGCACCGCCCCAGTCCAATGAAGCGCTCAGCATGAATTGCCTCTACAACACCAGCTTCATCGGCAGCCACCCTGGCAACCCGACATTGCTGGCGATCTCCGAGGAAATGCGTACCCGCTACCTGAACGAGGCGGACTTCTACGACCACCGGCCGAGCCGGCGCGAGGATCCGCAAGGCTTCTACCACTATGCCAGCCGCCTCAGCCGGCTCACCGGGCCCGCGCTGCTCACTGCGGTGGTCGACCAGCACCTGCCGGCCTTGCGCACCTTGCGCCAGGTCACCAACCTCTATTCCCTACCGCGCATCAACTCCTGGCAGTTCATCAACCTGGAGCATTACCAGACGGCGCTGCATGACCTGCTGCCGCTGAACCGCTTCGCCCGGGTCGGCAGCTTCAACTCGTGGGCGCGCCCCTGACCCCCGGGATGAAAAAAGGCGACCCTGGGGTCGCCTTCTTCGTCACTCGCCGCGATGCAGCTTGCTCATCAATTCTGCCTCGGCCTGGGTCAGGCCGCAGGTTTCGGTGAGCTCGGCCACGCTGGCGCCCATGCCCACCAGCTTGGCGGCCTGGGTGAAGGTCACGCTGTTGGGGTCGCGCTGCTCCAGCTGCTGGAGCTTTTCCGGTAGCGGCGCCACGGTTGCACGCAGCTCATGGATGGCCTCACCCATGCGCACGGTACCGTTCTGGTAGTCGTCCAGGCGCTTGGCCAGGTCCTTGATGCGCTGGTCGCGCAGGGCATCGCCCACGGCCTGCTGCGCCGCCAGTTCGCGCTGGCGCTTGCTGTAGTTGAGGAAGAACCACAGGCTCAGGGCCCACAGCAGCGCCAGCAAGATTACCGCCACCTCGAAGATCAACTCAGATGTTCTCCAGCTCAGACCATTCTTCCTCGGTCATCATCTTGTCCAGCTCGACCAGGATCAGCAGTTCGCCGTTCTTGTTGCACACGCCCTGGATGAACTTGGCCGACTCTTCGTTACCCACGTTCGGCGCCGTTTCGATTTCCGACTGACGCAGGTACACCACCTCGGCGACGCTGTCGACCAGGATGCCGACCACTTGCTTGTCCGCCTCGATGATGACGATACGGGTGTTGTCGGTCACGTCCGACGGCATCAGGCCGAAGCGCTGGCGGGTGTCGATCACCGTCACCACGTTGCCACGCAGGTTGATGATGCCCAGCACGTAGCTTGGCGCGCCCGGCACCGGAGCGATCTCGGTGTAGCGCAGCACTTCCTGCACCTGCATGACGTTGATGCCGTAGGACTCGTTGTCCAGACGGAAGGTTACCCACTGCAGGATCGGATCTTCAGAACCTTGCGCAGACGACTTTTTCATTCCCCTAGCCCTCTAAATCCGCTGTTGGCGGTTGTGTTCGGTGTCATTTCTGTTTGGCATGCAACTGCTTGACTGCGCCGCTGGCGATCAGCTCGGCCAGTTCGGCGACGTCGAGCAGTGCACACATGTGTTCGATGACCGTACCGGCCAACCACGGGCGCTGGCCACGCTGGCTGCGCCACTTGATCTCGGCCGGGTCCAGGCGCAGCGAGCGGCTGACCTGATGCACCGCCAGGCCCCATTCGTAGCCTTGCACGGAAATTACGTAATTCAGGCCCTGGCGGAAGTCGTCGCGGTAGCGGTCGGGCATGACCCAGCGCGCGGTATCCAGCACCTTGAGGTTGCCGGCCTGGCAGGTCAGGATGCCGAGGAACCAGTCCGGCTGGCCGAACAGCGGCGTCAGTTCCTGGCCTTCCAGGCTGTAGATCGAACCCAGGCACACCAGCGGCACTGCCAGGGTCAGCCCGGCAACGTCGAACAGCAGGCACTCGAACGGCTCGGCAGCCCAGGCCGGGCGGCCATCGACGCTGGCCGGCGGTGTCGGAACGTCAGCCATGCTGGCCGCTGGCAGGTGTACCTCCACCAACGGTGCAACCGGTTCCGGCGTCGGTACTTGGGTCAGGACCGGGATGCTGGCTTCGGCCACCACTTCAGTCTCGACCACCGCCACCACCGGTGGCTCGACCGGCAGCACGGCGGGCAGCACCTTCACCTGCGGCTCGGCGAAAGGCCTGGCTGCGGGTGCCGGCTGGTGAGCGTCGCGCGCCTGCTCTTCACGCACGGCTGCGGCAAATTCGTCGTTCGGCGTGGATGCCATGGCCGGCGCATGCAGGTCGAGGATGTCCTCGGCCTCGGTAGCCTCCTGCAACAACCCATCAAGGTACGACTGCAGGGCCAGTTGCGGCTTGGTGCCGACAGGCCGGTTCATGACGCCACCTGCGCGACCGGCTTGTAGGTCAGCATATGCTTGAGCAGTGCCCGGTAGGCAATCACCCCACGGCTCTTGCCATCGAACTGCGACGGCGTGACGCCGTTGCGGCTGGCATCGCGCAGGCGCGTGTCGACCGGGATGTAACCCTGCCACACCTGGTGTTCATAGGTATCGCGCAGCACCTTCAGCGTGCCCAGTGAGGCCTGGGTACGGCGGTCGAACAGGGTCGGCACGATCTGGTAAGGCAAGGCCTGCTTGCGCGAACGATTGACCATGGCCAGGGTGCCGATCATGCGCTCCAGGCCCTTCACTGCAAGAAACTCGGTTTGCACCGGAATCACCAACTGCTGGCTGGCCGCCAGGGCGTTGACCATCAGCACGCCAAGCAATGGCGGGCTATCGATCAGGGCAAAGTCGAAATCCTGCCACAACTGCGCCAGACTCTTGGCGATCACCAGCCCCAGGCCACTCTGCCCTGGCGACTGGCGCTCCAGTACCGCCAGCGCAGTGCTCGAAGGCAGCAGCGAGATACGCTCATCGCTGGTCGGCAACAGCAGTTGCCCCGGCAGGCCCTCGGGCACGCTGCCCTTGTGCAGGAACAGGTCGTAGCAGCTGTGCTCCAGGGCATCCGGGTTGTGCCCGAAATAGCTGGTCATCGAGCCATGCGGGTCGAGGTCGACGACGACCACGCGCTTGCCCGCCTCGGCCAGCAGGCCGGCCAGGGCGATGGTGGTCGTGGTCTTGCCCACGCCACCTTTTTGATTGGCTACTGCCCAGACTCTCATAGGACAACTCTTGTCTCATTGGTGTCGCCGGCACCCACAGGGCATGCGGTGACGGAGAATTGACGGCTCACTTGGCCGTCGTCGCTGCTGGGGTTGGCGGTGCACTTTGTGTGCCAGCACGACGCAGCGCTGCATCCGGGGTGGCATTGGCACTGCCCGAGCCGGTCAGGCTGCGGCGCACTTCGAGGTTGCGGGAAATCACCAGCACCACCCGACGATTGCGCGCACGCCCTTCGGCCGTGTCGTTGCTGACCAACGGTTGGTACTCGCCATAGCCCACCGAGGCCATGCGCGCCGGATTTACCCCTTCCATGGCCAGCAGGCGCACGATGCTCGCCGCCCGCGCCGCCGACAGCTCCCAGTTGGTCGGGTACTGCGCCGTGCGGATCGGCAGGTTGTCGGTGAAGCCTTCGACATGCACCGGGTTGGCGAACGGCTTGAGGATGTTGCCGACTTTCTCGATGATGGCGAACGCCTGGTCGCTGGGCATGGCATCGCCACTGCCAAACAGCAAGGACGAGTTCAGCTCGATCTCCACCCACAGCTCGTTGCCGCGCACGGTCATCTGGTCAGACTTGATCAGGTCGCCGAAGGCATCGCGCACGTCGTCGCTGATGGTCTTCAGCGGGTCGACGCTGGTCTGCGCCAGGCCCGCATCGATCTGCTCGCTGTCCTTGATCAAGGGCTCTGCCGGTTTCACGCTGAGCGGCTGCTCATCGCCGATCGGGATCGGCTTCATGCTCCGCTCAGGGTCGTTGAACACCCCGAGCAGCGCTTGCGAGATGACCTTGTACTTGCCCTCGTTGATCGAGGAGATCGAATACATGACCACGAAGAAGGCGAACAGCAAGGTGATGAAGTCGGCGTACGACACCAGCCAGCGTTCGTGATTCTCGTGCTCCTCGGTATGACGGCGACGGCGCATGGCTTACTCCATGAAGCCTTGCAGCTTCAACTCGATCGAGCGCGGGTTCTCACCCTCGGCTATCGACAGCAGGCCTTCGAGCAGCATCTCGCGGTAGCGCGACTGGCGCAGGACGATGGCCTTGAGCTTGTTGGCGATCGGCAGCAGGATCAGGTTGGCACTGGCCACACCGTAGATGGTAGCGACGAAGGCCACGGCAATGCCGTTGCCCAGCTGCGACGGGTCGGCCAGGTTGCCCATGACGTGGATCAGGCCCATGACCGCACCAATGATACCGATGGTCGGGGCGTAGCCGCCCATGCTCTCGAACACCTTGGCGGCCTGGATGTCGCGGCTTTCCTGGGTCAGGAAATCGACTTCGAGGATGCTGCGGATCGATTCCGGTTCGGCGCCATCGACCAGCAGTTGCAGGCCCTTGCGGGCGTATGGGTCGGGTTCGGCATCGGCCACGCCTTCCAGGCCAAGCAGGCCTTCCTTGCGCGCCGTCAGGCTCCAGTTGACCACCCGATCGATACCCCCGGCCAGGTCGACCCGCGGCGGGAAGAAAATCCAGCGCAGGATCTGCAGCGCACGCTTGAAGGCCGACAGCGGCGACTGCAGCAATGCCGCCGCCAGGGTGCCACCGAGCACGATCAAGCCGGCCGGCCCATTGAGCAAGGCACCGACGTGGCCACCTTCAAGGAAGTTGCCGCCAACGATGGCGACGAACGCCAGGATCAGGCCAATCAGGCTGAGCACATCCATCAGACACACGCCTCGACCAGGTGTTTGCCGATTTCATCCAGGCTGTACACCGCGTCAGCCAGGTTGGCTTTGACGATGGCCATGGGCATGCCGTAGATCACACAGCTGGCCTCATCCTGGGCCCACACGGTACTGCCGCCCTGCTTGAGCAGGCGCGCGCCTTCACGGCCGTCGGCGCCCATGCCGGTGAGCACCACCGACAGCACCTTGTCACCGTAGGACTTGGCCGCCGAGCCGAAGGTGATATCCACGCACGGCTTGTAGTTCAGGCGCTCGTCGCCCGGCAGGATCTTCACCGTGCCACGGCCGTCGATCATCATCTGCTTGCCGCCAGGGGCCAGCAGC
Organism: Pseudomonas sp. MN1F; assembly: GCF_009391885.1. Lineage (GTDB taxonomy): Bacteria > Pseudomonadota > Gammaproteobacteria > Pseudomonadales > Pseudomonadaceae > Aquipseudomonas. The sequence goes on along the minus strand of NZ_VZII01000058.1, from coordinate 94,109 downwards.
GCCAGGCCCGGGCGCAGCATGTCGCCGTCCTCGGCTTCCTTGACGCTGATCTTGCACAGCTTGTCGAGGCGTTCGGCAAAGGCCTTGGTGAAGGCGGCGGGCATGTGCTGGATCAGCACGATCGGCGCCGGGAAGCTCGCCGGCAGTTGGGTCAGCACCCGCTGCAGGGCCACCGGGCCGCCGGTGGAGGTACCGATCGCCACCAGCTTGTAAGGCTTGCGCTTGGGCGCCGGGGCATGCGTTGCGGCCGGTGCCGCCGCGCGGGCAGGCGCGGCAGGGCGTACCGGCGCGGTGCTGGCCAGGCTGCTGGCGGCTGCATGGCTGCTGGCCGGCGCAGGTGCGGTGACCGGCGCGTGGCTGGTGTAGCCGCCGAAACGGCGGTTGCTGCGCGAGATGGTGTGCACCTTCTCGCACAGCAGCTGCTTGACCTTCTCCGGGTTGCGCGAGATGTCTTCGAAGTTCTTCGGCAGGTAATCCACCGCACCGGCATCCAGCGCGTCGAGGGTGACACGGGCGCCTTCATGGGTCAGCGAGGAGAACATCAATACCGGCGTCGGGCAGCGCTGCATGATGTGCCGCACGGCAGTGATGCCATCCATCATGGGCATTTCGTAGTCCATGGTGATGACATCGGGTTTGAGCGCCAGTGCCTGGTCGATCGCTTCCCTGCCGTTGGTCGCGGTGCCGACCACCTGGATCGTCGGGTCCGCCGAGAGGATTTCCGAAACGCGGCGGCGGAAGAAACCGGAATCATCCACCACCAGGACCTTGACTGCCATAAACACTCCATTAGGCGACGCAACCCACCAGGGTGCGCCGCCGAAAATCAGATACGCCGTGCCGCGTAACGCTTGAGCATGCTCGGCACGTCGAGAATCAGCGCGATGCGGCCGTCACCGGTGATGGTGGCGCCAGACATGCCCGGGGTGCCCTGCAGCATCTTGCCCAGCGGCTTGATCACCACCTCTTCCTGGCCCACCAGCTGGTCGACCACGAAACCGATACGCTGGGTACCGACCGAAAGGATCACCACATGGCCCTCATGCTGCTCCTCGTGCACCTGGCCCTGAACCAGCCAGCGCTTGAGGTAGAACAGCGGCAGCGCCTTGTCGCGCACGATCACCACTTCCTGGCCGTCGACCACGTTGGTGCGCGACAGGTCGAGGTGGAAGATCTCGTTGACGTTGACCAGCGGGAAAGCGAATGCCTGGTTGCCCAGCATCACCATCAGGGTCGGCATGATCGCCAGGGTCAGCGGCACCTTGATGACGATCTTCGAACCCTGGCCCTTGGCCGAGAAGATGTTGATCGAGCCGTTGAGCTGGGAAATCTTGGTCTTCACCACGTCCATGCCGACGCCGCGGCCGGACACGTCGGAAATCTCGGTCTTGGTCGAGAAGCCCGGGGCGAAGATCAGGTTGTAACAGTCCGACTCGCTCAGGCGGTCGGCTGCGTCCTTGTCCATCAGGCCCTTTTCCACGGCCTTGGCGCGCAGGATGCTCGGGTCCATGCCCTTGCCGTCGTCGGAGATCGACAGCAGGATGTGGTCACCTTCCTGCTCGGCCGACAGCACCACGCGGCCGGTGCGGGCCTTGCCGGAAGCTTCACGCTCGTCCGGCATCTCGACACCGTGGTCGACGGCATTGCGCACCAGGTGCACCAACGGGTCGGCCAGGGCCTCGACGAGGTTCTTGTCGAGGTCGGTCTCTTCACCGACCAACTCCAGGTTGATCTCTTTCTTCAACTGCCGAGCCAGGTCGCGGACCAGGCGCGGGAAGCGGCCGAAGACCTTCTTGATCGGCTGCATGCGGGTTTTCATCACCGCAGTCTGCAAGTCGGCGGTGACCACGTCGAGGTTGGACACGGCCTTGGACATGGCCTCGTCGCCGCTGTTCAGGCCCAGGCGCACCAGGCGGTTACGCACCAGCACCAGTTCGCCGACCATGTTCATGATCTCGTCCAGGCGCGCAGTGTCGACGCGCACGGTGGTTTCCGCTTCGCTGGCATGCTTTTCCGCGGCCGGGGCCGGAGTACGGGCTGGCGCTGCGGGCTTGGCGGCGGCCGGCACAGCGGCAGCCGGGGCTGCTGCGGGCCTGGCGACCGGTTTGCTCTCAGCCACGGCCGCAACCGGCGCTGCCACGGCGGCAGGTGCTTCGCCAGCAACGGCTTCACCAGTGAACTTGCCCTTGCCGTGCAACTGGTCGAGCAACGCTTCAAACTCGTGCTCAGAGATCTCGTCACTGCTGGCGGGTGCGACAACGCTTTGCACTGCAGCGCTGGCCGCCGGCAAGGCATCGGCCTGGAAGGTGCCCTTGCCGTGCAACTGGTCCAGCAACGACTCGAATTCTTCGTCGGTGATCTCGTCGCTCACCGGCGCGCTGGCATCGGCCAGCGCTTCGACGGCGGCCACTTCGGGCGAGAACTGGCCCTTGCCATGCAGCTGGTCGAGCAGCGATTCGAACTCGGCGTCGGTGATGTCGTCACCCGCGCCGCCCAGGGTCTCGCCCTGCATCTGCGCTTGGGCAGCGGCCGCTTCGGCCTTGACTGCATCGAGTGAGTCGAGCAGCTGTTCGAACTCGGTGTCGGTGATGTCCGCCTCGGCGGCCACAGGCTCCGGCGCGGCCTCGACAACGGCTGCCGGGGCATCGGCGCTGGCAGGTTCCGCCAGGCGCGACAGGGCTGCCAGCAGCTCCGGCGTAGCCGCGGTCACTTCAGTGCGCTCACGCACCTGGCCGAACATGCTGTTGACCGTATCCAGTGCCTCAAGCACCACGTCCATCAGTTCCGCGTCGACCCGGCGCTCACCTTTGCGCAGGATGTCGAACACGTTCTCGGCGATGTGGCAGCACTCCACCAGCTCGTTCAGCTGAAGGAAGCCGGCGCCCCCTTTTACAGTGTGGAAACCGCGAAAGATCGCATTGAGCAGGTCGGCATCGTCGGGCCGGCTTTCCAGCTCGACCAGTTGCTCGGACAGTTGCTCAAGAATTTCGCCGGCTTCTACCAGGAAATCCTGAAGGATTTCTTCATCGGCGCCGAAGCTCATTAAACGTGCTCCTTAAAAACCCAGGCTGGACAGCAGATCGTCGACGTCGTCCTGACCGGACACAACGTCTTCACGCTTATCGGCATGAATCTGCGGACCTTCACCCCGAGTCGGATGTTTTTCTTGATCTTTTTCAGCGCGCAGCTGCTGGTGGTCATGTTCGATACCGGCAAAACGGTCGACCTGACTGGCCATCAGCACGAGCTTGAGCAGATTGCTTTCTACTTCGGTGACCAACGCAGTGACGCGCTTGATCACCTGGCCGGTCAGGTCCTGATAGTCCTGAGCCAGCAAAATGTCATTGAGGTGGCCGGCGACCTTGCGGTTACCCTCGGCGCTGTGCGTCAGGAAACTGTCGACGCGCTTGACCAGCTCGCGAAACTCCGGCGCTGCGACTTCGCGGCGCATGAAGCGCTGCCAGTCGACGCTCAGGCCTTGCGCCTCGGCTGCCAGGTCGTTGAGCACCGGGGTGCTCTCCTCCACCAGGTCCATGGTGCGGTTGGCGGCACCCTCGGTGAGCTTGACCACGTAGGACAGGCGCTCGGTGGCATCGGTAATCTGCGAGACTTCCTCGGCCTGCGGCATCTGCGGGTCGATCTGGAAGCTGACGATCGCGCTGTGCAGTTCACGCGTGAGCTTGCCGACTTCCTGGTACAGGCCACGGTCGCGGGTCTGGTTGAGCTGATGAATCAGCTGCACCGCCTCACCGAAACGCCCCCGTTCCAGGCTCTCGACCAGTTCCTCGGCATGTTTCTTCAGGGTCGACTCGAACTCCCCCAAAGACGTCTGTGTTGATTCCATGGCGCCCCCCTGACGTGACTCAGCCGTTGACGCGTTCGAAGATCTTCTCGATCTTTTCTTTGAGCACCTGGGCGGTGAACGGCTTGACCACATAGCCATTGACGCCGGCCTGGGCCGCTTCGATGATCTGGTCGCGCTTGGCTTCGGCGGTCACCATCAGCACCGGCATGGTCTTCAGACGATCGTGGGCACGCACCTTGCGCAGCAAATCGATACCGGACATGCCCGGCATGTTCCAGTCGGTCACCAGGAAGTCGTAATGGCCGCTTTCGAGCATCGGCAGCGCGGTGGTGCCATCGTCGGCTTCATCGGTGTTGGTGAAGCCCAGGTCACGCAACAGGTTCTTGATGATCCGCCGCATCGTCGAAAAGTCGTCAACGATGAGGATTTTCATGTCTTTGTTCAAGTAGACCTCCAAGCAGTCTCAAACGCGCTCGGCCCCGAGCACGCGTATTCAAATTCGGTACAACGTGGAAAACGACTGCAACGACCCCGGGCTCAACGTGCCCGCCATTCCCCCAGGCGGCTGCGCAGGCGCGCGGCACACTGGCTGTGCAACTGGCTGACACGCGATTCGCTGACCCCCAGCACCTCACCGATTTCCTTGAGGTTCAGCTCTTCGTCGTAGTACAGCGCCAGCACCAGGCGCTCACGCTCCGGCAGGTTGGCGATCGCATCGGTCAGGGCAGCCTGGAAGCGCTCGTCCTCCAGATCGCGCGACGGCTCGACCTGGCCACTGGCGCCGTCCTCGTGCAGCCCTTCGTGTTCGCCGTCCTGCAACAGGTCGTCGAAACTGAACAGGCGGCTACCCAAGGTATCGTTCAAGATCCCGTAGTAATCATCGAGACTCAATTGGAGTTCGGCAGCAACTTCATGATCTTTAGCGTCGCGGCCAGTTCTTGCTTCCACGGCGCGCATCGCATCACTGACCATGCGCGTATTGCGGTGCACCGAACGCGGTGCCCAATCGCCCTTGCGGACCTCGTCGAGCATCGCCCCGCGGATGCGGATGCCGGCGTAGGTTTCGAAGCTGGCACCCTTGCTGGCGTCGTACTTGTTGGCCACTTCCAGCAGGCCGATCATGCCGGCCTGGATCAGGTCTTCGACCTGGATGTTGGCCGGCAGGCGTGCCAGCAGGTGGTAGGCAATGCGCTTGACCAGCGGCGCGTAGCGATCCACCAGCTCGAACTGGGCGTCTTTCGACGCCTTGCTGTACATCTTGAAACCGCTCGCATTCATAGCACGGGTCCTGCGCTGGTGGGTTGCACCAGGCGCTCGACGAAGAACTCAAGGTGCCCGCGCGGGTTGGCTGGCAGCGGCCAGCTGTCGACCTTCTGTGCGATGGCCTTGAAGGCCAGGGCACACTTGGAGCGAGGGAAGGCTTCGTAAACTGCGCGCTGCTTCTGCACCGCCTTGCGCACGCTCTCGTCGTAGGGCACAGCGCCGACGTATTGCAGGGCGACGTCAAGGAAGCGGTCGGTGACCTTGGTCAACTTGGCGAACAGGTTGCGCCCTTCCTGCGGGCTCTGCGCCATGTTGGCCAGCACGCGGAAGCGGTTCATGCCGTAGTCGCGGTTGAGCAGCTTGATCAACGCGTAGGCGTCGGTGATCGAGGTCGGCTCGTCACACACCACCAGCAGCACTTCCTGGGCGGCGCGGACAAAACTGACTACCGAGTCACCGATACCCGCAGCCGTGTCGATCACCAACACGTCGAGGTTGTCGCCGATTTCGCTGAAGGCCTGGATCAGCCCGGCATGCTGGGCCGGGGCCAGGTGCACCATGCTCTGGGTGCCGGAGGCGGCCGGCACGATGCGCACACCGCCAGGCCCCTGCAACAGCACGTCACGCAGTTCGCAGCGGCCCTCGATGACATCGGCCAGGGTGCGCTTGGGCGTCAGCCCGAGCAAAACATCGACGTTGGCCAAGCCGAGGTCGGCGTCCAGCAGCATCACCCGGCGGCCAAGTTCGGCCAAGGCCAGTGACAGGTTCACTGAAACGTTAGTCTTGCCGACGCCACCTTTGCCACCGGTTACGGCGATCACCTGTACGGGATGCATGCTACCCATGTTCGTTGTTTACCTTGTCTCGCTTGGACCCAGACCACGCGCAGCGCACGACAGCCAGCTCCGGAATGTAGGTACTTTGCATACGCTTGCCCCTCAACCCGCACGTCGCGGATTGTGGTAGAGATCAGCGAACATGTCGGCCATCGCCTCTTCGCTGGGCTCGTCCTGCAACTGCACGTTGACTGCGCGAGTCACCAGCTGGTGCGGGCGCGGCAGGTGCAGGTCGTCAGGAATGCGCGGGCCGTCGGTGAGGTAGGCCACGGGCAGTTCATGACTGATGGCCAGGCTCAGCACATCGCCGAGGCTCGCCGTTTCATCAAGTTTGGTCAGGATGCAGCCGGCCAGGCCGCAGCGCTTGTAGCTGTGATAGGCAGCCGTCAGCACCTGCTTCTGGCTGGTGGTGGCCAGCACCAGGTAGTTCTTCGCGGCAATGCCACGCCCGGCCAGGGTTTCCAGTTGCATGCGCAGGGCCGGGTCACTGGCCTGCAGGCCGGCAGTATCGATCAGCACCACGCGCTTGCGCAGCAGCGGCTCCAGCGCTGCTGCCAGCGACTGGCCCGGGTCGACATAGGTAACCGGCACATTGAGGATGCGCCCCAAGGTCTTGAGCTGCTCCTGGGCACCGATGCGGAAACTGTCCATGCTCACCAGGGCCAGGTTCTGCGGGCCGTACTTGAGCACATAGCGTGCCGCCAGCTTGGCCAGGGTGGTGGTCTTGCCCATGCCGGCCGGGCCGACCATGGCGATCACGCCGCCCTCTTCGATCGGTTCGATCTGTGGCACGTCGATCATTCGCGCCAGGTGCGCCAGCAGCATGCGCCAGGCCTGGCGCGGCTCCTGGATTTCACTGGTCAGGTCGAGCAGCTCGCGGGCGATCGGGCCGGACAGGCCGATACGTTGCAGGCGACGCCAGAGGTTGGCCTGCGCCGGCTTGCTGCCCTGCAGCTGGTTCCAGGCCAGCGAGCCGAGCTGCACTTCAAGCAGCTCGCGCAGGCCCGACAGTTCCGAACGCATGGCATCGAACAGGCGCGGGTCAACAGCCGGCTGCGCAGGCGCAGGCGCTGGAGGCGGCAAGTCGACGTGCGGCTCGACCAATGGCTCGGCCGCGGTCAACGACTGGCCGGCGAACAATTGGCGGTTGCCTTCGCTGGCCTCGGCGCGGTTGTCCAACTCGGCCTGGGCAGTGGCGATGCGCGACTGGGTCTTGCGCAGCTCTTCTTCCAGTTCGGCGTTGGGCACCCGCGGGGCCAGCGCAGACAGCTTGTAGTCCAGCGCGGCGGTCAGTTCGACACCGCCGGCGATGCGGCGGTTGCCGATGATGGCGGCATCGGAGCCCAGCTCATCACGAACCAGCTTCATGGCCTGACGCATATCGGCGGCGAAAAAACGCTTGACTTGCATAACCCACTACCTCAGCCGTTGGGGCCCACTGTGGCAACGATGGTGACTTGCTTGTTATCCGGTATTTCCTGATACGCCAGAACATGCAAATTCGGTACAGCCAGGCGGCCGAAGCGCGACAGCATGGCACGGATCGGGCCAGCTACCAGGAGAATGGCCGGCTGGCCTTGCATTTCCTGGCGCTGGCAGGCGTCGATCAGCGAACGCTGCAGCTTTTCGGCCATGCTCGGTTCCAGAAGAACACCGTCTTCCTGACCTTGCCCGGCCCTTTGCAAACTATTGAGCAAGATCTGTTCCAACCTTGGCTCAAGGGTGATCACAGGCAGCTCGGGCTCAACGCCGACAATGCTTTGGACGATGGCACGACACAATCCGACGCGCACTGCTGCCACCAGCGCGGCGGTATCTTGACTCTTGCCGGCATTGTTGGCGATGGCCTCGGCAATACTGCGGATGTCACGCACCGGCACTTGCTCGGACAACAATGCTTGCAGGACCTTGAGCAGCCCCGACAAGGAAATGACACCGGGCACCAGTTCTTCTGCAAGTTTAGGCGAAGCCTTGGACAATACCTGCAACAGCTGCTGCACCTCTTCGTGGCCGATCAGCTCGTGGCAGTGCTTTTGCAGGATCTGGTTGAGGTGGGTGGCAACCACGGTACTGGCGTCGACCACGGTGTAACCCAGCGACTGCGCCTGAGCGCGCTGCCCGACGTCGATCCACACCGCCTCAAGGCCGAATGCCGGGTCGCGCGCGGCGATGCCGTTGAGCACACCGAACACCTGGCCAGGGTTGATCGCAAGCTCGCGATCCGGGTAGATATCGGCCTCGGCGAGGATCACCCCCATCAGCGTCAGGCGATAGGCGCTGGGCTGCAGGTCGAGGTTGTCGCGGATATGCACGGTCGGCATGAGGAAGCCCAGGTCCTGGGACAGCTTCTTGCGCACCCCCTTGATCCGCGCCAGCAGCTGGCCACCCTGGTTGCGGTCGACCAGCGGAATCAACCGGTAGCCGACTTCCAGGCCGATCATGTCGATCGGTGTGACGTCGTCCCAGCCCAGCTCCTTGGTTTCCTGCGCACGCTGAGGCGACGGCAGCAGGTCCTGCTGGCGCTGCACTTCCTTCTGCGCTTCGATCTTGGCCTTCTGTTGCTTCTTCCACACCAGGTAGGCACCGCCACCGGCCAGCAGGCCGAGGCTGAGGAAGGCAAAGTGCGGCATGCCCGGCACCAGGCCCATGATGATCATCAGCGCCGCAGACACACCCAGCGCCTTGGGCGAGTCGAACATCTGGCGATTGATCAGCTTGCCCATGTCCTCGGAGCCCGAGGCACGGGTGACCATGATCGCGGCAGCAGTGGACAACAGCAGTGATGGCAATTGCGCCACCAAACCGTCACCGATGGTCAGCAAGGCGTAAACCTTGCCCGCATCGCTGAACGACATGTTGTGTTGCAGCATACCGATCAGCATGCCGCCGATCAGGTTGATGAAGAGGATCAGCAGGCCGGCGATGGCGTCACCGCGGACGAACTTGCTGGCACCGTCCATGGAACCGTAGAACTCGGCCTCCTGGGCTACCTCGGCGCGGCGCGCCTTGGCTTGGGCCTGGTCGATCAGGCCGGCATTGAGGTCGGCGTCGATGGCCATCTGCTTGCCGGGCATGGCGTCGAGGGTGAAGCGCGCGCTCACCTCGGAAATCCGCCCGGCGCCCTTGGTGACCACCACGAAGTTGATGATCATGAGGATGGCGAACACCACCGCACCCACGACGTAGTTGCCGCCGATCACCACCTCACCGAAGGCCTGGATCACTTTACCGGCAGCGCCGTGACCTTCCTGGCCATGGAGCATGACCACCCGCGTGGAGGCCACGTTCAGCGCCAGGCGCAGCAAGGTCGCCACCAGCAGGATGGTGGGGAACGCGGCGAAGTCGAGCGGGCGCAGGGCGTACACGCAGACCAGCAGGACCACGATCGACAGGGCGATGTTGAAGGTGAAGAACACGTCGAGCAGAAACGGCGGTATCGGCAACATCATCATTGCCAACATCACCAGCAGCAGCAACGGCACGCCCAGGTTGCCCCGGCCGAGCCCGGCCAGGTTGTTGCGGGCGTTGCTGATTAACTGAGTGCGATCCACCGCGAGTCCTCTTGATGCAAAACTTTGACGCCCAAGGGGCGCTTGGGCGTGGCTTTGCAAGAAGCCTTCCAACTTTGCTCGGCTAAGGATTTATGTTGCCTGTACCCGCGAAGAGGCCGGCACAGGCTGGAATCAGTTGTCGCGGCGCAGATCAGGCGGAATCGGCAGGTCTTCCTTGAGCGGCTCAGGCCGCTTGCCCTTACCCGAGCGGTACTGGCGGATCTGGAACACGTAGGCCAGCACCTGCGCCACGGCCAGGTAAAGCCCCGCCGGGATCTCCCCTTCCACCTCGGTGGAGTAGTAGATCGCCCGCGCCAGGGCCGGCGATTCGAGGATCTGGATCTTGTGCTCGACGCCGATCTCGCGAATTTTCAAGGCAATGAAGTCGGTCCCCTTGGCCACCAGCAACGGCGCCACGCCTCCCTTCTCCGGGTCGTATTGCAGGGCCACGGCATAATGCGTCGGGTTGGTGATGATCACGTCAGCCTCGGGCACCGCAGCCATCATGCGCCGCTGCGACACCTCGCGCTGCAGCTGGCGAATGCGCTGCTTGACCTCGGGCTTGCCTTCGCTGTCCTTGTATTCGTCCTTGATCTCCTGCTTGGTCATCTTCAACTTCTTGTGCGTCTGCCACAGCTGGAACGGCACGTCCGCGGCAGCAATCAACAGCAACCCGGCAGCCATCCACAACGCACTCCAGCCAACCACCTGAACACTGTGGATGATCGCCTGTTCCAGCGGCTCGTTGGCAATGGCCAGCAGCGCCTGACGATCATTGCCCAACACCACCAGCGCCACGACTAGGATCACCATGAACTTGGCCATCGCCTTGAGCAATTCGGTCAGCGAGTTCAGCGAAAACATCCGCTTGATACCCGACAATGGGTTCATGCGGCTGAATTTTGGTTGCAACAGGCTGCCCGAGAAAATGAACCCGCCAAGGGCAATGGGGGACACGAAGGCGATGACGAACAGCAGCATGAGAATCGGCTGCACCGCCCAGATCGCCATCTTGCCCGACGCCAGCAGGAACATGCCCATCGAGCGCTCGTCGACCAGCACTTCGCGAGTCAGGGAGAAGTTCATGCGCATCAGCGCCATCAACGTTTCCGCCAGGTTGCCGCCGAAGGCCAGCAGCGCGCCGGCACCGGCCAGGGTCGAGGCAACGGTGTTGAGCTCCTTGGAGCGGGCGATCTCACCTTTTTCGCGCGCATCGCGCTTGCGCTTGTCGGTGGGGTCTTCCGTCTTGTCCTGACCGCTCTCGCTTTCTGCCATGCTCAGGGCGCCCTCGCCAGCTCACGCAGCCATTGCAGCGCTTCACTGGCCAACGCCTGGTAATGGGAAAGCACATCGGCCAGGCCTATCCAGAAGATGCCCATGCCCAGCACCAGGGTCAGCGGGAAACCGATGGAAAAGATGTTCAGTTGCGGCGCGGCGCGGGTCATCACGCCGAAGGCGATGTTCACCACCAGCAGCGCGGTGATCGCCGGCAGGATCAGCAACAGGCCGGCACCGAACACCCACCCCAGGCGGCCAGCCATTTCCCAGAAGTGATTGACCACCAGGGCGTGGCCCACCGGCAACGTGGTGAAGCTCTCGGTCATGACCTCGAACACCACCAGATGGCCGTTCATCAGCAAGAACAACACACTCACCAGCATGGTCATGAACTGGCTGACGACCGCCACGTTGACCCCGTTGGCCGGGTCGACCATCGAAGCGAAGGCCATGCCCATCTGCACGGCAATGATCTGCCCGGCGATGACGAAGGCCTGGAACAGCAACTGCAGGGAGAAACCGAACAATGCGCCGACGATCACCTGCTCGCCACACAGCAGCAGGCCACGCAGGCTCAGCGGGTCGAATTCAGGCAATGGCGGCAGTGCCGGCACGATCACCACGGTGATGGCCACCGCCACGTACAGGCGGATGCGCGCCGGCAGCATGCGCGTGCCGAAGATCGGCATGGTCATCAGCACTGCGGTCACCCGGAACAGCGGCAGGATGAAGGTGGCGACCCAGGTGCCGATCTGCGCGTCGGTCAGCTCCAGCATGGCAGGCTCAACCGATCAGCTGCGGGATGCTGGTGTACAGGCCGGTGATGTACTCCATGAACTTCTGCACCAGCCAGGGCCCGGCGACGATCAGCGTGACCAGCATCACCAGCAGGCGCGGCAGGAAGCTCAAGGTCTGTTCGTTGATCTGCGTGGCGGCCTGGAACATCGCCACGATCAGCCCGACCAGCAGGCTCGGCACCACCAGCACGGCCACCATCAGGGTGGTCAGCCACAGCGCGTCTCGGAACAGGTCGACAGCGACTTCAGGTGTCATGCGAGGGCTCTCCCAGGCGGCGTCAGACGCCGCCGAAACTGCTGGCCAAGGTGCCCATGATCAGAGCCCAGCCATCGACCAGGACGAACAGCATGATCTTGAATGGCAGCGAGATGATCAGCGGCGACAGCATCATCATACCCATGGCCATCAGCACACTGGCCACCACCATGTCGATGATCAGGAACGGGATGAAGATCATGAAGCCGATCTGGAACGCGGTTTTCAACTCCGAGGTGACGAACGCCGGCACCAGGATCGTCAGCGGCACCTGGTCGGGGCTGGCGATGTCGGTGCGCTTGGACAGGCGCATGAACAGGTCGAGGTCGCTCTGCCGGGTCTGTGCTAGCATGAAGTCCTTGAGCGGGCCCTGGGCCTTCTCGATGGCTTGCTGGGCGGTCATCTTCTCGCTCAGGTACGGCTGCAGGGCATCCTGGTTCACCCGGTCGAACACCGGCGCCATGATGAACAGGGTCAGGAACAGCGCCATGCCGGTCAGCACCTGGTTCGAGGGTGTCTGCTGCAGGCCCAGGGCCTGACGCAGGATCGAGAACACGATGATGATGCGGGTGAAGCTGGTCATCAGGATGACGAACGCCGGGATGAAGCTCAGCGCCGTCATGATCAGCAGAATTTGCAGGCTGACCGAATACTCCTGCTGCCCGTCCGCGGTGTTGGACAGGGTAATCGCCGGGATCGACAGCGGGTCGGCGGCCAAGGCCAGCGGCGCAGCCAGCAGCAGCGCGATTGGCAACAAGGTGCTCAACAAAATGCGCAGCGCGCCACTCATCACTTCTTGTCCTTCTGATCCTTGCCCATCAGCTCCATCAGCCGCTGGGCAAATTCTGGCGTCGCCTGGCGGGCGTTGGCGGGTACTTCGACGGGCTCGGCCATGACATGCAGGGTTTCGATGCTGCCTGGGGTATGACCGATGAGGATCTGCTCCTTGCCGACCTGCACCAGCAGCAGCCGGTCACGCGGGCCGATGGCGCGGCTGCCGACGATCTCGATCACCTGCCCGCCCTTGGGCGTGGCGCCCTGCATGCGGCGCAGCGCCCAGGCCAGGAAGAAAATCAGGCCCACCACCAGCAACAGGCCGAACACCATTTGCGCCAACTGCCCGCCCAGGCTACCGGGCGCAGCGGTCGGCGCCGCAGCCGGGCTGGCTGCAGGCGTGGCGGCGGCAATGGCCAGGTCGCTGACCAGCAGCGTGGCCAGGGCCATCACGGCCCGCATCAAACCCTTCACTCAGCGCAGCTTCTTGATACGTTCGCTGGGGCTGATCACGTCGGTCAGGCGGATGCCGAACTTCTCGTTGACCACCACCACTTCGCCATGGGCGATCAGCGTGCCGTTGACCAGCACATCGAGCGGTTCACCGGCCAGGCGGTCGAGTTCGATCACCGAGCCCTGGTTGAGCTGCAGCAGGTTGCGGATGTTGATTTCGGTACTGCCCACTTCCATGGAAATACTCACCGGAATGTCCAGGATCACATCCAGGTTCGGGCCTTCAAGGCTGACGATCTCGTTCGGCCGCGGGGAGCTGGCGAACTCTTCCATCGGCAGGCGACCGGCACCGGGCTTGCCGCTATCACCGGCAAGCAGTGCGTCGATATCGGACTGGCCGGCATCACCGGTTTCTTCCAGGGCCGCAGCCCACTCATCGGCCAAGGCCTGGTCTTCAGCGGAAGTGATCTCGTTTTCGTTAGCCATGATGTCCTCGACAGGCATTCAATTCGTAAAGAGCGACCGGCACGCGTTCAGCGGCGTTCGATCGGGTCGATGATCTGCAGGGCCAGGTTGCCCTTGTGCGAGCCCAGGCGCGCCTTGAACGACGGCACGCCATTGGCGCGCAGTACCAGGTGCTCGGGCAGCTCCACCGGGATCACGTCGCCGGCCTGCATGTGCAGGATGTCGCGCAGCTTCAGCTGGCGACGGGCAACGGTGGCGGTCACCGGCACGGAGACGTCCAGCACGTCCTCGCGCAGGGCCTTGACCCAGCGCTCATCCTGGTCGTCGAGGTCGGACTGGAAGCCGGCATCGAGCATTTCCCGCACCGGCTCGATCATCGAGTACGGCATGGTCACATGCAGGTCGCCGCCACCGCCGTCCAGTTCGATATGGAAGGTGGAGACCACCACCGCCTCGCTCGGGCCGACGATGTTGGCCATGGCCGGGTTGACCTCGGAGTTCATGTACTCGAAGTTGACCGGCATGATCGCCTGCCAGGCTTCCTTGAGGTCGACGAAGCACTGGTCCAGCACCATGCGCACCACGCGCAGCTCGGTGGGGGTGAATTCGCGGCCCTCGATCTTGGCGTGACGACCGTCACCGCCAAAGAAGTTGTCCACCAGCTTGAACACCAGCTTGGCATCGAGAATGAACAGCGCAGTGCCACGCAGGGGCTTGATCTTGACCAGGTTGAGGCTGGTCGGTACGTACAGCGAATGCACGTACTCGCCGAACTTCATCACCTGCACGCCACCTACCGCCACGTCCGCAGAGCGGCGCAGCAGGTTGAACATGCTGATGCGGGTGTAGCGGGCGAAACGCTCGTTGATCATTTCCAGGGTCGGCATGCGACCCCGCACGATCCGATCCTGGCTGGTCAGGTCGTAGCTTTTGATGCTGCCGGGCTCGGCAACGCTCTCGGTCTGTACCAGCCCATCGTCGACGCCATGCAACAGGGCATCGATCTCATCCTGGGACAGCAGGTCCTGTACGGCCATTGCGGACTCCTACTGCAATACGAAATTGGTGAACAGCAGCTGGTCGACCACCGGCCTGCCGACTTCCTTCTGCGCCACTTCCTGAACCACCGCGGTGGCTTTCTGACGCAGCATTTCCTGGCCCACCGAGCTGGCCGTCAGGGTGTCGAAGCCCTGCCCGGAGAACATCATCACCAGGTTGTTGCGGATCACCGGCATGTGCACCGAGAGTGCGTCCAGGTCGGCCTGACTGCGGCCTTGCAGGGTGATGCTCAGTTGCATGTAGCGCTGGCGGCCGTTCTGGTTGAAGTTGACCACGAAAGCGGGCGCCAGCGGCACGTAGATGGCTGGGGCCTTGACGTTGGTTGCGGCCGCTTCGGGGGCGGGTGCCGATTCACTTTTGTGCATGATGAACCAGGTGGCACCCACCGACAGGCCGACTGCCAGCAACAGGGCCAGCACCAGCAGCAGGATCAGCTTGAGTTTGCCTTTTGCGGCGGGGTCTTTCACTGCGTCGCTCTTCGCCATGCCAATAATCCGTCGTCCATCGGGGTTTCAAAGGAGGATGACGTGGCTTGAGCAAGTGTTATGCCATGTTTGGCTTGAGAGGTGTGCCGCCCGTGAGATAGCGCGCCGCCCGCGCGGCGCTCGACCTCACAGGCGCTGAAAATCCCATGGCAGGCCCATCAGGCGTAATAATCGACGGCACTGTCGCCAACAACCACCTGCTGCTCGACAGCCCGGGAGACGTCGCCCGACCCGCCCTGCTCGCCCTCACCACCTTGAGCCCGGCGCGCGGCTACCCCGGACAGCTGCGAGGCCTCCTGCTGCGCCTGCTGCTGTTGCTGACGCGACTGGTCGGCGACATTCACGTCCGGCTGTGCCAACCCCTGCTGGGCGAACAGCTCGCGCAGGCGATACACCTGGCTATCCAGCGCATCACGCACGCCAGCATGGCCACTGACGAAGGTGATCTGGGTGGACTGGTCGGTCGCCACATTGACACGGATATCAAGGCGCCCAAGCTCAGCCGGCTCCAACTGGATATCCGCCGACTTCAGGTTCTGACTGGACAGGTACATGACCCGGTTGACCAAGCCTTCGGCCCAGGCGCCCTGATTCATCTGCAATGGCTGATGCAAGGGATTGGCACTGACCGGCAACGCATTGGCGGTCTTGGCGGTAACGGCCTGGGTCAGGCTGGCCAGGCGGTTGGCGAAATCGTCGACACGGGTATCGCTGCTGGCGCTCTTGGTGTCCTTGAGCCCGTCTTCGAGCAAGGCACCGAAAGCCTTGTCGCCGGTCTCGGACTTGCCTGCCTCGCCCTCGACCCTGTCGACCAGGGTCGCCAACGGATTGACGGCCGCCTGCCCATCATCGGCTTGGGCTTTGCCAGGTTCCACTGCATGCGCCGACGTCGTGCCTTTGGCCTGGGCGCTCTGCTCCAGGGCCAGACGCAACGTTGGCAGGTTGGCCAAGGGATCGGCATCCGGATCGAAGGCCTCGGCGTCAGTCTCGGACTGCCCCGGCAATGGCGCGGCAACCGCTGCCACCGGCGGCTGCTGGATAGCCGCTTGCAACACCGGCGCCACCGCTTCGGCCTGGGCCTGCAGCAATTGCGCGCCAGGCTGCGCGTCGGTCACCTGGCCCGCCACCAGGCTGGCGTCGAGCGACCCCGAGTCACTGGGCGGCGCCGTATCGGCAGTGGCCGACGCCGTATCGTCTGCTGGCAATTTGTTGCCGTCATCGGCAACCGCCGGTTTATCGGCAGCCTGCTTCTTGCCGCCCTGGGCTACCTCGGGTTTGTCCTTCGGGTCGGGCTGAGCCACCTTGTCGTTGCGCACGGGCGCCTTGTCCCGCCCCTGCCCGGCCATGACCTGATCGAAGCCGCCGCCCTGCCCACCCGCCGGCTGCAGTGGCTTGTCCACCCGCGAGGAACCCGCGCTCGACGGCTTGCTCAGGGTGTTGGCTTGCAACAAAGGGTTGGGTGCGACAGGCATTGAGCGGTCTCCGCGCCAGAAACTGGAATATCATCTGGCCAGAGAGCTGCAAAAGTTGCGCCAACTTGCCATCAGCTCGCCGAAACGCGCTCATGCTCGCCACGATAGAAGCACTGCACTTCCAGATATTCCTGGTCGATGCGGTTGATCAGGTCTTCAATGCCATACAGCGGTCGCACCCTCACCCGCTCTTCCAGCTGCTGGCACAACTGCGCAAGGCCGACAGCACCCATGTTGCTGCTGCTGCCCTTGAAGCTGTGCGCGGCCATGCCGAGCTCATCGGCGCTCTTGGCCTCATGCAGCTGGCTCAGGCGCCGCTCGGAGTCTTCCAGAAAGGTTTCCAGCAGTTGCAGGTAGCCATCTTCCATGACCTCCTGCAAGTCGCTGAGTACCTTGTGGTCAATATGCATGTCAGTCACTTGCTCACTCCTTGATCAAGCCGGATTATGCCTGAGCCGCCCTGCGGCCCTCCAGACACATCACCAATCGAACAGCACCCGCGCGCAGCGGCCGCCTTCGCACCACTGGGCCTGGCTGCCAAGCCGCTGCACCAGGTGCAACCCGCGCCCGCTCAACGCCTGCTCCACGGACGGACGCGACAACACACGCTGCACATCGAACCCTGCGCCACTGTCGCGGACCTCGATGGTAAGACGCCCGCCCGCCGCCAAGGGTTCCACCTTCAGGTCGATGCGCACGAAGCCTTCGACCAACGTCACCAGGCGCCGGGCCCGTTCCTGATAGTAGTCGGCAAAACCCTGCACATCACGTTTGAGCTGTGAATCAAGGCCCAGCACACCATGCTCCAGGGCATTGGAATACAGCTCACTGAGCACGCTGTGCAAGGCGCCAGTGCGCGGCCGCAGACCATGGATTTCCTGCAACAACTGCACCAGATAAGGCACCGGGTTGAATCGCTTGAGGCTTTCGCCACGCAATTCGAACCCCAGCGCCCAGTCCAGCGGGCTGGAGCGCCCACTGTCGGAATACAGCGTCGGCGCAGGCACCCGCTCTTCGCCACTGAACATGCGAATGTCGCACAGACTGATGTCATCCCGAGGTCGCCCGCCAAAACGCGCCAGGGCCTGCATCACCTCATCGAACAGCTGCACCGGGTCACGATTGGCGGCCAGCACCTCGCGCAAGCGCTCGACACCGAACAGGCGCTCCTGCTCGTCCGCGGTATCGACCACGCCATCGGACAGCAGCAACAGGCGCTCCCCCGCCGCCAGCGGCAACACTTCGGTGCTGTCATCGAAGCGCTCCGGCGCCAGGATCCCCAGCGGCAGGTGACGCGAACCCAGGCAGTCAAGCACGTCGCCGTCGGCCGACAGCCGGTAGCCGTCCGGCATGCCACCATTCCACACTTCCACCGCGCCGCGCTGCACACTCAG
This sequence comes from Pseudomonas sp. MN1F, assembly GCF_009391885.1. Classification (GTDB taxonomy): domain Bacteria; phylum Pseudomonadota; class Gammaproteobacteria; order Pseudomonadales; family Pseudomonadaceae; genus Aquipseudomonas. Next base: position 76,221 of record NZ_VZII01000058.1, on the reverse strand, counting down.
GTTGAGCAGCAGCGCGCAGCAGAACATGTCCACCGGCAGGATGCGTTTGAGCTTGGCGTTCATCTCGCGGAGCATCTGTGCCAGGCCGTAGCCCTTCGCGGTCATGCCATAGAACACTTCCGCCAGCGGCATCGCGCCGACTGCGGCTGGCAAGCCATGGCCGGTGAAATCGCCCAGCAGCACATGCATATCGCCGGACGGCGTGAAGGCTGCCAGCAGCAGGTCGCCATTGAACAGCGCATAGGGTGACTGCAAGTAACGGATGTTCGGCGCCGTGATGCAACCGGAATGCGCGACCTTGTCGAACACCGCCTTGGCCACTCGTTGCTCGTTGAGCAAGTGGTGATGGTGACGGGTGATCTGGTCCCGCTGCTCGAGCACGGTCGCCTGCAAGCGGCGCAGGCGGTCCATGGCGCGGATCTTGGCAGCGAGGATCACCGCACTGTAGGGCTTGGCCATGAAGTCGTCACCCCCGGCCTCCAGGCAACGCACCAGGGCATCCTCCTCGTTCAGCGAGGTCAGGAAGATGATCGGCACCAGCGCCTCGCCAGCCAGTATCTTGATCTGCCGCGCCGCCTCGAATCCATCCATCACCGGCATCAAGGCATCGAGCAACACCAGCTGCGGACGCTTCTCGGCGAACAGCGCCACGGCCTGCTCGCCATTTTCTGCGGTGTACACATGATGGCCCTGGCGGCGGACGATCTGCGCCAGCAGCATGCGGTCGACTGCACTGTCCTCGGCCACCAGTACGGTCAATGCCTGTTCGGCCGGCATCGGGGCACTCAACTGATGTCGAACAGTTTTTCGAAATTGGAAATGGCCAGGATCTTGCGCACGTCGGAGCTGGCATGTACCACACGCACGTCCGAGTCGTCACCGCCGGCATGGTCACGCAGCAACAGCAGCATGCCCAGCGCAGAGCTGTCCAGATAGGTGGCTTCCTTCAAGTCGACCACCACCGAGTCGGGCCTGTCAGGCTGGCGTTCGTAGGCATCACGGAATTCCTGATGCTTGCCGAAATCGAAGCGCCCCTTGACCTTGATCGTGAGCTTTTTCCCGTCCTGCGAAAAATCAGTCTCGACTGCCATGCTAGCGATTCCTTCGATGATGGCGAATGCAACTCTTCAAGGTTTAGCAGCCCGTGGCAGGACTATCAAGGCCAGCACTGGCTACAAATGCCCCTGCCGCGGCAAGCGCTGCGACAATTCGTCCAGCAACCGCTGCTCGCGCTTGTCTTCGGCCCGCCGCGCCTCGTCCATGTAGCGCTGCACCAGCTTGCGCAGCCCTTCCACCCGAGCATAGGCCTGCTGCCAGGTACCACGGGCATTTTTCAGGTTGTTTTCATGCCAGAGCAGGCTTTGCCGCTGCTGGGTCATGGCCGTTTCCAGCTGGGCCAGGAAGCGCTGGTAGTTGAGCAGCCAGCTGCCATTCACGCCCTGCCCGCCGCGATTGATCCACTGCGCCTGGTACCCTTCGCGGAACGATTCCAGCTCGGCCAGCTTGGCCTGGGCCTGAACCACCTGCTGCTGGAAGTGCCCCACACGCTGCGCGGCCTTGCGCTCAGCCTCTTCGGCCATGTTGACCACAGGGGCCAGGCGCGCGGCGCGTCCGGGCTGGCTCATGGCATATCAGCCCTTGGCCGGAGGCGTGAAGATCGCCCCCAGCTCGTCGCGGCTCTGGCCCATGCCGACATTCTCGTCCAGGCCCTGGCGCAGGAAGTCCACCAGCCTCGGCTGCAAGGCAATGGCCAGGTCGGTTTCCGGATCGCCGCCGGCGACATAGGCGCCAACGCTGATCAGGTCACGGCTCTGCGACAGGCGCGACCACAGTTGCTTGAATTTCTGCGCCTGACGCAGATGATCGGCATCCACCACCTGCGGCATGACCCGGCTGATCGAGGCCTCGATGTCGATGGCCGGATAATGGCCTTCCTCGGCCAGGCGCCGCGACAGCACGAAGTGACCGTCAAGCACGCCCCGCGCCGAGTCGGCGATCGGGTCCTGCTGGTCGTCGCCCTCGGACAGCACGGTGTAGAACGCGGTGATCGAGCCACCGCCAGGCTCGCCGTTACCGGCGCGCTCCACCAGCTTGGGCAGCTTGGCGAACACCGAAGGCGGGTAGCCGCGCGTGGCCGGCGGCTCGCCGATGGCCAGGGCAATTTCGCGCTGGGCCTGGGCGAAACGGGTCAGCGAGTCCATCAGCAGCAGGACGTTCTTGCCCTTGTCGCGGAAGTACTCGGCAATGCGCGTGCAATACATGGCGGCGCGCAAGCGCATCAGTGGCGCATCGTCAGCGGGCGATGCCACCACCACCGAGCGCTTGAGCCCCTCTTCGCCGAGGATGTGCTCGATGAATTCCTTGACTTCGCGGCCCCGCTCACCAATCAGGCCGACCACGATGATGTCCGCTTCGGTAAAGCGGGTCATCATGCCCAGCAACACCGATTTACCCACACCGGTACCGGCGAACAGGCCCAGGCGCTGGCCGCGGCCGACGGTGAGCAGGCCGTTGATGCTGCGAATGCCCACGTCCAGCGGCTTGCTGATCGGGTCACGGTTGAGCGGGTTGATGACCGGGCCATCCATCGGCACCCAGTCTTCGGCACGCATGCCGCCCTTGCCGTCGAGGGCGCGCCCGGCACCATCGAGCACCCGGCCAAGCATGCTCATGCCCATGGGCAGGCGGCCACTGTCATCCAGCGGCACCACGCGCGCACCCGGCGCGATGCCGGCAATGCTGCCCACCGGCATCAGGAAGACCTTGTTGCCGGCAAAGCCCATCACCTCGGCCTCGACCTGCACCGGGTGGTAGCTGTCGTCGTTGATCACCAGGCAACGCCCGCCTACTGCGGCGCGCAAACCTTCGGCTTCAAGGGTGAGGCCGACCATGCGCAACAGGCGGCCTTCGACCACCGGCTGCACCGGCAGCTCGATCGCCTGGGCGTAGCCGCCCAGGCGCTTGCCGAAGCTGGTGCGGTCAAGGCGCATCGCGGGCGTCCAGTTCAACCGACAGGTCCGCTGCCGCCGGGTGCAGGGCCTGATCGTGCAGTTGGTCGAACAGTTGCGCCACGGCTTTCTCGATGCGGGTTTCCATGGTCGCGTCGATGCGGCTGTGCAGCGTCTCGATGCGGCAGCCGCCTGGCAGCAGGGCTTCGTCTTCGAGCAGCTTCCAGCTCTCCTCATGGCGTTCGCGCAGGGCCTTGGCCAGCTCGAAGTCCTGCGGGTTGAGGTGGATGCGGATGTTGTCGGCGCCCATCGGCAGCAGCTTCAGCGCCTCGCGCAGCACCTGGGTGATCTGGCTGGAGTCGCTGCGCAGTTCACGGCCGATAACCTGGCGCGCCATGTGCGCAACCAGATGCACCATGCTTCGTTCGATCTGCGTGTCCTGCTCGGCGATCGGCTCCAGCAAATGCCCCATCAGCTGCTCCAGGCTGGCCAGCTTGACAGCGAGCGCTTCTTCGGCCTCCTGGCGCACCTTCAGCTGGGTGCTGTGGAAGCCCTCACGCTCGCCGGTGGCGAAGCCTTCGTTGTAGGCCTCCTGGCGGATCGCTTCGAGCTCTTCGAGGGTCAGCGGCTGGACTTCTTCCAGCGGCACCTCCTCGACTTCTTCCTCGATGACTTGCGGCTCTGGCTCGGGTTCTGGCTCAGGCTCCGGGTCGAAGCTGGGCAGCGCCCAGACATCGACACCCTCGAGGTCGCGGGCACGGATCAGGTCGCTGGGATGGGATTCTTTGGTGGGCATCAGCAAGCCTACAGTTGAAAGCTGGACTAGCTGCAAGCTTCAAGCTGCAAGCCTCAAGAAAAAGCAGGCCAAGCAAGGGCTGCTTTTTCTTGTCGCTTGTAGCTTGAAGCTTGCCGCTTAAATCATTTCCTCGGCACCCTTGCCGCCGAGCACGATCTCGCCGGCCTCGGCCATGCGGCGGGCGATGGTGAGGATTTCCTTCTGCGCCGTCTCCACGTCGCTGACGCGAACCGGGCCCTTGGCCTCAAGGTCATCACGCAGCAGTTCGGACGCACGCTTGGACATGTTCTTGAAGATCTTGTCCTTGACCCGCTCGTCGGCGCCCTTGAGCGACACCACCAGCACGTCGGATGAAACTTCGCGCAGCAGCGCCTGGATGCCGCGGTCGTCGACATCGGCCAGGTTGTTGAAGACGAACATCAAGTCTTCGATCTGCTCCGACAGGTCGCTGTCGATTTCGCGAATCGCGTCCATCAGCGCACCTTCCACCGAGCTGTCGAGGAAGTTCATGATGTCGGCGGCGCGCTTGATGCCGCCCAGGGTGGTGCGCGCGGCGTTGGAGTTGCCCGAGAACTGCTTCTCGAGAATCTGGTTCAGCTCCTTGAGCGCCGCCGGCTGCACGGTATTGAGCGACGACACGCGCAGGACGATGTCCAGGCGCACCTTGTGGTCGAAGTTGCTCAGCACTTCACCGGCCTGGTCGGGATCGAGGTAGGCGACCACGATGGCCTGGATCTGCGGGTGCTCGTAACGGATCACATCGGCCACGGCACGTGGCTCCATCCACTTGAGGCTGTCCAGGCCGCTGGTGTTGCCACCGAGCAGGATGCGGTCGACCAGGCCGTTGGCCTTGTCCTCGCCCAGGGCCTGGTTGAGCATCTTGCGGATGTAGGCGTCAGAGCCCACGCCCAGGCTGGTCTGGTCGCCGACAATCTCGACGAACTCGCTCATCACCTGCTCGACCTGCTCGCGGTGCACGGTGCCCATCTGCGCCATCGCCACACCCACCCGCTGCACTTCCTTCGGGCCCATGTGCCGCAGCACTTGCGCAGCATCGGTCTCACCGAGCGACAGCAGCAGGATCGCGGCCTTGTCGACACGGCTCAGCTTGGCGGTAATGGCTCGATTGTCACTCATCGGCGTTGATCCACTCTTTGACGACCTGGGCTACGCGGCCCGGGTCTTCGGCCACCAGGCCTTTGATTGCGTTGAGCTGTGCTTCGTAACCCTCGGTCGGGCTCGGCAACAGAATGCTTGACGGGCCACCGAGGCTGACACGGTCGCTGGCCAGTTCGCCATCCAGACCGATCATCCCGCCCAGTTCCATGTCGCTGTCCGTAGCAGCCTGCTTGCCGCCACCGGTGATGTTGTTGAGGACCGGACGCAGCACACCGAACACCAGCACCAGGATGAACAGCACGCCCAGCACCTGCTTGACGATGTCCCAGAACCACGGTTGCTGGTAGAACGCGATATCGGCGATCTCTTCGCCACGGTCGGCGGCGAACGGCACGTTGATCACGGTCACACTGTCGCCACGGCTGGCATCGAAGCCCACAGCGTCCTGCACCAGGCGAGTGAAGCGCGCCAGGTCTTCGGCACCCCATGGGGCACGGCTGGTTTCACCATTGGCATCCACCTTGACCTGGTCGTCGACCACTACCGCCACCGACAGGCGGGTCAGGCGACCTTGCTGCTGGCGGGTGTGGCTGATCGAGCGGTCCAGTTCGAAGTTCTTGGTGGTCTGCTCACGCTTGTCCGACGGGTATGGCGCCAGCATCGGCTGGCCAGTGGCCGGGTCCATGATCTGCTGGCCATTGGCATCCACCAGCGGCTGACCAGGCTGGATGGCAGCGGCCGCCCCGGCTGCGCCCCCGGTGGTTTGCGGCGCCGACGCCGGGCCTGGCGGCTGGTTGCTCAGCGCACCCGGTACACCTTGCGGGCCCTGGCTGCTGGCGCGCTGCTCATTGACCGCCTGCTCGCTGCGCAGCGCCGGCTGGTCCGGGTTGAACTGCTCGGAGGTCGACTCGACCGCACTGAAGTCCAGATCGGCGGACACCTCGGCCTTGTAGCGATCATTGCCCAGCACCGGCTGCAGGATGTTATGCACACGCTGGGTGAGCATGCCTTCCATGCGGCGGCTGTAGTCGAACTGCTTGCCGGCCATGGTCAGCGCGGTGTCCTGCAACTGCTCGGAGAGCAGGTTGCCGCGCTGGTCGACCACGGTGACTTGCGACTTGTCCAGCTCGGGCACACTGGTGGCGACCAGGTTGACGATGGCCATGACCTGGCCCGCTTCCAGCGAACGGCCCGGGTACAGCTCGACCAGCACCGAAGCGCTTGGCTTGCGCTCGTCACGCACGAACACCGAGCTTTTCGGGATCGCCAGGTGCACGCGCGCAGCCTTGACGTTGTTCAGGCTGGAAACGGTTCGCGCCAGCTCGCCTTCCAGGCTGCGGCGATAACGGGTGGCTTCCATGAACTGGCTGGTGCCCAGCCCCTGTTCCTTATCGAGCAGTTCGAAGCCGACATTGCCATCGCTCGGCGCCACGCCGGCAGCCGCCAGTTTCAGGCGCGCACGGGAGAGGTCGTCGGCCTTGACCAGCAGAGCACCGGAGTTGGGCTCGACGTGATAGGGAATATCGGCAGAGGCCAGGGTGTCCATGACCTGCTTGGTGTCCATGCCGGCCAGGCTGCCGTACAGCGGCCGGTAATCCGGCTGCTGCGACCACAGCACCACGGCGAAGCCGATCGCCACGCTCGCCGCCAACCCGACCAGCAGGCCGACCTGACGCAGCATGGGCATCTGCGAGATGTTTTCCAGGAACGCCATGTTGAAACGCGCTGGCTTGGAACCTGGCGCACCGCTCTTGGCGGGGGCGTTATCGACGACTGCTTCAGCCATGACTTACTTCCGTCCTCAAACCGGCATCTGCATGATGTCCTGGTACGCCTGGACCAGCTTGTTGCGTACCTGAGTCAACGCCTGCATGGACACGCTGGCTTTCTGCGAGGCGATCATCACGTCAGTCAGGTCGACGCCGCTCTTGCCGATCTCGAAGGCATTGGCGAGCTGGGTCGACGCCTGCTGGGTCTGGTTGACCTTGCCGATGGCCTGGCCAAGCATGTCGGCGAAGCTGCTTTGACCAGGCGCCAGCTCGGGGGCAGCGGTGGTTTTGGGCAGTGACATGGCATCGGCCTGCATGGCCCGCATGTCCAACATCAGACGATTGAATTCAACACCTTGGCTCATGACCTTCTCTCTCCGGCGGCCGCATTTTTTTGACACTCATGCGGCGGATAGCCCTGAACTAGCAACTCATGTGCCAGCACGCAGCGCAAAGATATAAATGACTGTTTCAGCCGAACAGGCTGGCTTCAACATCGAGCCCGGCATCACGCATCTGCGCGAGCTTATAGCGCAAGGTACGCGGGCTGATGCCCAGTTTTTCGGCCGCTTCCTTGCGCCGACCGCGCTCGGCGCGCAGGGTGTCGATGATCATCTGGAACTCATGGCGACGCATGTCGTCGCCCAAGCCACCTGAGTTCATCGCCACATCCGCCGGCAGTGGCGATACAGTGGCCACCACGCCTGCCGACAATGGAATGGCGCCTGCCAGACAGAAATCCGCCGCTTCAATCACTCCGCCCTGCTGCAGGATCAACGCCCGCTGCAAGGCGTTGTCCAGCTCGCGCACGTTGCCCGGCCAGGCATGCGCCTGCAGGCAGGCACGCGCCTCGGCAGACAGCCGTACCGGCGCGTGCTTCATCTTCGCCACGTGGCGCGCCAGCAAGCGCTCGGCCAGCGGCAGGATATCGCCAGCACGCTCGCGCAACGGCTGCCAGGCCAGCGGGAATACCGAAAGGCGGTAGTACAGGTCTTCACGGAAGCGCCCCGCCGCCACTTCACCTGCCATGTCGCGGTTGCTGGTAGCCAGCACCCGGATGTCCAGGGCGATCGGCTTACGCCCACCCACCCGCTCCACTTCACGCTCCTGCAACACGCGCAACAACTTGGCCTGCAGGCCAAGGGGCATCTCGGAGATCTCGTCGAGCAGCAAGGTGCCGCCCTCAGCCTGCTCGAACTTGCCGGCCTGGGCAGCGATGGCACCGGTGAAGGCCCCCTTTTCGTGGCCGAACAGCGTGGCCTCGAGCATGTTGTCCGGAATCGCCGCACAGTTGATCGCCACGAATGGCTGCGCCGCCCGCGGCGACTGCTGATGGATATAGCGCGCCAGCACTTCCTTGCCGGTCCCCGACTCACCAGAGATGAGCACGGTCGAGTCGCTGCGAGCCACGCGCGCAGCCAACTCCAGCAGGTGCCGGCTGGCGGCCTCGCATGCCACCGGCCCCTCGTTGTCGGTCGCTGTCAGGCGCCCGGCGGCGTGGCGCTCGACCAGGCTCAGCAACGCCTTGGGCTCGAACGGCTTGACCAGGTAATCCGCAGCCCCCTGGCGCATGGCCTCCACGGCGCGCTCGACGGCCGCGTGGGCGGTCATCAGCAACACCGGCAACTGTGGATGGTGCCGTCGCAGTTGGGCCAGCAATTCATGCCCATCCATACCCGGCATGTTCACGTCGCTGACCACCAGGCTGTAAGCCTCGCCCAGCACTGCCTCCAGCGCCTCCTCGGCACTGCCGACCGCATCGAAGGCAAACCCGCCGATCTCCAGGGTATCGCCCAGCGCCTGGCGCAAAACGCGGTCATCCTCGACCAGCAGCACCTTGATTGCCATTACACGACCTCCGCTGCCTGCCCGTCGATCAGCGGCAGCTCAACCTTTACACAGGTGCCACGCCCGACTTTCGAGCGCAGCTGAAGCTTGCCCTGGTGCGCACGCACCACGGCCTTGACCACCGCCAGCCCAAGCCCGGTGCCAGTGGCCTTGGTGGTCAGGAAGGGTTCACCCAAGCGTCCCAGCAGATCGGCATCGATACCGCTGCCGGCATCGCTGATATTCAGGTGCAGGGTGTATTCACGACGGAACAGGTGCACCTTGAGCCGCGCCGGGCTGTCACTGGCCTGCAAGGCGTTCTCGATCAGGTTGAGCAAGGCACCGACCAGGGTGTCGCGATTGCACAGCAACTCACCCAGATGGCTGTCGCACTGCCAGCGCACCGCATGCCCTTGCACATGGGGCTGGGCAGCTTGCTGGAGGGCCTGGAACAGGCCCTTCGGGGTCAGCCGATCCCCCAGCGGCAGCTCGCCACGGGCAAACACCAGCATGTCGCGCACCTGGTGTTCCAGTTCGTGCAGGCGCTCCTTGAGGCTAGCGGCAAAGCGCTGGCGGGTTTCTGGCGCAAGCTCACGCTCGCTGTCGGCCAGGTGGCTGGCATAGAGCATGGCCGCCGACAGCGGCGTGCGGATCTGATGCGCCAGCGAGGCGACCATGCGCCCCAGCGAAGACAGGCGCTCATGCCGGGCCAGCTGATCCTGCAGGCGACGGGTTTCAGTCAGGTCGTTGAGCAACACCAGCTGGCCAGGTTCGGCGTCCAGCGAGCGGGTAGCAATGGACAGGCGTCGGCCATCACGCAGCGAGACTTCATGGCCGTCGTCCTTGCGCGGGGCGAAGCTGCGGGCGATGACCTGGCGCCACAGCTGGCCGACCAGAGGCTCGCCGAGCAATTCGCAGGCTGCCGGATTGGCTTCACGCACCAGGCCTTGGTCGTCGATCACGATCACTCCGCCCGGCAACAGGTCGAGCAGGTTCTGCAGGCGGTTGGCCAGGCGCTCCTTCTCGTTCAGCTCGACCATGCGCTGCTGGCCGACCACCGCCAGCTCGCCCTTGAGCTCGCTGACACGGGCTTCGAGCATGCCGTAGGACTGGTTGAGCTGGCTGGATACCTGATCGAACAGGGCGAATGCCTGCTCCAGCCCCTGTCGACTCTCCTGTTCGACCGGGGTACGCCCCTGCGGATCAGGGACTCGGGAAAAGTGGGCGGCCTGGGGCATCGTGCTCTCTCGCGTGGCTGACCGTCATAAAAACGGTGTGGTGCCAGCGGTGTAGCAATAGCCGTGCCGGGGATGGGGATTTGCTTCTACAAGCCCGGCCTCTTCGCGGCGGTTCGGCGCGAAGAGGCCGGCACAGGCGGAATCAGTCTTCCGCCTGGTCCTCACCACCCTGGCGACTCATGCCGTACTTGCGCATCTTCTCGACCAGGGTGGTCCGGCGTATGCGCAAACGTTCAGCCGCGCGCGCAACGATACCGTTGGCATCGTCCAGCGCCTGCTGGATCAGGCCCTGCTCGAGGCTGCCCAGGTAGTCCTTGAGGTCCAGCCCCTCTGGCGGCAACATCGCATGGTTGCTGAAGTTCGGGGTGTGACCATTGATTGCCACGCGCTCTTCGAGGTCGCTGCGCAGGCTGTCGACCAGATGCTCGTCTTCATCATCGATGTAGCGGAACTTCTTCGGCAGCTCCGACACCCCGATCACGCCGTACGGATGCATGATCGCCATGCGCTCGACCAGGTTGGCCAGCTCGCGGACGTTGCCCGGCCAGCCGTGGCGGCACAGCGACATGATCGCCGCCGAGTTGAAGCGGATCGAACCGCGCTTCTCGTGCTCCATGCGCGAGATCAGCTCGTTCATCAGCAGCGGAATGTCTTCCACCCGCTCGCGCAATGGCGCCATCTCGATCGGGAACACATTGAGGCGGTAATACAGGTCTTCGCGGAACGTCCCGTCCTCGATCATGGTTTCGAGGTTCTTGTGGGTCGCCGCAATGATGCGCACGTCGATGCTCTGGGTCTTGTTGCTGCCCACGCGCTCGAAGGTGCGCTCCTGCAGCACGCGCAGCAGCTTGACCTGCATCGGCAGCGGCATGTCGCCGATTTCGTCGAGGAACAGGGTACCGCCGTTGGCCAGCTCGAAGCGCCCGGCACGGCTGGTGATCGCGCCGGTAAAGGCGCCCTTCTCATGGCCGAACAATTCGCTTTCCAGCAATTCGGCCGGGATCGCCCCGCAGTTGACCGGCACGAACGGCGCTTCGCGGCGCTTGGAATGGTAGTGCAGGTTGCGCGCCACCACTTCCTTGCCAGTGCCGGACTCACCGAGGATCAGCACGCTGGCGTCGGTATCGGCCACCTGCTGCATCATCTGCCGCACGTGCTGGATGGCACGGCTGGTGCCGACCAGGCTGCGGAACAGGTTGGGCTCGCGCTGACGACCGCGCTCGCGGGCCTGGTCGTACATTTCACGGTAGACCTGGGCACGGTGCAGCGAATCGAGCAGCTGGCTGTAGCTCGGCGGCATCTCGAGGTTGGACAGAACCCGACGGCGCAGCTCTTCCGGGAAGTCCGCAGAAGAAATTTCGCCAATCAGCAGAACCGGAAGGAACTCATCCCACCCAGCCACTGTCTTAAGCAACCCAAGCACAGTGCCTGGAGCATTGACGGTACCGATCAACACGCAGAGCACTTCGCGACTCGAAGACAGGCTCCCTACTGCCTGCTGCCAGTCCTGGCTGGAGCATGGGAGGTTTTCTTCGCCGAGAAAGTTCAGAACCACCGCCAGATCGCGGCGGCGGGCGCTGTCGTCATCGATCAGGAGAATCTTGGTTTCACGCCACATGCAATAGCAACTTCCCTAGTCATATCGGCGCCCCTCACAGGGCATGCTCGACATCTCCGACTGAATGGTCAGTGTTCGGACGTCTGAATTTCGAAAACAGCCACTAGTAAAGTCAAAAAAACCCATGCAGTCAAATTAATGGCGCACGGCTTTTTGCGAATCTGTGGTCAAGTGAACAGATGGTATACCTTGGCCGCGCTTTTCGCCTGACGGATTTGTGTCATCTCGTCGACTATTGATTGACGCTCGCCGCTTGCAACATCAATCAATTGCCCGTAGACCACCAGCAACCCCTCAAGACTCGAACGCACCGCAGCCTCATTGCTGAGCGCTTCGGCCAGCACATCCTCGACACAGACACGGCACGCAAGGTCAAGCTCGCCGACCGCCTGCCAGTCGCGACTGGCCAACGCCGCCAGCAACTCGTCACGGGTCTGCTCGATACGCTCGATTACCTTGCTCATACACCCCCCTACTGCGCGCCGATCGCGTCCCAGCCTTCCTTGACAGTGATCAGCAGGTCCCTGACCTCGTCGAGGATTGCCGGATCGTTCTGCATGTTGGCCTCGCTCAGGCGGCGCGTCATGTACAGATAGAGGCTGTCGAGACGGTTGAGCTCGTCGGTCATGTTGTCGCGGTCCAGGCCTTCACGCAGCCCGCCGATGATGCCGATGGCCTTGCCGATGGCGATACCCTTGCCGGCGATGTCCTTGCGCTGCATCGCACCATGGGCCTGCGCAATGCGGTCCAGGCCGCCTTCCATCAACATCTGCACCAGACGATAAGGGCTCGCCTCGGAGGTCTGCGCCTGGGCGCCAATCTTCTGGTACTGCCGAAGGGCTAACATTGGATTCATGGGGTACCTCGTCACTACGGGGTTGCTGTATGACCGGGCTATCGGCGCGGCGTCAAAAAACTTTAGGGAGAATACAAAAAGCCCGACAGAGCGTCACGCGCTGTCGGGCTTTTGGCACTGGAGCACAGCGCCATGGCTGTGCCCGCACTATGCATCACGCCCCGTCAGGAGTTCTTCTGCTGGGCGGACATGGCTTCGAAGATCGACAGCACACTGTCTCGCTGCGAGTTCAACTGCCCCACCAGGGTGTCCATGGTGTTGTACTTCTTGGTCAGCGAGGCTTCCAGGTCCTTGATGCGCGCATCCAGGGAGCTCTGCTCCAGGCTCAGGCTCTTCTTGGTCGCTTCGAGCGACTTGCTACGCTCATCCAGCACACCACCGGTCGCAGAGAACGGCTCCATGGCCTTGCTCATGCGATCGAGCAGGCCGCCATCACCATTGAACAGGTTCTGGACTTCGCCACCCAGCTTCTGATCATTGATCGCCTTGGTGAACTTGGTGCTGTCGAACTCCAGCAGGCCAGTTCCCTGGACGGTGTTGATACCCAGCTGCGAGAGCACGCTGAGCTGCCCTGAGCCATTGCTACCCGGCACCACCAGCTCGTTGCGCAGCGCCGTCAGCATGCTGCGCACTGCAGGGTCACCCGACAGCGCCGGGGTGTTCCAGGTGCCATCTGCAGCCTTGGTCGACACACTGACGTTGTTGATGGTGCCGACCAGGGCGTTGTAGGCATCGACGAAAGACTGCACCGACTTCTTCAGGCCGTCGGTGTTCGCTGTGACGGTGATGGACACCGGCGACAGGGCTTCGGTCTTGGACAGCAACTCGAAGGTCATGCCGCTGATAGCATTATCGACCTTGTTCGATTTGCTGGTGAGCTTCATGCCGTCGATGTCGAACTCGGCATCCATGGCCAGGTCACCGATGCGGCCAGCACCTCCGGCATCGGTCATCTGTGTCGAAGGATCGATGGTCAACACGCCCGAAACGGTGATGTCCGAATCCTTGCCCATGGTCTCGGAGCTCAGCACCAGGCGCGAACCGGTACCGTCGTTGACGATGTTGGCAGTAAAGCCCTTGGACGTGGCCTGGGCGTTGATCGCGTCGCGGGTCTGCTGCAGCGTGGCGTTGGCCGGGATGGTGACATCGAGGCTGGTACCATTCTGGGTAAGCGTCAGCGTACCGCCACTGGCGGATACCACCGAACTGCTGTCGGTATAGCGCTGGCTGGCCACACGCGAGGCCGTTGCCAGCTGCGAAACCTGAACCGAGTAGTTGCCGTTGACTGCCGTGCTGCCGGCAGTGGCCTTGACATACTTGTCATTGGAAGTGGCAGCCACAGAACCGATGAACGCAGGGTTGGCGCTGTCATTGAGCTTGTCCATCGCAGTCTTGTAGGCAGCCAGCGCACTTTTCAGGCTACCTACCGCCGAGATCGAGGCCGTGTTTGCCGACGTGCGACGATCGAGCTGCCCCTGCTTGGGGGTTTTCTCAGCATTAACCAGGGCCTTCACAATGGCCGTAGTATCGAGACCGGAACCCAGCCCCAAACTCGGTAGAATTGGACTTGCCATTACATCCTCCTTTTCTGGTTGACGCCGAAAAACCGGGATGCCTCAGCGACACCCGCGCAACCGTTCAAATGACCTGCGGGCCGTCAGGCTTTCTCATCGAAGAGCAGACTATTGACGTCATGCAGGCTGCGAGCCAGCTCCAGCGCGGTTTCCGACGGAATCTGTCGGATCACTTCCCCGCTGTCGCGGGCAACGACCTTGACGACCCACGTACCGGTGGAATCATCCACCGAAAATTCCAGGTTGCGCTGCAACGACTGGACAAAATCCTGTATTTCCTTGACGGCCGAATGCAACTCGACCTCGCTCTTGGGAGCGTCTTCCTGCGATGCCTTGCGGGCTTGCCCGGAGGCCTTGTCAGCCGAGTCATCCTTCTGGATGCTGGCGACTACCGATGACATCTGATACGACGGGCTCGACTTGACGCTTATGTCCATCGCACTTCACCTCTGAAAGTAAAAAGCGAGAGAGTGCGCATGCACCCCCTCGCCGAACTTCATCGCACTATTACTGAAGCAGCTTCAGTACGGCGGATGGCAGCTGGTTGGCCTGGGCCAGAACTGCGGTCGAAGCTTGCTGCAGGGTCTGCTGCTTGGTCAGCTGAGCGGTTTCTGCGGCGAAGTCGGTGTCCTGAACACGGCCCATGGCGGCAGCCGAGTTCTCGTTCATGCTCTGCAGGTTGTTGATGGTCGACTGGAAGCGGTTCTGGATGGCACCCAGGTCCGACTTCTTGTTGTCAACGGTTTGCAGGGCGGCGTCGATCGCGGTGATGGCACCGTCAACAGCGGTGTGAACGGCGGAGTCCGAAGTACCCGAGATCGCCAGGGTGCCGGTGCCGACAGCCAGGGTCGAAGCGGCGAACGACGAAGTCATGGTAACGCTCAGGATCTGGCTGGTGCCAGTCATCGCGCCAACCTGGAACTCCATGGTGCCAGCGGAACCGTTCAGCAGCTGCTTGCTGGTGCCGTAGGTGGTGGACGAAGCGATACGAGTGATCTCGTCCGACTTGGCCGCGAATTCTTTGTTCAGCGCTGCGCGTTCAGTGGTGCCGTTGGAGTCGTTACGTGCCTGCAGGGCCAGTTCACGCATACGCTGCAGGATGTTGGTGATTTCCGACAGCGCGCCTTCAGCGGTCTGGGTGATCGAGTTACCGTCGTTGGCGTTCTTGATCGCAACGGTGGTACCGGTGACCATGGTCTGCAGCTTGTTGGCGATCTGCTGGCCGGCGGCGTCGTCTTTGGCGCTGTTGATACGCAGGCCGGAAGACAGACGGGTCATCGAGGTGCTCAGCGAGTCGGAAGCTTTGTTCAGGTTCTTCTGCACGCCCAGCGAAGTGGTGTTGGTGTTTACGGTTAATGCCATGACGAATTCCTCGTTGGATGGATACTGCGGCTTCCGGCCCTGGCGTCCGCCGGGTGTGGCCTAGAGAACCTTCGTAATGGTTATCGTCAGGTTTGCAAGTTGCTTTAGGGGTTTTCCAAAAAAAAATGCCATCACCGCGCCACCCCTTGCAAACCGGGCCTTGCAGCCCTGCCCTGCGGCGCGACAGCCGCAAGCGGAATGTGACGCTCGTCACACTTCAGGGCAAAGGGGCCTGTTCGATCAGGTGCAGCAGTTCGTATTCGAGGTAGTCGGCCAGTGCCAACCAGTCCTGGCGTTGCTGCGCATCAAGCATGGCCTGAAGGACCACCGCCCCCGCCTGGGGTTCGACCAGCGACAACACACCGTCGAACAGCTCGACCATGCGCAGCGCCCCCTGCACATCCCGCCCCAGACGGAACAGCGCGGCGCACTCGCGGGCCGCAGCACAGTGCCTGGCAGCATTCATGGGCAGAACTCCGGGTCGTAGGTGGTGCCAGCGATCAGCGCGCCGGCCCGGCTGGTGTTATGGAAGCGCACCTCGGGATGCTGCGCGATAAAGCGCTCCAGTTCGATCAGATAACCACGGAAGTTCAATTGGGTACGCACACGCTGGCCATTGCCATCCAGCACCCAGTGACGTGCTGCCGAGACCACCGGGCCGAGCACCCCATCATCCCAGCCGGTGTGGGTGCGGTCGCCAGGAAAGGCGAAATCGGCACCGAACAGCGTGATTGTGCCGGCCCCCATCTTCACCGCCAGGTCCGTCGCCGGGTGAATCACGCTGCCGCCCACGAACAGTTCGGCACGCGGTATCGCTTCACGCACCTGGGCATACAGCGCACTGCCGGAATAGGCGCTGTAGCGCGGCCCGCGCCAGCTGCCGAGCAACTCGACATCCAGCATCGGCATGTACACCAGGGTGGTTGCCGCCGAATCATCCGGCGGCAAGTGATGGATGCGGATCTTGTGGTCGACGCTGACCACGATGTCCGGCTGGATGCCAGCGCGCAGCAGTGGCAGGTATGCGGTGTCGACGCAGATGAACAGCGGCCGCTCGGCCTGCGCACGAACCCTTGCCAGGGCCGGCAGGTGCCCGGCCAGGCTCGGCCCCGTGGCAATCACGTAGCAGTCACGCCCCGCCTGGGTCGCGAACAGCCCAGCCACATCAGGATCCTGTCGCAGCAGCGGCAAGCTGTCTTCAAGCAGCTGCTGCAGGCGCGGGTCGGCCACATCGAAGGCACGGTTGTTGTCTGCCAGGTGAGCTTCGCTGATCAGCCGATCGCGAATCTTCGCATTGAAGTCATCGGCCAGCACCAGCTCCGACGGCAAGGCGAAGAACGGCAGGGCGATTTCCCCACTGTCGCCAGCGTAGGCCAGCTCGACCCGGGGGTCGGCCAGCCAGTCGGACTGATCGAGCAGTTGCAGCACCAGCTGAAACAGGGCGCCATTGAGCAGGTACACGCGAAGCCGTACAAGCCCTGGCCGCTCCAGCAGCACGCGCTGCAGATCGCCCAGGCCGGCGCCATAGAGGTGAAGTGTGGAACTGTCTGCAGGCAGGCTCTGCGCCTGCAGGCGCGCTTCTGCGAGACGGTCGTGGCGGCTGGTGAGCTGGATGCCGGAGACGCTCAGGGTCGACCCCAGGCCTTCCACCAGATCGACCTCGAGGGCCTCGCCTGCCTCGCCCTGCAGGCGCTCCAGCAGCGCCGGCCAGCGGCGCTGCAGCACTTGCGCGTTACGCTGGAAAAACTCGCTCATGGGTTGAGCTTCCCTTACCTGCGAAACGCCGAAGGTTAACCTAATGGCGGCAGTTATTCAGCCTTGTAGAGAATCGCCGAGCCCCACGACAGGCCGACGCCGAAGCCGCTGATGGCCACACGCTTCCAGCTGCCGTCGAACATGTGCTTCTGCAACAGCAGCGGAACACTGGACGATACGGTATTGCCAGTCTCCAGCATGTCCTTGACGAATTTGTCGGCCTGGGATTTTTCCGGGTCTTCCTCGAAGCGCCGCGCCACGGCATCGACGATCGCCGCGCTGCCCTGGTGGATGCAGAAGGCATCGATATCCTTGTTCTCCAGGCCCGACTCGCCCAGCAGCTCATGCAGGTGCGCCGGCACCTTGATCAGGGCGAAATTGAACACCTGACGGCCGTTCATGTAGAACTCGCCATCGGTCACCTTGAGGTGCGGTGCGCCAGCGCCATCGGTGCCGAACTTCGACTTGCCCAGCTGCCAGGTGGCATCTTCACCCATCCAGGTGGCGGTGGCGGCATCGCCGAACAGCATGGTGGTATTGCGGTCTTCGGGGTTGACGATCTTGGAATACGGGTCAGCCGTCACCAGCAGGCCGTTCTTCAGGCCCGTGGCCTCCATGAAGCCCTTGAGCGCATAGATGCCATAGACGTAGCCGGAGCAACCCAGGGAAATGTCGAAAGCCGCGACGTGGGTCGGCAGGCCGAGCTTGTGCTGGACGATGGCTGCGGTGTGCGGCAGGCCTTCCTCGTCGCCATTCTGGGTAACCACGATCAGCGCATCGATCGACTCGCGCTTGAGTTGCGGGTTGGCAGCGAACAGGTTGTTGACCGCCTCCACGCACAGATCGGAAGTTTCCTGCTCAGCATCCTTGCGCGGCAGGAAGCTCGCGCCGATCTTGCCGAACATGAACTCTTCGTCCTTGCCGAATTTCGCGCCTTGCACATAGTTGTCCAGGCCGGAAGCGGGCACATAGCTCGCGATGCTTTTAATGCCGATCATCATGGCTTCCCAAAAAAAAACAGCTCGATACCGCCGCCCGGATGACTCGAGCAGCGCCAGAATAACGGGATCTGCTGCCGGGTGGACCGGGCAGCAGGCGGAGCAGGCAAGCGACGGTTTGCGCGCCAGCCCCATTAACGGTTACAGAGGGAGATGCCCGCTCTGACCGATAGGTCACGAATATTTCGAGACAATCGCACATTTTGCCCAGATGCGTCACCTCGACTTTGCGCTGGTAGCCCCGCGTTCTGGGAAGCAAACCCCGATCGGGGCGTGCCTCAGTCGAGCAGCGACCAGTCCAGTGCCGTACCACGCTTGAGCGGCTGGCGGGCCTTGCGCCCTAGTACCGCATCGAGATGCCGTGGCGCCAGCCCCAGGCCCGGACGGATGGCGCGCACATTGCTGCGGTCGAAGACCTCGCCGGCAGCCATGTCGCGCACCACGTACAGCGAGCGACGGAAGCGTCGCGAAGCCTGCTCGGCCTGGGTTGCGCCGTAGTGCACCTGCCCCAGCGCCTGCCAACCGCGCTCGGTTTCCTGCACCAGCGCGGCCATTTCCCCCGGCTCCAGGGAGAACGCCGCATCCACGCCACCTTCGCTACGGTCGAGCGTGAAGTGCTTTTCCACGACCGTAGCCCCCAGGGCCACCGCTGCCACGGCCACACCGACACCCAGCGAGTGATCGGACAACCCGACCTGGCAACCGAACAGTTCGCGCATGTGCGGGATGGTCAGCACGTTGCTGTTGTGCGGGCTCGCCGGGTAGGTGCTGGTGCACTTGAGCAGCACCAGGTCGCGACACCCCGCCTCCCGCGCCGCCTGAACGGTGCGCTCGAGTTCCGCCAGGCTGGCCATGCCCGTGGAGATGATCAGTGGCTTGCCGGTGGCCGCCACTTTGCGGATCAGCGGCAGGTCGGTGTTCTCGAAGCTGGCGATCTTGTAGGCCGGCACATCCAGGCTTTCCAGGAAGTCCACCGAGGTTTCGTCAAAGGGCGTGGAAAACGCCAGCATGCCCAGTTCACGGGCCCGCTCGAAGATCGGTCGATGCCATTCCCAGGGGGTATGGGCCTTCTGGTAAAGCGCGTAGAGCGACGACCCCTGCCAGAGGCTGTCCGGGTCGGCGATGAAGAACTCGCCATGGGCGAGATCCAGGGTCATGGTGTCGGCGGTGTAGGTCTGCAACTTCAGTGCATGGGCACCGGCAGCAGCGGCAGCCTCGACGATCTCCAGGGCGCGCGCCAGCGATTGGTTGTGATTGCCGCTCATCTCCGCGATCACCAGCGGTGGCTGGTCCGCGCCGACAAGGCGATGGCCGATGTTGAAACTGTGCATGGGCTACTCCTGGAAAACCCGCTCGAACGAGCACGGCGACTGCACGAAACCGGCACCCGCGAATAATTGCAATGACGCCTGATTGTCCGGTAGCACCTGGGCCTCGATCGCCAGCAGGTCCGGCCATCGCTGGCGTGCACAAGCCTCGCCCCGGGCGAGCAGCGCCCTGCCCCAGCCCAGCCCGAAACGCCCCGCGAAGAGGTACAGCGACACCCGTGCACGCTGCCCCGGCAAGCGGTCGTAGCGCACGCTGCCGACCGGCCCGTCGGCGCTCTCGGCGATCAACAGCAGCCGCTGCCGGTCGGCCAGGGTCGCAGCCAGCCAGGCTTGATGTTCGGGCCAGTGCAGCGCTTGCCCCTGCTGCGAACGACGCCGTACTTCCGGCGCGTCACGCCCGTCGAACAACAGCCGTGCATCTTCAGTACGGGCCGGGCGCAGCACCAGGTGCTCGCCCAGCAGGGCCACCGCCACGCGCTGCGCACCGCGGCCATCGACGAGAGAACGACTGCGCTCGGCGAAACTCTGGCGCAGCCCCTGATTACCCAGCAGCAAGGCGATCGCCTGGCGCAGCGCCGGCACGTCGACCTGTTCGGCATCGCCCAGGTAGAGGTGCATGCCCGCCCGGGCCATGGCTTCGGCAGCGCCCCGCTGGTTGTCCGCCACGCTCACGCACAGGCTCGGCAAGCCCAGCGCGGCGCGCTCCCAGGTGGTGCCGCCGGCGGCGCCGATGAACAGGTCTGCCGCCGCCATCCGCGCCGGCATGTCATCGACATAGTCATGCAGCTCCCAGCCCTCCCGCCCGGCGCACAGCCGGACCAACTCTTCGCCCTGGGCGCTGCCGAGCCCGGCGATGCAGGTCACCTGCAGCCCCTCCAGCCCGGCCAGCGCCTGCAAGGTGCGCGGCAGCATGCCTGCCACGTCGAAACCACCAAAGCTGACCAGCACCCGTCGCGCCTGCGGCGGCGGGGTAATTGCCGGGCCCTGGAAGGCAGGCCGGACCAGCGCATAGCGTGGCCCCAGCAAACGCCGACAGGCCGCTGTCAGGCGGGTTGCGTAACGCGCCTCGCTGGCGCCGAAATTCTGATCCAGCAGCAGGTCGGCCGCGTGATCACGGTCGGCCAGGTCATCGATCACTGCGATACGCCGGGCGAATGCCCGGGCAGCCTGCTCCCAGCGCGCATCCAGGGCGTAATGATCGACGATCACCCAGTCGAACCCGGCATTCGCCGGCAACACGGCGCGCAGCGCGGCGATGTCCGCCGCCCAGTGCTCGATGCCCGGCAAATGCTTGGGTTGCCGCCAGGCAAAGACCTCGAACCCCGCCTGCTCGATGGCAACCCGGCGGTGGCCGTCAAGCAGGCAACAGGCAAAACTGACCTGCGCCCCCTGTGCACGCAGCGCCTGTGCCAATGTCAGGCAACGCGCCGTGTGACCAATCCCGATGGACGAGGACGCGTCAGCCCGGATCAGCACCTTCATGAGTCCAGCTCCCCTCCGGCCTTGAGCGCTGCGTACAGGTACTGCGCGCGCAGCCAGTCGTCCTCGGTGTCGATGTCCTGCACCAGGTGCCGGGGGATGATCACTGGCAAGCTGCGCTCGGAATAAAGGACCTCGTTCTGCAACCAGGCCTCCACCCGCCCCCAGTAGAACTGGCCGGCATCCTGGTAGGCCGGCGCCAGGTCCTGCGAGCGGGTCTCGCGGAACTGCGGATTCAGGGGCACTAACGCCCCCTCGGCATCCAGGGTCAGCGCCCGCTGGACAGGGAAGCCGAAACCGCTCACCGAAAAGGCGAAAGCGCGCTCAGGGTGCTGGCGCAGCAGCGCCAGCCCCTCGTGCAGGAAACGCTGCTGCAGGAAAGGCGCAGTGGCATAGATGCAACAGGCATGGGTCAGCACCTGGCCCTGGCGGGTCAGCACCTCCAGGGCGTGGCTGACCACCGCATGGGTGGTCGCATGGTCGTCAGCCAGGTGCGCGGGGCGACGAAACGGCACCTGCGCACCATGCTCCCGAGCCACCGCTTCGATATCCGCATCGTCCGTGCTGACCACCACCTGATCGAACAAGCCACTGGCGAGTGCCGCACGAATCGAGTGGACAATGATCGGCAGCCCGGCAAAGTTCTTGAGGTTCTTGCTCGGGATCCGTTTGCTGCCACCACGGGCCGGAATGATCGCGACGTTGTTTTCCCTGCGCTCAGTCATGTCAGCAACCCGCGCAGGCTGTCGACCACATGATCCTGCTGTGCCTCGCTCAGGCCCGGATACATCGGCAGGCTCAAGGCGCCTGCGTAATAGCCCTCGGCCAGCGGGAAGTCCCCTGGCTTGAATCCCAGCTCGCGATAATAGGGCTGCAAGTGGATGGGAATGTAATGCAGATTGACCCCGACCCCAGCAGTCCGCATCCCGTCGAAGACCTCCCGGTGCGAGCGCCGTATGCGATCGACCTGCAGGCGTACCACGAACAGGTGCCAGGCGGATTCTGCCTCCGGCTGAGGTGCCTGAAGACTTAACGGCAGGTCGGCGAGCAATGTCCGGTAGCGGGCCGCCAACGCGCGACGACGATCAAGAAAATCATCCAACCGCGCCAGCTGGGAAAGCCCCAAGGCTGCCTGCAGATCGGTGATACGGTAGTTGAACCCCAGTTCGAGTTGCTGGTAGTACCAGGCTCCATGGCTCTCTTCGGTCATCTGGCCGGAGTCGCGGGTCACCCCGTGACTGCGCAGTAAGCGCAGGCGCTGGGCCAGGTCGGCACGGTGGGTGAGGACCATGCCGCCTTCGGCCGAGGTAATGATTTTCACCGGGTGAAAGCTGAACACCGTCATGTCGGCGAACTCGCCACTGCCGACCTCCACCCCTGCGTAGCGCGCGCCGATCGCGTGGGCAGCGTCCTCGATCAAGGTGAAACCATACTGGCGGGACAACGCCTTGATCGAACGCATGTCGGCGCTTTGCCCGGCGAACGCCACCGCGACCACTACCTTGGGCAGGCGACCTTGTCGGGCGGCCTGTTCGAGTTTCAGCGCAAGCGCTTCGGCGTCAAGGGTCCAGGTACGCGGGTCGATGTCGACGAAATCGACGCTGGCCCCGCAGTAACGGCCACAGTTTGCCGAGGCGACGAAACTGATGGGAGACGTCCACAGCCAGTCACCACTCCCCAGCCCCGCAGCCAGGCAAGCCAGGTGCAAACCCGCGGTAGCATTGCACACCGCCACTGCGTAGCCTGCACCGCAGCGCTGGGCAATGGCCTGCTCGAAACGCTCGACCAGCGGCCCCTGGGTCAACCAGTCGGACTGCAACACCTCGACGACCGCACTGATATCAGACTGGTCGATGCTCTGTCGGGCATATGGAATCACGCCAGCATCCCTGTGTGCAGGACGGGTGGCTGGCCCTTGGTGCGGAAGGTGAAAATGGACTTGTCGTCGAACATACGTCGATCCTAGGGGCAGCGCCATCGACTGGCGACGGCACCCGGTTGCAGGGTCAGGCGGGCGCGCAGCCTACAAATTTCTGACTCGCGCGCGTTGTATCCCAGCTCGAAGCAAGATACAGGCCAGCCCCGCAACCCGCCGCTTCAGCCGATCAGCCCGACCCAGTCCAGCGCCGCCTTGCTCGGCGCCAGTACCTGGCCCAGAGCAGCACCCGGCCACTGCGCCGACCATTTGGCGCGCAGCGCCGCCAGCGCCGCCGGGTCCGTGGCCACCTGGCCGGAGTGAATCACCTGCACCTGCGGGGTCCAGACCGTCAGCAGACCGGCTGCGGCTGCTTTCAGGCACAGGTCGACATCGCCAAAGGCCTCGGCGAAGGTGGTTTCATCCAGGCCTTCCAGGGCCTGGTACACCTCGCGGCGGACCATCAGGCAGCTCGCCGAGACTGCCGGGCGGTTCTGCTCGACGGCCAGGCAGTTCAGGTAGCCCGGCGCATTGCCCGCCTCACCGGCGCACGCAGGCGTGACGCCAGCATCGGCATCCAGCAGCAAGCCGGCCTGGGCGAGCTTGCCGTCAGCATCCAGCAGCTTGGCACCGACCACGCCAACTTCCGGGCGCTGCGCCTGGTTCAGCAGTGCCTCGATCCAGTTGGCATTGACCACTTCGGCATCCGATGCCAGCAATACCAGGTAGTCGCCCTTGGCCTCGCCGCTGGCAGCGTTGCACAGTGCCGCCGGGCTCAGGCGCTCGGCGCTTTGCAGCACGCGCACTTTGCCACCCTCTTGCGGCTGTTGCGCCAGCCATTCGAGCAGCTGCGGCGACTGGCTGGCGTTGTCGGCGATCAGCACCTCGTAGCGGGCATAGCGGGTGCGCTGCAGGATGCTCTTCAGGCAACGCTGCAGCGCGTCCAGGTTGTCCTGACTGCGCAGCAGGATGCTCACCAGCGGCCGCTCGACATGCCGATAGTCGATACGCAACGTCCCTGCCACCGGGGTACTGACCTGGGCCTTGTAGCCACGGCTCGTCAGGTGCCGGATCAGGGCCTGGCGGGCATGCTCGCTGGCCGAGGCTTGCGGTGCCGGGGTAATCAGCAATGGCTCGTCCAGGTGGGCCAGGCCGTTGAGGCCGCCACGCTCGATCAGACGCAGCAGCAGGTCGAACTCCAGCGCCTGGCCGTACTGTTTGTCGAAGCCACCCGCCTCCACCAGCACCTCCCGACGCAGCAACCAATGGCGGGCCATCAGCGCGGGGTTGGTCTGCAGCAGGTCCAGGTTGACCCCCGGACGCAGCAGTTCACGCCAGGCGCCATCAGCCTGCTGCTGGATCTCGTCGACCGCGACCGCACGGCAATCCGGCGCGTTGAGCAGTTCGAGGCTGGCGCGCAACAGACCGGTCGCGGTGAAACGGTCACCGGCCTCGGCCAGCAGCAGCCATTCGCACGAAGACTGCCGGGCGAGCTGGTTGATACGCTCGACATAATCCTCGCGGCTGACCTTGATGAAATGCAGGGTGTTGTGCAACGAAGTGACCATCGGTGGTTCACCGGTGGTGAAGACCATGATCCGGAACGCCTTGCTAAGGCCGGCCAGCAGGCTGTCGAAGGTGTCCTGCAGCGCGACCTGGTTGTTGTCCAGGTCCAGCAGCAGGATGCCAAACTGAGGGCCGCCCTGGTGCAACGCCAGGTGTTCGTCGATCGCGGCCATTGCCGCGCCATCCGGCTTGCGCGCCTCCAGCCAGTCGAGCAGGCGGCCCGACTGCATGCTACCGAGCAGTTCGCGGCCGCTCTGCTTCAGCACGCCTTCCAGGCGCGCCAGCCAGGCAAACAGCGCCTCGCTCTGTTCGATCTCATTGGTCTCGCGCAGGTGCACGGCCAGGCGACGCACTACCTCGCGGTTGAAGGCGTTGTGCTCCAAGGCAGCCCAAAGGCGGCTGCCGACGGTGCCCGGGGTGTCGCTGACATGCGCCTGCAACAGTTGCTCCTGGCGCAGCAGCAGCGGTTCCAGTTGCTGCAACTGCAAGCGACCAGCCGGCATGGCATGGATCAGGAATTCGAACGCTGTGAGCTGATCGAAGAACGCCTGGTTGTAGAACGGCATCTCGACATACTGGCTCGGTTCGAAGGTGCGTACCGGCGGCTTCAGCGGGTCGTTCCAGGCAGACCCCCAGACCAGGTCCAGGGTCACCGCGCGGCCCTTGAACAGGCCCTCGGCCATGGCGGCAAAGCTGTCCAGGGCAAGCTGACGCCGTGCTGCATGGTCCAGCCCCTCGATAGCGGTCGGCAGGCCGGCGAGGAAGTCGGCGAACTGTTCGCGCTCTGCCACCGACTTGGGGTCGGTGAAGGCCAGCACATGAATGACCTCGGTCTTGTGCTCGGAAACACCGTAGTTGGTTTCACGCACGGCATAGGCGATCGGCAGCACCCGCGCCTTGGCGTTGGTCAGCAGGAAATACACATGGCCGATTTCCTGCCACTCGAAGCTGGTGCCCTCGGGCAGTAACTCGAACCACTGGCGCAACAGCGCAGTACGGGTGACGGCGAAAAACGGCGGGAGGAACTCGCCCATGTAATCCAGCAGGCGCTGCTCGGCGCGCGGGGCGTCGTAGTCTTCACGGACCTTCTTGTTGCGCCGGTAATAGTTCACCCGGGTGGCTTCGGCCAGGTAGTTCAGGCAGTAGCCATGGCATATGCCGTAGTCAGGGTTGGCCTCAAGGAAGTCCAGCGACTGGTTCAGCCCGTCGAACAGCAGGAAGTCGTCATCGGCGGCGAAGGCCATGAACGGCGTGCTCACCCGGTTCACGCCATAGGTCAGCTTGGCCTGGAAGCCCAGGTAGGAAAACTGTGGCAGGTGCAGGTACTCGACGCCCGGGTACCCGGCTGCCATCGCCGCGGCCGATTCGGTCGAGGAATCCAGCACGAGGATCGAGCACGGGTAGTCGCTGTAGTACTGCAGCGTGCGCTGCAGGAACGCCGGCCGGTTGTGCGTCATCAGTACCAGCGTGAACCGCTCGCGCAGCGTGGCTGCCTGGTCTGCCGAGAAATTGCCTTGCATAGTCTTCACCACCATTGGCGTTGCCGCCGAAGAAATCGAACCGTTGTTGAGTGTCTCAGCGAACCCGGCGCAGGTAGCCGTCCGGTGCCACGGTGACCAGCAGCTTGTTCTGCAGCTGGTAGTCGATCTCGAAGCTGTCGTTGCCCTTGAGGTATTCCCAGACCGCGGTCTTGGGGTTGTCGCCATGGCCCCACGGGCGGTCGGGGAAGAAATCGGCCGGCATGTCTTCGACCACGGTGTCCATCACCACGCAGTAGCTGCCCACGGCCACCAGCGGCGCGTACAGCTCCAACTCCTTGAGTACGTGGTCGTGGGTGTGGTTGGAATCGAGCACCAGGATGACCTTCTTGCCTTCGGCAAGCGCCCTGACCTGCGCGGCGATGCCGGCGTCGATGCTCGAACCTTCGATCATGCGCACGCGCTTGCTCATCGGGTGCGCCTCGATGGCCTCACGGTTGTGCGGGCGGATGTCGATGTCGATGCCCAGCACTTCGCCATGGCCCTGCAGTTCCAGCAAGGATGCGTAGTACAGGATCGAACCGCCGTGGGCGATGCCGCACTCGATGAT
Source organism: Pseudomonas sp. MN1F (assembly GCF_009391885.1). GTDB lineage: Bacteria > Pseudomonadota > Gammaproteobacteria > Pseudomonadales > Pseudomonadaceae > Aquipseudomonas. The sequence continues at coordinate 49,985 of NZ_VZII01000058.1, read as the reverse complement.
CAGGTCCGGCTTGACCTGCCAGACGATCTCCTGCATGGCCATCATGTCCTGGGGCAGCTGGATGATCGGCCGGCCCATCCAGGAGAAGTGGTAGGTGTACTTGTGCGCAGCGGACTTGTTGAAGAAGTCACGGGATACTTGCTGCAGCGCCTGGTCTTCACCCTGGGCGGCGATTTGCGCGGTGCATTCGGCTTCGAAGGCCTTGATCGGCGAGTCGGTCATTGTGCGGTCTCGGTTGGCAGGTGTGTGAAATCAGCGCTGTCGACGGCGTGGTAGGTGAAGCGCCCAGCGGTCATGCGGCGGATTTCATCGAGGTAGTTGGAATTCATCACGAACAGGTGCGCACCGTCAGGCAAGGCGTCCAGCGCCTCCTGCGGCGAGCTCACCCGGGCGCCGCTGAGCGGCAGGTAACGGCCCTGCTTGGCCGGGTTGATGTCGATCACCCGGTCCACCGGCGCGCCGGCGCGTTGCAGGAACAGCGAATAGATCACGCCCTTGGACGACGCGCCCCAGATCGCCGAGCCGCGCCCGGCGTCGCGCTGGACGATGCCCACGGCGTGCTCCAGGCTGGCGCTGAAATCGGCCGGCAGGGTCAGGGTTGGCCCCGGTTCCAGCGTGGTACGCAGGCTGGCGAGGTCGGCGACGACGTACAGGTACTGGCCATCGAACAGGTGCCCGGCCTCGGCGACCGTGCCGAACAGGCGGCGCAGGTCGTCCAGGCGGAAGTAGTTGACGTGCTCGTAGAACAGGTCGAACCAGGCCTTGTGCTCGATGATCCAGTCCAGGCATGGCACCTCGATGTAGATCTGCCCGGCCCCGCCATTGGCGTCGGCGATGGCGGCCAGGAACGCGACCGGGTCCTGGATGTGCTCAAGCACATGGCGCAGCACGATGCCCTCGGCCCGGCGATCGAGCTCACGGGTGAACGGCGCCTTGACCACGTCCGGGTTGTCGCCCTCGTACGCCGGGTCGATGCCGGTGACGGCATAGCCACGCTCGCGCAGCAGCTCGAAGAACCAGCCTTTGCCGCAGCCCACCTCGATCAGGCTGCGCCCTTTGAAATGCCGGGCGATCACACCTTCGACGTCGTCCAGGTGGCGCTGGAAGCGCGCCGAGTGGCCCTGCTCGTTCTGGTAGTCGCTGTCATAGCTGAGCTGGTCGGCGTCGAAGGCGTCGTTGTAGACCAGGCCGGTGCGAGCATCCTGCACCAGGCGCATGTCGGCACTGGCCGAGGCGCGGGCCGAGGCCGCATCGGCAAAGGTGCGGTTCTGCAACACCGGCAAGCCGGTGGCGCGGTACAACTCATGCTTCATCACAAGCTACTCCCAAGAGCGCCCGCAGCCGGCGGGCATCGCCCCAGAACGCCATGGGTTCGTGGGCCGGATAGGGGTAATGCCCCAGGTTCAACGCGATCTGCGCGCCGCGCTTGGCGATATGCGCTTCGACCAGGGTGCGTACGGCTATCGGCTGACCGCTGCAGCAATTGACCACGCCGCTGAAATCACGCTGATCGAGCAGCCCGGCCAGGTAACCCGCGGCCGTTTCGATGGGCAGGAAATCGCGCAGCTGTTCACCGCCCGACATGTCGAAACGCGGCAGGCCGGCGTCGATGGCGCCGTCCAGCGCCGCCAGCAGGCTGTTGCGGTTCTGGCCTTCGCCGAACAGGTAGAACAGCCGCACCCATTGCAAGGTAAACGGCTGCTGCCGGGCCAGGCTTTCGAGGAACAGGCGCAGGCTGTGCTTGGCCAGGCCATAGGGGTTGCCCGGCTGGCAGACCAGTGACTCGCCCAGCGCGCCGTCCTGCAGGCCGTATTCCAGGCAGGTGCCGGTGACCTGCACCTGGGCAACGCCCGCGTGCACCACACGCTGGATGAACCGGTAGTCGGCCATCAGGTTGTGCTCGAAGTGGAACAACCCCTGGTAATTCGGCAAGCCGGGCCAGGCCAGGTGCACCAGCGCATCGATACCTTCACACAGCGCAGCGACGTCCAGCTGCGGGTCATGGACATCGGCGCAGATGAACTCGACCTGATCGAACCACGGCAGCGCCTGGGCAGCTTCCACGTGGCGCGCAACGGCACGCACCTGATGGCCGCGCGCCAGAAGCGCACCGACCAGGTGCCGGCCAACAAAACCGCTGGCGCCGGTAACCAGCACGTTCATGCGGCTCACAGGACGGTCAGCTCCGGCACGGCGATGACGAAGCGCCCGCCCCATTCACGGACCTGCGCCTGCTGCTCGCTGACTTCCTTGAGCAGGTTCCAGGGCAACACCAGCACGTAGTCCGGTTGCTCGATGGCCAGCCGCTCGGGGGCCACCACTGGAATGCGGCTGCCCGGCAGAAACTTGCCTTGTTTGTGCGGGTTGGCGTCGGCCACCCAGGCCAGCAGGTCAGGCTTGACCCCGGCATAGTTGAACAACGTGTTGCCCTTGGCCGCCGCGCCGTAGCCGACCACACGCTTGCCTTCGGCCTTGGCCTGCAGCAGGAAGCGCAGCAGCTGGTGCTTGATGCGTTCGGCGGCCGGCGCCAGGGTGTTGTAGAACGCTGCCGTGGTCACCCCCACCCCCGCCTCGATGCCGAGCAGGTCATCGACACTGGCGCGTCGAACCTGCGGGCCGCCAGCGCGCTGTGCGAACACCCGCAGCGAGCCGCCATGGGTCGGCAGTTCGGTGACATCGAAGATTTCCAGGCCGTTGCGCAGGCACAGGGTGTTCACCGCCGTCAGCGACAGGTAGGAGTAATGCTCGTGGTACAGGGTATCGAACTGATGCTCGGCCATCAGGCAGAGCAAGTGCGGGAACTCGAACGTGGCGACACCATCGGCCTTGAGCAAGGTGGCGAAACCGCGCAGGAAGTCGTTGATGTCCGGTACATGGGCCAGCACGTTGTTGGCCGCCATCAGGTCGGCCGACCAGCCCTCGGCCGCAAGCGCCTCGGCAGCCTGTTGGCCAAAGAACACCTCGCGGATTTCGAGCCCTTTTTCGCGCGCCGCCTGGGCGGTGCTGCGGGTGGGCTCCACGCCCAGGCAGGGGATACCGCGTTCGGCCACGTACTGCAGCAGGTAACCATCGTTGGCGGCGATCTCCACTACCCGGCTTTGCGGGGTCAGGCCGAAGCGCTCGACCATCTGCGCCACGTACTCGCGGGCATGGGCCAGCCAAGAGCTGGAGTAGGAGCTGAAATAGGCGTAGTCGGCATCGAACAGCGCATCGGCGCGGGTGTAGTCCTCGGTCTGCACCAACCAGCACTGCTCGCACACCGCGACCTTAAGCGGCACCCAGGCTTCAGCCGCGGCCAGTTGCTCGGCGCGCAGATAGGCGTTGGACGGCGGCGCGGTGCCAAGGTCGATCAGGGGCAGGCTCAGGCAGGTACCACAGCCACGGCAATTCATGGACAGACTCCGGTGAACGATGGGGCCAACCAGGGATGTTCGGCATCCCGGGCTGACAGATTCTTGACAGCCAGCGGCCAGGTGATGGCCAGCCTTGGATCGTGCACCGACAACCCGCCCTCGCGACCCGGGGCATAGTCGGCGCTGTGCAGGTAGAGCAGTTCGGCCTCGTCGCTCAACACCTGAAAACCGTGGGCAAAGCCGGCCGGAATCAGCAGGCTGCGGCCGTCGCCGGCCCGCAGGTGCTCGGCGTGCCAGTGCAGAAAAGTCGGCGAGCCCTGGCGCAGGTCCACTGCCACATCCCAGACCTCACCGCGCAGGCAGGTGATCAGCTTGGCTTCCGGCGCATCACCGAGCTGGTAGTGCAGGCCGCGCACGCTGCCTTGGCCGACGGTATGCGAATGGTTGATCTGGCGCACATGGAACGGCGCCGCCAATGCCCCCAGGCTGGTTTCGCAGAACAGCCGGGCGAACTGGCCGCGGGCATCGCCGTGGCGCTTGTGCTGGACACTGAACAGACCGTCGAGGGGCAAGGCATGCAGCAGCAGATCAGTCACGACAACTCCGCGTACAGGTTCAGCTGGCCAAGGGTGAACGCGTGCATGTTGTCGCCGCGCTGCCAGGCCAGGTGCCAGTCCAGGGTGTGCTTGAGGCAATCGTGCAGCGACCAGCGCGTGCGCCAGCCCAGCAGCTGTCGCGCACGCGAGCTGTCCAGGCGCAGCAGGCCGGCTTCGTGCAGCTCGCTCGGCTCGACCTGCATGCCCGGCGCCGCCGGCCACTGGCGGGCGAGATGCGCCACCACCTCGCCGACGCTGCACATGTCCTGTTCACCGGGCCCGAAGTTCCAGGCACCCGCATAAGCCGGGCCTTGGCGATACAGGCGCTCGGCCAGTTGCAGGTAACCGGCCAGCGGCTCCAGGGCGTGCTGCCAGGGGCGCACGGCCTGCGGATAGCGCAGGGTCACAGGCGTACCCGCCGACCAAGCCTTGAGTACGTCCGGGATCAGCCGGTCGGCAGCAAAGTCGCCACCGCCCAGCACATTGCCGGCGCGTGCGGTCGCCATCGCCAGGCCGTGTTCGGCATGTTTGACTGCCGGGAAGAACGAAGCGGCATAGGATTGCGCCAGCAACTCGCAGCAGGCCTTGCTGCTGCTGTACGGGTCGTGCCCGCCAAGGGCTTCGTTCTCGCGGTAGGGCCAAGGCCATTCCTGGTTGGCATAGACCTTGTCGGTGGTCACCAGCACGCAGGCGCGCACGCCACCGACCTGGCGTATGGCTTCCAGCAGGTTGAGGGTGCCCATGACATTGCTGGAGTAGGTGCCCAGCGGGTCGCGATAGGCCTCACGCACCAGCGGCTGCGCCGCCAGGTGCAGGACGATTTCAGGCTGCGCGTCGGCCACGGCTTCGAGCAGCGCGCCCAGGTCGCGCAGGTCACCGCGTACATCGGTGATCTCGCGGCCCACCTGGGCCAGCTCGAACAGGCTGGGTTCGGTTCCCGGGTCCAGGGCAAAGCCTGTGACCTGCGCCCCCAGTTCACGCAGCCAAAGGGCCAGCCAGCTGCCCTTGAAGCCGGTGTGGCCGGTCAGCAGGACACGCTTGCCCTGCCAGAATGCCGGGCTCAGTCCCACTGCTTCCATGGTGCCTCCCCGCTTAGCCAGAGCTGCTCCAGGTGGTTCTTGTCGCGCAGCGTGTCCATCGGGTGCCAGAAGCCGTCATGCTGGAAGGCATTGAGCTGCGCCGCTGCGGCCAGCCGGGCGAGCGGCTCGAACTCCCAGGACGTCTGATCGTCGTCGATGTAGTCGATCACCTTGGGCGACAGCACGAAGAAGCCGCCGTTGATCCAGCCGCCATCGCCACGGGGTTTCTCGACGAACCCGCGCACCTGCTCACCGTCGCGCTCCAGCGCGCCGTAGCGCCCTGGGGGCTGCACGGCGGTCACCGTGGCGAGCTTGCCATGGGCCATATGGAAATCCACCAGGGCGCCGATGTTCAGGTCCGAGACGCCGTCGCCATAGGTGAAGCAGAAGGCTTTTTCGCCCTCCAGGTAGCGTGCGGCACGGCGCAGGCGGCCACCGGTCATGGTCTCTTCACCGGTGTCGACCAGGGTGACGCGCCATGGCTCGCTGTAGTTCTGGTGCACGTCCATGCGGTTGGCGCGCATGTCGAAGGTGACGTCCGAGGTGTGCAGGAAGTAGTTGGCGAAGAAATCCTTGATCGCATAGCCCTTGTAGCCCAGGCAGATCACGAAGTCATGGATACCGTGGGCCGAGTACTGCTTCATGATGTGCCAGAGAATTGGCTTTCCACCAATCTCGATCATGGGCTTGGGCTTGAGATGGGACTCTTCGCTTATACGTGTGCCCAGTCCACCGGCCAGAATTACCGCCTTCATGTTGTCCCCTCTTGTTCGTCACCGGCCACCCATCGTGTGACTGCACGATTTATGGCGATATGACAGGGGGCTTGCAGGAAACGCGCCAGCTGGCATTTTTCGTCGCGAGCTTGGCTCAGTTCGGCATCCAGCCGCTGTACCAATGCTGCACATGCTCTTCGCGCAGCACATAGTCACGTAGCACCTCCTGCTTCAAGCGGTCACCGAGGCGGTAGCTTTCATCCGGGTCGGCCAGATGCATGCGAATCGCATCCAGCCACTCCGCCGTCGAGTTGGTCTTGATTCGCGTGCACGGCAGGTAGCCCTCGTAGGCACGGGTGTCGGTGACGATCACCGGGTACCCGCACGCCCCATACTCCAGCAAGCGCAGGTTGCTCTTGCAGTCGTTGAAGATGTGATACTCCAGCGGCGCCAAGGCCAGGTCCAGGTTCAGGCTGGCGAGCTTGGCCGGGTACAGCTCCAGTGGCACCGGCGGATGGAACTCGCTGATGTAGGGCCGCAAGGCCGGCGGGCACATGCCGAAGAACACCCATTCGACCTCGTTCGCCAAGGTCTTGACCACATCGCTAATCACTTCCAGGTCGCCGGTGTGGCTGGTACCCCCTCCCCAACCCACCCGCGGTTTGCGCGAGGTCCGGCGCTGGCTGCGCAAGTGGGTCCAGAGCTCCTCGGCAAGCATGTTCGGCATCACCCGGATATCACTGTGGGCGTCATGCAAGGCATCAGCCAGGGCCTGGGTCGAGACCACAAGCCGATCACAACGCTCGATCCCCCGGCGCAGCGATTTTTCCAGATCTTTTGGCGTGTGCTTGAGATGGCCGTTCTTCTTCGGCACATCAATCACGTAATCGTCCAGTTCGTAGATGCAGAAGCCCTTGGAGAACGTCTTCAGCCGCTCGATCTCCTTGACGAAGCCTTCGGTATAACGCCCCTGCACAATCGCCACGTCCGGAGAGCAACGCTCCAGTTCGATGCTGGTGGGAATCTCGAAGTACTGTTGCTGGGTCACCCAGCCAGCCTTTTCCAACTCCATCACCGGCTGGATCACCCGGTAATGGCCGACGGCGGTCTTGTTCATCGGCAAGGCCAGCACATGCGGCAACGGGCGGCTGACAAAGGGCGTCCAGGCGGCCTTGAGGCCAGGGTCCAGACAGAAGCTGGAGCCGTTGAGCGACAGATTCACGTTATAGGCCGGGTCACGCGCCACAACCGGCATCCAGGCTCGGAAGAAGGCATCATGCTGCTCCACCAGCCGTGCCTGACGCTCAGCCTCGCGCTGCGGATCGGGCGCTGGCGCTGCTGGAGGATCAAGGATCAGTCGCGCATCGGGCGCCCAGACCACGAGGTAACCTGCCTGCCCCAGGCGCAGCCCCAGGTCGACATCGCTGAAGGCAAGGCTGAAGACACTGTCGTTGAGACCGCCCAGTTCCAAGAACAGCTGCTTGCGTATCAGCAGGCAGTCAGCACCGACCACCGAGTAGTTCTGCGCCACCTGCAGACGCTGCATGTAGCCACCCGCCTCCATCGGCTCACCGACGAACGGCGAGCCCACCGCGCCACGCAGGCCCAGCACGCCACCAGCATGGACGACCAGGCCGTGGCCATTGCACAACTTGGCGCCAACCGCGCCAACTTCATGGCGCTGACCATGGCTGAGCAAGGCGTCGAGCCAGTCCGGCTCGGTAGCCATGGTGAACGGGCTCAGCATCAGCAAGTATTCACCCCGGGCATGGTGCGCGGCCAGGTTCTGCACGGCAGCGAAGCTGCTTTCCTCGTTCAGCCTCAGCACCCGCAACTTGTCGCCGCCCAACTGCTCCAGTGCGGCCAGCCAGGCATGGGTATCCGCGCCCTGGCTGGCATTGTCGACGACGAGCACTTCGTAATGTGCGTAGGCAGTGTTCTGCAGCACGCTTTCCAGGCAGCGCTCCAGCGCCGGCAATTGATCCTGGGCGCTGAGCACCAGGCTTACCAGTGGCTGCGAGGCGTGCAAGTAGCGAATCTGATTGATCGCACCGCCGCTGTTGTGCAGACGATAGGCCACACCCAGACGCTTCAGGTGCGCCGCCAGTACCTGTGGATTTTCCTCGATCACTGCCGGCGAAGACAGCCAGGCGGCGTAACTGAACGCACTTTCACCCAGCACTTCCGGAATGTGCTCGATGGTCTGCGGGCCGCGGCTTTCAACCAGGCGCCAGAGCAGGTCGTGGGGCGCCAGTTCGCGGTAGCCGGCAGCAAAACCACCCAACGTGCGCAAAGCCTCGCAGGAAAACGCCAGCATGCGACCGGTATAGGGGTAGCCGCGCATCAGGTCGAGGTTGAAGTCCGGTTTGAACACCGGCTCCACCGACGCTTCGTTGCGCAGGCCGCCTTCATCGCCATAACAGCAGGCAATCTGTGGCCGTGACACGATCCGCTCGGCCAGCAGCATCAGGCTGAAGGCATTGAGCCGGTCGCCGGCACGCAGCAGGTAGACCCAATCCTCGGCGCCCCGCTGCGCGACCAGCGTGTTCAATTGCATGGCCCAGTCAGCCTGCAACGGCTGGCTGTCGACCCGGCTGCCCGGGTCAGCCGCAAGGCGCGCAGTGGAGAGCACCAGGGTTGCCTCGGCGCCATAGGCCTGGCCGGCGATGCTGTCCAGTGTCATTTGCAGGGCCAGGGCATCGCCTTCGCTGTCGATCACCACGGGGACGATGCGCGGGCGACGCGGCCAGTGCTCGCTCAGCCGCATCAGCCGCGCCAGCACCAAGGGGTCCTGGCGACAGGCCAGCCACTTGGCGTACAGCTCGGCGAAACTGTCGCTGTCGCTACCAACATGGGATTCCTGGATCGCCTGCAGGCAGCGCAGGGTGTGGACCAGGAACATGTTCTCCCAATTGCGCCGGGCGTCCCCCTCATTCCCCCGAAGGATCTGCACCCGCACCCAGCCGGAGAATGGCTCGCGCTCGGCGACGCGGGCCGCGAACATGTCGCGCAGGTGTTGTGCCTCGCCGACCGCTGCCGCCTTGACGTCGCTCTGGCGACGCAACTGGTCGGGATGAACCCGTTCCATGCAGTGCACGCCGGCCGTCACCCCCAGGTGCCCGCGACGCAGCAGGCACACGAACAGCACGAAATCGAGCAGCGCCACAAAGCCTGGCGCCAGCGCCGGCAGCAACTCGCGCAGGTCGCTGGCGCGCAGCAGCACGCTGCTGAGCCCGCCGATGAAGTTGAGCTGGCGGGTCTCGAAGAAATCCAGCAGGTCGTCGCCATTGAACACGGTGTCGCCAAAGGTGACCGGGCTGGTCTCAAGGCGCTGCGGCAGGATATGGTCCTCGGCATCCACCAGCTGGCGCCTGGCCGCGACCAGGCTGACATCGCCATGGGCTTCGAACAGTCGGACCTGGTTGGAAACGCAATCGGCCATCAGGCGATCATCGTCGCAGAGGAACTTGATGTACTGCCCCTGGCTCTGCTCAAGCCCCTGCTGCAGATTGCCGGCAAACCCCAGCGGTTGCGGGTTGCGCACGTAGACCAGCGGGTGGCGGGCAAGGCTGCGCAGCTCCTCGACCACCGCCTCGATCTGCGGGCCCCGACTGTCGTCGCAGACGATGACTTCAAGGTTGTCGTAATCCTGCGCCAGGGCACCGACCAGGGCGGCACGGAAGAACTCGGGGTTGCAGGCGGGGATGACGAGGCTGACTAGGGGGGCTTGGCTCACGAGGAAATCTCTCGACAGGTGACTGCCCGCGGAGAATTCAGAACAGTCGCTACCAGATTGAAACAACGCACCGCCCCCTCCCCCCGGTCAGGAGGAGGATGACGGCAACAGGCGCACTCACAATGCGTTGAACAGGCTCAGTTGGCTGATGCGCGCGAACGCTTGCTGGGAAGCTTCGAGCGTGGTCTTCTGCTGGGTAAGGCGGATCAGCACCTCGGCCGGGTCGGAATCACGGATCGACGACTGCGTGGTGCTGTTGGCAATGCTAAGGCTTTCGTTGGTGTTCTGCTGGATCTCCAGCGCCTTGCCTCGCGCACCGATATCGGTGACGGCGCGGCTGAGGGTGTCCTGACCGCTCTGAATGTTGGCAATGGCCGAATCCAGGTCGGCGCGCAGCTGCTGGTAGGCAGCATTGTCGCCATCGATCGGCTGACTCAGGGCCGTGCGCAGCTTGGCCACGCTGTCCAGCACGTTCTGGGTCTGGTGATTGTCGACATTGACCATGTACTGGTCACCGGACTGCTGCGGGGGGGTGGTGCTGAAGGTGAAGTCTACGCCCGCGGCCGAGGCGACGTTGCCAGCCATGGTGCCACTGGCCACCGGCCGGCTGTCGGCGGTCAGCGGCTGGGCGTACAGCTCGAAGTCGGTGGCGCTGGTGAACTTGATCACCGCCCCCCCGCTCGGGAACATGGCCTTGTACTTGCTCGGGTCGGTGACACTGATCGACGACACCTGGGCGCTCGACGGGTTGCCCGGGCTGCGAGTAGCAGTGATGGTGTCCGGCTTGCTCTGCAGGGTGAAGGTATGGCCAGCCACCACGGCGTCGGCGTTGTCGCCATCCTGCAGGTTGATGTTCAGGCGCAGGTCTACGCCACGGAAGCTGACCATCGAACCACCCGCAGTATTGGGGTCGAAGCTGCCACCCTGGGTAGCCTCGGCGGTGACGTCGTTGCCCAGGCTGTCGGTGATGCTGAACTTGGTGCTGCTGAGCATGGTGATGGTGTACGGCTGGCCACTTCTGAAGCGGTCGTTGTAGGTGACGCTGCCTGACACCTGGCCGTTGGACAGCTTCACCCGGCCATCATCCACCGGTGGAGCGGTCATGGTCGTGGACGTGCGGCTGGTGTTCAGGGCTTGCTCGAATACGCTGTAGCCGGAGCTGTTGCCGGCCATCTTGAGCATGTCACCGACCTGCAGTTCCTGCTGGGTCTGGTCGCCCTGGTAGGAATAAGTGCCATCGGCATTGCGCACGAATGGCGCCGTGTCGGTCTTGGAGCCGGCGAACAGGTACTGGCCGTTCTCGTCACGGCTGTTCATCAGGCTCAGCAACTGGTCTTCCAGCTGGCCCAGCTCGGCCGCCTTGGCCTTGCGCTCGGTGTCGGTATAGCCGGCGTTACCCGATTCGAGCGCCAGCTCGTTCACCCGCGTCAGGATCGTGTTGATCGAGTTGAGCGTGGTCTCGGTCTGGTTCAGCGAGTTGGTGATGTTGGTGGCGTTGGTCTTGTACTGCGCCAGCATGTCCGCCTGGTTGCCCAGCTGCAACAGGCGCGCTGCCCCTACCGGGTCGTCGGCAGCAGTGTTGACCCGTACGAAGGAACTGGCTTCCTCGTTGGTCTTGACCACGTTGGAATAGTTGCGCTGGTAGTTTGCCGCGCTGGAAGCATAGAACTGGGCCGTGGAAATACGCATGGGTCAGGACTCCTTAAAGCGCGGCGATCAGGGTGTTGAAGATTTCCTGCGCCGCCTTGATGATCTGCGACGACGCCGTGTAGTACTGCTGGTACTTGACCAGGTTGCCGGCTTCTTCATCCAGCTGCACACCGGACACCGAATCACGGGCACCGGTTGCCTGGGTCAGGATGACGCCGGTTGCCTGGGTGTCCATCTGGCCCTGCTTGGCCTGGGCCCCGACGTTTTCCACCAGCTTGCCGTAGGCATCGGTGATGCTGATGCCCTTGGTCGAACCAATGTCCATGGTCTGCTTGGTCTGCAGCTCCTGCAGGGACAGCGCGTTGCGGTTGTCCGAAGAACCGGCGCCGGTCAGCGACACGGTGAAGCTGTCGCCATCCTTGGGTGCACCGGCAACGTCCATCTCGAAGCTGAACGACTTCTGGTTGCCACTGGCGTCATTGATCGGGTTGCCCGCGGAGTCGATCATCGGCACATCGAACTTCAGGGTGTTGCTCTGCCCCGGGACGAAGGTGCCTGTGCCAATGCTGTTGCCCTTGGCATCGAAGGCTTCGTAGCTCTGCGGCGAGGTGGTTTCGTCACCAAACACCAGACGCACCGGCGTGGAGTACTTGATGCCGGTCTGCAGGTCCTGGCGTTGAGCCGGGTCGGCGATATCCAGTACCGAGGTCAGCACGGGCTGGGTGATCACACCGGTACCGATATTGCCGCCACCCGAGGTAGCGGTCAGCGGCGCAGCCAGCGCCAGGCGCTTGGCGTCGGTGAGCACCACGCCGATCTCTGCCGAGGCATTGCGGGTCGGGGTGATCTTGAAACTGTCGCCCACCGCCGCAGTGCCGCTCTTGAGGTCGAGGCTGAAACCGTCGATGACCGGCGCCGGGTCGTCGTTGGTGCTGTAGGTGCCCATGTCGGTGCCGTCTGGCAGCTTCTTGACCTGGTACTTGTCAGTGCCAGGGCCGACGAAGGTCACCTGGTAGTCGCTGGTGCTCAGCTTGCCAGTGTCGCGGATGACCACGTTCAGCGCGGCGCTGCCGGTGTTGCCAACCTTCGGCGTGCTGCGCGCGGACATGGCGCTGGCGCTGTTGATATCGCCAAACAGCGCCGCACCGAACTCACCGTTCTTGTCGATGCCCTGACCGAGCTGCGAATTCAGCTGCTGCGACACCACCAGCGCGATACGCCCCAGCTCGTTCATCGCAGGTGCCAGCGTGTCGCTGCGGTAACGCAGCAGACCGCCCATTTCGCCACCGCTGATGCTGCTGGTGACATCCATGGTGGTGCTGCCACGGTCGAGCTTGACCGAGAACTGGGTCGGGTCGGTGGCGCTTGGCTCGGCGCTCATCTTGTTGGTGGTCTTGCCCAGCACCAGCGACTGGCCGTTCTTCAGGTAGACGTCAATACTGCCGTCACGCTCGACGGTCTGCACACCCACCAGCTCGTTGAGCTGGCGCACCGCCTCGTTACGCTGGTCGAGCAGGTCGTTGGGCTGGCCGCTGTTGGCCGAGACCTTGGAAATCTGATCGTTGTACTTCGCAATGCTGGAGGTCAGCTCGTTGATCCGCGAGGTCATCGAGCTGAGGTTGCCGTTGATGTTGCTGTTCTGCTCCTTGAACTGGGCAGACAGGCTGTTGAAGCGGCTGGCCAGGGCCTCGGCGTTGCTCAGCAACAGCTGACGGGAAGCGTCTTCGGTCGGCTTGTTGGCGGCGCTCTGCAGGGCGGAGAAGAAGTTGGTCAGCGCACCGGTGATACCGGTGTTGCTGTCGGACAGCAAGTTGTTGAGCGGCGTGACCTGGTTCAGGTAGGCGGTGCTGTCGCTGTTGAGCGAGGTGGCGGTCTGCAACTGGGCATCCAGGAAGGCGTTGTACACCCGGCGCACATCGCCCAGGGTGGTGCCGGTGCCCATGAACACCTGGCCTTCCTGAAGCGAACCCTTGGCTCGCTGGACGTTCTGCTGGCGGGAATAGCCGGCGACATCGGCGTTGGCGATGTTGTTGCCGGTGGTATGCAGCCCCGCCTGGGAGGCCGACAGTCCCGACATGCCAATATTGATCAGACTCGCCATGGTTCCATACCCTTAAAGTTTCGTTGTGGTACCGAGCATTGCGTAGCTCTCGTACGACTTCATCTGTCTTGCGATCTGCGAGATCTTGCTGGCGTAGTTCGGGTCGGTGGCGTACCCGGCCTTTTGCAGTTCTCGCACGAATTGTTCTGGGTTATCGGCCGACTTCACCGCATCTTGATAGCGCGAATTGCTCTGCAGCAGGCTTACCAGGTCGTGGAAACTGTCCTGGTACGAATCGTAGGAACGGAACGCCGCCGTCTCCTTGACGAACTGGCCGTCACGGAACTCGCTGGTGATCGCCCGCGCCGAATCGCCGTCCCAGTTACCGCTGGCCTTGATGCCGAACAGGTTGTGGCTGCTGCTGCCATCACTGTTGCGCATGACCGACTTGCCCCAGCCGGTTTCCAGGGCGGCCTGGGCCACCAGGTAACGCGGGTCGACACCAATGCGCTTGGCGGCCTGTTCGGCCATCGGCAGCATGGTGGCGACGAATTCGTCGCTGTCGGCAAAGGCCTTCTTCGGCGCCAGCGGCGGCTGCGCCACGGCGCGGCCGGTGATGCGCAGGCCGTTGTCCGGGATGGCGATGGCCTTGGCCACCTGCTGCCCGTCACGGGCCGGCACGGCGGCGGTATTGGTGGCCGCGGCCGGGCTGGTGGCCGAAGGCACGATACCGGCCAGCAAGCGGTCGGTGAGCTTGCCCGGCAGCGCCAGGCGCCGCGAGTTGAGCGCGGCAACGTCGTTGCGCGTGGCCGTGGCCTGGGTGGCCTGCACCGGGTCGGCTACCTTGTTGCCCCACAGCGTCGGCGCGTTGCCGTCGACACGCGGGAACGGGCTGGTGTTGACCGGGGTGCTCTTGTTCTTCGACAGCTGGCGCACCAGCACGTCCTGCAGGCCGATACCGCCCCCCTCGCGGGACATGCTCACGGCCAGCTGCTGGTCGTACATGTCGCGGTACTGCTTGACCGTCTCGCTGTTCATCGGGTTGTCGTCGGCCAGCACGTCGCTGGCCTTGCGCGAGGCCTTGAGCATCTCGCTGATGAACAGCGACTCGAACTCCTGGGCCACCTTGCGCACGTTGGCGTCGCTGTCGCGATCACCGTGCTTGAGCGAACTCAGGCGATTGAGGTCGGTGTAGGCACCGCTGTCGGCGTGGCTGGAGACCAGGCTTTTCGAATTCATCCGCAGCGTCCTCAGATCACGATCAGGTCGGCTTGCAAGGCGCCGGCCTGCTTCAGTGCTTCGAGGATGGCCATCAGGTCGCCGGGTGCCGCGCCCACCTGGTTCACTGCGCGGACGATCTCATCCAGCGTAGTCCCCGGGCCGAACTTGAACATCGGCTTGGCTTCCTGCTCGGCATTGACCCGCGAACGCGGAACCACCGCCGTCTGGCCATTGGAGAATGGCCCCGGCTGGCTGACGATCGGGTCTTCGGTGATGGTCACGGTCAGGCTGCCGTGGGTCACCGCCGCTGGCGAGACCTTGACGTTCTGGCCGATGACGATGGTGCCGGTACGCGAGTTGATGATGACCTTGGCCACGGCCTGGCCCGGGTCGATCTCGAGGTTCTCGAGGATCGACAGGTAATCGACCCGCTGGCTTGGGTCCATCGGCGCGGTGACCCGCACCGAGCCGCCGTCCACGGCCTGGGCCACACCCGGGCCGAGCAGGTCGTTGACCTTGTCGACGATGCGCTTGGCGGTGGTGAAGTCCGGGCGGTTGAGGTTCAGGGTCAGGCTGTTGCCCTGGTTGAAGCCGCTCGGCACGGCGCGCTCGACCGAGGCACCGCCGGGAATACGGCCTGCCGACGGAACGTTGACGGTGATCTTGGAACCGTCACGGCCTTCGGCATCGAAGCCGCCGACCACCAGGTTACCCTGGGCGATGGCGTAGACGTTGCCGTCGATACCCTTGAGCGGGGTCATCAGCAGGCTGCCGCCACGCAGGCTCTTGGAGTTGCCGATCGACGAAACGGTGATGTCCACCACCTGGCCCGGCTTGGCGAACGCCGGCAGGTCGGCATGTACCGACACCGCAGCGACGTTCTTCAACTGCACGTTGCCGGAGCCGGCCGGCACCTTGATGCCGAACTGCGACAGCATGTTGTTGAAGGTCTGCAGGGTGAACGGGGTCTGGGTGGTCTGGTCACCCGTACCGTTGAGCCCCACCACCAGGCCATAGCCGATCAACTGGTTGGAACGCACGCCGGAGATGCTGGCAATGTCCTTCAGGCGCTCGGCGTGGGCACCGAACGCGCAGGACAGGAGCAGGGTCGCGGCAATCAGCTGCCTAAGGTTGAACATGTTCATCCGTACTCAGAAGGGCCAAAGCGGGCTCAGGAAGAAGCGGTCGAACCAACCTGGCTGGCTGGCATCGGCGAACGAGCCGGTGCCCGAATAGGTGATGCGCGCGTCGGCCACGCGGGTAGACGGCACGGTGTTGTCGGTGGCGATGTCGTCGGCACGGATCAGGCCGGCGATACGCACCAGCTCTTCACCGGTGTTCAGGGTCATCCACTTCTCGCCACGCACGGCGATGATGCCGTTGGGCAGCACCTCGGCCACGGTGACGGTGACCGAGCCGGTCAGGGTGTTGCCCTGGGTGGCCTTGCTGTCGCCCTTGGTGGTGCGGTCACCGCTGTAACCTGCTTCCAGCGAGAGGTCGCCACTGCCGAACGGGTTGTTGGTGTTCGGGTTGGAGCCGAACAGCGAGGTCAGGCCGATGTCGGCCTTGCTGTTCTTCTGGATCTGCGAACCTGCGTTCTTGCTCGCCGAAGTGCGTTCGTTGAGGGTGATGGTGATGATGTCACCCACGCGGAACGCTTTGCGGTCGGTGTACAGGCCCTGCTCGAAACCGGCCTGGTAAATGGAACCGTTGTTGGCTGCCGCCGGCAGCGGGGTGCGCGGCAAAACCGGCGCGTAATACGGGTCGTTCGGCTTGGGCGTCGGTGCGACGCAACCTGCCAACACAACCGCCCCCCCCAGGGCGAATACAGACAACAGACGTTTCATGACACTTACCTCACGGTGTAACGGGAGTAGAACCTGCACTAGGGCTTTCAGAGCTGTTGAGTGACGAACGACAGCATCTGGTCGGCGGTGGAGATGACCTTGGAGTTCATCTCGTAGGCACGCTGGGTGGTGATCATGTTCACCAGCTCTTCAACAGTGCTGACGTTGGAGTTTTCCAGGGTCTGCTGCAGGGTGGTGCCGAAGCCGTTCAGGCCTGGGGTACCGACCTGTGGCGCGCCACTGGCAGCGGTTTCCAGGAACAGGTTGTCACCGATCGCCTGCAGGCCGGCCGGGTTGATGAAGTCGGCGGTCTGCAGGTTACCGATCACCTGTGCAGCCGGGTTGCCGGCGGTGGTGATCGACACGGTGCCGTCCTGGCCGACGGTGAAGGTCTGGGCGTCGTTCGGCACCACGATCGCCGGCTCCAGGGCAAAGCCCTGGGCAGTGACGATCTGGCCATCGGAGTTCAGGTGGAAGGTACCGTCACGGGTGTACGAGACGGTGCCGTCCGGCTGCAGCACCTGGAAGAAGCCACGGCCGTTGACCGCCATGTCCAGCGGGTTTTCGGTGGTCTGCAGGCTGCCGGTCTGGAAGCTCTTCTGGGTGCCGACAATGCGCACACCGGTACCGACCTGCAGGCCCGACGGCAGCTCGCTGTCCTGGGTCGACTGCGCGCCTGGCTGACGCTTGATCTGGTACAGCAGGTCGGCGAACTCGGCACGATCACGCTTGAAGCCGGTGGTCGAGACGTTGGCCAGGTTGTTGGAAATGACGGTCAGGTTGGTGTCCTGGGCGGACAGGCCGGTTTTAGCGACCCAAAGAGCCGGAAGCATCAGTATTCTCCTCGTGCGCCTGTTTTACGGCACCCGTTCAAAGTTGGTTAGCCGATTTGCAAAACACGCGCCATGGCTTCATCGCCTTCCTTGGCCGCGTTCATCATTTTCACGTGCAGCTCGAACTGGCGAGACAGCGCCAGCACCGAAGTCATTTCTTCCACGGCGTTGACGTTGCTGCCTTCAAGGAAGCCCGACACCACCCGCACATTGACGTCGGCGGCAGCCGGCTGGCCGTTCTGGGTGTGGATCAGCCCGTCCAGGCCCTTGGTCATGCTCTTGATGTCCGGGTTGACCAGCTTGATGCGGTCGACCTCGGCCATCACCCGCGGGTCTTCGCCCATCGAGCGGATGCTGATGGTGCCGTCGGCACCGACTTCGACTTTCTGCTCTGGCGGAATGGCGATCGGGCCACCGTTGCCGATCACCGGCATGCCGTTGCCGGCACGCAGCACGCCGAGGGCGTCGATGTTCAGGCTGCCGGTGCGCACGTAGGCTTCGCTGCCATCGGGTGCCTGCACGGCGATAAAGCCCTTGCCGCTGACGGCCACGTCCAGGTCACGCCCGGTCTCGACCATCGGCCCTTCGCTGAAGTCGGTGGCCGGGCGTTCGGTCATGGCAAATGCCCGTGACGGAAAGCTGTCACCGAACACCGGCATCGAGCGCGCCTGCTCCAGGTCGCGCTGGAAGCCATTGGTGGAAACGTTCGCCAGGTTGTTGGCGTGGGCCTTCTGCGCCAGCGCGTTCTGGCTGGCGCCGGTCATGGCCACGTAAAGCATCTTGTCCACAGTCATCCTCCGCTGCACTGACGATCGTTTGCCGCTCGCCGTTGCTGTGCAGGCTCTAAAGCAAGTTCCGAACCAACTTTTTCAATTCATGAAAAAGCCCGTGAATACGGGCTTTTTCGGGGTTTTGCCATTGAGGTGCCGCCGGTTATCCGGCGCTGGCTTGCCGATCGCGGCAATCCTGTACCGGCCATCAAGGTTCGCGGCAACCGCCATTGCTGAACGGACCGGCAAACTTTCTCCAGCCCTCCCCCGGCGACCACTGCGAGCACACCAGCCGGCCATCCGCCTGGCTTTCCCAGCGCCACCAGGGCGCAGTGCCGGCCTGGGCCTGGTACAGGCACAAAGCGGCAAGCAATGTGATGACCAGCCTTTTCATGACCCCTCCTGCAGATACGACAGACCCCTTCACTGCAAAGGGGCCTGTCCACGCACGCTCAGCCAGCGACCATCAGGTCATCTGGATGATGGTCTGCATGATGGTGCTTTCGGTGGAGATGGTCTTGGCGTTGGCCTGGTAGTTGCTCTGCGCCTTGATCAGCTCGACCAGCTCCTGGGTCAGGTTGACGTTCGAAGCCTCCAGCGAGTTGGACTCGACGCTGCCCAGGGTGCCGGTTTTCGGCGAGTCGATACCCGGAATGCCCGACGAATAGGTCTCGGTCCAGCGCGTGCCACCGACCTGCTGCAGCCCTTGCTCGTTGGCAAAGCTGGCCAGCGCCACCTGACCGATAGCGCGGGACTGCTGGTTGCTGAAGCTGGCGAACATCACGCCGGTGGAGTCGATCGACAGGCTCGACAGAATACCGGTGGCGTAGCCGTCCTGGGACTGCGACATGCGCGCAGTCTCGGTGTTGTACGAGCTGGTGCTGTTCATCGACAGGCGCATGCCGGCGGTGTTTTCCGCCGAACCGTTGGAGGCCCAGTTGCCCGATGCATCCTTGGCGGCCGGGATCCAGCCCTTGAGGGTGAAGGTGTTGTTGGTCACATCCCACTGGGCACCTGCCGGGGCACCTACCGGGATGCTGGCCGGGTCGGTGGCCATGGACGCCACGCTACCGTCGGAGTTGAACGTCATGGACGCTTCCAGCGGCGCAGTGGAAGTCGGATCCATCGGGTTGCGACCATCGATCAGGGTATACATGGTCCACTGGTTCGTACCGGTCTTGCGGTAGAACTGCTCCATGGTGTGCTCGTTGCCCTGGCTGTCGTACACCTTGGTCGGGAAGGACTTGGTGTAGGTGGTGTCATCCGCCGGGTCAAAGGTCGGGCCGGCAGGCGTGGCGCTTGGCAGCGGGATAATGGTCGCTTCGGAGTTCAGGTTGATGCCCTGGTCGATCAGGGTGGTGGCCTTCGGCGCGAGCGACGAGGTATCGATCTTCAGGTCGGTCAACACGCCGCGCTTGATGTTGCCGTTTTCGTCGGCGGCATAGCCCTGCAGACGCAGGCCGTCCGAGGTGACCACGTAGTTGTCCTTGCTGTTCTGGAAGGCGCCGGCACGGGTATACACGCGCGCGCCGTTGTCAGACAGCACGAAGAAGCCCTGGCCCTGGATGCCCATGTCCAGCACGTTGCCGGTGTTGTTGACGTCACCCTGACTGAACTGCTGGGAGATCGCCGCCAGGCGCACACCGTTGCCGACCTGGTTCTTGCCCACGCCCAGACGGTTGGCACCGGCGTACACGTCGGCGAATTCGGCGCGCGAGGACTTGAAGCCCGTGGTATTGACGTTGGCAATGTTGTTGCCGGTAACGTCCAGCTGTTTGTTGGCTGCGTACAGACCGCTAAGGCCGATATTGAAAGACATGCTGTTGCTCCTTTTTGCCGTTCTGTCGGCCTTAGATACCGATGGTTTGTACGTCGGACAGCGAAACCTTGCCCACACCCGCCAGGTTCAGCACCATCTCGCCGGTGGTGTTGAAGCTGACACTGGTGACCTTGGCTGGCAGCAAGGTATTCATCTGCACCGCCTTGCCGTCCACCGTGCTGGTGGCAGTGAAGGTGTAGGTACCCGGGTCGACTTTCTCGCCCTTGTTATTGGTGCCATCCCAGATGAAGTCGCCGTAACCGGCCGCTTGCTCGCCCAACTCGATGGTCTTGACGGTGTTGCCATCCTTGTCGGTGATGGTGATCTTCGCTTCGCTGATGGCCTGAGGCACGACGAACTGCGCGTTGAAGCTGCTGGTGGTATCGACCACAGCCTTGTCGTTCTGCACGATCACTGAGCGACCGACCAGCGAAGACGCCTGCAGCGCTTGCGACGAAGCCATGGCGCTGGTGATCGAACTGACCGATTCGTTCAGCGACGTGATGCCTTCGAGGCTGCTGAACTGCGCCAGCTGGGCAACGAATTCGCTGTTGTCCTGCGGATCCAGCGGGTTCTGGTTCTGCATCTGGGTGACCAGCAACTGCAGGAACGCATCCTTGCCGAGGGCCTGGCCACCGGTCGCGGAGCTGGTCGTGGAGGCTTTCTTGGTGCTGGAGCTGACACCTGACGCCGCGATGACGTCGTTGAGGTTCACACCGCTGGTGCTATCGACTGCCATGGTCTGGATTCCTTATCACTGACCCAGGGTCAGTACTTTCTGCATCATGTTCTTGGCGGTGTTCATCAGCTCGGCGTTGGTCTGGAACGCACGGCTGGCGGAGATCATGTCAGCCATCTCCTCGACCACATTGACGTTCGGGTAATAGACGTAGCCGTCCTTGTTCGCCGCCGGGTGATTGGGCTCGTAGCGCGCTTCCAGGTTGCTCTGGTCTTCGACGATGCCCTTGACCTGCACGCCCTGCCCTGCTTCGCCCTGGTCCTCGAACAGCGACTGGCTGACGCCGCTTTGCGCGTTCTGGAAGGTGGTGGCGAACACCGGGTGGCGCGCACGGTAGGTCTGGTCGATGCTCGACGACACGGTTTCGGCGTTGGCGATGTTCGAGGCGACGGTGTTGAGGCGGGTGTTCTGCGCGCTCATGCCGCTGCCGGCAATGTTGAAAACACTGGAAAGGGACATGAATTACTCTCCGCGCAGGGCTGAAACCAGCCCTTTGAATTTACTGTTGAGCAAGGTGAAGCTGGCCTGGAAACCGATGGCGTTTTCCGTGTAGTTCGATTGCTCGATCTGGGCGTCCACGGTGTTCTGGTCGATCGACGGCTGGGTCGGCACGCGGTATTGCACGGTGTCGTCAGCCATCGCCAGGCCTTCGGCCTCGATGTGCCGGCTGTTGGTGCGGTCCATGGCGAAGCGGCCGCTTTGCTGCTTCTGGCTCTCGGCGGCGAGCACCGAAGAGAAGTCCATGTCACGCGCCTTGTAGTTGGGCGTGTCGGCGTTGGCGATGTTGTTGGCCAGCACTTCGGCGCGCTGGGCGCGGAAGCCCAGTGCCTTTTCGTGAATGCCAAGCGCCTTGTCGAAACTGATGCTCATGTCAGGGAAACCTTCGAAGGTTGGCCGGAATTTCGTTGAGCAAGGTATAGCAAGGGCTGTGCCACTTTCCCGAAAGCCCGGAAACACTGGGCTGCGACGCTGGTGACTGATGGCGTGATGCCAGAAAAGCGGCAAAGTGCTTCCGCCTGGCGAAGCGAAAGCGGCAATTGCCGGGTGGCAAAAGCGGCAAAACAAAAAATTGACGTCAGCAAACAGAGAGGCCGGCAACTTGCGCTGCCGGCCTCTCGGGTCATTTGGCCTGGTAGATGATCCCCGGGCTGCACTGGACCATCTGGTAATGGTCCGGCAACCCGTTCAGCGCTTCCGAAGCGCCGAGGAACAGGTAGCCCCCGGGCTTCAGGGTGCTGTGAATACGCATCAGGATGTCCTTCTTCACCTGCGCCGAGAAGTAGATCAGCACATTGCGGCAGAACACGATGTCGAACTTGCCCAGGCTCGCATAGCTGTCGAGCAGGTTGAACGAGCGGAACTCGACGCGGCTGCGGATTGCCGGCTTGACCGCCCAGCGCCCCGGCGCCTTGGGGTCGAAGTAGCGCTGCAGGCGCTCCTGGGACAGGCCACGGGCAATCGCCAGGCTGTCGTACTCACCGGTCTTGCAATTGGTCAGCATCGAGCCGGACAGGTCGGTGGCAACGATCTGCGCACCCATCTTCAACTGGCCCAGGTTGCTGCGCTCGAACTCGTCGATGGCCATCGAGATCGAATACGGTTCCTGACCCGACGAGCAGGCCGCCGACCACATGCGCAGGCGCTGCCCGGGGTTGTTCCTGATGAACTCGGGAATGACCTTGTTCTTCAGCACTTCAAACGGGTAGGTATCGCGAAACCACAGGGTCTCGTTGGTGGTCATCGCATCCACCACCAGCTCGCGCAGGCCGCCCCGCGGCTGGGTCTGGATGCGCTGCACCAACTCACCCAGGCTCTTGATGCCCTGCTGCTCCATCAGCTTGTTGAGACGGCTGGAAACCAGGTACTGCTTATTCTCGCCCAGCAGGATGCCACAGGCTTTTTCCAGGAAGACCCTGAACTGTTCGAACTCCAAATTACCCGTAGACACTACTGCCGCCTCTTTTAAATCGCTGGTGCCGGGAGCATGCCCCCGGCTGCTTCAATGCGTTGCCTTGATCCGGTCGACCACGCGCTGGGCCAGATCGTCCGGTTTGAACTTGGCCAGGAAATCATCTGCCCCGACCTTCTTGACCATCGCCTGGTTGAATACCCCGGACAACGAAGTATGCAGGCAGATGTGCAATTTTTGCATACGCGGGTCGCTGCGGATCTCTGCGGTAAGCGTATAGCCGTCCATTTCCGGCATTTCAATGTCGGAGATCATCATCAGGAACTCTTCTTCCGGCTTCTTGCCCTCGTCAACCAGCTTGCGCAGGTAGTCCAGGGCCTGACGACCATCGTTGAGCGCCACCACGTCCACCCCCACCGTCTGCAGGCAACGGCTGACCTGCTTGCGCGCCACCGACGAATCGTCGACGGTCAGCACCCGCAGCAGCGTGGCCTTGTCCTGCACTTCGGCATCGACCACGCCGGCAGACACCGTTTCGGACGACGGCGCCACTTCGGCCAGCACCTTCTCCACGTCGATGATCTCGACCATGCGGTTGTCGACCCGGGTAACGGCGGTCAGGTAATGGTCGCGCCCCGTACCCTTGGGTGGCGGATGAATCTCTTCCCAGTTCATGTTGACGATGCGCTCCACCGAGTGCACCAGAAAACCCTGAGTCTTGGTGTTGTACTCGGTGATGATCACGAAGCTGTTGCGCGTGTCTTCCTGCAACCCCGGCAGGCCGGTCGCCATCGACAGGTCAAGAATCGGGATGGTCGCCCCGCGAATGTTGGCCACGCCTCGCACCACCGGGTGCGACTTGGGCAGCACGGTCAGCTCCGGGCACTGCAGCACTTCGCGAACCTTGAACACGTTGATGCCGTAAAGCTGCGCCCCGTTGAGACGGAACAGCAGCAATTCCAGGCGATTCTGCCCAACCAGCTGTGTGCGCTGGTTGACTGAATCCATTACCCCCGCCATGCCTGACTCCTTATGCTTTCTGCCTTTTTGGTGCTACGTGGTCACCAAGTCGGCACGGGCTTTGCTTTTTTGAGCGCCATGTACACGAAAACGACAAATTTCCGACGACTGACACACCTGCTGAGCGGCACGCTCGCCGTGCTGTGCCTGCTGGCACCCGGCGTTCGCACGCTGGCGGACGCGGTTACCTTGCCTGAACAGCTTATCGGTGTCACCCAAGGGTTTCTTGAATTCAGTGTCGAGGACTACCTGGCCACCACCCAGACCCCCGGGCGCTACGAAATCCAGGTCAACCCGCTCGACCCGCGCCTGCGCATGCCGCTGTGCAGCCAGGCGCTGGATGCCTCGCTGGAAAGCCCGGCACAACCGCTGGGCCGGGTGACGGTACGGGTACGCTGTGACGGCAGCGCGCCGTGGACCATCTTCGTGCCGGCGACGGTAAAGCTGTTTCGCGACGTGGTGGTGGTGACCCGCCCGCTCAAGCGCGAAAACGTCGTTGGCGAAGGCGACGTGGCCCTGCGCGAGCGTGATGTTGGCACGCTGCCCCAGGGGTTTCTCACCGACCTCGACCAGGCGGTAGGCATGAAGATGCTGCGCCCGACGGTGCTCGACCAGGTCCTCACGCCGCAGCATCTGGAGCAAGCTGAAGTGGTGCGCAAGGGCGACCATGTGGTGATCACCGCGCGCAGCGGCCCCTTGAGCGTGCGCATGCCTGGCGAAGCCTTGGCCAAGGGTGGCCAGGGCGAACAGATCCGTGTGCGCAACCTCAATTCGCAGCGGGTAGTGAAAGCCCGGGTGACCGGCCCCGGTCAGGTCGAGGTGGCCATGTAGATTGCGCTGGCGGTGAGGAACCGCTTTTCCTAAACTGTGTCAGAACACGGGTTCGCGAGCTTGCTGACAGGCAGCGATGCATTTACGCCTAAAGTTTCTTTCGGGTTGGCCGAAAACAAGGCAAGCGTCCAAATACCCAGAGGTTTCTGATCATGGTCATCGACTTCAGTCGTTTGAATAACTCTCCGTCCATCACGGGCGGCGTTCGTGGCAACGCCACGTCCGGCAACGCCGAGAAAACCGGCGAAACCCAAGAAGCGCCAAAAAGCGCCAGCGCCAGCACCAGCGGAGAAACGGTACACCTCAGCCAAGAGGCTCAGCAGTTGCAACAGGTCAGCGACAAGCTGCGCGACCAGCCCGTCGTCAACAGTGCCCGCGTGGCGCAGTTGAAGCAGGCGATCGCCGACGGCAGCTACCAGGTCGATGCCGGCCGGGTCGCCAGCAAACTGCTCGATTTCGAAGCCCAGCGCTGACCGTTCGGCGCGCTGACTTCACGGACGCTATGTAAAGCCAAGAGTTAGCCATGCACGACATCACTTTGCTGCAACTGATCGAAGACGACATCGCTCCGACCCAGGAACTGCTCGACCTGCTCCAGCAGGAGTCGATGGCCCTGCACAGTCGCGACATGGCGCCGCTGGAGGGCATCCTGGCCCGCAAGCAGTCGCTGATCGTCCTGCTCGAGCAGCAAGGCATGCGCCGCAACAACCTGCTCACCAGCCTTGGCCTCAGCGCCAACCGCGCCGGGGTGCAGGCATTGGCGGCGCAGTCGGACAACGGCGAGCTGATCCTGCAGCAGCTGGATGTACTGAACCAGTTGATGAATGACTGCCAGAGGGTCAACGAGACCAATGGCCGGATCATCCAGGTACAACAACACGTCACGGCCAACCAGATCAGAATCCTCCAGGGCGGTGAAGCACCGTCGCTCTATGACAGCCGTGGCACCACTTCTCCACTTGCCAAGCCCCGGGCGCTCAGCCAAGTGTGATTACTTCTATCAAGGCACAGAACATACTGGCAAAATGCCGTTACTTGCGTGTGTCGTTTTTGCCTGGAGATTGAAAACCCGTGTTCAATGAAACCGATGCCCCGCAACCGCCGAAGGTGCTGAACACGCCCTTGGAGATCGCGGCCAACCTGCGCCAGCTGCAAGACAGCCATGATCCGCTGATCATCACCTTCCATGAGCGCAGCCAGCGGTTCCAGAGCTATGTGGTGCATGTGGACCGTGACAGCAATGTCCTGGCGCTGGACGAAATGATCCCGCGCGATGGCGAAAAATTCATCGAGAACGGCGAACCGTTCCGCGTCGAAGGCTTCCATGACGGCGTGCGCATCGCCTGGGAATGCAACCACGAACTGAAGATCAGCGAAGTCGACGGCCACCGCTGCTACCGTGGCGCGATGCCCGAAGAGATGACCTACCACCAGCGCCGCAATGCCTTCCGCGCCGCGCTGAAGCTGTCGCAACTGGTCGACATCATTCTTGACGGCGGCTACCTCAAGGGTAACGGCGCCCTGCGCGGCAAGCTGCTGGACATCTCCGCCACCGGCTGCAAGCTGCGCTTTGAAGGTAATGTCGAGGACCGCCTGCAACTGGGCCAAGTGTACGATCGCTTCAAGGCCAGCAACCCGCTGGGCCTGGTCGATACCATGGTCGAGCTGCGCCACCTGCACTATGAAGAGCGGATCAACACCACCTTCGCCGGCGTGCGTTTTCATAACCTCAATGGCCAGGCACAACGCAAGATCGAAAGCTTCGTCTACCAGCTGCAGCGTGAAGCGCGGCGGTTCGACAAGGACGACTATTGAGTCGCCTGCAAAAAAAAACGCCACCCATCGGGTGGCGTTTTTGTTTGTGGTTAACCTGTGCCGGCCTCTTCGCGGGTAAACCCGCGAAGAGGCCGGCACAGACTCAAACTGACTTGCTGACCTCATCCTCAGCCCGAGCCTCCGCGGCTGGCTCAGCCTTCTGATCATCCTCGGTATCCTCAGCCGCCACCGGCGCCTGCATGACCTCCTGCACGGTCTGCTCATCCACCCGCGGGTCAAGCGCCGCCGACAATGGCGAACCGGCGGCCGGCATGGCCACGTGCCCCAACGGTGCATCCTGCACCTGGTGCAGCCCGGTAACCGCCTTCGGCCGGATGCGCCACACCAGCACCAGGGCAAAGAACGCAAAGAAGGCATAGAGCATCTGCGCGCCCAACACCTTCATCAGCACCCCCGCCGCCAACGGCCCGATACAGGCACCCACGCCATAGGTGACCAGCAGCATGGCGGTCAGTGACACCCGCCGCTCGCTCTCTACGTGGTCATTGGAAAACGCCACCGCCAGCGGGTAGAGGCAGAACTGCAGCAGCGAAATCACGAAGCCGATACCGAACAGCACCTCCAGCGGCACACTTGGCAGGATCGCCAGTGGCGCCGAAGCCAGCGCCAGACCTATCGCAACGCTGCGGATCAGCACCGCCCGGTCGTAGCGGTCGGACAACCAGCCCAATGGCCACTGCACCAGCAGCCCGGCAAAGATGCAACAGCCCATGAACAGACCGATCTGCTCGGTCGACATGCCCTGGCTGGAGGCGTACAGCGGCGCCAGGCCGTAGAACGAACCGACGATCAAGCCTGAACCCAGCACCGTGCTGAGCGACTGCGGTACCCGCTTGATGAAGAACTTCGGCTCCATGGGTGCCGGGCGCAGGGGCGCCGGGTGGATGCGCCGGGTCATCGCCACCGGCACCAGGCACAGGGCGAAGCACATGGCCACCAGCATCAGCAGTTCCGGACCCAGTTGCGGATGCACTACCAGAATCAGTTGGCCGAGTACCAGGCCAAGGTAGGACGCGATCATGTAGCCACTGAACACCGCCCCCCGATACTTCGCCTCGGCCTGTTCGTTGAGCCAGCTCTCGATGACCATGTACTGGCACATCATGCCCAGGCCGACGATCATCCGTAACCCGACCCATACGGGCAGCCAACTGGTCATTCCATGCCCCAGCACAGCCGCGCAGACAATGCCGGCGCACGTGGCGTAGGCCCGGATGTGCCCGACCCGACCGATCAGCCGGTGGCCGATCTTGCCGCCCACCGCCAGGCCGAAATAGTTGGCTGCCATCAGGGCACCCACCCAGAGACTGTCCACATGATCGGCCGCCAGGCGCAGCGCCAGATAGGTACTGAGCAGGCCCGAGCCGATCAACATCATCAAGGCGGCGAAATATAACGACTGAAAGGGCTTCCAGATGTTTCGCATACGTCCCGTCGAACTCCCAGGTCAGGTGGCGTTGGCTTGCTGGCAAGCATAAAAGCAAAATGGCCACGGCGCAGTCCCCTGCCAGACAAATAGCCGGACAGGGGCGCGTCCAGTGCCGATTGTGTCGCGATCAGGCCTGTGCGGCCAGCACGCGGCGCTCCCAGGGGGTGATTTCGTTGAAGAAGTCCGTCAGTTCCAGGGTCTTGCTGGCCAGGTAGCCATCGATGAACTCGCTGCCGAACAGTTCCCGCGCCAAGGCGCTGCGCTTGAGGCGTTCGAGGGCCGCATGCAAGGTGCACGGCAGGCTCAGGTGTTCCGGCACCTCGAATTCGCCCTGGATCGCCGGAGCGGGCTGCAGGCGCTGCGCGATACCGTGCAGGCCGGCGGCCAGGCTGGCAGCGATGGCCAGGTAAGGGTTGGCGTCGGCACCCGGCAGGCGGTTCTCGACCCGCCGCGCCACCGGGGCACTGGCCGGAATGCGCAGGCCGGCCGCGCGGTTGTCCTCGGACCAGCAGGCATTGTTCGGTGAGGCGTAAGGGTGGCACAGGCGCTGGTAGGAGTTGACGTTGGGTGCGAACAGCGCGGTGAAGTCGGCCATGCACGCCTGCTGGCCACCGATGAAGTGGTAGAAGGTGTCGGTCGGCTGGCCTTGTTCATCACTGAACACGTTGCGCCCGCTGGCGATGTCCACCAGGCTCTGGTGAATGTGCATGGAGCTGCCCGGGGTGTGCGCCAACGGCTTGGCCATGCACACCACGCTCAGGCCATGTTTGAGCGCCACTTCCTTGAGCAGGTGCTTGAACAGGAAGGTCTGGTCGGCCAGCAGCAGCGGGTCGCCGTGCAATAGATTGATCTCGAACTGGCTCACGCCCATTTCGTGCATGAAGGTGTCACGCGGCAGGCCCAAGGCTGCCATGCACTGGTACACCTCCTGGAAGAACGGGCGCAGGCCATTGTTGGAACTGACACTGAATGCCGAATGGCCAAGCTCGCGGCGGCCATCCTTGCCAACGGGGGGCAGGAAGGGTTGCTGCGGGTCGGTGTTGGGGGCAAAAACGAAGAACTCCAGCTCTGTGGCCACCACCGGCGCCAGGCCAAGGGCAGCGTAGCGGGCGATCACGGCCTTGAGCTGCCCCCGCGTGGACAGCCCCGAAGGCCGCCCATCGAGCTCGTTGGCGTCACAGATGGCCAGCGCCAGGCCCTCCTCGCTCCACGGCAGGCGGTGGATCTGCGCGGGCTCCGCGACCAGCGCCAGGTCCCCGTCGTCACTGCCGTAGAAACGCGCCGGCGGGTAGCCGCCCATGATGCATTGCAGCAACACCCCTCGGGCCATCTGCAGGCGGCGGCCTTCGAGGAAGCCTTCGGCGGTCATCACCTTGCCGCGCGGGACGCCGTTGAGGTCGGGGGTGACGCATTCGATCTGGTCGATGCCCTGGAGGAGCTCGGCCAGCGAGCGATGGGCGGCGGTGGTCATGACGCTTGTCCTTGTTGTTATAGGCTGACAACAACATAGGCTTGGGGTGTTTAAAATATCAAGCACCCTCGTTTTTGCCTGTGCCGGCCTCTTCGCGGGTAAAAACTATTCGCGCAAGGTCATGCCGTTGGCAGGCAACGGCAACGCGGTCTTGTACCTCACCTGCTTGAGGGCAAAGCTTGACCGAATGTTGGCCACCCCCGGCAACCGCGTCAGGTAATCGAGGAACCGCTCCAGCGCCTGGATGCTCGGCAACAGCACCCGCAACAGGTAATCCGGGTCACCGGTCATCAGGTAGCACTCCATCACCTCAGGCCGCTCGGCGATCTCCTCCTCGAAGCGGTGCAGCGCCTGCTCGACCTGCTTCTCCAGGCTGACATGGATGAACACATTCACATCCAGCCCCAGCACCTGCGGCGACAGCAAGGTCACCTGCTGACGGATCACGCCCAACTCCTCCATG
Organism: Pseudomonas sp. MN1F; assembly: GCF_009391885.1. Lineage (GTDB taxonomy): Bacteria > Pseudomonadota > Gammaproteobacteria > Pseudomonadales > Pseudomonadaceae > Aquipseudomonas. The sequence goes on along the minus strand of NZ_VZII01000058.1, from coordinate 20,626 downwards.
GCCTTGACCCGGTTGAAGCAAGGCGTCGGCGACAGGTTTACCGACCTCGCCAGTTCCGCATTGGTGATGCGGGCGTTGTCCTGGAGGCTATTGAGAATGCCGATATCGGTACGATCGAGCTTGCGCATGAGACAAATTCACCGGTTTTTTGTGTTTATCCGGAATGTTTATCTCCCCCGTCAGACAAAGGCAATCAACTTGAGAGAAAAATTCTCCTGCCCTCCCACTAAGATGTAGATGACGCTGACCTACCAGTCACAAGCCGGTACTCAGCGGCGGCCGCTTCAGAGCTCACAAAAACAACATCCGAGCGAGCGTAAAAAGCATGAACGAGTACGCCCCCCTGCGTTTGCATGTGCCCGAGCCCACCGGCCGGCCAGGCTGCCAGACCGATTTTTCCTACCTGCGCCTGAACGACGCTGGGCAAGTCCGTAAACCCCCGATCGATGTCGACGCTGCCGACACCGCCGACCTGTCCTACAGCCTGGTCCGCGTGCTCGACGAGCAAGGCAACGCCCAAGGCCCATGGGCCGAGGACATCGACCCGCAGATCCTCCGCCAAGGCATGCGCGCGATGCTCAAGACGCGCATCTTCGACAGCCGCATGGTGGTTGCCCAGCGCCAGAAGAAGATGTCCTTCTACATGCAGAGCCTGGGCGAGGAAGCCATCGGCAGCGCCCAGGCGCTGGCGCTCAACCGCACCGACATGTGCTTCCCCACCTATCGCCAGCAGAGCATCCTGATGGCCCGCGACGTATCGCTGGTCGAGATGATCTGCCAGCTGCTGTCCAACGAGCGCGACCCGCTCAAGGGCCGCCAGCTGCCGATCATGTATTCGGTGCGCGAAGCTGGTTTCTTCACCATCAGTGGCAACCTGGCAACCCAGTTCGTGCAGGCGGTCGGCTGGGCCATGGCCTCGGCGATCAAGGGCGATACCAAGATCGCCTCGGCCTGGATCGGTGACGGTGCCACCGCCGAGTCGGACTTCCACACCGCCCTCACCTTCGCCCACGTCTACCGCGCCCCGGTGATCCTCAACGTGGTCAACAACCAGTGGGCGATCTCCACCTTCCAGGCCATCGCCGGTGGTGAGCAGACCACCTTCGCCGGCCGTGGCGTGGGTTGCGGCATCGCCTCGTTGCGGGTCGATGGCAACGACTTCGTCGCCGTGTACGCCGCCTCGCGCTGGGCCGCCGAACGCGCCCGTCGCGGCCTGGGCCCGTCGCTGATCGAGTGGGTCACCTACCGCGCCGGCCCGCACTCGACTTCGGACGACCCGTCCAAGTACCGCCCGGCCGATGACTGGAGCCACTTCCCGCTCGGTGACCCGATCGCCCGCCTGAAGCAGCACCTGATCAAGATCGGCCACTGGTCCGAGGAAGAACACCAGGCCACTACCGCCGAGTTCGAGGCCGCGGTCATCGCCGCGCAGAAGGAAGCGGAACAGTACGGCACCCTGGCCAACGGCCACATCCCGAGCGCGGCCTCGATGTTCGAGGATGTGTACAAGGAAATGCCTGACCACCTGCGCCGTCAGCGCCAGGAACTGGGGGTCTGAGATGAACGATCACAACAACAGCATCAATCCGGAAACCGCCATGGCCACCAGCACACTGACCATGATCCAGGCCCTGCGCTCGGCCATGGATGTCATGCTCGAGCGCGACGAGAATGTGGTGATCTACGGCCAGGACGTCGGTTACTTCGGCGGCGTGTTCCGTTGCACCGAGGGCCTGCAGACCAAGTACGGCAAGTCGCGGGTGTTCGACGCCCCGATCTCGGAAAGCGGCATCGTCGGCACCGCCGTGGGCATGGGTGCCTACGGCCTGCGCCCGGTGGTGGAAATCCAGTTCGCCGACTACTTCTACCCGGCCTCCGACCAGATCGTCTCGGAAATGGCCCGCCTGCGCTATCGCTCGGCCGGCGAGTTCATCGCCCCGCTGACCCTGCGCATGCCCTGCGGCGGCGGCATCTACGGCGGCCAGACCCACAGCCAGAGCCCGGAGGCGATGTTCACCCAGGTCTGCGGCCTGCGCACGGTGATGCCGTCCAACCCGTATGACGCCAAGGGCCTGCTGATCGCCTCGATCGAATGCGACGACCCGGTGATCTTCCTTGAGCCCAAGCGCCTGTACAACGGCCCGTTCGACGGCCACCACGACCGCCCTGTCACGCCTTGGTCGAAACACCCGCAAAGCGCCGTGCCGGACGGTTACTACACCGTGCCGCTGGACAAGGCCGCGATCACCCGCCCGGGCAACGATGTCACCGTGCTGACCTACGGCACCACGGTCTACGTGGCCCAGGTGGCCGCCGAAGAGAGCGGTGTCGACGCCGAAGTGATCGACCTGCGCAGCCTCTGGCCGCTGGACCTGGAGACCATCGTCGCCTCGGTGAAAAAGACCGGCCGCTGCGTGGTCGTGCATGAAGCCACCCGCACCTGCGGCTTCGGCGCCGAACTGGTGGCGCTGGTGCAGGAGCACTGTTTCCATCACCTCGAAGCGCCGATAGAGCGCGTCACCGGCTGGGACACCCCCTACCCCCACGCGCAGGAATGGGCTTACTTCCCAGGCCCTTCGCGGGTAGGCGCGGCATTGAAACGGGTCATGGAGGTCTGAATGGGCACGCACGTCATCAAGATGCCGGACATTGGCGAAGGCATCGCGCAGGTCGAGTTGGTGGAATGGTTCGTCAAGGTCGGCGACGTGATCGCCGAGGACCAGGTGGTGGCCGATGTCATGACCGACAAGGCCACCGTGGAAATCCCTTCGCCGGTCAGCGGCAAGGTACTGGCCCTGGGTGGCCAGCCAGGTGAAGTGATGGCGGTCGGCAGCGAGCTGATCCGCATCGAAGTCGAAGGCAGCGGCAACCACGTGGATGTGACACAGGCCAAACCCGTGGAAGTACACAGCGCGCCCGTCGCGCCCAAGCCCGAAGCGCCAGCGCCACAGCCGGTGGCCTACCAGGCCCCCGAGCAGCACGCCGAAGCCCCGATCGTGCCGCGCCAGCCGGGCGACAAGCCGCTGGCCTCGCCGGCGGTGCGCAAGCGCGCCCTGGATGCCGGCATCGAGCTGCGCTACGTGCATGGCAGCGGCCCGGCCGGGCGCATCCTGCATGAAGACCTCGACGCCTTCATGAGCAAGCCGCACAGCCCTGCCGGCCAGGTGCCGAGTGGCTATGCCAAGCGCACCGACAGCGAGCAGGTGCAGGTGATCGGCCTGCGCCGCAAGATCGCCCAGCGCATGCAGGACGCCAAGCGCCGTGTGGCGCACTTCAGCTACGTGGAAGAGATCGACGTCACCGCCGTTGAGGCCCTGCGCCAGCAGCTCAATGCCAAGCACGGCAACACGCGTGGCAAGTTGACCCTGCTGCCGTTCCTGGTCCGCGCCCTGGTCGTGGCCTTGCGCGACTTCCCGCAGATCAACGCCACCTACGACGACGAAGCCCAGGTCATCACCCGCCACGGCGCGGTACACGTGGGCATCGCCACCCAGGGTGACAACGGCCTGATGGTGCCGGTGCTGCGCCATGCCGAGGCCGCCAGCCTGTGGGCCAATGCCAGCGAGATCGCGCGCCTGGCCAATGCCGCACGGACCAACAAGGCCAGCCGTGAAGAACTGAGCGGCTCGACCATCACCCTGACCAGCCTCGGCGCCTTGGGCGGCATCGTCAGCACCCCGGTGGTCAACACCCCGGAAGTGGCGATCGTCGGCGTCAACCGCATCGTCGAGCGGCCGGTGGTGATCGACGGCCAGATCGTCGTGCGCAAGATGATGAACCTGTCCAGCTCGTTCGACCACCGGGTGGTCGATGGCATGGATGCCGCGCAGTTCATCCAGGCCGTGCGTGGCCTGCTCGAACAACCTGCCTGCCTGTTCCTGGAGTGAGCATGTCCCAGACCATCGACACCACCCTGCTGATCATCGGCGGCGGGCCTGGCGGCTACGTCGCCGCCATCCGCGCCGGGCAACTGGGCATCCCCACCGTGCTGGTCGAAGGCCAGGCGCTGGGCGGCACCTGCCTGAACATCGGCTGCATCCCGTCCAAGGCGCTGATCCATGTGGCCGAACAGTTCCACCAGACCGCACGCTTCGCCGGGCAGTCGCCACTGGGCATCAGCGTCGACACCCCGCGCCTGGACATCGGCCAGAGCGTGGCCTGGAAGGACGGCATCGTCGACCGCCTGACCACCGGCGTTGGCGCCTTGCTGAAGAAGCACGGGGTCAAGGTCATCCACGGCTGGGCGAAGGTCCTCGACGGCAAACAGGTCGAGGTCGACGGCCAGCGCATCCAGTGCGAACACCTGCTGCTGGCCACCGGTTCGAGCAGCGTCGAACTGCCGATGCTGCCGCTCGGCGGGCCGGTCATTTCCTCCACCGAAGCCCTGGCGCCCAAGGCCCTGCCCAAGCACCTGGTAGTGGTGGGCGGCGGTTACATCGGCCTGGAACTGGGCATCGCCTACCGCAAGCTGGGTGCGCAGGTCAGCGTGGTGGAAGCGCGCGAGCGCATTCTGCCGACCTATGACAGCGAACTGACCGCGCCCGTGGCCGAATCGCTGAAGAAGCTGGGCATCGCCCTGCACCTAGGCCACAGCGTTGAAGGCTACGAGAACGGCTGCCTGCTGGCCAACGATGGCCAGGGTGGGCAGCTGCGCCTGGAAGCCGACCGGGTGCTGGTGGCCGTGGGCCGCCGGCCTCGCACCACCGGCTTCAACCTGGAATGCCTGGACCTGAAGATGAACGGCGCCGCCATTGCCATTGACGAGCGCTGCCAGACCAGCATGCGCAATGTCTGGGCCATCGGTGACGTGGCGGGCGAACCGATGCTTGCCCACCGCGCCATGGCGCAGGGCGAGATGGTGGCCGAAATCATCGCTGGCAAGAGCCGACGCTTCGAACCCGCGGCGATTGCCGCCGTGTGCTTCACCGACCCGGAGGTCGTGGTCGCTGGCAAGACGCCGGAGCAAGCCAGCCAGCAAGGGCTGGACTGCATCGTCGCGCAGTTCCCGTTCGCCGCCAATGGCCGGGCCATGAGCCTGGAATCGAAAAGCGGTTTCGTGCGGGTGGTGGCGCGGCGGGACAACCACCTGATCGTGGGCTGGCAGGCGGTGGGCGTGGCGGTATCGGAACTGTCCACGGCGTTTGCCCAGTCGCTGGAGATGGGCGCACGGCTGGAAGATGTGGCGGGCACCATCCACGCTCACCCAACGCTGGGCGAGGCGGTGCAGGAGGCGGCACTGCGCGCGCTGGGCCACGCACTGCATATCTGACACTGAAGCGGCCAAGGCCGACTTGACCCGCTGCGCCTCAGGCGCCGCGGGTCTTTTTTCGTTCGGTGCTATGCCACGTCAGACGCGGAAGTAACCCACCGACGAATCGAACGGCAGGCGCTTGAGCTCGACCTTGTTCAGGTCCAGCACGTCACGCAGCGCCTGGGTCTCGCCCGGGAAGTTGCGGTAGGCCACTTCGTCCAGCACCACGATCGCACCCTTGGGCATGTATGGCAGGAAGGTTTCCAGCGCCACCTTGGTCGATTTGTACAGGTCGGTGTCGAGAATCAGCATCGCCACCACCAGGTCCGGACGGGTCTTGACGAAGGCCGGTACGGTTTCCAGGATATCGCCCTTGACGATCTCGCAGCGCGGGATGCGGTTGACCGGACGGATCAGGTCGTTGGCATCGATCATGTCCTGGATCAGCGTCTCGTCGGTGTCGGAGAACATGCTTTCGTTGATGTCGGCTGGGTCCTGCTCGGCATCGATGCTGGCAAAGCCGCCGAAGGTATCGAAACCGATGATCGAACGGTTGATCGCATAAGGCTCGAGAATCATCGACAGCTGCATGTACAGCATCAACGAGTTGCCTTTGTACACACCGCACTCGACGATGGCGCCGGGAATGTCCTGGACCATCTTGAACAGTTCGATGCGCGACAGCGCAGCGGTCACGGCGATACGGTTGGCGAACAGGAACGGTGCATCAGCCACGTATTGGGCATCGACACGGCTCAGCACGCTGGCGCGCTTTTCGTTGTACTCGACCTCGGCAGCGGTCAGACGACGCTTGGTCATGGGTTAACTCCCTGGAATTGCGAAAAGTCGCTGGCATTGAAAAAGTCTTTGAAGCCGGCCTCTGCGTCCAAACAACCGTTGTCGACGTTCGGCGCGCCGCGCTTGTGCAGCAAGTCTTGCAGGTGGATCAGGCGGAAGTCCACGCTGAAGCGCACCTTGTCGGTAAAGTTGGCCACGGTGCCGTGCAGGTGGGCACCGGAGAAGATCAGCATCTCGCCACTGTTGGCCGCCACGCGCAGCTCGGCGCTGGTGTCGATGTCTTCCAGCGGCACCGGGTGCACCCGGGTCTCCTCGGTGATGTTCTGCGAGGCCTTGTGCCGCTGCACGTTGATCCAGTCGTTCAGGCTCCACTGGGCCGAACTGTTCTGCACCGGCCGCTCGAAATACGCCGGGTTGATCATCATGGTCTGTTCCGGCTCGATGCTGTACACCGGCATCCAGGTGTTCACCTGGCTTTCGACGCTGCCATACCAGGTATCACGGTGCGGTTTGTAGGCATAGCTCACGCCCGCATGCAGGTAGTCGTAGTTCGGTACCACGCGCACCCGCGGCACGTCGAAGATGTAGTCTTTCGGGTCGGCGCCGATCTCGCGGATGAAATCGCGGATCAGTGCCTTGGCCTCCGGGCCATTGGTGAACTGGCGCTTGAGCGCGGTGACGCGCTCGACGAAGGTCTCCACCGGCATCATCTTGTGCAGCGACTGGTGCTCGGTTTCGCCTTCGAATGCGGCGGTGATGCTCTGCCGGGCCAGGGCGCACAGTTGATGTGCGTTGCCAAGGCCGGTCTCGAGGAAGATGTCGCCCTTGAACAGCGCGCCCCGGTAGTCCGGCTTGTTTTTCACCTGGTTGACATAAAGATTCATACTTGCCCCTTCAGAACTCGTTCAGCCCCATGCGACTTGGTGATCGGCATGCCGGCAGGAAACTTTAAAGCCCGCGCGTACCGACGATCAGAATCCCTCGCCTGCAACGGCATACACGTCACGCACCTGCTCCACGCTGGGGAAGTTTTCGGTGATCAGGCCGCGCTGCATGCTCTTCTGCTGGGTGAACGGGTACTCGCGTTCGATGAACGTCGGTTCGCTGGCATTTTCATAGCGCCCGCTGATGGAAATCCGCAGTCGATCATCGCCTTCGCGAGAAGACCGATGAATGGTGAAGTTCGACATCAAGCAAACGCCACCCTTGCCGACACAGACAGGAACGAAGTCATCTTCCTTGAAGTGCTTTTGGTCGACCCGCAGCACATGCTGTTGCTGGTCGCCGCTAAGCAGGCCCAGCAGATGACTGCCGGGCATCACTTCCATGGTGAACAACTGCGGATCGATGTCCATGAACGGGATCCAGGTGGTGATGGTGTCCAGGCTGCCCTGCACCGAGGTCCAGTCCTGGTGCACGTCGAAGCCCTGGTAGCCCCCCGGGATCACCAGCTTCTTCGACATCAGGTGCAATACAGGAGTGGTCTGGAACAACGGGGTGACAATACCCAGGTCGGCAGCCGCGTCGCGCAGGCGCTCGGCGGTCATCAACCGGTAGACACCATACAGTTTGGAGCACATGCGCAGCGTTGCCAGGTAGAGCGCGACATTCGCGCCCAGCAATACGGCCATGTTGCAGTGCAGGGCTTCGACGAGCGGGCCATCGGCGACAGGCAGCGCCAGGCGCTCAAGCTGCTGGGCGAAGGCCAGGTTGAAGTGGGCAAGGGTTTCATCCAGATGCAGCGGGTCGAAAATATCCTCGGCGACCAGGTAACCCTGCTCCCGGTAAAAGCGGATTTGATTTCGGTCAAGAATTTTTCCCATCGGCCCGGTGCCCTTTTTAGTTACGCCAGCGGAGGTGCTATCGTGGGCGGCAGTATACACAGCGTACCTTTGGCTCGGCTTGACCTGACTCAGCCTCGAACCTCCTGGATGCCATGATGCAAAAAGTTGTCATTTTCGGGGTGCTGGACACCGCCCAACTGGCGCACTACTACCTGAAGAAAGACCCTTCGGTGCAGGTGGTCGGTTTTACCGTGAACGAGCGCTACCTGCCCGAGTCGAGAATGTTCGAAGGGCTGCCGGTGGTGCCGTTCGAAACCCTTCAGGACTACTTCCCAAGCAGCGGCTACAGGCTGTTCGCGCCCATGACCGGGCGCAGGATGAACCGCCTGCGTGAGTCGGTGTACCTGCAGGGCAAGGAAAAGGGCTATGACTTCATTTCCTATGTCAGCCCGCATGCCACGGTGAACGATAACGTCATCGGCGAAAACTGCTTCATTCTCGAAGACAACACGCTGCAGCCGTTCACCACCATCGGCAACAACGTGGTGCTGTGGAGCGGCAACCATATCGGCCACCATGGCGAAATTCGCGACCATGTGTTCTTCGCCTCCCACGTGGTGCTGTCCGGGCATTGCCTGGTCGAGCCCTACGTCTGGGTCGGCGTCAATGCCACCATTACCAACAATTGCACCCTCGGCGAAGGTACCTGCGTCGCCATGGGTGCGCTGATTTCGAAAGATACTCAACCTTGGCAGCTCTATGTCGGCGCCCCCGCGCGCGCCGTGAAAAGCAGCCAGGAACTGGATTTTTAGGTAGAGCATGGCCTGGAAAAAACTCGGCAGAACCTTCGACCCCGACCACGACTGGGTCGGCTCCCACGCCCAGGTGCCCACCGCGCTGGTGCTGGACGATGTGATTCGGGTGTTCATCTCCACCCGTGACAGCGCCGGCAAGAGCCTGTGCTACGCGGTAGACCTGGACAAACACGACCCGCGCATCGTCGTCGCCCGCCACCGCGAGCCGTGCCTGGGCTTCGGCGCCCCCGGCACCTTCGACGACGAAGGCGTGATGCCCAGCTACGCGGTGAAGAAAGACGGCCGCACCTACCTGTACTACAGCGGCTGGAACCAGCGGCTGACCGTCCCCTACCACAATGCCATGGGCGTGGCGGTCTCGGACGATGACGGCCTGCACTTCGAGAAACTGTTCGAAGGCCCGATCATGGACCGCACCGCCACCGAGCCCTACCTGGCCGTGACGCCCACCGTGCTGTTCGATGAAGGCCTGTGGAAGATGTGGTACGTCTCCGGCACCCGCTGGCTGGAGGTGGATGGCAAGTACGAGCCGTTGTACGTGATCAAGTACGCCGAATCCCGGGATGGCTTCGAATACACCCGCTTCCCGCAGCAATGCCTGCCATCGCGTTTCGACACCGAAGCGTTTTCCCGCCCTTGCGTGATCAAGGAAAACGGGGTCTACAAGATGTGGTACTGCTCGCGTGCATCGCAAGACTACCGCAACGGCGCCGGCGCCTACCGTATCCGCTACGCCGAGTCGCCCGACGGCCGCGCCTGGACCCGCCATGACGATGAGGGCATCGCCCCGTCGGCCGAAGGCTGGGACTCGCTGATGACCTGCTATCCGTTCATCTTCCAGAGCAACGGGCATACCTACATGCTGTACAACGGCAACCGATTCGGGACCAGCGGCTTCGGCCTGGCCCAGTGGAGTGATGATGAGTAACGAACAACTGCAAGACGACGTCTACAAACTCGAATCCACCGCATCGGACCTGCAGTACGCCTTCCGTGACAAGTTGCGCGACCTGTACCTGAACAGCCCGCTGTCGGACGATGACGTGCTGTTCAACCTCGGCCTGTATACCCGCAGCTCGGTGTTGGTGAAGTTCATCGTCTTGAGCGACCTGTACAAGCGCTTCAAGCATATCCCCGGCATGATCTGCGAATTCGGTACCTGGTACGGCCACAACCTGGTGTTGCTGGAAAACCTGCGGGCCATGTACGAGCCGTTCAACAAGCAGCGCAAGATCGTCGGTTTCGACACCTTCGAAGGCTATTCCGCGCCGGGCGACAAGGACCGCAAGGAAAGCGGCGTGTGGGTTGAAAACTCATACTCGACCAAGGCCAGCTACAAGGACTACCTGAACGAACTGCTGCAGGTACATGAAGGCAACAACGTGCTCGGGCACAAGCGCGGTGTGCATCAGCTGGTAGCAGGTGACGTCTGCCAGACCGCACCGGAATTCTTCAAGACCAATGGCTCGGCCATCGTCGCCTTCGCCTACTTCGACATGGGCCTGTACGAGCCAACCCTGGCGGCACTCAAGGCGATCAAGGCGCATTTGGTCAGCGGCAGCGTGCTGCTGATGGATGAACTGACCTGGGCCGAATCGCCAGGCGAGGCGCTGGCCTTCAAGGAAGTGTTCAGCCCTGCCGAATACACCCTGGAAAAATGCGAGCTGTATCCTTCCAAATGCATCGTCACAATCAGGTAAGGCAGCGATGATTTCCACCGAGGCGTTCGACCTGCGCATGGCGGAACAGGGTTGGGTGATTTTCGAGAACGCCATCCCCCGGGCCATCGTCGAGCAGATGCGCGAAGACATTCACAAGGCCTATGCCATCTGCCGCGACTACCAGGTGAAGAACGGCATCGATCAGGACACCAGCTACACGGTGCACCACCTGATCGGGCAGTTCGACAGCTTTCTCGAGTGCCTGAAGGCTTACCCGATCTATGCCTTCATCGAGCGCTATTTCGCCGGCCAGTTCATCCTCAACTCCTATGGCGGTGCCATCAATACCCGCGCCAGCCAGTCTTACGCCCAGCGCGTTCACCGGGATATCCGCTCTTATTCCGGGGACATGCCGCTGCTGCTGAACACGTTGGTGATGCTCGACGACTTCACCGCCGACAATGGTGCGACCTGGATGCTGTCCGGCTCGCACAAGGCCGAAGCCAAGCCGACCGACGACTATTTCAAGGCACATGCCGAACAGGCAATCGCCCCGGCCGGCAGCATCCTGATGTTCAACTCCAATGTCTGGCATGCTGGCGGCAGCAACGTGACCGATCAGGTACGCCGCTCGGTCACGCCGATGTTCTCCAAGCCATTCATGAAGCAGCAATTCGATTACCCGCGCGCCCTGGGTTATGACCTGGGGCCTGAGCTGGACCCGATGATGCGCCAGGTCATCGGCTACAACGCACGGGTACCCGCAACCCTGGACGAGTGGTACCAGCCACCGGCCAGGCGCATGTACCACTCCAACCAGGGTTAACCATGTCACGCGACCTGAACACCGAGTACCAGGACACGGAAAACCGCCTGTACGCCTATGATTTCGACTACATCCACCGCGACTACATGATCAAGGCGCTGAGCGGGCAGTTTCGCCCGGGCAATGCCCTGGAAATGGGTTGCTACCACGGTGAGTTCACCCGCAAGCTGCTGCAGGTCTTCGATGATGTGACGGTGCTCGAAGGTGCCTCCGACCTGATCGAGATCGCCCGCCGCAACGTGGCCGATACACGGGCAACCTTCATCCTCGGGCAGTTCGAGGACGCCAACCTTGAGCGGCATTTCGACAACATCTTCCTGATTCACACCCTCGAACACCTCAGCGAGCCACTGCCGGTGCTGCAGAAAGTCCGTGAGTGGCTGGCGCCAGGTGGCCGGTTGTTCATTGTCGTGCCCAACGCCAATGCGGCGTCACGGCAAATTGCAGTAGGCATGGGGCTGATCGACTTCAACGCAGCGGTTACCGAGGGCGAGCGCAAGCATGGCCACCGCTGTACCTACAGCCTCGACACGCTGGAGCACGAAGCGTTGCAGGCCGGCTTTCAGGTAACCCAGCGTGGCGGCATCCTGTTCAAGCCAATGGCCAACTTCCAGTTCGATGCCGCCTTGCGCGCCGGCATCATCGACCAGGCGTTCTTCGACGGCTGCTACAAGATGGGCATGAAGTACCCCGACCTCACCGCGAGCGTCTACGTCGTCTGCGAGGCCTGAACCTCAGAGGTAATCGTAGGCCGCCAGGTGCGGCCCGACACCCTCGGCGCCGACTTCCATCAGGGCGTCGATGATCGACAGGTAGGGGGTGAAGCCTTCGCCGCGCTGTTGATAGGGCAGCGGGCGCATGCCGATGAAGCGCAGCTCGATGCCGGCTTCGGCGAACGCAGCTGGCTCGTACAGCGAACGCCCACCCTGGGCGTTAATGTAGCGGGTCGCGCCTTCCTGGCGGCAGATGTCCACAATCCGCTCCTGAGCCGCGAGCTGGGCGTTGCCATAGCCCTCGCTGCTACTGACGATCTGCACCTTCTGGCCCATGAAGCCAGCCAGCACCTGAATCTGATGAGTCAGAAAACCCGCCAGGTTGGTGTCCTGATGCGTCAGGATACGCTCGACGACAGGGAACACCTGATCGAAACAGGGCGCCTTGCGGTAGGCCATCTCCACACAGCGCAGCATGCGCCGCTGCCACTGGGCAGCGGGGGCAATGTCGATCTGGTTGATCTTGCGGTTCTGCGAGGCCTGCAACAACGGCAAGGTAATCAGGCCCGGCGCCTTGTTGATCAGGATGCGGTTGCGGTTTACCCAGCCGCGGACGATGTAGTTCACATCGTCGTAGACCACGAAGCGGTCTGCGGCCTGCAACAGTTGCCAGTAGCCAATGTAGGGGAACAGGTAAGGCTGCATGACCGCCACTGTGCTCATGCAGCGGCCCCGGCGATCAGGCCGATGATGAAGTCGACGGTGGCATTGTCGAGGTCAGGATAGATCGGCAGGCAGATCACCTGCTCCACCACCTGATGCGCCACCGGCAGGTTGGCCGGGCTGGCCGACGGATACTCGCGGTACATCGGCAGGCCGCTGATCAGTGGCTGGAAATACCGCCGGCCGTGGATGTTGTGGGCTGCCAGGTGGGCGAACAGCGCGTCGCGGCCGAGCCCGAACTCGGGCCCCACCAGTATCGGGAAGTACGCATGGTTGGCGACCGCCTCGCCCACCCCGCTAATGCAGCGGATGCCAGCAATGCCGGCAAGGCCGGCACGGTAACGCTGGTCGATGCGCCGGCGTTTCTCCAGTGCTTGGTCCAGGCCTTGCAGTTGCAGCAGGCCGAACGCCGCATGAATTTCGCTGAGTTTGCCATTGGTGCCGGTCAGCTCCACGGTGGTGCCGTCGGCAGACAGGCCGAAGTTCTTCAACTGGTCGATGCGCCGTTTGCTCGCCGCGTCGCGACAGACAATGGCGCCGCCCTCGAAAGTGCTGAACACCTTGGTCGCATGGAAACTCAGGGTCGCCAGGTCGCCATGACGCAGCAGGCTACCGCCGGCATCCTGTGCGCCGAAGGCATGGGCAGCGTCGTAGATCACCTGCAGGCCGTGGCGCTCGGCGATCGCGCGTATCGCTTCGACATCACACGGGTGGCCGTAGCAATGTACCGGCAGGATCGCCGTGGTCTTCTCGGTGATGGCCGCTTCGATGCGCGCCGGGTCGAGGTTAAGGGTGTGCGGATCGATATCGACGAACACCGGCGTCAGGTTGTTCCACAGCAATGAATGCGCAGTGGCGACGAAGGAGTACGGCGTGGTGATCACCTCGCCGCTGAGCCCGGCCGCCTGCAGCGCGGTGATCAATGCCTGGGTGCCATTGCAGAACAGCGAAATGTGTTCGACGCCCAGGTACGCGCACAGCGCCGCCTCGAGCCGCTGGTGCATGGTGCCGCCATTGGTCAGCATGCGGCTGTCCCAGATTTCCTGCAGGTAGGGCAGGAACGCGTCCAGCTCAGGCAGCGCTGGCTGGGTCACGTAAACCGCTTGCCGGTCGCTGGCTGGCAATGCTTGCGCGGACGCTGCCGATGGCTGCTCCCATGTCGTACGGGCTTGGGCATGCTTGGCCATGTCTAGATTGCCTTGTCGAACTCATGCCGCGCCCAGAAGTCGCGCATGATCGCCCAGCAGCGCCGGGATTCACCTTGGGCAGCGGCGCCATAAAGCACCTGGCACTGCTCGCCGTGGATGCGGAAACTGCTCAGCGGCTGAATCAGGTAGACCGTGTTGCCGCGCAGGGCGAGGTTGAGGAAGATCGCCACGTCCGAGGCCCAGGCAATGGGTTGCTGGTCGACCGACATGAAGTCAGGGGTAATGCCCAGCATGTCGGCGCGACGGAACATCACCGTGCTTGGTTCGCCGACGAAGTTGATCTGCGACTGCATCAGCGCGGTGCCCAGCGACAGGCCTTCAATCAGCGAATCATCCGCCACCGGGGCCTGGGTCGCAGCGATATCGGCCAGTGGTTCACCGTACTGGTCGATGCGCTGGCGCTTGGAGGTCACCAGGGTAACGTCCGGGTAGCGGCGGAAGCTGTCGAGCATCCGCTCCACGCACTCGAGGTCCAGCAGGTCGTCGTCGTTGAGGAACTTGACGAACTCGCCCCGCGCTTCGTTCAGGCAGAGCACGTGGTTCAGGCGGCCGATGTCCTTGCCGGCATCCGGGTTGCGCACATAACGCACACGCGGGTCGTGCTGGCTCAGGTCGGCGCATATCCGTTCGATTTCATCGGTCGGGCAGTCGTCGCACACCAGGATTTCCAGGTTGCGGTAGGTCTGGTTCAGCGCGCTGCCCAAGGCGTCGTACAGGTGCTCGGTCTTGTAGGTCGGCATGACGATGCTGACCAGTGGCTGCGCATCCGCCGCCAGCTGGCGCGGCGTCTTGCGGAACTCCAGCACCAGTTGCCCCGGCATGGGAGCGTCCAACCCGCTCAGTTGCGGATCGCTGCTGGCGCCCGCTTCGGTGATGGCCACCGGTTCCAGGCCGACCATCGTGCAGATCCGCGTCAGCTCTTCGGCGTCGAAGGTCCAGGCGTGCTGGCGGATACCCATGTTCAGCCATTCGCCACGACCGATGCCCGGGGCCTCGGGGTGGCCGCGGTTGCTCAGGTAATCGTCGATCAACGCTTCGAGGTCAGTGCAGACCAGGCGGATTACCCCACCCGGTTGCAGCGCCCGGCGGCATTCATGCAGCAGGCGGATAGCCTGGTTGCGCCCCAGCCGCTGGAGAAAATGGGCGCTGTAGATTCCTGCCAGCGTACCGTGTTCCCACGGCAATGCCTGACCCGGCGCCCACTGCACGTCAGCGCCCACGGCATCCAGGTCGATATTGATAAAACCCTGGCGTGGGTGATCGGCGCAACCTAGATTCAAGTAGATGGGGGGCATGGTGCTCGCTTCGAAGGGATCATCGGGACGTACTGCAGCAACCGCTGTATCGGCCGCAATCTTCCAGGCATGACTGTGAATTTTAGAAGACGTCAGCATGCCGCAGGCATGATCGCCAAATCCCCTTCACGGCACAAGGCCGCCCCTACGGACGGGCGCAAGGCAACGATTCACTCGGCAATAGCATTTTTCCCCGAGCCCTTTGCCCGGTACAAGGCCTGGTCGGCCCGGGCCAGCAGATCCTCCTGGCCCTCTCCTGCCTGCCACTGCACCACGCCATAGCTCATGGTCAGGCGGCAATCGCCCACCGGCTCCATGCGCTCCATCACCCGGCGCAACTGCCCCGCCAGCTCCAGTGCCTCGCCCAGCGTGGTCTGCGGCAGCACCATGACGAACTCGTCGCCGCCCCAGCGCGCCAGCAAGTCAAGTTCACGCAGGCTGGTGCTCAGGTTCTCGACCACCCGGATCAACGCCGCATCGCCACGAGCGTGGCCATAGCGGTCATTGATCGGTTTGAAATCATCCAGGTCCATGGCAATCAGCGCCAGCGGCTGGCGGAAGCGCTTGGCCCGTTCGCACTCCTGCTGCAAGGTCTTCTCCAGCTGGTAGCGATTGGCTATGCGCGTGAGCGCGTCGCGTTCGGCGAGGATGCGGTTCTCGTCAAGCTGGCGCTGCAGCTGCTGGTTGACCCACGACAGCTCGCGGGTGCGCTCGGCCACCTGGGCTTCCAGCGAATGATTCTTCTGCTCCAGCTGCTCGACCAGGCGCTTGCCCGCATCGATATTGCGGTGCGCACCGAGCATGCGCGCCACCGAGCCGTCTTCGTTGCGGTCGATGATATGGCCGCTGTCCTCGACCCACAGGTAACTGCCATCGTGGCAGCGGCAGCGGTACTCGATGAGATAGCGCTCGTTGCGCTGGCTGATGTAGGCCTCGAAGTGCGCCATCACCCGTGGGTAGTCCTCGGGGTGGATCACGCTTTCCCAGGTCAGTACGGTGTTGGCCATGGAATGGCTTTCGTAGCCGAGCATGGCGTACCAGCCCGGATTGCGGTAGACGTAGCCGGTATTGGCATTCCAATCCCAGATACCATCGCTGATCAAGCCGAACAACGTGGCCAACTGCTGTTCACTGAAGCCGGCAGCTGCCGGCATTGCTTCCTGACTCATGGACGCTCTCCCTGGTGTCCAGCAACTGCGCCCCGATGAAGGTGCTGCCGACAGTGCTTGTGTTTGCCGCAGGCGGCAACGTGCTTGCTCTGACAGGCAAGCATATGCCTGGCGGCCGACGACCGGAATAGCCCCAACGTCCTATTTTTGTGGCCTGCACGGCTGGCACAGGCTTCGCTATGAACCGCCACGCGTGGGTTATTTCGGAAATCTGCGTTGTTACCCAGCCCGGCGGGTTTTACCCTGAGCGGGCCTGATGAATGTTCAAGGAACCCACATGCACTATAAAAGCGCGATGCACGCATTCACCGAGGGTGTCCGCGCAGTTCTGCCACTCACCACCGGCATGCTGCCGTTCGGCCTGATTACCGGGGTTACGGCCATCGGCGTGGGCATGTCGCCGCTCGACGCGATGGGCATGACCCTGCTGTTCTATTCCGGCTCCGCGCAGATGGTGGTGCTGCAGCTGATGCAGAGCGGCGCGTTACCGCTGACCATGGTGGTCACCGCGTTGGTGATCAACCTGCGCTTCCTGATGTACAGCGCAGCCCTGGCCCCGCACCTGAGCGATCTGCCACGGCGCAAGACCTGGCCATTGTCCTTCCTGCTTTCCGACCAGTCGTTCGCCCTGTGCAGCCTGAAATTCGGCGCCGGCGGCCTCGGTCGATTTGCCTTTCCCTACTACCTGGGCACCGCCTTGCCGATGTGGTTCGGCTGGAACCTGGCGGTGCTGGCCGGCGTGTACCTGGGGGCCGGCATTCCGGAGTCCTGGTCGCTGGGCTTTGCCATTCCACTGTCGTTCCTGGCGCTGCTGGTGCCGAGCATTCGTAACCCGGCGATGCTGGGCGCAGCGGTGGTTGGCGGCGCGCTGGCCGTGCTGGCACACGACCTGCCCTACAACCTTGGCTTGCTGGTCGCCTCGCTGGGCGGCGTGGTCAGCGGGCTGAGCATCGAACAGCTGCGCAAGGGCGCACGCGTGACAGCGGAGGCGCCATGATAGACCTGAACCCCTGGATCACCTTCGCCCTGATTGGCCTGGGCACCTTTGCGATACGGCTGTCGTTCATCGAGTTCTACGGTGCATTGCGCATTCCGCCGCTGTTGCGCCGTGCGCTGGTCTACGTGCCGGCCAGTGTATTGGCCGCGCTGGTGCTGCCGGCCGTGGTGTTCAAGGCCGGCCAGCCTGGGGTCGACTGGAGCAACCCGCAGATACCGGCCGCGATTGTCGCCGGGCTGGTCGCCTGGCGCTCGCGCAGTACGCTGCTGACCCTCGCGGTTGGCATGGGGGTGTTGTGGGGGTTGCAGTATTGGGGGTTCTAGCGGTCGGGCACCACACTGAAGCGGTTGCGCCCACTGCGCTTGGCCTGGTACATGGCCTTGTCGGCCAGCGCCAAGGCGTCCTCGGCAGTTTGCGGATCATGCCCGGAATGGTTGAGGTAGACACCGATACTGGCGCCAACGGCCACTTCAACACCCTCCACCGCAATCGGCGCCGACAGCTCATCACACAGCTTGCGCGCGATATCCCGGGCTGACGCCTGGTTGGCCACGGCCTGGGCGATGACCACAAACTCGTCACCGGCCAGCCTGGCCACCGTGTCGTCCGCACGCATGATCGCCAGCATGCGCCCCGCAGCAACCTGCAGCACGGCATCGCCCACCTCGTGGCCATGCTGGTCGTTGACTTGCTTGAAGCCATCCAGGTCGATGAAGAACAAGGCAAACGCAGCCCGCTGCTGCAGGGCGCAATCCAACTCTCCATACAACGCCGCGCGGTTGGGCAGCCCGGTCAGCGGGTCGAGCGTGGCCTGGTCGAGCAGGGTCTTTTCCTTGCGCTTGCGTTCGGTCACATCCAGCGACATGACGAAAAAGCCCTCCACCTTGCCGTTGCGGATATCAGGCACATAGGAGGCGTGCCAGATCCGCGTGTCATCGGGGCTGTAACGCACGTTGTCAGCCTCCACCCGCTCGCCAGCCAACGCCTTGTGGAAGCAAGGCAGCAGCTGCTGGTACACGTCCGCCGGCAGCACATCCTGCACCTTGCGGCCTTTGAGCTGGATCGGCTCGACGCCGAAGACCTGCCGGTACACGGCATTATTGAAGCGGTATTCGAGGTTGGTGCCGATCTGCGCGATCAGCACCGGGATATTGTCGGCAATGGCCTGCAGGGTTTCCTGGCTGCGTGCCAGCTCTTCGGTGCGCTGCGCCACCTGCTGCTCCAGGGTCGCCTGGTAGCGCTGCAGTTGCTGCTGGCGGCGCTTGCGTTCGCTGATATCGCGCACGAACACGACCAGTTGCTCGGTAACACCGCGCGCATTGCGCAGCGCCGACACGCTCAACTCGCTCCACAGCGCGCCATTGCCGGGGGTGACCAGCCGTACTTCGATGACCAGCGAATCCTGCTCACCGGCAACGATTCGCTGCCAAGGCTCGTCCAGTTTGGCCAGGTCCTGCGGGTCGATCAGCTCGCCCAGCCGGGTCAGCACCAGCCACTCCTTGGCCCTGCCCAGCAACTGGCAAAATTCCCGGTTGGGCTCGAGGATACGCCCGTCAAGAGCCACCAGCGCCTTGCTCGTCGGGCTACTGTCGAACACCCGGTGAAAACGCGCCTCGGAAGACACCAATGCGCCCTGCTCCGCCTGCTGCACCGCGCTGCCCGAGTCGATGGCCAGGCTGCGGTGCAGCATCTCGCGCTCGACGATTCGCGCCAGGTCGCGCAGGTGCGCCAACTCGGTTTCCGACACCTGGCGGGGCCGGCTGTCCAGCACACACAAGGTGCCCACGGTCAGCTCGCCGGCAAAGCGTAGCGGCACACCGGCATAGAAGCGGATGCGCGGCCCAGCGGTCACCAGCGGGTTGTCCTCGAAACGCGGATCGGCGCTGGCATCCGGGATCACCAGGATGTCTTCGGCATGCAGGGCATGGGCACAGAACGCCATATCGCGCGTGGTCTCGGCCACATCGATGCCCTGGCGCGACTTGAACCACTGGCGATTCATGTCGACCAGCGACACCAGGGCCATGGGCACATCGAGCAGCACGCTGGCCAACCGGGTGATGCGGTCGAAGGTTTCCTCGGCTGGGGTATCGAGAATGTTCAGGCTCTCGAGGAAACACAGGCGGGCTGCCTCGTTGAGAGGCGACGGGGCAATTTGCATGACAACGCGCTCGATAAAAATCCTGACCCGCAAACGATAGCGCTGCAACGCTCAAGCGCAAGCCTTTCATCTCTTCTATCGAATCGCTCAAGCCGTATAATCGCGTTTTTTTGTAAGCCTAAGACGTATTTTCATGAAGAAACTGCTTTGCGCCGTCGCCCTCGCCTTCGCCGCCATCCCCGCTGCCTTCGCCACCCCACCCGCCACCTTCACCGAAGCCAAGGTGGTTGCCAAACAGAAGATCTACCTTGACCAGGGCAACAGCGCCATGGGCGAGTTGTACTGTGGCTGCAAGTGGACCTGGGTCGGCAAGTCCGGCGGCCGGGCCGACCTGAAATCCTGTGGTTACGAAACCCGCAAGCTGCAGACCCGCGCCGAGCGTACCGAGTGGGAGCACATCGTCCCGGCCTGGACCTTCGGCCACCAGCGCCAGTGCTGGCAGAACGGCGGGCGTGAACAATGCGTGGATACCGACCCGACTTTCCGTTCGATGGAAGCCGACCTGTTCAACCTCTACCCGTCCGTGGGCGAAGTTAACGGTGACCGCAGCAACTTCAACTACGGCATGGTTTCTGGCGGTGCCCCGCAGTACGGCCAGTGCGCTACCAAGATCGACTTCCAGCAGAAAACCGCCGAGCCACGCGACGAGGTCAAGGGGCTGGTGGCACGCACCACGTTCTACATGTTCGATCGCTACAAGCTGAGCATGTCGCGCCAGCAGCAGCAGGTGCTGATGGCCTGGGACAAGCAGCATCCGGTGACGGCCTGGGAGAAGCAGCGTGACCAGCGCATTGCCGCGATCATGGGGCACAACAACCCGTTCGTGACCGGCGAGCGCAAGTGGGCGCTGGGGTATACGCCGCAGGGTGCTGCCGCGGTGCCGACGACGGCGGTGAAAGAGACGGCCAAGCCGACGCTGGCCAGTACTGCGGCGAGCGGTGCGGTGGTCGGTAACCGCAATAGCCATGTGTATCATTTGGCCAGCGGTTGCCCAGGGTACAGCCAGGTTTCGCAGAAGAACCAGGTGGCGTTTGGCAGTGAGGCCGAGGCGTTGGCGGCGGGGTATCGCAAGGCGGGGAATTGCAAGTAAGGGTGTGAGAGGGTATGAGGGCTTGCAGGTGTACGCCTTTACATCTTCTGCGGCTGTGAGATCGAGCGCCGCCCGCGCGGCGCATCGCGAGCAAGCTCGCTCCTACATTTGTTGCAACGTGGCCATGCCTGTGAG
>NZ_VZII01000006.1 GCF_009391885.1 Pseudomonas sp. MN1F | reverse complement strand
ATCAACGCTGGTAGAGGATCACCAGGTCGTTGATCACCGAAGGCCGCTCCTGGCCGACCACGTGGGTGTTGATTTCCAGGGTCAACTGGGTCCCACGCTGATTCAGCTCGACCGCCTTGACCCTGGCCCGGGCATGAATGCGTGAGCCGGCCGGCACCGGCGCGGGGAAGCGCAAGCGGTCGGAGCCGTAGTTGATCTGCGTGGTGAAGCCGGTGATCTCGAAGCCCAGCGCCAGCTTCAGCCGCGATTGCAGCACCTGCACCAGCGCGCCGTGGGCGATGGTGCCGCCGAACGGGCTGCTGCGCCGGGCCCGCTCAGGGTCGGTGTGGATCCAGTAGTCGTCACCCGAAAGCTCGGCAAAGGCATCGATCAGTGCCTGGTCCACCAGCAGGCTGTTGCTCCAGTCGCTGTACTGCTCGCTGACCAGGGCCTGCAGCGCGGCCTGGTCCTGGCAGTCGACCTGCAAGCGGCTATCCGGCGCCTCGGCAGGCGCTACCGCCTCGACCAGCGGCGGTGCTTCCAGCGCTGTGGCGTCCTGCGCAAGGCCAGTGAAGCGCAGCAGCCGGGTGCCCTTGCCATCGACCTCGGCAAACACCGGCTGCAACGGCATGCCAATGCGGATCTGCTCTTCCTCCAGGCCCACCAGGGTGGTGTTGACCCGCACCCCTTCGGCCAGCTCCACCACTGCCAGCTTCTGCGGCATTTCATCGATGAAGTCCGGCAGGGTCGGAATGCGCGTCAAGGTGTAGCTGTACAGCGTCGCCTGGCCGCTCACCTCACGCCACGCCGGGTCCGGCGCCAGGCAGGCCGGGCAGTGCCGGCGCGGGTAGAACAGCCACTGGGCACAGGCGCCACACTGCTGCACCAGCAGGCGGCGGGCCTTGAGCCCTTCCCAGAACGGCGCGGAGATTTCGGTCGCCACGGGCATCGGTTTGTTGTTCGACATGATGGTCATGCTCCCTGAAGAATCAATGCGCCCTGCTCGCTCATCACGCCACCGGTACCGGAGACGTAGACGCTGTCGCAGCGCTGCAACTGGCGTTCGCCCGCAGCCCCGGCGATCTGCGTGACCGCCTCGATGACCTGGGACATGCCGCCGGCCGAGCCGGCCTGGCCAAAGCTGAGCTGGCCGCCATGGGTGTTCATGGGGAAGTCGCCGCGCCAGGTCAGGTCGTGTTCGCGGACAAACGCCATGCCCTCGCCCTTGCCGCAGAACCCGGCGTCTTCCAGGGTCAGCAAGGCGGTGATGGTGTAGCAGTCGTAGATCTGCGCGGCATCGACATCGGCAGGCTTCAGCCCGGCCATGGCGAAGGCGCGGCGCGAGGCCGGGCCGATCGGTGTGTGCACCATGTCCTCGGCGTAGGTCGGCGACTTGAACGCCAGGTGCTCGCCAAAGCCTGTGATGTACGCCGGGCGTTTGCGCGCACGTGCTGCCAGTTCCTTGTTGGTGATGATCAGCGCCGCGCCGCCGGCCACCGGCATGACGATCTCCAACACGTGCAGCGGGTCGGCGACCCTACGGCTGGCCAGCACCTGCTCCACGGTCAGCGGCTGGCCGTAGAACATCGCCTGCGGATTGGCCTGGGCGTTGGTGCGCTGGTCCACGGCGATTTTCGCCAGGGCCCGTGGGTCGTAGCCGAACTGCGAGGCGTAACGCTGGGCGATCATCGCGTAGCCGGTGTTCTGGCCCATGTGCCCGTAGGGCAGGTCGAACTCCGCTTCCGGGGCGCCGAACGCCGTGCTGTGGCCGCCAAAGCGCATGGCTCGGGCCATCCAGCCTGGGTCCTCGTCCGGCCCCAACGGTGCCATGCGCGCCGGCAGCACGCACAGCACCGCCTGGCACAGGCCCAGTTCGATGGCGGCAGCGGCGCGCCAGACCATGCCGACCGAGGTACATCCCCCCAGGTCGACCACTTCGGCGAAGTTCAGCCGCAGGCCGAGGTATTCGGCGGCCATGGCCGGGACGAACACCGAGGCTTCGTGGAACTGCGGCCCGTTGATCACCAGGCCGTCCAGGTCCGAGGCGTGCAGGCCGGCATCGCGCAGGGCCTGGGCGGCCAGGTCGGCGACCTGTTCGAGGTGGAACATCTTCGGTGCCGTGGCGTACTTCTCTGGCTTGTACTGCGCGGTACCGACTATTGCTGCGTGGCCTTTGAGCCCCATGGTGCCTCCATGCCGGCGCGCGCAGGCGCCAGCGTTGTCAGGTGATCGGTCAGAAGGTGTATTTCAACGAGAAGGTGGCGTAGTCACGGTCGGCGTACGGCCGCTTGATCGGGTCGGGCGAGCCGAGGTAGCCGACATAGGTCAGCGCGGCCTCCAGGTTGCCCAGGTACTTGAAGGTGGTGCCCACGCTGATGCGCCGGTCACCCTGCACGCCGGAAATGCTCCCTGACATGGGCGTCGAGCCGCTGAACACGTTGGAGAAGCGCACCGGCACCTCCAGGTCCCAGCCCTGGAACACCCCCGGGTAACTGAACGATGCACCTACGGTGTAGGCACTGGCATCCCGCGTGCGCCAGCCGGTCGCGGTCTTGTAGGTGTAGTTGTCGGACGCCGCTACCAGAGGTGCCAGGCTCGGCAGCAGCGCCACGCCCTGCAGGTTGCCGGCTGCGGAGGTGGCGTCGACGCTGTCGACCTTGACGTGGATGATCTCGCCGGTGAGGGTGGTCTGGCTGGCCCATGGCCGGTCGCCCAGCACGCGCATGGCCGAGAGCTGGAACTGCTGGCCCTTGCCGCGCGCCGGAGTCGGCCCGAGGCCGGTGTTGACCATCACCGGGGCGCCGTCGCGGTACGACCATTCGCCGCCGATCTGGGTCTCGCCGAGCTTGGTCGAGGCGCTGATACCGGTGAGTTTGATGTCTTCGAAGTACTTCACCCGGTAGCCGTTGGCGGCGAAGGCGAACAAGCCGCCACCCACCGGCACCGGGCTGTAGCCGACCAGCGCGGTGGCCGGGTTCTTGTCGTGGTAGTTGACGTGGAACAGCGACAGTTCCAGCGCCGGCACCGGCCGGTAGCGCAGCTGCACGCCCCACTGGCCACTGTCGCGAGGCTCGTCGGTGCCACGGTACGGCACATTGCCGGTCGGCGTGATGAGGAACTCGCGGCCCG
Organism: Pseudomonas sp. MN1F; assembly: GCF_009391885.1. GTDB lineage: Bacteria > Pseudomonadota > Gammaproteobacteria > Pseudomonadales > Pseudomonadaceae > Aquipseudomonas. The sequence continues at coordinate 87,028 of NZ_VZII01000006.1, read as the reverse complement.
GGCCGATCACATCGGTGCCCGACAGGTAGCTGCCTACCGGGGCCAGCTCGGTGCCCTTCCACTCGTACTGCATATAGGCGCCGAAGGTGAACTGCGGGTTGAAGCGGTAAGAGGCCGACACCTGGCCCACCGGCAGCAGCACTTCCTTGACCTCGACCCCGGGTTGCGCGGCCTTGACCGCGTCGGATGGGTTCTGCACGCCGTTGACTCCGGGGTAGTACAGGCTCTCGCCCCAGGACTCGATATGCCGCCCGGCCTTGACGTCGAGCATCGAGTCGTTGTCGAACCGCCAGCCACCGAACACGTAGGCATCCAGCAGGCGGGTACGGCCACCGCTGTAGTACTTGGCATCGCTGGTGAACTCGTCGTTGTCGCCGGTCTTGTTGACGGTGGCCGGCGAGTTGTTGTCGTTCTTGCGGTGGTAGACGTCGTCGTAGAAGGTACTGGCGCGCACCACGGCGCCGTAGTTGTCCATGCGCATGATCATCTCGCCCAGTGCACCCAGGCGGTTGGTGGTCAGGCTGCCCTGGTTGAAGTTGCGGTCGCCGTCGTCGGCGTTGACGCCCATCAGGCGGTCGCTGGGCTTGGCCAGGCGCACGCCGATGCCGTAGCTGGTGGTCACCGACCAGTCGAGGGTGGCGCCATTGTCGAACTCGATGGTATCCCCCGCCCAGGCCGACGCCGATGCCAGGGCAATCGCCGCCGTCAGGCCGGCCAGCGGCAAGCCGCGGCAGGCAAGGCCAGTATCGTTATTGTTGTTCTTGTCGATCACACGGACTCTCCTGAAGGGCAGCCGGCTGGCTGCCTGGAATGGTCAACGTTGCCGTCGGGCCGGGCGCGGCCGCGGGTTGCCCCGGCGTGCCACGGCGGTAGCGGTAGTGCGCCTGGTACAGCTCGCGTACCAGCAGCCCTTCGGTCATGAGGTAGTTGGCATGGGCCAACGTTTCGCCAAGCGCCATCAGTTCGTCGAAACGACCTGACAGCTTGGGGAACAGCACGGCCATCAGCTCGAGCGCGCTGCGTGGCGCGTCGCAGCTGGCCAGCAGCTTGGCCAGCTGGGCCTGGTGATGCGCCTGCAACTGGCCCAGGCGCGCGTGCAGCTGGTAGAACGGTCGCTCGTGGGCCGGCAGCACCAGCACGCTGTCGGGCAGCCTGCGCAGGTGTTCGAGCGAGGCCAGCCAGTCGCGCAGCGGGTCGGCCTCGGGTTCGGTGGCATGCACGCCCACCGTCGGGGTGATGCGTGGCAGCACCTGGTCGCCGGCGATCAGCAGGCTGCCATCCTCGGCATACAGGCAGGCGTGCTCGGGGGAATGGCCGCGCCCCACCACCACGCGCCACTGGCGATTGCCGATGGGCAGGCGGTCGCCATCACGCAGGCGCCGGTAGCTGTTGAAGTGCAGCGGGCGGAAGTGACCGCTCTGGATCAACCGGTACAGCTCGTCGATCTGCGCGTCGCTGAAACCCGCCTTGGCATGGAAGTCGTGGAAGTCCCAACCCGGCGCCTGCCCCGCGGGCACCGTGACGTACAGCGAGCGGTACTCGCTGGCGGTCATGTAGATCGGGCAGCGGTAGCGTTCGGCGAGCCAAGCGGCGACGCCGGCATGGTCGGAGTGGTAGTGGGTGCAGATCACCGCCAGTACCGGCTGGCCGGCGAACAGCCCGGCGAACACCTGCTCCCAGGCGGCACGGGTCTGCTCGGTGTTCATGCCGGTGTCCACCACCACCCAGCCGTCGCCATGGCGCAGCAGGTACAGGTTGATGTGGTCGAGGCGGTACGGCAGCGGCATGCGCAGCCACCACACGCCGTCGGCCACCTCGCGCCATTCGCCACTGCCCTGTGCCTGCGGCCAGGGGTAGCGCAAGCCACTGGCCAGTTCGTGCCCATCGGCGTTGAGCTCAGCCATGCTGGCCACCGCTGAATGCAGGCAAACCAACCTGGGCCAGCATCTCCAGTGAATAAGGCTGGTAAGTGGCACTGCTTTCGTCGCGGATGAACAGCGGGTCGGCGCAGGCTTGCGGGCAGTAGCCCTGGCGCTGCAGGTCAACCTTGCGCAACTTGAAGGTGCTGGTCAGGTCCGCTGCCGCACTCACCCGCACGAACAGCGGCGCGGCATAGCGCGGCAAGCGTGCCTCGGTCAGCTGGTAGAACGCCTGCGGGTCGAACACTTCCCCGGGCTGCATCAGCACCGCGGCCATGCCCGCCCTGCCCTCGTGCTCCGGCACCTGCACGCCATAGACGTTGATCAGCTCAAGGCCCGGCAGGTCGCCGAGGGCGTCGGCCACCTCCTGGGTGGAGACGTTCTCGCTCTTCCAGCGGAAGGTGTCGCCAATGCGGTCGACGAAATAGCAGTAGCCATCGGCATCCTCGCGCAGCAGGTCGCCCGAGCTCCACCAGGCATCGCCGGCCTGCAGCACATCGCGGCGGATCTTGCTTTCGGTGGCGGCTGCGCAGGTATAGCCCTCGAAACGGCCACCGCCGATATCGGGATGGTCGACGATGAAGCCCATCGCCTCGCCCACTTCGCCGACTTCACATAGCTGGTAGAAGCCGTTCTCGTCGCGCGGGTGGCACTCGTTCTCCACGTCATAGCGCACCAGGCGCAGGTTGGTGCGGTTCCAGTCCGGCACCCGGCCGCAGGAGCCGAGGTAGTTGTCGACGTTGATCAGGTTGGTGTTGGCTTCGGTGGCGCCCCAGCCCTCGAACACCTGGATCGGGCCGAACCGCTCGACCCAGCGTTGCCAGGCCTCTGCCGACAGGCCGGCGCCGAGCATGCAGCGCAGGCTGTGCTCGCGCTCCCCGGCCTGGACCGGGCGGTTGAGCAGGTAGCGGCAGATTTCGCCGATGTACTGGAACACGCTGATGCGATGGCGCGTCACGTCGTGCCAGAACTCGCGCACGCTGAACTTGCGCCGCACCACGATGCTCGCGCCCACGCGCAGGGCCGTGGAGGTGACCGAGGTGGCAGCCGCGCCGTGGTACAGCGGCAGGCAGCAATAGAACACATCGGCGGCCGTGGCCTGCAAGGTCACTTCCATCACATCGCCCGAGGACATCCAGCGCATATGGCTGTAGCGCGCCGCTTTCGGCAGGCCGGTGGTGCCCGAGGTGAAGATCAGCAGGGTCGGTGCCTGGGCCTCGATGGGCGCACGCAGCGCCCGCGGGAAGCGGCTGCGCGGCGCGGCGGCGAGGTCCTGGGCGAACGTGGTGTCGATTCCGGCTGGCAGCTCACCCGCCCATGGCTGTTCGGCGTCATTGACCAGCCACAGCGGCAGCGGCGGCAAGCCTTCGGTCGCCTGCAGGTTGCCCAGGCACTCCTCGCCGACCACCAGCGCCTTGGCGTTGGTGGTCTGCAACGCATGCACCAAGGGTTTGCCGGCCACCTGGGTGTTGATGAACGCCACCACCACGCCGAGTTTGACCAGGCCGAACCAGCAGGCGAAGAACGCCGGGCGGTTCTCCATGGCCAGGGCGCACACGTCACCGGGGCGCAGGCCGCGGGCCAGGCAGGCATGGGCCATCTGGTCGGCCAGGCGGTCGACTTCGGCGTAGCTCAGTACCTGCTCGCCATAAATCAGGAACGGCCGTTCGCCTTGGCGATCGGCCTGGGCTTCCAGGCGGTCGGCCAGGGTGTAAAGGTCACGTGGCTTGATCTGCGCGCTGGCAGCGCTGCGCAGGTCAAGCAGGGCCTGGGTCTGCTCACGGCTGACCGGCTGTAGCGCCGGGGCGTGCAGTGGTTGAGGCAGGTTCATTGCGCCACCTCCGTGCTGGCCTGCCAGCTGGGGTAGTCGCTGTAGCCGCGTGCCCCCGAGGTGTACAACGTCTTGCGGTCGAAGCCTGCCAGGGGCCGCCCGTGGCGCAGGCGCTCGACCAGGTCCGGGTTGCCGATGAAGTGGCGGCCGAAGGACACCGCTGCGCCCTCGCCGGCCGCCAGCGCAGCCTGCGCCGAGGCACCATCGAAGCCATCGTTGAGGATCAACGCCTGGGCGCTGTTACTGCGCGCCAGGGCGAAGGCATCGAGCCCCGGTACCGGCGAGCGCATGACATGCAGGTACGCCAGGCTCAACGGCGCCACCGCCGCACACAGCGCCGCGCTGGTCACGGCCGGCTCGTGGTCGTCGATGTCGTTGTACGGGTTGCCGGGGCACAGGCGCAGGCCGACCCGGCCCGCACCGATGGCGCCCGCCATGGCTTCGAGCACTTCCCTGGCAAAACGCACGCGGTTCTGCGCATTGCCACCGTAGGCATCGTCGCGCTGGTTGCTGCCGGCAGCCATGAACTGCATAGGCAGGTAACCGCTGGTGCAATGCAGTTCGACGCCATCGAAGCCCGCCTCGCGGGCATTCAGCGCGGCGCGGCGATAGTCGTCGATCACCCCGGCGATGCCCTCCAGGGTCAATGCCTCGGGCATCTCGGCGTCGACCATGCCGGCTGTGTCGCTGAACAGCTGGGTACGCGCACGGATCGCCGAGGGCGCCACCGTGGCGGCGCCGAGCGGCTTGTTATGGTGGCTGGCAGCGCGCCCCACGTGCATCAGTTGCAGCACGATGCGCCCCCCTTCACCGTGCACGGCACGGGTCACCTGGCGCCAGGCCGCGACCTGTTCGGCGCTGTAGATGGCCGGGGTGCGGCAGTAGCCCAGGCCGCTGGCCGAAGGCGCGGTGCCCTCGGCCACGATCAGCCCGGCGCTGGCCCGCTGGCGGTAGTAGGTGACCATGTCGCTGCCCGGCACACCTTGGCGGTCGGCACGGCTGCGGGTCATCGGGGCCATGACGATGCGGTTGGCCAACTGCAGGTCACCCAGCCGCACAGGCTCGAACAAGATGCTCATTTCAGCTCCTTCACTCTTCTTGTTGCCGGTGCGCAAGGGGCGCGCGACACCGGAGATGAGCTGAATGATTCACCCTGGCCAGGTGCGAAACATCGTCCGTCGAGACTAGTCCTGCAGTGCCCGCTGCAAGGCTGGCCAAGGCCATGGTCCAACAGCGAAACTGGTCTGAACAGACGATGAAATCGCGCCGCCATGCGCCGAGCATCGTGCGCACCTAAAACAAGAAGTGGAGCTGTGCTGTGAACCCATCCCCTCCCGTGACCTGGCGTACCCACTACGCCTTGCTGGTGCTGGCCAGCATCTATGTTTTCAACTACATCGACCGCCAGCTGATGGCGATCCTGATCGAGCCGGTCAAGCTCGAGTTCGGCATCTCCGACACCGGTATCGGGCTGCTTTCAGGGGTCACCTTCGCGGTGTTCTACACGGTGTTCGGCCTGCCCCTGGGGCGGCTGTCGGACCGCATCGGGCGCAAGCCGGTGATTGCCTTCAGCTGCATGGCCTGGAGCCTGATGACCATGCTCTGCGGCATGGCCGGCAGCTTCTTCACCCTGGTGCTGGCGCGAATCGGCGTGGCCATCGGTGAAGCCGGCGGCACTGCGCCGTCGGTGGCGATGGTCTCCGACCTGTACCCGCCGCAACGCCGCTCCACCGCCCTGGCGGTGCTGATGCTCGGTTCTAGCCTGGGCGCCATCGTCGGCCTCGGCCTGGGTGGCTGGATTGCCCAGCAGCATGGCTGGCGCTATGCGTTCCTGCTGATCGGCGCGCCCGGCATCCTGCTCGGCCTGTTGCTGTTGCTGACCGTGCGCGCACCCAAGCCCCTGCGGCTGCAGCAGGCCAGCGCCGCGCCGGCCGAAAGCTGGCTGCAGACCCTGGGCGAGCTGCTGCGCATGCCGTCGTTCCTGTGGCTGGTGCTGACCGGTGGCGCGGCGGCCATCGCTGGCTATGCCATTGGCACCTGGAGCCCGAGCTTCCTGATCCGCTCACACGGGCTGAACATGCAGCAGGCGGGTTTTCTGGTGGGGGTGATCGGTGGCAGCGGGTCGACCATCGGCACCCTGGTGTGCGGCATGCTCACCGATAGGCTGGCCCGGCGTGATGTGGGTTGGCAGATCGGCGTGCCGTTGTTGGGCACGCTGCTGAGCATTCCGTTTGCCCTGGCCTACTTTCTGTGGCCGCAGGGGACTGCCTTTTACATTGGCGATACGCCGGTGCCCCAGGCGTTCCTGTTCTATAGCGCGTTTGGCTTCTTTGGTGTGTGGTGGGCGACGCCGTGCCTGGGCGCGATTACCCACCTGTTCCCGGCCACTCGGCTGGCCCAGGCTACGGCGATTTTCGTCATGGCCATGACCTTGTTGGGGGTTGGCCTGGGGCCTTTGTTGATCGGGATGCTCAGCGACCTGTTCCTGCCGAGTCTGCAGGGGGAGTCGCTGCGGTATGCGCTGGCGGCTTCCGTGGTGTTGCTGGTGCTGGCGGCGGTGTTTCTGGCGATGGCTTTGCCGCGGTATCGGGCGCAGATCAAGGGGGTGGCTAGCGGCAAGGTGGTTGCCGCGGTGGCGGTGTAGGGGCTGGCGCTCCCACAGGGATCTCGCGCCAGCTTTAAGAAATTGAGCAAGGCAGACACCTGTCAGCCCTCCCCCAATCTCACAAAAAAGGCCCGGCAGGGTCACCCCTGCCAGGCCTTGTTCACCTCCGGTACATCACCCCATCAACGCCCAATCGCCCGCGCCGCATCGGCGGTATACATATCCGGGGTAAACTTGCTCTCGTTGAGAATCGGCCCCTTCTTCGCCTCGTTGGTCATCCCATACCCGGTGTACTGCCCCGAGTTCAGATCCATGAAGAACTGCGACCCGGCCTGCCAGCCACTCATGTCCGGGTGGTAGTAGTAGTTGACCATCGCATGCTTCCACAGCTGCCCACGGGCATCGTAGTTGTCGGCCATCACCGCGTTCCAGGTGTCCTCGTCGATAAACAGCACACGCTTGCCGTACACATGGCGGTAGCCTTCCTTCAGGTCGGCCTCGACCACCCACACCCGGCGCAGCTCATAACGCATGAACTCCGGGTTGGGATGGTTAGGCGTCAGCAGTTCAGCGTACTTGACCGTGCCAGCATTGGCCTTGAAGGCGTTGGCCGGGCTGTAGATCTCGCGCTTGCCCAGCAGCTTCCAGGTGTAACGCTCCGGCGCGCCGTTGAACAGGCGGTCCTCGTCCACCGTCATGGTGCCGTTGGTGCCGATCATCGGCTGGTCGTAACCGTACCCCGGCATCTGCCGCACACGCCGGGTTGACGGGCTGTAGGACCAGGCCTGGCGCGCCGAGGTGACGAAGTTGTAGGGCTCGTGGGCAATGCTGATCACGCCGTTGTCACGGGCAGGCTTGAGCGTAGTGTTGTAGCTCATCGCCTGGACCATGTCGGAGGTTTTCGGCTCCACGGTCGGCGAGTTGGCCTGCGACAGGTTGCGCGCATGGGCGCGGCCCCAGCCGATGCTGCCGTTGGGCAGTACCGAGGCGAGGTCGGAGATTTTCTCCTCGGTGTAGGCGCGCGCCGGCAGCTGGTGGTTCCACAGTACTTCCATGCCGTTCTTGGGAATCGGGAACGGCACCTGGCCCAGGCCCTCGACACCCAGCCCATCGTTGACCAGCTGGGCATGCAGGGCGTTGTCCATCACTCGCCGGCACACGTAGTCGGGGTAACGGAAGTCGCGGTGCCCCGGGTAGATGTTCATCTTGTAGCTGGTCGGGTACTTCTTCAGCAGCGCCTTCTGGCCATCGGTCAGGTGCGCGGCGTACTGGTCCATGTTCTGCGCGGTGATCACCAGGATCGGCTTTTCATTGGCATACGGGTCCACCGGCTGGTCACCGGAGAACTTGACGTGGTTCCAGCCCGGCACTTCGCCCAGGTACTTGCCGGTGTAGGGCGGGATGGTGCCCTCGGCGTTGCCGGCCTGCTCGGCGCCAACGCAGGTCAGGTCCTTGCCCAGGCGGGCGGCCTCTGCAGGTGGCACGGCGGCGTTGGCGCTGGTCACCAGCCCGCTGTTGAGGGTCAGAGCGGCTGCGAGCATCACAGTTGTTGTTGTCGTTTTCATGTACTGCCTCCTTCGCTGATAAGGCTTGTGGTATGGCTTCATTGTTCCGGTTCCTGCCGGCACGGCATCGTCCGGAGGGACTACGAGTCAGGCGCTGACCAGGCGTGCCTTGAGCTCGGCCTTGAGCACCTTGCCGGTGGCGTTGCGGGGCAATGGCTGGTCAACCCGATAAACCTGGGCCGGCACCTTGTAGGCAGCCAGGCGCTCGGCGATGAACGTGCGCACCTGCTCGTCGGCCGGCAGGCTGGCCGCAGCGCCATGAATCGCCAGCGCCACCACTTCCCCGTGCAGCGGGTCAGCGACCGCGAACGCCGCCGCTTCCAGCACCCCAGGCATGTCGCTGACGCAGGTTTCGATCTCGGCCGCAGAGATCTTCTCGCCGCCGCGGTTGATCAGGTCCTTGACCCGGCCGCTGATGAACAGGAAGCCCTCGTCGTCGAGGTAACCGAGGTCGCCGGTGTCGAGCCAGCCGTCGCGCAGAGTCTGCCGGCTGGCTTCGGCGAGGTTCCAGTAGCCCTGCATCAAGGTTGGCGAGCGCAGCCAGATCAGCCCTTCGCGGCCAGCCGGCAACGGCTGCAAGGGGTCGTCGCCGATGCGCACCTCGACAATCGGCAACGGCCAGCCGGCGCTGGCCGGGCAGTAGGCGAACAGGTCGCCGCCAATCGCCGCGCCGATGCCGTTGCTTTCGGTCAGGCCATAGCCACTGCCGGCGATCACCTGGGGCTTGCGCACGAGCATCTCGCCCAGCAGCCCGGCCGAAGACGCGCCACCGCCAAGGCCCAGGCCAAACAGGCTGGCGGTGTCGGCGCCGTCATAGCGGGGTGAGGCCAGCAGCTGCTGCATCATCACCGGGGCGCCATTGAACTGGGTGCAGCGCTCGTCGCGGATCAGGTCCAGCGCCTGCTCGGCATCCCACTTGTACATCAGCAGCAGGCGCCGGCCGCCGCGCAAGGCCGAGAGGAACTGCGCATGCAGGCCACTGACATGGAACAGCGGCACCGCCATCAGGCTGGTCGAGGCAAAGCCACTGCCGAGCATGCCGGCCACCCGCTCGGGCGAGGTCAGCGCACAGAACGCGCCCTGGAACTCCAGCGCGGTCAGCGCCTGGCAGATCGCCCCATGGCTGGACAACACGCCCTTGGCGCGGCTGGTGGTGCCGGAGGTGTAGAGGATCAGCGCCGGGGCTTCAGGCGCCAGGTCCACGGCAGCCAGCGGCAGCGGTTCGGCCGCCAGCAGGTCCTCGTAGCGCAGGCAGTGCGCAGGCAACCCGGCGTCGGCGGCGCGCCCGACCACAATGTAGGTGCGCCCGGCTGCCGCCAGGTCGTGCTGGAGCAAGGCCAAACGTGCATCGTCGCCGATCAGCAAGCGCGCCCCGCTGTCCTCCACGCCATGCAGCAGCTCATCGTGCAGGCCCCAGCTGTTGAGCGGCACGCACACCGCGCCGCAGCGCTGGATGGCGGCAAACGCCACCAGCCAGGCCGGCTGGTTGCGCATCGCGATCGCCACCCGCTCGCCAGGGCGCAGGCCCAAACGGCCTGCCAGCTGGCCGGCCAGGCGGTCGACCGCGTCGAAATAGTCGGCAAAGCTCAGCCGCTGCTGCTGCCAGACGACAAACTCCTTGTCGCCATGCACCCGTGCGGCGTCGAACACCTGCAGCAGGTTACGTGGCGCATGGCGAAACCGGCGCGGGCCGCCCGCAGCCGGGGCCATCACTTCAAACGGTGAACCGGGGGCAATCAACTGCGCCCAGGCGTGCCGCCAATGGTCAATGTTCATCAGGGTTCTCCAGCCGCTGCGCTCAGGCGCAGGCTGCATCGAGGGCGGCATAGCGTTCGCAATGGAAGTCGCGATCACCCAGGCAGGCCTGGGCCACCCGTACCCGCTTGAGGTACAGGCCAACATCCAGCTCGTCGGTGACGCCGATGCCGCCATGCATCTGTACCGCCTCGTTGGCGACCTGCAGTGCGGTATCGCCGGCCTTCCACTTGGCCAGGCTGACCAGCCGCCCACGCCGGGCCGCATCCAGTTGTGGGTCGTCGAGCGCCGACAGGCCGGCCATCACCGCACTGCGCGCCAGGGCCAGCTCGGTATACAGGTGCGCGGCGCGGTGCTGCAGGGCCTGGAACGAACCGATCGGCACGTCGAACTGGACCCGGGTCTTGAGGTATTCCACGGTGGTCTCGAACAACTGCTGCGCAGCCCCCAGCAGCTCCGCCGCCAGGCACGCCCGGCCGCGGTCGAGCACCGCGTCCAGCACCGCCCAGGCCTCCCCGGCCGCCCCCAGCAGCGCCTGGCGGCCGACCCGCACCTGGTCCAGGCGCAGGCGCCCGCTGTTGCGCGAATCGATCAGTGGCAGCGCCGTGCACTGCACGCCCTGGCTGTCGGCCGGGACCAGGAACAGGCTGATGCCGGCCTCCTCACCGGCTTGGCCTGCTGTTCGCGCCGCTACCACGTAGGCATCGGCACCAACGCCATCGATGACCCAGAATTTTTCCCCGCTCAGGCGGTAACCATCGCCCTCGGCGACCGCCGTCATGGCCACGTCGCAGGGGCGGTGACGGGCACCCTCCTCCAGCGCCAGGGCCAGGCGCCGCTCACCGAGGATCGCTGCCTGCAGCCAGTCGTTGTGCTGCTGCGCGGAGCCTGCCAGGGCCAGCAACGAGCCGGCCAGGACCACGCTGGACAACAGTGGCGTCGCCGCCAGGTGCTGGCCCTTGGCCTCGAAGATCGGCCCCAGGCCCATGCAGCCGAAGTCCAGCCCACCCAGGTGCTCGGCAAACGGGATGGCGCTCCAGCCCAGCTCGACCGCCTCGCGCCACAGCTGGGTGTCGAAGCCTTGCGTCACGCCCTGGTCACGCAGGCGCCGCTGCGCCGCCACCGGACTGCGCGCAGCGAGAAAGTCGCGGGCACTGTCGGCCAGCAGGCGTTGTTCGTCGTTGTAACGCAGGTTCATGCCGACACTCCTTTCTTGCCGTCGGGCAAACCAAGCACGCGCTTGGCGATGACATTGAGCTGCACTTCCGATGCGCCCCCGGAAATGGTCAGCGCATAGCTGTTGAGCCAGGCGCGGGTCACCGCCAGCTCGCGCTCGCTGAAGCCCGGCGCCTGCCAGCCGAGGGCGTGGCCGCCCATGGCGTCGAGCAGCACCTCGAACTTGTCGCGCTCCTGCTCGGTGTGCAGCAGTTTCATGATCGCCATCAGGCCGCTGATGTCGTCGCCGGCACGCCCCTCCTCGGCCATGCGCTGCACCGTCAGGCCATAGGCATGCTCATCCATCGCGCAGGCCACCGCCCGCGCCTGCAACGCCAGCTCGCCCTGGCTGCGCGGCTGCGGCAGGTATTCGCGCAGCAGGGCCAGCAGGTCGAAGTGCGACGGCAGGCTGAACTCGCCGAACTTCGACATGGCCTTGCGCTCGTGCTGCAACAGGTACTTGCCGAGGTTCCAGCCCCCATTGAGCGGGCCGATCAGCTGGCTCTTGGGCACCTTCACGCCATCGAAGAACACCTGGCAGAACGCCGACTTGCCGCTGATCAGGTCGATCGGCACCGGCTTGACCCCAGGGCTGCGCATGTCCAGCACGATCAGGCTGATGCCTTCATGCTTGGGCGCCTGGCTGTCGGTGCGCACCAACGCGTACATCCAGTCGGACTGGTCACCGTAGGAGGTCCAGATCTTGCTGCCATCGACCACGAAGTGATCGCCGGCGTCACGAGCGGCCATTTTCAGGCTGGCCAGGTCGGAGCCGGCGTTGGGTTCGGAGAAGCCCTGGCACCAGCGCACCTCACCCCGCGCCATCGGCGGCAACAGGCTGCGCTTCTGCTCTTCGCTGCCATAGGCCAGCAACACCGGCCCGAGCATCCAGATACCCAGGTTGATCTGCGGTGGCCGGCACTTGAGGCGGCGCATCTCGCTTTCCAGCACCGCCAGCTGCTCGGCATCCAGCCCGGCGCCGCCGTAGGCCTCGGGCCATTCGGGGCAGAACCAGCGCTTGTCGCGCATGCGCTCGAACCACAGGCGCGCATCGTCATTGGCGAACTGCGGCTGGCTGGCGCCCCACACCACATCGCCTTCGCCCATGGCGGTGCGCATCGACTGCGGGCAGTTGGCTTCCAGCCAGGCACGGGTCTCGTGCCTGAATTGCTCTATCGTGCTCATCGGATGCAACCCTCGGCCCAGGCCCCGGGCGCTGCCGGGGCGGGGCCTTTCGTTGTGGTTGTGGTGGCTCAGCGCTGGGTGCGCGGCATGCCCAGGCCGAACTGGGCGATCAGCTCGCGCTGGATTTCATTGGTGCCGCCGCCAAAGGTCACGGTGACCGAGGCGCGCAGTTCGTACTCCAGGTCGCCGTGCAGCGCTGCCGCCGCCGAGCCGCCACGGACCACGCCGTTGGCACCGACGATGGCCGACAGCCGGCGCAGGATTTCGATCGCCGACTCCGAGCCGTACACCTTGGTGGTCGAGCTCAACGCCACGTCCATGTGCTCGCGCTCAAGGTTGGCGGCAATGCGCAGATTGATCAGGCGCATGGCCTCCAGGCGCGCATAGCACTCGGCCAGCGAGCTGCGCACCCAGGCCTTGTCCATTGCCCGCCGGCCCTGCTCGTCACGGGCCTTGGCCCACAGGTAGACGCGGCGGAACAGCCCGACGACCTTGTCTGACCAGGAGCCCAGGCCCAGGCGCTCGTGGTTGAGCTGCGAGGTGATCAGCTTCCAGCCGCCGTGCAGTTCACCGACCAGCATGTCCTTTGGCACCCGCACGTTGTCGTAGTAGGTGGCGGCGGTCGGGTTGCTGGTGGTCGGAATCACCGTGCTGGAGAACCCCGGCAGGCGGGTGTCGAGGATCAGGATCGACACGCCCTTGTGCCGCGCCTGGCTCGGGTCGGTGCGCGCCGCCAGCCAGATGAAGTCCGCCGACTCGGCGCCCGAGGTCCACAACTTGTTGCCGTTGACCACGAAGTGCTCGCCGTCCAGCCGGGCGCTGGTGCGCAGCACCGCCAGGTCGCTGCCGGCATCGGGCTCGGAGTAGCCGATGGCGAACATGATTTCGCCCGCGGCGATGCCCGGCAGAAAGCGTTCTTGCTGCGCCGCGCTGCCATGTTCCATCAGCGCCGGGCCCACCGTGCTGATGGTCACGAACGGCAGCGGCGCGCCGGCGATGTTGGCCTCTTCGAAGAAGATCAGCTGCTCGGTGGCGGCGTAGCCCTGGCCGCCATGGGCCTTCGGCCAGCCCACTGCCAGCCAGCCGTCACGGCCCATCTGGCGCACGGTCTGGCGATACAGCTCGCCGCCCTCCTGGCCGCGCAGGCGCTCGCGCAGCTCGGGGGTCATCAGCGCCTGGAAGTAGTCGCGCACCTGGCGGCGCAGCGCATGTTGCTCGGGGGTAAGATCGACGAACATGCTGTGCTCCTCAGGCCGCGCCCAGAATCAGGCCACTGGTGGGCACACCGGTGCCGGCGGTGACCAGCACGTTTTCCACGTCTGCCACCTGGTTGACTGCGGTGCCGCGCACCTGGCGCACCGCCTCGGCGATGCCGTTCATGCCGTGGATGTAGGCCTCGCCCAGCTGCCCGCCGTGGGTGTTGATCGGCAGCTTGCCGCCGCGGGCGTGGTGCCCGGCGCGGATGAACGCCTTGGCCTCGCCACGCCGGGCAAAGCCGAACTCTTCCAGTTGCGGCAGCACGAACGGGGTGAAGTGGTCGTAGATCACCGCCGTCTGCAGCGCCTCGGGGCCGAGCCCGGACTGGCGGTACAGTTCCCGGGCGACCACGCCCATTTCCGGCAGGCCGGTGATGTCGTCGCGGTAGAACGAGGTCATGCTCTGCTGGCCCTGGGTGATGCCCTGGGAGCCGGCCTTGATGGTCACCGGCTTCTGCCGCAGGTCACGGGCGCGCTCGGCCGAGGTGATGACCATGGCTACCGCCCCGTCGGACTCCTGGCAGCAGTCGAGCAGGTGCAACGGTTCGCAGATCCAGCGCGAGGCCTGGTGTTCTTCGAGGGTGATCGGCTTGCCGTGGAAGAACGCCTTGGGGTTGGTCGCGGCAAAGTCCCGCGCGGCCACGGCCACCCGGCCGAAGTCTTCGGAGGTGGCGCCATAGGTGTGCATGTAGCGCTGGGCGAACATGCCGACCCAGGCGGCCGGGGTATGGAAGCCGTGGGGCATGTACCAGCCGTAGTTGACGTTGTCGAAGATCGGCGTGGCAGCAAAGCCGTAGCTGCCGCTGCCAAAGCGGTACCACGAGCGTTCGTTCATCGCCCGGTACACCACCACTACTTTGGCCACCCCGGTCGCCACCGCCATGGCCGCGTGCATCACCGGCGCGCAGGCAGCGCCGCCGCCGTGGGGCACCTGGGAGAAGAACTTGACGTCCTTGCAACCCAGCAGGCGGGCGATTTCGTACTCCGGCACCTTGTCCACCGAATAGGAGCTGAAGCCCTCCACTTCCGAGGGGTCGATGCCGGCGTCGCGCAGGGCTTCGAGGGTGGCTTCGAGGGCCAGGCGCAGTTCGGTGCGCCCGGAGTTCTTGGAAAATTCGGTCGCGCCCAAGCCGACGATTGCGGCGCGCCCGGAAATCGACATCGTGTTCATGCTGCTGCCTCCAAAGGTCATGGCAGCACCAGCGCGACCGTGCCGGTCACGTGGTTGCCCATTGAGTTCTTGCCGCTGAGGGTCACTTCCACCGTGCGGGTTTCGGGGTCACAATCGGTCACGCTGCCGCTGAAGGTCATGCAGTCGCCGGGGTAGTTGGGCACGCCCAGCTTGATCTTCAGCGTGGTGAAGCGCGCCAGCGGGCCGGCCCAGCCTTCGACGAAGCGCTGTACCAGGCCGTTGGTGGTGAGGATGTTCATGAACACATGGGGCGAGCCCAGTTCACGGGCGGCATCCAGGTCGTGGTGGCCAGGGAAGTAGTCGCGCGTGGCAATCGCGCCGCCGGCAATCAGCGCCACCGTGATCGGCACCTGCAGCGCTGGCAGGGTTTCGCCGGGGCGCACATCGTCAAAGCGCTTGGTGTTCTTCGAGGTCATATTTCCATCCCAGCTTGTCGTTGTCGCTCAGCCAGTCGCCGAGCCGTTCCAGGCATGCCGCCGAACCGCCCAGGGCAATGCCCAGGGCGCGGCTCCAGTACAGGTAGCGGTGAATCGGGTAGGTCAGGTCGACGCCAATGCCGCCGTGCACGTGCTGGGCGACATGGCCAATGCGGTGGCCGGCCTCGCAGGCCAGGTAGGCGGTGGCCTGGGCCTCGGACGGTGCCGGCAGGCCGGCGTCCA
Organism: Pseudomonas sp. MN1F; assembly: GCF_009391885.1. Lineage (GTDB taxonomy): Bacteria > Pseudomonadota > Gammaproteobacteria > Pseudomonadales > Pseudomonadaceae > Aquipseudomonas. The sequence continues at coordinate 71,846 of NZ_VZII01000006.1, read as the reverse complement.
GCCGGTAGCACAGCTGCCACAGGGCGCTGCGCAGGGCCTCCAGGGCGATGTGCGCATCGGCCATGCTCATCTGCACCGCCTGGAAACTGCCGATGCGCCGGTCGAACTGCTGGCGCTCGCCGACATAGGCCACGGTGCGCTGGATGTGCTCGGCACTGACCCCCAGTTGCAGGGCCGCCAGGGCGGTGATGGCACGGGGTTCGAGCCAGGCCAGCGCGGCGGCGGGCAGCACGCGGTCGGCACTGACCCGCAGGCCCTCGATGTGCAGGTCGGCGATGGCTTCGCCATGGGTCAGCACCCCCGGCACGCGGCGGATAGCCGGGTTGCCGAGGTCGAGCAGCAGCAGCCGTGGCTGGCCGTTGGCAAGCACCGGTAACAGCGCTGCGTGGGCCTGCCCTCCGAGTGGCAGTGCGGCCACCTGCCCGCTCACCTGCCAGCCCTCGGCACACGCCGTGGCCTGCAAGGCGATACCGTTTGCGGCGTGCAGGCCGTCCAGCGACAGGCTCAGCAAGCGCTCGCCAGTAGCGGCCTGGGCAGCCAGCGGCGCCAGGTCGCCCAGGCCAAAGGTGGCCAGGGTCGCGGCCGCCAGCTGATGCCGCCACAGCGGTACCTGGCCGAGGCTGCGCCCTTGGGCCTGCAACACCAGCATCAGTTCGGTCATGCCCAGGCCGCTGCCGCCCTGCGGCTCCGGAATGGCCAGGGCATGCAGGCCGGTTTCCTGGCACAGCGCCCACAGCGGCGCCATCAGCGGCTCGCCGCTGGCATCCCAGTGGCGCAGGTAATCGTCGTGGCAGTGGTCGGCGAACAGGCTCTGGGCCATCTGTTCGATGGCCCGCTGGTCTTCGCTCAGTTGAAAGTCCATAGGGCGCCCCTTACTCGGCCGCAGGCCGGAACAACGGCAGGGTCTGCTGCGCGTCGAAGGTGTGGAATTCGACCTGCAGGCGCTGGCCGATCTGCAGTTGCTCGCGCTGCACGCCGATCAGCCCGGCGACCAGGCGCACGCCCTCGTCCAGCTCGATCAGGCCGATCGGGTTGGGGTGGTCGAACGGCGGCACTTCGGGGTAGTGCATGACCACGAAGGAATACAGGCTGCCGCGCCCGCTGGCCTGGACGCTGTCCCACTCGAAGCTGTGGCAGGCCATGCACACCGGTGCCGGTGGGTGGCGCAAGGTGGCGCAGGCGCTGCAGCGCTGGATCAGCAGGCGGCCTTCGGCGCAGCCTTCCCAGAAGAACCGGGTGTCGTCGCTCACCCCTGGCAGCGGGCGCTTGGCCTTGGCCAGTGCGGTCTCGGGCTTGGCCGCTGGCTGCGGGTTGGCCGGGCGGAACTTGAACACGCGGAACAGCAGCTCGCCCACCGGCTCGTCGCCTCCGGGCTTTTCGACGAAGTGGCTCATCACCAGGGTGACGAAGAAACCGGTGCCCAGGGCGGTGGTCTTCTCGTCGCCCACCGCGTCCAGGCGGGTGGTGTAGTACAGCCGCTCGCCCAGCTGCACCGGGCGGGTGAAGCTCAGCTCGGAGTTCACCGCTACCACCGAGGCGTAGCCGTATTCTTCGATCAGCTTGAGCACTTCGTACGGGTTCTGCTCGGTGGAGCCCGGCGGGTAGTTGTTGGCATGCAGCCCTTCCATGGTCCACACCTGGAGCATGGCCGGCGGGGCGACGATCGCCTGGTGCGGGCTGCTCTGGGCAAAGTCGGGGTCGCTGTAGAGCGGGTTGTCGACGCCCATGATCTCGCACCATTGGCGGATCATCGGCGCATTCACCGCATCCCAGGCATACACCCGGCCATATTCGCGGCCCACGAGGGCGCGCACGCTGGATAGCAATTGTGGGTCAGCCAAAGTCGTCTCCTGCTACGTGAGGGCGGCGCGCCGATACGGCCACCGCCAGGTGGTCGATCAAGTTGGTAGGGCCTGGGCCGCACTGAGAAACGCCGGGCGTTCGCCACCGCCGTGCAGCAGCAGGTTGCAGCCGCTGGCATAGCTGGCCAGGGGTGAGGCGATGTACAGGCAGGCGTTGGCGATGTCGCTGGCAGCAGCCATGCGCCCGGCCGGGATGCCGGCGCTGACGGCGGCAATACCGTGCTCGCTGCCGTAGTGCAGGTGGGCCTGGTCGGTCAGCACCAGGCCGGGGCTGACCGCGACCACGCGCACTTTCGGCGCCCACTCCACGGCCAGCGATTGCACCAGCGCCAGCACACCGGCCTTGGCCGCGCCGTAGGCGGCGGTGCCGGGTGAAGCACGCAGGGCGCTGATGCTGCCGATGAAGACGATGCAGCCGCCCTGCGCCTGCGCCTGCATCAGGCGGTTGGCATGCTGGGCGGCGTTGAGCGGTGCGATCAGGTTCAGCCGCAGCACGCCCTCGTGAAAGCGCGGCGAGGCGGTGGCGGCCACCGCCGACGGGCTGCCGCCGGCGTTGTTGACCAGCACGTCGAGGCGGCCGAAGTCACGCTCGATGGTGTCGAACAGTGCCTGCAGCGAATCGCCGTCGCGCACGTCGGCGGCGATGAACTCCGCGCTGCGGCCCTCGGCGCTGGGCAGCTGTTCGGGCTGGCTGCGGGCGCAGACGATCACTTGCGCCCCCGCCGCGAGAAACCCTTCGGCGATACCCGCGCCGATCCCTTTGCTACCGCCGGTGACGAGCACCACCTTGCCACTGTAATCAAACGCCATAGCCTGTTCCTCGTTCTGCCATGGCAACCGACTCTAGAGGCTCGAAGACGGGTGTACTTCGTCTGAACGGACGATGAATGGGCCAGGGTGCGGGGTAACACTGGCGGCCATCGCGCCCCTGCACACGAGGAACACCATGCCTGATTCAGCCGCTCCACCGGTCCTGCTCGAACGCCCGCTACCGGGCGTGGCGTTGCTGCGCCTGAACCGCCCGCACGCCACCAATGCCCTGAGCCTGGAGCTACAGGCCCTGCTCTCGCGCCACTTCAGAGAATTGGCTGCAGACCCGGATGTGCGCTGCATACTGCTGACCGGTGGCGACAAGGTGTTTGCCGCTGGCGGCGATATCGGCAGCATGGCCGGGGTCGGCCCGATCGATATCTACCGGCGCCATACCGAGCGGGTCTGGGCGCCGATCCAGCACTGCCCGAAGCCGGTGATCGCTGCAGTCTGCGGTTATGCCTATGGCGGCGGCTGCGAGCTGGCGATGCTCGCCGACCTGATCGTCGCCGGGCGCAATGCGCGCTTCTGCCAGCCGGAGATCCGCATCGGCATCATGCCCGGCATCGGCGGCACCCAGCGCCTGGTGCGGGCGGTGGGCAAGGTCAAGGCCATGCGCATGGCGCTGACCGGGCAGCCGATCAGTGCCGAAGAGGCCTGGGTGGCGGGGTTGGTCAGCGACCTGGTTGACGATGACCAGGTGCAGGGCCATGCGCTGGAGCTGGCGCGGGTGATTGCCGGGATGCCGGCGCTGGCGGCCGAGCAGATCAAGGAGGTGATCCTGGCAGGGATGGATGCGCCGTTGGATGCGGCACTGGCGCTGGAGCGCAAGGCTAATGCGTTGTTGTTTGCTTCACGGGACCAGAAGGAGGGGATGCAGGCGTTTATCGAAAAGCGGGCGGCGCGGTTTGAGGGGTGGTGAGGTTTGCTCGGGATAGGGTTAAGGCTGCAATGTGCCTGCCATGACATTTGCAGCGCCTGTGGGTGCCTGCCATGGCTTTTTCAGCGCCTGTGAGATCGAGCGCCGCCCGCGCGGCGCATCGCGGGCAAGCCCGCTCCCACATTTGTTTCGGGCCAATCTTTCCTGTGAAGCCAACAGGGACCGCTTTGGTGCACGACTGGAGACTGGTGGTGCCGCATCAGCGCCTACCGAGATGCATCGCCAGACCCTGTTAGCTTCCACCGAAATGCATCGCCATGCTAACAAGGCGGGTCCTGTTGGCGGCACAGGAGTAACTGGCCCGAAACAGATGTGGGAGCGGGCTTGCCCGCGATGCGCCGCGCGGGCGGCGCTCGATTTCACAGGCGCTGAAAATCCCAAGCCAGGAAAATCCCAGGCGCTAAAAATCTCAAGCCAGGAATACCCCAGGCACTGGAAAACCCAAGCCAGACCCCCTCAGATCGACATCACCAACTGCCCACTATCAATCCGCAATTCCACCCCATTCACCGCCCGCGCCTCATCACTGGCCAGGTACAACACACTGGCCGCCACATCCTCAGGCAGGCACATGCGGTTCATCGGGTCACTGTCGATGGTCAGCCGCGCCGGGTCGACCCCTTCAGGAAAACCGCCACGGGTCATGTCGGTGAGCACACCATCCGGATGCAGCGAGTTGCAGCGGATGCGATATCGCCGCCGCCGGCAAAACGCCGCTACCGAGCGTGTCAACGCCGCCACCGCGCCTTTCGAAGCACTGTAGGCCAGGTAATCGTCACGCCCGGCCAGGGCCGCCACCGATGACAGATTGATGATCGACCCACCCTGCTGCTTCATCAACGCGATGCCCGCACGGCAGCCCAGAAACACGCTGGATGCATTGACCCGCATCAGCCGCTCCCAGTCGCGCAGTTCGGTGTCCTCGATGTTGCCGGGCTGCAGCATGCCGGCATTGTTGAGCAGGATATCCAGCCGGCCATGGCGCTCGGCAATAACCGCCATCACCCGCTGCCACTGCATCTCATCGCTCGCATCATGGACGATGAAGCTGGCCGCCGAGCCCAACGTTTCAGCCAGGGCCAGCCCGGCCTGTTCATCGATATCGCTGATCAGCACCTGGGCGCCTTGCTCCACCAGCAGCCGTGCACTCGCCGCGCCGATGCCCTTGGCGCCCCCCGTGACCAGGGCAACCTTGCCCTGCACCCGCCCGTTTCGTTCACTCATGACGCTACCTCGCAGTCCGTGTTCAGGCGCGCCCCGTGAACCACTGCGGCCCCGGCACGACGCCCGGAGAACACGCAGTCGGCCAGGGACAGGCCACTGATATAGAGATGAGAAGGAATGCCCAGCGCCGTGCGCCCGGCCGCGAACAACCCGGCGATCGCCTGGCCGTCGCCGTCCAGCACCGCGCCGCTGCCCTCGTCCACGCGCAGGCCACCGAGGGTCAAGGCGCCCAGCGGGAAGATCGGGTTGCCCACCGAGATATCGCAGGCATAGAACGGCCCCTGCTCCAGCACCTGGCGCCCGCCCGCCGATTTGCCGAACGGGTCCGGCGCCTGGCCACGGGCCGCGGCATTGTTGGCGAGCAACGCCTGGCGCAGGTTTTCCGCGCGCATGCCGGTGGTTTGCGCCAACTGCTGCAGGCCCTTGCCCTTGCGCGCGCCCAGCAGCATCAGCACCAACGCCGGTAGCGCCTGGAACCACCAGTAACCGCCAAACAGCGCCTCGCGCAGGGCCTGCTTGCGCAACGGCGCATCGAGCACCAGCCAGGCTTGCCCGCCCTGCTCTTCCATCAACGGCTGGCCGAGGGTCGCGCCGTACACTTCTTCGTTGCAGAAGCGCTCGCCGGCGCGGTTGACCACGATGCCCTTGTGCCAGCTGTACGGCGGGTTGATGAAACGCCAGGCCGATACCCGCTGCAGGCGGTCGCTGGCCGCGCCGACGCTCAGGCCCAGGCGCAGGCCGCTGCCGTCGCAGCCGGTGGCGCCGACCTTGAAGTTGCGGCGGAACGCCGGTGCGTGGGCCTTGATCAGTTCGCGGTTGAAAATGAAGCCACCGGTGCTCAGGACCACCCCGTTCATTGCCCGCACCAGCCAGGGCCGGGCGTGCTTGTGTTCGAGCGCGCTCAACCGGCGACGCAAGCGGTCGCAGTAGCCCGGCATGAAGTTCTGCAGGCGTTCGGCGCGGGCCGCCAGCTGCGCATGCTCGCGCGCCTGCTTGCTGCCCGGTGCCAGGCGCCACAACTCTGCGCCGATCACCCGCCCCTGGCCGTCGAGCACCAAGCGCCGGGCAGCTGACTGCGGCAACGGCCGCACGCCGGCGCGCAGGCAAGCCGCCTGCAAGTGGCTGTATAGCACCGCGCCGCACTGGCCCTTGCCGACCGTGCGGTGGCCACGCGGCGCCGCTGCGCGCTGGCCGGCATAGGCCGGCACCAGTTCGTTGCCCGAGTAGTAGAGAAAGGCGCCGTCGGGCGGGTACGAGGTCTTGCCGCCAGGTGGCATCTGATGGGCGAACGGCGCGCCATGGCTCTCCAGCCATTGCAGGTTGGCGACGCTGTCGCGGCAGAAGCGCCGCAACGTGTCGTCACTGACCACGCCCTGGGTTTCATGCTTGAGGTAGTCGAACATCGCCTCGGGGCTGTCGTCGAAGCCGGCCGCCTGTTGCTGCCGGGTACCGCCGCCGGCGTACACCACGCCACCACTGCGGGCGCTGGCACCGCCGCCGGTGAAGCGGTCGGCGACCAGTACATCGGCGCCCTCGGCGCGTGCCTGCAGCGCCGCGCAGGCCCCGGCGGCGCCCCAGCCGATGACCAGCACATCGCACTGCGCCTGCCACTGCAGCGCCGCCGCGTCGGCCACCTGCAACGGTTCGAGAATCGTAGTGACGGCGCTGCTCATGCCACCTCCCGACGCGTTGCGGCCAGGTGGTTGGCGGCCACGTAGGCAAAGGTCATGGCCGGGCCCAGGGTACCGCCTGCACCGGGGTAGCTGGTGCCCATCACCGAGGCCGAACAGTTGCCGATGGCATACAGGCCGGCAATCACCGAGCCGTCTTCACGCAGCACCTGGGCCTGGGCATTGGTCAGCAGGCCGCCCTTGGTGCCGATGTCGCCGGCATCCAGGCGCATGGCGTAGTACGGCCCCTTGCGCAGTGGCGCCAGGCACGGGTTGGGCTTGATGTTGCAGTCGCCGTAGTAACGGTCGAAGACATTGCCACCGCGGCCGAAGTCCAGGTCGACACCGGTACGGGCATAGTCGTTGACCTTGGCCACGGTGCCGGCCAGGCCCTGTGCGTCGATGCCAATCTTGCCGGCCAGGTCCTCCAGGCTGTCGGCCTTCCAGTACAGGGTGTCGCGCCACTCCGGGCGCAGGCGGCTGTCGGGCATGACCTGGGCCGGCATCAGCGGGCCCATGGCGTAGTTGAAGCGGAAGTGGCCGTCGAAGATCACCCAGGCCGGTACCGAGCCACCGCCGGTGCGGGCATTGTCGCGGTGCATGGCGTCGACGAATTCCAGGTACGGCGCCGCCTCGTTGACGAAGCGCTGGCCCTGGCCATTGACCACGATGGCCCCGGGGAAGGCGCGCTCGGCGAAGATGCCTCGGGGCTTGTCCTCGCCGGGCACGGCGATGGTTGGCGCCCACCAGGCCCAGTCCATCAACGCGGTGGCCGCGCCTTGGGCCAGGCCGGCCTGCAGCGCGGCGCCGGTGTTGTTGCCCGGTGGCGTGGCGCTCCAGGCCATGCGCGTGGGCTTGGGCAGGTACTGTTCACGCAGGGCCTGGTTCTGCTCGAAGCCACCAGAGGCCAGGATCACCCCATGCCGGGCCTGCAAGGCGAGTTCGCGGCCCTCGCGGTAGATGCGCACGCCGCTGACCCGGCCCTGCTCCACGATCAGTTCACGGAAATCGCTGTTCAGCCACAGCGGCACGTTGCGGTCCATCAGCGAGCGGCGCAGCGAACAAACCAACGAGCTGCCCAGGGCGGCGCGGCGGTCGAAGCGGCTTTTGCGGCGCCACTTGAAGTCGAGCTTGTAGCGCAGCATCAGCCGCAGGATCAGCAGGCGCCAGCCAAAACCGCGGGCCATGGCCTTGTGCGCATCCCGTGCGGTCCAGGCGATACGGCCCATCAGCAGGGTCGAGGGTGACGGCTTGCGCAGGTTGTCCAGCTCGGCGCCGAGCAGGCTGCTGTCGAACAGTTCCGGGTCGAGAGTGCGCCCGCCGGGTAAGGCGCCGGGCAGGTGCGGGTAGTAATCCGGGTACTTCGCCGCCACCGCGTAGCGCACACGGCTGCAGCGGGTGAGCGCCTCGATCATCTTCGGCGCGTTGTCCAGGTAGGCCTGCAGGCGGGCCGGCTCGACCTGGCCACCCGCGGCGGCATCGAGGTAGCGGCGCGCCTGCTCGACACTGTCGTTGCCGCCCTGGCGGGCGAAATAGTGGTTGTTGGGGATCCAGATGCCGCCCCCGGAAATGGCCGAGGTGCCACCGAACTTGTCGCTCTTTTCCAGAACCAGCACGCTGAAGCCCTGGTCGGCAAGGAACACCGCCGAGGTCATCGCGCCGGCCCCCGAGCCGACCACTATCACGTCGTACTGGGTTTGAGACTGATCTTGAGCCGTCATTGTTGTTGTGCCATTCGCTAAGGTCAGGGAAGAGCCGCCAGCACCCTCGCGGTGCGGCTGGCGGCGTGCATCCCATGATCGGCGCTGGCTGACGGGCACTCATCGTCAAAGCGGACTAGGCGCTACAGCTGCGCCCGCCGCCCAGCCCACGGGCGGTCCTGCTCCAGTTGGCTGGCCAGGCGCAGCAGCAGGTCTTCGCCGCCGAGCCGGGCGGTGAACAGCATGCCCACCGGCAAGCCGCTGTCGCTCTGCCCCAGTGGCAGCGACAGCGATGGCTGGCCGCTGACGTTGGCCAGCACGGTGAAGCCGGCGCTGCCCATCGCCCGCTGGGCGTAGCTGTCCCAGCGCTGGTCGAGGCTGAGCTGGCCCAGGGCCGGGGTGAGGTTGGCGGTGACCGGTGAGAGGATCACATCGAAGCGGGTGAACGGCTGCTCCATCGCCGCGCCGATGCGCTCGAAGCTTTGCCGGGCGCGGTACATCGCCTCGCCATTGGTGGCGCGGGCCCGTTCCAGCACCACCTGGGTGATCTGCTCCAGGTCGCCCGGGCCGGCTGCACGGCCCAGCGCCTGCTCGCGCTCGTGCACCAGGCTAGTCAGCGCGGTGCCGATCACCGTGCCATGGGCACCGAACAGCTCGCGGGGGTCCACGGTCAGCTGCAACTCTTCGAGCTCATGACCGAGGCCCTGCAACTGCTTGATGGTCTGTTCCAGGGTGGCGGCAATCGCCGGATCCAGCGGCGCACCGGTCAGCGACTGGCGCACCACGGCCACGCGCAACTTGCCCGGGGCGCGCTGCAATTCGTCCACATATGGGCGCTCCAGCGGCGCGCTCCAATAGGCGCTGCCAGCCTCGTGGCCCTGCCCGGCATCGAGGAACAGCGCGGTGTCACGCAGCGTGCGCGACACCACATTGCCGACGCTGGCACCGAACCAGCCCTCGAAATGCAGCGGGCCACTGGGCGTGCGGTAGCGGCTGGGCTTGAGCCCGACCAGGCCGCAGTACGACGCCGGGATGCGGATCGAGCCGCCGCCGTCGGTGGCATGGGCCACCGGGACGATGCCAGCGGCCACCGCTGCGGCGGCGCCACCGGATGAGCCGCCAGCGCTCATGGCCAGGTTCCACGGGTTGTGGGTCTGGCCCCAGAGCAGCGATTCGGTGGTGGTGGTCAGGCCGAATTCCGGGCAGGTGGTCTTGCCGAACGGTACCGCGCCGGCCTGCTCGTAGCGGGCGATCAGGGTGCTGGTGACCGTGGCCGGCGGCGCGTCGCGGAACAGCCGGCAGCCATGGCTGGTCGGCGTGCCTTGCAGGTAGGTATTGAGGTCCTTGAGCAGCAGCGGCACGCCGGCCAGCGCGCCCTTGGCGCTGTCGCCAGCGGCGCGGCGACGGGCCAGCAGGGCTTGGGCGTAAGCCTCGTGCAGCATGTTCACGGCGCCGACCCTTGGGTTGACGGCGGCATGCCGGGCCAGTGCGGCCGCCAGCAGCTCTTCGCCACTGAGGCTGCCGGCACGCACCGCCTCGGCCATGGCCCAGGCGTCCAGGCCTTGGTAGTCAGCGGCAGACAGGCCGGTGGCTGCGGCGTCGGCATAGCGCCCCAGCACGCCAACGCCCAGGCCGACGGCGCCGGCCTTGAGCACGCTGCGACGTGACCAGCTGGAGGTAGCAGTGGAATGCGGATCTTGGGTCTGATTACTCATGGCGTCCTGTTCTTCATTGTTGTTATTACGCATCAGTCGGCAGTGACCTGGGCCAGCATGGCGGCGAGGTAGTGCTCGCCATAGGGTGGCAGCAGCCCCCACTCGCGGCGCGGGTCGTGCGCCGGGGCCTGGAACACGCTGCGCAGGTGGCTGAACTGCAGGAACCCCTCACGGCCGTGATAATGCCCCATGCCCGAGGCGCCGACACCGCCAAACGGCGCGTCGTGCAGGGCGGCATGCATCATCACGTCGTTGAGCGTTACCCCGCCCGACAGCGTGTGGTCTAGCACCCGCTGTTGCTCCTGCAGGTCTTCACCGAAGTAGTACAGCGCCAGCGGCCGGGGCCGGCTGTTGATCTGGGCAATGGCCTCGTCCAGCGCGTCATAGGCCAGCACCACCAGCGCCGGGCCGAAGATTTCTTCGTGCATGATCTGCGCCTGCTCGGGCGGGTTGACCACCACGCTCAACGGCCGACGGCGTTCACCCGCGCTGCAGGGGGCCACCTCGGGCATCGTCTCGACACGCACACCAAGCTGCTGCGCATCCTGCACCAACGCCTCGACCCGCGCCAGGTGCCGGGCATTGACCACGGCCACCACATCCGGGTTGCCGGCCACGCTCGGGTTCAGTGCAATGTAGGCGGCGCGCAGTTCGGCGATGAAGCCCTCTTGCATCGCCCTGGGCACATAGACCAGGTCTGGGTTGATGCAGATCTGCCCGGCATTGGTGGCCTTGGCCACGGCGATGCTGTGCGCGGCCTTGGCCAGGTCGGCACTGGCGGAGACGATCACCGGCGACTTGCCGCCCAGCTCCAGGGTCACCGGCACCAGATTCTGCGCGGCATTGGCCATCACCTTACGACCTACCGCCGTGCTGCCGGTGAACACCAGGTGATCGAACGGTTGGGCGGTGAAGGCATCGGCCAGCTCCGGGCCGCCGGTCACTACCGCCACCTCCAGCGGGTCAAGGTGCGCGGCGCACAGTTCGGCGACCAGTGCTGCCGTGCGCGGCAGCACCTCGGAGGGTTTGAGGATGGCCCGGTTGCCGGCGGCAAGGGCCGATGCCAGCGGGCTGAACAGGGTGTACAGCGGGGCATTCCAGGTGCCGATGATGCCCACCGTGCCCTTGGGCTGGTAACGCACCCAGGCCTTGGCGCCGAGCTGGTCGTAGGGGGCGAAAGGCGCTCTGGGCTCATCGGCCATCCACTGCTGCAGGTGGTCCCTGGCGTGCTTGAGGCTGGCCAGGGCACCGAGCACATCGTTCATCAGGCTGAAGCCGGCAGGCCGGCCGCCGAAATCCTTGTCGATGGCCTGGGTCAGGCTCTGATGGTGGTGCACCAGCAGGTCGATCACCTGCTGCAGGCGCTGGCGACGGCGTTCGGCGGTGACGGCGCCCTCGCCGACGAAGGCGCTTTGCTGCCGCGATAACAGACCGCTGAGCGCCTGGACCGATGACGAAACGGGTGGCATGGGTGTCTCCTCTGGCTGTTGACTGCGCCCGATGCGCATGGCGCCACACTAGCCATGGCGCGGGGGCTGCGCCTCGTCCGATCGGACCAGAATCGAGCAACTGCGTTAGTCCGTTGAGACGATGCCCGGCAAGGCCTGCAGGCCAATACTGGGCGCACAAAAGCCACCCCGCATGAGGCCAGCCATGGCAACCCCACAGATCGGTTTCGACCCCCAGGCCTTCCGCGCCGCACTTGGCACCTTCACCACCGGTGTCACCATCATCACCTCCCAGGGCGAAGACGGCGCGCCCGTGGGCATTACCGCCAACAGCTTCAACTCGGTGTCGCTGAACCCGCCACTGGTGTTGTGGAGCCTGTCCAAGCAGGCGCGCAGCCTGCCGGCGTTCAGCAACGGCAAGCACTGGAACGTGCATGTGTTGTCGATCGGGCAAGAGAAGCTGTCTGGCCGCTTCGCCACCCAGGGCGAGGACAAGTTCGCCGAAGTCGAGCTCGACAACGGCATCAGCGATGCCCCGCTGCTGCAGGACTGCACCGCGCGCTTCCAGTGCCGCACCGCCTTCCAGTATGAAGGCGGCGACCATGTGATCTTCGTTGGCGAGGTGCTGGCCTTCGACCACAGCGACCGCGCACCGCTGGCCTTCCAGAGCGGCCAGTACGCCCTGGCCACGCGCAAGCCGCGCAGCGAGCTGCGCCTGGCCACCACGCCGCCGCCACCGGAATGCAGCTATACCGAAGACCTGCTCGGCTACCTGCTCGGCCGCGGCCACTACCAGGTGCTCAACCAGTTGCGCCAACTGCTCAGCAACCAGCAACTGGATGAACAGGCGTTCTTCGTGCTGGCGGTGCTGTCGATCCGCGACAACCTGACCTTGGGCGAACTCAACACCTTCGTCAGCTACACCGGCCACGTGGTCACCCTGGCCGGCATGCGCTTCCTCGAACGCCAGGGCCTGGTGGCCATCGAAGGCGATGCTGCACAGTTGCGCTTCGTGCTGACCGCCAATGGCCGCGAGCTGTCGTTGCAGCAGGTGGCGCTGGCCAAGGTGGTGGAGGAAGACCTCATCGGCAAGCTCGGTGAGGCCGATGCCCAGGCGCTGAAGGTGTTGCTCAAGCGCCTGATCGTGGTCAGCGACCCCGGCCTGCCGGACCTGTGGGCACCGCGATGAGCAGCGCCACGCCTACCCTGCCGCCCACCACGGTCGGCTGGCGCAGCCATGGCCTGCTGCTGTTGCTGGCGGCCGTGTTCGCCGACAACTTCGTCGGCCGGCAAATCCTGGCGGTGATGTTCGAGCCGATCAAGGCCGAGTTCCAGGTCGGTGACAGCGCGCTGGGCCTGATCTCGGGCCTGGCCTTCGCGGCCGTCTATGCCCTGCTCGGCTTGCCGGCCGGGCGCCTGGTCGACCGCCTGCCACGGCTGCGCCTGCTGGCGCTGGCCTGCCTGCTGTGGGCGCTGGCCACCATGAGCTGCGGGCTGGCGGGCAGTTTCGTGGTGCTGGCCCTGGCGCGCATGCTGGTGGCGGTGAGCGAAGCGCCGACCACCTCGGCATCGCTGTCGCTGATTGCCGACCTGTACCCGCCGCAGCGGCGCTCGTTTGCTATCAGCTGCTTCACCGCCGCACCGACCTTTTCGTCGATCATCGGCCTGAGCATCGGCGCCTGGGTAGTCGAGCAATATGGCTGGCGCACGGCGTTCATCGCCCTCGGGCTGCCGGCCCTGGCCTTTGCCGTCATCCTTGGGCTGCTGGTGCGCGAACCGGCGCGTGGCCGCTGGGACCTGAATGCCCATCCAGCACCGGCGCCGCGCCTCGGCCTTGGCGCCGAAGCCCGCGCACTGTGGGCGCTGGCGCCGTACCGCTGGCTGATCCTCGCGGGCGGGCTGACCACCCTGGGCTCGTATGCCGTGGCCATGTGGAACACCAGCTTCCTGGTGCGCTCCCATGGCCTGTCACTGCGCGATGCCGGCATGCTCGCTGGCGTGGTCTGCGGCAGCGCTGCCGGCGTTGGCGGGCTGTTCAGCGGCTGGCTGAGCGACCGCCTGGCCCACCGGGGCGCGCACTGGCAATTGTCACTGCCGATACTGGGCCACCTGGCGGCACTCTCGGCACTGGCCAGCTACCTGCTGTGGCCCAGCGAGCGGCTGATGTACCTGGGCGCCTTGCCGGTACCGGTGGCCATGCTGTGGTGTGCGCTGTACAGCTTCTTTGCCGTGTGGTGGGTGGCGCCGTCGTACAACCTGGTCACGCAACTGGTGGCGCCACAACAGCGCGGCACGGCCATGGCCCTGCAGACCATCGTCAGCACCCTGCTGGGCGTGGGGGCCGGCCCGCTGCTGACGGGCCTGCTCAGCGACCTGCTGCAACCCGTGTTCCGCATGCAGTCGCTGCGCTACGCGCTGTTGCTGGTGAGCCTGCCGGTGCTCGGGGCGGTGCTGCTGTTGCTGCGCACGTCCCTGCATGTGCAGGCCGATGTCAGCGATCAGCGCACTTTCAGCAGGTGATCCAGGGACAACCTGCCCGCCCCTCGCGCAATCAACAGCAGGAGCAGGCCTGCCCAGGTCAGGTGGGTGGGCCATGCATCGGGGTAGACGAACACTTCGATCACCGTGGTCATGCCCAGCAACGCCAGGGCCGACAGGCGGGTCATCAGGCCCAGCACCAGCAGCAGCGAGAACAGGTGCTCGGAATAGGTGGCCAGGTGTGCCGCCAGCCAGGGGGAAATCAACGGCAGCGCGTATTCGGTGCGAAACAGCTCATAGGTGCCCGGCGTGATGGTCAGCAAGCCTTCGACCTTGGTGCGCCCGGAAAGGAAGAACACCGAGGCAATGCCGAAGCGCGCAACCAGACACAAGACGCTGTCGCCCAGAAGCTGTTGCAGGGTATCGGCCAGCCGGTTCCAGGCGTGCCGCAGGTTGCTGGTCAAGGGCGTGGGGTGGACGTGGTCCATGGTGGTTTCCTCAGGGAAAGCTCAGCGGACAGAAGACCTGTGCAGCGATCAGGCGGCCGAGCAGGTCGCCGAAGTCCAGGTCCGGTTGGGTGTGTTGGGCAAACTGTGAGGCCTGCTCCAGGGGCTGCCCGGCTGCGCAGGCCTGCAGGAACGCGCAGCCACCCTGCTCCAGCGACTGGTGAGCAACGCCCTCGGGGCCGCCGACGAACAACACCCCTTCGCCGGCCCACGGCAGTTCGTCTGCCCACTCCAGCTGCTCGCGGCCGCAGCGCCAGAGGCGGTAGGCTGGATGCGCCTCACACCAGTGCCAGCGGGCATTGCTGCGGGGGTACAGGACGCTGCGTGCCAGGTCGCTGGCCGTCATGCCCGCCAGTTCGGTCAGGTCGAGGCAAGGCGCATCCAGCGCGCTGAAGGCCTCGTTCCAGCAGGCATCCAGCCGCGCAACGTCGGCCAGGTACGGCACACCGTGTTGGGCCTGCGCCTGCTCGATAAAGTCGGCGAAGGCCGCGCCGTAATGGATCAGCCGGGGATCGTCGGGCGGCGCTTGCCGGGCATAGGCCGCTGCGGCAGCCTCCATCCATTCGCGCCCGACCAGGGTCAGGACGCTGGGGAAATTGGCACACAGCGCTTCCACGCAGCCGGCCATGACCGTGTTGCGGTACACCGCGAACGCCGGTTGTTCGGTGAGCGCCGCCAGCCCTGGTGCCGGGCGCCCCTGCAATGCGGCGCAGAAGGCGTCCTGGAACTGGCTCAAGGTGAGGTTCATGGCTGCACTCCAAGGCTATCAAGGGTCGCCTGGGCGATGGCCCGTTCGCCGAGCAGTTCATTGAACGGCGGGACATTGCCATCACGCTCGACCAGCGTCGGGCGCGGGCCGATGCGGGCGATCAGGCGCCGGTAAAGCGCCCAGACCGGCTCGGCGACACCCGCATCGTGCGAGTCGACCAACAGGCTGCCTTGTGCGTCGTGGCTGTAACCGGCCAGGTGAACTTCGCTGATCGCCTGTGCCGGAAAGCGGTCCAGGTAATCGCTGGCACTGAAACCCAGGTTGTGCGCACTGACGTACACGTTGTTGACGTCCAGCAGCAGCCCGCAACCGGTACGCCGGGCCAGTTCGGCAAGGAAGTCGATTTCGTCCCAGTCATGCCCATCCAGCTGCAGGTAATGGCTGGGGTTCTCGATCGAAATCCGCCGCCCCAGCGCTTCCTGGCTGCGCTGGATGTTGCGGCTGATGCGGGCCAGGGCCTCACTGCTGCGCGGGAACGGCAGCAGGTCGGGGTGATAGGCGCCGCGCCAGGTCGACCAGGCCAGGTGCTCGGACACCAGCACCGGCCTGACCTGGTCGATCAGCGTGCGCAAACGCTGCAGGTGCTGCGGGTCCGGGTCGGCATCGGCCGCCAGCGACAGCGCCACGCCGTGCAGCGACAGCGGGTGGTGCTCGGCGATGCGCAACAGCCAGGCAAGGCGCGGGCCGCCGACCATGTAGTTCTCCGGGTGAACTTCGAACCAGAGCCCTTCGGCGCGGCACGCGAGCGCCTGGTCAAAGTGCTCGGCCTTGAGCCCGACCCCGGCGCCCAGTGCTGCATTCCCGTTCATGGTCGGCCTCCCCTGCTCAGGCCTTGGTCGGCGTCAGCGAACCCATGCCGTTCGGGGTCTTGATCGAAGTGCAGGTGCCGGCCGGGACGTTCTTCCAGTGCATGCCGTCGTAATCCTTCTTGGCAGAACCGGCGCAGGTGGTGCCGGCACCTGCCTTGCAGTCGTTCTTGCCGGCCATGGCGACGCCATAGCACTTTTCCATGGCGGCGCCGCTGCCGGCCGGCTGGGTGGGGGTGGCTGCCAGGGCGGCGCTTGCCAGCGACGCGAGGGCCAGGGCAGCGGTGGCGAGGGCTAAGGTTTTCATGCTGATGTCTCCAGGGTGGGTGGCCGTGGCACTTTTACCGGCGGCTCATGGAGTAGTTCGTGGCGTGCGCCGATCCGGTTACAGCCCTGGAAAAATTTTTCGCTCAAGTGGCTGCAGCGACCTAAGGTTTCACTCACAGAAAATGCACCCAGGGTGTAACCCAGGCGGCCCATGCAGCGAACTGACTCACAGGCAGTATTTGATGCGCGCGAAGCCCAGCTGCAAGCCTTGCTGCTGGCCGGGCTGGCGGGCGACGCGCAGGCCTACCGGGCCTTCCTCGCCGCCCTGGCGCTGCATATCCGGGCGTTTCTACGACGGCGCCTGGCCAGCCGCCCGGCCGAGATCGAGGACCTGCTGCAGGAGGTGCTGCTGGCGGTGCACAACGCACGGCATACTTATCAGGCACAACAGCCGCTGACCGCCTGGGTGCAGGCGATCGCCCGCTACAAGCTGGTCGACTACCTGCGCAGCAGGGCCCGCTTTGATGCCCATAACGCGCCACTGGATGACGACGCCGAGCTGTTCGCCAGCAGCGATGCCGAGCCGGCCGAAGCCAGCCGCGACCTGGCCAGGCTGCTGCAACAGCTGCCCGAGCGCCAGCGGTTGCCGATCGTCCATGTCAAGTTGCAGGGGCTGTCGGTGGAAGAAACCGCGCAACTGACCGGGCTTTCCAGCTCAGCGGTCAAGGTGGGCATACACCGCGGCCTGAAGGCACTGGCCAGGTTGATTGGAGGTAAGAGCGACAATGAAGACCGATGACCTGATCACCCTGCTGGCCGCAGGCGAAGGCCCGGTGCAGCGCAACGCCACCGGCCGGCGCCTGGGGCTGGCCGTGCTGCTTGGCGGCCTGGCGGCCGTGCTGATGACCTTGGCCATTTACGGCGTACGCAGCGACCTGGCCGAGGTGGCGCGCACGCCGCTGTTCTGGGCCAAGGTGGCGTTGCCCAGCAGCCTGGCGGTGCTCGGGCTGTGGCTGACCAGCCGGCTGGCCACACCTGGCGTGCGCGGTGGCCTGGCCTGGGGGCTGCTGGGCCTGCCCTTGCTGCTGCTGTGGCTGGGCGCAGCGCTGAGCCTGGCCGGCGCCCCGCTGGATGCACGCGCCGACCTGCTGTTGGGCCGTACCTGGCGCACCTGCGCGCTGAACATCACCTTGCTGTCGCTGCCAGGGCTGGTCAGCGTGTTCTGGGCCTTGCGCGGCCTGGCCCCGACCCGTTTGCGCCAGGCTGGAGCCGCTGGCGGCCTGCTGGCCGGGTCGACGGCGACCTTGGCCTACTGCCTGCACTGCCCGGAGATGGGCGTGCCGTTCTGGGGCCTGTGGTACGTGCTTGGCATGCTGCTGCCGACCGCGCTCGGCGCGTGGCTGGGCCCGCGCCTGCTGCGCTGGTGACGCCTGTCAGATCCGCCGCAACCAGCCGATGAACTGGGCGAACAGCTCCGATTGCGAGTTGATGTCCAGCTTCAGGTAGAGGTTCTTGCGGTGCATCCGCACGGTCTCGGGTGAAATCCCCAGTTCATGGGCCGTGGATTTCACCGAGTGCCCCTGCAACACCATCTGCGCCACTTGCCGCTCGCGCTCGGTCAGTACCCCGCAACCAAAGCTGTCGAACGCGGCCTGCACGCTCCCTTTCGCTTCTGGCTGCTGCTCCAGGCCATGCCGGGCAAAGCGCATCAGCAGCTCGCGCACCATCGGTTCCACCGCCTGCAACAGGTGCAGTTGCTCCACACCCAGGCGCGCACCGCTGCAGCCCTGGAACAGGCTCAGGGAAATCTTGCTGTCGTTGCCCAGGTCGACGATGAAATAGCTGTCCTCGCTGCAGCCGGTGCCCAGGTAGTAGGTCTTGTAGTAGTCGCTGTCGAAAAAGTTGTCCGGGGCGATGTCTTCCAGGTGGTAGAAACCCTGCGCCAGGCCCTTCTGCACCGCCAGGCAGAACGGGTCGAGCAGGTAGCCCGCGGCGAAATAGCGCTCCAGCACCGCCTCGTGGTAGCGGGCCGGGATGCCCTGCTGATACAGCAGCTGCGGCGGCTGGCCCTTGCGTTCGAGGCTGATCAGCATCGACTCGGCCGCCACCAGCTGGCTGATGGCCGCCGCCAGCCAGGCCAGCGCGTCCGGGCCGTCGCTGTGGGCGAAGGCTTGTTGCAGGGCGCCGTGCCATTGCTGCAGGGCATGAAACGGCAGGTTTATTGTGGTGTTTTCGTGTGCTCGGCTCATGCCCCGCAGTCTACCGGCCGGGGCACGCGCGTGCATCTTTGGCAGAAGGTCGATCATTGGCCGTGGTACAGGCCCTGCTCGGTCAGCTCCTGCGCCGCTTCGAGAATGCAGCTGCGCAGCGTGTCGACGATCTCGTCGACCTGGGCGTGGGTGATGATCAGCGGCGGCGACATCACGTTCAGGTGCATGATCGGGCGCACCAGCAGCCCCTTGGCCTGGGCCCGCACGTGGATGCGCTCGCCGATGTTCACCGCGTCGGGGAACAGCGCCTTGGTCTGCTTGTTGGCGACGAATTCGACACAGGCCATCAGCTTCATGCAGCGCACCTGGCCGACCAGCGGCAGTGCAGCCAGGGTCTGCAGGCGCTGCTCCAGGTAGCTGCCGACAGCGTTGACGTGGGCCAGCAGGTTTTCCCGCTCGATGATCTCGATGTTCTTCAGCGCCGCCACGCAGCACACCGGGTGGCCGCTGTAGGTGAAACCGTGGGTGAAGCAGCGGCCCTTGCCCGGCTCGGCGATGACCTTCCAGATGCGTTCGGAGAAGATGCACGCGCCCAGTGGCAGGTAGGCCGAGGTCAGGCCCTTGGCGGTGGTGATGATGTCCGGGGTGACGCCGAACAGCGCTTCGGAGGCGAAGAAGGTGCCCAGGCGGCCGAACGAGGTGACCACTTCGTCAGCGACAAAGAGGATGTCGTAGGTCTGGCACACCTGCCACATGCGCTGGAAGTAGCCCTCGGGCGGGATGATCACCCCGCCCGAACCCATGATCGGTTCGGCGAAGAAAGCCGCGACGTTGTCCGCGCCCAGGGAGAGGATCTTGTCTTCGAACTCGGCCACCAGGAAGTCGAGGAACTCGGCCTCGTCCATGTCGTCCGCCGCCCGGTAGAAGTTGGGGTTGGAGACGTGGTGGATCAGCTCGTGGGCGTAGTCGAACTCCGGCACCCGGTCGGCGGCCTTGTTGCCGATCGACATGGTCAGGCAGGTCGAGCCGTGGTAGGCGTTGTAGCGGGCGATCACATGCTTCTTGTGCGGCTTGCCGCGGCAGTTCTGGTAGTACTGGATCAGCCGGTAGGCGGTGTCCACGGCGGTGGAGCCGCCGGTGGTGAGGAACACATGGTCGAGGTCGCCGGGCGCCAGGCTCGCGAGCTTCTGGCACAGTTCGATGGCTTTCGGGTTGGCCATGTCCGAGAACGGGTTGGAATAGGCCAGCTGGCGCACCTGGTCGGCGATGGCCAAAGCCATTTCTTCGCGGCCCAGGCCGATGTTGGTGCACCACATGCCGCCGACGGCGTCGAGGAAGCGGTTGCCCTGGGTGTCGTGGATGTAGGCCCCATCACCGGCCTGGATGTTCAGCGCGCCCTGCTCGGCATGCTCGTCGAACATGTGGTAGCCGTGCATGTAGTGGGCTTTGTCGGCTTTCACCAGCTGATCGTTGTGCGGGGTGGCGGCCAAGGGGCGAGTCGGGGTAGCCATAAGCAATTCCTTGTCGGATCGGTACGGTGAAAGGAGTCAGATGCCGGTCTTGACCGTGCTCCAGACCCGGGTGATGGCGCGCATGGCCTGCGGGTCCTGGGACTTCTGGGTGAACAACCGCTCACGGGTCTGCTCGTCGGGGTAGATGGCCGGGTCGTTGCGGATATCGGCCTGCACCAGCGGCGTGGCGGCCGCGTTGCTGTTGGCGTAGTGGATGTAGTTGGTCACCTCGGCCATGGTCTTGGGCTGCAGCAGGTATTCGATGAAGCGGTGGGCGTTGGCCACGTGGGGCGCATCGTTGGGCAGGTAGAGGCTGTCGAACCAGATCAGCGAGCCTTCCTTGGGAATGAAGAACGCCAGGTTGATGTCCTTCTTCGCCTCCACCGCGCGGGCCTGGGCGGTGGCGTAGTCGCCGGACCAGGTCAGGGCCATGCACACGTCACCGTTGGGCAGGCTGGTGAGGTAGTTCACCGAGTCGAATTTCTTGATGTAGGGGCGGATGCCCATGAGCACGTCCTGGGCGGCCTTGAGGTCGGCCGGTTTGGCGCTCTGCGGGTCTTTGCCGAGGTACTTGAGGGCCAGCGGGATGACTTCGCTGGGCGCGTCCATCACGGTCACGCCGCAGTCGGCGAAGCGCGAGACGATCTTCGGGTCGAACAGCATGGCCAGCGAGCCGATGGGCGCGTCGGGCATGCGCTGCTTGATCTTGTCGACGTTGTAGGTGATGCCGGAGCTGCCCCAGGTGTAGGGCGCCGAGTAGACCATGCCGGGGTCGAAGGCTTGCAGGCTCTGCACCACCTGCGGGTCGAGGTTGGCCCAGCTGGGCAGCTTGCTCTTGTCCAGCGGCTGGAACACCCCGGCCTTGATCAGCGGTGGCACCAGCGAGCCATTGAGCATCACCAGGTCGTAGCCGGAGCGGCCGGTGAGCAGTTTGGTCTGGACCGTCTCGTAGCCGTCGAAGGTGTCGTAGATCACCTTGATACCGGTTTGTTTTTCAAAATCGGCGAGGGTGTTTTCGCCGATGTAGTCGGTCCAGTTGTACAACCTGAGCGTATTGCTGGTGTCTGGTTCGCTGGCCAGGGCGGCCGTGGCGGAACAACACATCAGCAGACTGGAAATCACCTTCAATGCCTTGCGCATAGCAACTCCATCGTGTGATCAGGATCGGCTCGGGTGAGCGGATGGAGCCACTATCGGGGGGATTGGGCCACGGGGCCATAACCCGAATGGGTGGGGTCGCGCATAAATAGCCTGAACTTATATATCCATACGTTAAATCGATTTTATTTATGCACAGTGCACTGCAAGGATGCGTGACACAGGGCGCACCTTGCTCGGCGCCCTTTTCGGTCCCTTTCTGGAGAAGCACGATGCGCCCTTTCTGGCTGGAACAAGCCCTGAACAATCAGCCCGATGAACCCTGCCCGCCCCTGCGCCAGGACACCCGCGCCGATGTCTGCATTGTCGGCGGCGGCTACACCGGCCTGTGGACCGCCATCATGCTCAAGGAACAGTACCCCGAACTCGATGTGGTCATCGTCGAAGCGGACATCTGCGGCGCGGGGGCCAGTGGGCGCAACGGCGGTTGTGCGCTGTCCTGGTCGGCGAAGTTCTTTACCTTGGAGCGTTTGTTCGGGCTCGAAGAGGCCGTGCGCCTGGTCAAGGCGTCGGAGCAGAGCATTTATGCGATCGGCGACTTCTGCGAAAAGTACGGCGTGGATGCCGACTACCGTCTGGACGGCACGCTGTACACCTCGACCAGCCAGGCCCAGGTCGGCTCCACCGACGCGGTAGTCGCCGCGCTGGAGCGCCATGGCATCAACACCTTCAGCAAACGCCCGCTCGCCGACGTGCAACGGATGGCGGGCTCGGCCCAACACCTGGAAGGCTGGTACTCGCCCGCAGCGGCCAGCGTACAACCGGCCAAGCTGGTGCGTGGCCTGCGCCGCGTGGCACTGGGGCTGGGCGTGCGCATCCATGAAGGCACGCCGATGGTCGGCCTGGACGAAGGGCAGCCAGCCACGGTCATCACACCCCACGGCAAAGTCACCTGCGCCAATGGGGTGCTGGCGATCAATGCCTGGATGGCCCGGACCTTCCCACAGTTCTCGCGTTCGGTGGCGATTGTCTCAAGCGACATGATCATCACCGAGCCTCGCCCGGACCTGCTGGAACGCATCGGCCTGACCAGCGGCGTGACCGTGCTCGACTCGCGGATCTTCGTTCACTACTACCACAACACCCCGGACGGACGGCTCATGCTGGGCAAAGGGGGCAATACCTTCGCCTTCGGCGGGCGCATGCTGCCGGTATTCGACCAGCCATCACCCTATGCGAACCTGCTGCGCGATTCGTTGGAAAAGTTCTTCCCGGCATTCACCGGCGTCGATATCGCGGCAACCTGGAACGGCCCTTCGGATCGTTCGGTCACCGGCTTGCCGTTCTTCGGCCGCATGGGCGCCAAGGGCAATATCTTCTATGGTTTCGGGTATTCCGGCAGTGGTGTGGGCCCGTGCCACATGGGCGGTCAGATCCTGTCCTCGCTGGTGCTGGGGCTGGACAACCCCTGGACCCGCTCGCCATTGCTCGACGGCCCGCTCGGGCATTTCCCACCGGAACCCATCCGTTACCTGGGGTCATTGATGGTACGCAATGCCATTCGCCGCAAGGAGCGTGCCGAGGACCTTGGCCGGCGCCCTCGCCGGCTGGATGTTCAGTTGGCCAAGTTTGCTGCTGCGGCCGGCAAGGCGGACAAGGCGTGAGTGCTCGAGCCCCCGGGGCTGCTTTGCAGCCCATCGCCGGCAAGCGCGGCTCCCACCTTGATCGGCGTACGCAGGACCTGTGGGAGCCGCGCTTGCCGGCGATGGGCCGCAAAGCGGCCCCGACAATCCAAGCTGCTCTATGATCAGCGCGGCAGTGGATACAGCGCTTCATCAAACTGATCCAGGCGCGGGAAATTCAGCGGCAGGTCATCCGACAGGTGCTGCAGGCGCTGTTCGTAACTGTGCAGGAACGCCTGGCGCGCCTCGTCGCTGATATACGGCACATGCCAGGCCACGAACGGTTCCAGCACCTCGAAACCGACATAGGCCAGGGTGCCGCGCAGAATCGGCCGCAGCATGTCCTCCAGCGGCCCGTGGATCGCGCCCTCGCCGAACATGTGCTCACGCCCGCCCAGGGTCACGGTCACCAGCGCGCGCTTGCCGGCCAGACCACCCTGGTCGTAGAAACGCTTGCCGCCATAGCACACCCCTGACACCAGCACGCGGTCGATCCAGCCCTTGAGCATTGCCGGCGCCGAGAACCAGAAGATCGGGAAGTTCAGCACCAGCAGGTCGGCCCACAGCAGCTTGTCCAGCTCTTGCTGTATATCCGGCGCGATGGAGCCGCTCTTCACGCCCAGACGCTGCTCCAGCGCATACACCAGGTATTCCGGGTTTTCCCGATGGCTGAAGTCGTCTGCGCTGGCCACCGGGTTCCAGCCCATGGCGTACAGGTCGCTGACTTGCACCTCATGGCCCTGGGCGCGGAAGGTTGCTGCCGCTTGGTCACGCAGGGCGGCGGTGAAGGACTGAGGCTCGGGGTGAGCGTGAACGATCAACACTTTCATGGACAATCCTCAAACAGTTGCCAAAGGGGAATGGGAGTTGCGCGACGCCAGCAGGCGGTCGAGCCAGTCGGGGTCCATCTCGGGTTCGCAGGAGAACAGCAGCCCGGTGTAGTCACGGTGCGGCGGCTGGAAGATCGCCTCGCGGCTGCCGTGGTCGACCACCCGCCCGCGCTGCATTACCAGCACCTCGTCGGCGATCGCGCGCACGGTGGCCACGTCGTGGGTGATGAACAGGTAGGCCACGCCCAGCTCGCGCTGGATACGGTCGAGCAGTTTCAGCACGCCTTCGGCGACCAGCTGGTCGAGGGCCGAGGTCACTTCGTCGCAGATGATCAGCTGCGGCTCGGCAGCCAGGGCACGAGCGATGCAGATCCGCTGCTTCTGCCCGCCCGACAGCTCGCGCGGCAGGCGGTCCATGTACTTGGCCGGCTCCAGGTCGATCATCCGCAGCAGTTCGGCGACCCGCTCGCGCAGCGCCTTGCCCTTGAGGCCCAGGTAGAAGCTCAGTGGCCGGCCGATGATGTCGACGATGCGCTGCCTGGGGTTGAGCGCGGTGTCGGGGATCTGATAGATCATCTGGATGCGCCGCAGCTGCTCCTTGCTGCGCTGGCGGTAGTCGGCCGGCAAGGCCTCGCCGTCATACAGCACCTGGCCCGAAGTTGGCGGCAACAGGCCGCTGATCAGGCGCGCGGTGGTGCTCTTGCCGCTGCCCGACTCGCCGATGACCGCAAGGGTCTGGCCGCGATAGAGCTTCAGCGACACATCGTGCAGCACCGGTTGCTGGCCATAGCGGGCGTCGGCGTTGCGCACTTCCAACAAGGGCTTTTCATTGCCTGGGCAGGCCTTGGCCGTGGTGTGGAAGTTGCGCACCGCCCACAGCGACTGGGTGTAGGCCTGCTGCGGGGCACTGAGCATGTTGCGCGTTTGCGCCTCCTCCACCAGGCTGCCGTGGCGCAGCACCATGATGCGGTCGGCCATCTGCGCCACCACCGCCAGGTCATGGCTGATGTACAGCGCGGCGCTGCCGAAGGTCTTCACCGCGTCGCGGATCGCCGCCAGCACCTCGATCTGGGTGGTGACGTCCAGCGCCGTGGTCGGCTCGTCGAAGATGATCAGGTCCGGGTGACAGGCCATGGCCATGGCCGTCATCACCCGCTGCAACTGGCCGCCGGAGAGCTGGTGCGGGTAACGCTGGCCGATGTGTTCAGGGTCGGGCAGGCGCAGGATGCGGTACAGCTCCACCGCCTCGGCCTCGGCCTTGGCGCGGTCGATGCCACCATTGGTCACCGCGGTTTCCACATGCTGGTCGATCAGCCGGTGCGCCGGGTTGAACGAGGCGGCAGCGCTCTGCGCCACATAGGCGATGCGCAGGCCACGCAGCTTGCGCAGGGTTTCGGCGCTGCAATCGAGCAGCTGGATGCCATCGAAGCACACGCTGCCGCCGGTGATCCGGCAGCCGTCGCGCACATAGCCCATCGCGGCCAGGCCCAGGGTCGACTTGCCGGCACCGGACTCGCCGATCAGGCCCAGTACCTCGCCGCGCTTAAGGGTCAGGTCGATGCCCTTGATCAGCGGGTGCCAGGCGTCGTCATGCTGGCCTTCGATGCGTAGGCCACGGATTTCCAGCAAGGTATCGGGGTTCATGCTCAGCACTCCTTCAGGCCACTGGACAGGTGCAGCACCCAGTCGACGACAAAGTTCACGCTCACCGTGATCAACGCCACCGCCAGTGCCGGAAGCAGCGGGCTGATGTCGCCGAAGGTGATCAGCACCGCGTTGTCGCGCACCATGCTGCCCCAGTCGGCGGTCGGCGGCTGGATGCCGAGGCCGAGGAACGACAAGGCGCTGATGAACAGGAAGACGAAACAGAAGCGCAGGCCGAACTCGGCAATCAGCGGCGCCGCAGCGTTGGGCAGCACTTCGCGGGTGGCCAGCCACCACAGCCCTTCGCCGCGCAAGCGCGCAGCCTCGACGAAGTCCTGCACCACCACGTTCATCGCCACCGCCCGCGACAGGCGGAACACCCGTGTGGCGTCGAGCAGGGCAATCACCAGCACCAGCGAGGTGGCCGTGGTGCCGACCACGCTGAGGATCAGCAAGGCGAAGATCAGCTGCGGGATGGCCATCAGGATGTCCACCAGGCGCGACAGGCCCTGGTCGATCCAGCCGCCCTTGATGGCCGCGACCAGGCCACACAGGCCGCCCAGCAGGAACGCCAGGCTGGTGGTCAGGAAGGCGATACCGAGGGTGTTGCGGGCTCCGAACAGCAGGCGGCTCAAGGTGTCGCGGCCAAGGTTGTCGGTGCCCAGCAGGAACTGCGGGCTCCACGGCGCGAAGCCCTCGCCGACTACCTGGGTTTCGCCATACGGCGCCAGCAGCGGTGCGAACAGCGCCACCACGGTGTAGGCAACAATCACCAGCAGGCCGAATTTGGCGCTCAGGGGCGCACGCAGCACAGGTGTGATCAGGCTCATGGTCTACCCCTTCGGATGCATCAGGCGTGGGTTGCTGGCAATCGACAGCACGTCGGCGCCGGTATTGAGCAGGATGTAGGTGCCGGCGAAGATCAGGCTGCAGGCCTGCACCACCGGGATGTCGCGCTTGGCCACCGAGTCGACCAGCAACTGGCCGAGCCCCGGGTAGACGAACACCACTTCCACCACCACTACACCCACCACCAGGTACGCCAGGTTCAGCGCCACCACGTTGACGATCGGCGCCAGGGCATTTGGCAAGGCATGCCGGAAGATCACCCGCGCCGGCGACACGCCCTTGAGCCGGGCCATTTCGATGTAGGGGCTGGCCAGCAGGTTGATCAGAGAGGCGCGGGTCATGCGCATCATCTGTGCGATCACCACCAGGCTCAGGGTCGCCACCGGTAGCACCGAGACTTCCAGCACCTCGCCCAGCGAGGCATCTGCAGGCAGGCTGGAGATACCCGGCAGCCATTCGAGCTTTACCGCGAACACCAGGATCAGCAGGTAGGCGACGAAGAACTCGGGGAACGACACGGCGCTCAAGGCGCCGGTGTTGAGCAGGCGGTCGAACCAGCTGTTGCGGTACAACGCCGCGAGCATGCCCAGCAGCAACGCCGTTGGCACCGAGAACAGCGCCGCCAGCAGGGCCAGGCTGAAGGTGTTGCCCAGCCGCGTGCCAACCAGTTCGATGATCGGCCGCTGGTTGGCCAGCGATACGCCCAAATCACCGTGCAGCAGGCGCCACGCCCAGTGCACGAAACGCTGCACCGGCGACAGGTCCAGCCCCAGCTGGGCGCGCAGGGCCGCCACGGTTTCCGGGGTGGCCGACTGGCCGAGCATGGCCTGGGCGATGTCGCCTGGCAGCAGGCTGACTGCCAGGAAGATCACCACCGAGACCGCAAACAGCGACAACAGGCCCAGGGCCAGCCGCTGCACAAGCAGTTTGCCAAGATTGTTCACCGTACCATTCCTCTACTGGATGCCTCGACTGGATGCAGGGTCAGCGGCTCAGGCTTGCCACCAGCGCTCGATCACCCGCAGGCCATCCAGCTCGCCATAGGGCGCCGTGAGCGGGCCATGGGCCACGCGGCTGGAGCGAGCGGCAACGGAGCTGGCGAACAGCGGCACGATCGCCCCGCCTTCATCGCGGCACAGCGCCTGCATTTCGTTGTACATCTCGCGGCGCAGCGGCTCGTTCATCTCGCCACGGGCGGCGTTGAGCAACTGGTTGAAGCGCGGGTTGTCCCAGTGAGTCTCGTTCCACGCCGCACCCTTGGCGTAGCCGATGCTGAACATCCGGTCGGCGGTGAGGCTGGAGTACCAGAACGAGGTGGTGAACGGCTGCTTCATCCACACGTTGGTGAAGAAACCATCGGCCGGTTCGCGCACCACGTCGATGTCGATCCCGGCCTGACGCGCCTGCTCCTTGAACAGCACCGAGGCATCCACCGCACCGCTGTAGGCGGCATCGGAGGCCTGCAGGCGCACCTTGAGGCTGTCCATGCCGGCCTGGCGCAGGAAGAAGCGCGCCTTGTCCGGGTCGTAGACGCGCTGCTCCAGCGCCGGGTTGATGAAGCGGTTGGCCGGCTGCAGCGGGTGGTCGTTGCCGACCTGGCCGTAGCCGTAGAGCACCGAGGCCAGCAGGGTCTCGCGGTTGATCGCGTGCTTGAGGGCCATGCGCACGTTGTTGTCGCGGAACTGCTCGCTGTCGGTGAGCATCGGGAAGGTGTAGTGCTGGGCGCCCTTGGTTTCCTCGATCACCAGCTTCGGGTTGCGCTTGAGCAAGGCTACGGTCTTGAGGTCGACCTTGTTGATCACATCGACCTTGCCGGTGACCAGGGCGTTGACCCGCGCGGCGCCGTCGGCGATGGCGATCAGCTCGGCGCTGGCGAAGTGCGCCCTGCCCGGCTTCCAGTAGTCCGGGCTGCGCTCCAGGTCCATGCGCACGCCCGGCTCGAAGCCCTTGATGCGATAGCCGCCAGTGCCGACGCCGGCCTGCCAGTCGGCCAGGCCGTCCTTGGCGGGCATGATCACCAGGTGGTAGTCGGCGACCACGTAGGCGAAGTCGGCGTTGCCCGAATGCAGCTTGAACACCACGGTGTCGGGGGCGCTGGCGTGGATCTTGGCGACATCGCCCAGTACGGTCTTGGCCGCGGAGGTGGACTTGTCGCCCAGGTGGTGCTGGATCGAGGCCACCACGTCATCGGCATTCAGGGTCTTGCCGTTGTGGAAGGTCACGCCCTGACGCAAGGTGAAGGTCCACACCTTGGCGTCGGGGCTCGATTCCCAGCGCTCGGCCAGCTCCGGGATGGCGGTGCCTTCCACGGAAATTTCGGTGAGCGTGTTGTACACCGCCGAGAAGCCGATGAAGGTGAAGGTGTCGACCCACGAGCCTGGGTCCTTGGAATCGGTGGTGCTGCCCCCGGCCAGGCCCAGGCGCAAGGTGCCGCCCGGCTTTGGCGTGGCCTCTTCGGCATGACCAGGCAGCGGCAGGCCTAGGGAAAACGCCCCGGCGATGGCCGCAGCGGCCGCGCTGTACTTGAGGAAATCCCGGCGCGGCAGGCTGCCGTCGAGAATGGCGTGAGGATTGTTCTTGTTGTTATCGCTCATGGCATTTGCCCCTGTTGAACCGCAAGAAATTGTTGTTCGGTCAAAGCGGATTGCGTAGAAGCTGTTTACAATTTGTAATTGTTACCGTAACAAATACATTAGCGGCAGGACAAGCTGATTTCCAGCGCCCGATACCGGGCTTTTTCAGTCGTGTACCATTGACGTTTTCGCAGGGAGCCTTTGCCCCATGAGCCAGTCGACCCGACTCATCACCGCCTCGTACATCCTTTCGTTCGTGGCGGCCAATGCCCCGCAGAAGTTGCGCACCGAAACCATCGCCAAGTGGGTCAAGGTGCACCCGACCCGCGTGCGTTCGATGGTGTCGCAGATGGTCAAGGCCAATATCCTGACCTCGTACCGCGGCGCCCAGGGCGGCGTGACCCTGGCCCGCGCGCCGCAGGAAATCACCTTGCGCGAAGTGTATGACGCGGTGCAGGAAAGCTCGCTGATCGCCGAGAAGATCGACAACCCGTTTGCCGGGCTGGAAGACCACTGCAAGGTGTACGAAGTGTTCACCCGGCTGTTCGCGATGCTGGAGCAGAACATGCGCCTGGACCTGGGGGCGATCACGGCGGATCAGCTGTTCGTGGCGTTCGATACGCCGAAGGAACACACGGCCTGAACGCCAGCGCCTGCGGGGGTAACTGTCTTGCTCAATGTTTAAAACCTGACGCGCCCCCTGTGGGAGCGCGCCAGTTTTCAGAAGTTGTGCAACGCAGTTGCTTGCACACTTTTCAGAGCTGAATGGCCTTCACCTCGACAAACTCGTTCAGGCCCTCCTCCCCCCACTCGCGCCCATTGCCCGACTGCTTGTAACCGCCAAACGGTGCCTGGTAGTTGAACGCCCCGCCATTGACGAAGCATTGCCCCGCGCGCAGTTGGCGGCCCAGTTGCAGCGCCTTTTCGCGGCTACCGGCCCACACTGCGCTGGACAGCCCGAACGGCGAGTCGTTGGCCAAGGCAATGGCCTCGGCCTCGTCGGCATAAGGAATCAGGCACAGCACCGGCCCGAAGATTTCTTCCTGGGCGATGCGCATGCGGTTGTCGACGTCGGCGAAAAGCGTCGGCGGCACATAGAACCCGCGCTCGAAGCCCGCTGCGGTCGCCCCGCCACACAACAGCCGTGCGCCTTCTTCCTCGCCGACCCGGATGTATTCCTGCACCGTGCGCCGCTGCCCGGCCGAGCACATCGGCCCGAGGAAGCTGCGCGGGTCCTGCGGGTCGCCCATCACCAGGCTGCTGGCCTCGTCCACGGCGATGTCCAGGGCCTCGGCATAGCGCGAGGCCGGCAACAGCATGCGCGTCAGCGCCGTGCAGGTCTGCCCCGAGTTGATCATCACATCCTGCACGCCATGGCGCACCGCCGCCTCCAACGGTGCGTCGGCGGTGATCAGGAACGGCGACTTGCCGCCCAGCTCCAGGCACACCCGCTTCACCGACGGTGCTGCCGCCTGGGCAACCCGCACACCCGCGCCGGTGGACCCGGTGAACGAGACCATGTCCACCTGCGGGTGCCGTGCCAGCGCCTCGCCGACTTTCGACCCCGGCCCGCTGACCAGGTTGAACACCCCGGCCGGCAACCCGATGGCCTCGATCATTTCGGCCAGCAGGAAGGCATGCAGCGGGGTCTCCTGGCTCGGCTTGACCACTACCGTGCAACCTGCGGCCAAGGCTGGGGCGAGCTTGCCGATCAGCTGGTGCAGCGGGTAGTTCCAGGGGTTGATGAACGCGCACACGCCCACGGCCTCGCGGTACACGAGCGAGTTGCCGACTTCGCGCACCTCATCCATCAGGCCGGCCAGTTCGCTGTACTGCTCAAGCCCGACGATGGGCCCATCGACCTGCACCGGCCGGCACCACTGCACCGGCATGCCCAGCTCGGTGGTGATCACCGCGGCCATCTCGTCGGCCCGCGCCTTGAGCTGTTCGGCCAGGGCGCGAATGTACCCGGCGCGCACGCTGGACGGCGTGCGCGACCAGTCGGCGAACGCCTTTCGCGCCGCGTTGACGGCGCGTTCCACATCCGCTTCGTTACCTAGTGGCACCCTGCCGGCCACCGCCTCGCTGGCCGGGTCGATCACCTCGGCCATGCCCTGCCCCGCTGGCTGCTGCCAGCGACCATCGATAAACAGGCGGCTGTATTCATGCATTGCGTTGCGCCTCCATCAGTTCGCTGGCGCAGCGGGCAATGCGCCGGCAGGCTTCACGCAGCGGCTCGGCGCCGAGCACCAGGCCCAGGCGGATATGCCCGGCGGCACTCGGGCCGAAGGCTTCACCGGCCAGCACCGACACCCCGTGCTGGTCGAGCAGGCGGTCGGCGAAGGCTTGCGCGCTGAGGCCGGTCTCGCGGATATCGACCATTACGAACATGCCGCCATCGGGCTTGAGTGCCCGAATGCCCGGGCAGTCGGCAAGGCTTGCACACACCAGGTCACGGCGCTGGCGGTAGGCTTCGCGCATGCCGTCCAGTTCCGGCAACGGCTGCTCCAGCGCGGCCACCGCTGCATCCTGGATGAAGTCGGGCGAGCCATACAGCATGCACAGGGCAAGGTTTTCCAGGTG
Source organism: Pseudomonas sp. MN1F (assembly GCF_009391885.1). Lineage (GTDB taxonomy): Bacteria > Pseudomonadota > Gammaproteobacteria > Pseudomonadales > Pseudomonadaceae > Aquipseudomonas. The sequence goes on along the minus strand of NZ_VZII01000006.1, from coordinate 40,671 downwards.
CCCGGACAACGCCGGCGAGCCGACCACCCAGCCGACCCGCCAGCCGGTCATGGCGTGGGACTTGGACAGGCTGTTCAGTGTCGCCGTGCGCTCGGCCATGCCCGGCAGGCTGGCCGGGCTGATGTGCTCGCCCTCGAACAGCAGCTCGCTGTACACCTCGTCGCTGATCAGCCACAGGTCATGGGCGATGCACAGTTCGGCCAGGGCCTGCCAGGTGCTGCGCGGCAAGCTGGCACCGGAGGGGTTGTGCGGGCTGTTCAGTGCCAGGGCACGAGTGCGCGGGGTGATCCGTGCGGCGACGTCTGCGGGCTGCACGCGAAAGCCATGCTCCGGGCGCACCGGCACCGGCACCACCTTGGCGCCGCAGGCACCGAACACCGCCTCGTAGGTGACATACATCGGCTCGGCGACGATCACTTCATCGCCCGGCTCCAGCACGCATTGGGCGACGCAGAACAGCGCGCACTGCGCCCCCGCCAGCACCGTCACCTGCTCGGCGGTGACCGCCTGGCCGCTGCGCTGCTGGTGGCGACGGGCGATGGCCTCGCGCAGGCTGCGCTTGCCGCGCACGTCGGCGTAATGGGTATTGCCGGCTTCGAGGCTGGCAACAGCGGCCTGAACGATTGGCGCCGGGGTGTCGAAGTCCGGGTCGCCGACCGACAGCAGCAGCACTTCGCGGCCCTGTTCGAGCATGGCCAGGGCGCGGTAGTGGATCTCCCAGGCGGCGGCGCCGTCGCCGGCAATCCGTTGGGTCAAAGAGGAAAATCGCATGGCTGGTTGTCCTGTTGTGCGGGGTGGGCTCAGCGCGCGCAGGCGTGCTTGAGCTCGATCAGGGTCACGCCGTTGCGGGCAAAGCCGCCGCGCAGGTCGCGTTGCAGTTCATCGAGGCTCTGCGGCTGCGCGACCGTACAGCCGAAGGCACGGGCCAGGCCGGCGAAGTCCGGGTTGCGCGGCAGTACGCCGATCGGTTCGATATCGAGGCCGAGCATGTCGTCGCGGATCTGCCCCAGCGCGTCGTTGTTCCACAGCAGCACCACCAGCGGGCGGTCCAGCTCCTCGACCGCGGTCGCCAGTTCCTGCGCGGTGTAGAGGAAACCACCGTCGCCCACCAGCACCAGGCCCGGGCGGTCGGCCGTGGCGAACATCGCGCCGATACCGGCCGGCAGGCCGTAACCGAGGGTGCCGTAGCCGGTGGGGTGCAGCCAGCTGCGCGGCGCCCGGCTGCTGAACACATAGTTACCGGTGTAGGCCAGTTGGGTCATGTCGGTGCTGATGAAGGCGTTGTCCGGCAGCTCGGCCGCGACCCGCTGCAGGATCGCCTGGTGAATGGCCTGCAGGGGGCCGTGGCTGGCCTGCACGGCATCGCGCAGGCGGGCTACTGCGGCGCTTGCCTGGGTCGCATCGCGCACGCCATCCGGCAGCTGTTCAAGCAGCCCCGCCAGGGTCTGCCGGGCATCACCGTGCAAGGCCAGCGCGCAGGGGTAGAAGTCGTTGAACTTGCGTGGGTCGATATCCACCCGCAGCAGTTCGCCGGTCAGCGGCAGGCGCTCACGCCAGAAGTCGGTGTCGGCCATCTCGGTGCCGACCGCCAGCACCACGTCGGCCTCGGCAATCAGCGCCCAGCCCGGTTCCACGCACAGCGTGGAGCCGGCGTTGAGCGGCGAGTCCAGCGGTGCCAGGCCCTTGCCGGCAACGCTGGTGAACAGCGGCGCCGCCAGGCGTGTGCTCAGCTGCTGCAGCTCGGCGCCCGCCTGCAGGGCGCCACCGCCGGCGATGATCATCGGGCGCTTGGCCGCCGCCAGCCTGGCCGCTGCCTGTTGCAGGCTGTCGAGGCTGGCCGGGCCGCGACCGGGGCGGCGCACCACGTCATGGCTCCAGTCCCGCGCCACCGGCGCAGCCAGCACATCCAGCGGCACCGAGATATGCACTGGGCGCGGGCGCTCACTGTCGAACACGGCATAGGCGCGGGCGATCAGTTCCGGCAGGTCCTCGGCCTTCAGCGCCACGGCCGAGAAGGCGGTGATCGGCGCAGTCATGGCGCGCTGGTCCTGGGTCTCGTGCAGGCAGCCCCAGCCTTTGCCCAGGCTGGCGGTGTGGTTGACGCTGGAAATCACCAGCAGCGGAATCGAGTCGGCGTAGGCCTGGCCGATGGCGGTGGCGGCGTTGGTCACGCCGGGGCCGGTGATGACAAAGCAGACGCCGGGTTTGCCGCTGACCCGGGCATAGCCGTCGGCCATGAAGCCGGCGCCCTGCTCGTGCCGGGTGAGCACGTGGCGAATGCCGCTGCCGGGCAAGCCGCGGTACAGCTCCAGGGTGTGCACGCCGGGGATGCCGAAGACGGTATCGACGCCGTAATTGGCCAGCAGGCGCACCAGCGCCTGGCCGCCTGTGAGTGTGGGGTTCGTCATGTTCATGTCCTTACACCTGGCCGAGGCGGATCAAGGCATCGACCGCAGTGGTGCCATTGGCATCGACCATCAATGGGTTCACATCCAGCTCCAGCAGCTGGCTGGCGTTTTCGCAGGCGTAGTCGGCCACCGCACGGATGGCTGCGACCAGTGCATCCAGGTCCGCCGCTGGCTTGCCGCGGAAGCCCTGCAGCAAGGCAGCGCTGCGCAGGCCAAGCACGGCCTTGCGGATGGCACCGTCGGTGGTCGGCAGCAGCAGGCTGTGGCTGTCCTTGAGCAGCTCGACGAGGATGCCGCCGGCGCCGATCACCAGCGCCAGGCCGAAATCCACCTCGCGCTTGATGCCGACGATCAGCTCGGCCAGTGGCGCGCCAGCCATGGGTTCGAGCAGTACCTGGTCGAAGGCGACGCCCGGCGCGTAAGCGGCGATGCGCGTGCGCATCTGCTCAAGGGCGCTGCTGAGGGCGGCCTCGTTGGCCAGGTTCAGCGCCACTGCGCCGGCCTCGGTCTTGTGCGGCAACTGTGCGCTGACGGCCTTGAGCACCAGCGGGAAACCCACCTTGCCAGCATCGGCCAGCGCATTTTGCGGGCTGCTCAATACGCCATTCGGAACGGGCAGGCCGAAGCCACGCAGGGTCTGCTTGGAATCCCACTCGTTGAGCAGGCGGCTGTCACCGGCCAGCGGCTGCGGGCACAGCGGCACCAGCGCCGACTCGCCCAGCGCCAGCAAGGCCGGGCGCTGCTGCGCGTAACGGGCAACCCGGCCCCAGGCCGCCAGGCCATCCTCCACCCCTTGCAGCGCTGGCACCCCGGCCGCGTGCAGGCGGTCACGGGCGCTGGCTGGCAACAGTTCGGGGAAGGCCGAGGTGACGAAGCCGGCCTTGCCATGGCGCTTGAGTGCTGTGCAGTACAGCTCCAGCAGCAAGTCGCATTCCTTGCGCTCGCCGGTGAACTCGGCGGGGTAATCGAGCACCAGCATCGCCGCATCGGCGTCACTGCGCAGGGCACTGTCGAGCATGCGCGCCTTGGCCGGGCCGTCGCCCCAGATCGCCGTGGTGAAGTCCAGCGGGTTGACCAGGTTGGCGTAGGCCGGCAGCACCTGGGCCAGTTCCTCGACCTGGCTGGCATCCAGGGCCGGCAGGTGCAGCTGGTTGCTTTCGCTGTAATCGGCGATCAGCCCGGCATCGCCGCCCGAACAGGCCAGCGCAATCAGGCTGGGGCCCTTGGGCAGGTTGCCGCAGGCGGCGGCCTTGAGGGTTTCGACGAAACTCACCGGGCCGCTGACGCGAATCACCCCCAGGCGCTCGAACAAGCTGTCGTACAGGGCGTCGGAGCCGGACAGCGAGCTGGTGTGACTGAGCGCCAGCTCGGCGCCGATCTGCGACACGCCAGTCTTCAGCGCGACGATCGGGATGCCCTTCTCCAGCGCCTTGTGCGCGGCGCGGGCAAAGCCCGGCACGTTCTTCAGGCCCTCCAGGTGCAAGCCGATGGCGGTGACCCGGGGTTCATCGAGCAGCACATCCATCAACTCGGCGATGCCCAGTTGCGCCTGGTTGCCGACCGAGGCCATGTAGGCCACCGGCAGCGAGCGGTCGCTCATCGACAGGTTGTAGGCAAAGTTGCCGCTCTGGGTCAGCACCGCCACGCCCTTCTCTACCGCCTTGCCACCGTGGGCCACAGGCCACAGGGCGGCACTGTGCAGGTAGTCGAGCAGGCCGTAGCAGTTGGGCCCGAGCAGGGCCATGTCACCGGCGGCGTCGAGCAGCTGCTGTTGCAGTGCCTGGCCCTCGGCGCCGCTTTCGGCGAAGCCCGAGGCATAGCAGATCGCCCCGCCCGCACCCTTGGCAGCGAGTTCGGCGACACAGGCCAGGGTCAGTTCGCGGTGGGTGGCGATGAACACCGCGTCCGGCGCGCAGGGCAGCTCGGCCACGCTGCGCACACAGGGCACGCCGTCGATGCTGGCCTGCTGCGGGTTGACCAGCCACATCTGGCCCGGGTAGCCGCCCTCGGCACAGCGCTTGAGCGCACGGGCCATGCTGCGCCCGCCGACGAAAGCCAGGTGCCGGGGGGCCAGCAGGCGTTTGAGGTTGTCACGAATGGCTTGCGACATGGTGAGGCTCCGGTCAGCGCAGCAGTGGGCGCAGCAGTTCGCGCGAGATGATGTGCCGCTGGATTTCCGAGGTGCCTTCCCAGATCCGTTCGATGCGTGCGTTGCGCCAGATGCGTTCGACCGGCCCTTCATCCATCAGGCCCATGCCGCCGTAGATCTGCACCGCTTCGTCGGCAACCTTGCCGAGCACTTCGCTGGCGAACAGCTTGGCCATGCCGGCCTCGCCGTCGGTCATGCTGCCCTGGTCCATCTTCCAGGCGGTGTGCAGGGTCAGCAGTTCGGCGGCACGGATCTGCGTGGCCATGTCGGCGAGCTTGAACGACACGCCCTGGTAGGTGCCGATCGGCTGGCCGAACTGCTTGCGGTCGGCCGCCCATTGCAGCGACACGTCCAGCGCGCGCTGGGCCTGCCCAACGCAGTTGGCGGCGACCATGACCCGGCCTGCGGTCAGCCAGGCGTTGGCCACTTCCCAGCCCTTGCCGACTTCGCCGAGCACCTGGGTGGCCGGCACCTTGCAGTCGTCGAAGAACAGCTCGTAGGTGTGGTAGCCACGGTTGCTGACGCATTTCGGGCCACGGCGGATGGTCATGCCCGGGGTACCACGGTCGACCAGGAAGGCGGTGACGGCGTTGCGCTTGCGGCCGTTGTGCTCGTAGGTGTCGGTGACGGCAAAGACGATGGCGAAGTCGGCGTGCCCGGCATGGCTGATGAAATGTTTGCTGCCATTGATCACGAAGCCGTCGCCCTCGCGCACGGCGCGGGTCTTGATCGAGTTGGCATCGGAGCCGGCGCCCGGTTCGGTCAGGGCAAAGCAGTCGGTCTTCTCGCCACGGATGCATGGCAGCAGATAGTCCTCGACCTGCTGGCCGGTACAGGCCATGAGAATCTTCGACGGCCGGGCGACGAACACGTGCAGTGCCCAGGAGACCTTGGACAGCTCGCGCTCGATCAGGGCCTGGGACAGGTAATCGAGGCCGCCGCCACCGACCTCCTCGGGCATGTTGAAGGCGTAGAAGCCGGCGGCGATGGCTTTGCCACGGATCTGCGCGGCAAGCTCCGGCGACACTTCGTCGGCACGGTCCACAGCTTCTTCATGGGGCAACAGCTCCTTGGCGACGAAGCTGCGTACGGCATCCACCAACATTTCTTGTTCTTGGGTCAGTTGGAAATTCATGGCCTGTTCCTGGGTAACCGGGGGAAGAGTGAGGGCTTATTTGCCGCTGAAGCGTGGCGGGCGTTTTTCCGTGGCTGCGCGCAAGGCCTCGGCGCCGTCTTCGCTGCGCCCGCAGAGCAGGCCGGCGGCGAGTTCGGCAGTGAGTTGCTCGGCGAGGCTGCGCGAGGCGCCTTCGCGCATCAGGCGCTTGGCCTGGGCGTAGGCGAAGGTCGGCCCCTGGGCCAGGCGCGCGGCCAGTTCGGCGGTGGCGGTGGCTAGCTGGTCGTCGGCGACTACCTCACCGACCAGGCCGGCCGCCAGGGCGCGTTCGGCGCCCCACAGTTCGTCGAGGAACAGCAGGCGCTTGGCCTGCTCGCTGCCGATCAGCCGAGGCAGGTGCCAGCTGGCGCCGGCATCCGGCGAGTAGGCCATGCTGGTGTAGCCGGCCTTGAAGCGTGCCGACTGGGCCGCCAGGCGCAGGTCGCAGCACAGTGACAGGTCCATGCCGGCGCCGACGGCGGTACCGTTTATGGCGGCGATGGTGGGTTTGTCCAGGTTGTGCAGGCAGTGCATCAGGGCGTGGGCGGTTTCGGTCCAGCCGTAGGTTTCCAGGGCGCCACGGGCTTCGGCTTCGGCCCACTCGGCGAGGTCGGCGCCGGCGCAGAAGCTGCGCCCGGTGCCGGTCAGCACCACCACGCGTACAGCCGGGTCGACGTTGTACGCCTCGAGGGTGGCGTGCAGCGTCTTCAGCGTGGGGATGTCCAGCGCGTTGCGCTGCTCGGGACGGTTCAGGGTGATCCAGGCAACGCCGGCTTCAACCTGGGTGATTAGGGACGACGGAGCGGTCATGACGGGCCTCGGATTATTGTGATTGCTGTGAGAGGTGAGGCTCATGCTAAACGAGTGTTCAACAAGGAGGCAATTGGTGGGGTGATTGCGCTGTAACGCTGCAAGCAATGCATTAGCTATCTGATTTATAAGGATTTTTGCAGACATCCAGAGAAGCGCTGGTTGGTGCTGTTACAACTTTGTACAACTGCCCACAACCGCTGGGGGCTGCTTTGCAGCCCATCGCCGGCAAGCGCGGCTCCCACCGGGGCCTGCGTAAGCCGTTCAAGGTGGGAGCCGCGCTTGCCGGCGATGGGCCGCAAAGCGGCCCCAGTGGATCTGTCAGGCTGCCGGCATGTCAGGCTCCAGCCCCACCCCCTGGCGCTTGCGCTGCACCAGGAAATACGCCGCATAGCACAGCGCAATAAAGCCAAAGCCCCAGTACAACGAAGGCCGCTGCGTCTCATCCATTGCCAGGAACACGAACAGCGAACTGCACAAGGTGATGCACAGCAACGGCACCAGCGGGTACAGCGGCGCGCGGTACTTGAGCTCGCTCAACTGGCCGCCATCACGCAGGAACTGCTGGCGGAAGCGGTACTGCGCCAGGGCGATGACAATCCAGGTCACCGTGCCGGACATGCCGCTCACCGCCATCAGCACCATGAACAGGGTGTCGGCGGCGACAAAGCTGGTCATCAGCGACACCAGCGCAAAGCACAAGGTGATGAACAGGGCGCGCAGCGGCACGCCGCGGCTGCTCAGCGGCGACAGGCTGCGCGGTGCCATGCCGGTCTTGGACATCGCCCAAAGGATGCGGGTAGAGGCATACAGGCCGGAGTTGCCCACCGAGAGAATCGCGGTGAGGATCACGAAGTTCATCAGGTCCGCAGCGTAAGGAATGCCGACCATGTCGAACACCTGCACGAACGGGCTTTCCATCAGCCCGGCCTGCTGCCACGGCACGATCGCCGACAGCACCACGATCGCCAGCACGTAGAAGATCAGCACGCGGAACACCACGTTACGCACTGCCCGCGGGATGCTCTTTTCCGGCTGGTCGGTCTCGCCCGCCGCCACGCCCATGATCTCGCAACCCTGGAAGGCGTAGACCACGGTCATCATCACCGCGAACACTGCAGACAGGCCATTGGGGAACAGCGAATCACCGATCAGGTTGCTCATCATCGGCGCCGGCGCCCCGCTGTTCAGCGAAATGCCGCCGAAGATCACCAGCACACCGACGATGATGAAGCCGAGGATCGCCGCCACCTTGATCCCGGAGAACCAGTATTCCGCTTCACCGAAGGCGCGAGTAGCCAGTGCGTTGATGCCGAACAGCACGGCCACGAACAGCGCCGACCAATACCAGATCGGCACCTCCGGGAACCAGCGAGTCATCAGCATGCCGGCGGCGGTGAACTCCAGGCCCACGGTGGTGGCCCAGCTCATCCAGTACACCCAGCCGATCATGAAACCGGTGGCCGGGCCGATGAATTTCGTCGCATGGGCCTGGAACGAACCGGACACCGGCATCTGCACCGACAGTTCACCCAGGCAGACCATCACCAGGTACATCAGGAAACCGGCAACCAGGTAGGCCAGGATCGCGCCCACCGGCCCGCCCTGGTTGATGGTCACCCCCGAGCCCATGAACAGCCCGGTGCCGATCACGCCACCGAGCGAGAGCATGAAGATGTGCCGGCTCTTCAATGCCCGCGTGAGGTGGATACCTTCAGCTTTACGGCCTTTCATTATTATTATCTCCAATAAGCCTCGAAGACCGCGTGTGCAGCGGTTGAGTCCGATTATTGGAAAGCGATGTAAGGCCCGGTTGATCGTAAAGATCAAAGATGTAAAAAGTCGTAAGGATTTTGTCGCTCAGCCGACCAGCAGCTCGGCCAGGGTGTGTTCGCCACGCTGCAGCTGCTCGCCCAGCAACGGGCCCATGGCCCGCACGCCCGTTTTGTCGCGGGCCAGCGCAAGCGCCTCAAGCCGGCGCAAGGTCGCCGCCAGGCCGCACAAGCCCATGGAGTCGCTGCTGCCAGCCAGTCGATGGGCCAGGTGGGTCACCTCGGTGCAGTCGCCCGCCTCGACCGCCTCCAGCAAAGGCTGGTGCTGTTGCGCCAGGGCGTCTCGCAAGCCAGCCAGCAGGCCTTGCAGCTTTTGCTCGCCGAGCAGCGTGCGGTGCGTGGCCAGCAACTCATGGTCGAGCCAGGCGGGCGCTTGCGTTTGCTGCTGTTGGATTTGCCCCGCCAGAGCCTGACGCAGGTTGGCAAGCTTCAGCGGCTTGCCCAGCACCCCCTGCATCCCGGCATCCAGATAGGCACGCACCAGCCCCGGCTGAACGCTGGCGGTCAGCGCCAGGATGCGCGTGTCGCGGTTCGGCGTGGCGCCAGCACGCAGCTGTCGGCACAGCTCCACGCCACTGATGCCCGGCAAGTGCACATCCAGCAGAAGCAGATCGAAGCGCTGCTGTGCACACAACTGCAAGCCCTGCTCGGCATCCTCGGCCAGCCACACTTCATGCCCGTCGCGCTCCAGCAGCCCGCGCACCACTTCACGGTTCAGGGCTACGTCTTCCACCACCAGGACGTGCAGTGGCGCAGCGGCGCGCTCAGCCTGCGCCATGGCCTGGGGCGCCTGCGCCGTCTCAAGCGCCAGCTCCAGCCAGAAGCAGCTGCCCTCGCCCTCGCGGCTGCGCACGCCGATCTGCCCGGCCATCTGCTCGACCAAGTGCTTGCTGATCGCCAGCCCCAGGCCGGTGCCGCCGTAGCGCCGTGCGACCGCCTCGCTGGCCTGGACGAAGCGGTCGAAGATCTTCGGCTGCATCGCCTCGCAGATGCCGATGCCGTCGTCGGTGACACTCAGGCGCAGATGCTGCCGCCCGGGTTGCGCCTGCAACACCTGCACTTCCACCAGGATCTCGCCGCCCTCGGTGAACTTGATGGCGTTGGCCAGCAGGTTGCTCAGGACCTGGCGCAGGTACTGCTCGGCGCCGTGCTGGTACGCAGCCAGCTGCGGGTCGATGCGGCACAGCACCAGGCTGTCGTTGGCCAGCGCGCGGGGTTCGAGCAGGGTCACGACCTCGGCGCACAGCTGGCGCAGGGAGAAATCCACGGCCTCGGGGCGGCTTTCGCCCTCTTCCAGGCGGGCAAAATACAGCACCTCGTTGAGGATGCTCAGCAGCCCGTCGCCGGCCTTGTACAACGCCTCCAGGCGTTGGCGATCCGGCGCTGCGAGGCCGGCGTCGCGCAACAATTCGGCCATGCCGAGAATACCGTTCAGTGGCGTGCGCAGTTCATGGCTCATGGTGGCGAGGAAGCGCGACTTGGCCAGGTTGGCCGCCTCGGCATCGTCCTTGGCACGCATCAGGCTGGCGGTGCGCCGCTCAACCTGCTTCTGCAGCTCGTCACGCTTGTCCTGCAAGGCCAGGCGGTCGCTTTCGCGGCGTTCGCTGTCACTGAGGATGGCCCGGCGCATGTCATCCAGTGCCAGCGCCACGCTGTCGATTTCGTCGGTATGGGGCGAACGGCGCTTGTTCAGGCGCAGCGGCTCGTGCCATTGCCCGGCACCGATGCGCCGGGCGAAGTCGGCCATGACCTGCAGGTGACGGGTTACCAGGCGATAGAACAAACCCGACAAAGCCAGCGCCAGGCCGCAGAGGAACACGCTCATCCACAGCAGGCTGGTCAGGCCGGTGGCGAACAGCCGCCGGTGCACCGCGCCCAGGTCAGTGCTCACTTCCAGTTCGCCCAGGTGGCGCGCAGGCCCTGACGGTGGCTGATAGTCCAGCGCGAAGCGCTCGACCCGCAGCGGCCCCTGCGGGTTCGGCTCACCTTGCTGCAGGGTGAAGTCGGCGCTGTTCAGGCGCACCCGCGCCACGTCGGAGAAGTCCACCAGCCCGCGCAGCTGCACGTTCAGCTGCTCCTGATTCAGGTCCCACAGGCTACGTTCCAGGCTGGCCAGGTAGCCAGCGCGGATCAGCGCCATGCGCGCATCGATCTCGCGCATCTCGCGGCGGTACTCGAAATACAGCTGCACGCTGCTGGCCAGCACCGTGAAGCACAGGCTGAACAGCAGGATGAACAGCAACAGCCGCCGCAGCAGGCCACCGGGTTGCAGGCGGTTCATGGCTGGCTGACCATGTCGCGGTAGGTGACCTCGCTTTCATGCAGCCAGCGCTCCAGTTCGCCGGCGTCGGCCATCTTCTGCAGTTGCGCGTCGATCTCGCCCATGTGCTCGCTCAACGGCGAGTGGCGCGACACCGCCACGCGCAGGTAGTCGACGCTCAGTGCCGGTGGCAGTGCAACGATGTCCTGGGCGCCAGGCAGGTGTTCGACGAACAGCTGCCCGGTGCGCCGCTCCTGGACCACGAAGTCGATGCGCCCGCGAATCAGCTTGCCGAAGTTCTGCCCGCTGTCCGACACCCACTCGATGTTCTGGTGCTGCGCCACGAAGCGGTCGAACGCCGGGCCATAGCTTTCGCCGAAGAGCAGCCCTCCACGGTATTTGGCCAGGTCTTCGAGCTGGTCGAACTGCAGCGGATGCTGGCGGTTGGCGAACACCGCCACCTCCTCGCGCAGCACCGGCACCTGGGAAAAGCGCATCGACTTGGCGCGCTGCTCCGAGGTGTAGGCCAGCACCACATCCACCCGCCCTTCGGCAGCGTCGAGCAGGCAGCGTTGCCAGTTGCCCAGCACCACCATCTCGACCTGATAGCCCAGCCGCCCGAACAGCTCGCGTACCACCGTCGGCGCCAGCCCGCGCGGCTGCTTGCCATCGCTCCAGGACACCGGTGGGTACACCGGGTAATCGCAGTAACGCACGGTGCCGGCGGCCTGCAGTGCACCACTGGCCAACAGCACCAGCAGGCCGAACAGGTACGGGCTCACGCAGCCACGCTGGCAGTGAACAGGTAGCCGGCACCGTGGATGGTAATGATCAGTTCAGGCTCGGCGGGGTCGTCGTGCAGCTTGCGCCGCAGGCGGCCGACCAGTACGTCGATGGAACGGTCGTTGGGCACCCACTCGCGGTTGCGGATCTGGTCCATCAGCTGGTCGCGGCTCAGGGTGTGGCCGCTGTTGCGCAGGAACACGCTGAGCAGCTGGAATTCGCCGTGGGTCAACAGGGTTTCGCCGCCCTGCGCATCGATCAGGCGGCGGCGGTCGCAGTCCAGCGACCAGTCGCCGAACTGCTTGAGGGTGGCGGTGGCCACGCTGGCTGGCCGGGCGCCCTGGGCGTGGCGCACGCGACGGATCAGGTTCTTCGCGCGGGACACCAGTTCGCGGGGGTTGAGCGGTTTGCTCACATAATCGTCGGCGCCACATTCCAGGCCGACGATGCGGTCGATCTCGTCGTTGCGCCCGGTGATCAGGATGATCCCCACTTCCGAGCGCACCCGCAGCTCGCGGGTCAGGGTCAGGCCGTCCTTGCCGGGCAAACGGATGTCGAGCATCACCAGTTCCACCGGCTGCTCGCCCAGCAACGTTTCGGCCTGTTCCGCAGTGGCGGCGCAGTGGACGGTATAGCCTTCCTGGGACAGGTAGGCCTGGAGCAAGTCACGAATCAGTGGATCGTCATCGACGATCAGTACCTGAGAGGTCATTGCGGGTAGTCCTGAAGCGCCCGAAGGCGATTTTTTTATTAGAGTGGGCCAAGACTAGCGATTGCTGAACGGTCGATCAACAGCCCTCGGTGGCTGTGCTGAAGCGTTGCCGACCACCGGCTTGCAGGCCATCGACCCAGGCCTCGCAGATCTGCACGCCCTGGGCCGGGGTGAAGGTGCCCGGGTTCAGCCCGGATTCCAGCCACAGGCCATCGAGCAAGGCGCTGAGGCTGATGGCGGCGAGGTCGGCATCGAAGTGTTCCCAGCCCTCCTCCCGCGCCAGCTCCGCGAGCAGCGTGCGCAGTTCGCGGCGGTACTCGCCGTAGGAGTGGTCATGCACCTGGTTGATCGCCTCGGCAGTCTTCACCGCGCCCCAGAACGCCAGCCAGGCATCGAGCAGCTGCGGGTCGAGCAGCTCGGCGCTGAACGAGCCACGGAAGAACGCCGACAACCGTTCGCGGGCGTTGGGCGCGGCCTGGGCCATGGCTTCGCGCAGCAGTTGCATGACCCGGCCGGTGACCGCCATGTAGGCTTCGGCGACCAGCTCGTCCTTGCCCGAATAATGGTGGCTGATCAGGCCTACCGAAACCCCGGCTTCGGCGCAGATCTTGCGGATCGAGGCGCCCTGGAAGCCATGGCGCTTCAGGCAGGCCAGGGTGGCCTCGACCAGATTGGCCTTGCGCAGTTCGGGCAGCATGCGGCTGAAGCGGGCTTCCTGGGTCATCGGTGGCTCTCGTGGATCGCACAGTTGAACGACTGTATAGCAACTCGCCTCGGTCGCGATAGCCTGTTTATACTCGGGCACGATAACAACAACAGAGGCACCGCCCATGACCGACCTGATCCATCAGCAGCTCGACGAAGGCCTGCTGACCCTGCGCCTGAACCGCGCAGACAAACTCAACGCCCTGACCAACGCCATGTACACGCGCCTGGCAGAGCTGTTCGAGGCCGCCAACAGCGACCCGCAAGTCGAGGTGATCCTGATCACCGGCAGCACCGAGTGCTTCACCGCCGGCAACGACTTGCCAGATTTTCTCGACCAGCCCCCGACCGACCTGCAAAGCCCGGTGTTCCGCATGATGTGGGCGGTGCTGGCGCTGGACAAACCGCTGATCGCGGCGGTTGCAGGGCCGGCGATCGGCATCGGCACCACGCTGCTGCTGCATTGCGACCAGGTGCTGGTCAGCCGTGACGCCAAGCTGCGCACGCCGTTCGTGGCACTGGGCGTGTGCCCGGAGTTTGGCGCGAGCCTGTTGCTGCCACAGCTGCTCGGGCATGCGCGGGCGGCGCAGCTGTTGCTGTGCAACCAGGCGCTGAATGGCGAACAGGCGCTGCAGTGGGGCCTGGCGACCGAACTGTTCGACGATGGCGCGCAATGCCTGGCCGCCGCGGTCAAGCTGGCGCGGCGCCTGCAGCAGTTGCCCGCCGATGCACTGCGCATCAGCAGGCGTTTGCTCAAGGATGGGCAGCGCGACGCGCTGGCCGCCACGGTGGCCAAGGAAGGCCTGCTGTTCATCGAGCGGCTCAACAGCGATGAAGCCAGGGCTGCCTTGACCGCGATGGTATCGCGCAAGACGGGTTGATACGCTTGGTAGCACAGTATTACGGCATACCACATGCCATTCAGTAACACTGCCAAGCTCGACCGTTCAAAGTCGCTGCTCCTGGCGCATCTGTGGTGATGGCCCGAATTTTGCTGCCATGGCTGAACGATTAACGCGAGTGTTCTGCTCATGGCCCGCCTCCCCTCCATCATTGCCAAGTTTCGCACCCGCCGCCCTGGCCGGGTGCGCGCTTTGCCATGCGGGGCCATGAACGGCTACCTGCGCCGAGCGGCGGCACCGTTGCAGATCACGCTGCAACGCCTTCCCGCTGCTGTCGCCGCCAAGCAGAACGGTTTCTGGCAGATAGTCGGCTGATTTCTTCCACGAGCGTTGCGCTCGACCCTCGCAGGCACCGTTGTCACGGCGCCCGCGCACCTGCATCCGCAGCACCGCCTGGCGAGCCCTTTGTGGCGCGCCCGGGGCGCTGCACCTGGAAGAAACCCGATGACTCAAGACACCGCTATTCTCGTGATCGACCTGCAGCAGGAGGACAGCTTCCCCCTGCCGCGCCTCGACAGTGTGATCGACAACGCGGCCGCGCTGATTGACGGCGCCCGCAGCCGCAACCTGCCGCTGTTCTACACCCGCCACGTCAACGATGCGCTCGGCCGCGACCTGGCATTCGGCGAGCCGGTCGACGCACAAGGCCGGCCAACCACCTACCGTGCCGGCACCCCGGCCATCGAGATCATCGACGCCCTGGCACCGCAGGCCGGTGACACGGTGATCGACAAACAGCGCTACAGCGCCTTTCACGGCACGCGCCTGGCCCAGAGTTTGAAAAGCCGCGGCATCAAACGACTGGTGGTGATCGGTGTACTGACCGACGTGTGCGTGATGAGCAGCCTGTTCGATGCCTACCAGCACGACTTCCAGCTGGTGCTGGTCGCCGACGCCTGCACGGCGACCACGCTTGCCGCCCACTACTCGGCGCTGTTCATTCTCTCCAACTGGCTCTACGGGCTGGAAATCTTTTCCACCGAGCAGTTGCTGCGCCGCTGGAACAACCAGCCGGCCGCCTCTGTGCTCAGCGCAGAACCCGACCATCTCGCCTTTGCGCCAGAAGCGTTCGTGCAGACGATTGCGCGCTTCGAACGCCAACTGACTGCCCAGCACTGAGCGGAGAACGACATGAAAGTAGAGAAAAGAAGCATCGACTTCATCCCGGAAGCCGAACGCCATGGCGAGCCGCGCTCGCTGTTCTTCGTCTGGTTCGGCGCCAACGCCAACATCACCACGGTGGCCGCCGGGGTGCTGCCGATCAGCCTGGGGCTCAACCTGTTCTGGAGTGCGCTGTCGATAGTGCTCGGCGCGTTGATCGGCGCGATCTTCATGGCGTCGCATTCCGCCCAGGGCCCGCGCCTGGGCATCCCGCAAATGATCCAGAGCCGCGCGCAGTTCGGCGTGTTCGGCGCCATCGTGCCGTTGCTGTTCGTGATGCTCATCTACCTGGGCTTCTTCGTCAGCAACACGCTACTGGCCGCCCAGGCCATCGCCAGCGCCAGCCCGCTCGGCAACGGCGGCAACATTGCCCTGCTCGGCGCCCTGTGCTTCCTGGTGGCGTTGTTCGGCTACCAGCTCATCCACCGCCTGCAGAAGCTGCTGTCGCTGCTGTCGATCGCGGTCTTTGGCATTGCCACCCTGCTCGCCCTGGCGCTGCCGATGGAAGCCGGCCAATGGTCTGCGCAAGGCTTCAACCTGGCCAGCTTCCTGGCCTCGGTGAGCATCGCGGTCACCTGGCAGCTGTCCTACGCCCCTTACGTAGCCGACTACTCGCGCTATTTGCCGACCCGCACGTCCACCCGCCAGGTGTTCTGGTACAGCTACGCGGGCACCGTCATCGGCGGTAGCTGGATGATGCTGCTGGGCGCCGTGCTGGCCAAGGCTGTTGCCGGCTTTTCCGACAACGTCGGCCTGCAGCTGCTCGGCGTGCTCGGTGGCGGGACGTTGCTGGCGGTGGCGTTCGTGCTCTACGGGCAGATCGCGATCAACGTGTTCAACCTGTATGGCGCGTTCATGTCGACGGTGACGGTGATCGAACCGTTCGCGGCGCTGAAAGTCACCCCCGGGGTGCGCGCGGGCTTCATGCTGGTGATCTGTGCCCTGGCGACAGCGTTGTGCACCCTGGCCCAGGATGACTTCATCCAGTTCTTCCTGAACTTCATCTTCTTCATGAGCTACTTTCTGATCCCCTGGACCGCGATCAACCTGGTGGACTACTACGCGCTGCGCAAAGGGCAATACCTGATAGCCGACATCTTCGACCCCTCGGGTATCTATGGCCGGGTCAACTGGATTGCGGTGGGCGTGTTCCTCGCCACCATCGCCCTGGAGATCCCGTTCATGAACACCTCCCTCTACGTTGGGCCGGTCGCCGCCTCGTTGCAGGGCATCGACCTGGCCTGGGTGGTGGGGCTGCTGTTCCCGGCAGCCTGCTATTACGGCCTGATGAGCAAGCGCAGGAGCCTTGCAACCGGCACTGTGAAGTCCTGACAAGCGCTGTTGTTGCGGCCACCTGGGTGGCCGCAATGCCCGTCAGGTGCGCAAGACCTGCTCACCGGCATTGCCTGGCAGGCGCATGGCATCGACCAGCGCGAGGCAGGCAATCAGCGCTACCCCGAGCAACGCCCAATGGAAGTCGCTGACGGTCATCCCGCCCTCAGCGCCGCGCAGCATCATCGATAGCCGCAGCAGCAGCGCCGCCACGGCAACCCCCAGCGCCATCGCCAGCTGGAAGAACATGCTGAACAACGTCGACGCCTCGCCCATCTGCGGCTTGGGCACCTCAGCGAAACCGACGGCGTTGTAGGTGGTGAACTGCATCGAACGCGACAGCCCGCCAATGAACAGCACCAGCGCCATCCAGTACCACGGCATGCCCTGCTGCAAGCCCAGGCAGGCCAGGATGCAGCCGACACCGATCATGCCATTGACCAGCATTACGCGACGGAAACCATAACGGCGCAGCAAGCCGGTGGTGAACGGCTTCATCGCCAGGTTGCCAGCGAAGATCGCCAGCACCAGCAAGCCGGCGTCCACCGGTGACAGGCCAAAGCCAACCTGCAGCAACAGCGGAATCAGGAACGGCAAGGCGCTGATCGACAGGCGGAACAGCGTACCGCCGACGATGCTGGCCCTGAACGTGGCGATGCCCATGGCCGCCAATGGCAACAGCGGTGCCGGGTGGCGCTGGCAATGACGAATCGCCAGCCAGCTCAGCAGCCCGCCCAATGCCACCAGTGCCGCCCCGCCGGGCAGGCTGCCAGCGCCGAGCGAACCTAGCATTTCCAGGCCGATCAGCCACGCGGCGCAGGCCGACGCGAGGAACCCGAAGCCGAGCAGGTCGAAGCGGCGCGCTTCGCTGGGGCGGCCAGCGGGAATCAGCCACCACGCTGCCGCAATGGCCAGCACGCCAAGCGGTATGTTCAGGTAGAAGATCCACGGCCACGACAGGTGGGTGACGATCAGCCCGCCGATGGGCGGCCCCAGTACCGGCGCTACCAGCCCGGGCCAAGTGATCACCGCAAGCATCTTTACCAGGTCCTGCTTCTCGGTGGTGCGCAACACCACCAGCCGCCCGACCGGCACCATCAGTGCACCGCCGATGCCTTGCAGCACCCGCGCGGCGACGAAGGTCTCCAGGTTGGCGGCCAGGCCGCAGAGCCACGACGCCAGGGTGAACAGGCCGATGGCCCCGGCGAACACCTGCCGGGCGCCAAAGCGGTCGGCCACCCAGCCGCTGAGCGGGATGAACACTGCCACCGCCAGCAGGTAGGCGCTGATGCCGATGTTCAGGCTGACCGGGTTCTCGGCGAAGTCACTGGCCATCTGCGGCAGCGCCGTGGCGATGACGGTGGCGTCGAGGTTTTCCATGAAGAAGGTAATGGCCACCAGCAAGGCGACCAAGGTGGTTTGCCGAGAGGGGTTCGCGACTGCGGGGGTGGCCAAGGTGACAAATCCTTCTGAATGTGGAGAGCCTTCATTGCCGGAGCGGGCTTGCCCGCCCCCGCAGCGAGACGGTCAGAGCATCTTCAACGCCGCACGCAGCGCCAGCAGGTAGGTCTCGACGCCAAACCCGCAGATCTGCCCGCGCACCACCTCGGCAAACACCGAGTGATGGCGGAACGGCTCTCTGGCATGGATGTTCGACATATGCACTTCAACCACCGGCGCCTCGACAATGGCCAGTGCGTCACGAATGCCGTAGCTGTAATGGGTCCAGGCCCCGGCATTGATCAGCACTGCATCCACCCCGTCCTCATAGGCGCGATGGATGCGCTCGCACATTGCACCTTCATAGTTGGTCTGGAAGCACTCGACCCGCGCACCGAGTTCCTCGCCCAGCGCCTGCAGGGCCTGATCGATGTCGGCCAGGGTGGCTGTGCCGTACTGGCGCGGGTCGCGCTTGCCGAACATGTTGTGGTTGATGCCGTGCAGCATCAGGACATTGGCGGCCATGGCTCACTCCAGGGGGATGGTCAGGCGATCGATCACGGCACGGGTTTCAGGCCGCACCCCGCGCCACCAGGCAAATGCCTCTGCCGCCTGCTCCACCAGCATGCCGACGCCATCGGCCAAGCGCGCCACACCGTGCGCCTGCGCCATGCGCAGGAACGGTGTCAGGCCTTTGCCATAGGCCAGCTCGTAGGCCAGGCGCGCGCCGCCCAGCACGCCTGCAGGCAACGGCGGCAACTCGCCGGTCAGGCTCGCGGAGGTGGCGTTGACGACGATATCGAAGGCTTGCCCGTCCAGTTCCTCATAACGGCTGATGCGCAGCCGCGGATGATCCAGTTCGTTGCGCAAGGTCAGCGCCTTGGCCATGTCGCGGTTGGCGATTACCAGCTCACGCGGCCCGGCCTGCAGGAACGGCAGCAAGGCGCCGCGCACCGCGCCGCCAGCACCGAGCAACAGCACCCGGCGATTGCGTAGCGGTTCGCCGAGGTTCTGCTCGATATCACGCAGCAGGCCGATGCCATCGAAATTCTCGGCGTAGATACTGCCATCCTCGAACTTCAGCGCATTGGCCGCCCGTGCCAGCTGCGCCCGCTCGCTGCGCCGGTCGGCCAACTCGAAGGCGCGCAGCTTGAACGGCGCGGTGATGTTCATGCCCAGCCCGCCCTCGCTGCGCAACTGCAATACCTGGGCCTCGAAGCCTTCAAGCTCGCCTTCGATGGCGCCGTACTCCAGGGCCTGGCCAGTGGCCTCGGCGAACAGGCCATGGATCAGCGGGGACTTGGTGTGGTTGATCGGCCGGCCGATCACTGCATAGCGGTCGCTCATCGTGCATCTCCGTGGGTGAACAGCACACCGTCTGCCTGCATGGCGGTGATTTCTTCAGGGCTGAAACCAAGCGCCGCAGCCACCTCGGCGTTGTGCTGGCCAAGGTCCGGGGCCACCTGGTGGATCGTGGTGTCACAGTCGGAAAAACGGAACGGCAGGTTGGGCAGGCGCAAGGTGCCGTAGCGCGGGTGCTGCTGTTCGATGACCATGTTGCGCGCCTGGATCTGCGGGTCGGCGAGCACCTCGTCGATGCGCTGCACTTTGGCACTGGGGATGTCGATGCCGTCCAGCAAGTGCAGGATATCGGCCACCTGGCGGGCGCCGACCCAGTCGCGGACCACGGCCAGGATCGCCTGGCGATGGGCATTGCGACCGTTGAGGTTGTGATAGCGTTGATCGCTGCCAAACCCGCTCGGGCCGCCATTGGCTTCGAGCATGGCGGCAAAGCGTTGCCAGGCATCATCGACCTGGGCGGCGATCACCAGGTCGCCATCGGCGGCGCGGAACACGCCGTACAAGGTCGAGGTGGGCATGTCATGGCCGGTCTGCTCGGGCAGCACGCTGCCATCGGACAACGTGTAGCACTGCACTGCGTACTCATGCATCGACACCAGCGTGTCGTACAGGGCCATGTCGATGTGCTGCCCACGGCCGCTGCTGACCCGGCCCAGCAGCGCCGCATTGATTGCCGCCACGGCATGGATGCCGGTGTACATGTCGCCCAGCGAAATGCGCAGCAGCGGCGGCGCTTCGCCGGGCACGCCGACCATCTGCATGATCCCGCTCTTGGCCTCGGCGATCAGCCCGAAGCCGGCGCGGTGGGCGTCCGGCCCAGTGTGGCCGTAGGCGGAAATCGAGCAGTACACCAGGCGCGGGTTGCGCGCTGCGAGCTCGGCATAGCCCAGGCCCAGCTTGTCCAGGGCACCGGGGCGGTAGTTTTCGATGAACACGTCGGCCGAATCGGTCAGGCGCTGCATGAAGGCTTTGCCACGCGGGTCCTTCATGTTCACGCTGACGCCCTGCTTGCCCATGTTCAGCTGCAGGAAGTAACCGCTCTGCTGGTCATCCAGGGTGAACGCGTGCTGGCGGCCGGCATCGCCGCTGCCCGGCCGCTCGACCTTGATCACCTCGGCGCCCAATGCTGCCAGGCAGCGCCCGACATAGGGGCCGGCGAGGAAGTGGCTGTAGTCGATGACGCGAATACCCGCCAATGGCAATGCCTGGCTCATGCTGCTGCCCTCCGCGGCACCATCAGCCGGTGCTCGCCGCGCTGCACGACTTCGCCGTGCTGGTTGATCAGTTCCGATGGCAGCACCACGATGCCCCAGCCCGTGCGACTGTTGCTCGGGCGCATCGCCCCCACCCGCATGCGCACATGCAGCACATCGTTGACCTTGATCGGCAGCACGAAGTCCCAGGTCCAGCCCAGCGACATGCCCGGCAGGAAACGGTATTCGCACTGGGTCTTCAGGCCGTCGGCAATCGACAACCCGAACAGGCCGTGGGCGACCAGGCAGCCGAAGTGGCTGGCGTTGGCGTACGCCTCGTCGACATGCACCGGGGTGTGGTCCCCGGTCAGGTCGGCGTAGGCCAGGATGCGTTCGCGGGTCACGGTGTAGGTGGGGCTGATGCATTCATCGCCCTCGCGGGCATCGTCCCAGTATTTTTCCACCACGCTCATGCCTGCACCTGCGCTCGGGGGTCGATGGCCAAGGCCTGGGCCACGCATTGCGCGGGCATCGCCTGGATGAATTCCACGGCCAGGCCGTCGGGCAGGCGCAGCCAGTTACGCCCTTGGGGCATCTCGCTGACGCCGAAACGCTGGGCCGCCGCCAATGCGGCTTCAAGGTCCTCGCACATGATGCCCAGGTGCGCCATGCGCCCTTCCGGGCCAGCGAAGTCCGGCTGGTGGATGAACTGCAGGCCACCGAGGGTCCAGTACTGCGCGGGGCGCTCGACGTCGCCCTGCACTTCGCGCATGGTCATGCCGCACACTTCGCTGAAGAAGCGTATATGCCACTGGATGTCCCGCACCCAGAACGCGACATGTTCGAGGTAGGCTTTTGGCTGGCTCATGGGTTTTCCCTCTTCTGGTGATCGGCCATGGCGCGTTCGATGCCCTTGATGCAGGCCACCAGGGTTGCGTTGACCGGTGTGGCCACGCCATGGCGCTGGCCCCAGCGCACGACGGAGCCGTTGATGAAGTCGATTTCGGTGATCGAGCCTTTTTCCAGGCTTTGCAGCATCGAGGTGCGGAAGCTCGCCGGCAGGCCTTCGGCGGCCAGCGTCCAGGCGGCCTCGGGGCTGGTCAGGCTCAGGCGGATACCGGCGCGCTCGGCCACGGCGATGGCCTCGGCCACGGCGGCCTTGGCGGTGCTTTCGAGCAGCGGCTCGCTGTACAGCTGGCCGTAGCTGAGCATGGTGATGCCGCTCAGCGCGCCAGTGGCGACGTTGACCAGCAGCTTGTCCCACATGGTGCCGAGGATGTTGTCGCTGACCGTGGTGGCCAGCCCCGCGCCGTTGAAGGCTGCGGCAATCGCTTGCACACGCGCTGTGAGCTGGCCGTCCAGCTCGCCGATGAAGGTTTGCTTGCCCGCCACACCGGCACGGATCGCACCCGGCGCCAGGAGCACGCCGCCGACGTAGGTCTTGCCGGCCAACACCCGCTCGCGCCCTACCGCCTCGGCCAGGATGTCCTCGTGGCCGAGGCCGTTCTGCAACGACAGCACCAGCGTCTGCGGCCCGATCAGCGCGCTGGCGCCGGCAATGGCCTCAGCGGTGTGGAACGACTTGACCAGCACCACCACCAGGTCAGCCACGCCGACGTCTTCGGCGTTGATCGCGGCATTCACCCGCACGTGGCGCTCGCCGCGTTCGTCCTGCACCTGCAGCCCATGCAGGTTGATGGCCTCGACATGCGCACGGCCACGGTTCAACAACCAGGTTTCATGCCCCGCCTCGCTCAAGGCCGCGCCAATGGCGCAACCCAGGGCACCGGCACCCAGAATGCAGATTTTCACGTCGCAGACCTCCTGTGGTTTGCGACTACCTTATGCAGCGAGGGTTATTTGGGCTATACAATGGCCTCAATAGCACTATTGAGATTCGCAATAATGACCCCACTGGAGCCCTTGCCGGAACCCAAGCTGTTGCAGTTGTTCGAGGTGCTCTACCAGTGCCGTAGCGTGACCCGCGCCGCCGAGCAGCTTGGCCAGAGCCAACCGACCATCAGCATTTGGCTGGCGCGCCTGCGCGAGCAGTTGCACGACCCGTTGTTCGTGCGCACGCCGGGTGGCATGGCCCCTACCCCTCGGGCCGACCAGCTGATAGGGCCGTGCCGGGAAGTGCTGGAGTCGCTGCGCCGCCTGAGCGACTGGGAACCGCAGTTCATGCCGGCCACGGCACAGCGGCGCTTTCGCCTGTGTGTCAGCGATGCCAGCCATATCACCTTGCTGCCCAGCATCCTCAACCATTTGCGCAGCCATGCCCCGGGCATTCGCCTGGAAGCGGCGCGGATCGATGGCAATACCGAGCGCGCGCTGGAATCGGGTGAGGCAGACCTGGCCATCGGCTTCGTACCCGGGCTTGGCGCGGGCATGTATCAACAGGTGCTGTTCGAACAGGACTGGGTTTGCCTGAGCAGCGCACAGCATCCGCGGTTGGGCGATGGCATGAGCGTGGCTCGCTACCGTGCCGAGGGGCACGTGCAGATCAGTGCCGGGACCGGGCAGAAGCTGCTCGAAACAGGCCTGGCGCGGGCCGGGATCGAGCGCAGGAGCATGCTCGAGCTGCCCGGGTTTCTCGGCTTGGGGATGATTGTCGGCACCACCGACCTGGTCGCCACGCTACCGCGGCACATCGGCCAGACGCTTGCCGACATGCACGGGCTGAGGCTGCATGACTGCCCGTTTGCGGTGGAGCGCTTTACCGTCAAGCAACATTGGCACGCGCGGTATCATCAGGATGGTGGCAATCGCTGGATCAGGGGCGTGATCCGCGAGCTGTTTCAACAGCCCGCGGCCTGACGCTACGTCAACGCAGGTAGTCCTGGACCCATTTCACCCAGCACTCAGCGCCTATCTTCACCAGCGCATCGTTGAAATCGTAGTGCGGGTTATGCACCGAGCAGCCATGGAACTCGCCGGTACCGTTACCCAGCATGAAGTAGCAGCCTGGCCGCGCCTGCAACATGTAGGCGAAGTCTTCGGTGCCCATGACTTTTTTCGGCATCTTGTCCAGCAGCGCACCGTCATCGAACAACGGCCTCAGGCTTTCACGCAGCAATGCGCTCTCCTGGTCGCTGTTGCACAGCGCCGGCGCCAACTGGGTGAACTGCACTTCGATCTGCACACCGAAGCTTTCAGCGTGCCCTTTGACCAGGGCGTCAATGCGGCTGTTGATTTTCTGCTGGGTTGCGGCCGTGTCGGTGCGCACGCTCAGCAGCATGCAAGCCTCATCAGGGATGATGTTGTAGACCGTGCCGGCCTGGATCATGCCAATGCTGATGACCGCGTATTCCTCGACGCTCAGGTTGCGCGACTTGATGGTCTGGATGGCGCTGATCAGGCTGTTCAGCGCCATCACCGGGTCGACCGAAAGTTCCGGCATCGCACCGTGGCCACCCTTGCCGGTGACCCGAATGCTGACGCGCTGCGAAGACGCCATGGTTGGCCCGGCCTGCACCACGCAGGTGCCCACCGGCAAGCCGGGCATGTTGTGCAGGGCATACACCGAATCACAGGGAAAGCGCTCGAACAGGCCGTCGTCGAGCATTGCCCTGGCCCCGGCCAGGCCTTCTTCATCCGGCTGGAAGATCACATTCAAGGTGCCATTGAAATTGCGCGTGGCCGCCAGTTGCGAAGCGGCTGCCAGCAGGATTGCGGTATGCCCGTCATGGCCACAGGCATGCATGCGACCGGGGATCTTGCTGGCATGGGCAAAGGGGTTTTTCTCGGTCATGGGCAAGGCGTCCATGTCTGCACGCAAACCGATGCTGCGCGGGCTGTTGCCCACCTTCAACACGCCTACAACACCATGCCCGCCAACGTTGCGATGCACTTCGTAGCCCCAGGCCTTAAGTTTGTCGGCCACCAATGCGGCCGTGTCGGGGGTGTCGCCGCCAAGTTCCGGCGCGGCGTGGATCTGTCGGCGCAGCATGACGAACTCATCCAGCGCCGCGGCCTCGCACCGAGGCGGGTTGTTCAGGAACGTACCCATGTCACTCGCATCCTTTGTTTTCAGGGAAATAGTTGAGGCAGACCAGGCTGACAACGCCACCGCCCAAGAGGAAATAGGCCGGCGCCATCGGGGTTTGCAGCGCGGCGATCAGCCAGGTAGCCACCAGCGGCGCGAAGCCGCCGAAGAGCGTCACGCCCAGGCTGTAGCTGACCGAGGTGCCAAAGGACCGGCGGGCTTTCGGGAAGCCCTCCATGATCAGTGCGAAGAACGCGCCCGCGCCGATGCACGTCGGCAGGATCAGCACGGCGACGCACATCATGGCCAGGCCCATGTCACGTACCTGCCCGAGCAGGTAGAACACTGGCAGGATCAGCACCACCGGCGTGGCCACCGTCCACGCCAGCAGGCGCTTGCGCAGTTGGTACTTGTCGGCAAATTTGCCCGCCAGCGGGCAGATGACCGCCATGCAGCCGCTGCTGATGCAGGCGATCGCCATGGCGCTGCCAGGCGGATACTGCAAGGTGGTGGTGAGGTAGGTGGGCATGTAGAACACCAACAGGTACATGCCGATGGTCGAACTGGCCATCAGGCCGATGCCCAGGGCGATGCGCTTGAGCAGTTCGGCATCGAGCCCTTGCCCACCGTGGGACACGGGCGCCGCCTCGTGGGTTTCTGGCAGGCGCGTGCGAATGTACCAACCGACCGGGCCGATCAGCAGCCCGACTATGAAGGGTACCCGCCATCCCCAGCTTTCCAGGGCTGCGGGGTCGAGCAACTGGTGCAGCGCAAAGCCGAAGCCGGCGCCCACCAAGGCAGCATAGCCCTGGCTGGCGGCCTGCCAGCTGACGTTCCGGCAACGGTTGCGCACCGCACTCGATTCCATGAGGAACACCGATGCAGTCCCGACCTCCCCGCCTGCCGACATGCCCTGGATCAGCCGGCCGACCACCAGCAGCAGCGTGGCGAAAATGCCAATCTGCGAATAGGTGGGTGCAAAGGCGATCAGCGCGGTGCCCAGGGTCATCAGGCCAATGGTAAGGCTCAAGGCGGCCTTGCGCCCATGCCGGTCGGCGTAGCGGCCGATGACCATCGCCCCGATCGGGCGCATCAGGAAACCCACACCAAAGGTGGCCAGCGACATCAACAACGACGCCGTCGCCGACTCGGAGGGGAAGAAATGCTTGCCGATCAGCACGGCGAAGAAGCTGTAGATGGTGAAGTCGTACATTTCCAGCGCATTGCCCAGCGAACAGGCGATCAAGGTCTTGCGCGAGGAACGCACCCCCTGCGTGGCGCAATGCGCATCCGGCTGCACGGCGGTCGATACGGGTAGCGGTGTTGTCATTGTTTTCTCCGATGGCAAATCGCGGCGTGCAACGACTATCAGCCAATCGGGCACTCAACACACTTGCAGTTTGGGCATGTAAGTAACCGCAGGTTAATCGCCCCGTGCAGGCGCCGGCCAATATGCCCTGAGCTGGCGCACTGTTTGCCGTGCCGGTGCCCGCTGCCCCGCTAACGCGCACCGATCCGCACACCCAACGCTGGCGTGTCGGGTGTTCCCGGCCGCTCTGCAGCAGGTGTTGCCGCCCAGACGCGCGCTGCGCCAGGGCCTGATTAACCAGGCGGCATAGGGTTGCCGAATAAGCAATCGCACTGAAACGATCTGTTCACCGACGCTACGGGCCACCCCATCAGTGAGTTGGCCTGGAGTCGTGAATGAACACTCGCACTACCTCGATGCTGTTGATGATTCAATGTGTTTGCCTTGCCGTGCCGGCGCATGCCGAGGGCTTCCCGACCTTGGGACGGATTGCGCCAGGTTTCGGTTATTACGGGGTCGATAACGGTTTCGATGACAAGCTCAAGCTCTACGGCACCGTGGATGCCTTCACCAGCTATCACGACTCGCAGCACCATTCGGGTTTTCGTCTGGCCGGTGGCGGCGCATGGACCAACAAGCTCGGGCTGTATGCCAGGAAGGCGGTTGGCACCGATACCGTTCTGGAACTCGATGTCGAGGAAGGCTTCAACGTCAATGGCAAAGCCTTGGAGGGTACCTGGGCCACGATCGGTAGCCTGCGCCTGGCAACGCTTGCCCTGCGCTCGCGAACCCTGGGCAAGCTTGAGTTCGGCAAGACCTACAGCATGGGCACCCCGACCTACGCCGACCCGTTCCTGGCCACTTATGGCTCGCCTTACACCTTCCTGGCCCTGCCTGCCGCTGGCAAGGGTGCCTACAACCTCGACCTGCGCCCGAAACACACCCTGGCGTACACCAGCCCGACCCTGAACGGTTTCACCCTCGGCACCGCCGTGACCTTCGGCTTCGATGATGCCGCCAGCCAGGGGCGTACCGTGCGCGGTGGCGGCGCCCGCCTGCAATACCGCACCAGTGAATTGATGCTGCTGGCCTCGTACAACCTGTATTACAGCGACCCTTGGGACGACGGTGGCCGCTCGCGCCAGACCGCCAACCATTACAAGAGCCTGTCGACGTTCTACGATTTCGGCCCGCTAGCCACCAGCCTGACCTGGCAACACCAGGACGTGGACCAGCCCGGCACACCCAGTACCACGTTGTATACCTTCGGCGTGATGGCACCGGTTGGCCAACTGGACGTGCTGCGCCTGGCCGTGATGCAGCGCCAGGTCACGGCGAGCGACAAGAACGCCCAAGGGGTAATGCTCGGCTACGATCACTTCATCAACCCGCGCTGGGCTGTCTATGGGCGGGTTGGCAAGATCTTCAACCAGCCTGCCTCCTCGGTCACCTACGCTGGCACCCCGCTGGACCAGGTTGGCGACGACCCCAGCAACCTCTCCCTAGGCATGTACTATCACTTCTGACGGCGCCGGGCGGGTTTGCCTGAGCACCTGCCCACGCAAGCTGTGAAAGAGTTCCTGAGCCGGCGCGGTAAGGCTGTGGCGGTCGATGCAGACCAGGTTGACCGGGTAATCCGGAATCAGCTCCTGCACCGCCACGGCCAGGAACTCGCCATCAATGCCAAAGGTAAACCCCTGGTCCACCGCCAGCTCACTGATGGTCATCAACGATTCGGTGTTCTTCAACAGCTTGAGCGCCATCATCACGGATGTGCACTCAACGGTGTTCTGCGGGACACGCAGGCCGTTGGTCTCGAACAGCTGGTGAAACTGTGATGCCTGGTCCGAGAGCTCATCCAGGCTGATCCACGGGGCGTACTGCAAGGTGCGCAGCGACTTGGCGAACTTCTGCTGATTCGACGCATGGCAGATCACCCGGCCCTTGATGCTGCCAAGCGCCTCCCAGTCGAGGTTCAGCCGGCTCAGCGGTTGCTGCGAGGTCAGGGCAAAATCCAGGCTGCCATCGCGCAGCCGCTGCAGAATCTGGCTCGGGCGCAGGTCGGTGATGGTGATCTTCACCCGCGGGTATTTGCGCCGGAAGGCCAGGATGCTGTCGTCAACCCCGTCCAGCATCGCCGTCAGCGAAGTCACCCCGATGGACACCGCACCCAGCGCGGCATCCTGGATGCTGGCCGCTTCGATCTGCAGGCGACGGATGCTTTCCACCACCAGGTTGGCATGGCGGATGACGCGCTTGCCTTCCTCGGTCAGGACCATGCCTTTGGGTGAGCGCTGCAACAGGGTGAAACCGACCTCGCGTTCCAGTTCCTTGATCGAACGGCTCAGTGCAGGCTGGGTGATGTGCATGAGCTTGGAAGCTTCGAGGATGCTGCCGGCGTTATGGATGGCGACCAGCGCCTTGAGTTGGTGCAGTTTCAAGCGTCTTTACCTTATTGTTAGCGGGCCTGTTCCATGCCGCGCACAGATTACCGCAAGCTCCACCTGCTCGGTGCAACGTCCGTGCCGCTTGCGGTACCATGGCGGCCCCTTCTTTGAGGTCGCGTGCAATGAGCAAACACGGCCAGACCATCCTGGTCGCCCTGCGCAAGATGATCGCCTCCGGCGAACTGGCCGGCGGTGAACGGTTGATGGAAGTCCCGACCGCGGAACGTTTCGGCGTGTCCCGCATGCCGGTGCGCATGGCGTTCCGCACCCTGGAACAGGAAGGCCTGCTGGTGCGCCATGGCGGCAAGGGCTTTCAGGTGCGTACGCTGAGCGTCGACGACCTCACCGGCGCCGTGGAGGTGCGAGGCGTCCTTGAAGGGCTGGCGGCGCGCCTGTGCGCCGAACGTGGCCTGGACGCGCACGCCATGGCCACACTGGCGCAGTGCCTGGATGAGGGCGACGCCCTGTTCGCCAAGGGCTACATCACCGAACAGGACCTGGCGGCCTACCACGACCTCAACGTGCGCTTGCACCAGGTGATCGTGGCCGGCAGTGGCAACCCGGCCATTGCCGAGGCACTGGCACGCAATGACCATCGCCCGTTCGCCTCGGTATCGGCGCTGGCCTTTGACCGCGACGACATGGCTAGCGAATACCGGCGCTTCAATTTCGCCCACATGCAGCACCACTCACTGGTCGATGCACTGCGCAACGGCCAGGGCGCGCGCGCCGAAAGCATCATGCGCGAACACGCCAATGCCACGCTGCGCTATGCCGAAGTGTTCGGCGCGGCCAGCACGGCAAGTGGCGTCCAGGTGATTTCCAAAGGCAACTAGGCGCGCACCTACAGGTCCAGCACCAGCATCGGCGTCCTGGCCCGTGAGCAGCACGGGGTGAACTGGTCGTTGGCGGCCTGCTCATCCTCGGTCAGGTACAGGTCGCGATGCTCCGGCACCCCTTCCAGCACCCGGGTCAGGCAGGTTCCGCATACGCCCTGCTCGCACGACACCGCAATCGGCACGCCATGGCTTTCCAGTACCTGGACCACGGTCTTGTCCGCCGGGATCTCGAAGACCTGGCCGGTGCTGCCGAGCCTGACCGAAAATACCCCGTCAGCCGCAGTGTCGACCGGCGCGGCGGCGAAGTATTCGCGGTGCAACCGGGCGTCCTGCCAGCCATGACTGCGGGCACTGTCCAGCACATGTTGCATGAACCCACCCGGCCCGCAGACGTACAGGTGATCCTCCACGCCAGGCACTGCCAGTACCTGGGCCAGGTCGAGCCGGGTCTGCGGGAGCGCGTCGAAATGCAGATGGACCTGGCCGGCGAACGGTGTCGCCGCCAGGCGTTCAAGGAACGCCGCGCGCTCGCTTGAGCGGGCGCAGTAATGCAACTCGAAGTGATCACCCTGCAGCCACAGTTGCTCCGCCATGCACAGGATCGGGGTGATACCGATGCCGCCGGCAAACAGCAGGCTGCGCCTGGCACCGGGCGCCAGGGCGAACAGATTGCGCGGCTCGCTGATCAGCAGGCGATGCCCCGCTTCAACCTGCTCGTGCAGGCAGCGGGAGCCGCCGCGCGACGCGGCATCGTTGAGCACGCCGATCAGGTAACGGTGGCGCTCCTGCGGGTGATTGCACAAGGAGTACTGGCGCACCAGGCCGCCGGGCAAGTGCACATCAATGTGCGCGCCGGCGCTGAATGCGGGTAGCAGCTTGCCTTGGGCGCAGCTCAATTCGTAGCTGCAGATACCTTCGGCTTCACGGGTTCGGGCTGTGACGACAACTTCAATCATGGCTCACCTTGCATGGACGGCCACCGGGATGGCCGTGCTGGGCATCGACAGGGACGGTTACTGCGCGGTTGCGATCAGTGGTACAGCGACGCTGGCCTGCTCCTGGGCGATCAGCCGCTCGAGCACGCGCCGCGCCTGCACACCGCCGGCATCGATATTGAGCTTGAGCAAGTGACGCTGCGGGTTCGCCAACAGGTTGGCCTGTTGCTGTTCAAGCATGTCGAGGTCTTCGCTGAAGATCTTCCCCTGCCCTTCGCGGATGCTGGCGGTCAGTGCCTGATCCTGAGGGTTGAAGTTGCGCGCCATGCCCCAGAAGTACCAGATGGAGGTCTCGGTCTCTGGGGTGATGAAGTCGACCACGATGCTCGACGCTTTGTCCTGGGCCGCCGCGTGGTAGCCGCCCTTGCCGGCGAGTGCCACGCCCACTTCGATCAGTACATGGCTAGGCGGGGTGAAACGGCAGATCTGCCAGCGGTCGACCGGCTGGTCGTCGGGCAGCTGGTTGCCACGCAGCGCCATGCGCCAGAACGGCGGCGCCATGATGTTTTGCATGTGGCGGGCAGTGACCACCTCGTCGCCGTTGACCGTGGTCACTGGCGGCGCTTCGTCGATTTCCTTCTGGCCGATGCTGGAGGCATGAACGTAGGTTTCGTGGGTCAGGTCCATGAGGTTGTCGATCATCAGGCGATAGTCGCAATTGATGTGGAACAACCCGCCGCCGTAAGCCCACTCGTCACTCTCTGCCCACGGCAGATGGCAAAGGCTGGCGGGGTCGGCCAGTGCCTGTTCGCCGGGCCACACCCAAACGAAACCATAGCGCTCGACCGTGGCATAGGCCTTGTTGCACGGGAACCCCCGTACCCGCTGGCCAGGCATGTCGACGGTCTTGCCGTCGCCGCCCATGACCAGGCCATGGTAACCACAGACGAGGTTGCCGTTCTCGACATAGCCCAAGGACAACGGTGCCCCGCGGTGCGGGCAGAAATCCTCCACGGCGCAGATCAGGTTTTGCTGACCGCGATAGAACACCATCTTTTCCCCGCAGATCTGCCGGCCCAGCGGCTTTTCGGTGATCTCGTCAGGGGTGCAGGCGACATACCAGGCGTTTTTCGGGAACATCCGATTCTCCGATTGATTGTTTTTGTGGATCCATTAACAACCAAAAATCGGATATCAGTCAATAAAAAAGTGGCTTATGAACATTTATGGATCCATAAGCCACCTGTAGCGGGGTTACTTGCTGGCGATCGACTGGTTCGCCAACGGGCAACTCTGGGCATTGAGAAAACGCGACTTCTTCAGCCAGTCCTGCTGCGGGTAGTAGGCAAACACATAGCTGCCGCGTTGCAGCGTGTCGATCAGCTTGCCAGCGATTGCCGGCCGAACGGCCGGGCAGCCCTGGCTGCGCCCCAGGCGACCGAGGCCGGGAACGACCTTGGGGTCGGCATAGGCGGCGGCATGCATGACAATCGCCCGCGACATGCTGTTGTCGTTGAACCCCGGTTCCAGCCCCTGCAGGCGCAGCGAGCGGCCGTGCTTGCCGCTGTAGGTCTGGCCGGTTTCATACAAGCCGAGGGAGGATTGGTAACTGTTGGGGGCGTTGGAAAATGTCGTCGGCACATCGGCGCCGCTGTTCTTGCCGTGGGCGACCCACTCCTCGAACAACAGTTTGCGCGCACGCAAGTCGAACACCCACAGGCGCTTGTCACGCGAGGCCTTGGAGTAATCGATCACCGTCAGCAACTTGTCCCCATCGCTGTGGCTGGCACACGCATAGGCGGTAAGGGCCAAGTTCAGGGTGGAAAGGTTGGCGTTGGGCGCCAGTTGCTGCAGTTCGGCGGCGCTGGGCAGGGGCTGTGCGTGGGCGGCTTGCCAGGCGCAGAGGAAAAACAGGCCAATACTGGCCACCGAGAGCCGAATGGCTCCCCGCACGGGTTGGAACATCGACATGGTTACCCCGGTAAAGGCCTGTCAGCAAAAAGTCAGCTGGCTTGCGGCCAAAAGCCACCACTTTGCTTGAATTCTTCGGGATTGCCGATCATTTCTTGACCAATGGCTTGTGTTTCTTACCGTCTTCGGTGCTGATCACCGTGAACTTTCCGTCGCTGCGGGTATCCCGGGTCGACGCCCAATCGGTGATCACCAGCATCGTGCCGACGTCCATCGCCGCGCGCAGGTGCTGGCGGAACTCCGGGTTGATGTTCAGTTGCCCCAGCTGTTCATAGGGCGTATCCCCGTACTCCGGGTTGCTCAGGGCCACCACTGACCACCGTAAGGGTAGCGCACCATCGAGCTCCAGGGCGGAGGGTTTTTGCAGCAGCGAATACACCGCCATGCCACTGCGATGCTTGCTGTTTTCAAGCGAGAGTGCAGGCGCCGAGCCGATCAGCTGGCCACCGCGATACACGTAGGCGCGCAGGTCGGCGCGACTGACCAGGATCGACAGCGGTCCAGCCGTCGGGTCCGGGTCGTTCCAGAACTGCTGGTTACTCAGTACCAGCGGCCCCTGGGCCTTGCCAGCGTTGACCGTGGGCGCCAGCACGCCAGGGTGGTAGACCTCCACCGGTGCACTGTGGGTATCGGAAACGATGACGGTGGTCGAACTGAAGCCGGTGGCCTCATACAGCTTCTTGGCAAACTCCAACGGCAGGCGTACGCAACCATGGGAAGCCGGGTAACCCGGCAGATGGCCCGCGTGCAGGGCGATACCGTCCCAGGTCAGCCGCTCCATATAAGGCATCGGTGCGTCGTTGTAGAGGCTGGATTTGTACTCGACTTTCTTCTGCAGAATGCTGAACACCCCGGTGGGGGTTTCCCGCCCTGCCTTGCCGCTGCTCACGGTGCTGACGCCGATGGCGATGCCATTGCGATAAACGTAGGCACGTTGCTCGGTGAGGCTGACCACCACAGTCACCGGCCCCGCCGGTGAGACCTGCGGGTACCAGAGAAACTGGCCGGGCTTGAGGTGATCGATCTGGCTCCTCAGTGCAGCCGGGGTGGGCACCTGCAGCGGCGCCGCTTCGACCAGGGTGGCGGCAAGCAACAGACCCAGCGCGAGCAATGCATGCAACATCGAACGGTTCCTCATGGCATCCTGGCCTCAGCTTATGCGCAACATGCCGCGCAAGCCACCCAGAGCATCATCGCGGTGCGCGGGGGTAACAACGGCGCACAAACATGTGCACAAACTTCCCACTTCAAAGCGTAATCCACAACGCAAAAAACCGTGGAGAAAGCGCAGACGCCGTGAATTCCTGCACGCCCATGGGTTGGTACGAATCTTGTTTGTATACAAATACAAATAATAAAAGTACACAACCATCATGGAGTCCCGATGGCGTCGATTTCCCGTTCCGATGTTGGCCAGCTTGCCGATTGCCCCGCCGAAACGGCCGGCTCCAGTGAGTCGCCGTTGAGCCCACGCCTGTACAGTAGCGACCTTGCGCCGACCCGTGCGGCCAATCGCACCTGGGGGCGCTACAGCCTGTTTGCGCTGTGGACCAACGACGTGCACAACATCGCCAACTACTCCTTCGCCATCGGCCTGTTCGCCCTGGGCATGAGCGGCGCGCAGATCCTCACTGCCTTCGCCCTCGGTGCACTGGTGATCTACGGCCTGATGAACCTGTCCGGCTACATGGGGCAGAAGACCGGCCTGCCCTACCCGGTCATGTGCCGGATCAGCTTCGGCATCCATGGCGCGCAGATCCCGGCCCTGATCCGCGCGGTGATAGCCATCGCCTGGTTCGGCATCCAGACCTACCTCGCCTCGGTGGTCCTGCGCGTATTGCTCACCGCCATCGCGCCGGACCTCAAGCCCTACGACCAGAACTCGATCCTCGGCCTGTCGACCCTGGGCTGGGTGACTTTTCTTGGCATCTGGTGCGTGCAGGTGGCGATCTTCGCCTACGGCATGGAAATGGTGCGCCGCTTCGAATCCCTCGCCGGGCCGATCATCCTGGTCGCCTTCAGCGGCCTGGCAGGCTGGATGTACTGGCGCAGCGGGCTGTCGATTGCCTGGTCCAGCGGCAACGCGCCGACCGGCTCCGGCATGTGGTTGAAAGTGCTCGGTGCCGCCGCACTGTGGGTGTCGCTGTACGGCACCATGATTCTCAACTTCTGCGACTTCACGCGTAACTGCCCGGATCGACGGACCATCAGCGTGGGCAACTTCTGGGGCCTGCCGGTGAACATGCTCGGCTTCGCGTTGATCGCCGTGGTGCTCGCCGGTGCGCAATTCAGCATCGACGGCAAGCTGGTGCAAAGCCCCAGCGAAATCGTCGCCGCCATTCCCAACACCGCCGGCCTGGTGCTGGCCTGCCTGGCCTTCCTGCTCGTCACCGTGGCAGTGAACATCATGGCCAACTTCGTCGCCCCGGCCTTCGTGCTCACCAACCTGGCACCGAAGGTGCTGAACTTCCGCCGCGCAGGCTTGCTCAGCGCCACCATCGCGGTGGTGATCCTGCCCTGGCACCTGTACAACAGCCCGTCGGTGATCGTGTACTTCCTCGGAGGCCTGGGTGCCCTGCTCGGCCCGCTGTACGGGATCATGGTCACCGACTACTACCTGGTACGCCGCGGCCGGGTGAACCTGCCCGAGTTGTACAGCGAAAGCCCTGAGGGTGCCTATCACTACCGCGGCGGGGTCAACCTGCGCGCCGTGGCGGCGTTCATCCCGGCTTCGCTGATCGCCATCCTGCTGGCGCTGGTGCCGGCGTTCGAGACGCTGTCGCAGTTCTCCTGGTTCTTCGGCGCGGGCCTTGGCGGGTTGATTCACTACGCCATTGCCAACCGCAGCGCCAAGTACATGGAAGTGTCTGGCGAAGGCATCGCCGTGGACAGTGCGCACCATTGATCAAAGATCGAGCGCCGCGCGGGCGGCGCTCGGTCGCATAGGCGCTGCACATTCCAAGGCGACCACAGGGTGCTATCAAATGCCCCAGGGCAGCAGACGCTCAGGAAGCCAGCGCTTGCTCACGCCGACGCACCGGCACCTGAAACCGCTGCGGTTGCTGCCAGGCCAGCTGAGCCTGCACCTGTTCCGCCGCATCCATCACCTTCTGCGCCCAGCTGTCATCTTCCGGGTTGACCACCACCACGCGGAACCCGTGGTCAAAGCCCTCGATCCCGACCCCTTCGGAATCGTCGACATGCAAGTCGATGTCGAATGCCGGCGGGTACTTCGAGGGGGCATTCTCAAGCCCATGCTGCGACAGCACATGCTGGTGGCGATCACTGTTGACCACACCGTCGACATGAATGCCATAGAGCATCAGCCAACGGCGGATATAGGCCGGTGTGCGGCCCGACGAGGTGTAGATCCAGATGCTGCAGCCCTGGCGGCGCAGGTCACGGAT
Organism: Pseudomonas sp. MN1F; assembly: GCF_009391885.1. Classification (GTDB taxonomy): domain Bacteria; phylum Pseudomonadota; class Gammaproteobacteria; order Pseudomonadales; family Pseudomonadaceae; genus Aquipseudomonas. Next base: position 5,576 of record NZ_VZII01000006.1, on the reverse strand, counting down.
CAGCGAGCGCGTGCCACTGCGCAGCGGTTCGCCCAGCCAGCGATGGACGAACGCCGGCAGCTTGCTCTGTTCTTCATCGGCGTGGTGCGGCAGACAGGCGAGCGTGTCATCGATATCGAAGGAAATGCGCATCTGCGGGCGCCTGAATTTGCGCCCGATGGCATTCCACGCACGTCGCCCACCGGCCTTGCCCTGCTCCAGCATCGAATACCTTTGCATCATCGGCTCCCCTGACGGGCTGGCGCGCAGGTGCCGCGCAGGAAGAACTTTTCGGGTTCAGGCGCCTTCGCTTCGAGGAAGGCCGCGTACTTTTTCTTGATCTTGGGCAATTCGTACAAAGCTTTCACACCATGCTTGGCGGAGTTGCGAATGACCGAGGACGGGTTGAAGTAACCCTCGGCGTTGTCCAGCGTCAGCACGAACGGCGGCAGCCCGGCACGCATCAGCAGATAGCTGACAATGAGCGACCCCGTGCGATTGTTCCCTTCGATGAACAACTGCGGCTTGCTGAGGATGCGTACATAGACACCGGCTGCGCGTTTCCAGATGGACTCGCTGCGGTAAGAGCAATACCAGTTGTACAGATCCTTGATACCGCCTTCCACGTTGTTGAAAAAGCGTGCCTCGGTGGCCGCCAGGTGTGGCGCAAACTCGCGGCGGCGCGCCGGGTCGCTGCCGCACAGCACGGTGGCGTTGATCTCCAGCATCAGGTTCAACTGCTGCAGGTCGAACAGGTCCACACCCCGTGCGACATAGTCGTCAATCAAGGCATAGCCTTCAAGCACATTGAGCAGCACCTCGTCGGTGAACGGATCACGCGGTTCGGTGAAGTGTTGGCTGAGTTCGCCAAAGCGGCCCTGCACTTCGCGCAGTGCGCGCTCTACCGCTGGCAGGTCAAGACGACATGTCGCATCCATTGGTCATCTCTTCAGCTGAACTTGCCGCTGATGTAGTCACTGGTCAGCTGCTCACGCGGATTCTGGAAGATCTGCGTGGTCGGGCCCATCTCCACCAGGTAACCGGTACGGGTGCCCTGGGAGATGTCGACCGAGAAGAACGCGGTGGTGTCGGCCACACGGATCGCCTGCTGCATGTTGTGGGTGACCAGGGCGATGGTGTAGTCCTTCTTCAGCTCGACCATCAGCTCTTCCACGCGCCGGGTGGCGATCGGGTCGAGTGCCGAGCATGGCTCGTCAAGCAGCAGCACTTCCGGCTCGGTGGCGATGGCACGGGCGATGCACAGGCGCTGCTGCTGGCCGCCGGACAGCGACAGGCCGCTGACCTTGAGCTTGTCCTTGACCTCGTCCCACAGCGCGGCGCCTTGCAGGGCGTGCTTGACGCGGTCGCCGATGTCACCCTTGTAGCGGTTCAGGCGCAGGCCGAAGGCGACGTTGTCGAAGATACTCATGGAGAACGGGTTAGGCTGCTGGAACACCATGCCGATGTAGCGGCGCACCACCACCGGGTCCACGCCCTTGCCGTAGACATCCTGGCCAAGGAAGTGCACATGGCCTTCGAAGCGGAAGCCTTTGACCAGGTCGTTCATGCGGTTGAGGCTGCGCAGCACGGTACTCTTGCCGCAGCCAGACGGGCCGATGAAACCGGTGATCTCGTTCTTGCGGATCGGTACATGGCTGTCACGCACGGCCATGAAGTTGCCGTAGAAAATCTTGTCCAGCTTGCAGTCCATGACGATTGGCGCTTCGCTGACCATGGGAGCGGCTCTCTGTGCAGTTGATACGTTCACGGTCGAATGCTCCCTTTCTCAGTACTTGGGCTTGCCGAAAATGCGGCTAAGAATGTTGACTACCAGCACGATCATCACCAACACCAGCGAGGCCGCCCAGGCGAGCTCCAGCTGGTTGTCGAACGGCATGCCGGAGAAGTTGTAGATCAGTACGGCAAGCGATGCCGTGGGGTTCATGACGGCCAGGCTGCCGTCGTGGTAGATCCAGTAGTTGCTGAACAGCGCGGTAAACAGCAGCGGCGCGGTTTCGCCTGCGGCGCGGGCCACGGCCAGCATGACGCCGGTGAGGATGGCCGGCATGCCGGTCGGCAGGACGATCTTGCAGATCACCTGGGCGCGGGTGCAGCCCATGCCGTAGGCGGCGTCCTTCATGATCTTGGGCACCATCTTCATGGCTTCTTCAGCGGTCAGCACGACGATCGGCAGCATCAGTACCGCCAGCGCCACGCCACCGGCCGGGGCCGAGTAGCTACCGGTGGTCATCACCACCAGGGCGTAGGCGAATACACCGGCGAGGATCGACGGCAGGCCGGTGAGCATCTTCGCGGCAAAGCGCGAGGCGTTGGCCAGCTTGCTCTCAGGCCCGAGTTCGGCGAGGAACACCGCCGCGAGGATGCCGACCGGCACCGCGATGGCGGCAGCGATGCCGACCATGACAAAGGTACCGGCCAGGGCGTTACCGAAACCACCGCCCATCTCGAAACCGGTGGGTGGCAGCTCGGTGAACACTTCCAGGCTCAGGCGCGCGCCGCCACGGGTGATCAGCATGTACAGCACGGAAATCAGCGGCACGCTGGCCAGCAGGGCCACGCACCAGACCGTGGAGGTCAGCACCAGGCTGCGCAGGGCACGGCCTTCGAAGCGGCGTTGCAGGCTGGGCAATGCGGCGGTGGCTGCAGTGAGGTCAGTCATTATTTGTTACCCCGCTGGGCGTAGAGCATGATCATCGAACCGAACACGTTCACCAGCAAGGTGATGAACATCAGCACCAGTGCTGCGTACATCAGCACCTCGATCTCGTTCGGCCCGGCCTCAGGGAAGTTCAGCGCCAGCAAGGCTGCCAGCGTGTTGGCCGGGGCAAACAGGGAAAGGGTGATGGTGTTGGCGTTACCCACCAGCATCGCCAGGGCCATGGTTTCGCCCAGTGCGCGGCCAAGGCCCAGCACCAGCGAGCCGAAGATGCCGGTGGCGGCCGACGGCACCATGACTTTGAGGATGGCTTCCCAATGGGTGGTACCCATGCCGTAGGCAGCCTGCTTGGTCTTCATCGGGACGCTGGTCAGCGCATCCTGGGAAACCGCGGCAATGGTCGGCAGGATCATGATCGCCAGCACCAACGCCGCCGGCAGCAGGCCGGGGCCACTCAGGGAGGTGCCGAAGAATGGGATCCAGCCCAGCTCGCTGTTCAGCCAGGCGGTCAACGGCCGGATGGCCGGAATCACGACATAGATGCCCCACAGGCCGTAAACGACGCTGGGGATGGCGGCGAGCAGCTCGACAATGGTGCGAAACACCGCGGCGAGCCTCGCCGGCAAGAAATCCTGGGTAAGGAAAATGGCCATGCTGACGCCAAAGAAACCGGCGATCAACAAGGCGATCAGGGCGCTGTAAAGCGTGCCCCAAATGGCTGGCAAAATGCCGTATTTGCCCTGGTTGACGTCCCACACACTGCCGAACAGCACGTCAAACCCGTGCTTTTCCATTCCTGGAAGTGCTTTGCGTCCTACTTCGTATACCAACGCGAAAACCAGCGCGAGAATCAGCACCACACCGATACGTGCAAGGGCACGGAAGGTGCGATCGACCAGGAAGTCCTTGGTTGACGGTGGCTGGCACGCGGAGTCTGGGTTATCCGGTATGGCAAAAGGTGTGTTCATTTAGCTGATTCCGGGACTAAGGGCAAACACCCCCGGCATGGTGGTCACACCACGCCGGGAGCGCCTGAAGGTATTACTGGATGCTCTGCGACGCTTTGCGCACTTCATCGACAACCGACGGCGGCAGCGGGATGTAGCCCATCGAGTCGGCGATCTTCTGGCCGTGGGTCAGGCCGTACTCGACCATGTCACGCATGGCCTTGGCCTTTTCCGGGCTGCCGTTGTCCTTGCGGAAGATCATCCAGGTGTAGGAAGTGATCGGGTAGGACTTGGCACCTTCCGGGTCTGGCAGGTGAGCAATCAGGTTTTCCGGCATCTTCACCGCAGCCAGTGCTTCGGCACCGCTTTCGGCGTTCGGCACGACGTACTGGCCGGCCTTGTTTTCCAGCTCGGCGAAGTCGACCTTGGCCAGTTTGGCGAAGCCGTATTCGATGTAGCCGATGGCGCCCGGGGTCTGGCGAACGGTGGCGGTCACGCCATCGTTCTTCGGCGACTTGATGAACTTGTCGGTGGCCGGCCAGTTGACGGTGTTGCCTTCACCCAGGTCTTTCTTGAAGTCGGCGTTGATGGCCGACAGGTGCTTGGTGAAGACAGCGTTGGTACCGCTGGAGTCGGCACGCACGACCACGGTGATCGGCAGCTCAGGCAGCTTCAGGCCCGGGTTGGCCTTGACGATCTGTGGGTCGTTCCACTGGGTGATCTTGCCGAGGAAGATGTTGGAGTACACATCGCGCGGCAGCTTCAGGCCTTTCGGGTTGCCTGGCAGGTTGTAGGCCAGGACGATTTCACCGGCGGTCATCGGCAGCAACTGCACGCCTTCGCCGACCTTGGCCATGTCTGCTTCGCTCATGGCCGAGTCGCTGGCGGCGAAGTCGACGGTTTTGTTCAGGAAGTCCTGAACCCCTGCCCCGCTCCCCTTGGACTGGTAGTCGACGGTGACGCCAGCCGTGTTCTTGCTGAAGTCCTTGAACCAGGTCAGGTAGATCGGTGCTGGGAAGCTCGCGCCGGAACCGGTCAGGCGAACGTTGTCTGCGGCAAAGGCCGAGGTGGCGCTAAGCGAGACGGCAACGGCAAGTGCAGCAGACTTCATCAGGCGTATCATGGAAAAAGCGCTCCGTGTGATGGCCAGCACACTTTGCAGCAGCTGTGTTACAGCTTTGTGACTGTTGAATGGCAGTGGATGCTTTAACCCCCTCTAGTACGGGGCACACCGTCAGCGGTCTGTCATTCCTTGGTAACCAAATGTGACTAGATGCGTTGCCGTGCCCTCGACACAAGTACCCGCTACGTCAGAGCGCCATGACCATTTCATGCCAGGCCATGCCACCGTGGTCCGAGGGCGAAGGCCGCACATACTGGTAGCCCATCTTGCGGTACAGCTCGACGTGCTGTTCCTTGCACATCAGGTGGATGCTCTGCTTGCCCAGCGCCTGCATGCGGCTGATGAACTCCCGCATCAGCCGCTTGGCGTAGCCCTTGCCCTGGTGGGCCGGGTCCACCACCACCGACATGATCACCACATTGGGCGCCTGCGGGTCGTGGCCGACCAGTTCCTTGAAGGCCTCGTCGGACATCACCACCTCGTGGGCGCAGCCACTGTTGATGAAGCCGACGATGCCGTGGGGGTCCTGGAGCAGCAGGAAGCCTTCGGGGTATTGGCTGATACGCGTGCGGATCTTCTCCAGCGTGGCCGCCTCGTCGCCCTCGTAGGCACCGATTTCGATCGCGTAGCAGCGCTCGGCGTCAGCGATGACGGGCTGGCGGAATGAGGTGTTGCTCATGGGAAGGCTCCGGCATGTGAAGTAATGGGATCGCCATGGTAATGCACGTTCGGGCTGGCAGGTGGCTGGCGGGCGATTTTCAGCGCCTGTGAGATCGAGCGCCGCCCGCGCGGCGCATCGCGAGCAAGCTCGCTCCTACATTTGTTGCAACGTACCGAACCTGACAGGCCA
>NZ_VZII01000057.1 GCF_009391885.1 Pseudomonas sp. MN1F | reverse complement strand
CAAGGGTTTCTTTTTGGTTGGCATACATGCACCTCTTACTCATGTTATGCCCGAACACAAAATTTCTGACACCCTCAGCGCCGCCCGCGCGGCGCATCGCGGATAAATCCGCTCCTACAGTTTGTTTCGGGCCAGTCCCTCCTGTGAGGTCACCGCTGTCCGCCTTGGTTGTCCCATTCGTAAAAGACCGGCACAGGCTTACACGGCAATCCGCTCAATCCAGCGAGGCCGCGCCGCCGGCAGATGCGGCACTGCATCGAGCAGGGCTCGGGTATAGGCATGACGCGGCTGCCCGAGCACCTGCGCCACCGCCCCTTGCTCCACTACCCTGCCCCCTTGCATCACCAGCACCTGATCACTGACCTGCTCCACCACCCCAAGGTCATGTGAGATGAACAGACAAGCCAGGTTCAACTCCGCCTTGAGCTCCGCCAGCAACGCCAGAATCCGCGCCTGCACCGACACATCCAGCGCCGACACCGGCTCATCCAGCACCAGCACCTTGGGTTTCATCGCCAGCGCCCGGGCAATCGCGATGCGCTGCCGCTGCCCGCCCGACAACTCAAGGGGACGACGGTCGAGCAGCCCCGCCGGCAACTGCACCCGCTCAAGCAACGCAACCGCCTCGGTACGCTGCAACCCACGCGGCACACCCGCCTGGGCCAACGCCTCGGCCAGCACCCGCAGCACGGTATAGCGCGGGTCGAACGAGGCCAGCGGGTCCTGGAACACCACTTGAATGCCCTGCCTGGCCTGGCGCTGCTGCGCGGCGGAAAGCGCCAGCCAGTCCTGCCCGGCCAAGTGCACACTGCCCTGTTCCGGCCGCTCCAGCCCCAGCAGGATGCGGCCCAGGGTGCTCTTGCCAGAACCGGACTCACCGACCACGCCGAGGGTCTGCCCGGCGCGCAATTGCAGAGATACATCATTCAGCACCTGACGCAGCTGGCCATCCGGCCCGGCGAAAGCCTTGCTCAGGCCACGCGCTTCCAGCACCACCGGTTGTTGGTTCACGGTGCCCTCCACCAGCGCCAGGGCCGGCGCGGCCGGACGCTGGAAATGCACTGCCCGCGCCGCGCTCAGCAGGCGTTGGGTATAAGGGTCCTGCGGGTCCTGCAGGATCTGTTCGACCGTGCCCTGCTCCACCACCACGCCATGGCGCATCACCGCCACCCAGTCGGCCAGGCGCGCGACCACGGCCAGGTCGTGGCTGACCATCAGCAGGCTGTTGTCACGTGCGCGCAGGTGTTCCAGCAGGTCGAGGATCTGCGCCTGCACCGTGGCGTCCAGCGCGGTAGTGGGCTCGTCGGCGATCAACAGGCGCGGCTGGCAAGCGATGGCCGAAGCAATCAAGGCACGCTGGCGCAGGCCTCCAGACAACTGCCACGGGTATTGCCGGGCGCGAACTTCGGGCTCAGGCACACCGACCTGGCGCAGCAGTTCGAGCACGCGCAAGCGACGCTGTTCGGCGGCCAGGTCGGTGTGCAACAGCAACGGTTCTTCGATCTCGGCGCCTACGCGCCGCAATGGGTCGAGTGAACCGAGCGCATCCTGCATGACGAAGCCAATGCGTCCACCGCGCAAGCGCTGCCAGTCAGCCTCGCCAAGCCGGCATAGGTCCTGCCCGGCAAACGCCAGCCGCTGTGCCTGCACCTGAGCGCCGGCCCCGGTCAGGCCGACCAGCGTGCGGGCCGTCACACTCTTGCCCGAGCCCGATTCGCCCACCAGCGCCAGGCACTGCCCGGCGTGCAGTTGCAGGTCGACGCCGTGCACAACCGGCACGCCGTTGAAGCTAACCCGCAGGTCGCGGATGTCCACCAAGGGTGCCGGGTGCTGTTCGAAGATGCTCATGGGTTTCTGCCCTCGCTACGGCGCAGCCAATCTCGGCCGATGACGGTGATGGAAATGACGGTCAGGGTGATCGCCAACGCCGGCCAGGCCATCAGCCAGGGTGCGTTGGCCATGAAGTTACGTGCTACCGCCATCATCGCGCCCCACTCCGGCGCGGGCGGTGGTGCGCCGAAGCCGAGGAAGCTCAACGCGGCAGCGGCGGTGATCGCGCCGCCCAGGCCGATGCAGGCCAGGATCAGCACCGGCTGCACGGCGTTGGGCAGCACGTGGGCCAGCACCACGGCCGAGCGCTTACGGCCCAGCGTGACAGCCGCTTCGACGAAGCCGGCGTGGCGGATGGCCAGGGTCTGGGCGCGGACCAGGCGGGCGTAGCGCGGCACCGAGGCGATGCCGACGGCGAGGATCAGGTTGCTGGTGCCCTGGCCAAACAGGGTGATGATGACCAGCGCCAGCAACAGGTCAGGGAACGCCAGCAGGACGTCGACGGCGCGCATCAGCAGGTTGTCCAGCCAGGCGGGGGCCAGGCCTGCGAGCAGGCCGAGCGACGTGCCCAGGCCAAGGCCGACCAGGGTGGCGGCCAGGCCGATGTAGAGCGATGGGCGGGTGCCGTGGATCAGGCGGCTGAGCACGTCGCGGCCGTTTTCGTCAGTGCCGAGCCAGAAGGTGCTGTTGGGTGGGAGGTAGGCCAGGCGGGCGTCGGCGGCCAGGGGGTCGGTTGGGGATAGCCAACTGGGGAAGGCTACGGCCAGCAGGAGCAGGGCCAGGATGAACCAGGCCAGCGTAATGCCTGGGCGAACCTGCCAGGTGTGGGTCACGATGGGGGGTGTCAATGCAATCGCGTTCATGTCGGTCCTTCTGTTGTCGCCTGTGCCCCGCGAACAAGGGTTACGGTGCCGGATTGGGGATGCGCCGATGCACGGCCTGGATCTCGGCCAGCACTTCTTCGCTGAGCTGCACATCCAGTGCACTCAGGTTCTCCTGCAACTGCAGCAAGCTGGTCTGCCCGGTGATCGCACTGGCCACGAACGGTTGGCGAATCACGAAGGCCAAGGCCAATTGCGCCGGTGTCAGCCCATGCTCCCGCGCAATCTGCACATAGCTGCCGATGGCGCTGTTGGCCTCCTCGCTGCCGTAACGATTGAACGTGCGATACACCGACGACAACCGTGAACCCTCCGGCCTGGCGCCGTTCAGGTACTTGCCAGTCAGTGCCCCGAATGCCAGCGGCGAGTAGGCAAGCAGGCTGACCCCTTCGCGATGGCTGAACTCCGATAGCCCGTTCTCGTACAGGCGGTTCAGCAGGCTGTAGGGGTTCTGGATGCTGGCGATGCGCGCCAGGCCTTGGTCCTCGCTGTGCTGCAGGAACTGCGCCACGCCCCACGGGGTTTCGTTGGACACGCCGATATGGCGCACCTTGCCGGCTTTGACCTGTTCGTCGAGCACCGCGAGGGTTTCTTCGATGGCGGCCGTTTCCGGGTGGTCATCGGCATAGGGGTATTCGCGGATGCCGAAGAAGTTGCTCGTGCGGTCGGGCCAGTGCAGCTGGTAGAGGTCCAGGTAATCGGTGTTCAAGCGGCGCAGGCTGCCTTCCAGGGCAGCGACAATGTTCTTGCGGTCGTGGTGCGACAGGCCATCGCGGATGTGCGCCTGGCCACCGGGGTCGCGGGCGGGGCCGGCGATCTTGCTGGCGAGGATGAACCTGTCGCGGTTGTTGCGGGCTTTGATCCAGCTGCCGATGTAGCGCTCGGTGGTGGTCCAGGTTTCGGCGCGGGTGGGCGTGGGGTACATCTCGGCGGTGTCGATGAAATTGATGCCCGCGGCGAGGGCGGCGTCCAGTTGCTGGTGGGCGTCCTGTTCGGTGTTCTGGTGGCCCCAGGTCATGGTGCCGAGGCTGAGCAGGCTGACCTGGAGGTTGGTGTGGCCCAGGGGGCGGTAGCGCATTGGAAATCTCCTGAAAAAGGTGTTTGGACTACGCGGCAAACTGGTTCACGGCCTTGGGCAGGCCCAGGTGCTCGCGCAAAGTGGTGCCGGTGTACTCGGTGCGGAACAGCCCGCGTTTCTGCAGCAGCGGCACCACCTCCTCGACGAACACCCGCGCGCCGGACGGGAACATGTCGGGCATGATGTTGAAGCCATCACCTGCCCCGGCCAGGAACCACTCGGCCAGGGTATCGGCGACCTGCTCAGGTGTGCCGACGGCCAGCCGATGCCCGACCAGAATCCGCCGCGACAGCTGGCGAATGGTCAGGTTCTCGCGACGTGCCAGGTTCAGCTGGGCCTCCAGAAAGCCGTGCGAGCCCCGCTCGAAGTCCGCCACCGCGCCAATCCGTTCCCACGGCAACGGCGCATCCGGGTCGAGCTCGCGGGCGTCGATGCCAATGCGCCCCGCTACCTGCTGCAACAGGCCATGCTCGCCATGCCAGGCATTGAGCTCGTCAAAGCGCGCATGGGCCTCGGCCTCGGTGCTGCCGATCACGGTCGACAGGCCGGGCATGATCTTCAGGTGCTGCGGATCACGCCCCCACGCCTTGGCGCGGACTTTCATCTCCTGATAGAACGCCTGGCCATCGGCCAGGGTGGTCTGGGTGGTGAAGATCGCGTCGGCATAGCGCGAACCGAGTGCCTTGCCGCCTTCGGACGAACCGGCCTGCACCAGCACCGGCCGGCCCTGGGGCGAGCGCGGCAGGTTCAGTGGGCCCTTGACCTGAAAGTGCTTGCCCTGGAAGTCCAGGGTGTGAACCTTGCGCGGGTCAGCGAAGCGGCCAGCGGCGCGGTCGCCGATGATCGCGTCATCTTCCCAGCTGTCCCACAGCTTCAGGGTCACGTCGACGAACTCTTCGGCACGCCCGTAGCGGTCTACGTGCAAGGGCGCGCCGGCCAGGCCGAAGTTCTGCGCCGCTGCGTCACCGGCATTGGTGACCACGTTCCAGGCCGCGCGGCCGCCGCTGATATGGTCCAGCGAGGCGATGCGCCGGGCCAGGTTGAACGGCTCGTTGTAGGTAGTGGAGCAGGTGGCGATCACGCCGATGCGCTCGGTGGCGGCGGCCACGGCGGTGAGCAGCACGGTCGGCTCCAGGCGCCCGCCGGGTTGCGCGGACACATCCGGCGGCAGCGCCGGGCCGTCGGCGAGGAAGATCGCATCCAGGCAACCGCGCTCGGAAATGCGCGCTATGTCGCGGTAGTAGTTGACGTCGATGTAGGCATCGAGTGCCGCCTCGCCCTGGCGCCAGGCGCCGGAATGCGAGCCGAAGCCGAGGATGTTCATGCCCAGGCTCATCTGTTTGCTGCTCATGCGGGGTCTCCTGATCAGACTGCGCTGGCTTCGTCGCCACTGCCCTGCCCTTGGCTGGCGGCAGCATGGCGAGCGCGCCAGGCCTGGGCCGGGCTGATGCCATTGAGGTAGTAGTCGCCCAGCGCCTGCTCGCGGTAGATCGCCGGGTTGTGCGAGGCCAGGGTGCGGGCGTTGCGCCAGTGGCGGTCGAGGCGCCGGGTAGTGCTGGTGGCCGAGGCGCCGCCGACCTCGAACAGCAAGGTGCTGGCTTGCAGCACTTGCGGCAGGACGATCTGCTGGGCCTGGAAGGTGTGGATCTCGGCGTCGGTGTACAGCTGCTCGGGCACCTCGCCCTGCTGCCCCGCTTCGAACACCGCCTGCAGGCTCTGGCCCACGGCTGCCACTTGGGCCTCGGCGGCGAACGCCAGGCTCGACAGCCGACCGACTACCGCCTGCACCAGCGGGTCGGCGGCCGGTTGCGATTGCCCAGGTACACCGAAGGCACGGGTGCGGCCCTGGACGAAGGCCACGGCATCGGCCAACACCGCGCGGCTGATGCCCGCCAGCGTCGCCAGGTGTACCGCCTGATAGAACGCTGTGAGGTAGGATTCGGCGCGCAACTCACCCTTGGCGAAGCGGCGCAACAGGTGCTCCGGCTGAACCTTCACCTGGGTAAAGCGCGTGGTACCGCTGCCAGTCAGGCGCTGGCCGAAGCCATCCCAATCATCGACCCGCTCCACGCCCGGCGCATGGGTTGGCACCGCCAGGCTGACGAAGTCGTCGCCGTGGTTGGCCACCGCCGCGACCCAGTCGGCGTAGAGGGTGCCGGTGCAGTAATACTTCTCACCGTCCAGGCGGTAACCGCCCTCACCTTCACTGAGCTGCACGGTATTGCCGGTGCTGTCGGTGCGCTCGGCCATGGCCGCTCCCCACAGTTCACCGGCCACCACGCGGGCGAACCAGTAGTCCTGGGAGGCCGCGTCATTGGACGACAGGCGCCCTTCGACAAAGCCGAAGTGGGCGCGGAAGATCTGCGGCAGGTTGGAATCGGCCTGGCCCAGGCGCACCAGCTGGCGCAGCAACTGCGGCAAGGTCGCGCCAAGGCCACCGTGGCTACGGGGAACGCGCAGGGCACCCAGGCCGGCTTCGCGCAGCCAGGCCACCGGCTCATGGGCCAGGGTGCGCTGCTGCTCGCGGGCCACCGCGCCTTCGGCAATGCGCGCGTAGATCGGCGCAAGGCGCTCATCCAGTTCAGCGTCGGTAATCGGGGTTTGACTCATGACAGTTCCTTTTTGGTGAATTCAGGGGCGCGCGGTACGCGGGTCGATGGCTTGGGTCGCCAGGTCCACCAGCAGGTTGACCAGCACGTACATGCCGGCGGCGAGCAAGGTCACGCCGAGCACCAGCGGCACATCCTTGGAGGCGGTGGCGTCGAGCATCAGCCGGCCGATGCCTTGCCGGCCAAACAGCAGTTCCAGCACCACGGCACCACCGAGCAAGCTGGCGAACACGTAGCCGGCCAGGGTCACCAGCGGCACCAGGGCGTGGCGCAGGGCATGGCGCAGACGCACGGCGGTGTCACCCATGCCGCGGGCGCGGGCCTGGGTGATGAAAGGTTGCTCCAGCACCTGCTCCAGTGACTGGCGCAGCACCTGGGCCAGCACCGCCGCGATCGGCAGCGCGAGGGCCAGGCTCGGCAGCAGCAGCGAGCGCCAACCGCTCGAACCGGACGGCGGCAGTACATGGAAGTAGAAGGCGAAGGCCAGCAGCAGCACGGTACCGATGACGAAGTTGGGCGCCGACGACAGCACCAGCTCGATGCCCGACACCAGCGCCCGCAGGCGTCGCCCACGGTTGGCGGTGAGCAGCGCCGAGGCCAGCGCCAGCAGCACCGCCAGCACCGCCGCACTGCTGGCCAGGGCCAGGGTTGCGCCGGCCTGTTCGGCAATCGCCTGGCCGACCGGAATGCGCAGCCGGTACGACTCGCCCAACTCACCCTTGGCCAGGCGCAGCAGGTAATGGCCGTACTGCACCCACAGGGGTTGATCGAGGCCGTATTCGGCACGCACCTGGGCCAGCAGCGCTTCGCTCGGCATGGCGTCCGGGCCACCGAGAATTGCCAGTGCGGTGTCGCCGCCGCTGTGCTGCATGCCGAGGAAGGTCAGGCTGGCCGCCGCCCACAGCACGATCACGCCGTCACGCAGGCGGCGCAGCAAGGTCGCCAACAGTTTCATGGTTGCTCCTTCGCCAGCCACACGCTGGTGAACAGGGGTACGTTGTGCGAGCCATCGAACAGCACGCCGCCGACCTCGTTGCGGTAGGCCAGGAGCATCTGGCTTTCCACCGAGGGCACCGCCGGCACGGTCTCGCCCAGGCGCTGCTGGGCCTGGCGATACAGCACGCGGCGCTGTGCCAGGTCGGTGCTGCGCCGGGCTTCACCGAGCAGCTGATCGAGCTGGGCGTCGCGGAAGTGGCCGACGTTCTGGCCGATCATCCGGGCGCTGGGGATCGACTGGCTGTGGTAGAGGATGTACAGGCCATCGGCGGTGTTGGTGTGCCAGTAGCCGCCGCCGAGGGCATCGAAGTTGCCGCGGTAACGCAGCTCCATGACCTTGCTGATCGGCAGCAGCTCGATGCGCAGGTCGAAGCCGACCTTGCGCAGGTCCGCCTGGGCGGCCACCGAGACATTGGCCGGGAACGCGGGGTTGTCGTAGGTCAGCATGGTCGCCCCGAGGCGCTGGCCGTCGCGGGTGCGATAACCCTCGGCATCGCGCCCGGTCCAGCCGGCGGCATCCAGCAGGCGGCCCGCTGCGGCGGGGTCGAACGCCAGCGCATCGCGTGCCAGCGGGTCGTAGCCGGGGGTGTTCACGGCGAGAAAGTCACCTTTGGCCAGGTACTCGCCGAAGCCGGAGATCCACGCCAGGCCATCGCGATCGATGGCCTTGGCCACGGCCTGGCGCACCCGCACGTCATCGAACGGCACACGCTCGACGTTGAAGGTGATGCTGCGCATCGGGTTGCCCTTGCGGATGCGGTTGCGCAGGGTCAACTGCGGGTTGGCGCGGATCGCCGCCGCATTTTGTGCCGGGGCGTCCAGGGCCATGTCGTTATCGGCGGCTTCCAGCGAGGTGTAGCGGATCATCGCTTCGGGCACGTAGCTCAACTCGATGCCGTCGAGGTAGGCCTCGCCTTGGTGGTTGATCGCCGGTGGCGCCCAGTGGTAGCCCGGGCGGCGGGCGAAGCTGGCGCGCTGGTCACGCACCCAGCCGGTCAGCACGAACGGCCCGGTGCCGATCGGCTGGCTGGCGATGGTCGCGGGCGCCTCGATAATCTGCCGCGGCGAGATCATCCCCAGCCAGGCTTGCGACAGCACATCGAGAAACGGCGCATAGGGTGCGCTCAACGTGGCCTCGAAGGTGAATTCATCAACCACCCGGCCCTGCAGGTACGGTGCGATGTAGGCAGCGGCCAGCGGCGACTTGGTCTTCGGGTCGCGCATGTGTTCGAGGTTGACGCGCACCGCTTCGGCGTCGAAGCGCTCGCCGTCGCTGAAGGTGACGTCGTCACGCAGGTGGAAGGTGTAGGTCAGGCCATCGGCGCTGATATCCCAGCTTTTCGCCAGCCACGGTGTAAGGGTGCCGTCCTCGGCCTGGTACACCAGGCAATCGAACAGGATGCGGCCCATCCACTGCATGTTGCCGTTGGACAACGCATGGATATCGAAGCTGCCGGCGTCGGTCGCCGCCGACACGCGCAAGGTGCCGCCGCGCTGGCCGGCCTGCTGTTCTACGAAGTCGCTGGCCGGGTAGCGCATCACGCCGCTCACTGCGCTGACCGCTTCGCCCTTGAGGCTATTTTGGGTTTGCGGGGGCGTGGCGGGTGAACACGCGGCAACTAACAGCGCACTGGCCAACAGGCATAGACTGAATAAGCGGGAATTTGGCTGCACAGCAGGGCCTTTATATAGACGGCTACATAAAGGGCTATTGCAGTTGTCGTGCCAGCCTCCTTTCCACGTGTTTACGGGGCGTCAGCAACTTCCCAAACACGCCAACCGGACAAACTGCCCACCGACTGTTGGAATCCAGACAGTCAGGCAGTGCAGTGCCCTGTGGGAGCGGGTTTACCCGCGAATGCGGCGGTGGCCATTCCAGAGCATTCGCGGGTAAACCCGCTCCCACAGGGTTCGCCGTTTGATTTGGATATTTGTATATAACCGGCACTGTTTAAATTACAACACGACCACAACAAAACTTGCTGTTTCGTTCATCGCCACACACTGAATTACTTGGCAAAGCCCCAACTTCCGGCTTTTTGCCAGCTGGCACAGAAACTGCTCTTACCGATTACGACAGGCCTGACTATTCCCATAGAACGCCGAGGACCTACGATGACTTTCAAGGAATACGACGATGCGTGCGATTCACCCCCATCCACTGCGCCTGGCCATCCGCCAGGCCGCCCTGGCCACCCTGCTGGCCCCGGTCACGGTATTGGCCGCTGACCCGACCCTCGGCACGGTGACCGTGCAGGCCGCCAAGCAGACTGAAGTGCAACAGGCCGCCAGCGCCCTCGCCGAAGTGCCCGGCGGCACCAGCGTGGTCGACAGCGAAGAAGTCGCCAAAGGCCGTACCGCCACCCTGCAAGACACCCTGGCCTACCAGCCCGGCGTGTTCGTGCAGTCCACCGGCGGCAACGACGCGGCGAAGATCTCGATCCGTGGCTCCGGCGCCAACACCTCGCCCGGCTACTTCCGCGAAGGCATCAAGTTCCTCTTCGATGGCCTGCCGCTGACTGGCCCCGGCGGCACCCCGTATGAGTTCCTTAACGCCAGCGGCGTCAACTACACCGAGATCCTGCGTGGCGCCAACGCCTTCCAGTACGGCGCGCTGACCCTCGGCGGCGCGGTCAACTTCGTCAACCACAGCGGCTACAGCGCCCCCGGCCTGCGCGTGCGTGCCGAGGCCGGCAGCTACCACTACCAGAAGCAGAGCATCAGCTACGGCGGCGTCGAAGGCGACCTGGACTATTACCTGCAGGCCGACAACTACCGCAACGACGGTTACCGCGACTACAGCCTGTCGAAAAGCTCCGGCATCGTCGCCAACGCCGGCTACCGTTTCAACCCGAAGCTGGAAACCCGCCTGCTGCTGCGCTACCGCGACGAAACCCACAACGACCCCAGCGCCACCACCCTCGACAATGCCCTGCACCACCCGCGCCGGGCCAGCGCCACCGCCGAAAGCAGTGGCGCCGGGGCACGCCGCCCGGGCAGCATCTGGGTCGGCAGCAAGACCACCTACACCTTCGACGACGATGCGCGGCTGACCTTCGGCCTGTCGTACCACGACTACCGCCACACCAACAGCCCGCGCAGCCCGAGCAACCCCAGCTACTGGGACTGGCACGACCTCGGCCTGCTGCTGGGCTATGACCGCGTCGACTCCCTGTTCGGCCATGAGAGCCGCAGCAACATCGCCTTCACCTCGACCCAGCACCTGCGCGGTGGGGTGGATTCGGCCAACGGCAACAAGGTGTCGCTCAAGCAGGTCAACTACAAGGACTCGTTCGACCGGGTGATTGCCCTGGGCAACGACATCAACCTGGTCGACAACCTGTGGCTCACCAGTGGCGTGTCGTTCATCAACGTGCGGCGCAAGGTCAACATCGACTATGCGGCAAGAGCCAACACCACCACCTTCCCGCAGCATGTCGACTACGACAACTGGAGCGTCGCCCCGCGTATCGGCCTGCGCTACGAGATCAACCCCGAGCTGCAGGTATTCACCAACTTCAGCCGCAGCATCGACCCGCCTGCGTCATGGGAATATTCCGGCTCCGGCCCGACCCTGCCGTACATCCGCCCGCTGGTGGAGCAGAAGGCCAACACCTTCGAGGTCGGCATCAAGGGTTCGCACGGCATCTTCGACGGTAGCCTGGCGCTGTACCGCTCGTGGATCCACGACGAACTGCTGAACGTGCAGATCATCCCTGCCACCTCCACCGCAGCAGCGGTTACTGGCGCGTTCAACGCTTCACCGACCATCCACCAGGGTGTCGAAGCCGGGCTCAATACGCGCCTGTGGGACAACCCCCAGGGCGACCTGGTGCGCTGGCGCCAGTCGTACACCTACAACGATTTCTACTACCGGCATGACGACACCTTCGGCGACAACCAGCTGCCGGGCGTGCCCAAGCATATCTACCAGGGTGAGTTGCAATACCAGGACCACAGCGGCTGGTACACCGGGGTGAACGTGCAATCGGCGTCGCGTACGGCGGTGGACTATGCCAACAGCTTGTATGCGCCGTCGTACACGATCTGGGGGGCGAACCTGGGGTATGAGGCGCCGAAGGGCAACTGGAAGGTGTCGCTGGACCTGAAGAACCTGGCGAACAAAGCGTACGTGACGGCGGTGACGCCGGTGTACAACGCGCGCGGGCTGGATACCGCGTCGTTCTGGCCGGGGGATGGGATTGGGGCTTATGTCGGGGTCGAGGTTCGCTACTGATAGCTGATTTTTCCTGTGCCGGCCTATCGCGGATAAATCCGCGCCTACGCGGACCTGGTAGGAGCGGATTTACTCGCGAAAAGGCCGGTACAGGCTTACGCCGTCCGCGGCATCAGGTCATAGGGATGCTTCCACCCCGGCACCGCCTGAATCCGCTGCTTCCACGCCTCGATATGGCCAAACTCGGTCAGCACGATCCCGGTGTCCTCCGGCATGAACACATACCCCGCCAGCGACAGGTCGGCGATGGTCAGCCGCCCGCCAACCATGAACGGCGTGTCCGCCAGGTGCGCATCGACAATCCGGTACGCCGCCGTGGCCCGCTCGCGCAGGAAGCCGGTCACATCGGTCTCACCGGTCTTCTTCAGGCACAGCAGGAAACGCAGCGCCGCGTAGTAGCTGGTGAACTTGTGGTTGTCGAACAGCATCCAGCGCCAGATCTCACGCTTCTCAACGTCGTCACGCGGGCCGAACTGGCCGGTGCGCTCGGCGAGGTATTCGAGAATCAGCGCCGACTGGGTAAGCCGTTGCCCGGCGTGCTCCAGCACGGGTACCTCGCCCTGCTCATTGACCTCGTCGCGCCATTGCGGGTCACGGGTCTGGCCGTTGAAGAAATCGACGAACACCGGCTGCCAGTCCTGGCCAGTGAGTTCGAGCATCAGCGCAGCCTTGTAGGCGTTGCCGGATTCGGCGAAACAATGCAGCTTGTAGTCGGGCATGGGCGGACCTTCAGTTTCCTTTGAATGATCGGTGTGGGCATTCACGGCAAACCCGCAAAGAGGCGCGCACAGATTACACAAAAATGTGCTTAGCTTTCCCGATCAAACCGCCAGGAAGGCCTGTAATGCCCTACCCCGATCTGCCCCGTACCTTGTCCACGCCCCGCACCTTGCTGGTCCGCCCCGCACTGGCGTTCGCCCAGCAACTGCAGCAGGCGCTGCTCGACAGCTACACCCTGCACCAGCCGTTCCTGGCATGGGCCAAGCCCGACTGGACCTTGAAGGAAGTGCAGGAAACGCTGCAACTGAGCGCTGAGGAATTTCTCGACCCGGCCAAGGAAAAACGCTATTTCGTGCTTGCCGCAGACAGCGGTGATGTCATTGGCTGCATCGGTTTGCGGCCCGGCGATGATGAGTACGAAGTGGGTTATTGGGTGAACCAGGCCAGCAGCGGCCAGGGCCTGATGCGTGAGGCGCTGAGCTGCCTGCTGGACGCCGTCGATGCCCCGGTGTGGCTGACCACCGACATCGACAACCTGGCCAGCCAGCGCCTGGCCGAACGTAGCGGGTTCGTCGCGGCCGGCAGTAAGCTCACCGAGATTGATCCCAGTATCCCGCGGCCACTTTACCGCCGTGCACCTGCCGGGCGCGGGTGAACCGGGACCTGACACTTCTGCTAGCTGTCCGCGCACTTTAAGCGCCGCTAAATCACCTCGACGAGTTGGAACTCAACGAGGACACGGCCCATGAAGATTGTTTCGACAATGCTGGGGCGGCGCAAAATCTTGCTGATCGCGCTGCCATTACTGGCAGCGCGGTTGCTGCCAATCGTCTACCGAACAGGACTTGCGGCCAGCGTCGAGACGTTAACGCCCATGAAATATCACGCAGCCGTAGAGCAAGGTGACATAGATGCATGTTTGCGCGCGTCAGACGCTGACGACATGCTCACTCTCGGTCCGTGCCCTAGCGGCATGGCGCACCGGGGTCGGAGCGAGGCGCGCTAAATACTCGCGCGCCTGCGCAATTGGCTAAACGAACCATGACGCAACCCCCCATGCTCTCGCGAGTAAACATTCAACGGGCCACCCAGTTTGACATTCATATAATAAACGAACATTGCGACAGAATCGGCATTCTCCATCATCGCTTTAACTGTGTAGTCACGATTACCCACTCCGCCAAACTTTGCTTTGTCTAATGCTTCATGCTCAGGACCGTCCCATACGCGTGCATATTTATCGGGGACTTGCTGCCTTTTCCCTTCGCGCACAAGACTTACGATATCGTTCAAATCAATCATATGGTAGTCTTTCCGATCCCCCGATTCATTTGCAGCCGGGAGATTGGTATACCACATATCTTTAGTCTTCATCGCAAGATGTGAAGCTTCATGAATGATCGTAAACATCAAATCACGCGAACTATCTTCCCGTCCCCCAGCAAACTGCGCACCGTTCAGAAAAATCCCTCTCACAGCACCGTTCCTGTCGGAAATAGCTAATCTGTTATCTTCGGAATCAAAATTTAGCACCTTCACATCGTCGACAGTGAGTGAATCAAGATATTGCGTCAAGCCATTAACTACCCGCTGGACTGTCTCCACATTCTGAAATGACAAGGAGGCCCCGTTGGCGGATAAGAAATATTGTGTCATGTACCCTGTACCTCGTACCCGCCCCCCGCTGTCCAAAATTTTAGCAACCACATCACGTGTAAACCTAACACCTTCTTTTGCAGCCTGTAATGCTCCTGATATGTTCCTCGCTAACGCTGGGTTCTTTACCTCCAATGCCTGTGAATTATAAGCGTATACCTCTAAGCCGCCTTGCCGCAGCATTCCGTCTTCCCTATGATCCAAACTTGTTTCACTGAGTGCTCGACGAGGATTTAAGCCCGTGCCGTCCCGAAGTGTAACTGGATTATTTCGCACCATCCGAAAGAGGTTCAGTCCGTCAATTAGCCCGCCTGGATCAGCACTCGACCAGCGCCCGAATTCCGGTTGGTAATAACGCCAACCGTAATAATAAAACCCCGTAGCATCCCGCTCCTTGCCCGAGTAGCGCAAGGTTCGCTGCAACAGGGTATTGACTTCCTCAATGTCTTCATCACTGCCGGTGGTTTCACCGTATGGCGAGTACTCCTGGCGTGCCACTAGCCTACCGAGTGCATCCGTTTCGCCGCTGCTGCTGCCGAGATGATCAATAAATCCATAACGCTGTTGAGGCTCAGCACCCAGTGGCGTTTGTATCCAGCGCACAGTGGCATCTTCGGTAATGACAACTTGTTCTTGCAATCGCCCTTCTCGCTGCCTGCGGCGCGTTTCACAACCACCCGCGTAAGTGATGACCGTCGTCTGCAAGCCATCCGCTACTTTCACAGTCGTGACCTTGCGCGTGCGAGTACCGCCATCAGCGTAGTAGTAACGCTCCAGATCATCGGCGTCATCGGGGCGCCTAACCAAGCTGACCTGTCGTAATTGGTTGTCCGCGTACCAGGTCAAAGGTCTGCCATCAGCCAGCGCTTTCTGCAAACCACCGGCCAGAAACCCGGTATCCGGTGTAAGGTCATGTCCCTCGGGCAACGCACGGTTGCTCTGTTCCGACACCACCAGCTTGCGGCTGCGCGAGCCAGCGCCGCCGTTATGGCTGAGTTCAGTCAGGTTGTCGCCGTCATCGTAGCTGTAGTGCTCGGTGTAGCGGCCCCAGACATCACCGCCCTTGCGGTCCGAACCCGCAAAGCCCGGCGCCCAGGTGCCCGCTACCGGGGTGCGCTCGCGGCCGCTGGCAGACACCAGGCGATACAAGGTGTCATAGGCATACGTGCGCAAGCCATCGGCTCGCGTGTTGCGGTGCCAGGCCGGTTCGGCACCCTGGTCATCCAGGGTAAGGATGTTACCCACCGAGTCGTAGCGGTAATGCAGGTCGCTGATCACCAGCGCACCCAATGCGTGATCACTCGGCCGGGCGGTGCGGTGACGCGTCAGGCGCTGGCTACGGGCTGAATAGGCAAAGGTGTCGACCACTCCATTACCCGCCGTCTGCGCCAGCGGCACGCCGTCCGCCCGGCGTTGTATGGCGCTGAGCACCAGGATGTTGGCGGCGCCTTGCGCCATCCAGGCCTGCGCCACCGCGCCGCTGATGTCATAGGCCATTCGCCTGGTGACACTCGCCGCATTCACCTGCACCAACAGGGCGCCACCCGCATCGTACTGGTGGGTCATGAGCAGCGGCTGCTCCAGTTCATCCTCACTGCCGACTGCCCAGTCTGGCTGCTGCGCCTGCGGGTGCAACAGACGCCGTTGCGTCTCCAGCGCCTGAGCACCCAGCGACAGCGAGCGGACGTGCATCACCCCGGCATTGTCGAAATGCGTAGTGAGCTCGCCTGCCAGATTGCGCTCACGGTTCGCCAACACCGGCTCGCCATATTGCAGGCGCTCACGCTGGCGGCATGGGCCGCCGGCCGGTTGTTCCGAAACAGCAAGCAAGCGCCCGCCTTCATTCGGCGGTTCATGCGCGTGCAACCAGACCGTGCCCTGGGCATTGCATGACCACAGGGATCGCCCGGCGCTGTCGGTGAGGGTCTGCGTGGCGTCGCCGTCAACGGTATGCCGCCTCAGCACCTGCCTGCCCAGGCCATGCAGGGTGGTAGCGTCGGCCAGCAGCGGCGCCTCGGCCGATGCCCTCAGAGGGCGAGCACCAAACTGCCGTAACGTACGCGCCAGGTGGTCGCACAGCATGCGTGTAGCCAGCCAGCGCGGCGGCAAGGCTGCGTCTTGGGTACGCAACAAGCGCAGGACACGCGCCTGATCGCCCGTGCTGGCAATGACGGCCACCTCCGGCGTGCCGTCATGCTGGACGGCCAACGGGGTACTGACCATGGGAGTCCTCCTGGCTTCAGTGCAACGTCCACCGGCCCCCTGGCCCGCGACATCTCGATCACCTCGGTGCCAGGTGTCGTTCTTACACGCCTGTTGTCGTGCACAGCGACACGGCGGCAGGAGAACACTAACTGGACTACTGCAAATCCGAAACTGGTAGAAATGTCAGGTGCGCTTGGCCAATAGGTGTCGATCAACTGCCCGGGCCATGGGGCCGCTTTGCGGCCCTCACTTCTTGCGCTGCATCCATGCCGCGCCCAAGCCACTCAGGCAAATGATGGCAATACCCAGCAAGCTCGCGCTGTCGGGCACCTGGCCGTAGATCAGCAGCCCCAGCAACCCGGCAAACACGATCTGGCAGTAGCTGAACGGTGCCAGCAGCGCTGGCGCTGCATGACGGAAGGCCTGGGTCAGCAGCAAGTGCGCACTCATGCCGAAACCACCGAGGGCCAGCATCAGGAGGGCGTGATCCCAGCGCGGCACTTCCCAGAAGAACGGCACCAGCGCACTCATCACCAGGGTATTGCACAGCCCGGCGTAGAAGTTGCTGGTGGTCGGGCTGTCGTGGGCCGCCAGGATGCGCGTGAGCAGCTGATAGAAGCAGAAGCCCAGTGCCGATCCGAACGGATAGAGGATCGCCGGGGTGAACATCGCGCCTCCGGGGTGCACCACCACCAGCACACCGATGAAGCCCAGTACCACCGCCACCCACTGCCCTGGCGTCACCCGCTCCTTGAGCAAGGGCGCCGACAGCGCGGTGACCAGCACCGGGGCGAGGAAGTTGACCGAGGTCGCCTCGGCCAGCGGCAGGTACTGCAGGCCGGTGGTGAACAGCAGGCTGGTGCTCAGCAGGCTCAGCGCACGCAAGGTCTGCAGCACCGGGCGACGGGTGCGCAGCACATTGAGGCCGGCCTTGGGCAGGAAGATCCCGGCCATCAGCAACGTGTGCACCACATAACGTGCCCACACCACCATGATGATCGGGTACAGGCCACCGAGGAATTTGGACAAGGCATCGTGGCTGGCGAACAGCAGCGTCGCCACCACCACCAGGGCGATGCCGCGCAGGGGTTGGTTGACTCCGGACAGCGGTGTGCTGGAACTCATGGCTTTCTCGACGGCGGCGCGGCTCAATGCTGCGCCAGGGGAAGCTGCGACAGCACGAATTCTAGAAGAGATACGACGACTTAAGGAAGTTCAATTCCAACCTTTGCATGGGACGTTTGCCATTCCGTTCGCTGATCGACCACTTTCCGCCCTGGCTGTGCCGAGCCAGGTGGGCATTGAAGTGGTTGCTGGACCAGGGTCAGCAGGTGGTCAGCCCGGACTTTGCGCCAGACAGGAATAGCTGAGAAGCCGGTGGCTGCCTTGCAGCCCCTGCGTCCTCGCTCGATTACACCGACACCTGCTTCAAACGTTCACTGGCCGGGGCCGGCCGCCCGTACAGATAGCCCTGGAAGTGCGAGCAACCTTCCGCCCGCAGCCGCTGCATCTGCTCCTCCGACTCCACCCCTTCGGCCGTGGTCTTGATCATCAGGCTGTTGGACAACTCGGTGATGGCGCGAATGATCGACATCGCCTCGCGGCTGTCGCACATGTCATGCACGAACGACTTGTCGATCTTGATCCGGTCGAACGGGAACGAACGCAGGTACCCCAACGACGAATAGCCGGTACCAAAGTCATCCAGCGAGATCGACACCCCCAGGTCCTTCAGCGCCCGCAGGGTGCGTACGTTCTCTTCGCTGTTGCCCAGCAGCACCGACTCGGTGATTTCCAGCTCCAGGCGCTGCGGCGCCAGCCCGGAATCGGCCAGGGCCAGGGTCACGGTGTGGACCAGGTTGGCGTTCTTGAACTGGACCGGTGACAGGTTCACCGACACGGTCTGCTCGGTGCCCCAGCTGGCCGCCTCCTGGCACGCCAGGTTCAGCGCACGGGTGCCGAGCTCGTGGATCAGCCCGGTTTCCTCGGCGATGGGGATGAAGTCCATGGGCATGACCATGCCACGGGTCGGGTGCTCCCAGCGCAACAGCGCTTCATAGCCGGTCACGCTGCTGGTCTGCTGATCCACCACCGGTTGGTAGTGCAGGTGCAACTGCCCCAGGTGCAAGGCGGTGCGCAGGTCGGTTTCCACCAGGCGGCGCTGGCGGGCGGCGACATCCAGCTCAAGGTGGAAGCACTCGTAGCGGTTGCGGCCGTTGCGCTTGGCCTCGTACAGGGCCATGTCGGCGTAACCGAGCAGTTGTTCGGCCTGGTCGTTGTCGTCGGGGGCGATGGCGATACCGATGCTGACCCCCACCGAGAACTGATGGCCGTCGATCTGGAATGGCGGGCAGATTGCCTCGATCAGGCGCCTGGCGGTGGTGCAGGCGGCTTCGCGGCTGTCCAGGTGGGTCAGCACCACGGCGAATTCATCGCCGCCCAGCCGGGCCAGCGTGTCGTGCTCGCGCAGTTCGCGGCGCAGGCGCTTGCCCAGGGCGCGCAGCAGCTTGTCGCCGAAGGCATGGCCGAGGGAGTCGTTGATGTTCTTGAAGTTGTCCAGGTCCAGGCACAGCGCGGCGGTGAGTTTTTCGCTGTCGTGGCCGCGCACCAGGGCCTGCTTGAGGCGCTCGTGGAACAAGGTGCGGTTGGGCAGGCCGGTGAGCGCATCGTGGTGCGCCATGTGGTGAATTTGCGCATGGGCGGCCAGTTCTTCGGTGGCGTCTTCGGCCACGAACAGCACGTAGTCCGCCTGGCCCGCGCATTTCTGGCTGAGCAGCGCGCGGCTGCGCAGGGTGCGCGGGCCACAGGCGGTGTCGACCCGGGTTTCGGCGGCAAAGCCTTTGCTGCTGCGCGCGCCTCGGCTGAGCTGGGTTTCCAGGTAATCCGCCGCGGCCGGTGCCAGGCACTCTGCGGGCGTGTGACCGACCATTGGCAGGGAGCCCCCACCGAACAGGCGCTCGGCCTGCTGGTTGGCGAGCAGGATACGCTGGCTTTCCAGGTCCTGGACGATGACGCTGGCGGGGATGTTGGCGATCACCGAATCGAGGAACTGCGACAAGTTGGCCATTTCCTGGCTGTACTGCTCGGCCAGCTCCTTGGCCTGCAACAGCTCAAGCTCCTGCTGGCGGCGTTCGGAAATGTCGCGGGTGACCTTGGCGAAGCCGACCAACTGGCCATAGTCGTCACGTACCGCCTCGATCACCACATGGGCGTGAAAGGCCGTGCCGTCCTTGCGCAGGCGCGCACCGATCTCTTCAAAACGGCCGGTGCTGCGCGCCTGCTCCAGGTTCTGTTCGGGCAGGCCGGCGACGCGCTCGTCTTCGCTGTAGAACAGCGAGTAATGCTGGCCGACGATTTCCTCGGCGCAGTAGCCCTTGGCCCGCTGCGCGCCAGGGTTCCAGTTGGCGACAATACCGTCGGGGGTGAGCAGGTAGATGGCATAGTCCACCACGCTCTGGATCAACAGCCGGTACATGATGTCGGGGCTTGCGACTAGCGACATGAAAATTACCTGAACCTGCGACGTGTGCGAAAGGAACCCCTGGCCAGAGGGGCCGGGTCTTGAAAGGCAGTGCTGGCATTATGCCTTGCGAGTGGATTTTGTGAAGTGGGTCACAAAATTTTGCTGCATCGACAGGCAGTCAGTGGAAGACCGACGTCACCTGATAAGTCAGCAAGTCCGGCTCATCGTCGGGGAAGATCTGTTGCACTGGCCGTTGCAAGTCGGCCACCACCGCTTTGCAGAATGCCACTGCAATCGGGTCCAGGGCGTAGCAGCGCAGCAGCCAGTCACCGGGGCTGGCGAGGAACTGATTGGCCACGGCGCGGCCGATGCCCTGGCGCCGATAACGCTTGAGGATGAACAGGTCGGCCAGTTCCAGTGCCTCGATGCCGGGCAATTCGCTACGTTCGACCAGCACGAAGCCGGCGATGAAACCATCCGCCAGCACCAGGCTGGCGCTCCAGCCTGGGGACTGCCAGTAGCGCTGCAGGTGCTCTTCGTGGATGTAGAAACGGCCGTCCACCTCGACATCTTCCTGCTCCCAGTCGGAGGACTCATAGGCATAGAACTGATAGAGGTTACGGATCAGCTCGGCCTGGTCGGGAGTGGTGGGCAGCAGTTCGATGGGCAGCATGGCTGGGATGGCTCGGGTAAAAGATCATTCTAAGGCTTTTGTGTTACCTGTCACCGCCGCCACTGCTTCGATCTCCACCAGCATTCCACCCAGCGCCAGGCGCGGCACCGGTATCAGCGTACAGGTCGGCTTCATGTGCCCTCCCCAGGCACGATCGGCCTCAGCCACCCATTGCACCAAGCGTTCCTCACTGTGATCGACAATGAGCAATGTCAGCTTGAACACCTGGGCCAGCTCCGCCCCTTTCGAAGCCAGCGCCGTCTGCAGGTTGGCCAGCGCCTGGCGGGCCTGCCGTGCAAATTCGGGCGAAAGCTGCCCATCGGCATCCTCCCCGCCCTGCCCGGCGATAAACAGCAGGCGGCTGCCGGCAGCGACCTCGGCAACGTGGGAATAGGCATTGGCGCTGGGGTCGTACAGGCCTTGTGGATTGGACAGCTGAAATGCGCGGGTCATGGAACGCTCCTGCGTGTGGATGAGCGTCCGAGTCTGTTGGCTCGAGTTAGGTAGAGGTCAAGCTGCTGTAGGAACTTTCTTTATTGCTATGCGGAATCTCAACACCGCGTATGTAGGATTGCGCCGCGCAGTTCGCTAGATTGCAGCTCCCGGCACGGAGGCCAGCACTGCGGCGCAGCGCCGCTTCACTGAAGGAAAAGCCAATGAGCAAGCCCTACGCGTTCCAACTCGCCTACACCATCAGCCCTGTGAACAACGATCACGAAGGTGATGCCGCTGTGGCGCGCACTCACCTGCGTAAAGAGATGGGCTGGAAAACCTCCGGCAAAGTCGAAACGACGTTGCACGGTGAACTTGTCCTGTCCCCGGGTACGACTGACGAAAAACGCAAGGAAGCCAGCAAATCGATC
Source organism: Pseudomonas sp. MN1F (assembly GCF_009391885.1). Lineage (GTDB taxonomy): Bacteria > Pseudomonadota > Gammaproteobacteria > Pseudomonadales > Pseudomonadaceae > Aquipseudomonas. The sequence goes on along the minus strand of NZ_VZII01000057.1, from coordinate 20,558 downwards.
CGTTCCCGCATCCGTGACGCATTCAAGACCCTTGAGGTAGACGATACGGTCAGTTTCGCCGGCAGCCTGATGGTCAGCGGCCTCGACCCGGCCATCAAGATCGGCATCACACCCGATTGAAGCCACCGGTATCAGGCGCCACGCGCCTGATACCGCTGCAGTCACTTCTCCTGCAGCACCGCCCTGCCCTTGACCGCCCGCGGCCCACGCCAGGCCCAGAACAGCAGCCCCGGGAACGGTGCGTAGACCACGAACACGATCCACAGCATCTTGCGCTCTGCGCGCCGTTCGCTGCCGATGATGTGCCAGATGGCGAAGATCTCCAGCAGAATGACCAAGGCCGCGACAATGATCCAGATCGTTCCGATTTCCATGTGCACTCTCCCGTTGGCATGTACTGGGTTGGGTTACAGCCAGCGGTGAGGGTTCACTCGGATTTGATACGTGCGCCCAGTGACCACCCGCGCGCCTCAAGTCACCGATTGCCGGGCGGCCTGGACGATCAGTGCGATCAGTTGTGCCACCTGCTCGCTCAACAGCACATTGGCGTGGTGCACCAGGCCGATGTCGCGGTGGAATGTATGTGCGCCAAGGTCATAGGCCCGCACGCTGGCGGGCCAGGCATCCCGGGTGACGGTCTGCGGCACCAGCGCCACGCCAACGCCCTTGCCAACCAGTTCGGTGATGGCCTCCAACTCGTCCAGTTCGCACACTTCGCGGGTGCTGAAATGAGCCTGGCGCAGGAAGCGATCGACCTGACGACCTCCGAACGAGGAGCGTTCATAGCGAATGAAGGGCTGCGTGGTGAGGATATCGCTCCATTCAGCCTGCTCCAGCCCAGCCGGCACGATCAGACGGTAAGGCTCGCGAGCCAGGGTGGTCCATTGCAAATCGCTCTGCAGCTCAAAGGGCGGCCGGATGATCACCGCGATATCGAGCTCTCTGGCATCGACCGCACTGAGCAATTCCAGTGACAGCCCGGGGATGATGCGTGTGCGGCACTCCGAACGAGCCGCGTGAAACTGCGCCAGCGCCTGGGGCAGCAGCGAGCGCTGTATGGATGCGATGGCACCAATGTCCACCTGCACGGTGGGCGCGGCCCCAGCAACATTGGAGCCCAGACTGCTGTACAGCCTGAGCACTTCCTGCGCCTGAATCAGAATTTGCTGACCACGCCGGTTCAACTGGGCATTCCTGCCCTTGCGCTCGAAAATCTCGAACCCCAGTTCCTCCTCCAGCCGCTGCATCTGGGCGCTCACCGCTGCCTGGGTCAGGTTGACCTTCAACCCCGCCGCGGCAAAGGTGCCCTCGCGGGCCACCACGATCAGCGTCTTGAGTTCGCGAATCATCAACAAATTTCCTTTGTGTTTTTAAGAAACATATATTGATTTTTTTATTGATTCGCCATCCCTACACTCGTCCGCAGAACAAAAAACAGACGCTTGCCAGCAAGCTCGGTTTTCAGGTTCCAGGCGAAGGCCCTGACGTTCGCCTCAATTAAATCGATCACAGGAGCACCTGATGAGCCTCTCTCCTTTCCACCTTGCCATTCCCGTTCACGATATTGCTGCCGCCCGAAGGTTCTATGGCGAAGTCTTCAACCTTGAAGAAGGCCGCTCGGCTGCGCAATGGGTCGACTTCAACTTCTATGGCCATCAATTGGTGATTCACGAACACCCGAAGATGGCCTATCAGGAGCAGGCATTGAGCAACCCTGTGGACGGCCACAATGTGCCGGCTCCGCATTTCGGCGTCATCCTGCACTGGGACGAATGGGTGGCGTTGGCCAAGCGCCTGACCGCGTTGGGTACCCAGTTCGTGATCGAACCGTACATCCGTTTCAAGGGCCAGGTAGGCGAACAGGCCACCATGTTCCTGTTCGACCCCTGCGGTAATGCACTTGAATTCAAGGCGTTCAAGGACATGGGGCAGATTTTCGCCAAATAAGCCTGATTGCTCAGCGTGCCCTTGGCGTGGGCGCTCGCGCTCACGCATCTAGCTACTGCCAACTGCGCAGCACACCTTCTATAAAAAAGGCTAGAGCCATGAAAAAAATCCCGCTCGTCTGGCAGATCGTTGCCGGTCTGTTTCTCGGTATCCTCGTCGGCTGGTACCTGAACAGTCACCCTGCCTATCAATAATGGGCAAGTACAGAAATCCTCAAGCCCCTGGGTGACATCTTCATCAAGATGATGAAGATGATTGTCGTACCGATCGTCTTCTGTTGCATGGTGCTTGGCATTGCCGGCGGCGGCGACAACAAGTCGTTCGGCCGCATGGGCGCCAAGTCGCTCGGTTATTTCTTTGCCATCACCACCTTGGCGATCGTTGTCGGGCTGGTGCTTGGCAATCTCCTGCAACCTGGATCAGGCACCGTCATCGCAGGGATGGCGCACGGTGATGCCGTGATGAAGACGGAGCCCGCCAAAAGTGCCCTGCTGATCGTGCAGAACATCGTGCCAGACAACCTGTTCCAGGCACTTTCCGAAGGCAAGCTACTGTCGATCCTGTTCTTTGCCGTCCTGTTCGGCATGGCCTTGAACGCGTTGCCGCGGGAAAAGAGTGCAGCGGTAATCGCCACCCTGCAGGGCACCGCCGACGCCATGTTCAAACTGGTCAACTATGTGATGGCCTACGCACCGATTGGCGTGTTCGGCATGATCGGCGCCACCGTCGCCACCTTCGGCTTCGCCTCGCTGCTGCCGCTGCTCAAGCTGATTGGCGTGGTGTACCTGGCACTGCTGCTGTTTGCAACGATCGTGCTGGGTGGTATCTGCTACCTGATAGGCGAAAACTTGCTCAAGCTGGTGCGTTACTTCCAGGACGAACTGATCCTGGCCTGCTCCAGCGCCGCGTCGGCCGCCGTCATGCCCCAGTTGATGGAGAAGCTTGAACGGTATGGAGTGCCCCGGCGCATCGTCAGCTTCGTGGTGCCGGTCGGCTACGCCTTCAACCTCGATGGTGCGTCGATCTTCCTGGGCGTGGCGACGATCTTCATCGCCCAGTTGTATGGCATCGACCTGACGCTATCCCAGCAGATCCTGCTGGTGGTGACGATGGTGCTCACCTCCAAGGGCGCTGCGGGCGTACCGGGCTTTGCCATCATCATCCTCTCGGCGACACTGGCATCGGCCGGGCTGCCGCTGGAAGCGGTGGCACTGGTGGCCGGTATCTTCCGGGTCATCGAAAGTGGCACCACTACGCTGAATGTGCTCGGCAATGCGATCGCGCCGCTGGTGATTGCCCGCTGGGAGGGCGTGGCGTTGAAGGGTGAAGGCGGCTCGCTGGCGGTGCGTTGCTGAACGGCCAGAGCCCTGTCACGGACAGGGCTCTGGCGCATCATCAGTGCGCCGGCACCCCGTCCAGGGCCGCCTTGAGCGCCACGGCATCGGCAAAGGCCTGCTCGCTCACCAGCATCCCATCCTTCAAGCGCAGCCATGAAACCTGCCCTGCCTGCCCCGGATAGCGACTGGCAATACGGCCTTCGCGGTCGAGCAACACCCGGTAGCTGTAATCGCGCATCGCCGGTATGGCGAACAGCTTGCTGATCAGCGCCGGCATCCGCTGGATATCGGCGACGAACACCGCATCGCGCGCCTCCAGGTAGCCCTTGGGCGCGTCGGCCAGCGCGGCCTTGACCAGCTTGGCGCCCTCCATGTCGCGGGCCACCAGCAGTATGTGCGTGCCGGCGTTCAGGCTGTAAGGCTGGTCGTACTGGTCAAGCAGCGTCCAGGGCGCCAACCGCTCGCCTGCCTCCAGGGCATGGGCCAGCAACGGCAGCAGACCGAACAGTAATGCGATGGCGTATTTCATCGAGGTTCTCCAGAACAGAGGCGCCAGCATAGCCCACTTGCCTCAACACGACCTGCAATACGACACGCGCCCCCCGGAGATTGTCTTTCCCGCACGCTGCCGCCACACTCTGCTGGCCAGCCAGGAAGCGGAGTCCAGAGTGCCCACCCCACGCCAGTTCAGCAAGAAGACCAGCACCAGCAACATGCTGCGGCTCAAGGCCAACGCCGGTAGCCCCGAGGCACCTTACCGCGTCGACTTCATCCTGCTCGAGCACTTCTCGATGGCCAGCTTCACCGTGGCCATGGACGTGCTGGTCACCGCCAACCTGTTGCGCGCCGACAGCTTCCGTTTCACCCCGCTGTCACCCAAGGGTGACCGGGTGCTCAGCGACCTGGGGCTGGAACTGGTCGCCAGCGAACTGTCCGCCGAGGAGCTCAAGACACTCGACCTGCTGATCGTCTGCGGCGGCCTGCGTACACCGCTGAAATACCCCGAGCTCGACCGCCTGCTGGCCGACTGCGCCGCCCACGGCATGGCCCTGGGCGGGCTGTGGAACGGCGCCTGGTTCCTCGGCCGGGCCGGCGTGCTCGACGACTACGGCTGCAGCATCCACCCCGAGCAGCGCGCCAGCCTGTCCGAGCGCAGCCCGCAAACCCGCATCACCCCGGCCAGCTTCACCCTCGACCGCGACCGCCTCAGCGCCGCCAGCCCCAACGGTGCCATGGAGCTGATGCTGGGCCTGGTGCGCCGCCTGTACGGCGACGGCCTGGCCGAAGGCGTGGAAGAAATCCTGTCGTTCTCCGGTGCCCGCTACCGCCAGGTCGGCCCCGGCGCGAAAAAGTCCATGAGCCTGCACCTGCGCACCATTGTCGAGCTGATGGAAAACAACCTCGAAGAAACCCTGAGCCTTGACCAGCTGGCCGCCTACAGCGGCCGCTCGCGTCGGCAGATCGACCGCCTGTTCCAGGCCCAGCTCGGCACTTCGCCGCGGCGCTACTACATGGAACTGCGCATCACCAAGAGCCGCCGCCTGCTGCAGTACTCCGACCTGTCGGTGATGGAGGTGGCAGTGGCGTGCGGCTTCGTCTCGGTCTCGCACTTCAGCAAATGCTACGCCGCCTACTTCGGCTACCCGCCGTCACGCGAGCAACGGCTGGGCGAGTAAGCGGGTTCAGGCGCGGATGTAGCTGAGCACCACGTCGCAGATCATCTGCCGGTGGCGCAGCTTGACCTGCTCGTCGGCCAGGTCGATCTGGAAGATGTCGCCGAAGGTGTGGCGGTTGGACACCCGGTAGAAGCAGAACGAACTCATCAGCATGTGCAGGTCGATGACCTCGATGCCGGGGCGGAACACGCCCTCTTTCACGCCACGCGCCAGGGTGCTGCCCAATGCTTGCAGCACCAGGCTGCTCATCTCGCGGATGGCCGGGGACTTCTTGACGTACTCGCCGTAATGGATGTTCTCGGTACAGACCATGCGCACGAAATCGACGTTGCGGTCGTGGTGGTCGAAGGTGAACTCGCAAAGCCGGCGAATCGCCTGCTCGGCCGGTAGCGATTCCAGGTCCAGGCTCTGTTCGGTCTTGCGGATGTCGCCGTAGAGCTTGACCAGGCACTCGACGTACAGCTGCTCCTTGCTGCCGAAGTAGTAGTAGATCATGCGCTTGGAGGTGGCCGTGCGCTCGGCGATGGCGTCCACGCGCGCGCCAGCAAGGCCTTGCTGGACGAACTCGTTGATGGCGGCCTGGAGGATGTCCTCGCGGGTTTTCTCGGGGTTGTTCTTGCGCGGTTGGCGCGTAGCCGAGGGTTCAGGCGGGCTGAGGGGGGCTACGGGGTTGCTCATGGCGGCTCACGGGGTGTCTTTTTGGGATTTGAGGGGATTATCCGTGACGGGTTCGCCCTGCGGCAAGCCTTCGCGGGCCCGATGAACAGGTCTTGGGACTCAGGTTATGGCCGCTAGGCTCTGTACGAAAAGCCTTGATACTTGTTCATGCTGCGTTGAAAACAGCCTCGGAATGCTCATGTACTCCAGTACACTCCGCTTCCTCGGCTGTTTTCGCCTTGCCTGACCTGCGTCTCAAGACTTTTCGTACAGAGCCTAGTGTCCGCCGAAAGTTTTACAGCGCTGGTGAGATCGAGCGCCGCGCGGGCGGCGCTCGATCTTATAGGTGCTGAATGCCTGTCGGCGAACGCCTCAGAATCACAACACCGGCTTGCGCACCGCCCCACTGCGCCGCTTGGCCATCGCCGCCAGGCGCACCGCGACGTTCGCCGCGCCATACCCGGCATAGCCGCCCTTGCGCTGGATGATTTCAAAGAAGAAGCGCTCCTCGAACGGCTCGGTGTACACGTGGAACAGCTCGCCCCCCTGGGCATCACGGTCGTACAGCACGTTGAAATACGCCAGTTCACTAAGGAACTCGTCGTTGAAATCGAAGCGCGCCGCGAGGTCGTCGTAGTAGTTCAGCGGGATTTCCAGCAGTGGCACGCCCGATTCCTTGGCCCGCGCCACTTCGGCGAAGATATCCCCACAATCGAAGGCGATGTGATGCACACCTGAGCCACGATAGCTGGACAGCGCATGGGCGATGGCGGTGTTGCGGTTCTCCGAGATGTTCAGCGGCAAGCGCAGGCTGCCGCACGGGCTGCGCAAGGCGCGGCTCTTGACCAGGCCGTACGGGTCGGGCAGCACCACTTCATCGTCGGCAGCAAAGTCGAACAGGCTCTTGTAGAACAGCACCCAGCTGTCCAGCGACTCGGCCGGCAGCGCCAGGGCCATGTGGTCGATGCGCTGCAAACCGCCGATGGCATTGGCGGCCGGGTCCAGGCGGAAGTCGGTGTCGTACAGCGACGGCCCTTCCTTGCCCTGCTCCACCAGGTAGATCAGGCTGCCGTCCGGGGCACGCACAGCCGGTACTTCGCATTCGTTGGGGCCGACCAGGCCACGGAATGGCTGGCCGCGGAAGTCGGTGGCGCGTTGCAGCGCGGCATGCTCGTCCTTCACCCGCAGGGCAGTGGCGCACAGCGAAGGGCCGTGAGCCTCGAAGAAGTTGTGGCCGAAGGAGTACGGCTCGGCGTTGAGCACGATGTTGATGTCGTTCTGGCGCAGCAGGCGCACGTCCTTGCTACGGTGCTTGCCGGCTTCGGCAAAGCCCAGGCGCTTGAGCCAGCTGCCCAGGCGCGCGCCGACGGCTTCGTCAACGGCGAATTCGAGGAACTCCACACCGTCGTAGGCGCTGGCCGCCGGCGGGGTGAACAGCACACCCGGCTCGATGGCAGTGCCTTCCTGCTCCAGGCGCAGGCGGGTCTGTTCTTCGAGGTACAGCAGCGAGCGCAGGCCGTCGGCGGCGTTCTGCCGTGGCGGCGCGGCGCGGAAGCCGTCGTTGAAGATTTCCAGCGACAGCGGGCCGCGATAGCCGGTGGCGAGGATCGGCGCAAGGAAGCCAGCCAGGTCCATTTCGCCCTGCCCCGGGAAGTTGCGGAAGTGGCGGCTCCATTCCAGCACGTCCATGTTCAGGATCGGCGCGTCGGCCATCTGTACGAAGAAGATCTTGTCGCCGGGGATGTCACGGATCGCCGCCGGGTCGCCTTTGAGCGACAGGGTATGGAAGCTGTCGAGGATCACCCCCAGCGCCGGGTGGTCGGCCTGGCGCACCAGGTTCCACACTTGCTGGTAGGTATTGACGTGGCGGCCCCAGGCCAGGGCTTCGTAGCCGATGCGCAGGCCGCGCTTGCCGGCGTGCTCGCCAAGCAGGCGCAGGTCGTCCACCAGGATCTGTTCATCGCCCAGGGCGTCGGCCTGGACGTTGCTGCACACCAGCACCAGGTCGGTGCCCAGCTCTTGCATCAGGTCGAACTTGCGCTCGGCGCGGTCGAGGTTTTTCTGCAGGCGGTCGCGGCGGCAGCCTTCAAAGTCACGGAACGGCTGGAACAGGGTAATGGCAATGCCGAGGTCGGCGCACATCTGCCGTACTTCACGCGGGCTGCCAGCGTAGTACAACAGGTCGTTCTCGAAGATCTCCACGCCGTCGAAACCGGCGGCGGCGATGGCTTCGAGCTTTTCCGGCAGGGTGCCGCTCAAGGACACGGTGGCTATCGAACGCTGCATGGGGGAGTTCCTTGTTATTGGACGGACGACGGGCCGAAACCTTGCTGGGTTTCTGGCACTGTCAATTATTCGCAGGTAAAGTCGACCCGGCAATCTGTTTGTACGAAATGGTTAGTTTTGCGTTCGATTACCGCACAAAACCGATTTTGGCGAATTGATTCACTGCCAACCCTAAGCAAACATGGACCCAGACGCAGGCACACCGACCGCCCTCTTCTGCCCTGACGGTGGTTCGGCAAAACCTGCGCAGACAAGCCCAACGTCACAACATAATAAGTTCAATAAACCGGGTACCGACCTATGCACACCTCCATCGCCTTGCGATCCGCACCTGCTCGTTCGTCTTCCCTCTGCAGACACCGCCTGCGATCAATCGCGCTATAACCGCCCTACTCCCGAAAAGCGATCGCACCCCTCTGGCCGCCCCTGGGCGACGCCAGCCGTGCGGCGACCTACAAGAACAACGGAGACAACGATGGCTCACTCAAGCTCTCAAGCCAAGAAAGCGACCGCCAGTGGATGGATTGGCTCGGCACTCGAATACTACGATTTCTTCATCTATGCCCAGGCTGCGGCACTGATCTTCCCGCAGATCTTCTTCCCCAACACCGACCCGAAAATGGCCATCATCGCCTCGTTGGCCACCTACGGTGTGGGCTACCTGGCCCGCCCTGTCGGCGCCTTCGTGCTCGGCCACTGGGGTGACACCCGCGGGCGCAAGAACGTGCTGCTGCTGTGCATGTTCCTGATGGGCCTGTCGACCATGGCCGTCGGCCTGCTGCCGACCTACCACGATATCGGTATGCTGGCCCCGGCCTTGCTGGTGCTGTTGCGCCTGGTCCAGGGCTTTGCCGTGGCCGGTGAAATCTCCGGTGCCAGCTCAATGATCATGGAGCACGCCCCGTTCGGCCGGCGTGGCTACTATGCCAGCTTCACCTTGCAGGGCGTGCAGGCCGGCCAGGTAATGGCGGCGGCGGTGTTCCTGCCACTGGCCTACTTCATGCCGAGTGAAGCCTTCAATGACTGGGGCTGGCGCATTCCGTTCCTGTTGAGCGCCTTCGTCCTGCTTGCGGGCTTCATCATTCGTAAGGAAGTGCACGAAACCCCGGCGTTCGTGAAGGAAGAGAAGCAGGACAAGGTTGCCAAGTCGCCGATCAGCGAGGCCTTCCGCCACAGCTGGAAGCACATGGTGCTGGTGATGTTCATGGCCCTGATGAACGTGATCCCGGTAGTTGCCACCATCTTCGGCGCGGCCTACGCGGTGCAGCCGGCCTATGGCATCGGCTTCGACAAGAGCGTGTACCTGTGGATCCCGGTAGTGGGCAACATCGTCGCGGTGCTGGTGATTCCGTTCGTGGGCAACCTGTCCGACAAGATCGGCCGTCGCCCGACCATGATCGCCGGCTGCCTGGGCTCTGGCCTGCTGGCCTTCGTCTACCTGTATGCGATCAGCATCCAGAACGTGCCGCTGGCCTTCGCCGCCTCGATCGTGATGTGGGGCATGGTCTACCAGGGTTACAACGCGGTATTCCCAAGCTTCTACCCGGAGCTGTTCCAAACCCGCTACCGCGTATCGGCCATGGCCATCGCGCAGAACATCGGCACCATGCTCACCGCCATGCTGCCAGCGCTGTTCGCCCTGGTGGCGCCACCGGGTTCGGACAACATTCCGCTGGTGATCGGTGGCCTGGCGTTCTTCATCACCTGCGTGTGTGCATTGGCGGCCTACATTGCGCCGGAGACCCACCGTTTGGCGATGGAAGATCTGGGCAACCCGGACGCCAAGCCGATGGAGAAGGAAGCTTACGAAGCCAGCCGCAAAGGCAGCTTTCAGGCAGTGAGCCAGTAATAGATCGTACGGGGCCGCTTTGCGGCCCCAGCGATATCAGCCTTTGACCACTTCCTGCAGGTTCAGCCAAAGCTTCTCCACATGCTCCCGCTCGGTCGGCAAAGCCCCCACCGACACCCGCACCATCCACCGCCCTTCCAGCGTCGCCGGCGTCACATACGCCACCCCGGACGCATTCAGCCGCTCAGCCCACGCCTTGGTATGCGCATCCAGCGCCTCCCCTTCCAGCCCCGCTGGCCGGTGGCGAATGCACAAGGTCTGCAGTTGCACCGGTGCCAGCACTTCCCACTGCGCTTGAGCCTCAACCTGCTGCGCCAACCAGCGGGCATTCTCCAGGTCTCGGCGCAAGCGCTGCTGCAACGCCTCAACGCCTTCGCTGCGCAACATGAACCACAGTTTCAAGGCGCGGAACCGACGGCCCAGCGGAATCCCCCAGTCCCGCAGGTTCTTCACCTCGCCATCCACCGCCGACTGCAGGTAGCTCGGGTTGGTGCTCATCACCCGGATCAAGTGCTGCGGATCGCGCACGTAATAGATCGAGCAATCGAACGCCACACCCAGCCATTTGTGCGCGTTGACCACGACAGAATCGGCCAGCTCGATGCCGTCCCACATCCACCGGCATTCCGGCAGGATCATCGCCGAGCCGGCCATGGCCGAGTCGACATGCAGCCACAGCCCGTTGGCCTGGGCGATTTCGCCGATCGGGCGCAGCGGGTCAAGGGCGGTGGTGGTGGTGGTACCGGTGGTGGCGACCACAGCACAGGGCTGGTTGCCGGCGGCGAGGTCTTGCTCGATGGCAGCCTGCAGCGCCTGCGGGCGCATGGCGAACTTGTCGTCGGTGGCGATCAGGCGAATGTTGGCACGGCCAAAGCCGGCCAGCAGTGCAGCCTTGTCCACCGAGCTGTGGGCATGGGCACTGACATAGATGATCAGCGGCTTGGCCTCGGCCTGCAGGCCGCCGCGCACCAGCGCATAATCGGTGGCCCGCTCACGGGCGCTGATCAGCGCCACCAGCGTGCTGGTGGACGCGGTGTCCTGGATCACCCCGCTCCACTGGGCCGACAGGCCGAGCAGCTGGCGCAGCCAGTCGAGGGTGGTTTCCTCCAGCTCGCTCAACGCCGGGCTGGATTGCCACGACAAGCCGAGCACACCGAGGCCGGTGCTGAGGAAATCGCCGAGCACCGACGACAGGGTGCCGTTGGACGGGAAGTAGCCGTAGAAATCCGGGTGCTGCCAGTGCGACAGGCCAGGCATGACCAGTTGGTTGACGTCGTCGAGGATCGCCTCGAACGACTCGCCCTGCTGTGGGGCGCCTTGTGGCAGCTGGGCCTTGAGGTAGCCGGGCTGGACCTGGGCCATGACCGGGCGTTCGCCGACGGATTGGCGGTAGTCGGCGATCAGGTCGATCAGCTGGTGGCCGTACTGGCGGAATTGTTCTGGGGTCACGCGCGCGCTCCTGAGGATTGTCCAGTGCCCCCAGTCTAGGCGCCTGCGCCCCCGCGAATAACCCCGCTGCGCGCATACCTGCTATGGCAAATCCGCAACCCCGCCCTGCACGCCGAACTGTGACTGGCGCCACAGCTCGAACACCCGGTTGCGCAACCAGCGGTGCTCGGCCGAGGCCTGCAAACGCTGATGCCACACCACCCAATAGCGCTGGGTATGCTCGACAAACCCCAACGGCCGCCACGCCAGCCCGTGCAGGCGGCACAACTGGCGGGCGATGTGCTCGGGTACCGTGGCCAGCGCCTGGCTGTTGCCGATCACCTGCACAGTCGCCGAGAAAAACGGTACTTCCAGGCTGATGCGCCGCTGCAAACCCTGGGCGCGCAGGTGGCGGTCGATGAAGCTGTCCTTGTCGCCGCCACCGGAAATGCGCACGTGCTTGCAGGCCAGGTAATCGTCCTGGCCAAGCGCGTCCAGCGCGGTCAGCGGGTGATCCTGGCGCATCAGGCACACCGCGCGGTCTTCGCCTAGCAAACGCCCATGCAGGTTGGGCGGCGACTCGTCGAACAAGGTGGTGGCCAGGTCGATCTCGCCGCTGGCGAGCAAGGCGTATTGCCCGGCCTGCCAGGTGCGGTAGTCGATGGACACGCCCGGGGCTTCCTGTTCCAAGGCAGCCACCAGCAACGGCAGCATGTGCTCGGCTACATAGTCGGAGGCGGCCAGGCAGAAGCGCCGCTCGCAGCGGGCCGGGTCGAAGGCAGCGGGTTGGCGCAGGGCCTGGAGCTCTTCGAGGACCTGGCGCAGGGGTTCGGCCAGGGCTTCGGCATGCTCGCTGAGCACATAACCGCGGCCCTGGCGTACCAGCAACGGGTCGTCGAAGGCTTCGCGCAGGTGGGCCAGCTGGCGGCTCAGGGCCGATTGGCTGACACCCAGGCGGTCGGCGGCGTGGCTGAGGTTCTTCAGCTGCAGGAGGCAGTCGAGGGTGCGCAGGTGGGCGAGGCTGAGGGAGGCGAAAGTCGGGTTCATGCAGGCTCCCTTGCGTGGTTTTTACAGGCCCATTCGCGGGTAAACCCGCCCCTACAGGGCATGCAGGAGCGGGTTTACCCGCGAATGGGCCGCAAAGCGGCCCCAGCTTTTTAGGCGGTCAGGCCCACGTAGACGTTCTGCACGTCATCGTTCTCATCGATCGCCTCAAGGAACGCTTCAACCTCAGCCAGCGCTTCAGCACTCAGGCTGGCCGCGCTCACCGGATTCTTCGGGGTATAACCGATCTTCGCCGAAGTCACGGTGAAACCATGCTCAGGCAGCGCCTTCTGCACAGCATCCAGGTCGGTGGTGTCAGTGATGAACAAGGTCGAACCTTCTTCTTCACCTTCCTCGAACTCCTGCGCGCCGGCTTCGATGGCGGCCATTTCCGGGTCGGCATCGCCTTCCGGGGTGGCTTCGATCAGGCCGACGTGGTTGAAGTCCCACGCCACCGAGCCGCTGGCGCCCAGCTGGCCCTTGCGGAACAGCACGCGGATCTGCGCCACGGTGCGGTTGACGTTGTCGGTCAGGCACTCGACGATCAGTGGCACCTGGTGCGGAGCGAAGCCTTCATAGCTGACGGCATGGTACTGCACGGCGTCGCCGTCCAGGCCGGCGCCTTTCTTGATCGCACGCTCCAGGGTCTCGCGGGTCATCGAGGCTTTTTTGGCCTGAACGATGGCCAGGCGCAGGCGCGGGTTCATATCCGGGTCGGCGCCAGACTTGGCAGCGATCTGGATTTCCTTGGCCAGCTTGCCCATGATCTTGCCCTTGGCATTGGCAGCTGTTTCTCTATGTTTGGCTTTCCACTGTGCGCCCATGTCGACTCTCTTTGTTTCAGCGGCCGGTTCAGGAAGCGACCGGCCAAAAGTGGGTGCAGTTTATACGCCCTCGGGCGGTGGATCGACAAGTAATCTCACGCCTTGTCGACCCTGCCCGCTTTCCTTCAGGTACGCAGTGGCTTGATCGCCATACTGGTGTTGGGCGCCACGTCATTGGCCTGGGGCGTGCTGGCCGGGCGGCTGTTCCAGTGCGGCAACAACACCAGGGCCGAGAACAGCGCGCAGCCGGCAAACACGATGAACACCGTGACGCTGTCGAAGTAGCCCGGCAGCAGGCCGCCGAGCACCGCGCCCACCGAGCCGCAACCGTTGACGAAGCCTGCCGCCGTGGCGCCGGCCTTGGCCGTGCCGAAGTCGATGGCCGCCGCACCGCTGATCATCGAGTCCGGCCCATACAGGGTCAGGCCCATGACGAACAGCAAGGCCACCACCATCACGATGCTGCCGCTGTGCATGGCCGCCATGAACGCTGCCAGGGTCAGCGTCAGCAGCACCAGGCTGATCACGCAGGCCGGCATGCGCCGGGCGCCGAACAGCTTGTCCGAAGCCAGGCCGATGATGATCGGGCCGAGCAGCCCGGCCAGTTCGAAGGCGGTGGGGATGATCGCCGCGCCGACCTTGCCGACCGATGGCATCTGCTCGAAGACGATCACCGGGCCCCACAGCAGGATGGCGTAGCGCGCCGGCTTCAACAGGAAGTAGGCCAGGCCCAGGGTCAGCACCGTGCGGTTGCGCAGGATCTCGCGCAGTGGCGCCCACACACTGCACAGGTTGCCAGCCGGGGCCATGCTCTGCGGCTCCGGTTCGACCGCTGCCAGGCCGACGTCTTCCGGCTTGTTGCGCTGCAGGAAGAAGAACAGCACGGCCACGCCGGCCACCACCGCAGCGCTGGAGAAGAACGCCGCATGCCAGGTGCCGACCAGGGTATAGGCCCACCAGCCGGCGAACGGTGAAGCGACCAGGCCACCGAAGGCGTAGCACGAACTCCACAGCCCCAGCACCCGCCCGCGCTGCGCAGCCGGGAAGAAGCTGCCGATGTTCTTGCACAGCCCGGCCCAGCCGGTGGATTGCGCCAGGCCCTGGATCAGCATGCAGGTGGCGAAGATCGGGAAGGTCGCGTAACTGCCCATCACCACGGCGGCCGCCGCCGAGATCAGCAGGCCGCCCAGCACCACCACGCGCGGGCCGAAACGGTCGGCAAGCATGCCCCAGGTGAACTGGCCCACGGCATAGGCAGCCAGGTAGATCGCGTCGAGGTTGGCCATGGCGGCCTTGTCGAGCATGAACGTCGGGTCTTCAGCGATGCCGAGCTTGGCCACCGAGAAGGCTTTGCGGGTGAAGTAGAAGGCGGCGTAGGCCAGCCAGGTGATCGCGAAAATCTGGATGCGCCAGCGTTTCAACGCGGCTAGTGATTGATTCATTGACTCTGACCTCTTGCTCAAGTGTGCCGGCAGATTGTTAAGAAACGCCTGTCTTGTTGTTGTGTTGCGCACTGCATGACGAAGGCTCGTCATCTGGTCAGATGGCACCGCTGTGCGGGCCATGGCCCGGCCGCTGCTTGTGGCGGTGGCCTCGGGTTGAAACGTATGGAAACAGTTGCTGACTGATAAAGAAAATCGATTTATCGTATTTCACACATAAGCGCAGCTTGTTACTGGAGTCGGCATGTCGGTATCCCACGCTCAACTCAAGGCCTTCCATGCAGTGGCCGTGCACGGCAGCTTCACCCGTGCGGCGCAAAAGCTGTTTCTGACCCAGCCGGCGGTGTCCGACCAGGTGCGCAAGCTCGAAGAGCGCTTCGGTGTGCTGCTGTTCCACCGCAACAAGCGTTCGGTGCAACTGACCGACCTCGGTGAGCGCCTGCTGGGCATCAGCCAGCGCCTGTTCGCCTGCGAGGCCGAGGCGCATGACCTGTTGCAGGATTCACGCGCCCTGCACACCGGCAGCCTGGTGCTGGCGGTGGATGCGCCGGTGCACGTACTGCCGCAGATCGCCCGCTTCTGCCAGCGCTACCCGGGCATCCAGGTCAAGGTCGAGACCGGCAACACCGATGAATCGCTGGCAAGGCTGTTCAGCTACCAGGCCGACCTGGCGCTGCTCGGGCGCGATGTCGATGACGAGCGGCTGTACTGCGTGCCGCTGCGCCGCGACCCGATGGTGGCGTTCGTCTCGCACAACCACCCATGGGCCAGCCGCGGCTCGATCAACCTGGCGGACCTGGACGACACACCGCTGGTGCTGCGCGAGCCGGGTTCGGTAACGCGGCAGACGCTGGAGGAAGAGATGCAGCGCGCAGGCTTGCGGATTCGCCCGGCGATCCAGGTGGAAGGCCGCGAAGCTGCGCGCGAGGCGGTGGTGGTGGGGATTGGCGTGGGGGTGGTGTCGGCGGCCGAGTTTGGCGCGGATGCGCGGGTATGCGCGCTGCCCATTGTCGATTGCCAGCGGCATCTGACCGAGACCCTGGTGTGCCTGAGCGAGCAAAGAAGCCGCCGCGTGGTGGCGACCTTCCTGCAGATGGTTCAGGAAGCGTTGTAGCGCCAGTACCGGCCTCTTCGCGGCTAAAGCCGCTCCCACAGGTACCCCACAGCATCTGAAACCTGTGCAGTTCCTGTGGGAGCGGCTTTAGCCGCGAAGAGGCCAGCACAGGCAATACAACTATTCTGGAAATACCTCAACTCCAGGCTCTCCCACCATGCTCTACCGCTTGGCCGCCGACGCCCTGGTCCTGCTTCACCTGGCCTTCATCCTGCTGGTCCTGTTCGGTGGCCTGCTGGTGCTCAGGTGGCGCCCCGCCCTGCTCCTGCACCTCCCTGCCCTGGCCTGGGGCTTGGCGGTGGAAGGCCTGCATCTGCAATGCCCGCTCACCCACTGGGAAAACCGCATGCGCCTGGCGGCCGGTGACGCGGGCTACCATGGCGGCTTCGTCGAGCACTACATCTGGCCGCTGATCTATCCCGCCGGCCTGACGCCGCACATCCAGCTGCTGCTGGGCGGCGTCGTGCTGGTGCTGAACCTGGCTATCTACAGCGGTGTCATCTGGCGCTGGCGGCGACCTTAACGGGTGGCGACGACAAACAGCCGCGGGAACGGCAGCAGCACCTTGCCATCGGTGGCAGGCGGGTAGTCATGCTGCATGGCCTGCAGGTACATCTGCAGGAAGCTCGCCTGTTCCTCTTCGTCCAGCTTGGCAAGGTAAGGCCGCAGCGCCGACCCCTTGAACCATTCCACCACCGCCTCGGCGCCGCCGGCCAATGGGTGGTGATAGGTGGTACGCCACACGTCCACCCGCGCGCACAGGGGGCTGAGCAGGTCGTAGTAGAACGCCGCGTTGTGCCGGGGTGGCAAGTGGAAGTCAGCGAATTTCTCCGCCCACGGGCCTTCACTGGCAATCTTGCGCAGTTGCCGGTGAGCGGGCTCGTCGAGGTTGTCCGGGGTCTGCACCGCTAGGCTGCCGCCCTCGCTCAGCTGGCGCACCAGGTGCGGGTACAGCGAGCCGTGGTCGGGCACCCATTGCAGCGAGGCATTGGCCAGGATCAGGTCTTGCGGTTCGGGGGCGGACCAGTCGCTGATATCGGCAATTTCGCAGCGCACCCGCGGAATGTGCAGGCGCTTGCGCTCGCGGGCCTTGTCGATCATGTCCTTGTCGCTGTCCAGCGCCGTGACCTGGGCATCCGGGCAACGCTGCAGCAGTACTTCGGTCGAGTTGCCGGGGCCACAGCCCAGGTCGGTGGCATGGCGCACCGGGCGTGGCGGCACAGCGGCCAACAGGTCTCGCACGGCGCGGGTGCGTTCGTCTTCGAAGAGGGAATACTGGGTGGCGGACCAGGCCATGGGCGGCTCCTTATGGCGGACGATGCAGTGAGCATACGCCATGTACCGAAGCGCATGCGCTTGAACTGTCGTCCTATGCTTGAAGTCACTCCTTTTATGCGCATGCCCATGAAAATATCCCTGGCCCTGGCCATTCTGGCGCTTATCGCAGCCGCCGCCCTGCTCGGCTCCCCCTGGATGAACCAGCGGTTTCACATGCCCGAGGAAAAACACCACGCCCAACAACGCGAAACGGCCGGGTCCCAAAGGGAGCCGGCCGTTTCCAACAACAAGTGACGCTTAGTGCTGCTGCTTGCCAGAGCGGATCTGGTGCACCACGCCCATGGCCACTACGACAGCGGCGGCGATGCCGGTGGAGATCACCAGGATCTGGTAGTCAGGCATGAAGGCCATGGTCACCAGCGCGGCAATGATGAAGCCGATCACCAGGTAGGTCAGCCACGGGAACAGCCACATCTGCAGGCGCACTTCCTTGCCTTCGGCAATCAGCTTGCGGCGCATGCGCAGCTGCGAGAAGGCAATCACCAGGTACACCAGCAGGGCGATCATGCCCGTGGTGTTCATCAGGGTTTCCAGCACGTCTTTCGGGCGCAGGGTCTCGCTGAAGTTGATCAGCGCGCAGACCACGGCCACGGCGCAGGAGCCGATGATCGCGTACACCGGTACGCCAGTGCCGGCGCGGGTGATCTTGAAGAACGACGGCGCGTCGCCACGCTGGGCCAGGGAGAACAGCATGCGTGAAGCGGTGTAGTGACCGGAGATCAGGCAGCTGCTCACCGAGGTCAGCACCACGAAGTTCATCAGCAGCTCGGCGTGCGGCACGCCCAGCAGCTCCAGGGTACGGCGGTACGCGCCATAGCCGGAAACACCCAGTTGCGGGTCGTTCCACGGTACCAGGCAGACGATCAGGAAGATCGAACCGACGTAGAACAGGCACACACGCCATACCACCGAGTTGGTGGCCTTGACGATCTGGGTGGCCGGGTCCTTGGCTTCGGAAGCGGCGATGGTGACGATCTCGGCGCCGAGGAAGGCGAACATCACCCCGAGCAAGGCACCAATGACCGTGGTGATGCCGTTGGGCATGAAGCCTTCGGCGGTCAGGTGGGTGATGCCACGCACTTCACCGAACTGCCAGAGGTTCATCACGGCGGCGGTACACACCACCAGGAAGCAGACGATCGCCACCACCTTGATCAGCGCGAACCAGAATTCGAACTCACCGTAGTGCTTGACGTTGAAGAAGTTGACAGTGATCAGCAGCAGGGTCGTGGCAAGCACGAACACGTTGACGCTCACGTCGGGGAAGAAACCGTGCAGGATCTTGCCCGCCACATAGGCTTCCCAGGCCATCAGGATGACCCAGTACCACCAGTACAGCCAGCCGATGGTGAAACCGGCCCAGCGGCCGATCGCGCGGTCGGCGTAGGTGGAGAACGAGCCGGTGTCAGGCGAGGAAGTCGCCATTTCACCCAGCATGCGCATGATCAGCACCACCAGGATGCCGCCGGCCAGGTAGGCCAGCACTGCGGCCGGGCCGGCGCTGTGGATCACGCTGCCGGAACCGACGAACAAGGCGCCGCCGATAACCCCGGCGATCGACATCATCGTCAGGTGGCGCGACTTGAGCGAGGCACTGAGTTTGCTCTCGTGCCCGCTTTTCGCGGTGGTTGTTGTGGATGTTGCGTCCATCAGTTGTGTACCCCGTGCTTCTTTTTATCCAAGGAAAACTGTGAAACCCCGATGGCTCTCGGTTTCACCTGTACATCAGTGCTAATGCGGGCAGGATGGTGTGCGCAAACACACGCAGGCCTTCCGTGGCGGCCTGCTGACGCGCCCCAGGGTTGGCACCTCGGGCGAACTGAACATGCTTTATGTGGCGATATCTGACACCTAATGTAAAAATGTCCGACGTAGAGAGCCATGCACAGTGGCATGAATCTCGCACTGCACTGTACAGGCCGCCGATGCAATACACCCCGCTGGCGCTTGGCGTTACGCACTCCTGAAGGCCCCGAATGTTCGAATTACATCCAGACTCTTCCACGCCGCTGGTCAACCAGATCATTGACGGCCTGCGCGAGCTGATCGATAACCAGACCCTCAAGCCCGGCGCCAAGGTCCCGTCGATCCGCGCCTTCGCCGCGAGTTATTCGGTGAGCACCTTCACCGTGGTCGAGGCGTATGACCGCCTGGTCGCCCAAGGGCTGCTGGTGAGCAAGGGCAATGCGGGGTTCTTCGTCAATCGTGCGGCGAACGAGCTGCTTGAAAGCCAGAACAGTGAGGCCGAGGCCGGCCGCCCGACGTTCAATTCGGAGTGGTACCTGCAGCAGATCTTCGAGATCCGCCAACTGCCGTTCAAGCCCGGCTGCGGCTGGCTGCCCAACGACTGGATGTATGAAGAAGGCCTGCGCCGTGGCCTGCGCCAGGTTGCTGGCAGCCCGCTCGAGCTGTCAGGCTACGGCGACCCGATGGGCTTGCCGGAGCTGCGCGCACTGACCGCGCAGAACTTGCAGCAGGAACTGTCGATCGTCTGCAACCCGGCACAGCTGATGCTGACCCATGGCGCCAGCCAGGCGCTGGACCTCGCCGTGCGGACCTTGGTACGCCCGGGTGATGTGGTGCTGGTGGACGACCCCGGCTACCCCAACCTGATGAGTATCCTGCGCACCCAGGGCGCGACCTTGATCGGCGTGCCACGTACGCCAAACGGTTACGACCTCAATCATCTCGAACACTTGCTGGCACACCACCGCCCTACCGCGTTCTTCACCCAGCCGCACCTGCACAGCCCGACCTGTTCACGCACCCCGCTGCCGCAACTGCACCGTCTGCTGCAACTGGCCAGCCAGCATGGCTTCCGTCTGGTGGAGAACAACCTGTACGCCGACATGGTCGCCGAGCCGCAGCCGTGCCTGGCCAGCCTCGACCACCTGCAGCAGGTGGTATACGTGGGCAGCTATTCGAAGAGCATCTCGCCCAACGTGCGGGTCGGCTATTTACTGGCCAACCCGCAGCTGTCGCAGAAGTTGCTGCACCTGAAGATGCGCTCGGGCCTGACCACTTCGCAGGTGATGGAGCGGGTCGTGTATGCCGCGATCATTGACGGGCGCTGGCGCAAGCACCTCAAACGCCTGCGCCAGCGTTTGGCCGAGGCGCATCAGGAAGTTGGCCGGCATCTGCATCGATTGGGCTTTGAACTGTTCACCGAATCGGATGAAGGGATGTATATCTGGACCCGTCACCCGGCGATTCCGGACAGCGCGGCGTTGCTGGATGATGCCTTGGAGAAAGGCATCATGCTCGGGCCTGGGCAGTTGTTCATGGTCGATGCCAAGGCCACCGGCTGGATGCGGTTCAATGTGGCGTTCAGTACCGATCCGGCGATGTGGGAATTGTTGGAAAAGGTGCTGGTGAAGCATGTGCGCCGGGGTGGCTTGTAGGGATTGTGGTGGTTGGCATCTTCAGCGCCTGCAAGATCGAGCGCCGCGCGGGCGCGGCGCTCGATCTTGCAGGCGCTGAAATTGTCGTGGCGAGTAGCTGCGCAGCAGCCCCGGCGTTATGCACAACTAACTGTGAGGGTGTCAGAAATTTTGTGTTCGGGCATAACATGAGTAAGAGGTGCATGTATGCCAACCAAAAAGAAACCCTTGCGTGA
>NZ_VZII01000056.1 GCF_009391885.1 Pseudomonas sp. MN1F | reverse complement strand
CCATGGCCTCACAGGCATGGCCACGTTGCAACAAATGTAGGAGCGAGCTTGCTCGCGATGCGCCGCGCGGGCGGCGCTCGATATCTGCCCCAACAAAAACCTCAAACCCTACACAAAGGCCCTCCTCAGATCCTGAAACTCCCCACCAATTGTTTCAGCCGCCCGGCCTGCTGAGCGAGTGCATCGCAATGCTGCAGGGTCTGGTTGAGGTTCACCACCCCTTGCTGGTTCAGCGCGTTGATCTGGGTGATGTCCAGATTCAGGCTTTCGACCACAGCGGTCTGCTCCTCGGTAGCGGTGGCCACCGACTGGTTCATGCCGTCGATTTCACCGATGCGCTGAGTCACGCTGGCCAGGCGCTCGCCGGCCTGGTTGGCCACCTGCACGGTCTGCTCGCTCGATACCTGGCTGGTGTTCATGGTGTGCACCGCCTCGCGCGAGCCAACCTGCAGGCTGGTGATCATGCGGTGGATTTCTTCGGCCGATTCCTGGGTGCGGTGTGCCAGGTTGCGGACCTCGTCGGCGACCACGGCAAAGCCGCGCCCGGCCTCACCGGCCCGGGCGGCTTCGATGGCGGCGTTGAGCGCCAGCAAGTTGGTCTGCTGGGAAATGCCCTTGATCACGTCGAGGATCTTGCCGATCTCGTCGGTGCTGGCATTAAGGGTTTCGATCTGTTCGCACGATTCGCTGATGCGCTGGGAAAGCGCAGTCATGGCGTTGATCGCCTGCTCGACCACCTCACGGCCGCCATGGGCCTGCTCGCTGGCACCGCTGGCATGTTGCGAGGCATCGGCCGCATTGCGGGCGATTTCCTGGGTCGCGGCGCCCAGTTGGTTGATGGCCGCGGCCACGCTGTTGGTGCGCATGCTCTGCTCTTCGGAGCCGATGATCGAGGCGTTGGAGGCGTCGATGACTTTTTCCGACAGGTCGTGCACCAGGCGGGTGGCCGAAGAGACTTCGCTGATCGAGCTGTGGATACGCTCGACGAAGCGGTTGAACGAGCTGGCCAGTTCGCCGAATTCGTCCTTGTGCTGCACGTCCAGGCGGCGGGTCAGGTCGCCTTCACCTTCGGCGATGTCGCGCATGGCGCGGCCCATGGTGGTCAGCGGGCGCATCAGTACCGGGATCAGCAGGCCCAGCAGCACGGCGATGGCGACCACGGCGATGAGCATGGCGATGATCGCCGAGGTACGGAACTGGCTGAGTGCGGCGTAGGCCTTGTCCTTGTCGATCGACAGGCCGATGTACCACTGCGCCGAGGGCAGGCCGGCGACCGGGGCGAACGAGATCAGCCGCTCCTCACCGTTGAGCGTGACGTCCTGCATGCCGGCAGTCACGCGCAGGCCGCTGCCGGGGTAGATGTCCTTGAGGTTTTTCATCAGCTGGTCTTTGTCCGGGCTGACGATCACCTGGCCACTGCTGTCGGCGAGGAAGGCGTGGCCGATGCCGCCGAAGTCAACCGAGTTGATGATCTCGACCAGGGTGTCGAGGGTCAGGTCGCCGCCGACCACGCCGATCAGCTCGCCGTTGCGCTTGCTTTTCACCGGTACCGCGATGGTCACCATCAAGCCACCGACCGCGCCCTGGTAGGGGGCGGTGAGCACGGTCTGGCCGGCGCTCACCGCACTGCTGTACCACGGCCGCTGGCGGGGATCGTAGCCGGCCGGCATCTGTGTGTCAGGGCGCTGGGTGAATACGCCGTTGGCCTGGCCCAAGTACGTGAAAAGGAAGTTCCGCGTGTAGGAAGGCTGCTCGATCAGCCCGCCCAGGGTCTCTCCTGCCCCTTGTTGGGCAATGTCCTGCGCCAGGTTTTCCAGCACCAGGATGCGCCCGCTCATCCAGTTCTGCACGCTGCTGGCGGTCAGCGCGCCAGCCTGTTGCACGGACGATTCGATGTTCTGGCGGAGGGTGTTGCGTTGCAGGTAATCGTTGTAGAGCGTGAACAGCGCAAAGGCCAGCACCACGACACCGCAGGCGCTGAGAAGGATCTTGTGGCGAAATTTCAGGTTCATGTTTCGAGACCTTGAGCCAAGGATGGAAGGGGCGCCGCGTGCTTGTGGCGTTAAGGCGAGTCCTGTCCTACGTGTTATCGGCTTGCTTGGTAAAAGGTTGAAACACTTAGCTATTTTCTTCCGCTCAGGTCGACGGACGGTGGGCTAGCCAGCGGCCAGCAGTTCGATCAGCAGGCGAGCGCCCTGGCGCAACGGCTGCTGCTTGCGCCAGAAGGCATGGATCGGCAGCTGCAGTTCGTTGCGGGTGTTGCGAAATTGCAGGCGCACCAGACGCCCGGCAGCGACCAGCGGCGCGACCCGGGCCAGTGGCAGGTCACCCCAGCCAAGGCCGGCTTCGACCATCTGCAGGGCCAGGTCGAAACTGTCGGTGGACCAGTGTGTGGCGCCGATCAGCGGGCGTGGGTCGAGCAATGGCAGGTCGCGGCTGCGGACCAGGATCTGGCGCACATTGACCAGGTCTTCGAGGTAGTGGATACGGCCTTCGAGCAGGGCCGGGTGGGTGGGCGACAAGGTGGCCACCAGCGATTCCATGCCGATGTGCTGGAAGCTGCGACGGGCATCGACCTGCAGGCCGGCAAAAGCCAGGCACAGGTCGGCGCGGCCGCTGTCGAGCAGGTGCAGGGCTTCTTCCTGCGGGGCGCTGAGCAACTGGATGTCGAGCAGCGGGTAACGTGCGCCGAGGCTGGCAATGGCGGCCAGCAGCGGGCGGTGGTCGATATCCGGGACCACGGCCAGGGTGAGGTTGCTTTCCAGGCCTTGGGACAGCTCCAGTGCGTGTACCTGCAGCAAGCCCAGCTGCTCGGCGATCAGCCGCGCGTGGGGTTCGAGGGCCAGGGCCTGGGCGGTGGCGCGGACCTCGCGTGAGCCGCGCTCGAACAAGGTGTAGCCCAGTTCGGCTTCAAGGTTGCCGATGGCCATGCTCACCGCCGAAGGTACCCGTTGCAGGGCGCGGGCAGCAGCGGAAAACGAACCGCGGTCGAGCACGGCGAGAAACAGCTGGATGTTGTCGCTGGAAAAATTCATGTCAGCCTCCTGTCAGTCAATCTGAAAGCGGCTGACTTTTTCTGTCAAGCAGATTGAATCATCCTTGCGCCTCATCGCAATTCGACACATGAGGTAACCCGTGCAGGGCGTCAAACGCAAACTGGTCTACGTGACCTTCTATGAACTGATCGGCTTGTGCATGTCGACGCTGGGGCTGGCCTACCTGTCGGACACCCAGGCTTCGCACACCGGGCCTCTGGCGGTGATGATCACCACCATCGCCATGCTCTGGAACCTGGTCTACAACAGCGTGTTCGAGTATTGGGAGAGCCGCCAGGCCAAGCGTGGGCGCAGCGTGGCGCGGCGGGTGGTGCATGCCGTCGGCTTCCAGCTGACCTTGGTGGTGTACCTGATTCCGCTGATTGCCTGGTGGCTGGACATAAGCCTGCTGGAGGCGTTTGTGGTGGACCTGGCGTTCATCATTCTGATCCCGTGCTACACCTTCGCCTACAACTGGGCGTTCGACCGGATCTTTGGCTTGCCGACTTCGGCCATGGCTGCTGCCAGGGCGGGAGGCTAAGGCAGGCGAATCAGCAAGGGTTCCTGTGGTGCAGGTGCTTGTCGCTGTTGCGTCTGCTGCTCCATGGACGGTTGCGGCGCAGTGGCCAGCAGGCTGTCCTCGACCTGCCCCGACAGGTAGTACACCCCCGCCAGGGCGCCGCTCTGGCGGTTCTCCATCAGCTCCTGCCACTCCTGGTTGAGCGCAACATTGAGGATGACCCGCAACTGCTCGACCATCTGCGGCTGGTCACGGTTGTGGGACATGATGCCGTAGCCGGTCGCCGCTATCGAGATCATTGCCCCGGCCACCTTGCCCACGGCGCTGGCCACGGCGCTGGCGACGCCGCGCGGGGCCAGGGTGGCGCCGAGCTTTTCGCTGGCATTGGTTGCCACGGACGACAAGCCCACGTCGGTTCTCCCGGGGCCTTTGGCGGCCTGCTTGTGCAGGTGTTCGCGCAACGCCAGCCAGGCCGGTTGCTGTTCAAGCGACTTGGCCCGCAGCAATTGATACAGCGTGGCATTGCGCGCGGGCGGTGGCCCCAGGTTGATCGCCGGGATGCGGTTCAGGCGCTGGCTGAATGCTTCGGGCGCAGCGTTGTAGCGCTGGATGATCGCCGGCAGTTGCTGGCCGAGCAGTTGCACGTACAGCTCGCAGGCACGATCGCGGATGCCCTCGGGGTTGATCTGTTCGGCCACCGGTTCGATCACCCGCTCGTGGTACTGCTCCTGCAGGTACAGCGCCAGGCGCTTTTCCGCCGGCTCGCGGCCCTCGCCGCTGTCGAGTTTGTACCAGGCCACTTTCATGGTCAGCCATTGCTGAGTCCAGTAGCCGGTGAACCAGGGGATGAAGTCTTGCTCGGTGCGTTGTTGCACCTGTTCCTTCCACACCCGCATCGAGCGCCGGGCATAGTCGTTGGCAGAGCCGGCGGCGCCAACTGAAGCCTCGATCAGTTCCTGGTCGATACGCTGCCAGGTGGCGGAGTCAAGCACCGCTGGAGGCGGCGGGGGAGGCGAGCGTTTTCCGGCGCAGCCGGCGATGGCCAGCAACAGGCACACTAGAACCAGGAATCGTCGGCTCACTCGGCTGCCTCGCGGGGAATAGAGGCTGGGTGGTCATCCGAGTATAGGGCGCGGCTCCGGGGGCTGCCGTGCAGCCCATCGGCCTTGCTCAGTCGAGGTCGAGCTTGTCTTCCAGGCGGTCGAGATGATCATCCATCAACGCCAGCGCCGCCCCCGCATCACCGGCCTCCACGGCATCGATGATCGCCGCATGTTCCTCCCAGGCGCAGTGGTCACAGCAAGGCGATTCATAACGGGCGATGATCAGCGAGGTCATTGGCACCAGGCCATTGAGGAAGCGCGCCAGCGGGGCATTCGCCGCCACTTGGGCGAGCTTGAGGTGAAACTCGCCACCCAGGCGGATGGCGGCGCAGCGCTCACCACGCTCATGGTGTTGGCGCTCGCGCTCGACCAGCTGGCGCAGCTGGCGGATCTGCGCTGGCCGTGCGCGTTGCGCGGCCAGGCTGATCAGGGTGGTTTCGGCCAGGCGCCGGGCGCTGAGCACCTGGCGCGCCTGCTCAGGGTCGGGTGCGGCCAGGTGGGCGGTGTGGCTGGGGCGCTGCACCACCACTTGCTGGTCCGACAGGCGGCCGAGCACCCGGCGGATCACCGTGCGGCTGACCCCGAAGGCATTGCCCAGGGCCTGTTCGGGCAACAGGCTGCCCGGCGGCAGGCGCTGTTCGAGAATCGCATCGAACAGGCGCGGGTAGATCTGCTCGGCCGACAGGCGAGTCTCGCCGGCGGCGAGCAGGGCAGGCAGGCGGGGGGCGGCGTGGGCGCAGGCGGTCATGGTCGCTCTCCAGGGGTCATTGGCCGGGCTGGTCGTCCGGGATGTTGAGGTGAATGCCCATGCGCTGGCCTTCGGCGAGGATGTGCTGGCGCATCTGGGCGCTGGCCTGGGCACTGTTGCGTTCGCGAATGGCGCGCACCACGGCTTCGTTTTCCTTGAGCCGTGCGGCCAGGTGCTCGGGCGAGTTGCGCAGCATGCTGGCGCTCTGCTTGAGGGCATTGCCGGTCTGTTGCACCACGCTCTGGAATATCGGGTTGGTGGTCAGTGCGAACAGCGCCTCGTGGAAGGCGATGTAGGCCTTGAATCCGGCTTCGCTGTCATCGGCTTCCAGGGCTTCGCGCATGTCCATCAGGGTCAGGCGCAGCTGGCCGATGTCCTGGCTGTTGGCCGATTGCGCGACCAGGCCGACGATGAACGGTTCGAGGGTGTAGCGCAGTTCCAGTACGTCGGCCAGGCTGGCCGCTGCGGCGCTTTCGCTGGCCGGGTCCTGGGCAGCAGCCTCGGCATCCAGCACCAGTACCCCCTTGCCCGGCAGCGCACGCACCAGGCCCAGGGTTTCCAGCACGGTCACCGCTTCGCGCAGGCTGGGGCGGCTGATGCCCAGTTGCTCGGCCAGTTCGCGCTGGCCGGGCAGCATGTCGCCGGAGCGCCACTGGCCACGGGCGAGGGCCTGGCGCAGTTTTGCCACCACTGAGTTGACGACGGTCGATGAGCTGATCACGGTTCGCTCCTGCAAGGGCCGGCGTCAGCGCCGGCCACGTTCGCTCAGAATTCCTGTTGATGGGGGTTGGCTTGCTTGCGTGGCGCAGGGGCGAAGCCGGGTTTGCCATCGAGCACGTTCTGCGCACGTTCCAGGTCGATGTCCTTCTCCCAGCGGGCGATGGCCACGGTGGCCACGCAGTTGCCGATCAGGTTGGTCAGCGCCCGGCCAATGCCCATGAACCAGTCCACCGCCAGTACCAGCACCAGGCCCACCACCGGGATCGCCGGCACGGCGGTCAGGGTGGCGGCGAGGATCACCAGTGCCGAGCCTGGGATGCCGTGAGCGCCCTTGGAAGTCACCAGTGACACCAGCAGGATGGTCAGCAGGTCGGTCATCTCCAGTGGCGTGCCGGTGGCGTTGGCGATGAACACGATGGCCAGGGTCAGGTAGATGGAGAAACCGTCGAGGTTGAACGAGTAGCCGGTAGGGATGACCAGGCCGACGGTGGAACTGCCGATGCCCAGGTGCTCCAGCTTGCGCATGATTTGTGGCAGCACGGCGTCGGACGACGCGGTGCCGAGGACGATGGTCAGCTCTTCGCGCAGGTACTTGATGAACGGCAACAGCTTCAGGCCCGACACGCGCATCACGGTACCCAGCACGATCAGCACGAAGCCGGCGCAGGTCAGGTAGAACAGCGCCACCAGGCCACCCAGGTGCTGCAGCGACTCCAGGCCGTACTTGCTGGTGGTGAAGGCGATGGCGCCGAACACGCCGATCGGCGCCAGGCGCACGATCATGCCCATGATGCGGAAGATGACGTGGCTCAGTTCGTTGATCAGCCGCGAGATGCCAGCGGCCGAGTCACCCACCAGGTTCAGCGCGCTGCCGAACAGCACCGAGAACAGCAGCACCTGGAGGATGTTGTTGTCGGCGAAGGCACCGACCACCGAGGTCGGGATCAGGTCCATGAAGAACGCCGTGGCGCCATGGATGTGCTGGCCACGCTCGGCCAGGCTGCTGGCGTCGGCGCTGGACAGTTGGTCGAGGTGAATGTTGGCGCCGCTGCCGATGCCGCTGCTGAAGGCGAACACCAGGCCGATGACCAGGGCGATGGTGGTCAGCACTTCAAAGTAGATCACCGATTTCAGGCCGATGCGCCCGACCTTCTTCAGGTCGCCGGCACCGGAAATACCACTGACCACCACACAGAACACGATCAGGCCGATGAGCATCTTGATCAGCTTGATGAAGCCGTCGCCGAGGGGTTTGAGCTGCAGGGACAGGTCGGGGAAGCTGAGGCCGCAGGCGATGCCGAGGACAAGGCCGAGCACAACTTGCAGGAAGATCGAACGCGAGCACCATTTGAGCATGGGAGAGATCTCAGATCGGTGTCCTTGCTTCGGTGCCGCACGGGGCGAAAGAGCGCAGGACTTAATTATTGTGGTCTTACCGGTTTGTTCAGCGCCGAGTCATAAAAGCGCGAAAAATCCGACATTGCAAGGGTTTTTGGCCTTACCGGTCTGACCAGTTGTGGGGCATTGGTGGCTGCTGGGCTCTAGTTCGGTGCATACCGCTGCTGAGCCTGGCGGGCCATGCACGGGCCATGCTCCAAGCGTCGACCAATCCCTGAAGTGACGTAGCAATCTGCTTGCCAGCCCTCGGCCGAATCTGGATATTTTTCATAACGCTATGATTCGTAAGGATTATTTGCTTTATGTGGCTGAGTTCGTAGAATTCGCGCCTGACTGGGAAGTCACCGACAAGCAGGCTCCTGGTATTTCGAACGAATGGAGTCTCATCGTGTGCCTCAACCTGCCGGTAACGCCGGTCGAGCAACGTGGAGCGCTCAATCTGAGAGGCAGGATGCTGATGGACGACATTTATCGTGCGGCTGTGGATGCGGCCGCGATTTTTTCCGAGACCGATCTGCGCGGGTGCATCACCTACGTCAACCAGCAGTTCTGCAGCATTTCCGGCTACAGCCGCGAGGAGTTGCTGGGAGCCAATCACCGTATTCTCAATTCTGGTCTGCACGAGGCAGAGTTCTTCCTTGGCATGTGGCGCGCGCTGGCGGCGGGCAAGGTGTGGAAGGGGGAAATCTGCAACCGGGCCAAGGACGGTTCGCTGTACTGGGTGGACAGCACGATGGTGCCGCTGGTCGACCCGGCCACGGGCAAGGTGCGCAAGTACGTGTCGATCCGCTTCGATGTCACCGAAAAACGCCAGCTGCTGCATACCCTGCAGTGGCGGGTGGGGCACGATGTGCTGACCGGGCTGCCCAACCGCGCCTACCTGTCCGACTTGCTCAATCAGGCCTTGGCGTTCTCCCGCCGTGAAGAATCCCCCCTGGCGGTATGCATGCTCGACCTGGATGGCTTCAAGGCGGTCAACGACGGCTACGGGCATGCTGTCGGCGACCTGTTGCTGGTGGAGGTGGCGCGGCGACTCAAGGCTATCTTGCGCGGCGGTGACGCGGTGGCGCGGTTGTCAGGTGACGAGTTCGTACTGATCCTGCGTCACGTCGACTGCAGCCAGCAGTTGCACGCTGCCTTGCAAGGCGTGCTACGTGCCCTGGCCGCACCCTATGTGATCCGTGAGCAGAGCGTGTTGCTCAGTGCCAGCATTGGCGTAACGCTGTACCCCCAGGACGATGAGGACGCCGACACCCTGGTGCGCCATGCCGACCAGGCCATGTACGTGGCCAAGCAGCGTGGCCGTAACCGCTACCATGTATTCGATGTGTCCCAGGAGCAGGAGCTCAAGGCCACTCACCAGACGGTGGCCCGGGTGCGTAGGGCGCTGCGGCAGGGCGAGCTGTGTCTGTACTATCAGCCTAAAGTCAACCTGCGCAGTGGCCAGGTGCTGGGATTCGAGGCTTTGTTACGCTGGCAGCGTCCGGGGCGTGGGCTGGTACCGCCGGGGGAGTTTCTGCCGCTGGTGGAGCAGACCGACCTGATCGTGGAAATCGGTGAATGGGTGATCGAACAGGCACTGGGTCGCCTGCAGGAATGGCGGCAACAGGGGCTGCCTTGGTCGCTGAGCGTCAACATTGCGGCTCGCCATCTGCAGCGTGGTGACTTCGTGGAACGTTTGCAGCTGTTGCTGTCGGCATGTCCGCAGGTTGAACCGGCGTACCTGGATCTGGAAATCGTCGAGTCGGTGGCGATCGACAACCTGCAGCATGTCAGCCGTTGCCTGGAAGCCTGTCAGGCGCTGGGCGTGCGTTTTTCCCTGGATGATTTCGGCACCGGCTACTCGTCGCTGAGCTACCTCAAGCGCCTGCCGGCCCAGACCATCAAGATCGACAAGTCGTTCGTGCGTGACATTCTCCATGACCAGGATGACCTGGCCCTGGCGGGCGCGGTGATCGGCCTGGCACGGGCCTTTGGTCGCGAAGTGATCGCCGAGGGGCTGGAAAGTGTCGAGCATGGGCGGGTGCTGATGGCGTTGGGCTGTGAGCTGGCGCAGGGGTATTGCATTGCCCGGCCGATGCCGGCGGGTGAGGTGGTGGCTTGGGCAAGGGACTATCGGCAACCATCGCAATGGTACGATCAATCCGTGCTCACGGCTGCGGCGCCATGCACTTGATCGAAGCCAGCTCAGGATGGGCCACCAGCTTGTCGATGTGCAACGCGTCGTCATTCATCCAGCTTTCGCTCAGCACCCGGTAGTGCTCCATGTCACGGCAGCGCAGGCGCAGGCTGTAGTCGAAGTGGCCGCTGATCAGTTGGCATTCGTAGACTTGCGGGCAAGCCAGCATGGTGGCTTCGAAGGCTTTTTGCGCAGCGCGCCCGCTCTGGTTGGACAACGCCACCAGCACCAGCAGCGACAGGCCCGGGGCGAGCTTCTGCAGGTCGATGATGGCGCCGTAGCCGCGAATCACGCCGCGCCTTTCAAGTTTGCGCACCCGCTCCAGGCAGGGGCGTGGGGTGAGGTGGACCAGGTTCGAGAGTTTTTCGAAGGTGATGCGGCCGTCGTGGCGCAGCACATCGATGATGGCTTCGTCGATGCGGTCCAGCGGTGGGGCATTGGCGTCCTTGGTGTCCATGCGCAGGGCTTCTTTCCGAAGAGGGCATGGACAGGGTAGGCGTAAACCGGGGCCGCTGCGCGGCCCCAAGGTGCATCAGGCGCAGGCA
Organism: Pseudomonas sp. MN1F; assembly: GCF_009391885.1. Classification (GTDB taxonomy): domain Bacteria; phylum Pseudomonadota; class Gammaproteobacteria; order Pseudomonadales; family Pseudomonadaceae; genus Aquipseudomonas. Next base: position 2,534 of record NZ_VZII01000056.1, on the reverse strand, counting down.
GTGTCTGCCTGGTGAATCGAGCGTACGCCAACCACGCGCGGTTGCAGCAGCGAATAGAGGTCTTTCGGGTTCTCCAGTTGCGGCACCAGCGCTATGTCCTGGCCAATGCCCAGCATGCGCGCAGTATCCAACACATAACGCAGGGCCGAGTAGTCCTCCAGGGCAAATCCGACCGAATCGAACAGCGTGACCTGCTCGGCGTGTTCGCGGCCTTGAGCAAGCCCGGCGAGCACCTGCCAGAACTCGACCACCGGTGAATCTTCGGGCATCTGCTGAATCTCGCCTTCGACCCGGCTTTGTGGTTCGTATTCGACGATCACTCGCGCTTTTTCAACGATGTCACGGTGCAGCTCGGTCTTGCCTGGGCAGTCGCCGCCCACGGCGTTCAGGTGCATGCCCGGCTCGATCATCTCCGGGGTAAGGATGGTCGCATAGGCCTTGTCGGCAGTGACCGTGGTGACAATGTCGGCGCCACGTACCGCTTCGGCGACGGAGTTGGCGATGCTCAGCTTCAGGCCCGGGCGGCCGGCCAGGTTGGCCACCAGCTTGGCCGAGGCCGCTGGGTCGATGTCGTACAGACGGATCTCATCAATGCCCACCAGGGTGTTGAAGGCGATGGCCTGGAACTCGCTTTGCGAGCCGTTGCCGATCAGCGCCATGCAGCGGCTGTCCGCCCTTGCCAGGTAGCGGGCTGCCAGTGCCGAGGTGGCGGCGGTACGGATCGCCGTGGTCAGGGTCATCTCGCTGAGCAGCAGCGGGGTGCCGGTGTCGACATCGGCCAGGGTGCCGAAGGCCATCACCGTGGGCAGGCCATGGTGAGTGTTTTTTGGATGGCCGTTGACGTACTTGAAGGCGTACAAGCTGGCATCGGACACCGGCATCAGCTCGATGACCCCGTCGGGGGAGTGGTTGGCCACCCGGGCACACTTCTCGAAGGCCTGCCAGCGCAGGTAGTCCTGGCGAATGTACTCGGCCATCTCCACCAGGCAGGTGGCCAGGCCTTTGCGGTTGACCAGGCGGGCGAGGTTTTGCACATCGATATAGCGGGTCATGACGGGTCTCCTTGCGGCGACGCTTCCAGTGAGGGCTCTGGAAATATTGTCGGGCGCGGAGCGTGGCGATGCTGGCTGAAACAGGGCCGGCTGGCAGCGGGGGCGGCTGATTTTGCGCTGCTGGCAGCCGAATCGGCTGTGCTGCCGGTGGTGAACCCCAGGCAAAAAAAACGGCACCTGCCAGAGGTGCCGTTTTCATGTCACGCGGTATTACTTGTGCAGCTCTTCGGCCGCATACAGCGTGTTTTCCAGCAGGCAGGCACGGGTCATCGGCCCGACGCCACCAGGAACAGGCGTGATCCAGCCGGCGCGCGGCAGGGCGGTCTCGTAGACCACGTCGCCGACCAGCTTGCCGTCTTCCTGGCGGTTGATGCCGACATCGATGACGATGGCGCCTTCCTTGATCCATTCACCCTTGACCAGGCCCGGCTTGCCGGCGGCCACGACCACCAGGTCGGCGCGGCCGACGTGGCCGGCCAGGTCCTTGGTGAAGCGGTGGCAGACGGTCACGGTGCAACCACCCAGCAGCAGCTCCATGGCCATCGGACGGCCAACGATGTTGGACGCGCCAACGATGACCGCGTTCATGCCATACAGGTCCTGACCGGTGCTTTCCAGCAGGGTCATGATGCCTTTTGGCGTGCACGGGCGCAGCAGCGGAATGCGCTGGGCCAGGCGGCCGATGTTGTACGGGTGGAAGCCGTCGACGTCTTTGTCGGGGCGGATGCGCTCGAGCAGCAGCGAGGCGTCCAGGTGTGCTGGCAGCGGCAGCTGCAGCAGGATGCCATCGACGGCCGGGTCGTCGTTGAGGCGATCGATCAGCTCGGTCAGCGCTTGCTGCGTGGTCTCGCTGGGCAGGTCGAATGCCTGGGAAATGAAGCCGACCTCTTCGCAGTCCTTGCGCTTGTGCGAGACATAGACTTGGGAGGCGGGGTCGGTGCCGACCAGGATCACCGCCAGGCCTGGCGTGCGCAGGCCTTGCTGGCGACGCTCCTCGACACGTTGAGCGATCTGCTTGCGCAGGTTGGCGGCGATCGCCTTGCCATCGATTAGGTGTGCAGTCATAGACGCGTGATTAACCATCGAGAAAGGAACAATAAAGAGGGCGCATTCTCGCACGACATCGCCCAAGGGCAAAGGCGGGTGGTCGGGCAAATCCTCTAACCCCTTAAATAATTTAAATTTTTTGGAGAAAGGTGTTGACGACCTGTAGGCTCGCCTATAAGATTCGCCGCACTTGTCGGGCACAGCCTAGCACTGGTTGGCGAGGTCGGGCAGAATGAGTGGTTTGGCAGTTACCTGTTAACGGCTTGTTCGGTTAGGCTTCAAGCTTAAGCGCCCGTAGCTCAGCTGGATAGAGCATCCGCCTTCTAAGCGGATGGTCGCAGGTTCGAGTCCTGCCGGGTGCGCCATTTAGGCAGCTTGGGCAAGCAAGTAAGGCTGTAATGCAATATGGTGGGCGTAGCTCAGTTGGTAGAGCGC
>NZ_VZII01000055.1 GCF_009391885.1 Pseudomonas sp. MN1F | reverse complement strand
GACTCGAACCCGCGACCCCCGGCGTGACAGGCCGGTATTCTAACCGACTGAACTACCGCTGCGTATCGTTCAGGCTTGCGCCTGATTGAAACTGGGATCAGCCTCAGGCATTTCGCCTTCGACTTCAGACCGGTGCCAGGCACCCATCTGTTACTGAAAAATGGCGCAGCGGACGGGACTCGAACCCGCGACCCCCGGCGTGACAGGCCGGTATTCTAACCGACTGAACTACCGCTGCGCAGTGCGTTTCTCTCCGGCTATCGGCTTCATCAGAAGCGTCCAGCGCTAGAAACAATCTCAGGAAGTGGTGGGTGATGACGGGATCGAACCGCCGACCCTCTGCTTGTAAGGCAGATGCTCTCCCGGCTGAGCTAATCACCCTCGCGATGTTGCTTGTTGCGTTTGCTTCGCTGAGGCCGCGAAATTTACGCAGGTAGCGATGCTAAGTCAATAGCCCCGTTGAATTTTTTTCAAAAAAGGCAAAAACGGAAAAGGGACCTTTCGGTCCCCTTCCCTTACCGCTGTCTGCTCAGGTGTAGATCATCTTGCGGGTCATGCCGCCGTCGACCACGAACTCCTGCCCGGTGACGAACGCAGCCTGGCGTGACAGTAGCCAGGCGACCATCGCCGCCACATCCTCAACCGTCCCTACCCTGCCCGTGGGGTGCTGGGCATGGTCGGCATCGGTCAAGGGTTCGGCACGGCGCTGGGACGGGTCACGGGCATCGATCCAGCCCGGGCTCACCGCATTGACGCGGATCTCCGGGCCCAGGCTCATGGCCAGGGCATGGGTCAAGGCCACCAGGCCACCCTTGCTCGCCGCGTAGGCTTCGGTGTCCGGCTCGGACTGGCGGGCACGGGTCGAGGTCAGGTTGACGATCGCACCATTGTGCGCACGCAGGTACGGCGCACAATGCTTGGCCAGCAACATCGGGCCATTGAGGTTGACCGCCAGTACCCGGTTCCACTGCGCCAGGCTCAGGCTTTCGAGGGTCTGGTTGTGCGGGTTGGCGATCGCCGCGTTGCACACCAGCGCATCCAGCCGCCCGAACTGGCCGAGCACTTCGGAAACCCCGGCACTGACCTGGGCCTCATCGGCCACGTCCATGGTGATGAACCAGGCGTTTTCGCCCAGGGCCTTGGCCACCTTGGCACCGCGCTGACGGTCAAGGTCGCTGAGCACCACTTGCCAGCCTTCGCAGATCAGCCAGGCGGCAATGCCCAGGCCGATGCCGCGGGCAGCACCGGTGACCAGGGCAACCCGACCATTATGGCCTGGTACACCGCCGCGGATTTCCATTACAGGGCAGCCAGCCCACGGGCGAGGTCAGCCTGCAGGTCAGCCACGTCTTCCAGGCCCACGGCAACCCGGATCAGGCTGTCGCGGATGCCCGCCGCTTCACGCTCCTGCGGCGTCAGACGGCCGTGGGAGGTGGTGGCCGGGTGGGCGATGGTGGTCTTGCTGTCGCCGAGGTTGGTGGTGATCGAAATCACCCGGGTCGCATCGATGAAGCGCCAGGCGCCCTCTTTGCCACCCTTGACCTCGAAGCTGACCACTGCACCGAAGCCGCTCATCTGGCGCTTGGCCAGTTCGTGCTGCGGGTGGCTCGGCAGGCCGGCGTAATGCACCTTCTCCACGCCGTCCTGCTGCTCCAGCCATTCGGCGAGGATCTGGGCGCTCTCGCAGTGCGCACGCATGCGCAGCTTGAGGGTCTCCAGGCCCTTGGTGAAGATCCAGGCATTGAACGGGCTGAGGGTCGGCCCGGCGGTACGCAGGAAGCCCACCACTTCTTTCATCTGCTCGGCACGGCCAGCGACCACGCCACCCATGCAACGGCCCTGGCCGTCGATGAACTTGGTGGCCGAGTGGAACACGATGTCGGCACCCAGCTTGAGCGGCTGCTGCAAGGCCGGGGTGCTGAAGCAGTTGTCCACCACCAGCATGGCGCCACGGGCGTGGGCGATTTCGGCCAGCGCGCTGATGTCGACCAGTTCGGCCAGCGGGTTGGACGGGGATTCGACGATCAGCAACCTGGTGTTGGCCTTGATGGCCTTTTCCCAGCCAGCGAGATCGACCAGTGGCACGTAGTCCACTTGCACACCGAAGCGCTTGAAGTACTTCTCGAACAGGCTGATGGTCGAGCCGAACACACTCTGCGACACCAGCACGTGGTCGCCGGCACTGCACAGCGACATGACCACGGCGAGGATCGCCGCCATGCCGGTGGAGGTACCCACGGCCTGCTCGGCGCCTTCCATGGCCGCCAGGCGCTCTTCGAACGCACGCACGGACGGGTTGGTGTAGCGCGAGTAGACGTTGCCCGGTGTTTCGCCAGCAAAGCGCGCAGCGGCATCGGCCGCCGTGCGGAACACATAGCTGGAGGTCAGGAACAGCGCTTCGCTGTGCTCGCCCTCCGGTGTACGGTGTTGACCGGCGCGCACCGCCAGGGTGTCGAAACCGACACCCTCGAGGTCACTGTCCAGTCGTCCGGCATCCCATTGATCCGTCATGCCGTCGCTCCCAAATCAGTTGTTGTAGAGGTCGATGATCGCGCTGACTGCCTGGTTCTTGACCTTGGCCAGGTCGTTGCGGGCCTGCTCGATGCGGTCAAGGTAGGCTTCGTCGATGTCGCCGGTGACGTATTCACCGTTGAACACCGCGCAATCGAAGTGATCGATCTTGATCTTGCCGCCACCGACCGAGTCGATCAGGTCTGGCAGGTCCTGGTAGACCAGCCAGTCGGCGCCGATCAACTCGGCCACCTGTTCGGTGGTACGGTTGTGGGCGATCAGTTCGTGAACACTCGGCATGTCGATGCCGTAGACGTTGGGGTAGCGCACCGCAGGGGCTGCGGAGCAGAAGTAGACGTTCTTGGCGCCAGCTTCGCGGGCCATCTGGATGATCTGCTTGCAGGTGGTGCCGCGCACGATCGAGTCGTCCACCAGCATCACGTTCTTGCCGCGGAACTCCAGCTCGATGGCGTTGAGCTTCTGGCGCACCGACTTCTTGCGTGCGGCCTGGCCAGGCATGATGAAGGTACGGCCGATGTAGCGGTTCTTGACGAAGCCTTCGCGGAACTTCACGCCCAGACGGTTGGCCAGCTCCAGCGCGGCAGTACGGCTGGTGTCCGGAATCGGGATGACCACGTCGATATCGTGCTCCGGGCGCTCGCGCATGATCTTGTCGGCGAGCTTTTCACCCATGCGCAGACGGGCCTTGTACACCGAGATACCGTCGATGATCGAGTCCGGGCGAGCCAGGTAGACGTGCTCGAAGATGCACGGCTGCAGCTTCGGCGCATCGGCGCACTGCTTGGTGAACAGCTGGCCTTCCTCGGTGATGTACACCGCTTCGCCCGGCGCCAGGTCGCGGATCAGGGTGAAGCCGAGCACGTCGAGGGCGACGCTTTCCGAGGCGATCATGTATTCCACGCCTTCGTCGGTGTGACGCTGGCCGAACACCACCGGGCGGATGCCGTTCGGGTCACGAAAGCCGACGATGCCGTAGCCGGTGATCATCGCAACCACGGCGTAACCGCCGACGCAACGGCTGTGCACGTGGGAAACGGCAGCGAACACGTCTTCTTCGGTCGGCTGCAGCTTGCCACGCACGGCCAGCTCATGGGCGAACACGTTCAGCAGCACTTCCGAGTCGGAGTTGGTGTTGACGTGGCGCAGGTCGGACTCGTAGATCTCCTTGGCCAGCTGCTCGACGTTGGTCAGGTTGCCGTTGTGCGCCAGGGTGATGCCGTACGGCGAGTTGACGTAGAACGGCTGGGCTTCGGCCGAGGTCGAGCTGCCCGCGGTCGGGTAGCGCACGTGGCCGATGCCAATGTTGCCGACCAGGCGCTGCATGTGGCGCTGCTGGAAGACGTCGCGCACCAGGCCATTATCCTTGCGCAGGAACAACCGGCCGTCGTGGCTGGTCACGATACCGGCAGCGTCCTGGCCGCGGTGCTGGAGGACCGTAAGCGCGTCATACAGCGCCTGATTGACGTTCGACTTACCGACGATACCGACGATGCCACACATGCGACGCAACCCCTACTTTGATGAAACTTGAACGAACAGCACTCAGGGCTTTGCCGGCCCGAGCAACTGCTCCTTGAATGGAAGATCAGCCGGAGCGCTGATCACCCCACTTGAAGACCACTGATGGGTGAAACCCAGGATCAGGTTTTTCGACCAGTCAGCGACCATTAAAAACTGTGGTATCAGGCGTGATTCCTGCCACCAGGTGTCTTGCTGCACCGGCCCCAGGCTGAGCAGGCCGACCGCCACCACCACCAGCAAGCCCCCACGCGCGGCACCAAAGGCCATGCCGAGGAAGCGATCGGTGCCGGACAGCCCGGTCACGCGGATCAGCTCGCCGATCAGGAAGTTGAGCATGGCCCCCACCAGCAGGGTGGCGACGAAAAGAATGGCGCAGCCGGCGATGGTGCGCATCGACGGCGTCTGGATATAGCTTTCAAGGTACACCGAAAGCGAACCACCGAACATCCAGGCGACCGCCCCTGCAACGATCCAGATGAGCAGGGACAAGGCTTCCTTGACGAAGCCGCGCTTGAGACTGATCAGTGTGGAGACGGCGATGATCGCAATGATCGCCCAATCAACCAGGGTAAAGGCCACGGTGCTGCCTGCAGACGTTTGAGGCGGCGCATTTTATCAGAGCAAAAGGCTGGGAGTAAGCGGAAAGTCAGGTGGATCGGCGGGTCAGGTTTTCAGGCCTGCGCCGACCCCCTGCGGGAGCGTCGCTGCTTCAGCCTTTTTCAGGCTGGAATCGCGTCACGAAGCCATTGAGCTTCTGCTGGCGGTTGATCACGTCTTTCAGCTTGTCAGCCTCGGCACGCTCGATCAACGGCCCGACATACACCCGGTTCATGCCACCGGCCGAGCGGATGTAAGCGTTGTAGCCCTGACTGCGCAGGGTCTTCTGCAGGTTCTCGGCGCCGGCCCGGCTAGACAGGCTGGCCAGCTGGATCGACCAGCTCACCGGCAGGCCATTGACGTCGATCTTCGACGGTGCAGGCGCTGGCGCAGTCGCCACTGGCGCGGCGGGCTTGGCAGCGGGTGCTGGCGTTGGCACCGGAGTCTGCGGTTTGGGCTGGGCTTGCACCTGGGGCTGGGCCTGTGGCGACGGCGTGATCGGCTGGCTCGGCGTTTTCACCGGCGCCGTCGACTCGTTGACCACCACCGGCGCTTGCTCGGGCTGCTCGGGTTGCTCAGGCAGCGGCTGTGGCTCAGGTACCGCCACCTGCTCTACCTTGACCTCCGGCAGGGTCGGCATGGCCGGCGCCTGCGGGGCGTCGACGCGCACCTGGCGCATTTCGTCCTGGCGGGTGAACAGCATCGGCAGGAAAATCACCGCCAGCGCCACCAGCACCAACGCACCCACCATGCGCTGCTTCATCCCTTTATCCAGCACTGCCATCTAGTCACCCCTCCAGGGCCTGCCGCTCCAGCCATTCCAGGGCCTCGGCGACACAGAAAAACGAACCGAACAGCAGAATCTGATCATCCGCCGTCGCCTGCGCGCATTGCCCTTCAAGGGCGGCATCGACGCTGGCGTAAGACTTCACCGCTGCGCCGTGGTTCGTCAAGGCAGCGGCCAATTCGGCAGCCGGACGGCTGCGTGGGGTGTGCAGCGGCGCAACCGCCCAGTCGTCGACCAGCCCGTGCAGCGGCGCGATGACGCCTTGCAGGTCCTTGTCGGCGAGCAGGCCGAACACCGCCAGGCGCCGCCCCTTCAGCGGGCGCGCAGCCAGGCGTCGGGCCAGATACTCCGCGGCGTGCGGGTTGTGCCCGACATCCAGCAGCAGCTCCACAGCCCGGCCCTGCCAGGTCAACTGGCGACGGTCGAGACGGCCGGTGATGCGGGTGTCGAGCAAGGCCTGACGGATCTGCCCGGCATCCCACGGCAAGCCCATCAGCAAATAGGCCTGCAGGGCCAGGGTGGCGTTCTCCATGGGCAGGTCGAGCAGCGGCAGACCGTGCAATGCTACCGGCTTGCCGTCTGCCGTGACGCCGCGCCAGTCCCAGCCACTTTCGCTGTTTGCCAGGTCGAAATCACGGCCGCGCAGGAACAGCGGTGCCGCCAGTTCGGCGGCCTTGTCCAGCAACGGCTGCGGCGGATCGAGGTCGCCGCACAGCGCCGGTTTGCCCTGGCGGAAGATGCCAGCCTTCTCGAAGGCCACCCGCTCGCGGGTATCGCCCAGGTAGTCGACATGATCGACGCCGATGCTGGTCACCAGCGCCAGGTCGGCATCCACCACGTTCACGGTGTCCAGGCGGCCACCGAGGCCCACTTCGAGCACCACGGCATCCAGCTGCGACTGGTTGAACAACCAGAACGCCGCCAGCGTGCCCATCTCGAAGTAAGTCAGGGAAATCTCGCCGCGCGCCGCCTCGACGGCGGCGAAGGCCTCGCACAGGCGCTCATCGCTGGCTTCCTGGCCATCGATCAGCACCCGTTCGTTGTAGCGCAGCAGGTGGGGCGAGCTGTACACGCCCACCTTCAACCCCTGGGCCCGGAGCAACGAGGCCACGAAGGCACAGGTCGAGCCCTTGCCGTTGGTGCCGGTCACCGTGACCACCTGCGGCGCCAGCTTGCCCAGCGCCAGCCGGGCAAGCACCTTCTGCGACCGCTCCAGGCCCATGTCGATGGCCGAAGGGTGCAACTGCTCGAGGTAGGCGAGCCACTCGCCCAGGGATCGTTGTTTCATCACGCGACCGCAGCGACCTCACGGGCCTGTTCCGGGGTCTGCTGGCCGGTCATCTGCGCCAGCAGGCGAGCCAGGCGCGGGCGCAGTTCACCACGGGAGATGATCAGGTCGATCGCGCCGTGCTCCAGCAGGAATTCGCTGCGCTGGAAGCCTTCCGGCAGTTTTTCGCGCACGGTCTGCTCGATCACGCGCGGGCCGGCGAAGCCGATCAGGGCCTTCGGCTCACCGACGATGACGTCGCCAAGCATTGCCAGGCTGGCGGAAACGCCACCGTAGACCGGGTCGGTCAGCACCGAGATGAACGGGATGCCTTCTTCGCGCAGGCGTGCCAGCACGGCCGAAGTCTTGGCCATCTGCATCAGCGAGATCAGCGCTTCCTGCATGCGCGCACCGCCGGAGGCAGAGAAACAGACCATCGGGCAGCGGTTTTCCAGGGCGTAGTTGGCGGCACGCACGAAACGCTCACCGACGATGGCACCCATGGAACCACCCATGAACGAGAACTCGAAGGCGCTGACCACGATCGGCATGCCCATCAGGGTACCGCTCATGGAGATCAGGGCGTCTTTTTCGCCGGTCTGCTTCTGCGCACCGGCCAGGCGGTCCTTGTACTTCTTGCCGTCACGGAACTTCAGGCGGTCGACCGGCTCCAGCTCGGCGCCCAGTTCGGCGCGGCCTTCCGGGTCGAGGAAGATGTCGATGCGGGCACGTGCGCCGATGCGCATGTGGTGGTTGCACTTGGGGCAGACATCCAGGGTCTTTTCCAGCTCCGGACGATACAGCACGGCCTCGCAGGCCGGGCACTTGTGCCACAGGCCTTCCGGCACCGAGCTCTTCTTCACCTCGGAACGCATGATCGAAGGGATCAGTTTGTCGACTAACCAGTTGCTCATGCTTTCTTTCTCCAGTATTGGCGGACGGGGACCGGACTGGCCGGCCATGCCCTGCCCTTGAGCTCAAATTCTTCTATGAAACGATGACGGCCCGGCCGCAGGGGCTGCCTGCGTACCGCGCCGTCTTCAATCTGTCGTTGGCCACACGGCATGCCGCTGGCCGCCCCGCAGGGCTGCGAAACCTATGGACGATGGCGCGCCGCCAGCCGTCACATCTGCCGTCACGCCTGTTTCACCGCACGCATGAAGGCTTCGATCTTCGCCGCATCCTTGATGCCCTTGGCCTGCTCCACACCGCCACTGACATCCACCGCATACGGCCGCACCTGGGCGATCGCCTGGCCGACGTTGTCGGCCGACAGCCCGCCCGCGAGGATGATCGGCTTGCTCAGCCGCGCGGGCACCAGCGACCAGTCGAAAGCCTCGCCGGTACCACCAGGCACACCAGCCACGTAGGTGTCGAGGAGAATGCCGCGGGCGCCCGCATAGTGCTGGCAGGCGGCTTCCAGGTCATCACCCGGGCGCACGCGCAGGGCCTTGATCCAGGGGCGATGATAACCCTCGCAATCGGCCGGGGTTTCGTCGCCGTGGAACTGTAGCAGGTCCAGCGGCACCACCTCGAGAATCTCGTTCAGCTCGCAACGCGAGGCATTGACGAACAGCCCGACCGTGGTCACGAACGGTGGCAGTTCGGCAATGATCGCCCGCGCCTGGCGCACGTCCACGGCACGCGGGCTCTTGGCATAGAAGACGAAACCGATGGCATCGGCCCCCGCCTCGGCGGCGGCCAGCGCGTCTTCGATGCGGGTGATCCCGCAGATCTTGCTGCGAACGTTGCTCATGGACAGCAAACCTTGAGTGAGTGGTGAAAGGCCCGATGGTAGCAAATGACTTCTGGCGCGTCAGTCAGCCAGCGCTTCGTAGCCGGTCAAAAAGTGTGGGCCAATGTAACGCTGCGGCAGCTGGAATTCTCCCGGGTACTCCACCTGCACCAGGTACAGGCCATAAGGGTGTGCAGTCACCCCGCCTTCACGGCGGTTGCGCCCCTCCAGCACTTCACGGGCCCACTGGACCGGACGCTCGCCGGCACCGATGGTCATCAGCACCCCGGCGATATTGCGCACCATGTGGTGCAGGAAGGCGGTGGCACGCACGTCCAGCACAATCATCTGGCCATGGCGGGTCACGCGCAGGTGATGGATGTGCTTGATCGGCGACTTGGCCTGGCACTGGCTGGCACGGAAAGCACTGAAATCATGGGTACCGAGCAGGTACTGAGCGGCCTGGGCCATGCGCTCGACGTCCAGCGGGCGGTGGTTCCAGGTCACTTCCTCGGCCAGGTGCGCGGGGCGGATCGGGTCGTTGTAGATCACGTAGCGGTAGCGCCGGGCACAGGCCTTGAAACGCGCGTGGAAGTCCGCCGGCATCGGCCGCGACCAGACCACACTGATGTCGTGGGGCAGGTTGAAATTGGTGCCCAGGGTCCAGGCGCGCTCGTCACGCACGGCGCGGGTGTCGAAATGCACGACCTGCCCGCAGCCGTGCACGCCGGCATCGGTGCGCCCGGCGCAGATGACGCTGATCGGCTCGTCGGCCACCTTCGACAGCGCCTGCTCGAGGGCTTGCTGGACGCTCGGCACACCGCTGGCCTGGCGCTGCCAGCCGCGGTAGCGCGAGCCTTTGTATTCCACACCCAAGGCAATGCGGGTGAAGCCTTCGGCGGCCGATTCGGTGGCGGCGGTGTCGATGATGTCCAAGAGCGTGAAACCTGTGGGTGATACGGAATGGCGGGGATTATAACGACAACGGCAGCCGTGTAGGGCTGCCGTTGTGGTTGTTGCTGCCTGACGCGGAATCAGACCAGACGCGAGAGCATCTCTTCGGCTTCCTGACGCTGGCCGTCATCACCATCCTTGACCACTTCGTCGAGGATGTCGCGGGCGCCCTGGTGGTCACCCATGTCGATGTAGGCACGCGCCAGATCAAGCTTGGTCGCTACTTCGTCGGCACCGGAGAAGAAGTCGAAGTCCAGGTCATCCAGCGGCGCGGGTTCGGCTGCGGCGTCTTCGGCAGTGAAGTGCGGCTCCAGCGATGGCGATTCCAGGCTCTGCGACAGCTTGTCGAGCTCGGCGTTGACGTCGCTCAGCTCGGAGGCAAAGCTCTTGGCTGCCGGCGAGTCGTCATCCAGCGACAGCGACAGGTCGAAGTCGTCCGGCAGTTCCAGCTCGGAAATCGGGTCGAATTCCGGGATAGCATCGAAGGCTGCCAGTTCCGCGGCGACGTCCACCGGCTCCTCTTCCTCCGCAACCGGGGCAGCCGGTGCAGCCGTTTCGCCACTGTCCAGATCGAAATCGGCCAGGTCGAAATCAGCCAGGTCGTCGACGCTCTGCGGCTCGGCCTGGGCCTGGGCCAGCAAAGCTTCGAAATCGTCATCGGCATCGGTTTGCGGCTCAACGCTTGCCGGTTCAGCTTCCACCTGCGCTTCGGCCAGTGGCGCCTCATCCAGCATCGGCGGCTCGAGTTGATCATCCACCGGCAGATCATCACCCAGGCTCAGGTCGAAGGCGCTGTCCAGGTCGTTATCATCGAGCACCGAGGTCTCGGTGAAAGCCTCGGCGGCTGCGTCGAGCTCAGCGTCAGCTGCTGGCTCTGGCTCTGGCTCAGGTGCCGGCGCTGGCTCGACGACCGCCTGCGGCTCAGCTTCTGCTTCAGGCTCTGCTTCTGCTGGCGCTTGCGGCTCTTCCTGAAGCAACTCCTGCACATACTGCTCGTCCATTTCCGCGGCCAGTGCCGCAGCACCCACGCCAACGGCGGCGGCAGCGAGACCCAGCATGGCCGGGTAGCGCTCCTTGAGGCTGTTGACCTGCGCCGTGGTCGCTTCGCTGCCAGGCAGCTTGCGCTCTTGCTCGACGAAGGCGCTGTGGTCGCCCTGGCGGGCATAGACGTCCATCAGCTTGAGGCGCAGGGTGTCATTTGCCGGCTGCGCCGCCACGGCGGCTTCCAGCAGGTCGGCCGCGTGATTCAGGCGGCCACGCGACAGGCTCAGATCGACTTCAGCCAGCAGTTCGGCATTCGGGTCCTGTACCGGCTCGGGCTCGGCAACCGAGGCCACAGGTGCGGGGGCAGCCGGTTTTTCTGCAGCCACGGCAGCGGCAGCAGAAGCTGCTACCACGGCAGGCGACAGGGTAACGCTCGGCGCGGACACTTCCAGCTCATCGAAGCTGCTCGGTGGCAGGTCGAGGTCCGGGCTGCGCTCGCCCTCCTCGGCCAGTGCGCGGGCCATGCGCAGGTGTTTTTCCGCTTCTTGCTGGGCCTTGCGCTTGCGCGCCAGCAGCAACAGCAGAAGCAACAGCACGAGGAATGCGGAACCGGCGATCAGGCCCAGCACCATAGGGTTGGCCAGCATCTCGTCGATTGCCCCTGGCTGCGCAGGCGCAGCCTCGTCGGCCGTGGCTGCAGCCGGGGCCGTGTCGACAGCTGCCGGCGCCGGCGCGACCACAGGCTCGGCCGGGGCCGCAGCTGCTGCAGGGGGCTGCGCTGGGGTCGGCTCACCCGGCAAGGCGCCCGCAGGCGGCGCTTCAGGTGCCGCGCCTTGGGCTTCCAGGCGCGCCAACTGGTCATTCTTCAGCTGAATCAGCTTCTGCAGCTTGTCCATCTGACTCTGCAGGTCGCTTACCCGGCTCTTCAGTTCGTCGTTGTCACGACGGCTGGTATCCAGGCTTTCCTGGGCCACCGCCAGCTTGTCGTTGATGGCCTTGGCGCTGTTACCGCCAGCCTGCTTGCCGGGGCTGACCAGGCGCAGGTTATCGCCCTGGGCGATACGCTCGGGCGCAGCATCGGCGGCACCGCGGCGGGTGGCATCCAGCTGTCGCGCACGCGGCCCCAGGCGCCGGCCTTCACGCCAGGCGGCATACTGCTCGGCCACTTCGCGGTTGGCTTCGCCCTGAGGAATGCTCTGGGCCTGCTGCTGGTCGGGCAGGCGCAGGACCTGGCCAACCTTCAGCTGGTTGATGTTGTTGCCGATGAAGGCATCCGGGTTGAGCGCCTGGATGGCGATCATGGTCTGCTGCACCGAGGCACCGCCCTGGGTATTGCGGGCGGCGATCTGCCACAGGGTGTCGCGGCGCTTGGTGGTGTAGCTGCCTGCGCTGCTGGTGGCCGGGTTGACATTAGCCGCTGCGGGCTGCTGGCCCTGGGCCTTGGCCTGGTCGAGCAGCACGCTGTAGTCACGCAGCAGGCGGCCCTGGGGCCACATCACCTGCACCAGGAACTTGACCACCGTGCCAGGCAACGGCTGGCTGGAGGTAACCCGCAGCACGCTCTTGCCGTTGGGGTTGATCACCGGGGTGAAGGTCAGGTCTTCGAGGTAGCCTGGCAACTCCACCCCGGCCTTGCTGAACTCTTCCGGTGGCGCCAGGCTCGGCGCCACTTCGGCTGCGGTGAGGTCGCGCACATCGAGCAGCTCGATCTCGGCGTCCAGAGGCTGGTTCTGTGCCGACTTCAATGTCAGCTCACCCAACCCCAGGGCATTCGCCATGCCAGACGTCAGCGCCGACGCTGCCGCCATGGCCAGAACCAGTTTGCGAATTCGAAGCATGACCTCTTCCCTTGTATGAATCGTCCCAAAAAACCTGCGTATGGCGCGGGACAAAAGTGCTCGCCAGTATCTTTTACGCCATGTGTTTAATCAACAATTGCGCCACCTGCACGGCGTTCAACGCAGCGCCCTTACGCACATTGTCGGTGGTCAACCAGAGGTTGAGCTGCTGGTTTTCGTCAATTCCATGGCGTACACGACCAACATAGACCACGTCTTGGCCAACTGCGTCACCGACCGGGGTCGGATAATCATCGTTTTCCACCAGCTCGACGCTTTCGGCCTGCTCCAGCGCTTGGTTGACCTGGCCCAGATCGACCGGACGGCGGCTCTGCACCGCCACACTGAAGCTATCGCCGAAAAACACCGGGACTTGAATGCAGCTCACGGAAATCTTCAGTTCCGGCAGGCCCAGCAGCACGCGCAGTTCGCCAACCAGGCGGCGCTCCACGGCAGTATGGCCCTGCTCGTCGACGGCACCGACCTGGGCCAATACGTTGAAGGCCATCTGCCGATCGAAGAAACGTGGCTCCAGCGGGCGGGCATTGAGCAGCTCGGCAGTTTGCCGGGCCAGTTCGCTGACCGCTTCGCGGCCCTGCGCGGATACCGCCAGGGCTGCCATGACCTGCACCCGTTCGATGTCCAGCTGGCCCTTGAGCGGCGCCAGGGCAACTGCCACGGCAACGGCGGCGCAGCTGGGGCTGGTGATGCGCGCTGGCAGCTTCAGCGTGGCGAGGCTGTCGCCATTGGCTTCCGGCACCACCGCCAGGGCATCGTCCAGGCCACCGGAAAGGTCGATGACCGTGCAGCCAGCCTGTTCGGCCTTGCTGGCAAAGCTGCGGCTGACGGCCGGGCTGGCGGCGAAGAAGGCCAGCTTGACCTGGGCGAAGTCGAAACTGTCGACCTCACGCACCTTGAGCTTCTTGCCGGCGAACATCACGCTGCTGCCCGCCGATTCCATGCTGGCCAGCAGGTGCAGGGTAGCAACCGGGAAGGCCAGCTCTTCGAGGATCTGCACGAGGGTTTCACCGACGCTGCCGGTGGCGCCGACGACGGCGATGTCCAGGGGAGTGGTCATGGTAGAGATCCTTTTGCTGAAACGGCGGGGGCGGCACTTTACTTGGATTGTAGAGTTTTGTCTGTGCTAGCTGTTTCGTCTTTTTGGATTGGGTGATGGCAGTCAGCGTTCGTCGGGAGATTTCGCCGCTTGTGAGATCGGGCGCCGCCCGTGCGGCGCCCTCGACGGACAGCCATAAAAAAACCCGCACTGTCGCCAGCGCGGGTTTTCGGTGTAACAGCAGCGATCAACGCTCCAGCAGGATCCGCAGCATGCGGCGCAGCGGTTCGGCGGCACCCCACAACAACTGGTCACCGACGGTGAACGCGCCCAGGTACTGGGACCCCATGTTCAGCTTGCGCAGGCGGCCAACCGGGATGTTCAAAGTACCGGTCACCTTGGTCGGGGTCAGCTCTTGCATGCTGATCTCGCGCTGGTTCGGCACCAGTTTCACCCACGGGTTGTGCTGGCTGATCATGCCTTCGATGTCGGCCAGTGGCACATCCTTGTTCAGCTTGATGGTCAGCGCCTGGCTGTGGCAACGCATGGCGCCGATGCGCACGCAGATACCGTCGACCGGGATCGGGCTCTTGAAGCGGCCGAGGATCTTGTTGGTCTCGGCCTGGGCCTTCCACTCTTCACGGCTCTGGCCGTTCGGCAGCTCCTTGTCGATCCACGGGATCAGGCTGCCAGCCAGCGGCACGCCGAAGTTCTCGGTCGGGAACGCTTCGCCACGCATGGTTTCGGCCACCTTGCGGTCGATGTCGAGGATGGCGCTGGCCGGGTTGGCCAGGTCATCGGCAACGGCCGCATGGGTTGCACCCATCTGCTTGATCAGCTCGCGCATGTTCTGTGCGCCAGCACCGGAGGCCGCCTGGTAGGTCATGGCGCTCATCCACTCGACCAGGCCGGCTTCGAACAGCCCGCCCAGGCCCATCAGCATCAGGCTGACGGTGCAGTTGCCGCCGATGTAGTTCTTGGTACCGGCGTCGAGTTGCTGGTCGATGACCTTGCGGTTGACCGGGTCGAGCACGATGACCGCGTCGTCCTGCATGCGCAGCGACGAAGCGGCATCGATCCAGTAACCCTGCCAGCCGGCTTCACGCAGCTTGGGGAATACCTCGTTGGTGTAGTCGCCACCCTGACAGGTCAGGATCACGTCGAGGGTCTTGAGTTCTTCAATCGAATAAGCGTCCTTGAGCGGAGCAATATCCTTGCCCACGTTCGGGCCCTGGCCACCCACGTTGGACGTGGTGAAGAACACTGGCTCGATAAGGTCGAAATCCTGCTCCTCCAGCATCCGCTGCATGAGCACGGAACCGACCATACCGCGCCAACCGATCAGACCTACACGTTTCATCGCAACTACACCTTTGCTAAAAGTGGGCCGCCACCTTGAGTTTTTGGTGGCGGGCCAGAGAGATTACAGATTCCGCAGCGCTGCGACTACTGCGTCGCCCATTTCCTGCGTGCCTACTTTGTCGCAGCCGGCCGACCAGATGTCGCCGGTACGCAGGCCCTGGTCCAGGACGATGCTGACTGCCTTCTCGATCGCCTCGGCTGCCGCCTGCTGGTTGAAGCTGTAACGCAGCATCATCGACACCGACAGGATGGTCGCCAGCGGGTTGGCGATGCCCTGCCCGGCGATGTCCGGAGCCGAACCGTGGCAAGGCTCGTACATGCCCTTGTTGTTGGCGTCCAGGGATGCCGAAGGCAGCATGCCGATGGAACCGGTCAGCATGGAAGCCTCATCCGACAGGATGTCACCGAACATGTTGTCGGTCACTACCACGTCGAACTGTTTCGGTGCGCGGACCAGTTGCATGGCTGCGTTGTCGACGTACATGTGGCTCAGTTCGACGTCCGGGTAGTCCTTGGCCACGTCTTCGACCACTTCGCGCCACAACTGGCTGGAAGCGAGGACGTTGGCCTTGTCCACCGAGCACAGCTTCTTGCCGCGCACACGGGCCATGTCGAAGCCGATACGGGCGATACGGCGCACTTCGCTTTCGCTGTACGGCAGGGTGTCGTAGGCCTGGCGCTCGCCGCCTTGCAGCTCGCGCTGGCCACGCGGGGCACCAAAGTAGATGCCACCGGTCAGCTCACGGACGATGAGGATATCCAGGCCCGCAACGATTTCCGGCTTCAGCGAGGAAGCGTCGGCCAGTTGCGGGTAGAGGATGGCCGGGCGCAGGTTGGCGAACAGGCCCAGTTGCGAACGGATTTTCAGCAGGCCGCGTTCCGGGCGGATGTCACGCTCGATCTTGTCCCATTTCGGGCCGCCGACGGCGCCCAGCAGCACGGCGTCGGCCTTGCGGGCACGCTCCAGGGTTTCATCGGCCAGCGGTACGCCGTGCTTGTCGATGGCGGCGCCGCCGATCACGTCGTGCTCGAGGCTGAAGCCGAGCTGGAACTTGTCATTGGCCAGCTCCAGCACCTTGACTGCCTCGGCCATGATTTCCGGACCAATGCCATCACCTGGGAGAATCAGAATCTGCTTGCTCATGCTTTCCTCTATCCATTCACGCGGTGCGGCCAAGCGGGCCCCACCGAAAAGTGCTTATCGCTCGGCCCACAGCACCAGCACATCGGTGCTGAACGAGCCATCGGCCTCGATCTGGTAATACTGCCGTACTTCTTCGCCCATGGCTTGCTGCAATTGGAGGATGGCAACACGCATCGGCTCCGGGGTGCGCATGCGCTCGACCCAGCTGCTGAACTCCAGGCGCAGCGGCTGGCGCGTGTGGCTGCGCACGTGCAGGCCGGCTTCACTGACCTGGCGCTGCCATTCGGCGGCGGAGTAGTCGCGCACGTGACTGGTGTCGCGCAGCACTTCCACGGTCTGCAGGTAGGTGTCGAGCAACGGGCTGCCCGGCGACATCACGTCGATGAACGCGGCCACGCCGCCCGGCTTGAGCACCCGGCGCACTTCGCGCAGGGCCACGCCGAGGTCGCTCCAGTGGTGCGCCGAATAGCGGCTGAAGACGAAATCGAACGAAGCGTCGGCGAACGGCAGGCGTTCGGCGGCACCGCATTCGGTAGTGATATTGCCCAGGCCGCGCTCGCTGGCGGCGCTGGCGACCACGTCGAGCATCGATTGCGAGAGGTCGTAGGCGACCACTTCGGCAACCAGGGGCGCAACGTGAAAACTGACATGACCGGCACCGCAACCCAGGTCCAGCACGCGGGCATTGCCCTGCCCCGCCAGTGCAGCCTGCAGCAGGGCGAATTCGCTGCCCTGGGCGTGCACGGCGCTGCTGAGGTAGGCGCTGGCCTGTTCGCCGAACTGGCGCTGGACCACATCGGTGTGGGTGGTGCTGGTCATGGGGTCAATCCTTTAGGTTGTTGCTGCCGGGGCCGGCCCCTTGGCGGGTCAAGCCCGCTGCCACAGGGGCCGGTACTGCTAACGACGAACGTCAGGCATCACGGAACAGCCAAGGCTGGCTGGCGCGGTGCTTGCCTTCGAACACCTTGATCGCGTCGCTGTCCTGCAGGGTCAGGCCGATGTCATCCAGGCCATTGAGCAGGCAGTGCTTGCGGAATGCGTCGATCTCGAAGTGCAGCACCTTGCCATCCGGGCGGGTCACCGCCTGCGCCTGCAGGTCGATGGTCAGCTGGTAGCCCGGGTTGGCTTCGACCTGCTTGAACAACTCATCGACTTCCTCGTCGCTGAGGATGATCGGCAGCAAGCCGTTCTTGAAGCTGTTGTTGAAGAAGATGTCGGCGAAGCTCGGTGCGATCACGCTGCGGAAGCCGTATTCGTCCAGTGCCCACGGCGCGTGTTCACGGCTCGAACCACAACCGAAGTTCTCCCGCGCCAGCAGCACGCTGGCACCCTGGTAACGTGCGTGGTTGAGCACGAATTCCTGGTTCAGCGGGCGCTTGCTGTTGTCCTGGTATGGCTGGCCGACATCAAGGTAACGCCACTCGTCGAACAGGTTGGGGCCGAAGCCGGTGCGCTTGATCGACTTGAGAAACTGCTTGGGGATGATCTGGTCGGTGTCGACGTTGGCACGATCCAACGGCGCGACGAGACCGGTGTGCTGGGTAAAGGCTTTCATGCTGCGCTCCCTTGGATCAACTCGCGGACGTCGATGAAGTGGCCGGTCACCGCGGCGGCGGCGGCCATGGCCGGGCTGACCAGGTGGGTACGGCCACCGGCGCCCTGACGGCCTTCGAAGTTGCGGTTGGAGGTGGACGCGCAGTGCTCGCCGCTTTCCAGGCGGTCCGGGTTCATCGCCAGGCACATCGAGCAGCCGGGCTCACGCCATTCGAAGCCAGCTTCGAGGAAGATCTTGTCCAGGCCTTCACGCTCGGCCTGGGCCTTGACCAGGCCCGAGCCCGGCACGACCAGCGCCTGCTTGACCGTCGCGGCGACCTTGCGGCCCTTGGCGATCTCGGCAGCGGCGCGCAGGTCTTCGATGCGCGAGTTGGTGCACGAACCGATGAATACGCGGTCGAGCTTGATGTCGGTGATCGCCTGGTTGGCGGCGAGGCCCATGTACTTGAGGGCACGCTCGATCGAACCACGCTTGATCAGGTCTGGCTCGGCAGCCGGGTCCGGCACGCGCTGATCCACAGCTAACACCATCTCCGGCGAAGTGCCCCAGCTGACTTGCGGCTTGATTTGCGCAGCGTCGAGCTCGACCACGGTGTCGAACACGGCATCGTCGTCGGAAACCAGGTCTTTCCAGGCCTCGACGGCACGCTTCCAGTCCTCGCCCTTCGGCGCATACGGGCGGCCTTCGACGTAGGCAACGGTGGTGGCGTCGGTCGCAACCAGGCCAACACGGGCACCGGCTTCGATGGACATGTTGCAGATGGTCATGCGGCCTTCCATCGACAATTCGCGGATGGCGCTGCCAGCGAATTCCATGGCGTGGCCGTTACCACCGGCGGTGCCGATCTTGCCGATCACGGCAAGGACGATGTCCTTGGCGGTGACGCCGGCCGGCAACTGGCCTTCGACACGCACCAGCATGTTCTTCATCTTCTTGGCGACCAGGCACTGGGTGGCGAGCACGTGCTCGACCTCGGACGTGCCGATGCCATGGGCCAAGGCACCGAAAGCGCCGTGGGTGGAGGTGTGCGAGTCGCCGCAGACCACGGTCATGCCAGGCAAGGTGGCACCCTGCTCCGGGCTGATGACGTGGACGATGCCCTGGCGTTCGTCGTTCATCTTGAATTCGACGATGCCATATTCGTCACAGTTCTCATCGAGGGTCTGCACCTGCAGGCGCGACACCTGGTCGACGATGGCTTCGATGCCGCCCTTGCGCTCTGGCGTGGTCGGCACGTTGTGGTCCGGGGTGGCGATGTTGGCATCGATGCGCCACGGCTTGCGGTTGGCCAGGCGCAGGCCTTCGAAGGCCTGGGGCGACGTCACTTCGTGAATGATATGGCGGTCGATGTAGATCAAGGACGAGCCGTCATCACGGCGCTTGACCTCATGGGCTTCCCAGAGTTTGTCGTAGAGCGTTTTGCCAGCCATCAGACTGTTCCTCATCAGCGTCTTTCTATGCCAAAGACCCCTTGGCTTGTACGGACGATGCTATGGGGTTAGATTGAATAACTCAAATTCATATTTTTTATGCTTTGGATAACCAAAAGGAATCCGAAATCGTGGACCTGGCCAACCTGAGCGCATTCATTGCCATTGCCGAGACCGGCAGCTTCTCCGGTGCTGGCGAACGCCTGTTCCTCACTCAGCCGGCGATCAGCAAACGCATCGCCGGCCTGGAACAGCAACTGGACGTACGCCTGTTCGACCGCCTGGGTCGCGAAGTGACCCTGACCGAAGCTGGCCGCGCCCTGTTGCCCCGCGCCTACCAGATCCTCAACGTTCTCGATGATACCCGACGGGCGCTGACCAATTTGACGGGGGAAGTGAGCGGTCGACTCACCCTGGCCACCAGCCACCACATCGGCTTGCATCGCCTGCCCCCGCTGCTACGGGCTTTTACCCGGCAGTACCCAGCTGTGGCGTTGGATATTCAGTTCATGGATTCGGAACAAGCCTACGATGAGATCCTCCATGGCCGCGCTGAAATTGCCGTCATTACCCTCGCCCCCGAGCCTCACCACCTGGTCAAGGCCGTTGCAGTCTGGGACGACGCCCTGGATTTCGTGGCGGCACCCGAGCACCCACTGGCCAGCAACCAGGCGGTCAGCCTGGCCGATGTCGCCCGCCACCCGGCGGTATTCCCCGGTGGCAACACGTTCACCCACCACATCGTCCAGCGCCTGTTCGAAAGCCAGGGCCTGACGCCGAACATCGCCATGAGCACCAACTACCTGGAGACCATCAAGATGATGGTGTCGATCGGCCTGGCGTGGAGCGTGCTGCCCCGGACTATGCTGGATGATCAGGTTGCACCCATCGCCTTGCCCGGCATACAGCTGTCGCGCCAGCTAGGCTACATTCTGCACACGGAGCGCACGCTATCGAACGCTGCAAGGGCCTTCATGGCCCTGCTCGACAGCCACGCAGGGTCCGCCTGACCGGTCGTCAGCTCGGCATTTCCAACTCAAGGACGCGTCACACGCCAAAGGTCTGGTACCAATGCCCAAATCAGCAAATCGCTTTCCGCGCCTGCCGCGCATCCCAGCGGCCGACCCGCAGGAATCGGAACAGGCCTGGCAGAACGCCCCGCAGCTGCTGGCCGCGCTCAATGGCGCACGCCTGGGCGCCTGGCTATGGGATATCGACACTGGCCGGATCAGCTGGTCACGGGGCACCCAGGCGCTGTTCGGCTTCGACCCGCAACGCCCGCTGCCCAATGACATCGATTACCTCGACCTGTTGCCGGAAGAAGACCGTGCCCGCACCCGCCAGCTGTTCCACGCGGTGGTCAATGGCGAGCCGGTAGAGCAAGCCATGCGCCATCGCATTCGTTGGCCGGATGGCACCTTGCACTGGCTGGAAATCAACGGCAGCCTGACCCATGACCGCCATGGCCGGAGGCAGATGATCGGGGTGATCCGCGAAATCACCCGCCAGCGTGAACGGGAAACCGCGCTGATCAACTCGGAAAAGCGCTTCGCCACGCTGTTCCACCTGAGCCCCAACGCCATTCTGCTGAGCCGCCGCCAGGACGGCATGATCATCGAGGTCAACCAGCACTTCGAGGACATGTTCGGCTGGCCCGGCGGCCAGGTGATCGGCAAGACCAGCATCGAGCTGGGCCTGTGGGTCAACCCCGAACAACGCCACCAGGTCATCGAGGCCACCCGCGCCAACCACGGCCCGGCAATCATGGAAGTGCAGTTCCGCGCCAGCACCGGCAAACTCCACGACGGCATCCTGTGCACCCAGAGCATCGAGATGGAGGGAGTGACCTACCTGATCAGCACCTTCGTCGACACCACCGAGCGCAAACGCGCCGAACAGGCCCTCAAGGACAGCCAGGAACGCCTCGACCTGGCGCTGGACTCGGCGCAACTGGGCACCTGGGACTGGCACATCCCCAGCGGCATGCTCTACGGCTCGGCCCGCGCCGCACAACTGCACGGGCTGGACCCGGTGCCGTTCCATGAATCGTTCGATTCGTTCTTCGAAGGCGTGCCGGAACACGAACGCTCCAGCATGCGCCAGGCCTACCGCAGCCTGCGCGAAGGCCCGGCCGGCAACTACCAGATCACCTACCGCGTGCAGCTGGAAAACGGCACCTCGCGCTACATCGAAAGCCGTGCCCGCCTGTACCGCGACGATCAGGGCAACCCGTTGCGCATGGCTGGCACCTTGCTCGACATCACCGAGCAGGTGGAACGCGAACAGCGCCTGAGCGCCTCGGAAGAAAAATTCGCCAGCCTGTTCCAGGTCAGCCCCGACCCGATCTGCGTGACCCGCCAGGACACCGGCCAGTTCATCGAGATCAACCCGGCCTTCACCCAGACCTTCGGCTGGAGCGCCGAACAGGTGATCGGCCGCACCGCCGAAGAGATTGGCCTGTGGGCCGAATCGATCGAACGCGCCCGACGCATCGAACGGGTGATCCGCGAGCAGGCACTGAGCAACGTGGCGGTGGTGGTCAACCACCGCAATGGCTCGCCGCTGACCTGCGTCATCGCCAGCCGCCTGATCAGCGTCGATGACCAGCCGTGCAGCGTCACCACTCTGCGCGACATCACCCAGCAGCAACGTGCCGAGGCGGCACTCAAGGCCAGCGAAGAGAAGTTCGCCAAGGCCTTCCACTCCAGCCCCGACGCCATCACCATCACCGAGCGCCGCAGTGGCCGCTACCTGGAGGTCAACGACGGCTTCTGCCGCCTGACCGGTTACAGCGCCGACGAAGTGATCGGCCGCAGCGTCTACGAAATCGGCATCTGGGCCGACGACAAGCAGCGCAGCGCCTTGCTCAGCGAGCTCAAGGAACGTGGCCGGGTGCACCACCGGGAAATGCTCGGGCGCAACAAGCGCGGCGACATCCTCACCGTGGAGGTGTCGGTGGAGCCGATCAGCCTCAATGAGGCCGACTGCTTGCTGCTGACCGCCCGTGATGTCAGCCAGCTGAAGAACGCCCAGGCGCAAATCCGTCACCTCGCCTACCACGACCCGCTGACCAACCTGCCCAACCGCGCCTTGCTGATGGACCGCCTGAGCCAGCAGATTGCCCTGTTGCGCCGCCACAACCTGCGTGGCGCGCTGCTGTTCCTCGACCTCGACCATTTCAAGCACATCAACGACTCGCTTGGGCACCCGGTGGGCGACACCGTGCTGAAGATCATCACTGCACGCCTGGAGGCCAGTGTGCGCCTGGAAGACACCGTGGCACGTCTGGGCGGCGATGAGTTCGTGGTGCTGCTCAGTGGCCTGGAAGGCAGCCGCGAAGCGGTGGAAGGCAAGGTCCGCGAGCTGGCCGACACCCTGCGCGAACTGCTCGCCGAACCGATGTCGCTGGACGGCCAGCGCCTGCAGGTGACACCCAGCATCGGCGTGGCGCTGATCCCCGACCATGGTGCGACGCCGGCCGACCTGCTCAAGCGCGCCGATATCGCCCTTTACCGAGCCAAGGATTCAGGGCGCAACACCACCCAACTGTTCCATACCACCATGCAGAAGGCCGCCAGCGAACGCCTGCGCATGGAAAGCGACCTGCGCCTGGCGCTGGCCCGCGGCGAACTGGCCTTGCATTTCCAGCCCCAGGTCGATGCCCGCGACAATCGCATCGTCGGTGCCGAAGTGCTGCTGCGCTGGCACCATCCGCAACTGGGCCAGCAACCCCCGGCGCAGTTTATCCAGGTGCTGGAAGAAAGCGGCCTGATACTGGAAGTTGGCAGCTGGATCCTCGACGAAGCCTGTGACGCCTGCGCGCGCATGCTGGAAGACCGCCTGATCAATGCCGATGACTTCAGCCTGTGCGTGAACATCAGCCCGCGGCAGTTCCGCCAGAACGACTTCGTCCAGCGGGTACTGCGCAGCCTGGACGACTACCGCCTGCCGCGAAAAATGCTGAAGCTGGAGATCACCGAGGGCATCGTCATCCAGAACCTGGAAGACACCATCAGCAAGATGCGTGAACTCAAGCGCTATGGCGTGAGCTTTGCCATGGATGACTTCGGCACCGGCTATTCCTCGCTGACTTATCTCAAGCGCCTGCCGGTGGACGCGCTGAAAATCGACCAGACGTTCGTCCGCGACGCCCCGGACGACCCCAATGACGCCGAGATTGTCCGCGCCATCGTGGCCATGGCCCGCAGCCTTGACCTGGCAGTGATTGCCGAGGGGGTGGAGCTGACCGAGCAACTGGCGTTTCTCGAACGCCTGGGCTGCCACCTGTATCAGGGTTACCTGCACAGCCGACCACTACCACTGCCGGAGTTCAGGCAGATGTTGCTGGAAGCACCGGCGGATTACTGAAAACGCAAAAAGGGCACCCGAAGGTGCCCTTTCTGTCTTCTTACCGAACTCAGTTCAGTGCCGGCTTGTCGCCATTGATCGGGATACGCTTGGCCTTGGCCTCTTCAGGCACGATGCGCAGCAGGTCGATGCTGAGCAGGCCGTTGGCCAGGCCCGCCGATTTCACCTCGATGTGGTCAGCCAGGCGGAACGACAGCTTGAAGGCACGCTGGGCAATGCCCTGGTGCAGGTAGGTCACTTCAGCAGCGTCGTTTTCGCGCTTGCCGCCGATCACCGTCAGGACACCCTTTTCGACTTGCAGGTCGAGGTCCTGTTCCTGGAAACCGGCTGCGGCAACCACGATGCGATAGTGGTCATCGCCATGTTTTTCCACGTTGTAGGGTGGGTAGCTGCTACCCGCCTCATTGCGTGCCGCAGACTCGAACAGGTCGTTGAAACGGTCGAAGCCAACGGAATGGCGGAACAGTGGAGCGAGAGAGAAAGCGCTAGTCATGGTCATAAACTCCTGAAATTCAGCAAGTAAGTCATTGCGCGACCCGACTTCGGCATCGCGTACTGAAGAAATATGGCCAGCAAAAAAGCTTTCAAGGGGACAGAAAAAAAAATTTGAATTCAGCGTTTGAGCCGATGGCCCCTTCGCGGCGGTTCGACGCGAAGAGGCCAGTTCAGGCTACACAGGCCTCAAAGGTGGTTGCATCAACCCCAAGCAACCGGCTGATCCGCGCGCAATCGTCCTCGCGCCGCAACTCGGCAAACAGCACCACCGCCTCGGGATAACCACGGGTCAGCATCGCCAGCCACTGCTTCATCCGCCCCGGCGCATAGCGCGGCGACAGCTTGGCCTGGGCCTGGCGCCAGAACTCGCGCAGCAACGGCAGCAGCTCAGCCCAGCTCATCGGCTGGTATTCGTGCCCGTCACGCGCTGCGGCGATCTGCAGGGCCAGGTCCGGGCGCGACACCAGCCCTCGCCCCAGCATGATGTCTTGCGCACCGCTGACCTCGCGG
The DNA here is from genome assembly GCF_009391885.1 of Pseudomonas sp. MN1F. Taxonomy (GTDB): domain Bacteria; phylum Pseudomonadota; class Gammaproteobacteria; order Pseudomonadales; family Pseudomonadaceae; genus Aquipseudomonas. The sequence goes on along the minus strand of NZ_VZII01000055.1, from coordinate 2,921 downwards.
CAACGCCGCCAGTCGTCGACGGTCCAGATTTCACCGTTGGCAAACACCGGCACCCGGACCACATCCTGCACCCGCGCCACCCACTCCCAGTGGGCGGGCGGCTTGTAGCCTTCGACCTTGGTCCGCGCATGCACCACCAGGTGCGCCGAGCCGCCCTCGGCCAAGGCCGTGGCGCAATCCAGCGCCCCATCCGGGCTGTCGAAGCCCAGGCGCATCTTGGAAGTGACCGGGATATGCGCGGGCACCGCGCGGCGCACTTCACGGACGATGGCATGCAACAGCTCCGGCTCCTTGAGCAGCACCGCGCCGCCACGCGACTTGTTCACGGTCTTGGCCGGGCAGCCGAAGTTCAGGTCGATGACCGGCGCGCCCAGCTCACAGGCTAGCGCGGCGTTTTCCGCCAGGCATACAGGGTCCGAGCCCAGCAACTGCACGCGCATCGGCACACCAGCGGCGGTACGCGCGCCCTGGCGCAGCTCTGGGGCGAGCTTGTCGAATGAAGACGCCGGCAGCAGGCGGTCGCACACGCGGATGAACTCGGTGACGCACCAATCGATGCCACCCACTCGGGTCAGGACGTCGCGCAGGATGTTGTCGACCAGCCCCTCCATGGGGGCCAGGGCAATTTGCATGTCTGGGTCTCGGCGAAAAAGGCGGCAGTCTAGCAAAAAATGCCGTTACTTCAGCTGCCGATCAGCGCCGGCCCGTAACCGTCGAGAAACTCGGCCGGCATGCGCTTGGGCTTGCCGCTGGACAGCTCAATGCAGGCGAAGGTGGTCTGCGCACGCAGCAAGGTCACGCCGTCGCGCGGGCGCTTGAGCTGGAAGCGCCGAGTCATGCGCAAGCGCTGGTCCCAGTCGACGATCCAGGTGGCCAGTTGCAGCTCGTCGTCCTCGTAGCCCGCGGCCAGGTAGTCGATCTCGTGGCGTACCACCGCCATGGCCCGGTCCAGGCGCCGATATTCGGCCAGGTCCAGGCCCAGGCGCTGGGAGTGGCGCCAGGCGCAGCGCTCCAGCCAGGTGACGTAGACCGCGTTGTTGGCGTGACCGAGGCCGTCGATGTCCTCGCTACCGACGCGCAGGTCGATGATGAATGGCGTTGCCAGGTCCCAGCTCATGCCCGCTCCCAATATCAGTGAACGGGCCGAGTGTAACGGATGTTCAGGCACTCTGCCGCGAAGGTTCACGGGCCAGCAGCTCCAACACCGCATCGCTCAGACGCGGGTCAGCCAGCACCCGTTGGTGCCCGCCCTCCTCCAGCAGCATGAGCCGGCTATCGAACCAGGCCTTGTGAATGACCTGCGCTTCACCGGCAGGCACCAGTGCGTCATCCACCGCATGCACCACCAGCCCCGGCAGCTCCAGCTGGTAGCCATTGACATCGAGACGGGCGATCTGCATGCCGACATCCTGCTCGACCTGGCGAATGAACGCCGCCCTGGCCCGCGCCGGCAAACCCAGGCGATGGGCAAAACCACGCAGCACACCGAGCAGCTGCGCTGGCGCCGCAATGCTCACTGCAGCCTCGGCACGCAGCCCCATCTGCAGGGCCAGCAACACACTGGCACCGCCCATGGAGTGACCAATCACGGCACGCAGCGGCGGCAATTCGGCAGCCGCTTCCAGCAGCGCCCGGGCAAACAGCACCACGTGCGCCTGCTGGCCGGGCGAACGGCCATGGGCCGGCCCTTCCAGCGACACCACGGTGTGCCCGGCCTGCACCAGGGTTTCGATCAATGCCGCAAACTGGGTTGGGCGCCCTTCCCAGCCATGCATCAGCAACACCGTCGGCCCCTTGCCCCAGCGCAAGGCCGACAGGCCGAAGCGCAAGGTGATGCGCTCGGCGCTGGCCAGCAGCGGCAGCTCCCATTGCCGGGGCGGCAGGTTGCGCGGGGTCATGAAGGCACGGCGCATCTTGCTGGCGACGTGCTCAGGGGCCAGTCGACCCAGGGTGCCATTTACGCCACGAATCCAGCTCAGGGTAGTCATCGCCTTGCTCCAGGATCAGGGGTATCAGAGAACTGCCGACTTGGCGGCACGTAGAATGCGGTCGGACAGCTCAACCGGGCCCAAGGCCCGCGCCAGGGCCAAGCCACCGATCATCAGGGCCAGGTCAGCCAAGGCCTTGTCGGCGTCTTCCGGGCGGTCGACCATGGCCGCGGTCATCAGCTCGATATGCTCGGCCAGCACCTCGCGGAACGCTTCTGGCAGGCGTTGCATCTCACCGAGCGAGTTAGGTAGCGGACAGGCATGCACTTCGGCGTCACGGTGCTTGCGCGACAGATAGAAGGCACTCACCAGGGCGCGGCGCCCTTCCCCATCCAGGTTCGGGTCGACCTGGGCGAGCAAGGCACGCCGCTCGTTCAGCAACTGGCGGAAGGCCTCGAGCATGAGCTCGTCCTTGCTCTCGAAGTGCGCGTAGAACCCGCCAACGGTCAGCCCTGCCGCGCCCATCACCTGGCTGACACTCGGCTCGGCCGGGCCATGCTGGATCAACGCGCTGCGCGCAGCTTCCAGAATACGTTCGCGGGTCTTGCTCTTCTTGTCGCTCATTGGCCGGCTCGCCGCTCAAAATATGATGATCGAAATATTATTCTCATCATATTTTTTGGCAAGCAAAATCTGCCGCCATTTGTCGGCGCCGGAATATTTTGGGGAGGAAAAAACAAAAGGCCCATTCAATAAGCGAATGAGCCTTTAAAGTCCCGCAAAACGCGGGTAAAAATGGCGTCCCCTAGGGGACTCGAACCCCTGTTACCGCCGTGAAAGGGCGGTGTCCTAGGCCACTAGACGAAGGGGACGTAACCTTCGCGAAGATTCGATGAATCGAACCCTGGCAGAATTGGTGGAGCTAAGCGGGATCGAACCGCTGACCTCCTGCATGCCATGCAGGCGCTCTCCCAGCTGAGCTATAGCCCCGGA
>NZ_VZII01000054.1 GCF_009391885.1 Pseudomonas sp. MN1F | reverse complement strand
GTAGCCGTCTTCGCCGGTGTAGCCCGAACGGCTGACGAAGCAGTCTTCACCCAGCAGGCTCACCGGGCGGAACTGCATGAAGGTCATGCCGGCCACTTCCGGCGCCAGGCGCTCCAGCACCTTGACCGCCGCCGGGCCTTGCAGGGCGAGCAGGGCGCGTTGCTCGAACAAGGGCTGCACGTCGCAACGGCTGCCGATGTGCGCTTGCAGGTGGGCCAGGTCCTGATCCTTGCAGGCGGCATTGACCACCAGGAACAGGGTGTCGTCACCGAGGTTGGCGACCATCAGGTCGTCGAGGATGCCGCCCTGCTCGTTGGTGAACATGGCATAGCGCTGCATCCCCACCGGCAGGTCGATGATGTCCACCGGTACCAGCGATTCCAGGGCCTTGGCTGCATCGGCGCCACGCAGGACGATCTGGCCCATGTGCGAGACGTCGAACAGGCCGGCTTGCTCGCGGGTATGCAGGTGTTCCTTGAGCACGCCCAATGGGTACTGCACCGGCATGTCGAAGCCGGCGAACGGCACCATGCGCGCGCCCAGCTCCAGGTGCAGGGCGTGCAGCGGGGTCTTTTGCAGTGTTTCGGACATCGATGACTCCTTGGTTTTTTTGTCGGTTCAACATTCGATGATGTTGACGGCCAGACCGCCGCGGGCGGTCTCCTTGTATTTGCTTTTCATGTCGGCGCCGGTCTGGCGCATGGTGCGGATTACCTTGTCGAGCGACACGTAGTGCTGCCCGTCGCCACGCAGGGCCATGCGCACGGCATTGATGGCTTTCACCGAACCCATGGCGTTGCGCTCGATACAGGGCACCTGAACCAGGCCACCGATGGGGTCGCAGGTCAGGCCGAGGTTGTGTTCCATGCCGATTTCAGCGGCGTTTTCCACTTGCTGTGGGGTGCCGCCCATCACTTCGCACAGGGCGCCTGCGGCCATTGAACAGGCCACACCGACCTCGCCCTGGCAGCCGACCTCGGCGCCGGAAATCGAGGCGTTTTCCTTGTAAAGGATGCCGATGGCGGCAGCGGTGAGCAGAAAACGCACCACGCCGTCCTCGTTGGCGCCAGGGACGAAGCGCATGTAGTAGTGCAGCACTGCCGGGACGATGCCCGCCGCGCCGTTGGTCGGTGCGGTGACCACACGCCCGCCGTAGGCGTTTTCCTCGTTGACTGCCAAGGCGTAGAGGTTGACCCAGTCGAGGACTGACAGGGCATCGCGCAGGCTGGCTTCCGGGTGGCGGCTGAGCTGCCGGTACAACGCCGGCGCGCGGCGCTTGACCTTGAGCCCGCCGGGCAGGATGCCCTCATGGCGGTAGCCGGCCTCGACGCAGTCCTGCATGACCTGCCAGATGCGTAGCAGCCCGGCGCGGGTCTCGGCCTCCGGGCGCCAGGCCGCCTCGTTGGCCAGCATCACCTGGCTGATCGACAGGTGCTGCGCGGTGCAATGGCCGAGCAGTTCCTTGGCGGTCTTGAACGGGTAGGCCAGCACGGTGCTGTCCTCGACGATGCGGTCTTGGCCGGCAGCGTCTTCGTCGACCACGAAACCGCCGCCCACCGAGTAGTACTCGCGGCTGCGGATTTGCAACCCGGCGGCATCGAAGGCGCGAAAGATCATGCCGTTGGGGTGATAGGCCAGTGGCTTGCGGATCATCGCCAGGTGCTGCTTCTCAACGAAGGCGATGGTCTGTTCACCCAGCAGGCTGAGCTGGCCGCTGGTGCGGATGGCCTGCAGGCGGGCGGGAATGGACTCGGTGTCGACGGTATCTGGGTGCTCGCCTTCCAGGCCGAGCAATACCGCCTTGTCACTGCCGTGGCCTTTGCCGGTGGCGCCGAGTGAGCCATACAGCTCGGCCTTGACGCAAACGGTGCTGGCCAGCAGGCCATCGCGGCGCAGCCCTTCGGCGAAGCGCGCGGCGGCGCGCATCGGGCCGACCGTGTGGGAGCTGGAGGGGCCGATGCCGATCTTGAACAGGTCGAAGACGCTCAGTGACATGGGAACCTCCTGCCAATTTGTTTGGGCGGGCGCTGGAGCTTGTGGGAGCGGGTTTACCCGCGAATGCAATGGTGGCTTTACTGTCGCATTCGCGGGTAAACCCGCTCCCACAGGGTATGTGGCAAACCTGGGAGCTATCAGGCGTCCTGATAGCTCTCGATCGACGGGCAGGCGCAGACCAGGTTGCGGTCGCCGAACACGTTGTCGACCCGGCCAACCGGCGGCCAGTACTTGCCTTCCACCAGGCTCGGCAGTGGGTACACCGCCTGCTCGCGGCCGTAGCCATGGGCCCATTCGCCAACCAGCTCGGCCGCCGTGTGCGGGGCGTTCTTCAGCGGGTTGTCGTCCTTGTCCAGGCTGCCGTTCTCCACTGCGCGAATCTCTTCGCGGATCTGGATCATCGCATCGCAGAAACGATCCAGTTCTTCCTTGGACTCGCTTTCGGTCGGTTCGATCATCAGCGTGCCGGCCACCGGGAACGACATGGTCGGTGCATGGAAACCGAAGTCGATCAGGCGCTTGGCCACGTCATCGACGCTGATGCCGCTGGTGTCCTTGAGCGGGCGCAGGTCGAGGATGCATTCGTGGGCGACCAGGCCATTGCCACCGGTGTACAGGACAGGATAGTGCTCTTCCAGGCGGCGGGCGATGTAGTTGGCGTTGAGGATCGCCATCTGCGAAGCACGCTTGAGGCCGGCACCGCCCATCATGCGGATGTACATCCAGGTGATCGGCAGGATGCTGGCGCTGCCGAACGGCGCGGCGCACACCGCGCCCTCGGTATTTGCCAGCGCAGCGTGGCCTGGCAGGAACGGCGCCAGGTGCGACTTGACGCCAATCGGGCCGACGCCTGGGCCGCCACCACCGTGCGGAATGCAGAAGGTCTTGTGCAGGTTCAGGTGCGACACGTCGCCGCCGAACTTGCCCGGGGCGCAGAGGCCGACCATGGCATTCATGTTGGCACCGTCGATATAAACCTGGCCGCCATTGTCATGGATGATCGCGCAGATTTCGCCGATCGCTTCCTCGAACACGCCGTGGGTCGACGGGTAGGTGATCATGATCGCGGCCAGGCGCTCGCGGTGTTCGATGGCCTTGGCCCGCAGGTCCTCGACATCGACGTTGCCACGGGCGTCACAAGCGGTGACCACCACGCGCATACCGGCCATGTGGGCGGTCGCCGGGTTGGTGCCGTGGGCCGAAGACGGGATCAGGCAGATGTCGCGGTGGCCTTCGCCACGGCTGCGGTGGTAGGCACGGATGGCCAAGAGGCCTGCGTACTCACCCTGGGAGCCGGCGTTGGGCTGCAGCGACACGGCGTCGTAGCCGGTGGCGGCGCAGAGCATGGCTTCCAGCTCGGTGGTCATCTGCAGGTAGCCCTGGCTCTGCGCGGCCGGGGCGAACGGGTGCAGGTTGCCGAATTCGGCCCAGGTGACCGGGATCATTTCGCTGGCAGCGTTGAGCTTCATGGTGCACGAGCCCAGCGGGATCATGCTGCGGTCCAGCGCCAGGTCCTTGTCGGCCAGGCGGCGCAGGTAGCGCATCAGCTCGGTTTCGCTGTGGTAACGGTTGAACACCGGGTGCTCGAGGATGGCCGACTGGCGCAGCAGGGCGGCCGGCAGGCGCGAGCCGGTGCTGGCGGCCAGGGCGGCGAAGTCAGGCTGGGCCTGGTCAGCGCCGAACAGTTGCCAGAGGGCCTCGACGTCGGCCTGGGTGCTGGTTTCGTCGAGCGACAGGCCCAGGCGAGTGGCGTCGATCTGGCGCAGGTTGATGCGCTGGGCGCGGGCCTTGTCGTGCAGGCTGGCGGTGGCGCTGCCGGTGGCCAGGGTCAGGGTGTCGAAGGCGGTTTCGCCAACCACTTCCAGGCCCAGGGCTTTCAGGCCGGCTGCCAGAATTGCAGTCAGGGCGTGAGTGCGTTCGGCAATGCGCTTGAGGCCGGCCGGGCCGTGGTACACGGCGAACATGCTGGCGATGTTGGCCAGCAGCACCTGGGCGGTGCAGATGTTGCTGGTGGCCTTCTCGCGGCGGATGTGCTGTTCGCGGGTTTGCATGGCCAGGCGCAGGGCGGTCTTGCCGAAGCGGTCGATCGACACGCCGACCAGGCGGCCTGGCATGTCGCGCTTGAAGGCATCGCGCGTGGCGAAGTAGGCCGCGTGCGGGCCACCGAAGCCCAGTGGCACGCCGAAGCGCTGGGCGCTGCCGATTGCCACGTCGGCGTCGAACTCGCCCGGCGGGGTCAGCAGGGTCAGGGCCAGCAGGTCGGCGGCAACGGCAACCAGGGCGTTGGCGGCGTGGAAACGCTCGACGACTTCGCGGTAGTCGAACACTTCACCATTGCTGGCCGGGTATTGCAGCAGGGCGCCGAAGAAGGCGCTGACATCGTTCAGTTCACGCTCGTCGCCAACCACGATCTCGATGCCCAGCGGTTCGGCACGGGTGCGCAGCACGTCGAGGGTCTGCGGGTGGCAGTGCACGGAGGCGAAGAACGCGTGGCTGGCCTTGTTCTTCGACAGGCGCTTGCAGAAGGTCATGGCTTCGGCAGCAGCGGTGGCTTCGTCGAGCAAGGATGCGTTGGCGATCGGCAGGCCGGTAAGGTCGCTGATCAGGGTCTGGAAGTTCAGCAGCGCTTCCAGGCGGCCCTGGGAAATTTCTGGCTGGTACGGGGTGTAGGCGGTGTACCAGGCCGGGTTTTCCAGCAGGTTGCGCAGGATCGGTGCCGGGGTGTGGGTGTTGTAGTAGCCCTGGCCGATGTAGCTCTTGAACAGTTCGTTCTTGCCGGCGATGGCTTTCAGCGCAGCGAGGGCATCGGCCTCGCTCTGGCCGTCTTCCGAGCCGAGCACGCTGGTGCCCTTGATGCTGTCGGGGATGACGGCGGCGCTCATGGCGTCCAGCGAGTCGAAGCCCAGGGTGGCGAGCATGGCCTGCTCGTCAGCGGCGCGTGGGCCGATGTGACGGGCGATGAATTCGTTGGCGGTGCCGAGGTTGATGGTCATGGTCGGATTCCTCAGGCGTCGTCGTTGGCTTTGATCAGGCGGTCGTAGGCGTCCTGGTCGAGCAGGGCGGTGACTTCGCTCATGTCGGCCGGGATGAAGCGGAAGAACCAGCCTTCGCCCAGCGGGTCTTCGTTGACCAGTTCAGGGCTGTCGTTGAGGCCATCGTTGACCTCGACCACTTCACCGGTCAGGGGCATGTACACGCCGCTGGCGGCCTTGACCGATTCGACGGTGGACGCTTCGTTGCCTTTTTCATACTGCTGCAGTTCAGGCAGTTGCACGAAAACCACATCGCCAAGGGCGTTCTGGGCGTAGGCGGTGATGCCCACAGTGACGCTACCGTCGGCTTCGACGCGCAGCCATTCGTGATCTTCGGTGAAACGCAACTCGCTCATGGGGAATCCTCGGGAAGCAGGGCGTTGGGCGCGGTGCGTCCGCGCTCTTGGGTTAGGATTCCCTTAGCAATAATGCGGCCAGTCGTAAAAAAGTCTTATAAAACAATAGGTTGAGTATTGATCGTCATCATTCTGCAATTGTTTTGGAATGAAAACGCTACAGTTGGCAAGGAAGGAAAAAGAGTTTGGCGATCAAACCCTTGCACAGACGGATCGGAAGGGGTTTGTATTGATTTCAATACGCTGTATTGAAATCAATACAATGAGGCGTTTGGGCTTAGCCCGCAGCGAAAAACGGCAATGCCAGGTACAGCTTGATGACGATGACATTGATGATATCGATGAAGAATGCTCCTACCATCGGCACCACCAGAAACGCCAGATGCGAAGGCCCGAAGCGGTGGGTTACGGCTTGCATGTTGGCGATGGCGGTTGGCGTGGCACCCAGGCCGAATCCGCAATGCCCGGCTGCCAATACCGCTGCATCGTAATTGCTGCCCATGACCCGGAAGGTGACGAAGATCGCGAACAGCGCCATGAGCAACGTCTGTGCGGCCAGGATAATCAGGAAGGGCAGGGCCAGGGCCGCCAGGTCCCACAACTTGAGCGACATCAGTGCAATGGCCAGGAACAGCGACAGGCTGACGTTGCCGAGCACTGAGACTTCGCGTTCGAACACCTGATACACACCCAGTGCAGATAGGCCGTTGCGTAACAGGACGCCAACAAACAACACGCAAACGAATGTCGGCAATTCGAATGCCGTGCCATGCAGTTGGCTATTGAGCAAGGTGCCGCCAAGCAGGCTGACCGATATGAGTGCCAACGTCTCGATGAATGAGAACGGTGTAATCAGGCGTTCTTTTTCAGGCTCTTCAAAGCCTTTTGGCAAGTGCGCTACTGCCTGATCCTGGCCGGGCGTCTGCACGCGCTTGATCAGCAGGCGGGCAACCGGGCCGCCGATCAGGCCACCCAGCACCAAGCCAAAGGTGGCGGAGGCCAAGGCCAGTTCCGAGGCGGAGGCCAGGCCATATTTTTCGCTGAAGGTGCTGCTCCAGGCCGCGCCCGTGCCGTGGCCGCCGGACAGCGTGATGGAACCGGTCAGCAGGCCCATCAACGGATCCAGCCCCAATGCCGTGGCCAGGCCGATGCCCATGGCATTCTGCACCAGCAGCAAGCCGGTCACCACGACCAGGAAGATGCCGACCACGCGCCCGCCTTTTTTCAAACTGGCGAAGTCTGCGTTCAGTCCGATGGTGGCGAAGAAGGCCAGCATCAACGGTGCTTGCAATGAAGTATCGAATTGCACTTTCAGGTCGAAGCTGCGTAACACCAGCAGGAGCAGGGCAACGACCAGGCCGCCTGCAACAGGTTCGGGGATATTGTAGGTTCGCAGGACAGCGACACGCGTCACCAGCCCGTGGCCCAGTAACAGCACCAGTGAGGCGGCGACCAATGTGCCGTAGAAGTCGAGTTCAAGCATGAGAGGCGCTCTCTCTCCATCAACAAAGATGAGCGCCATTTTCGCAGCAGTGCTTGTTGAAGTATTGGTCTGACCCGTAGGAGTAATCTGAAACCAAACGGTATAAAGCTTTAGTTTCTCGCTGGAATACCGTATTTGCGCAAGCGTTGTGCAATAGCCGTGTGCGAAGTCTGCAGTCGCCCCGCCAGTTGCCGGGTCGAAGGGTAACTGGCATACAACCGTTGCAGCAGTTCACGCTCGAAGTCCCCCACTGCCTGCTCCAGGCTCGCCACGTCGCCGTCCTGCCCACGCGCCACCGATGTCCCGGCGATGTCCAGGTCACCGATATCCACCAGGTTGCTTTCGCAGATCGCTGCTGCACGGAAAATCACGTTCTGTAGCTGGCGCACGTTGCCGGGCCAAGGGTTGGCCAGCAGTGCCGAATGGGTGGCAGGCGTCAGCCGGCAGGCCGGGCGCTGGATCTGCGTGCAGGCCTGCTGCATGAAGTAGTGCGCCAGCATCAGGATGTCCTGGCCACGATCACGCAGCGGTGGTACCTGCAGGTTGAGCACATTCAGCCGGTAGAACAGGTCTTCACGGAAAGTGCCTTCGGCGACCATGCGTTCCAGGTCGCGGTGGGTGGCGCTGATGATCCGCACATCCACCTTCACCTCGCGGTCGCCGCCCACCCGGCGGAAGCTGCCGTCACTGAGAAAACGCAACAGCTTGGCTTGCAAGTACGGCGACATTTCGCCGATCTCGTCGAGAAACACCGTACCCTGGTTGGCCAGCTCCATCAGCCCCGGCTTGCCGCCGCGCTGGGCCCCGGTGAAGGCGCCGGGGGCATAGCCGAACAGCTCGCTCTCGGCCAGGCTCTCGGGTAGCGCAGCGCAGTTGAGGGCGAGGAACGGTGCGGCCTGGCGGCTGCTGATGGCATGGCAGGCGCGGGCCACCAGTTCCTTGCCGGTACCGGTTTCGCCGTGTACCAGCAGCGGCGCGTCGAGCGCTGCCACGCGCAGGGCGCGGGCCTTGAGGGTGCGGATTGCTGGTGATTCGCCGAGCAGCGCATCGAAGCCTTCGGCATGGTCGTGGTGCAGGGCCGACAGGCGCTCGCCCATGCGGTTGGGCGCATACAACGTCAGCAGGCCGCCGGCGTTGGTGATCGGCGAGGCGTCCAGCAGCAAGCTCTGGCCGTTGAGTTGCATCTCGCGCATCGGCAGGTGGAAGTTGTTGTCCAGCAGCGCCTGCAGCAGGTCCGGGTCGTTGAACAGTTCGCCCACCGTGCGCCCTGCGGACTCCCGGCCGCACAGGGCGATCAACGCCGGGTTTGCCAGTAGCACCTTGCCGGCACTGTCGACCGCCAGCACCGGGTCGCTCATGGCTGCCAGCAGGGCGTCGAGTTGCAGGTGGCGGCGCTGGCCGGGGAGGATATCGACCACGTCCACCGACTGCACGCCACGGACTTCGAACAGCGCGTCGTGGAGCTCTTCGAGCACTGCCGGGCTGAGCGTGGGGGCGTCGATGTAGACGTTCGGCGGGATCATTTCCACGGCGTCCAGGTTGAGGTTGCGGGCACCGAGCAGGGCGAGGACTTCCTGGGTGATGCCGACGCGGTCGATGAAGCTGACGTGGATGCGCATGAGGACGGTGAAAGTGGTGGCCTGGGAGGGCGGTAGTATGCCTTAACATCGCCGGGGCCGCTTTGCGGCCCATCGCCGGCAAGCGCGGCTCCCACAGGTATTGCGCATGCCTGCGATGGGCTGCGAAGCAGCCCAGGCCTTGGAGTTACTCGAGGTGTTCAGGCTTTATCGGGTCGCCCGATTTCACATCCAGCTTCTGGCGGATGTCTTCGAACATGGCGTCGTAAAGCTTGTGCGGCGAACCCAGGGTTTCGAACTTCTGGTGCGACGCGAGGTAGGACTGGGCCTTACGCGAAGCCACGCTGAGAAAACTCGGCAACACCTGGTCCTTGGCCAGGAAGAACTGCTCATCGACGGTCTTGCCCTCGATGATGCCATGCATGCGGAACTGGATGCCTCTGCCTTCCTTGGGGTCTGAAAACGCTTCGTACTCGATGTTGAGGTCGTAACTGTGGTCGTTCTTGGTCAGCGCAGTGCGCTCGATGTGTACATGACCGGGGTGGAACTGGGCCATGGCAAACTCCTCCGGAAGGTGAAAATGGCGGGCCCGGTAAGCCCGCCCACTGCAATCAACGGTAGCTGATGCCTGGCTTTTCGGTGCTCACGCGGGTACCGGCGACGCCTTTGACGATGCCCTCGATGTTCTCCAGCGAGCTGATCACCGCCACTTTGCCGGTGTGCCGGGCAAAGTCGCAGGCAGCCTGCACCTTCGGCCCCATGGAACCGGCCGCGAAGCCGAGGCGTTCGAGCTCGTCGGGGTGGGCCTGGGCAATGGCTTTCTGCGTCGGCTTGCCCCAGTCAATGTAGGCGCCATCGACGTCGGTGGCGATTACCAGAAGGTCGGCTTCCAGCTGTTCGGCCAGCAGCGCCGAGCACAGGTCCTTGTCGATCACCGCCTCGATGCCTTTGAGCTTCTTGTGCTCATCGTACATTGTGGGGATGCCGCCACCACCGGCGCAGATCACGATGCTGCTTTTTTCCAGCAGCCACTTGATCGGGCGGATTTCGAAGATGCGCTTGGGTTTCGGGCTGGCGACCACGCGGCGGTACTTGTCGCCGTCGGGCTTGACCACCCAGCCTTTTTCCTTGGCCAGGCGCTCGGCGTCTTCCTTGCTGTAGACCGGGCCGATGAACTTGCTCGGGTCCTTGAAGGCCGGGTCGTTGGCGTCTACTTCCACTTGGGTCAGCAGGGTGGCGAACGGCACTTCGAAGTCCAGCAGGTTGCCCAGCTCCTGTTCGATCATGTAGCCGATCATGCCTTCGGTCTCGGCGCCGAGCACGTCCAGCGGGTAGGCCTCGTCGGGCTTGTACGACAGGCCTTGCAGGGCCAGCAGGCCAACCTGCGGGCCGTTGCCGTGGGCGATGACCAGTTCGTTGCCGGGGTGAATCTTGGCGATCTGTTCAGTGGCCGTGCGGATATTGGCGCGCTGGTTGTCAGCGGTCATGGGTTCGCCACGGCGCAGCAGGGCGTTGCCGCCCAATGCAACAACGATACGCATGGGGAATGTCCTTTAACGAAGAGGGAAGGGCGCCGCCCCATGAGTAGGGGCGGCGCGGCCGGCTTACAGGTCAGCCAGGGTCGAAACCAGGATCGCCTTGATGGTGTGCATGCGGTTTTCCGCCTGCTCGAAGGCGATGCATGCCGGCGACTCGAAAACGTCATCGGTCACTTCGATGCCGTTGGCCAGGTCCGGGTACTGTTCGGCAATCTGCTTGCCGACCTTGGTCTCGGAGTTGTGGAAGGCCGGCAGGCAGTGCATGAACTTGGTCCGTGGGTTGCCGCTGGCTTTCATCAGCTCCTTGTTCACCTGGTAAGGCTTGAGCTGCTTGATGCGCTCACCCCAGGCTTCGATCGGCTCGCCCATCGAGACCCAGACGTCGGTGTGGATGAAGTCGACGCCCTTGACCGCAGCCTTGGGGTCTTCGGTCAGGGTGATGCGTGCGCCGCTTTCTTCGGCGTACTTGTGGCAACGCTCGACCAGGTCGTCATGTGGCCACAGCGCCTTGGGTGCGGCGATGCGTACGTCCATGCCGAGCTTGGCGCCGATCAGCAGCAGCGAGTTGCCCATGTTGTTGCGGGCGTCTCCCAGGTAGGCGTAGCTGATGTCGTGCAGCGGCTTGTCGCTGTGCTCACGCATGGTCAGCACGTCGGCGATCATCTGGGTCGGGTGGTATTCATCGGTAAGGCCGTTGAACACCGGGACGCCGGCGAACTTGGCCAGTTCTTCGACGATTTCCTGCTTGAAGCCGCGGTACTCGATGGCGTCGTACATGCGCCCGAGTACGCGGGCGGTGTCCTTCATGCTTTCCTTGTGGCCAATCTGCGAAGAGTTGGGGTCGATGTAGGTAACGTTGGCGCCCTGGTCATAGGCGGCGACTTCGAAGGCGCAGCGGGTGCGGGTCGAGGTCTTCTCGAAGATCAGGGCGATGTTGTTGCCCTTCAGGTGCTGCTGCTCGGTGCCGGTGTACTTGGCGCGCTTGAGGTCGCGGGACAGGTCCAGCAGGTATTTCAGTTCGCGGGTGGTGTGGTGTTCGAGGCTGAGCAGGTTGCGGTTGTGAATATTGAACGCCATGACTTTTCTCCTTGGGTTTGGTGAACACACCGGCCGCCGCTTCGTGAGGGCGGCCGGGGGCAATGGTCGTTAGTAATCGATTGGGTCACGGACGATCGGGCAGGTCATGCAGTGGCCGCCGCCACGGCCACGGCCCAGTTCGCCGGCGCTGATGGTGATGACTTCGATGCCGGCCTTGCGCAGCAGGGTATTGGTGTAGGTGTTGCGGTCGTAGCCGATGACCACGCCGGGTTCGATGGCCACCACGTTGTTGCCGTCATCCCACTGTTCACGTTCGGCGGCGAAGCTGTTGCCGCCGGTCTCTACGACGCGCAGGCCATCCTTGAGCCCAAGCTCCTCGCCGACCACTTCGATGAACGACTTGTTGATGCGGCGCACGTCCATGCCATAGGGCTTGCTTTCGTCCGGCCGAATGATGAACGGCACGATCTCTTTCACCACTTCCGGGAAGACCGTGATCAGGTCGCGGTCGCAGAAGCTGAACACGGTGTCCAGGTGCATGGCGGCGCGGGACTTCGGCAGGCCGGCGACGATGACTTCCCTGACTGCGCCCTTGGCGAACAGGTTGCGAGCCAGCTGGCCGATGGCCTGGCGCGAGGTGCGCTCGCCCATGCCGATCAGCACGATGCCGTTGCCGATCGGCATCACGTCACCGCCTTCGAGGGTGGACTGGCCGTGATCCTTGTCGGGGTCGCCGTACCAGACCTGGAAGTCGGCACCGGTGAACTCCTTGTGGAACTTGTAGATGGCGGTGGTCAGCAGGGTTTCCTGGCGACGCGCCGGCCAGTACATCGGGTTCAGCGTCACGCCGCCGTAGATCCAGCAGGTGGTGTCGCGGGTGAACTGGGTGTTGGGCAGCGGCGGCAGGATGAAGCTGGAGTGGCCCAGGTAGTCGTTGTACATCTTGACCACATCGGCGCCTTCGCTCTGCGGCAGGTCCTGGCCGGCCACGCCACCGATCAGGAACTCGGCCAGGTGACGTGGCTCAAGGCTTTCGAGCCAGCTGCGCACTTCGTTGTTCAGGCCCACACCAACGGTGTCATCGGTGATCTTGCGGTCGAGAATCCACTTCAGGGCTTCGGGCTGCTGGACGATGTCGGTCAGCAGGTTGTGCATTTCCAGCACATCGACGCCGCGCTCACGCATCTTGGTGACGAAGTCGAAGTGGTCACGCTTGGCCTGGTCGACCCAGATCACGTCGTCGAACAGCAGCTCGTCACAGTTGCTTGGCGTCAGCCGCTTGTGCGCCAGGCCCGGTGCGCAAACCATTACCTTGCGCAGTTTGCCGGCTTCGGAGTGGACACCGTACTTCTGTTTTTCAGCGGACATGGTTTCATTCCTCCAATTGAACGAAGACGTGGGTCAAAGGGTCAGGAAGCCGTCATACAGGCCGAAGGCTGCCACCAGGGCGCCGATGACCACGGCTGCGAAGATCAGTTTTTCCACGTTGGTGAAAATCGGTTGGCCCACCTCACGCTTGGCCTTGGCGAACAGGATCGCGCCAGGGGCATAGAGCAGGGCCGAGAGCAGCAGGTATTTCACGCCGCCGGCATACAGCAGCCAGATGGCGTATATCAGCGCGATGCCGCCGATGATCAGGTCCTTCTGCCGCTCGGCAAGGGCCTGCTCGTAGGTTTCGCTGCGCAGTGCCAGCAGGAAGGCATAAGCCGCCGACCACAGGTAAGGCACCAGGATCATCGAGGTGGCGAGGTAGATCAGCGACAGGTAGGTACTGCTGGAGAACAGGGTGATGACCAGGAAGATCTGCACCATGGCGTTGGTCAGCCACAGGGCGTTGGCAGGCACCTGGTTGGCGTTCTCGCGGCGCAGGAACTCCGGCATGGTGTGGTCCTTGGCGGCGGCGAACATGATCTCGGCGCACAGCAGCACCCACGACAGCAAGGCCCCCAGCAACGAGATCACCAGGCCGACGCTGATCAGCACCGCGCCCCAGTGGCCGACCACATGCTCAAGTACCGCAGCCATCGATGGGTTCTGCAGCTTGGCCAGCTCTGGCTGGGTCATGATGCCCAGCGACAGCACGTTGACCAGCACCAGGAACAGCAGCACGGTGACGAAACCGATGACCGTGGCCTTGCCGACGTCGGAGCGTTTTTCCGCCCGTGCCGAGAAGATGCTCGCGCCTTCGATACCGATGAACACCCAGACGGTGACCAGCATCATGTTACGCACCTGGTTCATCACACTGCCCAGGTCAGGCGTGCCCACGGCCCAGATGTCGGCGGTGAAGATGTCGAGTTTGAAGGCGAACAGGCAGATCAGGGCGAACAGCCCCAGCGGCACGACCTTGGCCACGGTGGTGACCAGGTTGATGAATGCCGCTTCCTTGATGCCACGCAGTACCAGGAAGTGCACGGCCCAGAGCAGCACCGAGGCACCGATGATCGCCGCCGGGGTGTTGCCTTCGCCGAAGATCGGGAAGAAGTAACCGAGGGTGCTGAACAGCAACACGAAGTAGCCGACGTTGCCCAGCCAGGCACTGATCCAGTAGCCCCAGGCTGATGAAAAGCCCATGTAGTCGCCGAAGCCAGCCTTGGCATAGGCGTAAACACCGCCATCCAGGTCAGGCTTGCGGTTGGCCAGGGTCTGGAACACGAAGGCCAGCGTCAGCATGCCCACCGCGGTGATCGCCCAGCCAATCAGTACCGCACCAACCCCTGCACTGGCGGCCATGTTTTGCGGCAGCGAGAAGATCCCGCCGCCAATCATCGAACCGACCACAAGTGCAACTAACGCGCCGAGTTTTAGTTTTCCGGATGAATCAGACATTTAACAACTCCTGCCAGGAGAAAGTTGACGACAGAATAAATCTGACGCCTGGTCCATGACCTGACATGGATCAGTTCATGGCAACGCGAGGGTAGGAAATTTCCTACACGCGACTCCTGGAGCGTGCCGACTGCTCAGCTGCAGGCCTTCTGCGCTGGCATCTCCATGTCCTTCTAGAGCAAACGCTCCGTTTGGCCTGCGATGTCTGAAGCTAGCCGCTTTTGTCGCTTTCGCAAATTTTTCACGAGAATTTCGAGTTTTAACGAATGCTTTTCTAGTTGCTGGGCACCTGCTAGTTTTTACAGAGGCACGGCGATAGACATTGTGGTTATTACTGCTATAGGTTTAATGGTTTAGGCTATATAAGTGACAGCATTTATATGGCGCCCATGGCTGTTTCAAACGCATGACAGCACCAAAAAAAGGGAGGCCCATGAGCGAGCCGGGACAAAAGCTGCGTCTGGGGGCACTGATCGCGCTGGTGGTCGGTTCGATGATTGGTGGCGGGATCTTCTCGTTACCGCAGAACATGGCAGCACGTGCCGACGTCGGCGCCGTGCTGATCGGCTGGGCGATCACCGCAGTGGGCATGCTGGCGCTGGCCTTCGTGTTCCAGACCCTGGCCAACCGCAAGCCTGAGCTGGATTCAGGGGTATACGCCTATGCGAAAGCCGGGTTCGGCGATTACATGGGCTTTTCGTCAGCCTGGGGCTACTGGATCAGCGCCTGGCTGGGCAACGTCGGCTATTTCGTGCTGCTGTTCAGCACCCTGGGCTTCTACTTCCCGGTGTTTGGCGAAGGCAACACGCCGATTGCCATCGGCTGCGCCTCGTTGCTGCTGTGGGCCGTGCACTTTCTGGTGCTGCGTGGCATCAAGGAAGCGGCGTTCATCAACCAGGTGACCACCGTGGCCAAGGTGGTGCCCTTGCTGATCTTCGTCGTCATCGCCGCCTTTGCCTTCCGCGCCGATATCTTCACCCGCGATATCTGGGGCATGAGCAACCCGCAGTTCGGCAATGTGCTGGACCAGGTGCGCAACATGATGCTGGTCACGGTGTTCGTGTTCATCGGTATCGAGGGTGCCAGCGTGTATTCCGGGCGGGCGCAGCGCCGTTCCGATGTCGGCAAGGCCACGGTGATCGGCTTTCTCGGGGTGCTGGCGCTGCTGGTGCTGGTCAACGTGCTGTCGCTGGGGGTGATGACCCAGCCGGAACTGGCCGGGTTGCAGAACCCGTCCTTGGCCTCGGTGCTGGAGCATATCGTCGGGCCCTGGGGTGGCCTGTTGATCAGCATCGGCCTGGCGATTTCGTTGCTGGGGGCCTTGCTGTCGTGGGCACTGCTGTGCGCAGAAATTCTTTATGCCACGGCGCGCGACAAGACCATGCCGCGCTTCCTGGCCAAGGAAAACGCCAACCACGTGCCAGCCAATGCCCTGTGGCTGACCAACTGCATGATCCAGGGCTTCCTGCTGATCACGCTGGTCTCGGAAGGTACCTATACCAGCCTGATCTACCTGGCATCGTCGATGATTCTGGTGCCATACCTGTGGTCGGCGGCTTATGCGGTGCTGCTGGCCTGGCGCGGCGAGAGTTACCGAGGGCAGGCGGGGCTGCGGCGCAAGGACCTGCTGGTGGCGGCGCTGGCGCTGCTGTATGCGGTGTGGCTGTTGTACGCGGGCGGCCTCAAGTACCTGCTGCTGTCGGCACTGCTCTACGCCCCAGGGGTCATCCTGTTTGCCCGGGCCAAGCACGAGCAAGGGCAGACGTTGTTCACCACTTGGGAAAAGCTGATTTTTGCGGCCGTGCTGGCGGGGGCGGCACTGGCTGCCTACCTGCTGTATTCAGGGCTGTTGAGCTTGTGAGGGAGCGGCGCACGGGTGTTCCGGGCGCGACCAGATCCACAGGTTGCCCAGGGTCATGCCGGCAATCGCCAGAAACACCGGCCAGTGGTGTTCGAGGAACACCAGCATCAGGCCTGCGCACAGCAGCATGCTGACGGTGGCACTGACCTTGGCACGGCGCTGGATCACCTTGCCGTTGCGCCAGTTGTACAGGATCGGCCCGAACAGGCGATGGTTCTCCAGCCAGGCGGACAGGCGTGGCGAACTGCGCGTGGCGGCCCAGGCGGCCAGCAGGATGAACTCGGTGGTCGGCAGGCCGGGAATGACGATGGCGACCAGGCCTATCCCCAAGCTTACGTAAGCCAGGATGCCATACAGCAGGCGGGACAGTTTCGAGCGGGCGGGTCGGGTCATGGTCTCACTGCAAAAAAACGTCCGGCCACCGGAGAGGTGGCCGGCTGATGCGTCTCAGGCCAGCGCGGTGTCGGCGGCGTAGGCATGCTTGAGCAGTTCGGTGAAGCGCTCGAAGGCGGCAACTGCAGCGCGCTCGGCGGCGGCGTCTTGCTCGGGCGACAATTCCAGGCCATCCAGGATGCGGGTGAACTGCTTCCAGCCTTCGGCACGGCCACCGGCAGGCTCGCCGAGGTGGCGGGCACCGAAACTGTCGGACAATTCCAGGGCCGCGGCACGCTTGATCAGAAACGCAGCGCCAAGTTTGGAGCCTTCCGAGACGAAGATCCAGCCCAGGGCTTCACCCAGGGTCGGATTGTGCAGGGCACCGGGCACGGCGGCCGGGATTTCGGTATTCAGGTCAGCCAGGTCCAGGCGGGCCTGCTCGGCGCGGCAGCGCTGGGCCAGGTCGGGGACGATGGCGATCAGTTGCGGGTCGTTGTACAGCGCTTGCAGTTCGGCCTGGAACAGGTACTGGGCGACGACGAAGCGGGCGAAGCTTTCACGGCTGTCGAATGGCGCGTGGGATTTGACCAGGGCGTCGAGCTCGCTGTGCGGAGCGTGGGTGGCCTGGTTCAGGCGTTGCGAGCGCAGGGCTGGGTGGTCGGTCATGGGCGTGTCCTTGGTAAATGAGGGCGTCTAGTGACAAGACGAAACAGCGGGGCAGGGACAGTAAAAAAATGGGTTTGTGGTGATTTTTGCAGCGTCTGTGAGATCGAGCGCCGCGCGGGCGGCGCTCGATCTCACAGGCGCAGTCATACTCAAGCCGTACCGTCAGATATCCCACACCACATTGATGGCGAAGTTGCGCCCCGGCATGGTCAGGCGGTCGAGGTTGGCCGGCTGGGTCACACCCGCTTCACCCTGGCCGTCGTAGCCACGCACCGAATCCCACTGCCAGTACTTCTTGTCGGTCAGGTTGTACAGCCCGGCGTTGACGGTGACGTCGTCGGTCACCTTGTAAAAGCCGCTCAGGTCCAGCACCCCATAACCCGGGGTACGGAACTGCGAACTCTGCCCGTCCGGCGCAAAGAACGTGGTGTCGTCGACACGGGTCTTGCGCTTGACCAGGGTCCAGCTCAGCAGGCCGCCATAGTTCGGCTGCTCGTAACCCAGGCCGAACACGCCGGTCAGCGGGTTGACGCTGTTCAGCGGCTGGCCGTTGTCATCGTTGCGGCCATGGGCATAGGCGATCGAGCCCTGGGTGTACAGGCCCTGCGGCGCACCGAAGTGGTCGAGGTTCAGGCGGCCCTTGATCTCGGCGCCCTTGATGGTGGCGTGCTTGATATTGTTGGCCTGGAACGTGGTTTCCAGGTTGGCCGACTGCACGGCGTCTTCGTCGATGAAGTCGCGGTACTTGTTGTAGAACACTGCCACGTCGAAGTTGCCGGCGTCGAAGTTGCCGCGCAGGCCGGTTTCGTAGCTCTTGCTCTTTTCCGGTTCGAGCCCGGGGTTGCCCTGCACGCTGTAACCCAGGGTCGGGTTTTCAAAGCGCCCGTACATCGACTTGGCCGTCGGGGTGCGGAAGCCTTCGGCGTACTGGCCGTACCAGGTGTAGTTGTCGTTGAAGGCGTAGGTCAGGCCGAACTTGGGTGAAACGCGGTGCCACTTCTTGTCCGAGTCGTCGACGCTGCCGGGAGCGGCGCCCGAACCCTGGATGCCCCGCAGGAACGCCTCGGTGAACTTCGGCTCCATGCGCGTGTAGTCGTAGCGTGCGCCGGGCATGAAGGTCCAGTTGTTCCAGCGAATTTCATCCTGCACGAACAGGCTGTAGGTGTTCACGGTCGGGTCGGGGAAGTCGCTGACCAGTGCCTGGGCGTCGCTGGTGCTGACCTGGCCGATGGCGCGGCAGGCACCACCGACTGCCAGGCAGGTGCCGGTGCCGCTGCGCGAGCCGGTGACCTTCTCGTGCTTGAGGGTGGTGCCATAGGTCAGCAGGTGGTCGGTGGCGCCGACGCTGAAGGCCTTGTCCAGCTGGGCGTCGAACACCCACTGGCGGTCCTTGTAGGTGGTGTCGCGGGTGCGCAGCACGGTGCGGCTGAACGGGAAGTAGACTTCCTCGGTGCTCTGGTCGGTCTTGGCCACCTGGTAGTTCAGGCTCCATTTGAGGTGGTCGGCAACCAGCGAATCCAGGCCGAACTCATGGTTGATGCCGAAGCGCTCGCGGGTCACGGTGTCGTTGCCGGTGCGGCTGCGGTACATGCCCAGGCCGCTGCCGTTGGTGAACGGGCCACCGACGGCGCTGAGGATGTTCTGGTCGCGGTCATCCTTGTAACGCTCGTAGGTCAATCCCAGGCGGGCATCGTCGGCGTAGTTCCAGCCCAGCTTGGCCAGCACGTTGGTGGTGCGCACGTCTTCCGGGTTGGCCTCGGTCCGCGACAGGCCGGTGCCGCCGTGGCTACCGTAGGACTCGGTCTCGTGACCGTTGCGCTGGCTCAGGTGCAGCAGGCCGTCGAAATCACCCGTGCGGCCTGCCACGGTAGCCGAGGTCAGCCAGCTCTCATCGGCTGAGCTGTAGCCGGTCTTCAGGCGTGCACCAACGTCCTTGCCGGGCTTGATGATGTCGTCCGGGTCGAGGGTGAAGTAGCTCACCGCCCCGCCGATGGCGTTGCTGCCGTACAGCACTGAAGCCGGGCCGCGGAGGATTTCCACGCGCTTGACGATCTCGGGGTCGACGTAATTGCGCTGGGTCTGGGCGTAGGGGCCGTAGAAGAAGCTGTCGGGGATCGACACGCCATCGACCTGGGTGAGCACACGCTCGCCGTCGATGCCGCGGATGTTGTAGCCGTTCAGGCCACTGCGCTGGCCGGTGCCGCCCACCGACACACCCGGTTCGTAACGCACCAGTTCCTGGATGTTGTTGACGTTCTGTCGGTCCAGTTGCTCGCGGGTCTGCACGCTCACGGTGCTCGGCACCTGGCTCACATCCTGGGCGTTACGGGTGGCGCTGACGGTCATTTGCTGCAAGGCGATGGCGTTGCCCGCCGACTGGCGTTCGAGCACCACGTTACCGTTGCTGATTGTACGGAAGCTCAGCCCCGTGCCCTGGAGCAGACGCTTGAGTGCGGCTTCCGCTGGCAGCGAACCCTGCACACCCGGCGATGCCACGCCGTCGGCCAGCTCGGCGCTGAAACCAACCTGCCAGCCGGTGGCCTTGCTGAAGGCATTGATTGCTTCAACCAGAGGCTGTTGGGCGATGCTGAAGCGGTAGTCGCCCATGCGCGGGCTGCTGGCCTGGGCCGGTTCGGCGGCCAGCGCCGGCAGGCTGCAGGCACCGCTGGCGAGCAGCGCCAGCGTCAGCAGCGACAGCTGGCCGGTACGGCGGGGAAGGGTGGACGGGCGAGATGGACCTGTGGGCATCGAAAGCGCTCCCTGACGCGCGAACTGTTATAGGTGATGACCGTTCTTGTTTCAAACAAGAATCAGTTGCATTGGCTATAACGAGACGGGCGGGGTTGCGCGATCGCGTAAAAAAATTTCAGGTCAGTTGATGATCACCACGGCGGGCCATTCGTGAAGCTGTGCCGAGGTGATGTGGGCCAGGGCGCGCAGGGTTTCCAGCGGCTGGTCGAGGCGGTAGTTGCCGGTCACCGCCATGTCGTCGAGGTGGTCGTTGCGGTTGATGATCCAGCCGGGGTAATAGCGCCGCACTTCCGCCAGCACCTGGCTCAACGGGCAGTTCTCGAACACCAGGCGGCCGTCGACCCAGGCCAGGTCCTTGTGCATGTCCGGGCGCTGGCGCTGGCCGAAGCCATGCGGGCCGACACTGATGCTGTCGCCGGCACTGAGGCGGATGCGCTGGTCGCTGGCGGCCTGCAGGTCGATGTCACCGCGCTGCACGCGAACCTGAGCCTCGCCATCGAGGTAGCGCACGGCGAAATCGGTGTCGCGCACCTGCGCGCGCACTGGCCCTGCCTGCACTTCCAGCGGCAGCTGGGCGCCACCGGGCACCTGGAAGTACGCCTCGCCTTGCAGCAGGCGTGCGACTTGGCGGCCGCCCTGTTGGTCGCTGGCGAAGGCGGAATTGGTGTTGAGCAGGACCTTGGCGCCGTCATCCAGCTCCAGGCGCTGGCGTTCACCGACCACGGTCAGGTGGTCCGCCTGCAGGCGCACCGGCAGGTTGCCGAAGGTGAACAGCCCGACCAGCAGCATGGCGGCGGTCGCCAGTGGCTTCCAGTGCGCACGCAAGCGGCCACGCAGCGAGCGGCGCTGGTGCTGGTGCAGGTGCAGGGCGGCCTGGCGCAGCGGGGTGCCGTTCCACAAGGCTTCGGCCTCGACGTAGGCTTCGGCGTTTTCAGGGGCTGCGCTGAGCCATTGTTCGAAGGCGAGGGTGTCGGCCTCGCTGGCACACTGCAGGCGCACGAGCCAGTCCAGCGCCTCGTCCAGCGCACGGGCGCGGGCGTCGGGCCCGGTAGCTGACGGGCGAGTGACGGGGCTGTCGGTCACGGTGGGTCCTTGCAGGTATTTTTGCGAATGATCAAGGCTAGGGCGAAGCATGGCAAGGGCTACGCCGCATTCGGTATGCCTGCGGTCGGCTCATTTGAGGCGGTCGGCCACGCCCATGCAGATCGCCATGATCAGTTTCAGTTCCTTCTGAACCGTGCTGGCAGAGACTTGCAGTTGCTCGGCAATTTCCAGGTAGCTGGCGCCATGCAGGCGGCTGAGGATGAAGATGCGCTGCTGGCGCTCGGTCAGCTGGTTGAGGCTGACGCTCAGGTGCTTGAGCAGTTGTTCGGCGTGCGCAGCGTCCTCGCTGCTGCCGAGCGGCGACGCGACATTGTGCAGCACCTCGTCGGGCACATCGTCGACCAGCATGCGCGCCTGCGCACGCCTTGAACGCAGGTGGTCCAGGGCGAGGTTGCGGGCGGTCTGGAACACGAAGGGTTCGAGGTGTTCGATGGGCCGCTCGCCCAAGGCGCGGGACACCCGCAGGTAGGTTTCCTGCAGCAGGTCCTCGGCGGTGCTGGGGTTGCCCACCATGCGCTGCAGGGTGCGCAGCAGGGAAAGGCGCTGGACGAGGAAGACGGAGTTGAACCGGGACTGACTCACGGGGGGACCTGGCCGACGAAAGGTTAATGATAATGCTTATCATCTACCTATCAGGTCAAGCCTGGATTTGTTAGGAAAAGGTAAAGATTGTGAGGGGCCGGGTGCATGCCTCGGCATTTTCAGCGCCGGTGAGATCGAGCGCCGCGCGGGCGGCGCTCGATCTCACAGGCGCCAAAGCCAGGAGCCCCTCAGCGCGCGCTGGCCAACGCCAAACAGTTGTCCAGCATGCGGTTGGAGAACCCCCACTCGTTGTCATACCAGGCCAGCACCTTGAGCATCCGCCCGTTGGCGCGGGTGTGGTTGGCATCGAAGATCGACGACAGCGGGTTGTGGTTGAAGTCGCACGACACCAGTGGCAGTGCGTTGTAGCCGAGCACCTTGGAGTGCCGGCTGGCTTCGAGGAACAGCTGGTTGACCTGCTCGGCGGTAGCCTCGCGCTTGAGGTTGACGGTCAGGTCGACCAGCGACACGTTGATCACCGGCACCCGCACGGCCATGCCGGTGAGCTTGCCGGCCAGTTCCGGCAGCACCAGGCCCACGGCTTCGGCGGCGCCGGTCTTGCTCGGGATCATCGACTGGGTGGCCGAGCGGGCACGGTACGGGTCGCTGTGGTAGACGTCAGTCAGCACCTGGTCGTTGGTATAGGCGTGGATGGTGGTCATCAGCCCCTGTTCGATGCCGAACTCGCGGTGCAGCACCTGGGCGATCGGCGCCAGGCAGTTGGTGGTGCACGAGGCGTTGGAGATGATCTGGTGCGAAGCCCGCAGGATATCGTGGTTGACCCCGTACACCACGGTGGCATCGACACCCTTGCCCGGCGCCGAGACGATCACCTTGCCGGCGCCCGCAGCCAGGTGTGCGGCGGCCTTGGCGCGGTCGGTGAACAGCCCGGTGCATTCGAACACCACGTCGATCGCTTCGGCCTTCCAGGGCAGTTCGGCCGGGTTGCGGATGGCGCTGACCGCGATACGGTCACCATTGACCGTCAGGCTTTCATGGTCGGCCTCGATCTGCGCATCGAATGTGCCGTGCACGCTGTCATATTTGAGCAGGTGGGCGTTCATCGCGCTGTCACCCAGGTCGTTGATGGCGACGACCTGCAGGTCCTGGCGGTAGCCTTGGGTATACAGTGCGCGCAGGACATTGCGCCCGATGCGGCCGAATCCATTGATGGCGATACGTAGGGTCATGGCAGTACCTCTGGCGGTCCGAGTGAAACCTGTGGCAAAAAGGAGCTTCACTGAAACGGTTTTGTTGTTGGAATTACAAGATTATTCACTGAGCGATAGAAAACAAGCCTTTTTGATGGCAGTATTTTGTTTAAACATACAACGAGTGGTTGGGCACAGTGCCTCCCCCGATGTCGCGAGCCCCTCTACCTTGAGCCTAGGCCGCAATCGTTTGGAGGGGAAATGCCCGGTAAACCGCCCTTACAATTAGCCTGGAGTCCAGTACATGCATCCGCGCATCCTTGAGGTCACCCAGCGGCTGATCGAACGCAGCCGTGCCACCCGCGAACGCTACCTGCAGCTGATTCGTGGCGCGGCCAGTGACGGGCCCATGCGTGCCAGCCTGCAGTGCGCCAACTTCGCCCATGGCGTGGCCGGTTGCGGTGCCGAGGACAAGCAGACCCTGCGCTTGATGAACGCGGCCAACGTCGCCATCGTCTCGTCCTACAACGACATGCTCTCGGCGCACCAGCCGTATCTGCATTTCCCTGACCAGATCAAGCAGGCCCTGCGCGAGGTCGGCTCGGTCGGCCAGTTCGCCGGTGGCGTGCCAGCCATGTGCGATGGCGTGACCCAGGGCGAGCCGGGCATGGAACTGGCAATCGCCAGCCGCGAAGTGATCGCCATGTCCACGGCGGTAGCGCTGTCGCACAACATGTTCGACGCGGCGCTGATGCTTGGCATCTGCGACAAGATCGTCCCCGGCCTGATGATGGGGGCGCTGCGCTTCGGCCACCTGCCGACCATCTTCGTCCCGGGCGGGCCGATGGTTTCCGGTATTTCCAACAAGCAGAAGGCCGACGTGCGCCAGCGCTATGCCGAAGGCAAGGCCAGCCGCGAGGAGCTGCTGGAGTCGGAAATGAAGTCCTACCACAGCCCCGGCACCTGCACCTTCTACGGCACCGCCAACACCAACCAGCTGGTGATGGAGGTCATGGGCCTGCACCTGCCAGGCGCCTCGTTCGTCAACCCGTACACCCCGCTGCGCGATGCCCTGACCGCCGAGGCGGCGCAACAGGTCACGCGCATGACCAAGGCCAGCGGCAGCTTCATGCCACTGGGCGAGATCGTCGACGAGAAGGCACTGGTCAACTCCATCTTGGCCCTGCACGCCACCGGTGGCTCGACCAACCACACCCTGCACATCCCGGCAATCGCCCAGGCGGCCGGCATCCAGCTGACCTGGCAGGACATGGCCGACCTGTCCGAGGTGGTGCCGACCCTGTCCCACGTCTACCCCAACGGCAAGGCCGACATCAACCACTTCCAGGCCGCTGGCGGCATGGCCTTCCTGATCCGCGAACTGCTCGATGCCGGCCTGCTGCACGAAGACGTCAACACCGTGGCCGGCCACGGCCTGCGCCGCTATACCCAGGAGCCGTTCCTCGACAACGGCAAGCTGGTATGGCGTGAAGGGCCGCAGCAGAGCCTGGATGAGAGCATCCTGCGCCCGGTGGCGCGGCCGTTCTCGGCCGAAGGTGGCCTGCGGGTGATGGAAGGTAACCTCGGTCGTGGCGTGATGAAGGTTTCCGCAGTAGCGCCTGAGCATCAGGTGGTCGAAGCGCCGGCCAAAGTGTTCCATGACCAGCAGTCGTTGGCCGATGCCTTTAAGGCCGGCGAGCTGGAGTGCGATTTCGTGGCCGTGGTGCGCTTCCAGGGCCCGCGCTGCAACGGCATGCCCGAGCTGCACAAACTGACGCCGTTCCTCGGCGTGCTGCAAGACCGGGGCTACAAGGTCGCGCTGGTGACCGACGGGCGCATGTCGGGGGCTTCGGGCAAAATCCCGGCGGCGATCCACGTCTGCCCCGAAGCGTTCGATGGTGGCCCGCTGGCACGTGTGCGCGAGGGTGATATCGTGCGGGTCGATGGCGTCGCAGGCACGCTGCGGGTGATGGTGTCGGCAGAAGAACTGGCCAGCCGTGACCTGCCGCCCGCGCCCCAGGGCAACGACCTGGGCTGCGGCCGTGAGCTGTTCGGCTTCATGCGCATGGCGTTCAGCCCGGCAGAGCAGGGCGCGAGCGCCTTCACCTCGGCCCTGGAGAACCTTAAATGAAGGACCTGCTGGTTGGCGACATCGGTGGCACCAATGCCCGTTTTGCGTTGTGGCGTGACAACCAGCTGTGCCAGGTGAAGGTCTTCGCCACGGCCGACTACACCAGCCCGGAGCAGGCCATCGAGGCCTACCTGCAGGGCCACGGCATTGCCCGTGGCGGCCTGGCGGCGGTGTGCCTGGCGGTGGCCGGGCCGGTCGATGGCGATGAATTCCGCTTCACCAACAACCACTGGCGGCTCAGCCACAAGGCGTTCTGCCAGACCTTGCAGGTCGAGCGGTTGCTGCTGATCAACGACTTTTCTGCCCAGGCCCTGGGCATGACCCGCCTGCAACCGGGTGAGTACCGTGAGGTCTGCGCAGGCCAGGCAGACCCGGCGCGGCCCGCGCTGGTGATCGGCCCGGGCACTGGCCTGGGCGTCGGCAGCCTGTTACGCCTGGGCGAGCAGCACTGGCAGGCGCTGCCGGGTGAAGGCGGGCATGTCGACCTGCCGGTGGGCAATGCCCGCGAAGCGGCGATCCATCAGCAGATTCACAGCCAGATCGGCCATGTCAGTGCCGAGACCGTACTCAGTGGCGGTGGCCTGGTGCGCTTGTATCAGGCCATGTGCGCGCTGGACGGCGACACGCCTCGACACACATCCCCGGCGCAGATTACCGATGCCGCCCTGGGCTGCGAGCCACGGGCGCTGGCGGTGATCGAGCAGTTCTGCCGATTCCTCGGCCGCGTGGCCGGTAACAATGTGCTGACCCTGGGCGCGCGTGGTGGGGTTTATATTGTCGGCGGCGTGATCCCACGCTTTGCCGAGCTGTTCCTGCACAGCGGGTTTGCCGCCAGCTTTGCCGACAAGGGCTGCATGAGTGGTTACTTCGCGGGTGTGCCGGTGTGGCTGGTAACCGCTGAGTTCTCTGGCTTGCTCGGTGCGGGGGTGGCACTGCAGCAAACACTGGATCACTGATACTCTCGATCATGCTGCACCGCGACAGCAGGCGAAAAGACCTGCGACAACAATGAGGGCGGGATACCTTGAGCACTGCCGGAAAATCGATCCTGATGGTCGACGACGATCAGGAAATTCGCGAACTGCTGCAAACCTACCTGAGCCGCGCCGGCTTCCAGGTCCACGCCGAAGGCGATGGCCAGGGCTTTCGTCGCGCCTTGGAAAGCACCCCCTGCGACCTGGTGATCCTCGACGTCATGCTGCCCGACGAAGACGGCTTCAGCCTGTGCCGCTGGGTGCGTCAACATCCGCGCCAGTCGCGGGTACCGATCATCATGCTGACCGCCAGCTCCGATGAAGCCGACCGCGTCATCGGCCTGGAACTGGGCGCCGATGACTACCTGGGCAAGCCGTTTAGCCCCCGTGAACTGCAGGCGCGCATCAAGGCCCTGTTGCGCCGCAGCGAGTTCGGCCAGGCCGCGCCAGCCAGTGCTGTGCTGGCCTTCGATGACTGGCGTCTGGATACCGTCAGCCACCGCTTGTTCCACCGCGATGGTGAAGAAGTGATTCTGTCCGGTGCCGACTTCGCCCTGCTCAAGCTGTTTCTCGATCACCCGCAGCAGATCCTCGACCGCGACACCATCGGCAACGCCACCCGAGGCCGCGAGCCGATGCCGCTGGACCGCATCGTCGACATGGCCGTCAGCCGCCTGCGCCAGCGCCTGCGCGACACCGACAAGCCACCGCGGCTGATCCGCACCGTACGTGGCAGTGGTTACCTGCTGGCTGCCCATGTCTGCTGCGCTTCCTGAGCGGCGCTGGCGCCTGCTGCCGCGCTCGCTGCTGGGGCGCATGCTGCTGCTGACCTTGCTCGTGGTGCTGTTGGCCCAGGGCCTGTCGAGCCTGATCTGGGTTGCCCAGCTGCGTGCCAGCCAGTTGCAGGGCCTGCGCGCCAGTGCCGGCAGCCTGGCTCATTCCATGAGCGCCAGCGTCAGCTACTTCCGCTCGCTGCCGGTGGCCTATCGGCCGATGGTGCTCGATCAATTGCGCAGCATGGGTGGCACGCGCTTTTTCGTGTCGCTCAACGACAAGCCGCTGGACATGCCGGTATTGCCCATCACCCCACGCAAGCAGGCGGTGATCGACGTGTTCCAGCAGGTGCTGCACGAACGCCTCGGCGAGCAGATGGAAATCTCCGTCGAGTTCGTCGCCCCCGATGACCTGCGCATCTTCAACAGCGGCCTGAAGCTCGATGAATTGCCGCGCTCGTGGGCGCATTACTCGCTGACCCTGGAGCCGCTCAACCCGCCAGTGCTGGTGACCCAGATCCGCCTGGGCCAGGGCGAATGGCTGTACATCGCCTCTTTGCTGCCCGAGCCCTATACCAGCCTCGAAAGCGAACGCCTGCCGCGTCAGCAGATCGGCTTCATCGTCCTGACCACCGCCTTGCTGCTGCTGTTCATCGGTTTGCTGGTGCACTGGCAGAGCTGGCCGCTCAAGCGCCTGGCGCGTGCTGCACGTGAGTTGTCATTGGGCGCCGATGTGGCGCCGGTAGCCGAGGGCGGCGGCAGCGAGGTGGTCGAGGTGGGGCGTGCGTTCAACAGCATGCGCGAGCGCATCAGCCGTTACCTGACCGAGCGTTCCCAGTTGTTCAGCGCCATTTCCCACGACCTGCGCACACCGATCACGCGTTTGCGCCTGCGTGTCGAACTGCTTGAGGACGAGCGCCTGCAGGCCAAGTTCAGCCAGGACCTCGACGAGCTGGAGCTGCTGGTCAAAGGCGCGCTGCAATGTGTGAAGGACACCGACATCCACGAGAACATCGAGCCGATCGACCTCAATCAGGTGCTGGACATTCTCGCCGAACCGTACCTGGGTAACGGTCGTATCACTGTCGAAGGGCAAGCCCTGTCGCCGTACCCGGGCAAACCGCTGGCCCTGCGCCGCTGTATCGGCAACCTGATCGACAATGCCATCAAGTATGGCGAGCGGGCACACCTGCGCATCATCGACAGCGCCGAGGGCTTTGTTTTGCAGGTGGATGACCAGGGCCCTGGCGTGCCGCAGCAGCAGATGGAACAGGTGTTCGAGCCACACTTTCGCCTGGCCGGCAAGCAGCAGGGCTACGGCCTGGGCCTGGGCATCGCTCGCAACATCGCCCACAGCCACGGCGGCGAGGTGAGCCTGCTCAACCTGCGCGAAGGTGGCTTGCGGGTGACGCTCTATCTGCCAAGAGGCGTGGATTGAGCTGTGTCACAAGTTGGTGACACAGTCGCCCCCCTTCGTGACATCCCGGCCAGGACGGCTGGCTAGGCTTCACCGACCACAAGCAAGGAACGCGCTACCTCATGATCACTCGCGATCTGGCCCCCGGCAGTTGGCTGGGTTCAACTGCACATGCCGCCTGGCTGCAGGCAGAAGGGCAACGCCTGCTGGCCTTCGCCAGGGCTTCGCTGCTGCCTGAGGGCTTCGGCTGCCTCGATGCCCAAGGCTGCCTGCCGCCCACGGCTGGCAGCGAAACCCTGCAGACCACGCGCATGACCCACAGCTTCGCCCTGGCTCACCTGCAGGGCGTGCCCGGCTGCTTGCCGTTGGTCGAGCATGGCGTCAATGCCTTGCGCGGTGCCTTGCACGACACCCGCCACGGTGGCTGGTTCGCCCACCCGCACGGGCAGGGCGATAGCAGCAAGGCCGCCTACCTGCATGCCTTCGTCGCGCTGGCCGCGAGCTCTGCAGTGGTCGCAGGCGCTGCGGGGGCTCAGGGCTTGCTGGAGGATGCCATCGATACCCTCGACGCGCGGTTCTGGAGCGAGAAGCAGGGCGCCCTGCAAGAGGCGTTCTCCAGCGACTGGCAGCAGGCGCAGGCCTATCGCGGCGCCAACAGCAACATGCACGCTACCGAGGCATTCCTGGCCCTGGCCGATGTCACTGGCGATACGCTGTGGCTTGATCGCGCCCTGCGGATCGCCCAACGCATCATCCACACCCACGCTGCCGCCAACGACTATCGGGTTGTCGAGCATTTCGACGCGCACTGGCAGCCGCTGCCGCATTACAACCGCGATGACCCGGCCGACCACTTCCGGCCGTTTGGCACCACGCCTGGCCATGCCTTCGAGTGGGCGCGGCTGCTGCTGCATCTGGAAGCTGCTCGTGAGCTGGCCGGGTTGCACGCACCGGAATGGCTGCTGGAGTGTGCCCGTGGCCTGTTCGGCAGCGCCTGCCGCGATGCCTGGAGCGTCGATGGCGGCAAAGGCATCGTCTACACCCTGGACTGGGACAATCGCCCGGTCGTGCGCGAGCGCCTGCACTGGGTACATGCCGAGGCCTGCGCCGCCGCAGCGGCCCTGCTGCGGCGTACCGGCGAAGCGCAGTATGAGCGCTGGTACCGCTGCTTCTGGGACTTCATCGATGGCCACTTCATCGACCGCGTGGCGGGCAGCTGGCATCACGAACTCGACCCGGATAACCGCCCTGCCGCGACGATATGGGTGGGCAAGCCAGATCTCTACCACGCCTATCAGGCAACCTTGATACCAGGGCTGCCGTTGGCGCCAAGCCTGGCAACTGCCGTTGCAGGTTATGTAACCAAACGATGACATTCGCGCATCGCTTCGTTACCTGACGAGGCGGGCGCGCTGATTAGACTCCATGCAATGCAAGCGACCGACTTGCCCGGCATAACAACAAGAAAGGTACTCCGATGAATTCCACTCTCCGCCTCGCCGCCGCGATCTCCCTCGCCTCGCTCCTGCCGCTCAGTGCCTCCGCCGCCGAATCCAAAGGCAGCGTCGAAGTGGTGCACTGGTGGACCTCCGGGGGAGAAAAAGCCGCTGTCGATGTGCTCAAGGCCCAGGTCGAGAAGGATGGCTTCACCTGGAAGGACGGCGCCGTCGCAGGTGGCGGTGGTGCCACGGCCATGACCGTGCTCAAGAGCCGTGCGGTGGCGGGCAACCCGCCAGGCGTCGCGCAGATCAAGGGCCCGGACATCCAGGAGTGGGCTTCCACCGGGTTGCTTGATACCGAGGTGCTCAAGGACGTTGCCAAGGAAGAGAAGTGGGACGCGCTGCTCGACAAGAAGATCTCCGACACCGTGAAGTACGACGGTGACTATGTCGCGGTACCGGTCAACATCCACCGCATCAACTGGCTGTGGATCAACCCTGAAGTGTTCAAGAAGGCCGGCATCGACAAGGCGCCGACCACCCTCGACGAATTCTACGCTGCCGCCGACAAGCTCAGGGCTGCAGGCTTCATCCCGCTCGCCCATGGCGGCCAGCCCTGGCAGGACAGCACCGTGTTCGAGAGTGTGGTGCTGGCTGTGATGGGGCCTGAAGGTTACAAGAAAGCCATGGTCGACCTCGACGAAAAAGCGCTGACCGGCCCCGAGATGGTCAAGGCGCTCACCGAGCTGAAGAAGGTCGCCACCTACATGGATGCTGACGGCAAGGGGCAGGACTGGAATCTGGAGGCTGCCAAGGTCATCAATGGCAAGGCCGGCATGCAGATCATGGGTGACTGGGCCAAGAGCGAGTGGACCCTGGCGAACAAGACCGCCGGCAAGGATTACCAGTGTGTGCCGTTCCCCGGCACTGACAAAGCCTTCCTCTACAACATCGACTCGCTGGTGGTGTTCAAGCAGAAGGACAAGGGCACTGCTGCCGGCCAGCAGGACATTGCCCGCAAGGTCCTGGGCGAGGACTTCCAGAAGGTCTTCAGCATCAACAAGGGCTCGATCCCGGTGCGCAACGACATGCTGGCCGACATGGGCAAGTACGGCTTTGACGCCTGCGCCCAAACCTCCGCCAAGGACTTCCTCGCCGACGCCAAGACCGGCGGCCTGCAGCCGAGCATGGCGCACAACATGGCCACCACGCTGGCCGTGCAGGGCGCATTCTTCGATGTGGTGACCAACTACATCAACGACCCGAAGGCCGACCCGGCCGATGCGGCGAAGAAGCTTAGCGCTGCGGTAAAGGCCGCTAAGTAGCCCCTCCCGAGACTGGCGAGATCCCTGTGGGAGCGGGTAAACCCGCTCCCATAGGCGATGTGTTGACCCTCATGCAGGTGTGCAATCATGACAATAGCAACCGCCCAACTGCGGGCCTCCCCCGTGGACGCGCTGCAGCGCTGGCTACCGAAACTGGTGCTGGCGCCAAGCATGTTCATCGTCCTGGTGGGCTTCTATGGCTACATCCTGTGGACTTTCGTCCTCTCCTTCACCACCTCGACCTTCCTGCCGACCTACAAGTGGGCGGGCCTGGCGCAATACGCCCGGCTGTTCGACAACGACCGCTGGTGGGTGGCGAGCAAGAACCTGATGCTGTTCGGTGGCCTGTTCATCGCCATCAGCCTGGCCATCGGCGTGCTGCTGGCCGTGCTGCTGGACCAGCGCATCCGCCGCGAAGGCTTCATCCGGACCATTTACCTGTACCCCATGGCGCTGTCGATGATCGTCACCGGCACCGCCTGGAAGTGGCTGCTAAACCCCGGCATGGGCCTGGACAAGCTGCTGCGTGACTGGGGCTGGGAGGGCTTTCGCCTGGACTGGCTGATCGACCCTGACCGGGTGGTGTACTGCCTGGTGATCGCCGCCGTGTGGCAGGCCTCGGGCTTCATCATGGCGATGTTCCTCGCCGGCCTGCGCGGGGTCGACCAGTCGATCATCCGCGCCGCACAGATCGACGGTGCCAGCCTGCCGCGGATCTACTGGACCGTGGTGCTGCCCAGCCTGCGCCCGGTGTTCTTCAGCTCGCTGATGATCCTCGCGCACATCGCCATCAAGAGCTTCGACCTGGTGGCGGCCATGACGGCCGGTGGCCCGGGCTACTCCTCCGACCTGCCAGCGATGTTCATGTACTCCTTCACCTTCAGCCGTGGCCAGATGGGCATGGGCTCGGCCAGCGCCATCCTGATGCTCGGGGCGATCCTGGCGATTCTCGTGCCGTACCTGTACTCGGAACTGCGGAGCAAGCGCCATGCATAGTCCTTCGGATAAACCAGCGCTGAGCCTGAGCCGCATCGCCATCCATGCCGTGCTGCTGATCGCCGTGCTGCTCTACCTGGTGCCGCTGGTGGTGATGCTGCTGACCAGCTTCAAGTCTCCGGAAGACATCAGTACCGGCAACCTGCTGAGCTGGCCCGCCGTGATCACCGGCATCGGCTGGGTCAAGGCCTGGGGCACGGTCAGTGGTTACTTCTGGAACTCGATCATGATCACCGTGCCAGCGGTGCTGATCTCTACCACCATCGGTGCGCTGAATGGCTATGTGCTGTCGATGTGGCGCTTTCGCGGCTCGCAGCTGTTCTTCGGCCTGCTGCTGTTCGGCTGCTTCCTGCCGTTCCAGACCGTGCTGCTGCCAGCGTCGTTCACCCTCGGCAAGCTGGGCCTGGCCAGCACCACGACCGGCCTGGTGCTGGTGCACGTGGTCTACGGCCTGGCCTTCACCACGCTGTTCTTTCGCAACTTCTACGTGAGCATCCCCGATGCCTTGGTCAAGGCCGCGCGCCTGGACGGTGCCGGCTTCTTCACCATCTTCCGCCGCATCATCCTGCCGATGTCGACGCCGATCATCATGGTCTGCCTGATCTGGCAGTTCACCCAGATCTGGAACGACTTCCTGTTCGGCGTGGTGTTCTCCAGCGGCGACTCGCAACCGATCACAGTGGCCCTGAACAACCTGGTCAACACCAGCACCGGGGCCAAGGAATACAACGTCGACATGGCGGCGGCGATGATTGCCGGCCTGCCAACCCTGCTGGTCTACGTGGTGGCAGGCAAATATTTCGTCCGCGGGCTCACGGCCGGCGCGGTCAAGGGGTAAGTCATGGCAACGCTTGAACTTCGCAATGTGAACAAGACCTACGGCAGCGGCCTGCCAGACACGCTCAAGGACATCCAGCTGTCGATCAAGGATGGTGAGTTCCTGATCCTGGTCGGCCCCTCGGGCTGCGGCAAGTCGACCCTGATGAACTGCATCGCGGGCCTGGAGAACATTACCGGCGGCGCGATCCTCATCGATGACCAGGACGTCAGCGGCATGAGCCCCAAGGACCGCGACATTGCCATGGTGTTCCAGTCCTACGCGCTGTACCCGACCATGAACGTGCGCGAGAACATCGAATTCGGCCTGAAAATCCGCAAGATGCCGCAGGCGGCCATCGACGAGGAGGTGGCGCGGGTGGCCAAGCTGCTGCAGATCGAGCACCTGCTCGCACGCAAGCCGGCGCAGCTGTCCGGTGGCCAGCAACAGCGTGTGGCCATGGGCCGGGCATTGGCGCGGCGGCCAAAGATCTACCTGTTCGACGAGCCGCTGTCCAACCTCGATGCCAAGTTGCGGGTCGAGATGCGCACTGAAATGAAACTGATGCACCAGCGCCTGAAGACCACCACGGTGTATGTCACCCACGACCAGATCGAGGCCATGACCCTGGGCGACAAGGTGGCGGTGATGAAGGACGGCGTCATCCAGCAGTTCGGCACGCCGCAGCAGATCTACAACGACCCGGCCAACCAGTTCGTCGCCAGCTTCATCGGTTCGCCACCGATGAACTTCATTCCAGTACGCCTGGCCAAGCAGGACGGGCGCCTGTTGGCGCTGCTCGACAGCGGCCAGGCACGTTGCGAACTGCCGTTGGGGCCGGCCAGTGATGACCTCGAAGGTCGCGAGATCATCCTCGGCATCCGCCCGGAGCAAATCGCCCTGGGCGCAGGCGAGGGCAACGGCCTGCCGGGTATCCGCGCTGAAGTGCAGGTGACCGAGCCCACCGGGCCGGACTTGCTGGTCTTCGTCACCCTCAACCAGACCAAGGTGTGTTGCCGCCTGGCGCCGGACATCGCCTGTCGGGTAGGCGACAGCCTGAACCTGCAGTTCGACCCGGCAAGGGTACTGCTGTTCGACGCCGACAGCGGCGAACGTTTGCACCTGGCCAGCAGCAATGCCGTAAAGGACAACGTGGCTCACTTCAAGGGCCGCTAACTCGTCTACACCATCAATAAGAAAAAAGAGGACGCAAAGGGATGGAACAGCGCAATCGCATCAGGACCTTGGGTTCACTGGCCCTGCTCGCCGTGGTCGGCAGCAGTGGCGTGCAGGCTGCCGAGGCCTTTTCCAGCGAGTCGAAATGGATGACCGGCGACTGGGGTGGCACCCGCACCGAGCTGCTGGACAAGGGCTACGACTTCACCTTCGACTATGTTGGCGAGGTGGCCGGCAACCTGCACGGCGGCTACAACGACGACAAGACCGCACGCTACAGCGACCAGTTTGCCCTTGGCGCGCACCTGGACCTGCAGAAGATCCTCGGTTGGCACGATGCCGAGTTCAAGCTGGCGATCACCGAGCGCAGTGGCCGTAACCTCTCCAACGACCGCATCAGCGACCCGCGCGCCGGGCAGTTCAGTTCGGTGCAGGAAGTGTGGGGCCGCGGGCAGACCTGGCGCCTGACGCAGATGTGGGTGAAGCAGAAGTACTTCGATGGCGCACTGGACGTGAAAGTCGGCCGCTTTGGTGAGGGCGAGGACTTCAACAGCTTCCCCTGCGACTTCCAGAACCTGGCCTTCTGCGGCTCGCAGGTGGGCAACTGGGTCGGCGGCATCTGGTACAACTGGCCGGTCAGCCAGTGGGCACTGCGGGTCAAGTACAACATCACCCCGGAATTCTTCGTACAAGTCGGAGCCTACGAGCAGAACCCGTCGAACCTGGAGACCGGCAACGGCTTCAAGCTCAGCGGCAGCGGCACAAAAGGCGCGATCCTGCCGGTGGAGATGGTCTGGTCGCCCAAGGTCAATGACCTGCCGGGTGAATACCGCCTGGGTTACTACTACAGCACGGCCAAGGCCGATGATGTGTTCGAAGACGTCAACGGCAACCCGCAGGCGGTCACCGGCGAAGCCTTCAAGTCGCATTCGAGCAAGCACGGCTGGTGGGTGGTAGCGCAGCAGCAGGTTACTGCGCATGCTGGCGACATCAATCGCGGCCTGAGCCTGTTCGCCAACTTCACCGTGCACGACAAGGCCACCAACGTGGTCGACAACTACCAGCAGGTCGGCCTGGTCTACAAAGGTGCCTTCGACGCCCGGCCCAAGGACGACATCGGCTTTGGCGTAGCGCGCATCCACGTAAACGATGACGTGAAGAAGCGCGCCGAACTGCTCAATGCCCAGAGCGGTATCGACGACTACGACAACCCAGGTTTCGTGCCGCTGCAGCGCACCGAATACAACGCCGAGCTCTATTACGGCTTCCACGTCACCAACTGGCTGACCGTGCGGCCCAACCTGCAGTACATCAAGAGCCCAGGCGGTGTTGACGAAGTGGATAACGCGCTGGTCGCAGGTTTGAAGATTCAGTCGTCTTTCTAAGCCTACTTGTTGTAAATTTACGCCAATCCAAATTCGGCTCCCGGCACCCACTGGCTTGCAGTGGTTGTCGGGGATAGGCCGAGACAGCGCTATCTCAAACAACAAGAGCTTGGAACCATGCCCGAACATCCGCTACATCGCTTCTTTTCCTCGCAGCGGCCCCGGCCGACATTCGAGTGGGAGCGTTACCAGCAGCGCGATGTGCTGATCATCGACCATCCCCGTTGCCAGGCGGTGTTCAGCCGCCAGGGCGCGCAACTGCTGCACTTCCAGCCGGCCGGTGAGCGGCCGTGGCTGTGGTGCGCCGAGCAATGGCCGCAAGTGGGCGCCATACGCGGTGGTGTGCCGGTGTGCTGGCCCTGGTATGGCCGCCACCCCAGCGAAGACCTGTGGCCGGCCCATGGCTGGGCGCGCTTGCTGGACTGGAAGCTGGTGGACAGCCGCGAAGACGAGGAGGGCGTCAGCCTGAAGTGGCGGCTGGACCTGTGCGACTGGCAGGTAGACCTGCACGCCAGGCTTGGCAGCCGTATGGAACTGAGCCTGAGCACCGAGCACCAGGACAGCGAACCTTGCCAGCTGAGCCATGCGCTGCTGGCCTACTGGCGTATCAGTGACGTGTCCGAGATAGCGCTGTCTGGGCTTGAGGATATCGAAGGCTATGACCGCCTGAGCCGCCAGGCCTGCCGTGAAGACGGCGCGCTCAAGCTCAAGGGCGGCTGCCAGAAGGTCTACCCGGGCACGCCACGGGTGCAGCTGCAGGATCCGGCCTGGGAGCGGGAGCTGTGCATCGACACCGGTGACAGCGATGACACCGTGGTCTGGCACCCCGGCAATCGGCCGCTGATGGGCGTCAGTGGCCGTGAGTGCCAGGGCTTCGTCTGTGTCGAGGCGGCCAGTGGCAGTGGCGAGGGCCTGAGCCTGGCGCCGGGGCAGCGCGCGCACTTGCGGTTGCAGGCGCACCGGCTCAGTTGAGTTCGTCGTCCTCGATGGGGTAGCGGCTGGCGTTGAGGCTTTCCTTGATCTTGCGCAGGTGCGGCTGGAAGTCCACGCCGCGGCGCAGGGTCATGCCGGTGGCCAGCACGTCGAGCACAGTCAGCTGGATGATCCGCGAGGTCATCGGCATGTAGATGTCGGTGTCCTCCGGCAGCGGAATGTGCAGGCTCAGGCTGCAGGCCTGGGCCAACGGCGAGCCGGCAGCCGTCAGGCCGAGCACCGAGGCGCCGTTTTCCCGGGCCAGGCGTGCCACTTCGACCAGTTCGCGGGTGCGCCCGGTGTAGGAGATGATCACGAACAGGTCGCCGGTGTGTGCCACCGAGGCCAGCATGCGTTGCATCAGCACATCGGCATGGGCCGATACCGCGAGGTTGAAGCGGAAGAACTTGTGCTGGGCATCGAGGGCCACCGGCGCCGAGGCGCCGAGGCCGAAGAAGTGGATCTGCCTGGCCTGGATCATCATGTCCACGGCGCGGCTGACCTGTTGCGGGTCCAGTTGCTGGCAGGCGCTGTCGAGCGAGGCGATGGCGCTGCCGAAAATCTTCTGGGTGTAGGCTGCCGGGTCGTCGTCGGCTTCCACCGCGCGGCTCACGTAAGCTGCGCCGCTGGCCAGGCTCTGCGCCAGTTGCAGCTTGAGCTCCGGGTAGCCGCTGACACCGAACGAACGGCAGAAGCGGTTGACGGTCGGTTCGCTGACCTTGGCTGCCTGGGCCAGCGCAGCGATGCTGAAGCGGGTGGCTTGTTGCGGGTTGAGCAGGATGACTTCGGCGACTTTGCGTTCGGCCTTGTTCAGCTCGTCGAGGCGTCCCTGGATCTGTTCCAGGAGGTTTCGCACGCGGTCCATGGGTGTGTCCTTGGGTCGGGAAGACAGCCGGCTGTGGGAGCAGCAGGCTTTTTGCACTGTCGTCTATCGTACTGTCGGTGCGGTTGACGTACCACTTGTCTGTAATGCTTGTGTGTAATGTTGTGGTTTTTACTACATTATCCCTTGAAAACCGTGTGTGAAAGCGGTATTCCTAGACCAACTTTAGGAAAGAACCAACATCATGGCTGCGATCAGTGTCGAACCTTGCACCTTTGCCCTGTTTGGCGCCCTTGGCGACCTGGCATTGCGCAAGCTGTTTCCCGCGCTCTATCAGCTCGACCGTGCCAACCTCCTGCACGCGGACACCCGCCTGCTGGCGCTGGCGCGCGAGGCCGGCAGCGCCGAGGATCACCTGAACACCATCGAAACGCACCTGCGCCGGCATGTGGCCGAGGCTGAAATCGAGCCCGCCGCGTTGGGGCGTTTCCTTGGCCGCCTGCGCTACCAGCACCTCGACTTCCTCCAACCCGAGGGTTACCAGGCCCTGGCCGAACAATTGACCGGCGAACAGCCGCTGATCGCTTACTTCGCCACCGCGGCGGCCGTCTACGGCGCCATCTGCGAGAACCTCGACAAGGCTGGCCTGGTGGCGCGCACCCGGGTGGTGCTGGAAAAGCCCATCGGCCATGACCTGGAGTCGTCACGGCGGGTCAACGATGCCGTGGCGCGTTTCTTCCCGGAAAGCCGGGTCTATCGCATCGACCACTACTTGGGCAAGGAGACGGTGCAAAACCTGATCGCCCTGCGTTTTGCCAACAGCCTGTTCGAAACCCAGTGGAACCAGAATTCCATCTCCCACGTGGAGATCACCGTGGCGGAGAAGGTCGGCATCGAGGGCCGCTGGGGCTACTTCGACAAGGCCGGCCAACTGCGCGACATGATCCAGAACCACTTGCTGCAGCTGCTCTGCCTGATCGCCATGGACCCGCCCAGCGATCTGTCGGCCGACAGCATCCGTGATGAGAAGGTCAAGGTGCTCAAGGCGCTGGCACCGATCACCGGCGAAGGTTTGAGCACTCGCGTGGTGCGCGGCCAGTACATCGCCGGCTACAGCGATGGCAAGCCGGTACCTGGCTACCTGGAAGAAGACAATTCCAACGCCCAGAGCGACACCGAAACCTTCGTCGCCCTGCGCGCCGACATCCGCAACTGGCGCTGGTCGGGTGTGCCGTTCTACCTGCGCACCGGCAAGCGTATGCCGCAGAAGCTGTCGCAGATCGTCATCCACTTCAAGGAAACGCCGCACTACATCTTCGCCCCGGAACAGCGTTTGCAGATCGGTAACAAGCTGATCATCCGCCTGCAACCGGACGAAGGCATATCCTTGCGGGTGATGACCAAGGAGCAGGGCCTGGACAAGGGCATGCAACTGCGCAGTGGCCCGTTGCAGCTGAATTTTTCCGACACCTGGCGCAGTGCGCGGATTCCGGATGCCTACGAGCGCTTGTTGCTCGAAGTGATGCGCGGCAACCAGAACCTGTTCGTGCGCAAGGACGAGATCGAGTACGCCTGGAAGTGGTGTGACCAGTTGATCGCTGGCTGGCGTAACGCGGGCGATGCGCCCAAGCCTTACGCGGCCGGCTCCTGGGGGCCGATGAGCTCGATTGCATTGATCACGCGTGATGGGAGGGCGTGGTATGGCGATATCTGAACTGAAACTGCCAGAGGCCGTGCAGGTGCACGAGTTGGCGGATGCCAGGGCACTGGCCGCAACCCTGGCCCATGAGGTGGCGGAACGCCTGCGTGCAGCCATTGCCGCCAAGGGCCAGGCCTGTGTGGTGCTGTCCGGTGGTCGTAGCCCGGTGCCGTTCCTCGAGAAGCTGGCTGGCGAACCGCTGGACTGGGCCAAGATTACCGTCAGCCTGGCCGACGAGCGCTGGGTGCCGGTGGAGCACGCCGACAGCAATGCCGGCTTGCTGGCCCGCCACTTGCTCAAGGGCGCTGCCGCCAAGGCTCGCTTCGTCGGGCTCTACCAGCAGGCCGGGAACCTCGACGCGGCCGCAGCCAGCGCCGACCAGGCCCTGGCAGAGCTGCCGCCGATCGATGTGCTGGTGTTGGGCATGGGGGACGATGGCCATACCGCCTCGCTGTTCCCCGGTAGCCCCCACCTTGCCGAAGGCCTGGACCCTGAAAACACGCGCCGTTGCCTGCCGATGCTGGCCCCAAGCGTGCCGCGCCAGCGTCTGTCGATGACGCGCTCGCTGCTGGCCAGCG
The DNA here is from genome assembly GCF_009391885.1 of Pseudomonas sp. MN1F. Classification (GTDB taxonomy): domain Bacteria; phylum Pseudomonadota; class Gammaproteobacteria; order Pseudomonadales; family Pseudomonadaceae; genus Aquipseudomonas. Next base: position 996 of record NZ_VZII01000054.1, on the reverse strand, counting down.
CGGCATTCATCGCGCTGGCCGTGCAAGGCCCGGGCAAACTCGCTACCCTGCGCGCCGCGCTGGCGGGCAACGACCTTTCCGAAATGCCGATTCGCGCCTTTCTTCACGACCCCCTGAGCATCTACTGGTGCCCATGAGCCAAGGATCCACTGTCATGACCACCCTTGAACGCCCACAGCCCAAGCTTTCGATGGCGGATAAAGCCACGCGGATCGATGCCATCTGCGAACAGGCGCGCATCCTGCCGGTAATCACCATCGCCCGTGAGGAAGACATTCTGCCATTGGCCGACGCCCTGGCTGCTGGCGGTATCCGCACCCTGGAAGTGACCTTGCGTTCGCAGCATGGCCTGAAGGCTATCCAGGTGCTGCGCGAGCAGCGCCCGGAGCTGTGCGTTGGCGCCGGTACTGTGCTCGATCGCAGCATGTTCGCGGCGGTGGAGGCCGCTGGCGCGCAGTTCGTCGTCACGCCGGGCATCACCCAGGACATTCTCGAAGCTGGTGTGGACAGCGAGATCCCGCTGTTGCCAGGCATCAGCACGCCGTCCGAAATCATGATGGGTTATGCCTTGGGCTACCGTCGCTTCAAACTGTTCCCGGCGGAAATCAGCGGTGGTGTGGCGGCGATCAAGGCCTTTGCCGGCCCGTTTGGCGATATCCGCTTCTGCCCGACTGGCGGCGTTAACCCGGCCAACGTGCGCAATTACATGGCGCTGCCGAACGTGATGTGCGTAGGTGGCACCTGGATGCTCGACAGCAGCTGGATCAAGAACGGCGACTGGGCGCGGATCGAGGCGTGCAGCGCCGAGGCGATGGCACTGCTGGACGCCAACTGAAACTGTTGTGTGCTTTACGGCTTATGGGGCGCTTGGTCGGCGCCCCTTTTTTTTGCCTGATGCTTTTGTGTGGCCTGGACGGTGCGTGTCAATGTACCTGTCGCCTTAACTTCATCTAGCTATGGCAACTCCAGCTTCCGGGCGCTCTGGATTCAAGTAAA
>NZ_VZII01000053.1 GCF_009391885.1 Pseudomonas sp. MN1F | reverse complement strand
TCAAAGAGTTTGTCGTTCCGATGTCGCTGGAAGTGGGACGCATTATAAGGGGATTCGAAAGGCCGTCAACCTTTAATTTCAAGAAATTGAAATATAGGAAGAGAAGACCGTGTCAGGGCCACCAGGTGCTTGCCGCAACGCATTCAGCGCCTGTGGCGGACACCTCTCAAAAGCAACCAATCTCAACCCAGCCCCCTTGCACCCCACCCAAGCAATTGCGCACTATATTGCACAACCCCGCATGCCTCCCAAGGATAGCCGCGCAGAAATGAACACCCAGCCCCGCAGCCTGGCCGCCACTCTCTTCCCGATCGGCCTGCTGCTGATCGCCATGGCCTCGATCCAGTCCGGCGCCTCATTGGCCAAAAGCATGTTCCCCCTCATCGGCGCTCAAGGTACCACCACCCTGCGTCTGATCTTCGCCAGCATCATCATGCTGCTGATCCTGCGACCATGGCGGGTGCGCATGACCGCCAACACCCTGCGCAACGTCGTCATCTACGGCATGTCGCTAGGCGGCATGAATTTCCTCTTCTATATGTCCCTGCAGACTACACCGCTGGGCATCGCCGTCGCCCTGGAGTTCACCGGCCCGCTGGCCGTGGCGCTGTTCGCCTCGCGCCGGGCGCTGGACTTCGCGTGGATTGCCCTGGCAGTTACCGGCCTGTTGTTGCTGCTACCCGTCGGGCACGGTGGCCAGCCGCTCGATCTGCTGGGTGCAGCCTATGCGCTGGGCGCGGGCGTGTGCTGGGCACTGTACATTCTGTTTGGCCAACGTGCCGGCGCCGAGCACGGCATCCAGAGCGCCGCCCTCGGCGTGGTGGTCGCAGCCTTGTTTGTCGCGCCTATCGGCATCGTGCATGCCGGCAGTGCACTGCTCACCCCTGCCCTGATCCCGATGGCACTGGGTGTGGCCGTGCTTTCAACCGCCCTGCCCTACAGCCTGGAAATGGTCGCTTTGACCCGCATGCCAGCCCGTACCTTCGGCACGCTGATGAGTATCGAACCGGCGATTGGCGCACTGTCGGGCCTGCTGTTCCTCGGCGAAGTACTGAGCACCACGCAGTGGCTGGCAATTCTTGCCATCATCGCAGCCTCGGTTGGCGCCACACTGTCCATGCGCCGAGAGGCGAATCCTGCACTGGCAGCAGACTGATCTGAGAAGTATTTTCATTGAGACAAGATTAGCCATTGTCCCCATTCGCCTTGCTGATTAAGCTGTCACAAAATCATAATCTTTTCGCTATCTACTTGTGCGGACACGGATGCCGAGGACGATTCAGGAAGAACCGATGCGATTACGTCAGGGTCAGACCGCTGGTCGGCCCTGCATTTAAGGACAGGAATGAAACGTATTTTGCTCATCCTGGCCATCTTGGCCATTGCCGGTTGCGCCGCAACGGCCAAGACTGAGGTCAAGAAGGGGAAAAAGGGCCTGCATATCAATTGCTCAGGCCTCTCCTCCTCATGGGACAAGTGTTACAGCAAGGCGGCCAGCTCCTGTAGCTCACGCGGTTACAAGGTGATCGCCCGCTCCGGAGACAGCGACGAAGAACCCGGGGATTACCTGTTCGGTATCAACCCCGCCGGCTACACCAGCCGCAGCATGATCGTCATCTGTAAATAAAGAAGGGCAGCCCACGGGCTGCCCTTCTTTCATCTACCGACTGCCAGCTCAATCACACCGGCACAGTACGCGCCTCCAGCCAAGTCAGTGCAGCCCCTTGCAGCAGCGGAGAAAGACGCTCGCGCACCGTTGCGTGATAGCGATTGAGCCATTCCCGCTCATCCCTGGTCAGCAGCTCCACAAGCAAGCAGCGGGTATCGATAGGGCACAGCGTCAGGGTCTCGAAGCACAAGAACTCACCGAATGCACTCTTGCCCGCGTCGCGGTTCGCCACCAGGTTCTCGATACGCACACCCCAGGCGCCAGGCCGGTAGGTACCTGGCTCGATCGAGCTGATCATGCCCACCTGCATTGCCGTCTGCGGCGTGGTTGCCGCCTGGTAGGCAATCACCTGGGGGCCTTCGTGCACGTTCATGAAGTAGCCAACGCCATGCCCGGTACCATGACCGTAGTCGACCTGGTCTGCCCAGATCGGCGCCCGTGCAATGGCATCGAGCAACGGTGACAGGATGCCGCGCGGGAAGCTGGCACGCGACAAGGCAATCATGCCCTTGAGCACGCGGGTGCAGTCCTGCTTCTGCTCCAGGGTCGGATTACCCACCGGGACCATCCGCGTGATGTCGGTAGTACCGCCCAGATACTGCCCTCCGGAATCGATCAACAGCAGGCCATCACCTTCGATGACCGCATGGGACTCTTCGGTAGCGCGGTAATGCGGCATCGCGCCATTGCCGTTGAACGCCGCAATGGTCGAAAAGCTCAGCGAGACGAAGCCCGGCCGACGGGCACGCGCAGCGCTCAACTGCTCATCGACCGTCAATTCGGTGATGGTCTCCTGGCCCTGATGCGCCTCAAACCAGGCGAAGAATTCGCACAAGGCGGCGCCATCCTGCTCCATGGCCTGGCGTATGTGCACCAGCTCCTCTTCACCTTTGCGTGATTTGCTCAGTGTGGTCGGATTCAGCCCTTCGACCAACCGAACCTGGGCATCCAGGTGCTTCAGCAAACCACAGGTCACGCGAGCCGGGTCGACCAGCACCCGGCTATGCGGAGCCAGTTCAGCCAATGCCTGCTGAACTTCCGTGTAATCGCGCACTTCGATGCCGTCGACCGCAAGTACATGGCGCAAGTGCTCATCGAGTTTGCCGGCACCGACAAACAGGATCGCCTGGTCCTTGCCGATCAGTGCAAAGGCTACGAAAACCGGGTTGTAGGACACATCACTGCCGCGCAGGTTGAACAGCCAGGCGATGTCGTCCAAGGTTGCGATGAAGTGCCAATCGGCCCCCTTTTCCTGCAGCGTCGCCCGCAGTTGGCCAAGCTTCTCGGCCCGGCTGACCGTGGCGTGGGGTGGCAGGTGCTGATAGATCGGGTTGCCTGGCAGCGCCGGGCGGCCCTCCCATACCTCGGCGAGCAAATCCCGATCAGTTACCAGGCGCGCCTCGCGGGCCCGGAGCCGCTCCTCGAGCTGGCGCGCCGAAGCCAGCGCCATGGCCGCGCCATCCACGGCCACAGCGCCGTGCAGCCGAACATTGTCACCCAGCCATTCCAGCGCTCCCGGCTTGCCTGGCAACAGCTTCATCAAGACGATACCGCTGCCGGCCAGCTCCTTCTCGGCTTGCTCCCAGTAACGGCTATCAACCCATACACCGGCAAAGTCCGCGGTAACCACCAGCGTGCCTACCGAACCATCAAAGCCCGACAGCCACCGACGCCCCTGCCAATAGCCCGGCAGGTACTCGGAAAGATGCGGATCGGCTGACGGCACCAGCAGGGCATCGATGCCCTCCCGGGCCATGACTGCGCGCACGCGCGCCAGGCGCTCCGGCACACTTTGCTCAATCGTGGTCTGAACGTTCATGCGCACTCCTGCGGACACATCGTGGTTATTCCAGGTTGAGAATAATGGAACAGCTGCCACGGTGCCGCAATCGTGGCGGCCGACTCACGGCACGCTATGCCCATCCCGCCCCCTGCAAAGAAGACGCTTCCTACAACCGGGCCGCGACCATCAGTCACTTCCAGCTGAACTTACCGCTGACAGGGGCTTCACAACCTGTACATTCATTGCGCAGAGGCAGACGCCCATGCCCAGTGTCCGCGATCAGAAGACTGCCGTGGTATTGCTCGACACCCGCGAGCACACCCCGGAACACGAACATGCCGTGCACCTGAAGCTGGCCGACCGACTGGCCCGGCTGCTGGGTTGCCATGCCGTACTGCCCGACGTGCCAGCCAAGGAAGACCCACACTACTATTACTTGCCTACCGAGACCCTGGTCGGCGCCGAGCGTTATGCCGCCATGGGCATTCGCAGCGAGCAAGACCTGTTCGGAGGCCTGGTCAGCCACCCTTACATGGCCACCAAAGCCATTTCCCACCCGCTGCCGGCCGAGGCCGAATTTCCACCGGGCTGGACCGATGCCTTCGCCCGCCAGGCGAGCGACGCCCTGCTCTGCGGCTACACCGTTTTCAGCAAAGCCGATGCCCGGCGTGCCGCCCAATTACTGCTGCTTGATGGCCCATTGCGCATCAAGCCGGTGCTGGCTTGCGCGGGCCGTGGCCAGCACGTCATCAACCATGCAGATCAACTGGAACCGCTGCTGGCCAACATTGATGAACGGGATCTGGCCCTGTGGGGCTTGGTGCTGGAAGAAGACCTGAGCAATGTCGAGACCTTCAGCGTTGGCCAGGTCCGCGTCGGGGGCCTGACCTGCAGCTATCACGGCACCCAGCAACTGACGCGGGACCACCAAGGCACCGAAGTCTACGGCGGCTCCGAGCTGGTCGTGGTGCGGGGTGACTACCAGGCCCTGCTGCAGCTGCCTCTGGAAGGTCATCTGCGCCTGGCGATCAACCAGGCCATGGTCTACGAACAAGCCGCCGAGCAGCACTTCCCAGGCTTCATCGCATCGCGCCGTAACTACGACATCGCCCGCGGCACCACCGCCGATGGCCATTTGCGCAGCGGCGTGCTGGAACAATCCTGGCGCTTGGGGGGAGCCAGCAGCGCAGAGCTGCTGGCATTGCAGGCATTCGCCGACGACCCGGCACTGCAGCAGGTATGCGCCTCCACCCATGAAGTATTCGGCACCCCTGACCTGCCCACTGACGCCACCCTCTTCTATCAAGGAAACGACAGTGAACTCGGACAACTCAGCAAATACGCGCGGATTCGCCAGCATGAGCATTCAGAGTGAAACCGTGGAACTGCAGGTCGAAGATGACAGCATCGTCGGCACCCTGGTCAGCCCCGGCAGCAAGATGCCCGGCATTCTCTTCGTCCACGGCTGGGGCGGCAGCCAGCAGCGCGACCTGGCGCGCGCCCGGCAGATCACCGGCCTGGGCTGTGTGTGCATGACGTTCGACCTGCGCGGCCACGAGAAAACCGAAAGCCAGCGCCTGACCGTAACCCGCGAGCAGAACCTCAAGGACCTGCTGGCAGCCTACGACCGGCTGGTCAGCCACCCGGCGGTGGACAGCAGCGCCATCGCCATCATCGGCAGCAGCTACGGTGGCTACCTGGCCACCTTGCTGACCTTGCAGCGGCCGGTGAAGTGGCTGGCCCTGCGCGTGCCAGCAATGTACTGGGATGACGAGTGGAACATGCCCAAGCAAGCCCTTGATCGCCAGCGCCTGAACGATTACCGGTTGCGCCTGCTCGGCCCTTCCGACAACCGCGCATTGGCTGCCTGCGCCGAGTTTGCGGGCGATGTGTTGCTGGTCGAATCGGAGCAGGATGACTATGTACCCCACGCCACACTGATGAGCTACCGCTCAGCATTCGTCAGCGCTCATTCGCTGACCCATCGCATTGTCGACGGTGCCGATCACGCGCTATCCAGCGAGCAAAGCCAGAAGGCCTACAGTTCGATCCTGGCCGCCTGGGTCAGCGAGATGGTGGTCGGCGCACGCCTGGACCGCTACCCGCACTACGCCCCTTGGTATGCCTGAGGGTCGCCGACCTGGCAATGCAGCCCACCATCAGCCCCGCGCACCAGGCTGCGCAGCGTCTGGTACGCGGCGAAGTTGACACCACGCGCCTGATGGCGGCTGAGCAGGTCGAAGAATGGCTCTTCGGCAAAACACTCCGCCGCCTCCACCCAGGCCAGGCGTGATTGCCATTGCAGGTACTGCAAGACCCGGCTGCCATCGTCACTGGCCTGAACGCTGACACTTTGCAAACCCTGGCAACGCGTAGCCAACTCCTCACTGCGCGTGACCAATGCCGCAGCCAGCGCTGCCTGGCGCGAAGCGGGCACTTCATATTCGATCATCTGGGTGAACCACAGGGAACGCGGGGCCGCCGTCATGGCATGTCTCCTTGCTGCAACCACTTGCTTGGGAATGGACAGCAGGGTAAAACCTCCAGTTAACTCAAGGTCAAGCGTTTTTCCCATGCCCAACAAAGTACCTGCTGCCACGGAAAAGCTGCTCAGCGTTGGCCAATTGGCTGCTCGCAGCGGCGTGGCGGTGACTGCGCTGCACTTCTATGAAACCAAGGGCCTGATCCAGAGCACCCGCAATGCGGGGAACCAGCGGCGCTACCCAAGGGCAATGCTGCGCCGGGTCGCGGTGATCAAGATGGCCCAGCGCCTGGGCATTGCGCTGGCCGAGATTGCCTCGGCCCTGGCCGCACTGCCCAACGACCACACTCCGACCGCCGAAGACTGGCGGCACCTCTCGGCGCGCTGGCGCGAGGACCTGAACCACAGGATCGACGAAATGGTCAGGCTGCGCGACCAGCTCGATGGCTGCATCGGCTGCGGTTGCATGTCACTCAAGGAATGCCCGCTGCGCAATCGCCAGGACCATCTGGCTGATGAGGGGCCGGGGCCGCATCTACCCTGAGCCGGGCAAGGCCAGGCGCTGCCGGTACTCGCTAGGTATCAGCCCAGTGATGCGTTGAAACACCTTGCGAAACGCCCCCGGGTCCTGATACCCCACGCCCCAGGCAATCTGCTCGACCGTGCGCCGGGTGAACTCCAGCATCCGGCAGGCGCGCCCCACCCTCACCTGCTGGCAGTACTCGGTGGGCTTCAGGCCGGTGGCTGCGCGGAAGCGCCTGAGGAAGGTGCGTGCCTCCAGCCCGGCACAGATTGCCATGCCGGCGAGGTCGACATCTTGCGCACCCGCTGCCTGCAACCAGTGCTGGACCCTCAGCACCGCCTCGTCGCCATGATCAAGGCGCGGACTGAACAGCGCCCCCGGCACAGGCCTGCTGACCGGCTCGACGGACATGTAGCGGGCAGTCTCCCAGGCCACCGATGCGCCAAGATAGCGCTCCAGCAGGCGCAACCCCAGTTCGGTCCAGGCCATCAGGCCAGCGGAAGTCACGATGTCACCATCATCCAGCAGCGGCTGGTTGGCCTGCACATGGACCTTGGGGTAACGCTCGGCAAGGGTTTGCGCGTAGTTCCAGTGAGTACTGGCCGCCCGGCCATCGAGCAGGCCACTGGCGGCGATGAAGAACACGCCGATGCACACCGATGCCAGCACCGTGCCCTGTCCATGCCACTGGCACAAGGGCTGGCGGTAGCGTTCGAGCAGACCTGCCGACGGGGTCGACTCCAGGCTCGGTGGAATGATCAGCACACGTAGCGGCTGGCATCCTGCGCCAAGGCTATCCTCAATGAGCTGCAATTGCCCTGCCTCGTCAACCTGCCAGTGGCTGACGCGGATCTGCGGCAACCCGGCGGCGCCCAGCTCGGTGGCCACGCGATTGGCCACGCTGAACAGGTCGCTCAGACCATGCAACGCCGCACGTTGCGCGCCCGGGTAGTGCAGCAGGCCGATCGCCAGGCTGCCGGGGCTGTCAGTTTTTGCCGTCATTGTGTCGATCGCGCCAATCCTCAAGTCGATGCCCACAGCCTATAACTATCGTCATCCAACGACTACTGCCACAGGAGGCAGCATGAGCAAGCAGGCCCTGATCATCATCGACATCCAGTACGACTACTTCCCGGGCGGCAAATGGACCCTTGACGGTGCCGACAAGGCAGCTGACAACGCCGCACGCCTGCTCGCTGCGGCACGCGACAAGGGCGACCTGGTGGTTCATGTGAAGCATGAGTTCGAGAGTGCCGATGCCCCCTTCTTCGCGCCGGGCTCCCCGGGCGCGGCCATCCATGAGAAGGTCGCGCCTGCGGCGGGCGAGCCGGTAGTGCTCAAGCATAAGGTCAACGCGTTTCTCGGTACTGACTTGAAGCAGACGCTGGACCAGCATCAGGTCAAGGCCGTGACCATCGTCGGCAGCATGAGCCACATGTGCATCGACGCCGCTTCTCGCGCCGCTGCCGACTTCGGCTTCGACGTCACCGTGGCACACGATGCCTGCGCCACCTTGCCGCTGGAGTTCGATGGCAAGCAGGTACCGGCCGCCCATGTGCACGACTCGGCCATGGCTGCATTGGCGTTCGCCTATGCCAAGGTGGTAAAGACCGACGAACTGCTCAAGGGCTGACCCTGAAAACTGTCAGATCACCACATTACGCACGAAGCGCACGGGCACTGCCCCATCATTGCGGTAGGCATAGCGGCAGTTGCTGGGGAACACATGGAACTGCCCGACCTGCAGGCAGTGCTCGGCGCCTTCGATAATCAGCGTCAACTGGCCTTCGGCCACGTAGATCTGCTCGCTCCAGCCCTCGGCATCGGCTTCGCTGGTGTAGCACTCGCCAGGCGCGAGGGTCCACTCCCAGATTTCCACTTCGCGCCGGGCACTGCTGCTGGCCAGCAGCACGGCCTTGCTCTGCGGGTGCTCGCCGGTCCAGGCAAGCTCGTCGATGCGGCTGGGGTCGCGCTGATCCGGGGCCTGGATCAGGGTGCTGAACGCGACCCCGAGCGCTTCGGCAATCAGGTCGAGGGTGGTCAGGCTGACATTCTTCTCGCCTGCCTCGATCGCCACCAGCATCCTCCGGCTGACCCCGGAGCGTTCGGCCAGTGCGCTCTGGCTCAACCCGACCGCGTTGCGCAAGCTGCGGACATTGAGGCTGACATGCTGCAGCACCGATGCACGGTGCGCGGAATCTTTGTGCACTATATTGCTCACTTGTACGGATTGCGCAGTATACTGCCCACTTTGCGGCAATTGTGCGCCGCCCCCTCCGAGTGCGCAAGACCATGAACCAACCGACCAGCAGCCCACAGACCGCGGTAACTTTTCGCCTGAGCAAGGCGGAAATGGTGCTGGTGTTCATCACCATGCTGTGGGGCGGTACCTTCCTGCTGGTACACAACGTCATGACCGTAAGCGGCCCGATGTTCTTCGTCGGCCTGCGCTTCGCCGCAGCGGCGCTGTTCGTCGGCATGGCTTCGGCGCGTGCATTGCCCGGCCTGACCTTCACCGAACTGAAAGCCGGCGTGCTGATCGGCGTGTCGATCATGCTGGGCTACGGCCTGCAGACCATGGGCCTGCAAACCATCAGCAGCAGCCAGTCGGCATTCATCACAGCGCTGTATGTCCCGTTCGTACCATTGCTGCAGTGGCTGGTGCTGGGCCGTCGCCCAGGGCTGATGCCGAGCATCGGCATTTGCCTGGCGTTCGTCGGCCTGATGCTGCTGGCCGGCCCCGAAGGCGGCGTATTGCATTTCAGCGAAGGTGAAGTGGTCACCCTGGTGAGTGCCGTGGCCATCGCCGCCGAGATCATCCTGATCAGCCGCTTCGCCGGCCAGGTCGATGTGCGCCGGGTCACCGTGGTGCAGTTGGCGACCGCTTCGCTGCTGGCGTTCCTGATGATCGTGCCGACCCAGGAGCGTCTCCCGGATTTTTCCTGGTTGCTGTTGCTCAGCGCGCTGGGGCTGGGCGCCATGAGCGCGGTGATCCAGGTGGCGATGAACTGGGCGCAGAAGTCGGTTTCCCCCACCCGCGCCACGCTGATCTACGCGGGCGAGCCGGTATGGGCCGGCGTCGTCGGGCGCATTGCCGGCGAGCGCCTGCCAGGCATCGCACTGATCGGCGCGTTGCTGATCGTCATCGCCGTGGTGGTCAGCGAGCTGAAGATCCGGCGCAACCGTGAAACCAGCGAAATGCTCGAAGCGCCAGCCCCCCGCAAAACCGAAGCCGGCCTGTAAAGTGCCCGGCAGCGTCTATGCTCTGTAAAAAACTGTTATAAAAAAACAGCTTGTCACAGCGCTTTTGTAGGATTCTGCGACAGCTTGCGTGTTGGTGATCAACGGCCCGGCACGTATGATCCTTGCAAACCTTTCCAGAATAGAACGCTATGTCATTGATAGTGCTACTGCTTCTGCCGTTCGTGGGCAGTTGCCTGGCAGCTGCGCTGCCGCACAACGCACGTAATGCCGAGTCCATCCTTGCCGGGCTCGTGGCCCTGGTCGGCACCGTTCAGGTAGCACTGCTGTACCCACAGATTGCCAATGGCGGCGTGATCCGCGAAGAACTGCTGTGGCTGCCCAGCCTGGGCCTGAACCTGGTCCTGCGCATGGATGGTTTCGCCTGGCTGTTCTCATTGCTGGTTCTGGGCATCGGCACCCTGGTATCACTGTATGCGCGCTATTACATGTCGCCGCAGGACCCGGTACCGCGCTTTTTCGCCTTCTTCCTGGCGTTCATGGGCGCCATGCTCGGGCTGGTGATCTCCGGCAACCTGATACAGCTGGTGTTCTTCTGGGAACTGACCAGCCTGTTCTCGTTCCTGCTGATCGGTTACTGGCATCACCGCGCCGACGCCCGCCGCGGCGCCTACATGGCCTTGATGGTCACGGGGGCCGGGGGCTTATGCCTGCTGGTCGGGGCCCTGCTGCTCGGCCATGTGGTCGGCAGCTACGACCTGGACAAGGTCCTGGCTGCCGGCGAAACCATCCGCCAGCACGCCCTGTACCCGGTGCTGCTGCCCCTTATCCTGATCGGCGCATTGAGCAAGAGTGCGCAATTCCCCTTCCAGTTCTGGCTGCCCCATGCCATGGCAGCACCCACTCCGGTTTCCGCCTACCTGCACTCGGCGACCATGGTCAAGGCCGGCGTGTTCCTGCTGGCGCGCCTCTGGCCGGTGCTATCGGGCAGTGAAGAGTGGTTCTGGATCGTTGGCGGCGCGGGTGCCATCACCCTGTTGCTGGGCGCCTTCGCCGCGATGTTCCAGAACGACCTCAAGGGCCTGCTGGCCTATTCGACCATCAGCCATCTGGGCCTGATCACCCTGCTGCTGGGCCTCAACAGCCCGCTGGCCGCAGTCGCCGCCGTGTTCCACATTCTCAACCACGCCACCTTCAAGGCCTCGCTGTTCATGGCCGCCGGCATCATCGACCATGAAAGCGGCACCCGTGACATCCGCCGCCTGAGCGGCCTGATTCGCCTGGTGCCCTACACCGCGACCCTGGCCATGGTGGCCAGCGCCTCGATGGCCGGCGTGCCGTTGATGAACGGTTTCCTGTCCAAGGAAATGTTCTTTGCCGAAACCGTGTTCATCAGCTCCACCGCCTGGGTCGAAGCGACCCTGCCGGTGATTGCCACCCTCGCCGGGACCTTCAGCGTCGCCTATGCCCTGCGCTTCACCGTCGACGTGTTCTTCGGGCCTAAGGCAGAGGACCTGCCGCACACGCCCCACGAACCACCCCGCTGGATGCGCGCACCAGTGGAATTGCTGGTACTCACCTGCCTGGTGGTGGGTATCTTCCCGGCCCAGTCGGTCGGCCCACTGCTGGCCGCCGCTGCACTGCCGGTGGTGGGCGGCACGCTGCCAGAATACAGCCTGGCCATCTGGCACGGCTGGAATGCCCCACTGATCATGAGCCTGGTGGCCATGAGCGGCGGTATCGTGCTTTACCTGCTGCTGCGCAACCAGCTGCGCCGTGGGCGCTTCCCGAATCCGCCGCTGATCGAGCGCTTCAACGGCAAGCGCCTGTTCGAACACGGTCAGGTCTGGCTGATGCTGCTGGCGCGGCGCATCGAGCGCATGCTGACCAGCCGCCGCCTGCAGTCGCAACTGTTCATGCTGGTGCTGGCAGCCTTCATCGCCGGCCTCACGCCGATGCTGTACAGCGGCCTTAGCTGGGGTGACCGGCCGAAGATTCCGGGTTCCGGGGTGTTCGTCGCGCTGTGGCTGATCGCTATCGCCTGCGCCATCGGTGCGGCCTACCAGGCCAAGTACCATCGCCTGGCCGCGCTGATCATGGTCGGCGTCTGCGGCCTGATGACCTGCATTACCTTTGTCTGGTTCTCCGCCCCTGACCTGGCCCTGACCCAACTGGTGGTCGAGGTGGTCACCACGGTGCTGATCCTGCTCGGCCTGCGCTGGCTGCCGCGGCGTATCGAAGGCGTGTCGCCGCTGCCCGGCAGCCTCGACCGGGCCCGCGCCCGGCGCCTGCGCGACCTGCTGCTGGCGGTGCTGGTCGGTGGTGGCATGGCCGTGCTGTCCTACTCCATGCTGACCCGGCCGACACCCAACGACATCTCGTCGTTCTACCTCAGCCGCGCCCTGCCGCAAGGCGGCGGCAGCAACGTGGTCAACGTGATGCTGGTGGACTTCCGCGGCTTCGATACCCTTGGCGAGATTACTGTGCTGGTGGCCGTGGCGCTGACCGTGTTCGCCCTGCTGCGGCGCTTCCGCCCGCCCAAAGAGAGCATGCAGTTACCGGCCCAGCAGCGTCAGCTGGCGCCAGACGTGGTCACCGACCTGATCAACCCGCGGCATGCCACCGACACCGCCCTGGGCTTCATGATGGTGCCGGCAGTGCTGGTGCGCCTGCTGCTGCCGATCGCCCTGCTGGTGTCGATGTACCTGTTCATGCGCGGCCATAACCAGCCGGGCGGCGGTTTTGTCGCCGGCCTGGTGATGTCGGTGGCGTTCATCCTTCAGTACATGGTTGCCGGCACCCAGTGGGTCGAGGCGCAGATGAGCCTGCGGCCGCTGCGCTGGATGGGCACCGGGCTGCTCTGCGCGACCTTGACCGGGGTTGGCGCCATGCTGTTCGGCTATCCATTCCTCACCACCCATACCGCTCACCTGCACCTGCCACTGCTCGGCGATGTGCACGTGGCCAGCGCGCTGTTCTTCGACATCGGCGTGTTCACCGTGGTGGTCGGCTCGACCCTGCTGATCCTCACCGCCCTGGCGCACCAGTCGGTGCGCGCCTACCGCCCGGGCAGCCCATCGAAATCCAGCCAAGCAGGAGCCGCCTGATGGAAGAAGTCATTGCAGTCGCCATCGGTGTACTGGCCGCCTCGGGGGTGTGGTTGATCCTGCGCCCACGGACCTACCAGGTGATCATGGGCCTGTGCCTGCTGTCGTATGGGGTCAACCTGTTCATCTTCAGCATGGGTAGCCTGTTCATCGGCAAGGAGCCGATCATCAAGGATGGCGTGACCCAGGACCTGCTGCACTACACCGACCCCCTGCCACAGGCGCTGGTACTCACGGCCATTGTCATCAGCTTTGCCATGACCGCACTGTTCCTGGTGGTGCTGCTGGCATCGCGCGGCCTGACCGGCACCGACCATGTGGATGGCCGGGAGCGTGATGAATGAGTGGCATGAGTCAACTGATCGTCGCCCCCATCCTGCTGCCGCTGCTGACTGCCGCAGTGATGCTGCTGCTTGGCGAGAAGCATCGCCGGATCAAGGCACGCCTGAACCTGCTGTCGACCTTCACCGGGCTGGCCATCGCAGTCAGCCTGCTGCTGTGGGTGCGTACCCAGGGGCAGGCGGAATCGATCGGCGTCTACCTGCCGGGCAACTGGCCCGCGCCCTTTGGTATCGTGCTGGTGGTGGATCATCTGTCAGCACTGCTGCTGACCCTGACGGGTGTCATCGGCATCAGCGCCCTGCTGTTCGCCCGCGCCCGTTGGGATGGCGCCGGCGCCAGCTTCCATGCGTTGTTCCAGATCCAGCTGATGGGCCTGTATGGCGCCTTCCTCACCGCAGACCTGTTCAACCTGTTCGTGTTCTTCGAGGTATTGCTGGCCGCCTCCTACGGCTTGCTGCTGCATGGCTCGGGCCGGGCGCGGGTGCGGGCCGGGCTGCATTACATTGCCATCAACCTGTTCGCCTCATCGTTGTTCCTGGTGGGTGCGGCGATGCTGTATGGCGTGACCGGCACCCTCAACATGGCCGACTTGGCCCTGAAGGTCCCGCTGGTGCCTGAAGCTGATCGTGGCCTGCTGCATGCCGGCGCGGCAATCCTGGCCATGGCCTTTCTGGCCAAGGCCGGCATCTGGCCGCTGAATTTCTGGCTGGTGCCCGCCTATGCCTCGGCCAGTGCGCCAGTCGCCGCGCTGTTCGCCATCATGACCAAGGTCGGTCTGTACGCCGTGCTGCGCCTGTGGACCCTGCTGTTCTCCGGGCAAGCAGGGGCATCGGCGTATTTCGGCGGGCAATGGCTGATCTACGGCGGCCTGGTGACCCTTGCCGTGGCAGCGGTGTCGATACTGGCCGCGCAACGCCTGGAGCGCATGGCCGCACTGAGCATCCTGGTTTCCGCCGGCACCCTGCTCGGCGCGGTCGGTTTCGCCCAACCCGCGCTCACTGGCGCAGCGCTGTTCTACCTGGTCAACTCGACCCTGGCGCTGTGCGCGCTGTTCCTGCTCGCCGAACTGGTCGAGCGCTCGCGCTCGGCCAACGAAGCACCGCTGGATGAAGAAGAAGACGCCATGCCTTCACCGCTCGAGTCGCTGCACCCACCCAAGGGCATCAACCTCGACGACGAGCAGAAGGTGGTCATCGGCCAGATCATTCCCTGGACCATGGCGTTTCTCGGCCTGAGCTTCATCGCCTGCGCCCTGCTGATCATCGGCATGCCACCGCTATCCGGGTTCGTCAGCAAACTCAACCTCATCAGCGCGCTGTTCAACCCACAGGGCCTGGGCATGCCAACCGAGCAACCACTGTCGGTGGCAGCTTGGGTGCTGGTGGCCCTGCTGATTCTGTCGGGCATGGCTTCGCTGATCGCCTTCGGCCGGGTCGGCATCCAGCGCTTCTGGAAACCCGAAGAGCGCCCGTCACCCGTGCTGCGCCGCTATGAGTGCCTGCCGATCGTGATCCTGCTCGGCCTGTGCATCATCCTCAGTTTCAGGGCAGAACCGCTGCTGCGCTACACCCAGGATACCGCCGCCAGCCTGCAGGCACCGGACACCTACATCGAAGCCGTGATGGCCGCCCGCCCCATCCCCGGCCCGACCACACTCGACGTACAGGTGCAGCCATGAGCCGACTGTTCCCCGCTCCGCTGCTGTCTGCTGCATTGTTCGTGCTGTGGTTGCTGTTGAACCTGTCGCTCAGCCCCGGCAACCTGTTACTGGGTGCAGCACTTGGCGTGCTGGCCCCGCTACTGATGGCACCGTTGCGCCCGCAACACGCGCATGTGCGCAAACCCTGGGTGGTGGCAAGGCTGATTGGCCGGGTCGGCATCGATGTCATCCATTCCAACCTGCTGGTCGCCATTGGCGTGCTGCGCGCCGGGCAACGCCCACCGCGCTCTGCCTTCGTGCATATCCCGCTGGACCTGCGCGACGCCCACGGCCTCGCGGCACTGTCGATGATCACCACGGTGGTGCCCGGCACCGTGTGGTCGGAGCTGGCCCTGGACCGCAGCGTACTGCTGCTGCATGTGTTCGACCTGGACGACGAAACGGCCTTCATCGAGCACTTCAAGCTCACCTACGAACGCCCGTTGATGGAGATCTTCGAATGACAGGCCTGCTCGCCAACGCAGTCCTCGCCAGCCTGTTCATCTTCGCCCTGGCCATGGGCCTGGCGTTGATCCGGCTGTTCCGCGGCCCCTCCGCCCAGGACCGGGTGCTGGCGCTGGACTACCTGTACATCCTGGGCATGCTGACGATGCTGGTGCTGGGGATCCGCTATGCCAGTGACACCTACTTCGAGGGTGCACTGCTGATTGCCCTGTTCGGCTTTGTCGGCTCGTTCGCCCTGGCCAAGTTCCTGTTGCGTGGTGAGGTGATCGAATGACCGAAACCCTTGAACTGCCGTTTTGGCTGGAGCTGGTCACTGCCGCCCTGCTGCTGATCGGCAGCCTCTTTGCGCTGATCGGCGCCATTGGCCTGCTGCGCCTGAAAGACTACTTTCAGCGCATGCACCCGCCAGCACTGGCGTCGACCATCGGCGCCTGGTGCGTGGCGCTGGCATCGATCATCTACTTTTCCTGGCTCAAGGGTAGCCCGGTGCTGCACGCCTGGCTGATTCCTATCCTGCTGTCGATCACCGTACCGGTCACTACCCTGCTGCTGGCCAGGGCAGCGCTGTTCCGCAAGCGCATGGCGCGAGAAGCCGTACCGGAAGAAGTGAGCAGCGGCCGCGATCACGGCCATTGAAACAGCTGAGCTCAGCCCTGGGCCAGGCGCTGCAACTCGCGCCGTACCATCGCGGCATAAGGTGGAGGGCTCAGCTGATACAACTGGGCTGCCACCCAGGTCAACCAGCCCGAGCCCATCGCCTCACGTTGCGCCAGCAGGCGCTGGGCCTCGGCCATGGCTTGCGCCTGGTGTTGCCGATGAAAATCGGCACGCGTCCCAGGCGCTTCGTCACTTTCGCTCATTCACTGGCCTTGAAGGTGGTCAGCTCGCCCTTGCGCCACTTGGCGACCTTGCCGGTCACCGCCTTGAGCAACTTGCCCAGGCCTTCCTGAACCTGTTGTTGCGCGGCAAACACCAGCATCACACCCTGGCCTTCGCGGAACACGATGCCCTCGCCTTCCGGCACCGAAACAAAGGCGTAGTCGCCCACACCGTAAACGTTCAGTTTGATTTCGCGAAAGCGCATTTCCAGTTTGCCGCCTTCGCGGCTAGGCAAAACGGCGGCGCGGAAGTGATCGCCGACCTTCAATTCCAGGCGCTGCTTGTCATCGACCACCAAGGCGCTCTCGGTGTCGATCTCGGCCATGTACAGGCCTTCGGGGTTCTGTTCGGTGACATAGATGAAACGGCCCTGAAATAGCTTGGCCAACTTGCCGCGCAAATCGCCCAGGGCAAACAAGGCGTGGGTATCCAGTGTACTGACTGCCAATGAAGTAATCCTCAAACCGGTGACATCCGCCCTCACTCGGAGTCGGTGAGGCGCGGCCATTTCAATTCAATAGGCGAAAAGAATAATAAAGTGATGCACGAATCGTCTGTGCCTGCTGGCGATGCAGCTCGCAGGAAACTTTACTCTGGCTTGCCAGACGTAGCCTCAAAACAGGCTTTCGGCATATTCCCTATCAGGGAAGCGTAATGTCTGACAACAAACCCGCCAGAAAAGATGCGATAGATAACGGCAGGCCCCTCGGCAGAACGGGCTCAGGCATCCATCAGCGCATTACCGGGGAATAAATATGCACGAAAACACTGAAATCCGTCGAGAGGTAAAGAACATTTCTTACCTCACATGCGTCAGTAACAGGCCACGTTACGTCGTCATACCCGCAGGGGTCGAGTTCTTCCATATTACCGAAAGCGCCACTGGCAGAGTCAAAGGCTTTCGTCGACTGCACCGCGATGCCTGCGCACTGGCCCGTAGCCTGGAAGCGTGAACACGCTCAGGCAGCGTGGCCATCCTGCATGAGCTGCAACCAGGCAGCCTGGCATTCCACGGCCTCACGACGGGTGGCGAACGCTGTACCACGGCGCTCGCCATTGACCAGGACTACCCAACATACCCGCTTGCCCAGTGCCTGCAAGCCTGCTGGCACACCTGAACCGATCATCACGGCGACATCGACTCGGCTGTTCATCTCGACCTCCGGCACTTAGATAGCACCCTAACGATAAGGCCATGATACGCCCAGCGACTGCCGTGTAACAGCGCATACCGGTACAGCAGTGTTGCATCCTGAGCAACAAACAGTGCAAGCCCTTCACGCACGAAACGCAAAAAGCCCCAGGGATTGCTCCGTGGGGCTTTGCACACTGCGCGGGTCAGACCTGGCGCTGGTGCCGATCGAGCTGCTCGTGGCGCTCCTGGGCTTCGATGCAGTACTTGGTGGTCGGGCTGATCAGCAGACGCTTCAGGCCGATCGGCTCACCACTGTCATCGCACCAGCCGAAGCTCTCGTCGGAGATACGGTCCAGGGCCATTTCCAGTTGCGGCAGCAAGCGCTGGTCGCGGTCGATGGCATTCACCAGCCAGCTGCGCTCTTCCTCGACCGAAGCCACGTCGGCAGGGTCGGACGGAGTGTCCAGGCCTTCGATGGTGGCGCGGCTCAGCTCGATGCGTTCATGGGTTTCGACTTTCATCGCCTGTAGCAGGCCAGCAAAGAAAGCCAGCTGGTCAGCGTTCATGTAGTCATCGGCCGACATGGCCAGCAACTGTTCCTTGGTCATCGATTTCTCTATGAAAAAATGTGCATTTGGGCGATTCAGGTGCCGCCGACGCCTTGACATCGGCAGCGGAATTCTTCAAGCGCCAACCGGCACTCTTTTACAGGGGGCGGCAGTCTAAGGCGCCACGTCGCGTGGAGCAACTGCAATTGGGTGCGAATTTGCTTCTATTGTGCAGAATCCGCTGGTCGGTGCGTGCCACAACATTTGCAGCGCCTGTTAGATCAAGCGCCGCCTGCGATGCGCCGCGCGGGCGGCGCTCGATCTAACAGGACGACGAACCTCTCAAGGCATGCACAAAGACTCAACGATCCTTGAACTGCGCCTCGCGCTTGGCGATGAAGGCCGCCATGCCCTCTTTCTGGTCTTCGGTGGCAAACGCGGCATGGAAAACCCGACGCTCGAAGCGCACGCCTTCACTGAGCGTGACCTCAAAGGCACGGTTGACGCTTTCCTTGACCATCATGCTGACCGGGATCGACTTGCTGGCGATGGTCGCCGCCACCTTCAGCGCCTCCTCCACCAGTTCGGCCTGCGGCACGATGCGCGCCACCAGGCCAGCGCGTTCAGCTTCCTCCGCGCCCATCAGGCGCCCGGTCAGGCACAGCTCCATAGCCTTGGCCTTGCCCACCGCGCGGGTCAGGCGCTGGGTGCCGCCCATCCCCGGCAGCACGCCGAGATTGATCTCCGGCTGGCCAAACTTGGCGTTGTCGGCTGCCAGGATGAAGTCGCACATCATCGCCAGCTCACAGCCGCCACCCAAGGCAAAGCCGGACACTGCAGCAATGATCGGCTTGCGACGGTTGGCGATGCGGTCCGAATCGCTGAACAGGTCCTCGACGTAGATCTGTGGATATTGCAGCTCGGCCATTTCCTTGATGTCGGCGCCAGCGGCAAAAGCCTTGGCGGAGCCTGTCAGCACCACGCAGCCGATGTTCGGGTCACGCTCGAGCTGGTCCAGGGCCTGGTTGATCTCGCTGACGATCTGCGCGTTCAGTGCGTTCAACGCCTGCGGGCGGTTAAGGGTGATCAGGCCAACCTTGCCGTGGATATCCAACAGGATGGTTTCGAATGCCATGCAGTCTGCTCCTTCAAAGATTACGCGCAATGACCATGCGCTGAATGTCGCTGGTGCCTTCGTAGATCTGGCAAACCCGAACGTCGCGGTAGATCCGCTCCAGCGGGAAGTCGCTCAGATAGCCATATCCGCCCAGGGTCTGCAAGGCATCCGAACAGACCTTTTCGGCCATTTCCGAGGCAAAAAGCTTGGCCATCGACGCTTCCACCAGCGCCGGCCGCCCGGCATCTCGCAGTGCGGCGGCATGCAGCACCATCTGCCGGGCCACGGCAATCTTGGTCGCCATGTCGGCCAGGCGGAAGGCCACGGCCTGGTGTTCGATCAGCGGTTTGCCGAAGCTCTGGCGCTCGTTGGCGTAGTCGCGTGCCACTTCGAAGGCCGCACGGGCCATGCCCACCGCCTGCGAAGCGATACCGATACGACCACCTTCGAGGTTGGCCAGGGCGATCTTGTAGCCCTCGCCTTCCGCGCCCAGGCGGTTGGCCACCGGCACACGCACATTGTCGAAGACGATCTGGCAGGTGTCGGAGGCATGCTGGCCAAGCTTGTCTTCGACCCTCGCCACCTGGTAACCCGGTGAATCGGTAGGGACGATGAAGGCGCTGATGCCACGCTTGCCGGCATCCGGGTCGGTCACGGCGAAGACGATCACCACACCGGCATTCTGCCCCGAAGTGATGAACTGCTTGCTGCCCGTGAGCACATAGTGCTCCCCCTCAAGCCGTGCGCGGGCCTTCAGGCTGCTGGCGTCGGAACCGGCCTGCGGCTCGGTGAGGGCGAACGCCCCGAGCATCGAGCCCATGGCCAGTGGCGTGAGGAACTGCTCCTTCTGCTGCTCGTTGCCGAAGCGCAGGATCGGCACACAGCCCACCGAGTTGTGCACGCTCATGATGGTCGAACAGGCGCCATCACCCGCAGCGATCTCTTCCAGCGCCATGGCATAAGCCACGTAACCGGTGTCACTGCCGCCCCACTGCTCCGGCACCAGCATGCCGAACAGGCCGAGCTCGGCCATTTCCGCGATGGCCTCTTTCGGGAAGCGGTGTTCCTTGTCCCATTGCTCGGCGAATGGCTTCAGGCGCTCCTGGGCAAAGGCACGTACCGCATCAGCGATCTGTTGTTGCTCGTCAGTTACCAGCATGGTTCACCTCAGTACAGGCATTCGACGGCCATGGCCGTGGCCTCGCCGCCGCCGATGCAGATGGCTGCCACGCCGCGACGCAGGTTGTTCTGGCGCAGGGCCGACAGCAGGGTCACCAGGATGCGCGCGCCCGAGGCTCCGATCGGGTGGCCCAGGGCGCAGGCGCCGCCGTGGATGTTGACCTTGTCATGCGGCAGGTCGAGATGCTTCATGGCCGCCAGCGTCACTACGGCAAACGCTTCGTTGATCTCGAACAAGTCGACTTCGCCCAGGCTCCAGCCGGTACGCTTCATCAGCTTGTCGATGGCACCGATCGGCGCGGTCGGGAACAGTGCCGGGGTGTCGGCGAAGGCGGCGTGGCCTCGGATCACCGCCAGCGGCTTGAGGCCACGCTTGTCAGCTTCGGAGCGACGCATCAGCACCAGTGCTGCAGCACCGTCGGAGATGGAGCTGGAGTTGGCGGCCGTCACCGTGCCACCTTCGCGGAAGGCCGGCTTGAGCTGCGGGATCTTGTCCAGGCGCGCCTTGGGCGGTTGTTCGTCATCCTTGATGACACGTTTCTCCTTGCCCTCGGTGACCTCCACCGGCACGATCTCGGCGGCAAAGCGGCCGCCCTTGATAGCATCCTGGGCGCGGGTCAGCGAGGCGATGGCGAATTGGTCCTGGGCTTCACGGCTGAAGGCATTGGCCTGAGCGCAATCTTCGGCGAAGGTCCCCATCAGACGCCCCTTGTCGTAGGCGTCTTCCAGGCCATCCATGAACATGTGGTCGATGATCTTGCCGTGGCCCATGCGATAGCCGCCGCGGGCCTTGTCCAGCAGGTAGGGTGCGTTGGTCATGCTTTCCATGCCACCGGCCACCACCACATCGGCCGTGCCGGCCAGCAGCAGGTCATGGGCCATGATCGCCGCCTGCATGCCCGAGCCGCACATCTTGTTCAGGGTGGTGCAGGTGGTGTGCTTGTCCAGCCCGGCACCTAGCGCCGCCTGGCGCGCCGGTGCCTGGCCGAGGCCGGCGGGCAGCACGCAGCCGAACAGCACTTGCTCGACGCTGGTGGCATCGATGCCTGCACGCGCCACTGCACCACGGATGGCGGCGCTGCCCAGCTGCGGCGCGCTCAGGCTCTTGAGGTCACCCTGCAGGCCGCCCATGGGCGTGCGCACGGCGCTGACGATAACAATTGGGTCATTGGCGAGGGTCATGATCGGTCTCCTTACTTGGCAGCCATGCGCAGTGCGCCGTCGAGGCGGATCACCTCGCCGTTGAGCATGCTGTTCTCGATGATGTGGCGGGCCAGCGCAGCGTATTCCTGCGGACGGCCCAGGCGCGGCGGAAACGGTACGCCAGCCGACAGCGAGGCACGCACTTCATCGGTCATGCCGGCCATCATCGGCGTTTCGAAGATGCCCGGGGCGATGGTCATCACACGGATACCGAACCGCGCCAATTCGCGCGCGGCTGGCAAGGTCAGGCTGGCAATGGCGCCCTTGGAGGCCGCGTAGGCGGCTTGGCCGATCTGGCCGTCGTAGGCGGCGATGGAGGCGGTATTGATGATCACTCCACGCTCACCGCCCTCATCGGCCTGCCCTTCGGCCATGGCTGCGGCGGCCAGGCGCAGCAAATTGAAGCTGCCGATCAGGTTGACGTTGATCACCTTGGCGAAACTGGCCAGGCCGTGCGGGCCTTGCTTGCCCAACACCTTCTCGGCACCGACGATGCCGGCGCAGTTGACCAACCCATGCAGGCTGCCAAAGGCGCTGACAGCCGCTTCGACTGCCGCCTGGGCTGCCAGCTCGTCGCTGATGTCGGCCACCGCGAAGTGGGCGTTATCGCCCAGTTCACGCGCCTTGGCCTCGACGGCCTGGGCATTGAGGTCGACCAGCATGACCTTGGCACCGGCCTCTACCAGCATCTGTGCGGTGGCAGCGCCAAGCCCGGAGGCCGCGCCGCTGACGATGAAGTGTTTGTTGGCTATCTGCATGATCCGGTTCCTTTTCAGGCGCTGGCAGGGGTGGCCTGTTGCGCGTGTTGTTTGGCGACTTCCTGATTGCGCAGGATGAAGCGTTGCAGCTTGCCGCTCGGGGTTTTGGGCAGTTCGCTGACGAATTCGATTTCTCGGGGGTAGGCATGCGCGTAAAGGCGCTGGCGCACGTGCTGACGCAGGGTTTCCTCCAGCTCGGCGCTGCCCTGGTAACCGTTGGCCAATACGACGAAGGCCTTGATCAGTTCGGTGCGTTCGGGGTCCGGTTTGCCGATCACCGCCGCTTCGATCACCGCAGGGTGCTCGATCAGCGCGCTTTCCACGTCGAATGGACCCACGCGGTAACCGGAGGTGGTGATCACATCATCGCTGCGACCAACGAAACTGATACTGCCGTCCTGGTTCAGTTCGACAGTGTCGCCACTCAGGTAGTACTTGCCGACAAAGGCCTTGGTCGGTAAGCCGTGGTAGCCAGCAAACCAGCACAGTGGCGACTGCTCACGATCGACCGCGAGGATACCCGGCTGGCCCGCTGGCAACTCATTGCCCTGCTCGCCCAGCACCACGATGCGGTGGCCAGGGATGGCAAAGCCAGCCGACCCCAGGTGCACGGGGTGCTGCAGGCCGTGGTGGTTGCACAGCACCATGCCCAGTTCGGTCTGGCCGTAATGATCATGGATGGTCACCCCCAGTTCGTCGGCGAACCAGCGGATCACTTCGGGGTTCAGGGGCTCGCCGGCACTGCTGACGACCCGCAGACGGCCTTTGATCGGTGCCGAGAAGTCTTTGCCAGCGGCGATCAGCAAACGGTACGCCGTGGGTGAACCCGCCAGGTTGGTGATGCCCAACTTGCCAATCACCCGCGCACAGCTGTCGACGCTGAACGGGCCATCGTAGAAGGTGGTGGCATGGCCCAGCGCCAGCGGCCCGGTAACTGCGTAGTACAGGCCATAGGCCCAGCCCGGGTCGGCCAGGTTCCAGAAGTTGTCCTCGGGGCGCAGGTCGATGGCATCGCGCATGTAGCCCTGGAAGGCGACAATGGCGCGCAACGGCACCTCCAGCGGCTTGGCCGGGCCTGTCGTACCCGAGGTGAACATCAGCAGGAACGGGTCGTCCCCGCTGCGCATCACCGGCTCACACCCGTCGGCCGCCGCGTCCAGGCACTGCTGGAAATCCAGTTCGCCCTCGCGTGCCTTGACCGTGATGATCGTCGGGCAACCGTTGACATCGTCAAGCTTGGCGCGGTTCTGCGCGTCGGTGATCACTACACGGGCGTGGGACTGTTCCAGCCGATGCTCGATGGCCCGGGGGCCAAAGGCGGTGAACAGCGGCTGGTACACCGCCCCCAGGCGCCAGGTGGCAAGAATCGTCACCAGCAATTCGGCAGTGCGTGGCATCAGGCCGGCCACCCGGTCACCTGGCTGCACACCCTGCGCCTTGAGTACATTAGCGAAGCGGGCGGCCTGAGTCTTGAGCTGGTCGAAACTGTAGTGGGCAGTGTTGCCATCACGGTCTTCGCAGATCAGCGCCAGCTTGCCAGCACCGGCATGACGGTCACAGCATTCGACACAGGCATTGAGGGCAGTGAGCTCGCCATGCAGCGCCGCAGCGGCGGCCTGGGCATGGTCGAACGCACGAGCGGCCTCGGCGTATTCGCGCATCGTCGGACTCCTGGTTTCTTGTTTTTGGAGTTGAACCATCGGTCCGACGATGTTCGCGCCGCTAAAGCACGGCGGCAATGGCCTAAGCCGTCAATCTGGATGACTGGTTTGGCCGGTTTCCAGTACTTGCGTGGTCAGCAGTATCTTCAGCCGCGAAAGACGGGCAACCCGATCGGCTGCCAACGCGTCCCACTGCGCCTTGTATTGCTTATCAGTGAGGTTTTCGCGCGCCTCATCCAGCTCAGTCCCAAGCATGTCGAACTCATCGGTTACTGTCGCAAACTCGTCTGGATACTGCGACTGCAGCCAGGTGCTCCAGAATGTCTGCTCACTGAGGAAACGGGCCTTGGCCTCGACGGTTTCGGCCGCGCTCACATAGGCGCGCGCTTTCGCCAGCTGGGCCGAGGTTCCGCCGCTGATGGTCTCGAACCTCATCGAGGCGGGCTGGCCGGGAAGTTGCAGATCCGCTGCCAGATTGACGATGTAGTACAGCCTGGCTTCAATCTGATCCAGCTCAGGCGTCAACTTCAGGCGTTGCTCGATATCTTGATGAATGAAGGCCTCGAGCGTTTCCAGGCGAAACAGCCCTGTACCGAGCTTCAGCAGCTCGTCACGCTGGCCTGGCACCGCACGTTCAGCATTGGCGACCAGCACCCGCAGTTGCAGGTCGGCGAAACGCTCGGCAACGCTGTCTGCGCAGGTGACCGGATCGTCAGCAATCGAATGCAGCTCCAGCGCCAGTTGTGCATCGGCATCCATGGCATCGAGCACGCTCCATACCTGGCTGGTAAGCACCGCTCGATAGGTGCTGTTGCGGAAGTCGGCACTTTCGCGCAGCGCGCTCAGAATGTGCAAAATACTGTCTTGTTGCTCAGCATCAGCGTGGGCTGGAAACAGACGATCCCAACGAGCACTGCGCGTTGCTGCGTGCTCGCCTGTGACCCACAGCGCCTTGGCAGAGGGTTCCAGGTTTGCCACCACGCTCGGGCCATGCATCAGATGCGCCGGGCGCGCGTAAAGAAGCTCAAGACGGGTACGCTGAATGGCATTGCGCTCCAGCTGGATGGACGCACGAAATTCATACGGCATCTGCAAGATCGCATCAGGAATGCCGGTCAGTACATTGGCGTTCAGGTTGACGATGCGAAGCTGGGCGCACTGCTCCAACCCTTCAGGCCACTCCAGCAGGCCACAATGCATCAGCAGCAGCTGCCGCAGGGCCGGAGCCTGAGCAAAACGCAGCGCCATTGTGCGCAGCGGGTTGAAGTTCAAATTCAGTGAGATGAGGTTGTGAAGTTGCCCCAGGCTACTGGTCGCCGCGTCATTCCACCTGATCCGGTTGTAGGACAGTTGCAGCCGCTGCAACTGAGCCAGCTGACGGATGCCGGCAGGTAACACACGCAGGTTGTTTCTCGACAGATTGAGCCGTTGCAGCCCTTCAAAACAGCTGAAGAACGATTCGGGCACTTCCTGCAGCGGCGTATTGACCATGACCAGGGAAGTCACGAAGTGGAAATCTATCCCTCGGGTCAGTTCAGGCAATGTGGTTACCTGGCAACCACTCAAATCCAGGATACGCCCCTCGAAAGCCTGGTGCTCCAGATCAATATCCAGTTGCCTGCGCCAGGCCGCGCGCAGCCGCTGCGACAGCTGATTGCGCGCAGCCAGCTCCGGCTCTGGTGCAGCGGAAACCCATTGGCTCAGGCGGTTTTCCAGGAATTGCAGGTTCTGCTCTTCGAAAACCAGCTGGTCGAACGGATCCTCGGCATCCAGCACTCTCTCCATGTGTTCGTGGATCCGCTCAGGAGAGTCGCCCTGGTAAAGCGCCGTCAGTCGACGCCGCAGTTCCAGATAAGCCCCTCGCTGGTTCGAAATGCCGCCACCGAGCGGGTAGCCGACACGACCATCGGGCAGCCGTTGGCCCGGGTTGAACCAGCCTTTGCTTTCAACCTGCCCCAGCAGGGCCATCAGCCGCTGACGTTCGCCTGGCAGTTTGCTCAATACCAATTGGCGCAAGGCATCGGCAGGATTCTCCTGGCCAAGGTCAAGGCGTTCGCGCTGCGCGGGTTCCAGCAGGCAATAGACGGCCTGGAAGAAGTCATCCGGTTCTGTGGGTTGTGCCTCCAGCGCCAGGCCACGATGATCATAGAGGCCGAATTGCCCGTCGCGATGCACCAGGATGTGCTGGGTCGCTTCGGGCGATTGCGGGTTGAGTACCGCCAGCAATCGCCCCGATGAAGAGTTTTCCCTAAGTTCCAATCGCGTCTTCAACGGCCAATGGTCAACCCGCGCGAACAGGTGCAATGCCAGCTCACCTGCCCCGTCGACGTAACCATTGCGCAACATCAGGCCTTGCTGGGCCCGGTTGAGCCCGGCCAGTTGCAACAATGAACGGGCTCTTTGCGCCACGCTCAACGGCAACCGCCGCCGCAGCTCGATCACCTCCCGCTCAGAGGCACTCAGCGTGGCCACCAGTTCACTGACATAGTCAGGCGGCAAACCGGCAAAATCACGCACGATCACCTGCGCAGCCTGATCGGTGGAGGGCTCGACCTCGCTCAGATGCCTGAACAGCGCCGAACGCAGGCGGCTGGCGTGTTCCTCGAGCGCAAGCTGCAAACGCTCGCCTTCCATCCCGGAGAACTCCGGGCGCTGCTTGCACCAATCAAGCAACACCGGGTCCTCGAAACGCATGGCATCGGGATGCTTGCCGAAAAAGCGTTCGACACGCTCGTCGGCCTCGAAACGGCGCAAGGTATCGCGCAAGTTGGCTGGCAGGGCGCGGTTTTCGATGGCAATGCCACGCAACTCATCGGCATCACTGCAGGCGGCTTGCAGCACGCGCTGCGCTTGCAGGGGATCGAGCGGACGCGCCTGAGGCCAAAGCCGATCGAGCAGCTTGGCTTCATCGTCCCAGGCCTGCGGGAGCTCACCACGCACTCGCCAGAAGCGCTCACCGTTACCTTCGACCACGGGGCCATAAGCGTTGGCTCGCAACGGATGCTGGAGGCGCCAGGGCCCCTGCTCCTCAACCTGACGAACCTCGTAATAGTGCTCATCCACACGCAGCAGGCGCCGCGCTCCGTCGTGGTAGAGGCCGTCATCCTCCAGCCTGGCCCCCTGCCCCGAGGTCCGGTAAGCCGTCAGGTCTTCGTTCCACAAACGCTGGGTATCCGGCCCGACGCCTACAGGCTCGAGGCCATCGACAAAAGTACTGCGTGCGAACGCTCCGACAGCAGCGCCAACCCCTGCCGCCACTGCCGTAGTGACGGCGACTGCCGCTACCGTCTCAGCAACGTTCAGCACGTGCTGCAGCGCGTCATGATCATGCCCCTTTGCCCAGTCCTCGACGCCTTCGAACACCTCTTTGCAGACATGCGTCACCAGGTGTGCGAGCAACAACGCCCCGACCACCGGTATGAAGAACCCGGCCAGGCTGGCCAGTCCCCACCCCAGCGAAGCCCAGGCTTCAAGGCGTTCGCGGCTGGCCTTGGCATCGGCATCGGCGGTCGGCACCAGAAGCAGCCGGGCATCCGCCTTGACACGCTCGATCTGTTGGTCGACCCAACGTTTGAAAACGGGGTCATGATGGGCATCGCCCTCCACTTCCAGGTCTGGCACAGCGTCCTTGAGCCGCGATTGCAAGGTACTGAAGAAGGCCGCACGGTCCTCCAGGGCGATCAACTGAATGAACGCCGCGAGCCGGTCGCTGTGCTTGAGTGCACCGGCCATTTCCTTGACCCAGTCCAACTTGGAAGCGAACCAGCGCAACGGCTCTGGCTGACCGGGCAAGTAGACGACAATGCCGTCATCCTGGTCTTCGCCGCCGCGGAGCTGGACAAACAAGGCTTCATGCACACGTACGCCCAGCATCGACATCAGGCCAGGATAGGCTGTGACTACTGGCGTATCGCCTGGCAGGGCAGGCACGGCAGCGGCCGGAGTGGTGTCGCCATTCGCCACTGCAGAGCCACTGGCACTCGCCATCAAGGCATCCCTGACGTCAGCCGTGATGGTGCCTTTCAGGAACGCCATGTGCACGGCCAACGTGAAGCCTGCCAGCTTGTCTTCCATGAGCAGGGCGGCGTTTCGCTCAAAGACGCTGTCCAGCTGGGACTGGTAGCGGGCGCCCACGTCCAGCTGGCGGCACGTTGCGATAAAGGCCTCAAGGTCACCCGACAACACCTTGTCGCTGCCCGCAGCAACCAGGCCACTGCCATCCAGCGGCGTGGCATTTTTGGCAAAGTTCTGCATCAGGCGCGCCAGCGCAGGCTGCAGTTTGTACTCGGGCTCCAGACGAGGCACCGAATAGCCTTCCAGGTTGTATACCTTGTCCTGCCACAGCAACTGGCTCAAGGGATGATCGTCTGGCAGCAGATCTGCCAGAGCTTCAGAAAACGCGGTGTCTGCAAACGCATGGGGCGTCACCGCGGCCGCCGTTGCAGCACTCACCTGTTCCTGGGTGGTCTTGTGCTGGAGGTACAGCTTTCGCAACGTGCGGATATCGGCCACAGAAGCCGCCTTGATCCATTGCGGCGTGCGCTGATGGATGAAGGTATCGGTTATCTTTTGGCTGAGTGCAGCAGCATTGACAGGCTTGTCGGCAGCGACTTTGCGGGCGTCTGTAACGTTGGGGAATTTACGGTTGAGCACGGGCGTCTCCAATGCAATGGAAGCGCACACTCTTTCATTGCTTGCCTGCCCGATTCAGAGGGAACTGGCCTACCCGTGTGCTTCGCGTGCATGCGCCAGCGCGCGATAGTGCCCAGGGTTGCAACCGAACCATTTGCGAAACGCCTTGTAGAAAGAGCTGCTGTCGGCAAAGCCCAGGCGCGCCGCAATTTCGCCCATGCCAGGCTCCGCCTGGCTCAGCCACGCGATAGCCAGCTCCCGCCGCACGCTGTCCTTGAGCCCTTGGTAGGTCTGCCCCTCTTCTGCCAGGCGTCGACGCAGGGTGGACGGCGACAGGCACAGTTGCCGTGCCAAGGCATCGCCATCAGGCCAGTGATTGGGGTCCTGATGCAGTAAGTCATGGCGGATGCGCCACCCCAGGCTGGCAGCATCACGGTACTTGACCAGGATGTTGCCAGGGGCCTCGGCCAGAAAGCGCTGCAGCTCCTCCGGCGTGCGCCGCAGTGGCAGGTCGAGGCTCTCAGCACTGATGATCATGCGTGTGCGCGGGCGCTCGAACTGCAGGTTTTGCGAAAACATCACCCGGTAGTCGTCGCAAAACGGGGGCTCGGCGCAGCGCAACTCGATGGCCAGGATCGGGATGCGCCGCCCTGCCAGCCAGCAGGCCAGGCCATGCACGATCATCCAGAAGGTGAAATAGGTGAAGGCGCGCCGCGGCAGGTCGCGAGGCTCGTTGATGACGATTTCGGCCAGTTCGTACTGGCGCACCAGGCTCGGTTGCAGGTCTTCAAGCATCAGCGAGAGGAACTCCAGGGCGGTGTCCAGCCCTGTACCCAGGGTCGGCTGGCCCATGCTTGCCCGGCACATGAAGGCCAGGCTGCCGCTGCGCAGGCCGCGCGGGTCCATGGCGAAGAATTCATCGTTGCAGCGGCGCGCCAACAGGCGCCACAGCCGCGCATAGGCCTCGGCGCTGACCCGCGCGGCAGGCGCCTGCAATTGCCCGGCGTCGATCCCGGCACGGGCCAGCAGTGCAGCATCCGGCTCGCCCGCCGGGCAGGTCTGCAACAGGGCTTCGCGCACCAGTTGCATGGAGATGGTGTCTTTTTCGCTCATCGGCATTCCATTCGCGGCTGCAGGTATCTTAGGTCGGCTCAGAGGCTGGCCGCCAGGTTCAGGAAAGCCTGGATCAGGCGTAATTCGCGGCGCCGTTCCAGGCAACCGACCCTGTGCTGGTTAAGCAAGCCTTGGCCGGCCAAGGGCCGCGCCACCACCCGCGGATCGTTGGCCACTTCGGTCGACGACACCACACCAATACCCAGTTCGCAGGCCACCGCCTCGGTCACAGCCTCGCGGCTGTCCAGTTCCAGCAGCACCCGCGGTTGTATGCCAGCAGCGCTGCAGGCCTTGTCGAAGGTGCGACGCGTCGTCGAACTGGGTTCACGCAGCACCATGATCTGTTGGTGCAGCTCAGCCAAAGGCAGGTCGTATTCCGCCTGTGCCCAGGCATGGCCCGCTGGCAACAACGCACACAGACGCGACTCGCAGAGGTTCTGCAGGTACAGGCCCTTGCGCGGTTCGACTTCAGTCAGCACGGCGACGTCGGCATGTTCGCCGAGCAGCGCAGCCAGGGTTTCCTGGGCGTTGCCCAGGCGCAAATTGACAGTGATGCCCGGGTAACGCTCACGCAGCAGCGCCAGCATCGGCATGACCCGATGGGGGCCATCGGCCGCCACTTCCAGACGCCCGGTCAACAACTGGCGATTGGCCTCAAGCATGGCCTGGGCTTCCTCGGCCAGGCCGAACATGGCCCGCGTGATGGCCGCCAGGCGCGTGCCCTCCTCGGTCAGCTCCACCCGCCGCGCAGTGCGTCGCAGCAACGTGATCTGGTAGTGCTCCTCCAGTGCCTTGACGTGCCCGGTCACCGCTGGCTGGCTGATGAACAGGCGCGCAGCGGCGCGGGTGAAGCTGCCTTCACGGGCAACGGCATCGAAGGCTCGCAGCTGAAAAAGGTTCATAGGTATCGGCCCGACTTATAGCTCGTATAACAACAAACAATTTGATTGATGGCAGGGCGAATTGCAACCTAGGCCCCGTAGTTTCAGCCCACCGCTTGCGAGGAATAACGGAATGAGCAACGCCCCGATCCTGCTGACCCCCGGCCCACTGACCACATCAATCCGCACCCGCCAAGCCATGCTCGTGGACTGGGGCTCCTGGGACCGCGACTTCAACCAACTGACCGCCAGCGTCTGTGAACAACTGCTGGCGATCATCGATGGCAGCGCCAGCCACCACTGCGTGCCCCTGCAAGGCAGCGGCACGTTCGCCGTGGAAGCGGCCATCGGCACCCTGGTGCCACGTGAAGGCAAGGTCCTGGTACTGATCAACGGCGCGTATGGCCAACGCCTGGCGAAGATCTGCAAAGTGCTAGGCCGCACCTACAGCACCTTCGAGACCGCCGAAGACCAGCCAACCACCGCCGCCGACGTCGACCGCCTGCTCGCCGCCGACCCGGCCATCACTCACGTGGCGCTGATCCACTGCGAAACCAGCACCGGCATCCTCAACCCGCTGGCGGACATCGCCCAGGTGATCAAAGGCCACGGCAAGCGCCTGATCATCGACGCCATGAGCTCGTTCGGCGCGCTGCCGATCAATGCCCGCGAAATCCCCTTCGAGGCGCTGATCGCCGCCTCCGGCAAGTGCCTGGAAGGTGTGCCCGGCATGGGCTTTGTGTTCGCCGAAAAATCCGCCCTGGCCGCTGCTGAAGGCAATGCTCACTCGCTGGCCATGGACCTGCACGACCAGCACGCCTACATGGCCAAGACCGGCCAATGGCGCTTCACTCCGCCGACCCACGTGGTCGCCGCCTTGCACGAAGCGTTGCAGCAGTACAACGAGGAAGGTGGCCTGCCCGTCCGCCACCAACGTTACGCCGACAACTGCAAGACGCTGCTCGATGGCATGGCCGCCATCGGCCTGCGCAGCTTCCTGCCGGCCGAGATCCAGGCACCGATCATCGTCACCTTCCACGCGCCGAACGATGCCCGCTACCAGTTCAAGGACTTCTACGAGCGGGTCAAGGCCAAAGGTTTCATCCTCTACCCGGGCAAGCTGACCCAGGTTGAAACGTTCCGCGTCGGCTGCATCGGCGTGGTCGGTGCCGACGGCATGCAGGCCGCCGTCAATGCCGTGGCCGACGTGCTGCGGGAAATGGAAGTGCTGGACATCTAACCCCTTTGCCCACCCGATTTCAGGAATCAGCGCACATGAACTACAGCAATCCTACCCAGCTGCAAGCCGCCATCCTCGACTGGGCCGGCACCGTGGTCGACTTCGGCTCCTTCGCCCCGACCCAGATCTTCGTCGAAGCCTTCGCCGAGTTCGACGTGCAAGTGTCCATCGAGGAAGCCCGCGGCCCGATGGGCATGGGCAAGTGGGACCACATCCGCACCCTGTGCGATGTGCCGGAGATCGCCGAGCGCTACCGCAAGGTGTTCGGCCGCACCCCGACCGACGATGACGTCACCGCTATCTACAACCGCTTCATGCCGCTGCAGATCGAGAAGATCGCCGTGCACTCGGCATTGATCCCCGGCGCCCTGGACACCCTCACCGGCCTGCGCCAGGACGGCCTGAAGATCGGTTCTTGCTCGGGCTACCCGAAGGTGGTGATGGATAAGGTGGTAGAACTGGCAGCGCAGAACGGCTATGTCGCCGACCATGTGGTGGCCACCGACGAAACCCCCAATGGCCGCCCATGGCCGGCCCAGGCCCTGGCCAACGTGATTGCCTTGGGCATTGATGATGTGGCGGCGTGCGTGAAGGTCGACGACACCGTGCCGGGCATTCTCGAAGGGCGCCGTGCCGGCATGTGGACCGTGGCCCTGGTGTGCTCGGGCAATGCCCTGGGGCTGACCTGGGAGGGTTACCAGGCACTGAGCGCTGAGGAACTGGAGAGCGAGCGCAAGCGCATTCATCAGTTGTTTGCCGGCTCGCGACCGCACTACCTGATCGACACCATCAACCAACTGCCGGAGGTAGTGGCCGACATCAACCGCCGCCTGGCCAAGGGTGAGATGCCTCAGTCCTTCTGACAGACCCGGGACGCGGTCCTTTGCAGGACCGCGTCAGCACCAGTGGCAAGCATTCAGACAGCCCGGTTCAACTTCACCCAGGAAGCGAACTTGTCGATAAAGCCCTGCAGGAACGGCCGGGTCTTGTCACTCAGCTTGCCGCCCTCATCGAACAGGCTCGCCGCCCCACCGATATACGCCTCGGGCATCTGCATGCACGGCATGTCGAGGAACACCAGCGACTGGCGCACGGCGTGATTGGCACCAAACCCACCTATGGCCCCTGGCGACACGCTCGCCACCGCCGTCGGTTTGCCGCTCCAGGCACTCTGCCCATAGGGCCGCGAGCCGACGTCGATGGCATTCTTCAAACAGCCCGGTACCGAACGGTTGTACTCCGGGGTAACGAACAACACCGCATCGCTGCGGCGGATCTCATCGCGAAAACGCTTCCACGCCTCGGGCACCCCCTCAGCCTCGACATCCTCGTTGTACAGCGGCAGGTCGCCAATCTCGACAATCTTCAGGGCAAGGCTGGACGGCGCCAGCTCCGAAAGTGCGCGGGCCACCTTGCGGTTGTAGGAATCCTTGCGCAAGCTGCCGACGACAACCGCTACCGAATACACCTGGCTCATGGCGTTATCCATCCTTTGCTGGGAAAAGGGACGTCAGTAGTTATAGATGACCGTTCCTCGGTGGCCTGGATTTTTTTCCACTGTGTGAAAACTTCCAGCCACCTTTAACGGTCTATCCCTACAGACATTTCCTACGTAATTCAGAGGTTTTCACCCAAATGGCAGCAGTAATGGTCGGCCAATTCCACGCCCGTGACGCCGAAGGCCGTATCTACCCCGTGCACGAGTTCCAGGAATCCACCCTCCAGGCGGACGGCAGCGCACTGGGTGCACCGATCACCACCTACCGCCTGGCCATCGGCGACCGCGTCAACCACCTGGGTGAAAACCGCTTCGAACTGGCGCAGACCGGCGTCGAGATCATTCGCATTCCTTGATGCAATCGACCGTGTACTGGCCGCCTTCATTCTGCAGGCCATGCACATCGGCGACGAAGCCCGGGAAGCCACTGTTGAACGCCCGGGCAAACGCCAGGTAGTCGAGGATCGAGCGGGTCGCTTCGGTGAACCGCTCGCCCGGCATGATCAGCGGAATCCCAGGCGGGTATGGCACCAGCATCACCGCCGCAACCCGGCCCAGCAGGGCCTCGATGGGCACCGCTTCCACCTCCCCGCGCACCATCTGGTCATAGGCCCGTGCAGGGCTCACGGCCACCTCCGGCAACCGCGTGAACAACCGCTTGAGCTGCTTGGCCGTGGCATTGGCCCGGTAGCAGTCGTGCAACTGGTCGCACAGGTCACGCAGGCCCAGCCCTTGGTAACGTGCGGCATCGACCGCGACGACGCTCGGCAGGCAGCTACTGAGCGCCGTGTTGCCGTCGTAATGGCGCTTGAATTCCAGCAACTCGGTGAGCAGCGTGCTCCACTTGCCCTTGGTGATGCCCATCGAGAACAGCACCAGGAAGCTGTACAGGCCGGTCTTCTCCACTACCAGCCCGCGCTCCCAGAGAAACTTGCTGACCACCGCCGCTGGAATGCCGTATTCACCCAACACGCCACCCGCGCTCAAGCCGGGCATGACCAACGTCACCTTCAGCGGGTCGAGCAGGACGTAGTCGTCCGCCACTTCGCCAAAGCCATGCCACTCGGCGCCCGGTTGCAGCAACCAGTCCTGTGCCGCCAGGCGCTGGATACCCTCCGCCGCTGGCGGCTGCCAGATGCTGAACCACCAGTCCTCGGCGGCGATGTGCTCGCGCAGGTTGGCCAAGGCGCGGCGGAAACTCAGGGCTTCGTCGAACATTTCCTGCAGCAGCGAGCGCCCGGCGGGCCCCTCCATCATGGTCGAAGCCACGTCCAGCGAGGCGAGGATGCTGTATTGCGGCGAGGTGGAGATATGCATCATGAACGCTTCGTTGAAGCGGTCGCGGTCCAGCTGGCGCTGGGCACCATCCTGCACGTGGATCATCGACGCCTGGCTGAAGGCGGCCAGCAGCTTGTGGGTGGAGTGGGTGCTGAACACCAGCGGGCTGCCCTCGCTGCACGCGGTGCCCATGGCGTAGCGGCCCTCGAAGAACTCATGGAAGGCCGCGTAGGCGAACCAGGCCTCGTCAAAATGCAGCACCTCGACGCTGGTGCCCAGCGCCTGTTTGATCAGCCCGGCGTGGT
Organism: Pseudomonas sp. MN1F; assembly: GCF_009391885.1. Taxonomy (GTDB): domain Bacteria; phylum Pseudomonadota; class Gammaproteobacteria; order Pseudomonadales; family Pseudomonadaceae; genus Aquipseudomonas. The sequence continues at coordinate 13,274 of NZ_VZII01000053.1, read as the reverse complement.
AACACAGCCCGTCGTAGGTGGAGTTGGTCACCACCGCCAGCTTGATCCGCGGCTCACGCCCCTTGGCCAGCGGGTTGGCCAGCACCTTGGCCTTGATCGACTCAGGGCTGAACTCGCTGAGCGGAATCGGGCCGATGATGCCCAGCTCGTTGCGTTCGGGGCACAGGTAGATGGGGATGGCGCCGGTCATGATGATGGCGTGGACCACCGACTTGTGGCAGTTGCGGTCGACCAGCACCAGGTCATCGCGGCCGACCATGGCGTGCCAGACGATCTTGTTGGCGGTGGAGGTGCCATTGATGACGAAGAAGGTATGGTCGGCGCCGAAGTTGCGCGCGGCACGGGCCTCGGCAGCGGCCAAGGGGCCGGTGTGATCGAGCAGCGAGCCCAGTTCCGGCACTGAGACCGACAAGTCCGAGCGCAGGGTATTTTCGCCGAAGAACTGGTGGAATGCCTGGCCGACCGGGCTCTTGCGGTAGGCCACACCGCCGCCGTGGCCGGGCGTATGCCAGGAATAGTTGGACTGTGCGGTGTGCTGTACCAGGGCCTTGAAGAACGGTGGCAGCAGGCCATCAAGGTAGTTGTGCGCGGCGCGCGCCACCTGACGGGCGAGAAACGGCACAGTGTCTTCGAACAGGTAGAGAATGCCGCGCAGCTGGTTGAGCTCGCTCATGGCCTCGGCCGGGGCGTTTTCCAGGGTGACCTGTTCGCCCAGGGCGAAGATCGGCAGGTTAGGCGCACGCAGGCGGGCCAGGCGTATCAGCTCGGCCATGTTCTGCAGCAAATGGGTGTTGTCGCCGACGCCCTCGGCGGCGATCAGCATGCAGGCCAGGCCATGGTGGGTGGTGGCGACCAGGCGCGCTTCGGTGTGATCGGCCGCCTTGATGATGGCGAAGCCGTCCTGGCTCAGCTCCTCGGCGATGCCGCGGATGCGCTCGCCGGCAACGCTGTCGGCCTTGATGGCGCGATGGACGATGAGGATCGGGAACTTGAGGTCCTTGTACATCCGGCAACTCCCTGCGCAGGACTTGTTGTCCTATTGAGGGTAGTTGAGCCTTATGTTGTCAGCGCCCGAGAAGAGGCCGCTGCAGGCTTGCCGTTCAGCTGGCCGGTGCCTCGGTCAGGGTTTGCCACAGCGAAGGCCCGCCCGCCGACTTGGCCACCGCCGCCAACCGCTCGGCATGCGCCGCGAGCTCTTCGGCACTGGCCATGATCACCCGCCCCGGCGCCCGCCCGACGATGCGACGGATCTCGCTGCCACCGGTGCCCTGCCCATCGCCGTCAGCATCGGCCCCGTGCCCAGCCAGCGACAGGCTGGTCTGGCCACCGGTCATCGCCAGGTAGACGTCGGCCAGCAACTCGGAGTCGAGCAATGCGCCGTGCAGTTCACGGCCGGAGTTGTCGATGTCGTAGCGTTTGCACAGCGCATCGAGGCTGTTGCGCTGCCCCGGGTGGCGGGCACGGGCCAGCAACAGGGTATCGAGGATGGTGCAGTGGTTGGAAATATCGGCGCGGTCGCTCTGCCCCAGCAAGGCGAACTCGTTGTTGATGAACCCGACGTCGAACGCTGCGTTGTGGATGACCAGGGTGGCGCCCTGAATGAATTCGAAGAACTCTTCGGCCACATCGGCGAAGCGCGGCTTGCCGACCAGGAACGCATCGGTGATGCCGTGGACGTTGATCGCGCCCTCGTCACTTTCGCGGTCGGGCTGCAGGTAGACATGGAAGTGCCGCCCGGTCAGGCGCCGGCCGATGACCTCGACACAGCCGATCTCGATGATACGGTGGCCTTCGCTGACCGGCATACCGGTGGTTTCGGTATCGAGAATGACCAGGCGTTTATCTTGCTGCTGCTCCACGCGGGGCGCTCCAACTTGCATCAGTTACAAAGGCGGCGATTGTACCGCAGCTCAACGCTTGGCGCGCACTTCCTCGACGCCGCGGTTGGCCAGTTGGTCGGCGCGTTCGTTGCCGGGGTGGCCGATGTGGCCGCGCACCCACTTCCAGGTGACCTTGTGGCGGTTGACCTGCTCGTCAAGCTGTTGCCACAGGTCGGCGTTCTTCACCGGCTCCTTGGCCGCTGTCTTCCAGCCGCGCTTCTTCCAGTTGACCATCCACTCGTTGATGCCCTTCATCACGTACTGCGAGTCGGTGGTCAGCACCACTTCGCATTCACGCTTGAGTGCCATCAGCCCCTGGATCGCGGCCATCAGCTCCATGCGGTTGTTGGTGGTTTCGCGCTCGCCGCCCCACAGTTCCTTCTCGACGCCCTTGAAGACCAGCAGGACGCCCCAGCCGCCCGGGCCAGGGTTGCCCTTGCAGGCGCCATCGGTATACATCTCGACGCTATCGCTCATGTACCACTCATGTTCAGTGCTTTTCGGTGTCCGGATGGGCGGCATTGCGGTTGACCTTGGCCAGCGGCAGCGGCAGCAGCTTGCCCATCGGCTCGCGGCGCACCTGGCGCAACGGCCGCAGGCCGACCACCATCTTGCGCGCCACCAGCAGGTAGACCCCGCCGCCGGCACTCTGCCAGCCACCCGCCATCCGTTCCCAGCCAGCCAGGCGTTGTTGCCAGGCCGGCGAAGTGAGCGGCGGACGATAGCACCCGAAGCGGCGTTTCTCCAGCGCGAAGCCCAGCAGGTTGAGCCAGTCGCCGACCCGTGACGGCGAGATGCAGCGCGCCTTGCGCAGGGCGCCATGGCTGAAGAAATGACGCAGGCCCCAGCCGCTCCAGGGGTTGATGCCGACGATCAGCAGGTGCCCGCCGGGGCGCACCGCACTGGCCGCCTCGCGCAGCAGGCCGTGAGGCGAAAGGCTGAAGTCCAGGCCATGCTGCAGCACCACCACGTCGGCGGCGTGCTCGCTCAATGGCCAGGCCTGCTCCTCGCAGACGATCTCCACCCCCGGCAGCGGTGCTCCAAGGCGAACGTTGCGCTGCACCTGTGGCGCACTGGGCGGCGGTTCGGCACAGGGGCCATAGTGCACGAGGTAGCCACCGAAGAAGCGCCCGAGCTCTTCTTCCAGCAGTTTTTCCTCTTCCTTCAACATCAGCTGGCCGAGTGGGCCGTTGAACCACTCACGGGCCAGGCTGATCAGCTCGACCCACTCCGGGTCGGCCTGAGCAAAGGCTTGGTCGGTCATTGCGCTCTCCCTCGAAGGTTCTCGCACCGCGCCATCGCGGCTAAGATGCCCTCATGTGCCACGCCTGGCGATACGGATCCGCATCATGATACAGATCGACGCTCTTCCCGCTTTCTCCGACAACTACATCTGGTTGTTACAGGATACTGCCAAACGCCGCTGCGCGGTGGTCGACCCCGGCGATGCCGGCCCGGTGGAGGCCTGGCTGGCGGCCAACCCCGGCTGGGCGCTGGACACCATCCTGGTGACCCACCACCACCATGACCATGTCGGTGGTGTCGAACGCCTCAAGCAGAAGACCGGCGCCCGCGTCTGCGGCCCGGCCCGCGAGCACATCCCGGGCCGCGACCTGGCGCTGGACGAGGGCGACCAGGTCAGCGTGCTGGGGGTGAACTTCCAGATACTGGCCGTGCCGGGCCACACCCTGGGGCATATCGCCTACTTCAGCGACCAGCCGGCAACACCGCTGCTGTTCTGTGGCGACACCTTGTTCGCCGCCGGTTGCGGGCGCATGTTCGAAGGCACACCGGAGCAGATGCAGCCGGCCCTCGCCCGCCTGGCAGCGCTGCCGGAGCAAACTGAAGTCTACTGCACCCACGAATACACCCTGAGCAACCTGCGCTTCGCCAAGGCCGTGGAGCCCAGCAACCCGCACGTTCTGCAACGGTTCGAAGACGTTACCCGTTTGCGCGCCGAAAATCGCATCACCTTGCCATCCACCATCGGCCTCGAACGCCTGACCAACCCTTTCCTGCGTACCTCTGAAACATTAGTTAAACAAAAAGCAGACGAATGGAAGGGACATTCAAACGACTCGCAGGTCACTGTTTTTGCTGCTTTGAGGTCTTGGAAGGACACCTTCTGATAACCTCAAGATATATCGCAGAGGGTTCACAACGGTTGACCCAGGCGGGAGCGGTTTCTAGAATCGCCGAAATTTTTCGCTCGGAAACCTGTCTCAGCCGATGTCTTCCCGTAGCCGCAGAACCGCTCATTCCGTCGCCCTGACGCGCCTGGCCCAAATCGGTGCGCTGGCGCTGGCCGCCACCCTGGTGGGCTGCCAGAGCACCCGTCAGCTCGACGAAGCCGACAGCGTTCGCGCGCACAACTACCAGGCCCGGATCAAGCACAAGCCCTCGCCGTTGGCGGTCAAGCCTGCCGAACCGCCGCAGGATGTGTGGGAGCGCATGCGTCAGGGCTTTGCCCTGCAGGACAACATCGACGTCAACCCGCGCATCGAGCAGCAGCGCCTGTGGTTCGCCAGCAACCCGACGTTCCTCGAGAGCGCCGGCGAGCGCGGCAGCCTCTACCTGCACTACATCGTCGAGCGCCTCGAAGAACGCGACATGCCACTGGAGCTCGCGCTGCTGCCGGCAATCGAGAGTGCCTACAACCCAATGGCCTATTCGCGCGCCAGCGCGGCGGGCATGTGGCAGTTCATGCCAGCCACCGGCCGCCATTACAACCTGCGTCAGACCAACTTCTACGATGGCCGTCGCGACATCACCGCGTCGACCAACGCCGCGCTGGACTACCTGACCCGTCTGCATGACATGTTCAACGGCGACTGGCTGCTGGCCCTGGCGGCCTACAACGCGGGCGAAGGCACCGTCAGCCGCGCCATCGAGCGCAACGAGAAACTCGGCCTGCCCACCGATTACTGGAACCTGCCACTGCCGCAGGAAACCCGTGACTACGTGCCCAAGCTGCTGGCACTGTCGCAGGTGGTCTCCACGCCTGAGGCCTATGGTGTGAACCTTACACCGATCGCCAACGAGCCCTACTTCGAAGCGGTGGCCATCAACGACCGCCTCGACCTGTCGCGGGTCGCCGCCTTCGCCAACATCGACGAAGACGAACTGATCCAGCTCAACCCGGCCTTCAAGAAACGCATGACCGTGGATGGCCCCAAGCAGCTGCTGGTTCCGACCGCCAAGGCGCACCTGCTCAGCGACAGCCTGTCCAACCTCAAGCCCGAGCAGCTGGTCAGCCTGCAGCCGAACAAGGCCGTGTTCGCCGCCGCCGTGGCCGAAGCCAAGGCGCCTGCCGCGCGCAGCTACCGGGTCAAGCGTGGCGACAGCCTGGGCAGCATCGCCAAGGCCAACCGCGTTGCGGTCAAGGACCTCCAGCGCTGGAACAAACTGTCGGGCAACCGCGTCAAGGCCGGCCAGGTCCTGGCCCTGCGCGGCGGCAGCGCGCCAAGCGCCGCAGCCAACCGCGTGGCGGACTCCGGGCAGCGCTCCACCCAGTACAAGGTGCGCAAAGGTGATTCGCTGTATCTTGTAGCCAAACGTTTCAACGTCGAGATGCAGCACCTCAAGCGCTGGAACCCGCGCAGCGGTCATGCACTCAAGCCAGGCCAGACGCTGACCGTCTACCTCTCGCATTGATGAGATGCCGGGGCCGCATGGCGGCCTCGACAACCACCTGCAAAACCTCTCTTTTTCCATACCGGCCAAGCTGTTACTGTACCCCGACCAAAGCCCAACGCCTCTGGATCGGATGCCGACTTGATACGTCCCCTCCTGCTGTCACTCAGCCTGGCCTTGAGCTTCCCCGCCGTCGCGATGGTGAGCGAAAGCCACGGATACGCGCAGTTCGGCACGCTCAAGTACCCAGCCACATTCACCCACTTCGACTGGGTCAACCCGCAAGCGCCCAAGGGCGGCACCTTGCGGGCCATGGCATTCGGCACCTTCGATACGCTCAACCCCTATACCTTCAAGGGCACCAGCCCGGTCACCACGCCGAACTTCCTGCAATACGGCGTCAGCGAGCTGAACGAAACGCTGATGGTCGGCACCGGCCAGTACGACCCGTCCGGTGACGAGCCCACCTCCAGCTATGGCCTGATCGCCCGCTCGGTGGAGTACAGCGAAGACCGCAGCTGGGTAGTGTTCAACCTGCGCCCGGAAGCACGCTGGCATGACGGCGCGCCGATCACCGCCGCCGACGTGGCGTTCTCATACCGCACCCTGCTCAAACAAGGCCACCCGATCTACCGCACCAACCTGCAGGAAGTGCAGCGGGTAGACATCCTCGGCCCGCTGCGCATCCGCTTCGTCTTCAAGCGCGCCGGCAACCCGCTGCTGATCCTGCGCCTGGGCGAAATGCCGGTATTGCCCAAGCACTACTGGCAAAAGCGTGACTTCGAGGCCACCACCTTCGAACCACCGCTGGGCAGCGGGCCGTATCGCATCACCCAGGTGGAACCCGGCAGGCGCCTGGTGTTCGAGCGGGTGAAGAACTACTGGGGCAAGGACCTGGCAGTGAACCGCGGCAAGTACAACTTCAACCGCGTCGAATATGAGTTTTACCGCGATGCCACCGTGGCCTTCGAAGCCTTCAAGGCCGGTGAGTTCGACATCTATATCGAGCACCAGGCAAAAAACTGGGCCAATGGCTACAACTTCCCGGCCGTGCGCCGTGGCGAGGTGATCAAGGCGCAGGTCCCGCACCGCATCCCGACCCAGACCCAGGGCCTGTTCATGAACAGCCGCCGGGCCGCCTTCAGCGACCCCAGGGTGCGCCAGGCGCTGGGCCTGATGCTCGACTTCGAGTGGACCAACCGCGCCCTGTTCAGCAGCGCCTACCGCCGCGCGACCAGCTACTACCCCAACAGCGAGTTCGCCGCCAGCGGCGTACCCACCGGCAAGGAATGGCTGCTGCTGGCGCCGTTCCGCGACCAGCTGCCCGACAAGCTGTTCACCCAGCCCTACCAGGTCAGCCACACCGACGGGCGCGGCATTGGCCGCCAGACCCTGCGCCAGGCCCTGGGCCTGCTCAACCAGGCCGGCTGGAAGCTCGACGGCCAGCGCCTGGTCAATGCCAAGGGCCAGCCGCTGCGCATGGAACTGCTGCTGGTGAACCCGAGCCTCGAACGCATCCTGCAGCCCTATGTCGAAAACCTGGCCAGCATCGGCATCGATGCGCGCTTGCGCACCGTGGACCGTGCCCAGTACAAACAACGCCTGGACCAGTTCGACTTCGACATGATCCTGATGACCCTGAACCAGACCTTGAGCCCGGGCCTCGAACAGTGGCTGTACTTCCACTCCAGCCAGGCCGCGACCAAGGGCAGCAAGAACTATGCTGGGGTCAAGGACCCGGTGGTCGACCACCTGCTCGACACCCTGCTGGCCGCGCGCACCCGCGACGACCAGGTCGCCGCCGCCCGCGCCCTGGACCGCGTGCTCTCATGGCAGTACTACATGATCCCCAACTGGTACCTCGACAATCACCGCCTGGCCTACCGCAACCGGTTCGCCTTCGTCACCACGCCGCCCTATACCCTCGGGCTGAATACCTGGTGGATAAAGCCTTCGGAGAAAGCCCAATGAAGCCGACGCATCGCCTGGCCTGCAGCCTGCTGTTCGCCTGCCTGAGCCTGCCCGCGCTGGCCGCGCCGCAACACGCGCTGACCCTGTACGACGAGCCGCCGAAATACCCGGCCGACTTCAAGCACTTCGACTACGTCAACCCCGACGCGCCCAAGGGCGGCACCTTCCGCCAGTCCAGCTTCGGCGGCTTCGACAGCCTCAATCCGTTCATCAACAAGGGCGTGTCGGCCGAGAACGTCAGCATCATCTACGACACCCTGATGCGTCAGAGCCAGGATGAGCCGTTCACCGAGTACGGCCTGGTCGCCGGCAAGATCGAGAAAGCCCCGGACAACAGCTGGGTGCGCTTCTACCTGCGCCCCGAAGCGCGCTTCCACGATGGCCACCCGATGCGCGCCGAGGACGTGGTGTTCACCTTCAACGCCCTGATCAAGGACGGCGCCCCCCTCTACCGCCAGTACTACGGCGACGTCGCCGAGGTGGTCGCCGAAGACCCGCTGCGGGTCCTGTTCAAGTTCAAGCACCAGAACAACCGCGAGCTGCCGTTGATCCTCGGCCAGCTGCCGGTGCTGCCCAAGCACTGGTACGAGAACCGCGAGTTCAACCGCGGCAACCTGGAAATCCCGCTGGGCAGCGGCCCGTACAAGGTGGCCGAGGTCAAGGCCGGGCGCACCATCCGCTACGAGCGGGTCAAGGACTACTGGGCCAAGGACCTGCCGATCAACCGCGGCTTCTACAACTTCGACGCCATGACCTTCGATTCCTACCGCGACACCGCCGTCGCCCTGGAAGCGCTGAAGGCCGGTGCATTCGACTACGCGCTGGAGGTCAGCGCGAAGAACTGGGCCACCGCCTACAACGTGCCGGCCGTGCGCGAAGGCCGCCTGATCAAGGAAGAGCTGCCCAACGGCAACCCCACCGGGATGCAGGGCTTCGTCTTCAACATCCGTCACCCGCTGTTCCAGGACGTGCGCGTGCGCCAGGCGCTGAGCCAGTTGCTGGACTACGAATGGACCAACAAGCAGTTGTTCAACGGTGCCTACACCCGCACCGGCAGCTTCTTCGAGAACTCGGAAATGGCCGCCCGTGGCCTGCCTAGCGCCAATGAGCTGAAAATCCTCGAACCGCTGCGCGGCAAGATTCCCGAGCAGGCCTTCACCGAGGCCTTCCACAACCCGGTCAGCGATGGCAGCGGCATGATCCGCGAGCAGCAACGCAAGGCCTACAAGCTGCTGCAGGAAGCCGGCTGGAAGATCGTCGACGACAAGATGGTCGACGCCCAGGGCAAGCCGGTGGTGATCGAGTTCCTGCTCGCACAGACCGAGTTCGAGCGCATCCTGTTGCCGTTCAAGCGTAACCTCGCCGACCTGGGCATCGACCTGAACATCCGCCGCGTCGATGTCTCGCAGTACATCACCCGCCTGCGCTCGCGCGACTACGACATGATCGTCGGCGGCTTCGCGCAGTCCAACTCGCCCGGCAACGAGCAACGCGAATACTGGAGCAGCAGCGCCGCCGACAACCCTGGCAGCCGCAATTTCATCGGCCTGCGCGACCCGGCCATCGACCAACTGGTGGAACAGTTGATCAATGCCGACTCGCGCCAGAGCCTGATCGACCACTGCCGGGCGCTGGACCGCGTGCTGCTGTGGGGCTACTACGTGATCCCCAACTGGCACATCAAGACCTGGCGCGTGGCCTACTGGAACCACATCGGCCACCCCAAGGTGTCGCCCAAGTACGATGTCGGCATCGACACCTGGTGGATCAAGCCCAACGTGACCCCAGCGGTCACCGAAACCCCTGCAGACGAGGCCAACTGACATGCTGGCCTATATCCTGCGTCGCCTGCTGCTGATCATCCCGACGTTGTTCGGCATCCTGATCATCAACTTCATCATCGTCCAGGCCGCCCCTGGCGGCCCGGTGGAGCAGATGATCGCCAAGCTCGAAGGCTTCGAGGGCGCCACCAGCCGCATCGCCGGCGGCGGCGCCGAGGTCTCGGTGGCCGGCTCCAACTACCGCGGTGCCCAGGGCCTGGACCCGGCGCTGATCGCCGAGATCGAGCACATGTACGGCTTCGACAAGTCGGCGCCCGAACGCTTGTGGATCATGATCAAGAACTACGCCACCCTGGACTTTGGCGACAGCTTCTTCCGCGACGCCAAGGTCATCGACCTGATCGCCGAGAAGATGCCGGTGTCGATCTCGCTGGGGCTGTGGAGCACGCTGATCATGTACCTGGTGTCGATCCCGCTGGGCATCGCCAAGGCGGTGCGCCACGGCAGCCACTTCGATGTCTGGACCAGCTCGGCGATCATTGTCGGCTATGCCATCCCGGCGTTCCTGTTCGCCATCCTGCTGATCGTGCTGTTCGCCGGCGGCAGCTATTTCGACTGGTTCCCGCTGCGCGGCCTCACCTCCAACAATTTCGACGAGCTGTCCACCACCGGCAAGGTGCTCGACTACTTCTGGCACCTGGTGTTGCCAATCACCGCGCTGGTGATCGGCAACTTCGCCACCATGACCCTGCTGACCAAGAACAGCTTCCTCGACGAGATCAACAAGCAGTACGTGGTCACCGCCAAGGCCAAGGGCCTGAGCCGGCCACGTGTGCTGTATGGGCATGTGTTCCGCAACGCCATGCTGCTGGTGATCGCCGGTTTCCCGTCGGCGTTCATCGGCATCTTCTTCACCGGCTCCCTGCTGATCGAGGTGATTTTCAGCCTCGATGGCCTGGGCCTGATGAGTTTCGAAGCGGCGATCAACCGCGACTACCCGGTGGTCTTCGGCACCCTGTTCATCTTCACCCTGCTCGGGCTGGTGGTGAAACTGATCGGCGACCTGACCTACACCCTGGTCGATCCACGCATCGACTTCGCCAGCCGGGAGCACTGACATGGCCCTGTCCCCCCTCAACCGCCGGCGCTTCGAGCGCTTCAAGGCCAACCGCCGAGGCTGGTGGTCGCTGTGGCTGTTCCTGATCCTGTTCGGCCTGAGCCTGGGCGCCGAGCTGATCGCCAACGACAAACCGATTGCCGTGCGCTACGAAGGCTCATGGTACTTCCCGGCGTTCAAGCGCTACCCGGAAACCACCTTCGGCGGCGAATTCCCCTTGGAAGCCAACTACAAGAGCCCGTACATCCGCGACCTGCTGCAGAAGAAAGACAGCTTCGTGCTCTGGGCACCGATCCCGTTCAGCTACCAGAGCATCAACTACGACCTGCGCGTACCGGCCCCGGCGCCGCCCTCGGCGGACAACTGGCTAGGCACCGACGATCAGGGCCGCGATGTGCTGGCACGGGTGATCTATGGCTTCCGTGTATCAGTGCTGTTCGCCATTACCCTGACGGTGTTGAGTTCCATCGTCGGCGTCATTGCCGGCGCCTTGCAGGGTTTCTACGGCGGCTGGGTCGACCTGGCCGGGCAGCGCTTCCTGGAAATCTGGTCCGGCCTGCCGGTGTTGTACCTGCTGATCATCCTCGCCAGCTTCGTGCAGCCCAACTTCTGGTGGCTGCTGGGCATCATGCTGCTGTTCTCGTGGATGAGCCTGGTGGACGTGGTGCGTGCCGAATTCCTGCGCGGGCGCAACCTGGAATACGTGCGCGCGGCCCGCGCCCTGGGGATGCGCAACGGCGCGATCATGTACCGGCACATCCTGCCCAACGCCATGATCTCGACCATGACCTTCATGCCGTTCATCCTCACCGGTGCCATCGGCACCCTGACCGCGCTGGACTTCCTTGGCTTCGGCCTGCCCCCCGGCGCGCCGTCGCTGGGCGAACTGGTGGCGCAAGGCAAGTCCAACCTGCAAGCTCCGTGGCTGGGCATCAGCGCCTTCGCCGTGCTGGCGATCATGTTGAGCCTGCTGGTGTTCATCGGCGAATCCGCCCGCGATGCCTTCGACCCGAGGAAGTGAAATGAGCGAACAGAACCTGATCGAAGTGCGCGACCTGGCCGTGGAGTTTGTCACCGGCGAGCAGGTCAACCGGGTGGTCGATGGCATCAGCTTCGATATCCGCAAGGGCGAGACGTTGGCTCTGGTCGGCGAAAGCGGCTCGGGCAAGTCCGTCACCGCGCACTCGATTCTGCGCCTGCTGCCCTACCCGCTGGCCCGCCACCCCAGCGGCAGCATCCGCTATGAGGGCCAGGACCTGCTGCAGCAGAGCGAAAAGACCCTGCAGCGCATCCGCGGCAACCGCATCGCGATGATCTTCCAGGAGCCGATGACCTCGCTGAACCCGCTGCACTGCATCGAGAAGCAGATCAACGAAATCCTCCTGCTGCACAAGGGCCTGACCGGCAAGGAAGCGACAGCGCGTACGCTGGAACTGTTGGAAATGGTCGGCATCCCGGACCCGCACAAGCGCCTCAAGGCCCTGCCTCACGAACTGTCAGGCGGTCAGCGCCAGCGGGTGATGATCGCCATGGCCCTGGCCAACGAACCCGAGCTGTTGATCGCGGATGAACCGACCACGGCGCTGGATGTGACCGTGCAGTTGAAGATTCTCGACCTGCTGAAAAAGCTGCAGGCGAAGTTAGGCATGGCCCTGCTGCTGATCAGCCACGACCTCAACCTGGTGCGCCGCATCGCCCATCGTGTGTGCGTGATGCAACGCGGGCGGATCGTCGAACAGGCCGAGTGCGCCACGTTGTTCAGTGCACCGCAGCATCACTACACGCAGATGCTGATCAATGCCGAGCCCAGTGGGTTGCCCGCCCATAACCCGGTAGGGGCGCCGTTGCTGGAGGTGAATGACCTGAAGGTGTGGTTCCCGATCAAGAAGGGGCTATTGCGCAAGACGGTTGACCATGTGAAGGCGGTGGACGGGATCAACTTCAGCCTGCCCCAGGGGCAGACGCTGGGGATCGTCGGCGAGTCCGGGTCGGGCAAGTCGACATTGGGCCTGGCGATTCTGCGGTTGATCTCCAGCCAGGGCGGGATCCGCTTTCATGGCCAGCAGCTCGAAGGGATGAACCAGAAGCAAGTGCGGCCACTGCGGCGGGAGATGCAGGTGGTGTTTCAGGACCCCTTCGGCAGCCTGAGCCCGCGCATGTGTGTGGAGGATATCGTTGGCGAGGGGCTGCGGATCCACAAGATAGGTACGCCGCAGGAGCAGGAGGCGGCGATCGTTGCGGCGCTGGAGGAAGTGGGGCTGGACCCGCGCACCCGCCATCGCTATCCGCATGAGTTCTCCGGGGGCCAGCGCCAGCGTATTGCCATTGCCCGGGCGTTGGTGTTGAAGCCGGCGCTGATTCTGCTGGATGAGCCGACCTCGGCGCTGGACCGCACGGTGCAGCGGCAGGTGGTGGAGTTGCTGAGGAACCTGCAGGCCAAGTACAACCTGACGTACCTGTTTATCAGCCATGACCTGGCGGTGGTCAAGGCGCTGAGCCACCAGTTGATGGTGATCAAGCATGGGCATGTGGTGGAGCAAGGGGATGCGCGGGAGATCTTCCATGCGCCGCAACATGTTTATACGAAACAATTGTTGGAAGCGGCGTTTTTAGGGGATGTCTGAAGCATTCAGAATCAGATTTAACCGCTAGCTTGTAGTCCATTTCCCAAAGATACTCTGGGCGCTCTTTTTCCGTTCTGAGCGCGATGGCCAAGGCGTTGATGGACGATGCCGAACTCGGCATGAGGCATTGATAGGCCGGGGCTGGTAACGCATCACGGCCACCAGGCGTTCGCCAATAGATGTGCAGCGCCTGTGAGATCGAGCGCCGCCCGCGCGGCGCATCGCGAGCAAGCTCGCTCCTACATCTGTTTCGGGCCAGTCTCTCCTG
>NZ_VZII01000052.1 GCF_009391885.1 Pseudomonas sp. MN1F | reverse complement strand
CATCAGGCCGACCTGGTGAAAATCAGGGCCTGCCTAACGGCAGGCCGTTACCGGCCCGCACACAAAAAATCTGACAGTCCCGGGTAGGTAGTCGCCACAACGATGCCGATCTCGCGCCGCTCGATCTCATAGGCGCTGAAGGAACCAAGGCATGCACCTGTCAGCCTTGATACCCCCTCAGGACATCCCATGAAAAAAGGAGAGCCAAAGCTCTCCTTTTTCATCAACAACCCCAGGCGTCAGCCAATGGTCATCAGGCTGGCATTACCGCCCGCCGCCGCAGTGTTCACACTCACCGCCCGCTCGATCACCAGGCGCTCCAGTGCAATCTGGTGGTCGCCGCTGGACAGCCCGTGCACACCGACGATCGCGCCAGCGCGCTTGGCCACCTGCTGGCACACGCTGCGCAGCTGGTCGGAGTCGCCATGGTGGATCACGGCGTCAAACGCCACTTCATCCTTGTTCCAGTCCGCCACCAGCTTGACCTTGGCCTGCAGCTCACGTGGCAGGCGGCCGCGCAGGGCCTTGCCTGGCTCGCTGTCAGCCCACACCGCCGAGCTACCCACCGCCAGCACGGCAGCGAATTGCGCCAGCAGGTCGGCTTCGTTGTCCGCCAGGCACAGCACATGCTCGCGCGGCAGGATGGTGTAGGTGTTGCGCTCACCGGTCGGGCCTGGCAGCAGGCGGGCGATGCCGCTCTGCGACTGGCCGGCGAACTGGCTGCACAGGGCGGCCAGGTCAGCCTGCTGGTTGCTCTCGGCCCAGGCCTTGAGAACGTGCAGCGGCTTGATCAGCTGGTCGTGCAGGGCGCGGTCCGGCTGGCCTTCGCCGTCCTGATGCTGGAAGTGGCGGCCAATTGCATCGGCCGGGCGCGTCGACAGCAGGCGGTACAGGTACAGCGGGCCGCCGGCTTTCGGGCCAGTGCCGGACAGGCCTTCACCACCGAACGGCTGCACGCCCACCACGGCGCCAACGATGTTGCGGTTGACGTACATGTTGCCGGCGTTGGCGGTTTCCACCACCTTGGCGATGGTCTCGTCGATGCGGGTGTGCACGCCGAGGGTCAGGCCGTAGCCAGAAGCGTTGATCTGCTCGATCAGCTGGTCCAGGTTGCGGCGGTTGTAGCGCACCACGTGCAGCACCGGGCCGAAGATTTCACGCTTGAGTTCGTCGAAGCTGTCCAGCTCGATCAAGGTTGGCATGACGAAGGTGCCACGCTTGATCTCGGCCGCATCGGCGATTGCGACTTGATAGACCGTGCGGCCTTTCTCGCGCATGCCCTGGATGTGCTTCTCGATCCCGGCCTTGGCCTCGGCGTCGATCACCGGGCCGATGTCCACGGCCAGGCGGTCCGGGCAGCCCAGGCGGCTCTCGGCCATGGCGCCCTTGAGCATTTCGATCACGCGGTCGGCGGAGTCTTCCTGCAGGCACAGCACGCGCAGGGCCGAGCAACGCTGGCCGGCGCTGTCGAAGGCCGAGGACACCACGTCGATCACCACCTGCTCGGTGAGTGCCGAGGAGTCGACGATCATGGCGTTCTGGCCACCGGTTTCGGCGATCAGCGGGATCGGCCGGCCCTGGTTGTCCAGGCGGCCAGCGACATTGCGCTGCAGCAGGCGGGCAACTTCGGTGGAGCCGGTGAACATCACGCCTTTGACGCGCTCGTCACCAACCAGGCCGGCACCAACGGTTTCGCCGCGGCCTGGCAGCAGTTGCAGCACGCCTTGCGGAATACCGGCTTCCAGCAGCAGGCGCACGGCCTGGGCGGCGATCAGCGGGGTCTGCTCGGCCGGCTTGGCCAATACCGGGTTGCCGGCTGCCAAGGCGGCGGCCACTTGGCCGGTGAAGATCGCCAGCGGGAAGTTCCACGGGCTGATGCACACCACCGGGCCCAGCGGGCGGTGGGCGTCGTTGCTGAAATCGTTGCGAGCCTGCACCGCGTAGTAACGCAGGAAGTCCACGGCTTCGCGCACTTCGGCGATGGCGTTGGCGAAGGTCTTGCCGGCTTCGCGGATGAGCAGGCCCATCAACGGCTGGATTTCGGCTTCCATCAGGTCGGCGGTGCGCTCGAGGATCGCGGCCCGCTCGGCGGGCGGCGTGGCCTGCCAGATTGGCGCAGCGTTAAGCGCGCACTGGATGGCATTGTCGACGTCGGCGACGGTGGCTTCCTGCACGTGGCCGACCACGTCACGGTGGTCCGCCGGGTTCAGTACCGGCACGGCAGCAGCCTCGCTGGCGGCGCAGGCCAGCAGTGGGGTGGCTTTCCAGTCGTTGTTGGCAGTGGCCAGCATGGCGCAGGACAGCGACGCCAGGCGGTGTTCGTTGGCCATGTCGATGCCGGCCGAGTTGGCCCGCTCGCGGCCATACAGTTCACGCGGCAGCGGGATGCGCGGGTGCGGCAGGCCGATGCTGCCTTCCTGGGTGCCCATGCGTTCGATGCTGGAGACCGGGTCGGCGACCAGTTCCTGGATGGAAATCGAGTGGTCGGCGATGCGGTTGACGAACGAGGTGTTGGCGCCGTTCTCCAGCAGGCGGCGAACCAGGTAGGCCAGCAGGGTTTCATGGGTGCCGACCGGGGCGTACACGCGGCACGGACGGTTCAGCTTGCCGTCGGCGACCTTGCCTACAACCTGTTCGTACAGTGGTTCACCCATGCCGTGCAGGCACTGGAACTCGTACTGGCCCGGGTAATAGTTCTGGCCGGCAATGTGGTAGATGGCAGACAGGGTGTGGGCGTTGTGGGTAGCGAACTGCGGGTAGATGGCTTCTGGCACGGCCAGCAGCTTGCGGGCACAGGCAACGTAGGACACGTCGGTGTACACCTTGCGGGTGTAGACCGGGTAGCCTTCCAGGCCTTCGACCTGGGCGCGCTTGATCTCGCTGTCCCAGTAGGCGCCTTTCACCAGGCGGATCATCAGGCGGTGGCGGCTGCGCTTGGCCAGGTCGATGACATAGTCGATCACGTACGGGCAGCGCTTCTGGTAGGCCTGGATGACGAAGCCGATACCGTTCCAGCCCGCCAGGGCCGGCTCGAAGCACAGGCGCTCGAGCAGGTCGAGGGACAGTTCCAGGCGGTCGGCCTCTTCGGCGTCGATGTTCAGGCCGATGTCATATTGCTTGGCCAGCAGGGTCAGCGACAGCAGGCGCGGGTACAGCTCTTCCATCACGCGCTCGTACTGGGCGCGGCTGTAGCGTGGGTGCAGTGCCGACAGCTTGATCGAGATGCCCGGGCCTTCATAGATGCCGCGGCCGTGGGAAGCCTTGCCGATCGAGTGGATCGCCTGCTCGTACGAGGCCAGGTACTTCTGCGCGTCGTGTTCGGTCAGTGCGGCTTCGCCGAGCATGTCGTAGGAATAACGGAAGCCTTTGGCTTCGAAGCGGCTGGCGTTGGCCAGCGCTTCGGCAATGGTTTCGCCGGTGACGAACTGCTCGCCCATCAGGCGCATGGCCATGTCGACGCCCTTGCGGATCATCGGCTCGCCGCTCTTGCCGATGATGCGGGTGAGCGAGGAGGTGAGGCCGGCTTCATTATGGGTGGAGACCAGTTTGCCGGTCAGCAGCAGACCCCAGGTAGCAGCGTTGACGAACAGCGACGGGCTGTTGCCCAGGTGCGGCTGCCAGTTGCCATTGCTGATCTTGTCGCGGATCAGGGCGTCACGGGTACCTTTGTCAGGGATGCGCAGCAGGGCTTCGGCCAGGCACATCAGGGCAACGCCTTCCTGGGACGACAGGGAAAACTCCTGCAGCAGGCCCTGAACGATGCCGGCACGGCCGCCAGCACTCTTCTGGTTACGCAGTTTTTCGGCGATGCCAGCAGCCAGCTTGTTGGTGGCTTCGGCCAGTGGAGCGCTCAGGCGCGCCTGCTCCAGCAGCATTGGCACGACTTCCTGCTCGGGGCGGCGGTAGGCGGCGGTGATCGCCGAGCGCAGTACCGACTGCGGCAGGATGCTCTCGGCGAATTCGAGGAAGCACTGGTGGGCGTGGTCTGGCTGGACTTCGCCAGCGTCATCGGCCAGGTTGTTGGCGTGACCGTTGAGTTCGGTCAGGGTAGCGCCACCCTCGAGCTTCTCCAGGTAATTGAAGATCGCTTGCTTGATCAACCAGTGCGGCGTGCGGTCGATGGACTGCGCAGCTGCTTTGAGTCGCTCGCGGGTCGGGTCGTCAAGTTTGACCCCAAGGGTGGTCGTCGCCAATTTCTTATCCTCATTATTGCCACGGTTGTGGCTTAAGCTGCGCCAAGATTAGCTGTAGCCGTTTTCGGGTGCAACCAGGTGCAACCCGAATTTTTTGAGGAAAAGGTGCAACTCGTCTGAGGATTCATCCTACAGCTCAAAAAGAGTTCATAACGGTGCGTTTTCTTATGAAAAATCGTGTTTTTGCTCCAAAGGGGAGCAAAAAACAGGATTTGTCGCAAAGCGCACGAGAGGGTGCAACTCGCAAATGAAAAATGGTTGCACCGACTTTGCGTTGTTGCATAGGATGCGCCGCCTGGGTGCAACCGTCTTCGAAGAAGGTTGCGTACGAGATAAAAACAAACGCCAGGGCACACGCATGGGCAATCCACTAACGATCACCTTCGTGATCTACATCGCGGCAATGGTGCTGATCGGTTTCGCGGCCTATCGCTCCACCAACAACCTTTCCGACTACATCCTCGGCGGTCGCAGCCTGGGTAGCGTGGTTACCGCGCTCTCCGCCGGTGCTTCCGACATGAGCGGCTGGCTGCTGATGGGGCTGCCGGGCGCCATCTACTTCTCCGGCCTTTCCGAAGCCTGGATCGCCATCGGCCTGACCGTAGGTGCTTACCTCAACTGGCTGTTCGTCGCTGGCCGTCTGCGCGTGCAGACCGAGCACAACGGCGATGCGCTGACCCTGCCGGACTACTTCTCCAGCCGCTTCGACGACAAGAGTGGCGTGCTGCGGATCATCTCGGCGATCGTGATCCTGGTGTTCTTCACCATCTATTGTGCCTCCGGCATCGTTGCCGGTGCCCGTCTGTTCGAAAGCACCTTCGGCATGCCGTACGAGACTGCCCTGTGGGCTGGTGCCGCCGCGACCATCGCCTACACCTTCATCGGTGGCTTCCTGGCGGTGAGCTGGACCGATACCGTGCAGGCTTCGCTGATGATCTTCGCGTTGATCCTCACCCCGGTGATCGTGCTGATTTCCACCGGTGGTTTCGATACCACCATCCTGGCCATCGAAGCGCAGAACCCGGCCAACTTCGACATGCTCAAGGGTGCAACCTTCGTCGGCATCATTTCGCTGATGGGCTGGGGTCTGGGCTACTTCGGTCAGCCGCACATCCTGGCGCGCTTCATGGCCGCCGACTCGGTCAAGTCGATCGCCAAGGCGCGTCGCATCTCCATGACCTGGATGATCCTGTGCCTGGCCGGTACCTGCGCCGTGGGCTTCTTCGGTATCGCCTACTTCTCGGCACACCCTGACCTGGCTGGCCCGGTCACCGAGAACCACGAGCGCGTGTTCATCGAGCTGGCCAAGATCCTGTTCAATCCGTGGATTGCCGGTGTGCTGCTGTCGGCTATCCTGGCGGCGGTGATGAGCACCCTGAGCTGCCAGCTGCTGGTTTGCTCCAGTGCCCTGACCGAAGACTTCTACAAGGCCTTCCTGCGCAAGAACGCTTCGCAGGGCGAGTTGGTCTGGGTCGGCCGTCTGATGGTGCTGGCCGTGGCCCTGATCGCCATTGCCATGGCGGCCAACCCGGAAAACCGCGTGCTGGGCCTGGTGGCCTACGCCTGGGCCGGCTTCGGTGCTGCCTTTGGTCCGGTGGTGCTGATCTCGGTGCTGTGGAAGGGCATGACCCGTAACGGTGCGCTGGCCGGTATCGTGGTCGGTGCGCTGACGGTGATCCTGTGGAAGAACTTCGACACGCTTGGCCTGTACGAAATCATCCCTGGCTTCCTGTTCGCCAGCATTGCCATCATCCTGGTGAGCAAGTTGGGCAGCCCATCGCAGGCGATGGTGCAGCGCTTCGAAACCGCTGATGCGGCGTATCACGCTGACAAGTAACGCTTGTGCCAGCAGTCGCGCTTGGCGCTGTCTGCTGGTCGTGATCCATTGGGCGTTGGCCCGGTAAACGCAAGCGGCCCGAACAATCTGATTGTTCGGGCCGCTTGCGTTTTCAGCGAGGCGTGATTACAGCGTGAACTTCACTCGTGTTGCTTCGAACGCGCCGGCTTCCCTTGGGTGGATCAGTGCGTCGTAATCGCCGGGGGCGTATCCGCTCATGGTCAAAGACCAGGTTGTGCCGTTCGAGTGCGGTACGACCAGGTTGTCAATGCTGCCGTCGGGCTTCTTGATTTCAAGCATTGCAGTGTATGGCACGTTTTCGATGCCGAGATCGCCGTGCAGAAGTGGTGTCGCGGTGTTGTCAAACTTGATGGAAGCTTTCATGTGAAGTGCTCCTTGGTGAGTGGAGGCACGATTGTTGGTTTTCGGCCTGCATCGAGGAACAGGGTATGGCTACCCCCGGCGCGGGCTGCTGAAATGCTCGGGATGTCCCGTGAAAACGACCGACATACCTGACTGCACCCGCCTTACGAGGTAAACTTGCCACCCCCGCAGGAGTTGCCATGAATTATCGTCACGCCTTCCACGCCGGCAACCACGCCGACGTCCTCAAGCATATCGTGCTGACCCGCCTCATCGCCCTGATGTCGCGCAAGGAGCAGCCGTTCGCCTACATCGACACCCATGCCGGCCTCGGTCTGTACGACCTGCAAGGCGATCAGGCGACCCGCACCGGCGAGTACCTGGAAGGCGTCGCCCGCCTGTGGAATCGCGATGACGTGCCGGCCATGGCCGCCGACTACCTGCGTATCATCAAGCGTCTGAATGCCGATGGTGAGCTGCGCTACTACCCGGGTTCACCCGAGCTGGCTCGTCGCCTGATGCGCCAGCAGGATCGTGCCCTGCTCAACGAGAAGCACCCGGAAGACGGGCCGCTGCTCAGAGAGAACATGAAGAAGGACCCGCGTGTGGTCGTGCACCTGGGCGAAGGCTGGCATGTGCCGCGTGCCTTGCTGCCCGTGCAGGAAAAGCGCGCGATCATGCTGATCGACCCGCCGTTCGAGCAGGCAGACGAGCTCAAGCGCTGCACCACCTCGATGAAAGAGGCGATCGGCCGCATGCGCCAGACCGTCGCGGCCATCTGGTACCCGATCAAGGACCAGCGCTCGCTGACCCGCTTTTACCAGGACCTGACCAGCACCGGTGCGCCAAAGCTGCTGCGGGTCGAGCTGTATGTGCACCATCAGGATAGTCCGCAGGGTCTCAACGGTTCTGGCCTGGCTATCGCCAACCCGCCTTGGGGGCTGGAAGAAGAGCTGCGCGAGCTGCTGCCTTGGCTGGCCAAGGAGCTGGCACAGACTGCCGGCAGCTTCCGCATGGACTGGCTGATCGCCGAATAATTCTGCTTGCCTGTACTGGCCTCATCGCCGGCCAGTACAGGTTGCCGCGTTGCGCATATGTTTGCGTTATAATCTCGCCCTTTAGCCGCCACCCGCCCATGAGGCCGCTGGCGCATCTCTACCGAATGAAGAGGCTAATCCCTTGGCATTGACGATTCTTGGCCTGTCCGGCGCCCTTAGCCATGACCCTTCCGCGGCCCTGTACATCGACGGCAAACTGATTGCCGCCGCCGAAGAAGAGCGCTTCGTGCGTGACAAGCATGCGAAGAACCGCATGCCCTACGAGTCGGCGAAATTCTGCCTGGAACAAGCCGGCATCAAGCCGTCCGACGTTGACGTGGTGGCCATCCCGTTCGCCCCGATCAGCCTGTTCGGCAAGGCCCGCTGGCACTACGCCAAGCGCTACTGGTACGCTCCGGACCGCGCCCTCGACGCCATCCTGATGGGCAACCGTCGCTACAAGCGCTACCGCAAGAAGATTGTCTGGTGCCTGGAGCAGCTGGGCTTCGACCCGAAGAAGGTCAAGATCGAGCCGGTCGAGCACCACCTGGCCCACGCCTCCAGCGCCTATCACTGCTCGGGCTTCAAGGAAAAGACCGCGATCCTCGGCATCGACGGCAAGGGTGAGTACGCCACCACCTTCTTCGGCTACGGCGAAAACGGCAAGATCCACAAGATCAAGGAATTCTTCGATCCGGACTCGCTGGGTGGCCTGTACGGCGCAATCACCGAGTTCCTCGGTTTCGAGATGCTCGACGGCGAGTTCAAGGTCATGGGCATGGCGCCGTACGGCGACGCCAGCAAGTACGACTTCTCCCGCCTGGCCAGCTTCGAGAACGGCGAACTGGTGATCAACACCGAGTACGCCAACGTCATCGGCCTGCGCCGTTATAAAGAGAAGGGCAAGGGGTTCTACTTCTCGCCGAAGCTGATCGAATGGCTGGGCCCCAAGCGCGAAGGCGACATCGCCGACGAGCCGTACATCCACTATGCGGCCAGCATGCAGGCGTTGTTCGAAAAGATCGCCCTGCAGATGATCGACCACTACCTGGGCGACACCCTGCGTGAAACCGGCAAGCTGGCCTTCGCCGGCGGCTGCGCGCTGAACGTCAAGCTCAACCAGAAGATCATCGCCCGTCCTGACGTCAAGGAGCTGTTCGTCCAGCCGGCTTCCGGCGACGCCGGTACCGCCGTCGGCGCTGCTGCCTACGTTTCCCACGCCCGTGGCGTGCCGGTCGAGAAGATGGAGCACGTCTACCTCGGCCCGTCCTACTCCAACGAAGACGTGATCGCCGCCTGCGCCCGCCACCCGAACGCGCCGAAGTGGCGCAAGCTCGACGACATGCCGCAGCGTATCGCCAAGATCATGGTCGAAGGCAACCCGGTAGCCTGGTTCCAGGGCCGCATGGAATTCGGCCCACGTGCCCTGGGCGGGCGTTCGATCATCGGCTGCCCGAGCGTGCCGGGCGTGGCCAACCGCATCAACGAGCAGATCAAGTTCCGCGAACGCTGGAGACCTTTCTGCCCGTCGATGCTCGACACCGTCGCCCCGCAGATGATCAAGGTCGACCACCCGGCGCCGTTCATGACCTTCACCTTCGAAGTGGCTGAAGAGTGGAAGACCCGTGTGCCGGAAGTGGTCCACGAGGACGGCACCTCGCGTGCCCAGGTGCTCAAGCGTGAATACAACCCGCGCTACTACGACATGATGAAGGCGCTGGAAGACCTGACCGGCAACGGCGTGTCGCTGAACACCTCGCTGAACCGCCGTGGCGAGCCGATGATCTGCTCGCCGACCGACGCGCTGAACATGTTCTTCGGTTCGGACCTGCAGTACCTGATCATGGAAGACATCCTGGTCGTGAAGGACGGCGCCGCCGCCTATGACCAGCCGCTCTGAAGCGCGGATCCTGCAGTTCTGCCATGGCTATGACGGGCCGTTCCTCGATTGCGCCCGTCAGTACGCCAGCCTGTTCCAGGGCAGCGGCTACAAGGTCACCACCGTGTTCCTCACCGGCGCTGCCGACCCGCAGGTTGCGGCTGGCTGCGCGTCGGACGAGGTGCTGTTTCTCGAATTCAGCTCCAAGGCTGTGCGCGGCCTGAAGCTCGGTGCCATTCGTGCCCTGCGCCGTATCGCGGCCGAGCGCAATTTCAGCTTCTGCATCGCGCACCGTTTCAAGCCAATCTATGTTGCGCTGCTGGGCACCGGCTTGCCGGTGATCGGCGTGCACCATGCGTTCGGCGACTATGAGCGCAAGGGTCGGCGCCTGTTCGCCAACCTGTTCAGCAAGCGCCTGAGCCTGCTGGGTGTGTCGGATGCGGTGCGTGACGACATGCGCCGCTGCTTGCCGCAGTGGCCGGCCGAGCGTATCCAGACGTTGTACAACCGTATCGACATCGACGCCCTGCAAGCTGCCCTGGTACCCCGTGCCGAAGCCCGCGAGGCGTTGGGCCTGGATGCCCAGGCATGGGTGGTCGGCAACGTCGGCCGCCTGCACCCCGACAAGGATCAGGCGACCTTGCTGCGTGGCTTTGCCGAGGCGCTGCCGGGCCTGCCGGCCGGTGCACGCCTGGCAATCCTTGGCAAGGGCCGCCTGGAGGCCAAGCTCAAGGCACAGGCTGCCGAGCTGGGTATTGCCGCGCAGGTGGACTTCCTCGGCCAGGTGCCGGATGCGCGTCGCTACTTCCAGGCTTTCGATGTGTTCGCCCTGAGCTCCGACCATGAGCCGTTCGGCATGGTCCTGCTCGAAGCCATGGTCGCTGGCGTGCCGCTGCTGGCCACGGCGTGCGGCGGTGCGCGAGAGGTGGTCGAAGGTGTTGGTGTGCTGTTCCCGCTGGCCGATGCCGGGCAACTGGCACAGGGTCTCAAGCACATGGCTGCGCTGAATGAGCAGCAGCGTGAAGCCTGCGCCGCGCATATGCTGCAGCGCCTGCACGAGCGTTTCTCCGACCAGGCCGTGCGCGAGGCGTTCTGGCAGTTGCCACAGGTTCGTGCGCTGGTGGGGAAGGCTTGATGCTCAATCATATCCAGGCCTTCCGCGAGCGCGGTTGGCAGGCCATTGATGCGCCTGCCTACGCCGAGGCGTGGGCGCGTTTCGGCGGCAGCGTCGCGACGCACCCGTTGGTGGTCGAGCAACTGGCGGACCTGGCGCAGATTCCGGTGCGTTACCTGGGCTGGTACCGGGCGGGTGAGCTGAAAGCTGCCATCCCGACCTGGGGGCGTCATCTGGCGTTGTCCAAGGACGTGCTCAAGCGTGCCGGCAAGAAGGCCCTGTTCGACCTTGGCAATGCCGAGATCATCCTGCCGGCCACGGCTGATGCCGGCGCGCCGTTGCGCCATGGCGCACGCTACCTGTCCGAGCTGAACCAGGGCCGCTTCAGCGGCCTCAAGGTGCAGAAGGAGCAACTGGCCATGGCCCGCGCCCATGAAGACCTGTCGAAGAAGTTCCGCTACAACCAGCGCCGCGAATTGCGCCTGCTGGAAGAAGCGGGCGGCGTGGTGCGCCCGATCAGCGACTTCAGTGCGCAGCAGATCGCCGCCATGTACTGCGACCTGTTCCAGCGCCGCTGGGGCTTCCCGGCCACCGGTGCCGAGCGCATGGCCGAAGTGCTGGAGCGCCTGCGCGAGCTGCTGATCGGCTCGGTGCTGATGCTCGACGACAAGCCAATCGCCATCCAGCTGGTGTATCGCGTCGAAGCGCCTGAGTGGATCAGCGTCGAATACATCAACGGCGGTGTCGACCCGGAAACCAAGGCCTTCAGCCCAGGTAGCGTGCTGAGCTTCCTCAATACCCAGGCGGCCTGGGACGATGCCAAGGCGCGCAACAAACCGCTGCGCTTCTCGTTCGGCCGTGCTGACCGGGAGTACAAGGACCGTTGGTGCAACCCTGTGCCGGTATTCCAGGCGTGAGCCGCAAGCAGCAGTTGCTAAAGCGCCATCGGCGCAACAAGCGCCTGGGCTTGCTTGCCAGCCTGGTCGTGCTGGTGGCGCTGGGTGTATTCACCTGGTGGTGGCTGCCGCTGTTGCTGCTGCCGTTGCTCTGGGCCGCTCACGAAGCCTGGTTCGCCGACCACCTGTTCTATGCGCCTGGCGAGGATTACGCCTACCGCTTCGGCGAGCTGAGCCACGAAGCGCCGGTCGTGCTGCGCGACGGGCTGCTCAAGGTGGAGGCGGCGTTGCAGGGCGATGAGACCCTGGTGCTTGAAGTGCGGGTGAAAAGCGGCTGGCTTGGGCGCTTCCTCGATCCGCGGGTCGAGCTGCTCGGCGACGAGCTGCGCGATCAGCAGACCTTCGAGCGCGGTGTCGATGGGCTGCGCTTCCTCAACCTCACCGGGTTGGCGGCACCGCTGCAAGCGGGCACGCTGCACCTGCGCGGGCGGCATTGCCGGCTGGTGGGTGAGCCGCGCCTGTGGATAACACCCAGCGTCGAGCTGCAGCGTCGTCGCGTGATGGTGATCGCGCCGCATGCCGATGATGCCGAGCTGGCCGCTTATGGTTTGTACAGTCAGGCGGACGAGACCTGGGTGGTGACCCTGACTGCGGGTGAGATCGAGGCCGAGCACTATCAGCAGATGGGCCTGGGCAAGTCGGAGGCTGCCCGCTTGAAGGGACGCCTGCGCGCCTGGGACAGCATCGCCGTACCGCGCTGGGCCGGCGTACCGGAGTCACGCTGCATGCAGTTGGGGTATTTCTGCCTGCAGCTGCCCGCCATGCAGCTCGCCCCTGACCAGCCTGCTGCCTCCCGCGAAGCGGACATGGCCGATATCCGCCCGTTCCGCCAGTTCAACCCGTTCCCGCTGCCGGCGGACCGCGATGGTGCGCCAACCTGGCAAAACCTGCTGGCCGATTTGCGGGCCCTGCTGGAAATGGCCAAGCCTGAAGTGCTGGTCATGCCGCATCCGCAACTTGACCCACACCCTGACCATATCTGCGCCCAGGCGGCGGTCATGGAGGCTCTGCAAGGCCTGGCCTGGCAGCCGCAGACGCTGCTGTGCTACGCCAACCACCTGCATGACAACGACCGCTGGCCCATGGGCGACAGCGGCGATGGTGTGGCCTTGCCGCCGCAACTGAGCGCAGAGCAGGCCTGGGCGCCATGCACCCTGCTGCTGGATGTCGCTACCCAGCGGGACAAGGCCATGGCCTTGGGCATGATGCACGACTTGCAGCCCCCTGCACCGTTCAAGCGCCGCCTGCGTCGCTTGCTGCAGCGCTGGCTGGCGGGGCGCCGGCCGTCGCCTTACGGAGAGAATGAGTTTTTCCGCAAGGCCGTGCGCCGGCATGAATTGTTCTGGCGGCGTGAGCTGTAAACCCGACCGCGATGGCGCAGAGCGCCCAAGGAAAGCAATGAAAGTCCTATTTCTGGTACAGAAGGAACAGCGCGCGATCCTCGATCGCCTGTACGACGGCGTCGCGGCCAACTGCGAATGCGACCTGCGCTGGCTGACCAGCGAAGACCAGCGCAACCTGCGCCGCTACTTCAAGCGTGAAGTGCAGGTCGAGCGCTATGACCGCATCGTCTTCTTCCTGCGCTTCAAGCAAGAGATCCGCCAGGCCGCCTTCATCCGCACGGTGCCGAACCTGGTCATTCTTGAGCATGACGCCTACCAGAACTACATCCCTTGCAAGTACACCGGCAAGTTCAGCGCGCATTACCGCAAGCTGCCGTGGGCGCGGGTGATCAGCTCTGGCTACATGGTCAGCGAGCGCCTGCGC
Source organism: Pseudomonas sp. MN1F (assembly GCF_009391885.1). Lineage (GTDB taxonomy): Bacteria > Pseudomonadota > Gammaproteobacteria > Pseudomonadales > Pseudomonadaceae > Aquipseudomonas. The sequence goes on along the minus strand of NZ_VZII01000052.1, from coordinate 60,807 downwards.
CAGGAGGGCTTCGACGCGGTCTTCGTGCCCAAGGGCTATGACGAACAACTGCTGGCCGACCAGGGCCGCGAGCGCGATATCGAACTGGCGTTCGTTGGCAGCACCAACAGTGTTGCCTACAGCGGACGCAAGGCACTGCTGGACGAGTTGGGGCAGGTCGAGAACCTGGTGGTGACCCGCACCAAGTCGGGTGAAGACTACTGCAACACCCTCAATCGCATTCGCTTTTTCGTCAGTGCCGATGTCGGCATGGGCGAGTACATGATCAAGAATTTTGAAGCCATGGCCTGTGGCTGTGTGCTGCTGGCATACGACCAGGGCGAGGCAGAAAATCGTGCACTGGGGCTGCAGGACATGGTCAACGTCGTGTTCTATGACAACATTCCGACGCTACAGGCCAAGTTGCGCACCTTGCGTGAAAACCCTGCGCTGGCGCAGGAGATTGCCGAAAATGGTCGCGAGCTGGCAGTGTCGCGTTTCAGTTTCGCTGCAGTGGGGCGGAGCATCGTCGAGCATATGCGCCCGGCACTCAGGCCTCAGCCGCCGCTGTCTGCCTGGCAGCGCTTGCGGCTTAAGCTCGGCTTCTGATCATCAGCATGTCCGATGACAGCGTTCGCTGAAGGTTTCATGGTGATTACGGGCACTAACCCGAGTTGCCAAGGTCGTCTAAGGGACAGCAGTGCTGTCCAGCATTTCCAGCCTATGCTGGAGAGGGGGCGCTTTCCCGACGCCATGTCGGGTGAGACCGGCATTGACGCTGGTTATGGGCGCCCTTATCTGCATGGGAAATCCGATTCTTGTTAAATGAAGTTGCAGTCCCACCTGGCTTGCACGGGAGAGGGGCGCTATCCCCATGAATATTGTCAACATGATGTGGGCAGGCGGTTCGCCGTACATGTCCATCCACAAGGTCCACCAACAGGTGCTGTCGCACGCGGGGGCCGATGCCACCATCAGTAACTGGTTGTTGCTCGGCGGTAAGCTGTGTCATAGCCGCGGCCCCACCCGCGTGTGGCACATACCGCAGCGTGTGCTGAAGGGTAAAAGCTTTTGGCGGCTGTTGCTGCCTTGGCAGCGCCTGCGTCTGCGCAGGGCGCTGCAACAAGCCCAGGCTGACGTGATCCTGCTCGACGGCGTCGGGGTCGCACGTTTGGTGCTGCCGGTGTTGCAGCAAATCCCGGGAGTGCGGGTCAAAGTGCTGTTCCATGGCAGTACCCGGCTGAATGCCAGCGATGTGCGTTTGTTGAACCAGTTGCCCTCTGAGCGACTTAGCATCGCAGCCGTTTCGCAAACCTTGGCGCGCTCGCTGGAGCAGGATATTGGGCGTCCTGTGCAAGCGCTACGCATGGCATTCGACCCGCAGGCCTTTGCCAGGCCGCTGCTCAGCCGTGAGCAGGCTCGCCAAGTGCTGGCGTTGCCCCAAGCCTCAGGTCAGGTGCTCGGAGCGGTGGGGCGGCTGGTAGAAAGCAAAGGCCTCGAGATGCTCATCGAGGCATTCGCCAAGGGGGCAGCCAGCCGACCGGACATGCGCCTGGCGATTGTCGGTGATGGCCCTCTGCGCGCCAGCTTGCAGGCGCAAATTGACGCTCTGGATCTGGCCGGGCGGGTGATGTTGTGTGGCCACCACGATGAATTGCAACAACTCTACCGGGCGTTTGACTGGCTGCTGGTGCCGTCGCGTGCGGAGGGCCTGGGCCTTGTGGTGCAAGAGGCCGTAATGGCGGATCTGCCGGTGATCTGCAGCGATCTGCCAGTGTTTCGTGAGCAGTTGCGGGAGGCGGGCTGCTACCTGCCGGTTGGCGGCGTCGAGGCCTGGTCCCAGGCAATCGAACGCTGCGATGCCCCCAGCGCTCAGGCCATGGCCGCTCGTCAGCGCGAGGCGCTGGCACCCGAGGCGGCATGGCAGGCGTTCTGTGACGGGGCGCAGAAGCTGCTGCGTGGTTGACCTCAGCGGGCCAGCAGAGCTGCCTCGAAGTCGGCGAGAGGGAATTGGTCTCCCAAGTTCTCCCGCTCAATGTAACGCACCATGTGTTGCACATTGCGCCTGATCATTCGCGCGGACAGTGGCGGGCGCAGGAAGCGCATGTCTGCCACATCGATCAGGCCGAGGCGCTGGTCAGGCGTTACCACGACATTGCCCAGATGCAGCGACCGGAAGTACACGCCGTTGCTGTGCAGTTGACGGATCAGTTCGATCAGCCGGGGCAGGTAGTTGGCCCAGCTAAACCCTGCATCACGCGATAGCTGCAACAATGTGCGCCCTGGCAGCGGGCGATACAGCACTGCTGTCCTGCCTGGTACATCGAGTTTGTGCTGGCTGATCACTTCAAGAGTGGGGATGCCGAATTGCTTGAGTCGAGCAGCATTGTCAACGAAACGTTGTGAGTATGGTCGCAACAATGCGGATGAAATCAGACGTTTCCTGCGAAAAATCTTAAGGAAGTTTCCATCTTCAAGCAGGTAGACTTTGGCGCCATGGCTATCTGCCTCTAGCACCTGGGCACCAAGTGTCATCTGATCGAAGTCGACCTGGGAGAGGCGGGAGCACTGCATGTATAGGGCCTTGTCGTCTGGCAAGCAAAAATGACTGGCAATAATGCCGAAAATAAAGCTGTTGCACCATGTCTGGTGTCATTTCGCGTTACCGGGGAGAAGGGATGTTGTATCAGAAAAACTGGGCCAAGGCCTGGTTATCATTGGGATTGATCTGGTTCCTGGCAGCCATTGCCTTGGCGCCCAGCAACAAGTTGTATCAGCAAGGCATGATCCTGTTCATGTGGTTGCCAGCCTTGTTGATGGCGTGGTCGGCGCGACGCATTCTGCTTGAAGCCTGGCAGCGTCAGCCCGCACTGTGGGGAGCGCTGGTGCTGTTCCTGCTCTGGGGGGCATTGAGCCTGGCCTGGTCAAGCAATGAAGAAGTCGCGCGTGAAAGCAAGCGGCTGATCTACATTCTGCTTTTCTTGCTGGCGTTCCCGCTGATAGGGCAAATGGGCCCGTCCCGCATTCGCCTGTTGTTGCGGATCGGTGCTGGCTTGCTGGCGATTGCTGCGCTGGTCTCGATTGTCAGATTCTATGGTGTTCTGGCGATGCCGCTGATTACGCGCCTGGAAGGTATCGGCGAAATCTCGCACCCGATCCTGGGTGCCTATGTTGTCGGCGTAGCTGCTCTGCTGCTGCTCTACGATCTGCCAAAACAGCGTGCCTTGCGCCTGGGGTGGCTGCTGGCACTGGCCTGCCTGAGCGCATTCGTCGCCTTGAGCCAGAGCCGTGGTGCGGCAGTGGCGCTGGTCATTCCTGTGATCATGGCCCCCCTGTGGTTCCGTGACAGGCACAGCCAGCTCATGGCGCTGTTCGCCGTGGTGAGCACCGGGTTGGCCTTTTACGCCGTCTATGATCTCATCGCCGCGCGCGGCTCGTCATTCCGTCCCGAAATTTTCCGCTCGGCGCTGCACATGATCGGCGAGCACCCATGGGGCGGCCTGGGGCTGGGTGGCCATTACAAGGTTGAAGCTGCGGGCCTGCAGTTCGATCACACCCACAACATGTTCACCCATGTTGCGGTTGAGTTCGGGGTGCCTGGGATGCTGCTGTGGATTGCCGTGTGGCTGTTCGCGCTTGGAGAGATCGTTCGAGCGCGCGACACGGTCTTTGGCAAGATTCTGCTCTGCCTGTGGATCTACTCGACCATGGCCATGCAGTTCGATGCCGCCAGCCTCACTGCAACGCCCCGGGCAGAGTGGTTCGTCAGCTGGCTGCCGGTCGGCCTGGTCATGTTGTTGCCATGGATGCGTGCCGAAAATGATGCCTGTGGTAAAATTTGCGGTTCAACCTGAACAGCGAGCTCGATGATGGCCGAAACACCGCGACCGGCGGAGCACACCTCCAGCCTGAAGATCTACTTCCGGCTGCTGAGCTATGTGAAACCCTATGTCGGCATTTTCCTGCTGAGCATTGTCGGTTTCGTGATCTTTGCTTCGACCCAGCCCATGCTGGCCGGGATACTCAAGTATTTCGTCGACGGGCTGAGCAACCCGGAAGCGGTGTTGTTCCCCACTGTCCCCTACCTGCGCGACCTGCAGTTGCTGCAGGCGGTGCCGCTGCTGATCATCCTGATCGCAGCGTGGCAGGGCCTGGGCTCGTTTCTGGGCAACTATTTCCTGGCCAAGGTTTCCCTGTGCCTGGTGCATGACCTGCGCGTCGAGCTGTTCAACAAGCTGCTGGTGCTGCCCAACCGCTACTTCGACAACCACAACTCGGGCCACCTGATTTCGCGGATCACCTTCAACGTGACCATGGTCACCGGTGCTGCTACCGATGCGATCAAGGTCGTTATCCGTGAAGGCCTGACGGTGGTGTTCCTGTTCGGCTACCTGCTGTGGATGAACTGGCACCTGACCCTGGTGATGGTCGCCATCCTGCCGGTAATTGCGGTGATGGTCAGCATTGCCAGCAAGAAATTCCGCAAGCAGAGCAAGAAGATCCAGTCCGCCATGGGCGATGTGACGCATGTCGCCTCCGAGACCATCCAGGGTTACCGCGTGGTCCGCAGCTTTGGCGGTGAAGCCTACGAGCAGCAGCGCTTCGGCAATGCCAGCCAGAGCAACACCGACAAGCAGCTGCACATGACCAAGACCGGCTCGCTGTACACGCCGCTGCTGCAGCTGGTGATTTACACCGCCATGGCGGCGTTGATGTTCCTGGTGCTGTTCCTGCGCGGTGAATCCACCGCCGGTGACCTGGTGGCCTACATCACCGCGGCGGGCCTGTTGCCCAAGCCGATCCGCCAGCTGTCGGAAGTCAGTTCGACCATCCAGAAGGGCCTGGCCGGTGCCGAGAGCATCTTCGAGCAGCTGGACGAGCAGCCGGAGATCGATACCGGTACCGTCGAGAAGGACCGTGTGGAAGGCCGCCTCGAAGTGCGTAACCTGAGCTTCACCTACCCTGGCACCGAGCGCGAGGTGCTGAGCGACATCAACTTCGTCGCCGAGCCTGGGCAGATGATTGCTTTGGTCGGGCGTTCGGGCAGCGGCAAGTCGACCCTGGCAGCGTTGATCCCGCGCTTCTACCACCACGACCAGGGGCAGATCCTGCTCGATGGCGTGGAGATCGAGAACTATCGCCTGCGCAACCTGCGTCGCCATGTTTCCCAGGTGACCCAGCATGTCACCCTGTTCAACGACACGGTGGCCAACAACATCGCCTATGGTGACCTGGCTGGCGCCCCGCGTGCCGATATCGAAGCGGCAGCCGCAGATGCCTATGCCAAGGAATTTGTCGACCGCCTGCCAAAAGGCTTCGATACCGAAGTCGGTGAAAACGGCGTGCTGCTCTCCGGTGGCCAGCGCCAGCGCCTGGCGATTGCCCGGGCGTTGCTGAAGAATGCCCCACTGCTGATCCTCGACGAAGCCACGTCGGCGCTGGATACCGAGTCCGAGCGGCATATTCAGGCGGCCCTGGATCACGTCATGGAGGGCCGTACCACGCTGGTGATCGCCCACCGCCTGTCGACCATCGAGAAGGCCGACCTGATCCTGGTGATGGACCAGGGCCGTCTGGTCGAGCGCGGTACGCATGCCGAACTGCTCGCGGCCAATGGCCATTATGCCCGCCTGCATGCCATGGGCCTGGATGAGCCGGCCAAAGCCGATATCACCTGACCCGCCTTGATCGGGGCCGTATCGGCCCCGATTGTCACGGGAATGTTCCAGGGTGTATCTGGCCGTAAAGCCGTCGCCTACCCTGTGCTAATATCCTGCCCCTGTTCATTATTTCCATATGGGTTGCCCATGAAGTTGTCCATGCCGCGTTTCGATCAAGCCCCGGTACTGGTGGTCGGCGATGTCATGCTCGACCGCTACTGGCATGGCGGTACCTCGCGTATCTCGCCTGAAGCGCCAGTGCCGGTGGTCAAGGTCGATCAGATCGAGGATCGCCCCGGCGGCGCGGCCAACGTTGCCTTGAACATCGCCGCCCTTGGCGCACCAGCCTCGCTGATCGGCGTCACCGGCCAGGACGAGGCCGCCGACAGCCTGGCCAACAGCCTGCAGGCCGCAGGCGTGCGTTCGGTGTTCCAGCGCATCGCGCACCAGCCGACCATCGTCAAGCTGCGGGTCATGAGCCGTCACCAGCAATTGCTGCGCATCGATTTCGAACAGCCGTTCGCCACCGACCCGCTGTCGCTGGGGGCGGAAGTCGACACCTTGCTCGAAGGCGTCAAGGTCCTGGTCCTGTCCGACTATGGCAAGGGCGCGCTGAAGAACCATCAGAGCCTGATCCAGGCCGCACGTGCCAAGGGCATTCCAGTGCTGGCCGATCCCAAGGGCAAGGATTTTTCGATCTACCGTGGCGCCAGCCTGATCACGCCGAACCTGAGCGAGTTCGAGACCATCGTCGGCCGCTGCGCCGATGAGGCAGAACTGGTCGCCAAAGGCCTGCAATTGCTGCAGGCCCTGGACCTTGGTGCGCTGCTGGTGACCCGTGGCGAGCATGGCATGACCCTGCTGCGCACCGGTCAGCCGGCGCTGCACCTGCCTGCACGGGCTCGCGAAGTGTTCGATGTGACCGGTGCCGGTGATACCGTGATCTCGACGCTGGCAGCGGCCATTGCCGCCGGCGAAGACCTGCCTCACGCGGTGGCCCTGGCCAACCTGGCGGCCGGCATCGTGGTCGGCAAGCTGGGCACCGCCGCAATCAGTGCCCCGGAACTGCGCCGGGCGATCCAGCGTGAAGAAGGCTCCGAGCGTGGCGTGCTGGGCCTGGAGCAACTGCTGCTGGCCATCGACGATGCGCGGGCGCACAAAGAGAAGATCGTCTTCACCAACGGCTGTTTCGATATCCTGCATGCCGGGCATGTCACTTACCTGGAGCAGGCGCGTGCACAGGGCGATCGCCTGATTGTCGCAGTCAACGACGATGCGTCGGTCAGCCGCCTGAAGGGCCCGGGTCGTCCGATCAACAGCGTTGACCGGCGCATGGCCGTACTGGCTGGCCTGGGCGCGGTGGACTGGGTGATCAGTTTCCCAGAAGGCACCCCGGAAAACCTGCTGAGCCAGGTCAAGCCAGACGTGCTGGTCAAGGGCGGGGACTATGGCATCGACCAGGTGGTAGGTGCCGATATCGTCAAGGGCTATGGCGGCACCGTGAAAGTGCTGGGGCTGGTCGAAAACAGCTCGACCACGGCCATTGTCGAGAAGATCCGCAAGAACTGATCGATTGCTGGGGCTGCAAAGCAGCCCCAGCTGCTATTTATGAAGTGAAGTTCGGGCCCGTTCCAGTAGCGCCCGTGCCTTGTCGCCCAAGCGCTGCAAATGCGAAGCCGGCGCCACCTTGCGCTCCACCAGCCCCTGCTGTTTCACCCAGTCCTTCCAGCGAATCCGCTCATCTGCCACCACCCAGCCTTCCTGGCGGGCAAAGCTCTCGGCCAGGTACAGGCCCCGGGTACTCGCCGGCACCAACTCATCCTTCTTCAACGTGTAGAGCTCCGCCAACGGCTGCCCATCCTGCACCGGCATCAGGTACAGGTCCGGCCGCTTGCGGTTGAGCCGCGCCACCAGTTGGTCGCCTTCCAGGCGCTCATCGACATGGAACAGGCTGAGTTTCTTGGTCTCCCTCGGCACCTGCAGGCGCATGTCGTAGATCAACTGCAGCGAAGCCGTCGGCAAGTGCACATAAGCCCGTGGCCGTTCCAGCAACATCAGGTTGCCACAGTGCACCGGGCGGGCAGCCCCTGACTCCGGCGTCAGCACAAAGGGTAATGCTTCGCGGTAATGCAGTGCGGCGGCATAAGGAGCTGGCAGCCAAGTATCGTTGAAGCGCCCGCTCAGCCAGCCTTCCGGGGTCTCCAGCAGGCATTCTTCAGCGACCTCCTGGACGGCGGTGTGCAGCGGCAGGTTGAGCTCCTGGGCGGGGACATAGCCGGAAATCAGTTTCAAGACCACATCGCCGCGGTCCTGGCGGCGCTGCCTTACCAGCACCCAGTAATCACGGTGCTGCCAATGCAGGGTCAGGCGAACGGAAACACCCAGGTTGGCCAGTTCGACCACGAAGCGCTGCTTGTCGGCAAGCTGGATGGCGCGCCGCCGTTGCTGGGTCTGGGCGAAGTTCAGGGGCATGCCGATGCTCTGGTAGACCAGGCCTTCGGGGGTGGCTTCGACATGCAGCGGCAGTGTCTTGAAGTTGCTCGGGTTCTTGCGGATCAGCGTACGCGCCACGAGGCTCCTCCTTGCGTCGGGTCAGTCTCCAGGCCCAGCTTGGGTGGGTGACAACTCAATGCTGGCCCAGGATGCGGGCGACGGTGGCCACGTTGTGGGCCAGGTGCAACGGATTGATGGTGCCGACGATAGCACTGCTCACGCCTGGGTGGGCGAACAGCAGCTCGAAGCTGGCTTGCACCGGATCGACCCCCGGGGCAAGGCAGATGTGCCCGCTGGCCAAGGCCTTCTTCACCAGAATGGCTTTGCCGTGTTCGGCAGCGTAGTCCAGCACCGGGCGTTCTGCCTGCTCGTTGAGGTTGTAGGTGACCATGGCGCAATCGCCTTGCTCCAGCGCCTTCAGGCCACCGGCGACGGTCTTGCCTGAAAGGCCATAGCCGAGAATCTTGCCTTCCTGCTTGAGCGCGGCCAGGGTCTGGTAGACCTCCTCCTGTTCAAGGATTGCCAGGTCATTGCCGTCGGAGTGCACCAGCACCAGTTCGATGCGGTCAGTTTCCAGGCGGCGCAGGCTGCGCTCCACCGAGCGGCGGGTGTGGGCGGCGCTGAAGTCGAAGCTGGACTGGCCGTCTTCGAACTCCTCACCCACCTTGCTGACGATCACCCATTCATCGCGCTGGCCGCGCAGCAAAGGCCCCAGGCGCTCTTCACTGCGGCCATAGGCCGGGGCGGTGTCGATCAGGTTGATACCCAGCTCGCGGGCCTGGGCCAGCAGCATTCGGGCTTCGTCATCGCCGGGGATGGTGAAGCCATTGGGGTATTTGACGCCCTGGTCGCGGCCCAGCTTGACCGTGCCCAGGCCCAGTGGCGAAACCTTGAAACCGGTGCTGCCCAGGGGGCGGTGCAAGCCATGCAAGGTTGGCAAGGTCATGGCAGCAGTTGCTCCCAGGCCGGTACACCCAGGGCCGGGCGTGGCAGGCCGGAAAGGTCGGCCTGCGCTGTCGGGCGTACGCCATCGCGTTCCAGGCTGGCCAGTACACGGTCAGTGAAGTCCGGCGCCAGTGCCAGTTTGGTCGGCCAGCCCACCAGCAGGCGCTGCTGTTCGGCGAGGAAGGCGTTGTCGGGGCGCACCAGGCCAGACTGTGCGGGCTCGGCGCGATCGACGCGCAGGGTCGCCCAGCGCACCTGGTTCTGGTCGACCCAAGGCAGCAGGCTGGCAATTTCCTTCTGTGCTGCAGCGATTTGCGCGGCTGGCTCGCGGGCTACGCCATCGGCTTCGGCCAGGTCGCCGCCGAGGTACCAGACCCACTGGCCATCGGCCGCCGGGTGGGTGGTGACGGTCACGCGCGGCTTCGGCCCACCGCCCAGGCAGTGCGCATAAAGCGGCTTGAGGTTTGGCCCTTTGGCCAGGACCATGTGCAACGGGCGGGTCTGCATGGCAGGTTGCTTCAGGCCCAGGGCATGCAGCAGGTCTTCGGTGCCAGCGCCGGCGCTGAGCACGATGCGCTGGGCGCGGATTTCACGGCCGTCGACGCGCAAGCCGAGCAGTTCGTCGCCCTCGCGCAGCGGTTCGATCTGTTCGCCAGCGAGCAGGCTGTCACCGGCCAGTTCGGCCAGGTTCGCCAGCAGGCTGGGCACATCGATCACCAACTCTGCCAGGCGGTAGACCTTGCCCTTGAAGGCACGGTCCTGCAGGGCCGGTGGCAATTGCTCGCCCTTTACCTGATCGACCCGGCCACGTACCGCCTTGCTGGCGAAGAAGCTGGTCAGGTTGCCGGCCAGGGTGCCTGGCGACCACAGGTAATGGGCATCGGAAAGCAGGCGGGTGCTGGTCAGGTCCAGCTCGCCGTTGCCTGCGATCGCTTCGCGCCAGCGTCGCGGCATGTCGGCGATGGCTTCCGAGGCACCGGTCAGGGCGCCATGCAGGGCGTACTTGGTACCGCCATGGATGATGCCCTGGGACTTGATGGTCTGCTCGCCACCGAGGCTGGCGCGCTCCACCAGCACTGTCGAGTAACCCAGGCGACGCAGGCGGGCATTGAGCCAGAGGCCTGCGACCCCGGCGCCGACGATCAGTACGTCAGTGGAAATGGCGGTTGGCATGGCGGTACCTCGAAGACTGGGACAGCTGGCAAGTATACAGGCTGCCTTAGTGCCCGGCAGTGTTGGAAAACAGCTGAATCACAACCACGCCACCCACGATCATCGCCATGCCCAGCATTGCCGGTACATCCAGCTTCTGCCCATAGATCACCAGCGCCGCCACGCTGATCAGCACGATGCCAAGGCCCGACCAGATCGCATAGGCGATGCCCACCGGAATGCTGCGCACCACCAGGGTCAGCATCCAGAACGCGATCCCGTAGCCGACCACCATCAGCAGCAACGGCAACGGCGTGCTCAGCCCCTTCACCGCCTTCATGGAGGCAGTGGCGATGACTTCGGCGCAGATGGCGATGGCGAGATAGGTATAGGCGTTCATTGCTGGATCCTCCGGTGACTGGCTGGGCATTCTAGAGATTACCCAGATGCGGTAAAGTCATTACCTATCCATATGGGAGATAGGTTGATGGCCGAGCAATGGAACCTGGAACAACTGCGCACCTTTCTGCGTGTTGCCGAATTGCGCTCGTTTTCCGCAGTGGCCCGCGAACAGCGCAAGGCACAGTCGGCCGTCAGCAATGCCATCGCCCTGCTCGAAACCGACCTCGGCGTCACGTTGTTCGAGCGCAGCAGCGGGCGCCAGCCGAAACTGACTGAAAATGGCACGGCGTTGCTCGAAGATGCCCGCGAACTCTTGCGCCAGTGCGAACGCCTGGATGGCCGTGCCCTGGCCTTGATGCGTGGCCAGGAAGCCTTGTTGCGGGTGGCGCAGGACGAGGCGATGCCTTATCAGCCAGTGATCGACAGCCTCGACGAACTGGCTAGCCGTTACCCTTACCTGGAGGTGCAACTGGCCAGCGGCGCCCAGGGCGATGTAGCGCGCAAGCTGGCCGAGCGACGCGCCGACCTGGGGCTGTTCTTCCACCACGAAAGCATCCCGGCATCACTGGAGCGCCGAGCGTTGGGCAGCGTGGAAATGGTGACGGTATGTGCGGTTGGTCATCCACTTGCTCGCGAAGGCCAGGTCACCCGCCAGCAGCTGGCCCGCCACCGGCAATTGCTGATCACCCCGCAGCAAAGTGGCTACCCCGGCGGCGAGGCGATCAGCCCGCAGGTCTGGCGTGCCGACAGCTTCTACGCCATGGCCGAGCTGCTGATGCGGGGCCTGGGCTGGGCCTGGCTGCCGCGGCATGTGGTGCAATACCCGACCTACCAGGCATACATGGTCGAGCTCGACAGTGAATGGCGCCCGCCCGCACTGGTGGCAGAACTGGCCTGGCGCCGCGATGAACCACTGGGCCCGGCTGCGCAATGGTTGGCCGAGCGCTTTGCAGTGCACCTGCGCGCGATCGGGTAAACTCCGCGGCCATGAACAGAACACTCTATACCTTGCTGTTTCACCTGGGCCTGCCGCTGGTTGCGCTGCGCCTGTATCTGCGCGCACGCAAGGCACCGGCCTATGGCCAGCGCATCGGCGAGCGCTTCGCCCGCAACCTGCCGGCCATGCGCCAGGGCGGGATCTGGGTGCATGCGGTGTCGGTCGGTGAAAGCATTGCCGCCGCACCGATGGTGCGTGCGCTGCTCAAGGCCTACCCGGACCTGCCGATCACGCTCACCTGCATGACCCCGACCGGCTCCGAGCGCATTCGCGCGATGTTCGCCGATGAGCCGCGCATCCAGCATTGTTACCTGCCCTATGACCTGCCGTGGGCGGCGGGGCGCTTTCTCGACCATGTGAAGCCCAAGCTGGGCATCATCATGGAAACCGAACTGTGGCCAAACCATATCCATCAGTGCGCCAGGCGCGGTATCCCGGTGGCCTTGGCCAACGCCCGATTGTCCGAGCGTTCAGCCCGTGGCTATGGGCGCTTTGCCAAGCTGACCCGGCCGATGCTGGGTGAGATGAGCCTGATCGCCGTGCAGACCGAAACCGAGGCCCGGCGTTTCCGTGATCTGGGCGCTCGCCCCGAGTGTGTCCAGGTGACCGGCTCGATCAAGTTCGACCTGAAGCTCGACGAGCACTTGCAGCCCCGTGCCAGGGCATTGCGCGAACAGTGGGGCGCCGACCAGCGTCCAGTATGGATCGCTGCCAGTACTCACGAGGGTGAGGATGCCTTGATCCTGCAGGCGCACCGGCAGTTGCTGCAGGTACATGGTGATGCGCTGCTGATCCTGGTGCCGCGCCACCCTGAGCGGTTTGATGCCGTGCAGGCCTTGTGCGCCGGGCAGTTCGCCACCGTACGCCGCTCTGCCGGCACGCCGGTGGATGCCCGGACACAGGTGTTGCTTGGCGACACCATGGGTGAGTTGCTGTTCCTCTATGCCCTGGCCGACATCGCCTTTGTCGGCGGCAGCCTGGTGGCCACGGGCGGTCATAACCCATTGGAACCTGCGGCACTGGCATTGCCGGTGCTCATGGGGCCGCATGTGTTCAACTTCCTTGAAATCAGCGCGATGTTGCGCGAGGCGGGGGCGTTGCAGCAGGTTGATGATGCCGAAGGGCTGGCCGAGGCGGTGCGTCGATTGATCGAGCTGCCTCAGGATGCACAGCGCATGGGCGAGGCGGGCAGGGCGGTGATGCGGGCCAACCAGGGCGCCTTGCAGCGCTTGCTGGATGGGCTGGGCAAGCTGCTTGGCTGACGCTTGTGTTGGCTTCTTCGCGGGTTCACCCGCGAAGAAGCCAACACCGGTCTCAAGGCCTGCGCTCGAAGTTCTTGGCAGCAGCGGCCGCCAGGTCCGGTGGCAGGAAGTCCTTGTCCGGGTTGTAGTCCGGTTTCAGGTATTGCTTGAGGTCCTGCAGATCCTGCGGGCTCAAGGTCCCTGCCGCCTGCTTCAGGCTCAGGTTGTCGAGAATGTAGTCATAGCGGCTGTTGTTGTAGTCGCGCACCGAGGTGTACAGCTGGCGCTGGGCGTCGAGCACGTCGACGATGTTGCGGGTACCGACCTGGTAGCCGATCTCGGTGGCTTCCAGGGCGCTCTGGTTGGAGATGATCGACTGCTTGCGCGCCTGCACCTGCTCCACATCGGTGTTCACCGCGCGGTGCAGGTTGCGGGTGTTTTCCACCACCTGGCGGCGCAGGCTTTCCCGTTGCTGTTCGCTCTGGCTCAGGCGCTGGTAGGCCTCGCGTACCTGCGAGCTGGTGAGGCCACCGCTGTAGATCGGGATGTTCAACTGCAGGCCGACGCTGGTCTGCTCCACATCACCACTGTAGCGCTGGCCGAACGGCGACGGGTTGGTGAAGCCCAGGCTGTCGTTGTCACCTTTTTCGTACTTGGCCACCGCATCGAGGGTCGGCGCGTGGCCGGCCTTGCGCTGGCGCAGGGTTTCTTCGGCGGCGGCAACGGCGTGGTTGGTGGCCAGCAGGTTGAGGTTCTGGCGGCCGGCGGTTTCCACCCAGGCCTTGGCGTCGTTGGGTGTCGGCACCTTCACCGGTAGCGTGTGGACGACACCCTGAATCGAGCTGTACTCGCGGTTGGTCAGGGTGACCAGGGCCTCGAAGGCATCCTGCACCTGGCGTTCGGCGATGATCCGGTTGGCCCGGGCGGTATCGTAGCTGGCCTGGGATTGCAGCACGTCGGTCTTGTCGGACAGGCCAACGTCGAACCGTTCGTTGGACTGGTCCAGCTGGCGCTTGAAGGCTGCTTCTTCAGCCTTGGTCGCCGCCAGGTTGTCCTGGGCGCGCAGCACGGAGAAGTAATCCTGCGCAGTCTGCAGGATCAGGTTCTGCTCGGTAGCCGACAGTTGCAGCGCCGCCTGCTCGTTGACCGCTTCGGCAGCCTGCAGCTGGAACCAGCGATCAGCGCGGAAGATCGGTTGCGCGAGGGTCGCGCTCCAGGTATTGCCGCTGCGGTTGGTGGTGGCTGAAGGCTGGTCGATCTTGGTGCGGGTATTCATCATCTCGGCACCGGCCGAGAGGTTTGGCAGCAGGCCGGCGCGGGCCTGCGGCACCACTTCTTTCTGGGCGCCATAATCGGCACGGGCGGCAGCAAGATCGGCGTTGTTGTCGACCGCTTCCTGGTAAACACTGACCAGATCGGTCTTCACCGTCGTGGGCATATCCGCTGCCCAGACCACTCCGTTGGACGCACAAGACACGGCTATCGCCAGTGAAAGTTTGCGCAGCATAAAGGCAATCCTTGTACGAAATTTAATTACTGAACTGTTGAGTATCGAGCGACGGGCCAGTGTAGTGCCATGCGCATCTGCCAACAATCATAGGCTGCGCCTTTCATCTCACCTGCGTTTTACCCGCTTGGCTTTGCCGACCACTCCAGTCTAGACTGCGCATGTTCTTGTCGGGGTGCCTTGAAGCAAAGGCTGAGATCGCAGAGGTGCGGATCCCGTTGAACCTGATCAGGTTAGCGCCTGCGTAGGGAACAAGATTGCTCGCCTTCCCGGGGAGCCTCTTGTGCCAGGTCCGGGAATGTCGCAGCTGCATGCAGCTCCAGGCACCCCCATATCCGGCACTGCACCCGTCACAGGGTGCGTCCACGCCTTTCAGGTTCACCCCGACATTCCCCTGCTAGGAAGCCGTCTGGAGAGCCTGTGATGACCAAACAAGAAAAAACGATCAACCTCAGCGAATCGGCGCAAGTCGATCAGCAGTCCGTGCAACCGTTCCCGCGTTCGCGCAAAGTCTATGTCGAAGGCTCGCGCCCGGACATCCGCGTGCCCATGCGCGAAATCAGCCTGGACGACACCCCGACCGACTTCGGCGGCGAAAGCAATGCGCCGGTGCTGGTCTATGACACCTCCGGCCCGTACACCGACCCCAACGTCATCATCGATGTGCGCAAGGGCCTGGCCGACGTACGTTCGGCCTGGATCGACGCACGCGGTGACACCGAGCGCCTGGACGGCCTGAGCTCCGACTTCGGCCAGCAGCGCCTGAACGATGCCGAACTGGCCAAGCTGCGCTTCGCCCACGTGCGCAACCCGCGGCGTGCCAAGGCTGGCGCCAACGTCTCGCAGATGCATTACGCCCGCCAGGGCATCATCACGGCCGAGATGGAATACGTGGCCATCCGCGAGAACATGAAGTTGCAGGAAGCACGCGCCGCCGGCCTGCTCAACGAGCAGCATGCCGGCCACAGCTTCGGTGCCAACATCCCGAAAGAAATCACCCCGGAATTCGTCCGTCAGGAAATCGCCCGTGGCCGCGCGATCATCCCGGCCAACATCAACCACCCGGAAGTGGAGCCAATGATCATTGGCCGCAACTTCCTGGTGAAGATCAATGGCAACATCGGCAACAGTGCCCTGGGCTCCTCGATCGAGGAAGAAGTAGCCAAGCTGACCTGGGGCATCCGCTGGGGTTCGGACACCGTCATGGACCTGTCCACCGGCAAGCACATCCACGAAACCCGCGAGTGGATCATCCGCAACTCGCCGGTGCCGATCGGTACCGTGCCGATCTATCAGGCCCTGGAGAAGGTCAACGGCGTGGCCGAGGACCTGACCTGGGAGCTGTTCCGCGACACCCTGATCGAACAGGCCGAGCAGGGCGTGGACTACTTCACCATCCACGCGGGTGTACTGCTGCGCTACGTGCCGCTGACCGCCAAGCGGGTCACCGGTATCGTCAGCCGCGGTGGCTCGATCATGGCCAAATGGTGCCTGGCGCATCACAAAGAGAACTTCCTGTACACGCACTTCGACGAGATCTGCGAAATCATGAAGGCCTACGACGTCAGCTTCTCGCTGGGCGACGGCCTGCGCCCAGGCTCGATCGCCGACGCCAACGACGCCGCCCAGTTCGGTGAGCTGGAAACTCTCGGCGAGCTGACCAAGATCGCCTGGAAGCATGATGTGCAGTGCATGATCGAAGGCCCTGGCCACGTGCCGATGCAGCTGATCAAGGAGAACATGGACAAGCAGCTGGAATGCTGCGACGAAGCGCCGTTCTACACCCTCGGCCCGCTGACCACCGACATCGCCCCAGGTTACGACCACATCACCTCGG
This sequence comes from Pseudomonas sp. MN1F, assembly GCF_009391885.1. Taxonomy (GTDB): domain Bacteria; phylum Pseudomonadota; class Gammaproteobacteria; order Pseudomonadales; family Pseudomonadaceae; genus Aquipseudomonas. The sequence continues at coordinate 44,594 of NZ_VZII01000052.1, read as the reverse complement.
GCATTGGTGCGGCGATGATCGGCTGGTTCGGTTGCGCCATGCTCTGCTACGTCACGCCCAAGGAACACCTGGGGCTGCCGAACAAGGATGACGTCAAGACCGGCATCATCACTTACAAGATTGCCGCCCATGCTGCCGACCTTGCCAAGGGCCATCCGGGCGCGCAGATTCGTGACAACGCCTTGTCCAAGGCACGTTTCGAATTCCGCTGGGAAGACCAGTTCAACCTGGGCCTGGACCCGGACACCGCGCGTGCCTTCCACGACGAGACCCTGCCGAAGGAATCGGCCAAGGTCGCGCACTTCTGCTCGATGTGCGGGCCGAAGTTCTGCTCGATGAAGATCACCCAGGAAGTGCGTGAATACGCGGCCAAGATTGAGGCGGTGGACGTGACAGTCGAGCAAGGCATGCGCGAGCAGGCCGAGCGGTTCCGCCAGGAAGGCAGCCAGCTGTACCACAAGGTGTAATTACAACAACAGGGCGGTGCGCGAGGCGCACCGCATCGCCGGCAAGCCGGCTCCGACAGGTACGGCGCTGACCTTGAAGGCAGTGCGGGCCCTGTGGGAGCCGGCTTGCCGGCGATTGGTTTCAACCCTATTTTCTGGCGAGCGCACATCAGCATGACCACCCCCAGCCCATTTTCCCCCGGCCACCCGGTCCCCACCCACCAGCGCATCTTCGGCGCCCGTGACCTGTTTTCGTTGTGGTTCTCCCTCGGCATCGGCCTGATGGTCCTGCAGGTAGGCGCCATGCTGGCCCCTGGCCTTGGCCTGGCCGGCGCGGTCCTGGCCATCGCCCTTGGCACCGGTGTCGGCGTGCTGCTGCTCGGCGCTGCCGGGGTCATCGGCAGTGATACCGGCCTGTCGGCCATGGGTACCCTGAAGCTGAGCCTGGGTAGCCATGGCGCGCGCTTGCCGGCACTGCTCAACCTGCTGCAACTGGTGGGCTGGGGCGCATTCGAGATCATCGTCATGCGCGATGCTGCCAGCCTGCTGGGTGCACGGGCGTTCGGCGAAGACAGTGCCTGGAACAGCCCGATGCTCTGGACGCTGTGCTTCGGTGGCCTGGCCACCCTGCTGGCGGTCAGCGGCCCGTTGGCGTTCGTGCGCAAGGTGCTGCGTGCCTGGGGGATCTGGCTGCTGCTGGGCGCGTGCCTGTGGCTGACCTGGAACCTGTTCGCCAAGGCCGACCTGGCTGAGCTGTGGAACCGCGCCGGGGACGGTTCGATGTCGTTGGCGGTGGGCTTCGATATCGCCATCGCCATGCCGTTGTCATGGTTGCCGCTGATCGCCGACTACTCGCGTTTCGCCCGTAACGGCAAGCATGTATTCGGCGGAACCGTCCTGGGCTACTTCATCGGCAATACCTGGCTGATGAGCCTGGGCGTGGCCTACACCCTGGCGTTTGCCGCCAGTGGCGAGGTCAATGCGCTGCTGCTGGCCCTCGCGGGCGCCGGCATGGGCATCCCACTGCTGTTGATCCTGCTGGACGAGTCGGAAAAGGCCTTTGCCGATATCCACTCGGCTGCCGTTTCCACTGGCGTGCTGTTGCCACTGAAGGTCGAGCACCTGGCCTTGGCCATTGGTGTGCTATGCACCCTGATCGCCTTGCTGGCGCCTTTGGCCCAGTACGAAAACTTCCTGTTGCTGATCGGATCGGTGTTCGCACCGCTGTTCGGCGTGGTGCTGATGGACCACTACGTGATCCGCCGCCGTCGCCTGCCGGCACAGATCGGTGGCTTGCACTGGCAGGCGCTGCTGGCCTGGGTGGTGGGTGTGGCGGCCTATCATGTGATCGCCGCCAAGGCGCCGGAGCTGGGGGCTACCCTGCCAGCACTGCTGCTGGCAGGTGGGCTGCATGGCCTGCTGAGTTTCAGCCGCGGCCGGGAAACAGCTCAGGCTTGAGCACGCCGTTCAGGCGTGGGTAAGGGATCTTCAGTTCCACGTGGCCCATGGAGTAGGGCGCAATGGCGTAGACCTCGTACTTCACCACCAGCGCGCCGTAGGTCAGGGCGATGTGCGGCGAGCGCTTGAAGGGCCAGGTCTTGACGAACTCGGCGTCCTTGTCCATGCCCACGCTGATCAGCCAGGCATGGTGCGACGCCTCCACGGTCTTCCAGAAGGTCTCCTCCTGGCCGGGCAGCAGCATGTCTTGCAGGGTCAGTACCTTGTCCTGCTTGCGCGAGTAGTTGATGAAGCCGCGCCCCGGCATGCCGTGGGCGCCGCCGCTGTCGAGGTAGCTGGACAGCTCGATGATCACCAGCCCGTCATGCTGCTCGCGTACCTTGGCTTGCAGGTAGCTGCTGTTGCGTTTGTCGGCAGTGGCCAGGTATTGCTGCTCGTAGGCCTGCAGGGTGCTTGGCGCGGTGCCATGCTGATTGTCTTCGGTCAGCTGCAGCAGGCGTTTTTCGACGATGGCATCGAGCTTGGGCTGGGCCGGGAAGTGCACGGTGTCGATGTTCACCAGCGGGCAGTCGCTGGCGCTGCAGCCGGGCTTGACGTGCTCCCAGGCATCACGCTTGACCTCCAGCGGGGTCCGGTAATTGGGTGCGAACAGGCTCTGGCAGGCGCCCAGAGCGAGTGCCAGCACGGCCACGGCAGTCAGTTTGACAAGTGTCATGGTGATCCTTGCAGAACAGGGAAAAGTCGGCCTTTGACCGTCTGCGCGGCCTTCAGTTCGCCACTAAGCTAACAGAGTGAAGACGTGCTGTCCCGAGTGCGCGAACGGTTGCCGGAAAGGGGTGAAACGGGCAACCGTGCAGAGTAGGATGGCGCGATGCGGTAATTGAGGTCATGAGGGTTTCCATGTCAGACACGTTGAATTCGGTGCCCAAGGCGGTCGAGATCGTCAAGCGGGCCAACTGCTTCAAGGGCTTCTACAAGCTCGACAAGGTGCAGCTGCGCCATGAACTGTTCGCGGGTGGCATGAGCCGTGAGATCAGCCGTGAGCTGTTCGTGCGTCACGATGCGGTCTGTGTGCTGCCGTATGACCCACTGCGTGATGAGGTGGTATTGATCGAGCAGTTCCGTGTCGGTGCCGTGGGCAAAATCGACAACCCTTGGCTGATCGAGATGGTCGCCGGGCTGATCGACAGGGAAGAAGAGCTGGAAAACGTCGCGCATCGTGAAGCCGAGGAAGAAGCCGGGCTGAGCATAGGGGCCTTGTGGCCGATTACCCGCTACTTCCCTTCGCCCGGCGGCAGTGACGAGTACGTGCACCTGTACCTCGGCCGCTGCAGCAGTGAAGGCGCGGGTGGCCTGCATGGCCTGGAAGAAGAGGGCGAGGACATCCGTGTGCGCGTCTGGTCGTTCGACGATGCAATGCAGGCAGTGCGTGATGGTCAAATCTGCAACGCGGCGACCATCATCAGCCTGCAGTGGCTGGCGCTGAACAAAGATGAAATTCGAGGTATGTGGAAGTGAATCTCTTGCGTGAGCGATATCGGGTCGATCTGGCCGGGCTGCAAGCAGCCTGCGAGGCCAACTATGCCCGGCTCATGCGCCTGCTGCCCGATATGCGCACCACCCAGAGTTCGCGGCGCATCGGCATGACCCAGGGCGACCAGATGCTGGGCGTGCTGGTGCTCGATGTGCTGCTGGCCTGCCCGTACACCACCACCTTGCGGGTGCGCCAGGAGCACAGCTTGCCCTGGCTGCCGGTGCCGCACCTGGAGGTGCAGGTGTATCACGATGCGCGCATGGCCGAAGTGATCAGCGCCGAGCATACCCGCCGCCTGCGCAGCATCTACCCGTACCCCAACGAAGCCATGCATCAGCCGGACGAGAAGGCGCAGCTCAATCTGTTCCTCGGCGAATGGCTCAGCCATTGCCTGGCCTGCGGCCATGAACTGGCAAGTGTGCGCTGAATTGTGACCTGGGTCGGTTTCGAGTGTTTGCTCGCAGCCGTTCCAGCGCCATAATTCGTGCAGTACCCGTTCGAGGAGACGGCCGTTGCCGCACCCAGACCCTTCCCCTGCGCCCGTGCATGTGGTGCAACTGACCGACGCCCACCTGTTCGCCGATCCGGCGGGCACCTTGCTGGGCCTCAATACCCGTGACAGCCTGCGCCATGTGGTGGCTCAGGTCGGTCGTGAGCAGCCGCGTGTCGACTTGCTGCTATGCACCGGCGATCTGTCCCAGGATGGCAGTGTCGCGTCTTATGAAGCCTTCCGTCAGGTGACCCGGGAAATGCCTGTGCTGACCCGCTGGTTGCCGGGCAACCATGATGAAGCCAAGGTCATGGTTGAAGTTGCACCAGAGCTGGTGCAGTCGGTGACCGACATCGGAAGCTGGCGCGTGGTCATGCTCAACACGGCGGTACCGGGTGCTACCCATGGGCTGCTCGAGCGGGACCAGCTGTCGGCGCTCGATGACGCCCTGGCCTCGGCCGGCGCGCGCCATTGCCTGGTGTGCTGCCATCATCAGCCGGTGGATATCGGCTGCGCCTGGATCGCCCCGATCGGCCTACGCAATGCCGATGAACTGTTGCAGCGGTTGCGTGGTTATCCACAGGTGAAGGCGTTGCTCTGGGGGCACATTCACCAGGAGTGGGATGAGCTGCGCGCGGGTTTGCGCCTGCTGGCCACGCCGTCGACCTGCATCCAGTTCGCAGCGGGCAGCGAGGACTTCAAGGTCAGCGATGAGCAGCCGGGGTATCGCTGGTTGCGCCTGCATGCCGATGGGCAGCTGGAGACTGGGGTAGAGCGGGCCGCTGATTTTGAAGTGACGCTCGACTTCAATAGCGCGGGATATTGAAGATACCGGGGCTGCTGCGCAGCCCGGCTCTTTGAAGAAATTGTTGCGAAATTGGCCATCCGGCGCCAAAACCCGGCTAACGCGCTACACTGCGCGTCCCTGCGCCCACTCGATCGGGTGCAAAGCCACAGATTCCGGGGGCAGCATGTCGGGTTCCATCCTCTATATCCATGGCTTCAACAGCTCGCCGCTTTCCACCAAGGCACGCCAGCTCGTGGCAGTCATGCAGCAAATCGGCCTGTCGCAGCAGTTGCGCGTCCCGGACTTGCACCACCATCCACGTCAAGCCATGGTCCAGCTCGAAGCGGCCATCGCCGAGCTTGGCGCGCCCCTGCTGGTCGGCAGTTCGCTCGGCGGCTACTATGCCACCCATCTGGCCAAGCGCCATGGGCTGAAAGCCCTGCTGGTCAACCCGGCAGTCACCCCGCACAAGCGCTTCGACGGTTATCTGGGTTCCCAGCGCAACCACTACACTGGCGAGACGTGGGAATTGACCCTGGACCATGTGCAGGCCCTGGCCGAACTGGAAGTGCCGGCGCCGACCGACCCATGCCGCTATCAAGTGTGGCTGCAGACCGCCGATGAAACCCTGGACTACCGCCACGCCGAGCACTATTACCGGGCTTGCGCCCTGCGCATCCAGGCCGGTGGCGACCACAGCTTCCAGGGCTTTGCCGAGCAGCTGCCTGGCCTGCTGGCCTTTGCCGGTATTGCCCGGCAGCAGTATGCGGCGCTCGATTTTTCTGTATTTTGATCTTTTTGCATTCACCAGACTGACGACGAGAATCCATGGCCAATCCCAGCGCTAGCGCCTATAACGCAGACGCCATCGAAGTCCTCTCCGGCCTCGACCCGGTGCGTAAACGCCCAGGTATGTACACCGATACCAGCCGGCCTAACCACCTGGCCCAGGAAGTCATCGACAACAGCGTCGACGAAGCCCTGGCCGGCCATGCCCGCTCGGTGCAGGTCATCCTCCACGCCGATCATTCGCTGGAAGTCAGCGACGATGGCCGTGGCATGCCGGTGGATATCCATCCTGAAGAGGGCGTGTCGGGTGTCGAGCTGATCCTCACCAAGCTGCACGCCGGCGGCAAGTTCTCCAACAAGAACTACCAGTTCTCCGGCGGCCTGCACGGCGTGGGTATTTCGGTGGTCAACGCCCTGTCGACCCAGGTGCGCGTGCGCGTCAAACGTGACGGCAACGAGTACCAGATGACCTTTGCCGATGGCTTCAAGGCCAGCGAACTGGAAGTGGTTGGCACGGTCGGCAAGCGCAACACCGGTACCAGCGTCTACTTCAGCCCGGACCCGAAGTATTTCGATTCGCCGAAGTTCTCCATCAGCCGCCTCAAGCACGTGCTCAAGGCCAAGGCCGTACTGTGCCCGGGCCTGCTGGTCAGCTTCGAGGACAAGGCCAGCGGCGAGAAGGTCGAGTGGCACTACGAAGATGGCTTGCGTTCCTACCTGGTCGACTCGGTCAGCGAGTTCCTGCGTCTGCCCGACGAGCCGTTCTGCGGCAGCCTGGCGGGTAACAAGGAAGCCGTCGACTGGGCCCTGCTGTGGCTGCCCGAAGGCGGAGACAGCGTTCAGGAAAGCTACGTCAACCTGATTCCCACGGCCCAGGGCGGTACCCACGTCAACGGCCTGCGCCAGGGCCTGCTCGATGCCATGCGGGAATTCTGCGAGTTCCGCAACCTGTTGCCGCGCGGCGTCAAGCTGGCGCCGGAAGACGTCTGGGAGCGCATCACCTTCGTCCTCTCGATGAAGATGCAGGAACCCCAGTTCTCCGGCCAGACCAAGGAGCGCCTGTCGTCCCGCGAGGCGGCAGCGTTCGTTTCGGGCGTGGTCAAGGATGCCTTCAGCCTGTGGCTCAACGCCCACCCCGAGCTGGGCATGCAGCTGGCGGAACTGGCCATCAGCAACGCCGGCCGTCGCCTCAAGGCGAGCAAGAAGGTCGAGCGCAAGCGCATCACCCAGGGCCCGGCGTTGCCTGGCAAACTGGCCGACTGCGCCGGGCAGGACCCGATGCGCGCCGAACTGTTCCTGGTCGAGGGTGACTCCGCCGGTGGTTCGGCCAAGCAGGCCCGTGACAAGGAATTCCAGGCCATCCTGCCGCTGCGCGGCAAGATCCTCAACACCTGGGAAGTGGATGGCGGTGAAGTCCTGGCCAGCCAGGAGGTGCACAACATCGCCGTGGCCATCGGTGTCGACCCGGGTGCGGCCGACCTGTCGCAACTGCGCTACGGCAAGATCTGCATCCTCGCCGACGCCGACTCCGACGGTTTGCACATCGCCACCTTGCTCTGCGCACTGTTCGTTCAGCACTTCCGCCCGTTGGTCGAAGCCGGCCATGTCTACGTCGCCATGCCGCCGCTGTACCGCATCGACCTGGGCAAGGAAATCTACTACGCCCTCGACGAAGCCGAGCGTGACGGCATCCTCGACCGCCTGGTGGCCGAGAAGAAGCGCGGCAAGCCGCAGGTCACCCGATTCAAGGGCCTGGGTGAAATGAACCCGCCGCAGCTGCGCGAAACCACCATGGACCCGAACACCCGGCGCCTGGTGCAGTTGACCCTGGAAGATGTCGAAGCCACCTGCGAGCTGATGGACAAGCTGTTGGCCAAGAAGCGCGCAAGTGATCGCAAGAGCTGGCTGGAAACCAAGGGGAACCTGGCTGAGGTCATGGTTTGATTCGTCTGTTGCTTGCAGCATGCCTGGCGCTTGTTGCCCTGCCGAGCCTGGCGGGCAACTGGCCGGAATTGAAGCTGGCCTCCGAGCATCCGATCGATGGCATGCGCGGCGGCAACCTGTCCGGCCTGGCCGAATGCCGGGGCGGGCTATGGGGTGTTTCCGACCGTGATGACGATCGCATTTACCGCTTCGACCAGCAGAACGCCGCCTGGCGCGCGCAGCCGCTGACCTTTACGCCACCGCCGGTGCCCGAGAGTGGCCTGCCGTGGGGGTTGAAGTCGCGTAACTGGGCGGCGTCCTACGTGCGCGGTGGCGAGCTGGACTACGAAGGCATCACCTGTGACCAGGCGGGCAACCTCTACCTGGTCAGCGAGGCCCATGCGGCAGTGCTGCAGCTACCTGCCGAGGGTGAGCCCGAGTGGTTGAAGATCGACCCGGCGATGGTGCGTCAGGCCCGTGCCAGCGGCATGCTGCTCAACTTCAATGCCCTGTTCGAGGGCCTGGCCATCAATCCGCAAGGTGACCGCCTGTGGCTGGCGGCCGAGCGCGAACGGCGCGGCCTGGTGGCCATCGAGCGGCAGCAGTCGGTATGGACTTGCGGACGCAGCTGCGTGTTGCTGAGCGAAGCCGGGGTCGAGATGCAGCCGCCTCAGATGCCCAACCCCCGGGCGCTGTCGCGCGACTTCGCCGACCTCGCCTGGTTCGAGGGCAAGTTTTTCACCCTCGAGCGCAATGCCTACCGCGTGTGCCGGCGTGATGCCACGAGCGGCAACGTCGAGCAATGCTGGTCATTCGCCGCCGAGGCACTGGTGCCGCAGCGCCGCTACGACCAGCCGTACGGCCTGGCCGAAGCGCTGGTGATCGATGCCAAGGGCGCCTGGATCGGCCTGGACAACAACAACGGTGATCGTGCCGATGGCGAAAGCCGGCCGATCGTCTGGCGCTTCGACGCGCCGCAGGGCGGCTGGAGCGCCACGCCATGAGCCAGCCACCGGGCAAACGCGCCGGCAAGGTACTGATGATGGTGGCCTGGGTGGCAGGGCTGTTCCTTGCCACGCGTTACTTTGGGCACTGGGAAAACCACGAGCGCAACCCGAATGCGCAGGTGCAGTCGTCGCATGGTGACGGTTTCATCGAATTGAGCCTGCTGAGCAATGGCCAGGGGCACTTCGTGCTGGACGGCGCGATCAACGGCCAAGTGGTGCATTTCATGCTCGACACCGGCGCCACCGACGTGGCGATCCCGGAGTCACTGGCCAAGGACCTGAACCTGCAGCGCGGCAGTTCGGTGATGCTGAGCACCGCCAACGGCCGCACCGAAGGCTACCGCACCCGGCTGGATACCCTGCAGTTGGGCGATATCCACCTGCAGAACGTGCGCGCCCTGGTGGTGCCAGGCCTGGACGGGCAGACCGTGCTGCTGGGCATGAGCGCCCTGAAACAACTTGAATTTACCCAGCGCGGCGGCACCATGCTGTTGCGCCAGAACCTGAAATGACGAGGCCCGCATGAGCGACTCACTGGAACTCAGCCTGGACGGCGTCGAACGCCGCTCGCTGGCTGACTTCACCGAACAGGCCTACCTCAACTATTCCATGTACGTGATCATGGACCGGGCCTTGCCACACATCGGCGACGGCCTGAAGCCGGTGCAGCGACGCATCGTCTATGCCATGAGCGAGTTGGGGCTCAATGCCGACGCCAAGCACAAGAAGTCTGCCCGTACCGTCGGCGACGTGCTCGGCAAGTTCCACCCCCACGGCGATTCGGCCTGCTACGAAGCCATGGTGCTGATGGCGCAGCCGTTCAGCTACCGCTATACCCTGGTCGACGGCCAGGGCAACTGGGGTGCCCCGGACGATCCGAAGTCGTTCGCCGCCATGCGTTACACCGAGGCACGCCTGTCGCGCTACTCGGAAGTGCTGCTCAGTGAAGTGGGCCAGGGCACCGTCGACTGGGTGCCGAACTTCGACGGCACTCTGGAGGAACCTGCGGTCCTGCCGGCGCGCCTGCCGAACATCCTGCTCAACGGCACCACCGGTATCGCCGTGGGCATGGCCACCGACGTGCCGCCACACAACCTGCGTGAAGTGGCCAGCGCCTGCGTGCGCCTGCTCGACGAGCCCAAGGCCACCATCGAGCAGTTGTGCGAGCACATCCAGGGCCCGGACTACCCGACCGAGGCCGAAATCATCACGCCGCGTGCGGAAATCCAGAAGATCTACGAAAGCGGCCGTGGCTCGATCCGCATGCGCGCCGTGTACCGCGTCGAGGACGGCGACGTTGTCGTCACCGCGCTGCCGCATCAGGTCTCCGGGGCCAAGGTGCTGGAGCAGATGGCCGCGCGGATGCAGGCCAAGAAGCTGCCGATGGTCGCCGACCTGCGTGACGAGTCGGACCACGAGAACCCGTGCCGCATCGTCATCATCCCGCGTTCCAACCGCGTCGATGCCGATGAGCTGATGCAGCACCTGTTCGCCACCACCGACCTGGAAAGCAGCTACCGGGTCAACGTCAACATCATCGGCCTCGACGGTCGCCCGCAGCTGAAGAACCTGCGTGCATTGCTGCTGGAGTGGCTGGAGTTCCGCACCCATACCGTCCGCCGCCGCCTGCAGCACCGCCTGGACAAGGTCGAGAAGCGCCTGCACCTGTTGGAAGGCTTGCTCACCGCGTTCCTCAACCTGGATGAAGTGATCCACATCATCCGCACCGAAGAGCACCCCAAGCAGGCCCTGATCGAGCGCTTCCAGCTGACCGAGATCCAGGCCGACTACATCCTCGAGACCCGCCTGCGTCAGCTGGCGCGCCTGGAAGAGATGAAGATTCGCGGCGAGCAGGACGAACTGCTCAAGGAACAGGCCAAGCTGCAGGCCCTGCTGGGCAGCGACGCCAAGCTGCGCAAGCTGGTGCGCAGCGAACTGATCAAGGACGCCGAAACCTATGGCGACGACCGCCGCTCGCCAATCGTCGAGCGCGCCGAAGCCAAGGCCCTGTCAGAAAACGAGCTGATGCCGACTGAGCCGGTCACCGTGGTGTTGTCGGAAAAGGGCTGGGTGCGTTGCGCCAAGGGCCACGACATCGACGCCACCGGCCTGTCCTACAAGGCCGGCGACGGCTTCAAGGCCGCCGCTGCCGGGCGTTCCAACCAGTTCGCCGTATTGATCGACTCCACCGGGCGCAGTTATTCGGTGGCCGCGCATACCCTGCCATCGGCGCGGGGCCAGGGCGAACCGCTGACTGGCCGCCTGACGCCGCCGCCAGGGGCAACGTTCGAGTGCGTGCTGCTGCCAGACGATGAAGCGCTGTACGTGGTGGCCTCGGACGCCGGCTACGGCTTCGTGGTCAAGGGTGAAGACCTGCAGGCGAAGAACAAGGCTGGCAAAGGGCTGCTCAGCCTGCCTAACGGTGCCAAAGTCATGACGCCGCGCCCGGTGGCCAATCGTGAACAGGACTGGCTGGCAGCGGTGACCACAGAAGGTCGCCTGCTGGTGTTCAAGGTTTCCGACCTGCCACAACTGGGCAAAGGCAAGGGCAACAAGATCATCGGTGTGCCCGGTGATCGGGTCGCCAGTCGTGAAGAATTCGTCACCGATCTGGCGGTGATTGCCGAGGGTGCAACCCTTGTATTGCAGGCCGGCAAGCGTACCCTCTCTCTTAAGCCAGACGACCTGGAGCACTACAAGGGCGAACGTGGCCGCCGTGGCAGCAAGCTGCCCCGCGGCTTCCAGCGGGTCGACAGCCTGCAGGTGGAAGGGCCGGCATAATCCGACGAAATGTCTGGAACGGCAATTTCAGCGCCGTTCCAGGCAGAAATGCTGGAGTCGGGCCGCTATTTCGCGGATGATAGTGCCCCTGTGGTGCCGGCGTGGCCGTGTGCCCGATTGAATCTCTATCAGTATCACTGCGGTTTGCCTGGTGGCGACCGCCTGGATGGGTTGAATGAAACTCCTGCGCCTTCCATTTGCGCTGTTGATGACGGGTTTGCTGGGACTGAGCGGGTGCAGCATGCATCAGCCGGTTGCCCTGTACCAACTCGACAGCGGTGATCCTGGCCAGCCTTCACAGAGTGCGGGCATGGCCGTGGTACTCGGCCCGGTGTCGGTAGCCGATTACCTGCAGCGCGAAACCTTCTTGCAGCGTCAGGCCGATGGCAGCCTGAGTTCGGCGACCGACGGTCGTTGGGCGGGTAGCCTGTCGGCGGACATCGATCAATTGCTGGTGCGTCAGCTGGCCTGGCGCCTGGACAGCCAGCGCGTGGTGCTGGCCCCGGCCAGCACTGGCTTCACCCCGGACGTGCAGGTGCTGCTGTCGATCACTCGCCTGGATTCGGGCAAGAACCAGCCAGCGATTCTCGATGCGCAATGGCGCCTGCTCGACCGTCGTGGCCATGTGCGTGACAACCGCATCGTTCATCTCGAGCAGCCCCACGAGGGCAGCGAGTCGTCGCAGGTTCAGGCCCAGGGGCAGTTGCTGCAGAAGCTGGCCGAACAGTTGAGCTCGGCGGTCAAGCCGCTGGCCAATCAGCCTGCGGTTGCCGAAGAGGCGCCGAAGAGGCAGGCAGCACCGGTACAGGTGAAGAAAGAGCCGGAGAAGTCGAAGATCCCGATGGCTTCGCCGATTCGTACCGATATGGAAGTCTATCGCTTCTGATCGAGCCGCCACCCACAAAAAAGCCCGCACATTCGCGGGCTTTTTTGTGGGTCTCTGAAATGGCTGGGGCGGCAAAGCAGCCCCAAGGATGTGAAATCAGGCCCGGCGCTCGTGCATCCGCGCCAGCTGGCGCTCCAGCATCGACGGGTAAGGCTCCATCAACCGCTCCACACAGCAAGCCCCTTCAGGGCTGGCGATCGGACGGATGCGGGCGCGCTTGCGGATCAGTTCGTCATCACTGATCTGACGCTCCACCAGCAGCAGGTTGCGGCTGTGCTGCGACAGTGCCAGCGCGTCCTGGGCCTTTTCGGCCATCAGCAGGTCGACCTGCTCCAGCCCTTGCAGGTCATCGCCCAGGGCCAGGCCCAGTTGCAGTTGCAGGGTGATGCCGCTGTCGGCCACTTCGATCTGCAGGGCATGGCCCAGCGCGCGCAGCAGCTCACCGCAGCAAATGGCGTTGGTCAGGTAGTCCTCACCGCAGTCGCGGCTGTGGAACAGCACCAGGGTGCTGCCATCGTTGAGCGTGTGGATATCGCCTTCATACAGCGAAGCAGCCTGTTCCAGGCAACCACGATAGCGCTCCAGCAGCTCGGTCAGGCGCGTGCGCGGCAGGCGACGCAGTTGTTCCTGGGAGCCCAGTTGCACGGCCAGTACCGCGGTGTTCTGCGGCTCGTCGGATTCGACCACGGCAGGTTTGGCCGCGGGTTGTTCCTCGTCGTCCAGCAACCCAGCGAAGGCAGCGTCGTCGTCCTCGTCCGCCTGGACCACGGCCTTGGCGCGCTGTGCGGGCTTGGCCGGGGCCTCGTCGTGCAGGTCGTCGAACTCGTGTTCGTCCTCTTCTTCCTCCGGTTCCGGCTCGGGCGGAGGTGGCGGTGCCAAGCGGGCGTGCAGCTGGCGGGCGATGTCGCCGATCTCGTCCTGACGGTCGATGGCCGGGGTGTAAGGGTGCGGGTCACGCAGCCACACCCGCAGCTGCAGCAGCGGCAGGGTGATGTGGCGGCCTTGGCGCAGGCTCAGGCTCAGCGCCAGGGCCAGCAGGATGGCGGCGAGGATGCCCATGCTCTGCAGGCTGATCAGCATCGGCTGCTGGAACTGACTCATGTCCAGGCTGATGCGCAGCTGACCGGCGGTCACGTCCTGGAACGTGATCTTGGTCTGGTACAGGCCTTCGGCCTCGCCCAGCAGGCTGTTGCGCGGGCGCTGGCCTGCCTCGGCGAGGATGCGGTTATCCACGCTGTAGATGGCCGCATGGGCCACCAGCGGGTTTTTCACCAGGTTGCCCAGCAGCACGTTGAGGCTGAGGATGTCGTTGGACACCAGCAGCTCGGTGGCCGAGGTGGCGGTCTGGGTGGTCAGGCTCTGGCCGAGGGCGTCGGCCTGCTCGTGCATGGCCTGCTTGAACTGCAGGCCCATCACGCAGGCATAGATCACCAACGCCAGCGCCACCAGGAAAATGTTGGTGGTGGCGATGCGCAATGCCAGGGGCACGCGACGTTGGCGCAGGGCTCGGAAGATCATGATGAAGAAGTTGTCGGTTTTGACGGGCGTGGGCCGGTTCACAGAGCTCGGCTCTTAATGGCATAAAAGTGTTGGGCAGTATAGCGAGCAGTGTTTTGTCGGCAAAGTAGAGTTGGCGCCCGATGGTCATGGAAAATCGGTAGAATGCGCATTTTTCATCGAAGTCGGAGCCAGGTTGTGCGCGAAATCGTTCTGATCAACATCACCGGTGAGGACCGCCCGGGTCTTACCGCCGCCATTACCGGCGTCCTGCTCCAGGGCGGTGTGAACATCCTCGACATCGGCCTGGCGGTCATGCACGGCACCCTGTCGTTCGGCATCCTGGTTGATATCCCGGATAACGAAGTGGCTACCAGCCTGCTGCAGAGCGTGCAGTCCAAGGCCCACGAGCTGAACCTGCAAGCGCGTTACACGCCGATCTCCGAGGCCGACTACCAGCATTGGGCCGATGCCCAGGGCGAAGCGCGACATATCGCGACCCTGCTCAGCCGCAAGATCACCCCCGAGCAACTGCAACGCGTCAGCGCAGTCATCAGCCAGTATGGCCTGACCATCGAACGTATCGAACGCCTGTCGGCGCGGGTTGCCCTGGGCGCATCGAGCGAAAAGGGCAAGGCGGCGTTGGAAATTTCCGTGCGTGGCGTACCGAGCGACGCCCAGGCGCTGCGTGCTGACTTCTTCGCGTTGTCTGAAGAGCTGAGCATCGACATTGCGTTCCAGAAGGACGACCTGTTCCGCCGCAACCGCCGCCTGGCGGTATTCGACATGGACTCGACCCTGATCGAGGCGGAAGTCATCGACGAACTGGCCAAGGCAGCGGGTGTGGGCGAGCAGGTTGCCGCGATCACCGAGCGGGCCATGCGCGGCGAGCTGGACTTCCGCGCCAGCTTCAAGGAACGCATGGCACTGCTCAAGGGCCTGGATGTCGGCGTACTCGACGAAATCGGTGCTTCCCTGCGCCTGACCGAAGGTGCCGAGAACCTGTTCGCCGAGCTCAAGCGTCTGGGCTACAAGACGGCGATCCTGTCCGGTGGTTTCTCGTATTTCGCCAAGCAGGTGCAGGCGCGGCTGGGCATCGATTACGTGTTTGCCAACGAACTGGAAGTGGTCGATGGCAAGGTGACCGGCGTGGCCGTAGAGCCGATCGTCGATGCCCAGCGCAAGGCTGATTTGCTGCAACATCTGGCCAGTGAAGAAGGCCTGCAACTGGAGCAGACCATCGCCGTGGGCGATGGCGCCAACGACCTGCCGATGCTGTCGCTGGCCGGCCTGGGCGTGGCCTTCCGCGCCAAGCCGCTGGTGCGCCAGTCGGCCAAGCAGGCGATTTCCACCCTGGGGCTGGATGGCGTGCTGTACCTGCTGGGCCTGCGCGACCGCGACGCCCGCGGCTGATCCGCGGTTAAAAAAAAGGCCCTGCATGCACATGCAGGGCCTTTTTTTGTGGCTAGGCTCAAGCCTGGACAGGGGTCGCCAGCAGTTCGCCCATGCGCACAGCCGAAGCTGCGCCGAGGGTCTGGGCCCATTTCACTTGCTCTGGCCCAAACAGCACGATGGCGGTCGAGCCCAGCTTGAAGCGGCCCAGCTCGGCACCTTTCTCCAGGTGAATCGGTGCACGGCTGCTTTCGTCGTAACGGAAAGTCTTCAGTTCACGTTTCGGTGGCGTGACCAGGCCGGCCCAGACAGTCTCGATCGAGGCGACGATCATTGCACCGACCAGCACCACGGCCATCGGCCCGCGCTCGGTATCGAACAGGCACACCACACGCTCGTTGCGGGCAAACAGCTCCGGAACGTTCTCGGCAGTGGTCTGGTTGACCGAGAACAGACGGCCCGGCACGTAGACCATCTCACGCAGGGTACCGGCCAGCGGCATGTGCACGCGGTGGTAGTCCTTCGGCGACAGGTAGATGGTGGCGAACTCGCCGCCCATGAATGGCGCGGCCAGTGCCGGATCACCACCGAGCAACTCAAGCGCGCTGAAGCTGTGGCCCTTGGCCTGGAAGATACGACCGTGTTCGATCGGGCCCAGCTGGCTGACGGCACCATCGGCCGGGCAGAGGATTGCGCCCGGGGTTTCGTCCAGCGGGCGTGCACCTGGCTTGAGGGCGCGGGTGAAGAAGGCGTTGAAGTGCTCGTAGGCGGTGAGGTCTTCGACCAGCGCTTCGTTCATGTTCACCTGGTAACGCTTGGCGAACCAGGCGGTGAAGGCGTTCTTGAACCAGCGCGCACGGCACTCGGCGACACAGCCAGCCAGGCGCGACAGCAAGTGGTGCGGCAGCAGGTACTGGCTGAGGATGAACAGACGGGATTTCATTGAGTTGATTGTCCTTGAACTTCGACAGGCGTGTCCGGGTGGTTGCCCCATTCGCTCCACGAACCGGCATAAGCCTTAATGCGTGGGTAGCCGAGGGATTTGGCCACCAGGTAGGTGAAACCGGAGCGGCGGTGGGTCTGGCAGTGGGTGATCACTTCCTTGTCCGGGGTGATGCCCAATTGTTGCAGGACTTCAGCGATGTCCTTGCGGATGCGCAGATGGTCGTTGAGGTCCATGCCGGCCGTCCACTCGAAGTTGACGGCGCCGGGAATGTGCCCGGCTTTGGCAGCCAGGACTTTTTCGCCGTTGAATTCCTGCGGGCCGCGGGCATCCCAGACCACCAGGTCGTCGGCGCCCAGGCGGCTTTGCAGGTATTCGCGCGTGGCAGTCGGTTCGTCGTGCAGTTGCAGGTGCACGGGGTCCTTGCCAGGCAAGGGCACGTCAGTGGTGAGCTTGTCTGCCGGCCAGGCCTGGATACCGCCATTGAGATAGTGGTAGCGCGTATGGCCGATGACATCGAGCAGCCAGATGAAGCGCCCGGCCCAGCCGCCGCCTTCATCGTCGTACACCACGTAGACGGCATCGTCACGGTGGCCCAGTTCGCTGAACAGCTTTTCCAGGTCGCCCAGGGCCGGCAGCAGGCCGGGTGCCGGAGGCTGGCCAAGCTGGGTGCGCTTGCCCTCGACGAAGCGGGCGCCGGGGATATGCCCGCTGACATAGCGGTTGGCGCTGCTCAGGTCGACCAGGATCAGCTGGCGTGAATCCAGGCGCGGCAGCAGGTCTGCGGCTTCGATCACCAAAGGCAGGCCGGAAAAGTCAGTCATCCACGTTCTCCAGTGTGGAAAGAGGGGCGATTGTAGCGCAAGGCTCAGGCGCCGCGTTTGGCAAACACCGCCAGCGCACGCTCGATACATTGCGAAGTCTTGCCGAAGGCCTGCACGCTGACATCGGCCAGTGGCTTGCCGCCCTGATCGGCGACGACCAGCATCAATACCTGGTCGCCGACGGCCAACGAGCGCAGCAACAGGTGTTCACTGCGCAACAGTGCACGCAGCGGGGCTGGCAGCAGCGCCGAGAACTGGGTGTGGTTCTCGGGCGTCAGGCGCAGTTGGCCGGCCTTGCTCATCAGCTTTTGCAGCAGCTTGTTCTGCTCGATCTCAAGGGCAATGCCACCTGCTTCCTTGGGCAGGCCGGCGATCTGCTGCACGCGCAGGCAGTCACTGGCTTTGTCCAGGCTCAGCAGCATGATGCGCTGCATCCCGCAGGCTTGCAGCGCTTCGCGCGCATGGGTGGCCAGGTGCACGGCATTGGTGAACGGGCTGGGTTGGGTCAGTAATTCCTGGCATAGCTTGCGCCAGCGCCCGAGGGCGTCGCTGGAAGGCGGCGGCGGGGTGAGCATGTCCGGGTGCGGGCGACGCTGGTCCCAGGGCCAGATCAGCGCCTCGGCGGGGTGGAACAGGGCATGGCGGGCGTGGCGGCGGGCGCTGGCCGCTGCTTGTTGGTGAACTTGCTGCTGCACGTCTTCAAGCGAGGTCTGCAGGTACAGCGCGGTCAGCAGTTGCCAGCGCAGCAGGTGCGGGTTGTCCCAGCCTACTTGCGCCGCCAGGGCCAGGTTGTTGGCCAGCAGCACGGTATTGGCCGGCTCATTGAACCAGCGGCGCAAGCCAGGTGCTTCGTCCAGGCGATGCTGCTGGCTGAGCGGGTCTTCATCACGTGCGATGCTCAGCACCAGCGCCAGTTGGTCGCGCTCTTCGAGCAGCAGGCGATAGCCTTGGGTCACCCACTTGGGGAGGCGCCAGTGTTCGGCCATGGCCTGGCACAGGGCGAAGATGCGCACGCCGAACAGTTCCTGCTCCACGTCGGCTGCGGTTTCGCCCTTGTGAATGACCCGCAACTCCCACGCGTCCAGCAGCTTGGGCTGGGCCAGGGCCAGCGGCCACAGCGGGGCAAGGAACAGCAGGCTGCCCCAGTGGATCTCCTGCCACAGGCGCGCCAGGCGGCTGGCGAACAGGCCGCTGGCTTGTTGCGCGGCGTGCTGGCTGATCAGCAGGAACTGGCGCAGCACCGGCGGAATGTCGTCTTCCGGCACGGCCGGCAAGCGCATCAGCAGTTCCCTGCTGCGCGCCAGGCCCAGGCGGTTCAGGGCGATTTCCAGGCTTTCGGCCGGTTCGGCCTGGCTGGCATTGGCAGGGTGGTTGGCCTCGCGCATCACCGACAATACCAGGGCGGGGCTGTCCTGCATCAGTTCGGCAATCTCGCGCAACGAGCGACGGTTGTCGTTGATGGCGCTCATGACCCGGTCATAACTCTGCTTCGGGACCGGTACGCGAATACCGTCTAGCAGTTTGACCCAGGCTTCTACCGTACGCGGATTCTGAGTGGGCACCTTGGATTCCATTGGCATTTTGACATCAGTCCGAACTGGCTTTTCGCTTTTAGTGGCTATAGTCTGGCGCAGTTCTGCCGATAAGTAGAAGAAGAGTTTTAAAGCTCCCGTCCCACTCCCTGACCACGACAGCAAGTGCTTTGATCCTATGGCTAAAATTATCGGCATCATCGTCGTATTCGCGAGCGTGCTCGGCGGATATGTACTCTCCCACGGCAAGATCGCGGCGCTGATCCAGCCGTTCGAAGTGCTGATCATTGGCGGTGCAGCCTTTGGCGCCTTCATGCAGGCCAACCCGGGTTACATGACCATGCATGTAATCAAGAAGTCGATGAAGATGTTCGGCTCGCGCTTCTCCCATGCTTTCTACCTGGAAGTGCTGGGCCTGGTGTATGAAATCCTCAACAAGAGCCGCCGCGAAGGCATGATGGCGATCGAGAGCGACATCGAAGACGCCGCCGCCAGCCCGATCTTCGCCAAGTACCCGGCGGTGCTGGGCGACGAGCGCATGACCGCGTTCATCTGCGACTACCTGCGCATCATGTCCACCGGCAACATGGCACCCCATGAGCTCGAAGGCCTGTTCGACATGGAACTGCTGAGCATGAAAGAGGAGCTCGAGCACCCGTCTCACGCCGTCAGTGGCATCGCCGACGGCATGCCGGGCTTCGGTATTGTCGCGGCGGTACTGGGTATCGTGGTGACCATGGCATCGCTGGGTGATGGTGACCAGAAGTCGATCGGCCTGCACGTGGGTGCGGCACTGGTCGGTACCTTCTTCGGTATTCTCGCCGCCTATGGCTTCTTCGGCCCGCTGGCCAAGTGCCTTGAGCACGATGCCAAGGAAGAGCTCAACCTCTATGAATCGATCAAGGCCTCGCTGGTGGCCTCGGCTTCCGGCATGCCGCCTTCGCTGGCCGTCGAGTTCGGGCGCAAGGTGCTGTATCCGAAGCATCGCCCAAGCTTTGCCGAGCTGGAACAAGCGGTTCGCGGTCGCTGAGTCATGGAGAACAATCAGCCGATAATCATCAAGCGCGTCAAGCGCTTCGGTGGCGGGCACCATGGCGGCGCCTGGAAGATCGCGTTTGCCGACTTCGCCACGGCGATGATGGCGTTCTTCCTGGTGCTGTGGCTGCTTTCCACGGCCACGCCTGAACAGAAGATCGCCATTGCCGGCTACTTCAAGGACCCGATCGGTTTTTCCGAAAGTGGCACGCCTTACGTCATCGACCTGGGTGGCTCGCCGCAGATGGCGCCGGAAAAGACCATCAACCCGGAAGTGAAGTCCGAACCTACACCTGATACCAGCATCCAGCTGGACAAGGATCAGGTCGAGACCATGGCCGAACAGGTCGAGCGCGAGCGCCTCGAGTTGCTGTTGCAGGAACTGCAGAACAAGGTCGAGGAAAACCCGCAGCTGCAGAAGTTCAAGGACCAGATCCTGTTTGAAATTACCCAGGACGGCCTGCGCATCCAGATCATGGACGCCGAGAACCGGCCGATGTTCGACATCGGCAGTGCGCGCCTGCAGCCGTATTTCGAAGACATCCTGCTGGCCATGGCCGACACCATCAAGGCGGTGCCGAACAAGATCAGCATCAGTGGCCACACCGATGCCAAACCGTACTCCGGTACGGGCGACTTCGGTAACTGGGAGCTCTCGGCCAACCGTGCCAACGCTGCACGTCGAGCCTTGGTTGCCGGCGGTTATCCCGATGGCCAGGTGGCGCGGGTGGTGGGATATGCCTCTTCGTCGCTGTTCGACCGCAAGAACCCGTTCAACCCGGTCAACCGCCGCATCGACATCATCGTCCTGACCAAGAAGGCGCAGCGCAACATCGAGGGTGAGCAGGGGGCTCCCGAGGCCCCTGCCCAGCCGGCCCCGCCAGCAGGTGCAGCGCCTGGGGCGGCGGCTCCGGCCGCGCCGGCGGCGGGAGATGCCGCTGCCCAGGCGCCGATGCAGCCGCGTGAGCTGCGTCAGAAGCTGAACATCTTCGAGGATGGGACCTTGAAGATGGATGAGCAAAAGGATCAGTAAACGCCGGGGCCGCTTTGCGGCCCCAAAGTCTCAAAACCCCCGCCTGATCTTGGCCTTCAGATCTGCATGAAAGAAATCCGCGTTGTGCCGGTCGGCACACGTACCGCTCCCATTTGGCAACACCATTGCCCGCTCGAATGTGCGCTCATCGTGATACGCCCTCACGAACAGGTCGATATGCACTCTCTCGCGCATGACCGGCCATTTGCCGAGGTGTGCGGGTAGTTCGCCGCCCCCTTTGCGATAGAAGCTGACCCGCCGGTTGGCCATCACTGCAGCCGCCAGCAGCCAGGCGGTCCACCAGTCCAGGTCGGCTTCTGCGGGCAGCAGGCCAATCCAGTGGGTTGCATCGCTTATCTGCTGGCAGGCGCTGGCGTAGAGATCGTCGTGGGTCTGGCCGTCGCTGGCAAACTCCACCAGCTGCGCGGTGATGCCTTCGAGCAGCAGGCGTTCGTTGAGGATGAAGGCGTCAAGCCGCTCTTCGTGGCGGTAGCTGATAAAAACCGGCATCGCGGTTGCCCTCCCTGATAGAAGTCGTGACCTTCAGGGAAAGCGACGGCCAGGGCAATAGATGGCAGGAAAACCGGAGGCGTCCTACGCGCACCGGTAATATTTCCTACAAATCAGTAGCTGTCTTCCGGCAGGCTGGCGATGATCGAGCGGTAGCTGTTCATCCGTTGCGGCTTGATACGGCCTTCTTCGAGGGCCTTGAGCAGTGCGCATCCCGGTTCGCGATCATGCTTGCAGTCGCGGAAACGGCAGGTGCCGAACAAGTCGCGGAACTCGATGAAGCCATCTTCCACGTCGTCGCGGCTGACATGGCCGAGGCCGAATTCGCGGATGCCCGGCGAGTCGATCAGGTCGCCGCCGTTGGGGAAGTGATACAGGCGTGCCGTGGTGGTGGTGTGCTGGCCCTGCCCGGACCATTCGGACAGGTCGCCGACGCGGGTGCCGGCATCTGGCAGCAGGCTGTTGACCAGCGACGACTTGCCCACGCCCGACTGGCCGACGAACACGCTGATGTGCCCGTCGAGCATCTGCTGCAGGCGCTGCATGCCGTCGCCATGGTGCGCGGAGACTTCCAGCAGCGGGTAGCCTAGCTCACGGTAGACCTCGAGCAGCGCGTGCAGGCCCGGGCCGTTCTCGTCGTCGATCAGGTCGGCCTTGTTCAGCAGCAGCAGCGGGCGGATGCCGGCGTGCTCGGCGGCCACCAGGTAGCGGTCGATCAGGTTCGGGTGTGGCTCCGGCGCCGGGGCGAAGACGATCACGATCAGGTCGACGTTAGCCGCCACCGGCTTGAGCTGGCCGTGGTTGTTCGGCCGGCACAGCTCGGTGCTGCGCGGCATCTGCGCGACGATTACGCCGATGCCCTGGTTGCCGGCGCGCCAGACCACGCGGTCGCCAGTGACCAGCGCCGGCAAGTTGGCCCGCAGGTGGCAGCGGAACACCTGGCCGGCGGCTTCGCCGTCCTGAGCTTCTACCTCGACCTGCACGCCGAAGTGGGCGATCACCAGGCCCAATTGTTCCGGCCCCAGGTCGCCGCCCTCCAGCTCTTGCAGCGCGTGCTGCTCGCGTTTGGCGGCGCGAGCGGCGCGTTCGTTCTGGATTTTTTCGATACGCCAGTTCTGGCGCCGATTGAGCTGGCGTTTGGCCATGGACCTTCCAAGGTGGGGCAAGTTGAAAACGGCAGGCAGTTTAGCACGCCCGCTCATGGACCATTCTGGTTACCTTTGCGCCGCGCATGCGCAGGCCGGCGTCGCTAGGCTAATATGACGGCCTATACGAGGAGCCCCTTCATGCAGAACCCACAGAACCTGATCTGGATCGATCTGGAAATGACCGGCCTGGACCCGGACCACGACGTCATCATCGAGATGGCCACCATCGTCACCGACAGCGAGCTGAACACCCTGGCCGAAGGCCCGGTAATCGCCATCCATCACAGTGACGAAGTGCTGGCGCGCATGGACGAGTGGAACACCCGCACCCATGGCGCGTCGGGCCTGACCCAGCGCGTGCGTGACAGCAAGATCAGCATGGCCGAAGCCGAAGCGCAGACCATCGCCTTCCTTGAGCAGTGGGTGCCGAAAGGCAAGTCGCCGATCTGCGGCAACAGCATCTGCCAGGATCGCCGCTTCCTCTACCGGCACATGCGCGGCCTGGAAAACTACTTCCACTATCGCAACCTCGATGTCTCCACTCTGAAGGAACTGGCCGCGCGCTGGGCACCGGATGTGCGTGACAGCTTCAAGAAGGGCGGCACCCACCTGGCGCTGGACGATATCCGCGAGTCGATCGCCGAACTGCGTCACTACCGCGAGCATTTCATCAAGGTATGAGCCGAAGGGGCGCAGATATTGTGCTGGCGCCCTCTTTTGGTGCCTCAGGCAACTGGTTAGACTGCGCGCCTTTCCCGCTCGGACCTGCGCCATGTTGTTGATGCTTTACCTGATCGCCATTACCGCCGAAGCCATGACCGGTGCCCTGTCCGCCGGCCGCCGTGGCATGGACTGGTTTGGTGTTGTGCTGATCGCCTGCGTGACCGCCCTGGGCGGCGGCTCGGTGCGTGACGTGCTGCTGGGGCACTACCCGCTGACCTGGGTGAAGCACCCGGAGTACCTGGTGTTGACCAGCTTCGCCGCGCTGTTGACGATTTTCATTGCGCCGATGATGCGCCGTTTGCGATCGCTGTTCCTGGTGCTGGATGCCTTGGGCCTGGTGGCGTTTACCCTGATTGGCTGCATGACCGCGCTGGAGATGGGGCAGGGCATGCTGGTGGCGTCGATCAGCGGGGTGATCACTGGGGTATTTGGCGGGATCCTGCGGGATATTTTCTGTAACGACATCCCGTTGGTGTTCCGTCGTGAGCTGTATGCCAGTGTGTCGTTCGCGGCGGCTTGGTTCTATCTGGGCTGCGTGTACTTCAAGCTACCCGCGGAGCAGGCGATGCTGCTGACCTTGTTCGGTGGCTTCCTGGTGCGCTTGCTGGCGATTCGTTTCCATTGGGAAATGCCCAAGTTCCACTACAACGACCAGCAGTGAATTCTGGGGCCGCGCAGCGGCCCCGGCTATTCAGCGCCATGCCGGGCCAGCGCCCACTCCACATGCTCGCGCACCAGTTCCGATCCATCCTCCCGCCGGGCCTTCAATGCCTCGATCACCGGGATCGTCGAAGGCGCATTGCCCAACCCCACCGCCAGGTTGCGCAAGAACCGCTCATACCCCGCACGCCGCAACGGCCCGCCCTCGGTCTTGCGCAGGAAGGTTCGCTCGTCCCACAGGAACATCTCCGCCAGCTCGGCATTCTCCAGCCCATGCCGCGGCTGGAAGTCCTGCTCCTGGCTGTAATTGGCAAAGCGGTTCCACGGGCAGACGATCTGGCAGTCATCGCAACCAAACACGCGATTGCCCATCATCGAACGCAACTCCACCGGAATGGGCCCGCGCAATTCGATGGTCAGGTAGGAAATGCAGCGCCGCGCATCCAGCACGTAGGGCCCGATGAATGCCTGGGTCGGGCAGATATCCAGGCACGCCTGGCAGCGCCCGCAGTGTTCACTGGTATGCGCCTCGTCCACCGGCAGCGGCAGGTCGACGAACAGTTCGGCCAGGAAGAAATAGCTGCCGGCCTTGCGGTTGAGCAGCAGGGTATTCTTGCCGATCCAGCCCAGCCCGGCTTGCTCGGCAAGGGCCTTCTCCAGTACCGGGGCGCTGTCGACGAAGGCGCGGTAGCCGAACGGCCCGATCGCTTCCTGGATGCGGTCCGCCAGGAACTGCACGCGTTTGCGCACCAGCTTGTGGTAGTCGCGGCCCAGGGCGTAGCGCGACACGTAGGCCTTTTCCGGCTGTGCCAGGCGATGCGCCATCTGCGTGTCGCCGGGCAAGTAGTCCATGCGCAGCGACACCACGCGTACTGTGCCGGGAATCAGTTGGTCGGGGTGGGCGCGCTTGCTGCCATGGGCGCCGAGGTACTCCATTTCGCCCTGGTAGCCGGCGTCGAGCCAGCGTTGCAGGTGTTGTTCGTGTTCGCCAAGGTCGACACCGGCGATGCCGACGTGGGCAAAACCGAGTTCTTGGCCCCAGATCTTGATGGATTGGGCCAGTTGGGCGAGGTCAGGCGTACAAGCGGACATGGATGGGCAGGCAATACGGGCTCAGGTGCGTATAATTCTGCCAGACATTGGAGCCTTTGACCCCATGCCGCAGACCAATCACCCCAGCAATGCCCCGCAACTGATCAGCAGCGTGACCGTTGCACGCCTGTCGGCACGACACGCGCATGCCCATAAAGGCGACTTTGGCCATGTGCTGGTCGTCGGTGGCGACCTGGGCACCGGTGGCGCCGTCCTGCTCAGTGCCGAGGCTGCGCTGCGCTGCGGTGCCGGGCTGGTCAGCGTGGCGACACGCCCGGATCACGTCGTGGCCGGGCTGGCGCGCATGCCGGAAGCCATGTGCCTGGGGGTCGAGTCGGCCAATCAGTTGATCGGTGTGCTGGAGCGTGCCTCGGTGCTGGTGGTGGGGCCCGGCCTGGGGCAGGCCGCCTGGGGCCGCAGCCTGTTGTCCGCAGTGGCTAATGCCGAGCGCCCGCAGGTGTGGGATGCCGACGCACTGAACCTGCTGGCACGCACGCCACTGGCGCTGCCCAGTGGCAGCATCCTCACCCCGCACCCGGGGGAGGCGGCTCGGCTGCTAGGCATATCCACCGAGGCCGTGCAGGCTGATCGCCCAGGTGCGGCGCGCAAGCTGGCTCGCCGCTATGCCAGCGTCTGCGTGCTCAAGGGCGCCGGTACCCTGGTGGCGGACCCGACCGGCCAGCTGGCGCTGTGCGAGCGGGGCCATCCGGCGATGGCCGGTGCAGGGCTGGGTGACGTGCTGACCGGCGTGCTGGCGGCGTTGCTGGCCCAGGGGCTGGATGCCTGGAGCGCGGCAGGCCTGGGCGTATGGCTGCATGCCTGTGCAGGGGAACGCCTTGGCGTCAAAGGTAGAGGCCTGGCAGCCAGTGATCTGGCGCCGGTCATTCGTGAGTTGTTGGAGGAGCATTCTGCGTGTCTGGCTTAACCCTGTTTCTGGCCGATGAAGCGGCCACGGTCGATTTCGGCGCAAAACTGGCCGAGGTGACCGGCGGTCGTGGCGTGATTTTTCTCGAAGGCGACCTGGGCGCGGGCAAGACTACGCTCTCGCGTGGCCTGATCCGTAGCCTGGGCCATACTGGTGCAGTGAAAAGTCCGACTTTCACCGTGGTAGAACCCTACGAAATCGGTGACGTGCGCGCCTTCCATTTCGACCTGTATCGCCTGGTCGACCCGGAAGAGCTGGAGTTCATGGGGATTCGTGACTATTTCGAGGGCGATCCGCTGTGCCTGTTCGAATGGCCACAAAAGGGTGCGGGCGTTTTGCCAAAGCCCGACCTGACCATTACCATAAGCCCCCAAGCGGGCGGCCGCTCGCTTGACCTTACGCCGCAGGGGGCTCGCGGCGAGGCCTGGTGCACTGCACTGGCCGAACACTATAAACAGTAAGTGGGGTAGGTATGCGCATACGCGCACTGGTCGCTGTCGTTGGATTGCTGCTGACAGCGGTGACCGTTGACGCTCTGGCCGTCACTCAAGTCAAGAGCGTGCGCCTGTGGCGCGCGCCGGACAACACGCGGTTGGTCTTCGACCTGTCCGGCCCCGTGCAGCATAGCGTCTTCACCCTCAGTGCACCCGATCGCCTGGTGATCGACATCAATGGCGCGACCTTGGCCGCGCCATTGAACGTGTCGACCGCGAATACGCCGATCAACAGCGTGCGCTCGGCCCAACGTACCCCCACCGACCTGCGCGTGGTAGTCGACCTGAAGAAGTCGGTCACGCCCAAGAGCTTTACCCTGGCGCCCAATGCCCAGTACGGCAACCGCCTGGTGGTCGACCTGTACGACCAGGAGGCCGATGCTGTCGCTGCCACGGCACCGACCCCGCCACCCACGCCAGTGCCGACCCCGGCAACCACGCCAGCCGTACCGGTGAGCCCGGCCCAGCCTGCAATCAAGCTGCCGCCCGTGCCCAGTGGCAAGCGCGACATCGTGGTCGCCATCGACGCCGGCCATGGCGGTGAAGACCCGGGCGCATCCGGCTCGAGCGGCCAGCACGAAAAAGACATCGTGCTGCAGATCGCCAAGGAGCTTCAACGCCAGATCAACACCGAAAGGGGTTACCGCGCCGAGCTGACCCGTACCGGTGACTACTTCATCCCGCTGCGCAAGCGCACCGAGATCGCCCGCAAGAAGGGTGCCGACCTGTTCATCTCGATCCACGCCGACGCCGCACCGTCGCGCGCTGCCTTTGGCGCCTCGGTGTTCGCCCTGTCCGACCGTGGTGCTACGTCCGAGACTGCGCGCTGGTTGGCCGACACGGAAAACCGTTCCGACCTGATTGGTGGTGCCGGCAACGTCAGCCTCGACGACAAGGACCGCATGCTCGCGGGCGTGCTGCTCGACCTGTCGATGACCGCCACGCTGAGTTCCAGCCTGAACGTCGGGCAAAAGGTGCTCGGCAACATGGGGCGGGTGACGTCGCTGCACAAGCAGCGAGTGGAACAGGCGGGCTTCATGGTACTGAAGTCGCCGGATATCCCGTCGATCCTCGTTGAAACCGGGTTCATCTCGAACAACAACGAAGCCGCCAAGCTGGCCACTGCCAGCCATCAGCAAGCATTGGCGCGTTCGATTCATACCGGCGTGCGCCAGTACTTCCAGCAGAACCCGCCGCCAGGTACCTACGTTGCCTGGCTGCGCGACAGCGGCAAGATCGCCCAGGGCCCGCGTGAGCACACCGTGCGCCCGGGCGAAACCCTGGCTATGCTCGCCGTGCGCTACCAGGTCAGCGTGGCCAGCCTGCGCAGCAGCAACAGCCTCAAGACCGATGAGCTGAAGGTCGGCCAGCACCTCGATATCCCCGCTACCACGCTGGCTTCGCAATGAGTGGTGGTTCGCGCATCCAGCTGCTCAGCCCGCGGCTGGCTAACCAGATTGCCGCCGGCGAGGTGGTTGAACGCCCGGCTTCGGTGGCCAAGGAACTGTTGGAAAACAGCCTGGACTCCGGGGCCCGGCGCATCGATGTGGAAGTCGAGCAGGGCGGTGTGAAGCTGCTGCGGGTACGTGACGATGGCAGTGGCATTTCCGCCGATGACCTGCCGCTGGCCCTGGCCCGTCACGCCACCAGCAAGATTCGCGAGCTGGAAGACCTTGAAGGTGTGTTGAGCCTGGGCTTCCGGGGCGAGGCGCTGGCATCGATCAGCTCGGTGGCGCGCCTGACCCTGACTTCGCGCACTGCCAGCGCTGGCGAGGCCTGGCAGGTCGAGACTGAAGGCCGTGACATGACCCCGCGCGTGCAGCCTGCCGCGCACCCGGTCGGCACGTCGGTGGAAGTGCGCGACCTGTTCTTCAATACCCCGGCCCGGCGCAAGTTCCTCAAGGCCGAAAAGACCGAATTCGATCACCTGCAGGAAGTCATCCGTCGCCTGGCCCTGGCCCGCTTCGATGTCGGCTTCCACCTGCGCCACAACGGCAAGAGCATCCTCAGCCTGCATGAGGCTCACGATGAAACTGCCCGTGCGCGGCGGGTCGGCGCCATCTGTGGCCCAGGCTTCATGGAGCAGGCGCTGCCAATCGACGTCGAGCGCAATGGCCTGAGGCTGTGGGGCTGGGTCGGCCTGCCGACCTTCTCGCGCAGCCAGGCCGACTTGCAGTACTTCTTCGTCAATGGCCGTGCAGTGCGCGACAAGCTGGTCGCCCACGCTGTGCGTCAGGCCTATCGCGACGTCCTGTTCAACGGCCGGCACCCGACCTTCGTGCTGTTCCTTGAGCTTGAGCCGAATGGCGTCGACGTCAACGTCCACCCGACCAAGCACGAAGTGCGCTTCCGCGAAGGCCGCTCGGTGCATGATTTCCTCTATGGCACGTTGCACCGCGCCCTGGCTGATGTGCGCCCGGAAGATCAGCTGGCGGCGCCTGCTGCCGTGCCTGAAGTGGTTCGCCCGACTGGCCAGCAGGTCGGTGAGTTTGGCCCGCAGGGTGAAATGCGCCTGGCCTCGCCAGTGCTCGAACAACCGCAGCATTCCATTTCCAATGGCGGCAGTGGCGCCGGCTACCAGTACCAGTACACCCCGCGCCCTTCGCAACCGTTGCCGGCTGCCGAGTCCCAGGCGGTCTACCGCGAGTTCTACAAGCCGCTGAACGAGGGGGCGCCCACCCCTTCGGCGCTGCCGGAAAGCCAGGGCGACATCCCGCCGCTGGGTTATGCCCTGGCGCAGCTCAAGGGCATCTACATCCTCGCCGAGAATGCCGTCGGCCTGGTGCTGGTGGACATGCACGCGGCCCACGAGCGCATCATGTACGAGCGCCTCAAGGTGGCCATGGCCAGCGAAGGCCTCAGCGGCCAGCCGCTGCTGGTGCCGGAAACCCTGGCGCTGAGCCAGCGCGAGGCGGATTGCGCCGAGGAGCACGGCCAGTGGTTCCAGCGCCTGGGCTTCGAGCTGCAGCGCCTGGGGCCAGAGACGCTGGCGATCCGCCAGATTCCGGCACTGCTCAAGCAGGCTGAGGCCAACCGCCTGGTCCAGGACGTGCTCGCCGACCTGATGGAATATGGCACCAGCGACCGGATCCAGGCGCACCTCAACGAACTGCTCGGTACCATGGCCTGCCACGGCGCCGTACGCGCCAACCGGCGCCTGGCCATTCCCGAGATGAACGCCCTGCTGCGCGACATGGAAAACACCGAGCGCAGCGGCCAGTGCAACCACGGCCGTCCGACCTGGACCCAGATGGGCCTGGACGACCTGGACAAACTCTTCCTGCGCGGTCGATGACATGAGCGGCAAACCCCCTGCGATATTCCTCATGGGCCCGACGGCGGCCGGCAAGACCGACCTCGCCATCGAGCTGACCAAGGTCCTGCCTTGCGAGCTGATCAGCGTCGATTCGGCGCTGGTGTATCGCGGCCTGGACATTGGTTCGGCCAAGCCCTCCAAAGAGATTCTGGCGGCTTACCCGCACCGGCTCATCGATATCCGCGACCCGGCCGAGAGCTACTCGGCCGCGCAATTTCGCGCTGATGCCCTGGAAGCGATGGCCGATATCACCGCGCGCGGCAAGATTCCGCTGCTGGTCGGCGGCACCATGCTTTATTACAAGGCATTGATCGAGGGCCTGGCAGACATGCCGGCGGCGGATGCGGCGGTGCGCGCAGAGCTTGAGGCCCAGGCCGAGGCGCTGGGCCTGGCCGAATTGCACCGGCAACTGGCAGAGGTTGACCCGGAGTCGGCGGCGCGCATTCACCCCAACGACCCGCAGCGGCTGATCCGCGCGCTGGAAGTCTACCGGGTGAGTGGCGAGAGCATGACAGCCCATCGGCAACGTCAATTCGCGGAAAGTAGCGGCGCAGACGCAGGCGCTGGCGGGCATTTGCCCTATACTGTCGCGAGTTTGGCGATTGCGCCTGCGGATCGTCACATTTTGCACAAGCGAATTGCGCTACGATTTTCGCAGATGCTGGAACAGGGCTTCGTCGACGAGGTCCGATCGCTGCGAGCCAGAAGTGACTTGCACGCCGGACTGCCGTCTATACGGGCAGTGGGTTATCGACAGGTCTGGGACTACCTCGACGGCAAGCTGACTGAGAATGAGATGCGAGAACGCGGTATCATTGCCACTCGACAGCTGGCCAAGCGGCAGTTCACCTGGTTGCGCGGCTGGCCTGACGTGCATTGGCTTGACAGCCTGGCCTGCGACAATCTGTCCCGCACCTTGAAATACCTTGGGGCCGTCTCCATATTGAGCTGAGTCCCTGCTGATAGCCGTCTATTCTTGCGAAGGGGCGGCCTGACTTATCAATTTTTCTGATTTTCTAATTATTTATCCTTACAGGAGTGCGGCATATGTCAAAAGGGCATTCGCTACAAGACCCTTACTTGAACCAACTGAGAAAAGAAAAGGTCCCGGTATCGATCTATCTGGTCAACGGGATCAAGCTGCAGGGCTCGATCGAATCCTTCGACCAGTTCGTGGTACTGCTGAAGAACACCGTCAGCCAGATGGTTTACAAGCACGCCATTTCGACCGTAGTTCCGGCCCGTCCGGTCCGCCTGCCAAGCCCGACCGACGGCGAGCACGGCGACAGCGAGCCAGGCAACGCCTGATAGGAGCCTGCATTGTTCTTTGAGCGCCACGGTGGTGGTGAGCGGGCGCTGCTCGTTCACTTGGAAGGTCAGAACCCTGAGGCGCGCGAAGACCCGCAGGAGTTTCAGGAACTGGCACTGTCGGCCGGAGCCGACATCGTCTCGTTGGCCACGGTAGCCAGGCATCAGCCTACGGCCAAATACCTGATTGGCAGCGGCAAGGTCGAGGAATTGCGCGACCTGGTCAAAGCCGAACAGGTAGACCTGGTGATTTTCAATCACACCCTCACGCCCAGTCAGGAGCGCAACCTCGAGCGAGTCTTCGAGTGTCGTGTGCTTGACCGTACCGGGCTGATCCTCGACATCTTCGCCCAGCGGGCGCGTACCCATGAAGGCAAGCTGCAGGTCGAACTGGCCCAGCTCGACCACATGAGCACGCGGCTGGTGCGCGGCTGGACCCACCTTGAGCGGCAGAAGGGTGGTATCGGCCTGCGCGGCCCGGGTGAAACCCAGCTGGAGACCGACCGCCGTCTGCTGCGGGTACGCATCCGCCAGATCAAGGGGCGCCTGGAAAAGGTGCGCAGCCAGCGTGAGCAGGCCCGTCGTGGCCGCAAGCGCGCGGATATCCCTTCGGTTTCGTTGGTCGGCTATACCAACGCCGGCAAGTCCACACTGTTCAATGCCCTGACCGAATCCGAGGTGTACGCGGCCGATCAGTTGTTCGCCACGCTCGACCCGACCCTGCGCCGGCTCGAACTGGCCGACCTGGGCCCGATCGTGCTGGCCGACACCGTGGGCTTCATTCGTCACCTGCCGCACAAGCTGGTCGAGGCATTTCGGGCTACGCTCGAAGAATCGAGCAACTCGGACCTGCTGCTGCATGTGATCGACGCCCATGAGCCAGAGCGCATGGAGCAGATCGAGCAAGTGCTGGCCGTGTTGGGTGAGATCGGTGCCGAAGGCTTGCCGATCCTCGAGGTCTATAACAAACTCGACCTGCTTGAAGATGTCGAGCCGCAGATTCAGCGCGATGCCGATGGCAAGCCGCAGCGGGTCTGGGTGTCGGCACGAGATGGACGTGGCCTGGAGCTTGTCGGCCAGGCGATTGCCGAGTTGTTGGGGGATGATCTGTTTGTCGGCACCCTGTGCCTGGAGCAGCGTTTTGCCCGCTTGCGCGCGCAATTCTTTGCCCTGGGTGCCGTGCGAAGTGAAGAGCATGACGAAGAAGGGCGCAGCCTGCTGAGTGTTCGCCTGCCCAGGGTCGAGTTGAATCGCCTGGTCAGTCGTGAGGGCATGGAGCCGCAAGTGTTTGTCGAGCAACACACTTTGCAATAAATGCCCGGTGAGGTCGCCGGGCAGCAGTGGCAGGCATTCTGTAGCATTGGACGGCGCGCCGTGGGCGCGTCTTTGCTTTATCAGATGGAGAGCGCTATGGCTTGGAACGAGCCGGGTGGCAACTCGAACAATCAGGATCCCTGGGGCGGCCGTCGCGGTGGCGGCGGTGGTGGCGACAAGAAGGGTCCGCCGGATCTGGACGAGGCCTTCCGCAAGCTGCAGGACAGCCTGAACGGCATGTTCGGCAGTGGCAAGAAACGTGGCGGCGGTGACCGCAATGTCGGCAAGGGTGGCGGCTACGGCCTGCTGGGCATCGGCCTGGCGGTGCTCGCTGCAATCTGGCTGTACAGCGCCGTGTACGTGGTCGACGAGCAGGAGCAAGCCGTAGTGCTGCGCTTCGGCAAGTACTATGAGACGGTCGGTCCCGGCCTGAACATCTACTTCCCGCCAATCGATCGCAAGTACATGGAAAACGTCACGCGCGAGCGTGCCTACACCAAGCAGGGGCAGATGCTCACCGAAGACGAGAACATCGTCGAGGTGCCGCTGACCGTCCAGTACAAGATCAGCAACCTGCAGGACTTCGTGCTCAACGTCGACCAGCCTGAGGTCAGCTTGCAGCATGCGACCGACAGTGCCCTGCGCCACGTGGTGGGTTCCACCTCGATGGACCAGGTGCTGACCGAGGGTCGTGAGCAGATGGCCGTGGATATCCGCGAGCGCCTGCAGCGCTTCCTCGACAACTACCGCACCGGTATCACCGTCACCCAGGTCAACGTACAGAGCGCGGCAGCCCCGCGTGAAGTGCAGGAAGCCTTTGACGACGTGATCCGCGCCCGTGAAGACGAGCAGCGTGCCCGCAACCAGGCCGAGTCCTACGCCAATGGCGTGGTGCCGGAAGCCCGCGGTCAGGCCCAGCGCATCATCGAGGACGCCAACGGTTACCGCGACGAAGTCATCGCCCGCGCCAAGGGTGAGGCCGACCGCTTCACCAAGCTGGTCGCCGAGTACCGCAAGGCCCCTGACGTGACCCGTCAGCGCCTGTACCTGGAGACCATGCAAGAGGTCTACAGCAACACCAGCAAGGTCCTGGTCACGGCCAAGGACGGGCAGAACAACCTGCTCTACCTGCCGCTGGACAAGATGGTCGAAGGCAGCCGCAACGCTTCCGCGCCAAGCACCAGCGTCAGCCCGTCGGTCAACGATGCGGCCGCACGTGCCGCGCAGGACCTGCAACAGCAACAGCAGCCACTGCGCACTAGGGAGAGCCGCTGATGAGCAACCGATCGCTGATCGCCCTGATCGCCGCCGTGGTTCTGGCCATTGTGGCCTGGAACAGCTTCTACATCGTGTCCCAGACCGAGCGTGCGGTACTGCTGCGCTTCGGTAAGGTAGTCCAGGCGGATGTCCAGCCGGGCCTGCACGTGAAGATTCCGTACGTGAACCAGGTACGCAAGTTCGACGCACGCCTGATGACCCTCGATGCCCCGACCCAGCGGTTCCTGACCCTGGAGAAGAAGGCGGTGATGGTCGACGCCTACGCCAAGTGGCGCGTCAAGGATGCCGAGCGCTTCTACACCGCCACTTCCGGCATGAAGCAGATCGCCGACGAGCGTCTGTCGCGTCGTCTGGAAAGCGGCCTGCGTGACCAGTTCGGTAAACGTACCCTGCACGAGGTGGTTTCCGGTGAACGTGACGCGCTGATGGCTGACATCACCGCATCGCTGAACCGCATGGCCAGCAAGGAGCTGGGTATCGAGGTGGTCGACGTGCGCGTCAAGGCCATCGACCTGCCGAAGGAAGTCAACCGCAGCGTGTTCGACCGCATGAGCACCGAGCGTGAGCGTGAAGCCCGCGAGCACCGCGCCAAAGGTAACGAGTTGGCCGAAGGTATTCGCGCCGATGCCGACCGTCAGCGCCGTGTACTGCTGGCCGAAGCCTACCGCGAAGCGGAAGAGACCCGCGGTGACGGCGACGCCCAGTCGGCCGCCATCTACGCCAAGGCCTACACTCAGGACGCCGATTTCTACGCGTTCTACCGTAGCCTGCAGGCTTACCGCGACAGCTTCTCGAGCAAGAACGACGTGCTGGTACTGGACGCGAAGAACGAGTTCTTCCGCTTCCTGGACAAGAGCAAGCCGTGATGCTCAGGCCCTG
This sequence comes from Pseudomonas sp. MN1F, assembly GCF_009391885.1. Classification (GTDB taxonomy): domain Bacteria; phylum Pseudomonadota; class Gammaproteobacteria; order Pseudomonadales; family Pseudomonadaceae; genus Aquipseudomonas. The sequence goes on along the minus strand of NZ_VZII01000052.1, from coordinate 10,590 downwards.
ATTTTCATGCAGCAGCGCCCCGCCTGGCAGCTAAAACACCAGGCGGGGTGCATCCTGAATGAAAAGGGGTGTATGATGAGGCAGCCGGGAAATTTCCCGGCTTTTTTGCGTCTGCAAGGTTGATTGGCAAAGCGCCAGTTGACGGTTTGGTCAGGTCGCAAGGCAATTTGAGGGTATCGGGTACGGTGGCTGCGCTGGGATCAGTGCTGCCCGCTGCTGTGCGCGATACCGGCTTTACTGACGGCTCGCCAGCTGGCAAGCCGCCCGGACCAGAGGGGAAATGGCGTAATGGCAACGGTAGACCGCTGGCTGCTGCCAGATGGCATCGAGGAAGTACTGCCACCTGAGGCTGCGCGCATCGAGATCGCGCGCCGCCAGGTGTTGGACCTGTTCCAGAGTTGGGGCTACGAGCTGGTCGTCACCCCGCATATCGAGTACCTGGAGTCGCTGCTCACCGGCGCCGGCCAGGACCTGGATCAGCGCACCTTCAAGGTGGTCGACCCGCAGTCGGGCCGCCTGATGGGCTTCCGCGCCGACTTCACCCCGCAGGTGGCGCGCATCGACGCCCACACCCTGCGCCGTGAAGGCCCGAGCCGCCTGTGCTACGCCGGCAGCGTGCTGCACGCCCAGCCGCGTGCTCTGTCCACCTCGCGCAGCCCGATCCAGCTGGGTGCCGAGCTGTACGGCGATGCCAGCCCGAGCAGCGACGTCGAGGTCATCAGCCTGATGCTCGCCACGCTGCAACTGACCGATGTGCCAGATGTGCACATGGACCTTGGCCATGTCGGTATCTACCGCGGCCTGGCCCGTGCCGCCGGCCTGTCGGGCGCGGTCGAGCAGCAGCTGTTCGACGCCTTGCAGCGCAAGTCCGTCGACGAAGTACAGGCACTGACCGCCGACCTGCCGAAGGACCTGGGCAACATGCTGCGCGCCCTGGTCGAACTGTGCGGTGGCCGTGAAGTACTGGCCGAAGCCCGTGTGCGCCTGGGCCGTGCCCCGGCCAGTGTGCTGGCGGCGCTCGACGACCTGCTGGCGATCGCCGATCGCCTGGCGTCGCGCTACCCGGACCTGCCGCTGTACTTCGACCTCGGCGAGCTGCGCGGCTACAACTACCACACCGGCGTGGTGTTCGCCGTGTTCGTGCCGGGCGAAGGTCAATCGATCGCCCAGGGCGGCCGCTATGACGACATCGGCGCCGACTTTGGCCGGGCACGCCCGGCCACCGGTTTCTCCACGGATTTGAAGACCCTGGTCACACTGGGGCGAGCGGAGGTCGTATTGCCAACTGGCGGCATCTGGATGCCGGACAGTGGCGACGCGGCCCTCTGGCAGCAGGTCTGCCAGTTGCGCAACGAGGGCCAGCGTGTGGTCCAGGCTCTGCCTGGCCAGCCGTTGAGTGCTGCTCTCGAGGCGGATTGTGATCGGCAATTGATTCAGCAAGACGGGCGCTGGCAGGTTCTGCCGCTGGCCCAGTGAGTTTCTGCGTCGGCAGTAGGCCGGCAACCAAGTTTGCGTGAATGAGGACCAATGTAATGGGTAAGAATGTCGTCGTCCTGGGCACCCAGTGGGGTGATGAGGGCAAAGGCAAGATCGTCGATCTGCTGACCGAACATGCTGCCGCCGTAGTGCGCTACCAAGGTGGCCACAACGCGGGCCACACCCTGGTGATCAACGGTGAGAAAACCGTTCTGCACCTGATTCCCTCGGGCATCCTGCGTGAAGGCGTACAGTGCCTGATCGGCAACGGCGTGGTCGTTGCTCCGGACGCCTTGATGCGTGAAATCACCAAGCTGGAAGAGAAAGGCGTACCGGTGCGCGAGCGCCTGCGCATCTCCCCGGCTGCGCCGCTGATCCTGTCGTACCACGTGGCCCTGGACCAGGCCCGTGAAAAAGGCCCGTGGCGAAGCCAAGATCGGCACCACTGGCCGCGGCATTGGCCCAGCCTACGAAGACAAGGTCGCACGCCGCGGCCTGCGCGTTGGCGACCTGTTCCACCGTGAGCGTTTCGCCGCCAAGCTGGGTGAGCTGCTGGACTACCACAACTTCCAGCTGGTGAACTACTACAAAGAGCCGGCCATCGACTTCCAGCAGACCCTGGACGAGTGCATGGCCTACGCCGAACAGCTCAAGCCGATGATGCTCGACGTCACCGCCGAGCTGCACAACCTGCGTCGCGCTGGCAAGGACATCATGTTCGAAGGCGCCCAGGGCTCGCTGCTGGACATCGACCACGGTACCTACCCGTACGTCACCAGCTCCAACACCACCGCTGGTGGCATCTCCACCGGTTCCGGCGTTGGCCCGATGTACCTGGACTACATCCTGGGCATCACCAAGGCCTACACCACTCGCGTGGGTTCCGGTCCATTCCCGACCGAACTGTTCGACGAAACCGGCGCCACGCTGGCCAAGCGTGGCCACGAGTTCGGTTCGACCACCGGCCGTGCCCGTCGTTGCGGCTGGTTCGATGCCGTCATCCTGCGTCGCGCCATCGACGTCAACAGCATCTCGGGCATCTGCCTGACCAAGCTGGACGTGCTGGACGGCCTGGATACCATCAACATCTGCGTTGGCTACAAGAACGAGAACGGTGCCGTCATCGACGCCCCTTCCGATGCCGACAGCTACATCGGCCTGGAGCCGGTGTACGAAGAGATGCCAGGCTGGAGCGAATCGACCCTGGGCGTGAAAACCCTGGAAGAGCTGCCGCAAGCTGCGCGTGACTACATCAAGCGTATCGAAGAGCTGGTAGGCGCGCCGATCGACATCATTTCGACCGGCCCGGACCGCAACGAGACCATCGTCCTGCGTCATCCGTTCGCCTGATCTGCCCTCCAGGCTGATCTGACGCCGCGGTCCTGAAAAGGATCGCGGCGTTTTCATTTGTGGCGCAGGCTTGGTTGCTAGACCTTGGCGCTTATCCCTGCTGTGTACGGCACAACCCTTGCTGTAAGAAGTTTCTGTAGATGCCATCAAAATAGTGGCGCCAGAAAACACGAGGGTTACACCGTGTCTGCCATCCTTTCACTGTTACGAAGCCGCCTATTGCGGCCTGTGTTTGTTGCCCTTGGTATCGCCCTTTTGGTGCAGGTGCTGGTTGCTGTTGCGCTGACCCGTAGCACCGTGACGGCCTTGGAGGCTGACCTGGGTGAGCGCCTGGGCAAAGACAGCCGCCAGCTCGCTGGTGAGCTGGAGCAGGCCGGGCAGGACGTGCGCGGGGGCCTTGATAGTCTTTCCAGCAGCACCCGCCAGCGTCTGAGTGCGGGCCTGTCCACCCGGCTGCAGGATGAACAGCAGCAGTTGCGCGCCACCCTGGAGAAAAATCTCAAGGACTCGGCCAACGACATGGCCGAGCTGCTGGCCTCGGTCGCCCCGCGGGCGATCTGGGACAACGATGTGCCGATGCTCTCCGACTTCGCCCGTCGGGCCCAGCGCAACCCCAACGTGCTGTTCGTGATCTATGACGATGCCCAGGGCCAGCACCTGACCCGCTACTTGAACCGGCAGAACCCGATCAACCAGGCGCTGATCGAGAAGGGGCAGGGCGAGCGGGCGCTGGACAAGGTGCTCGACGCCGCGCGTCGCGACCCGTCGGTGTACTTCGTCGAAGCGTCGATCAACCCCAATGGTGCCGAGATCGGCAAAGTCCTGATGGGGGTTTCCACGGCCGGCGTTGACCAGGCGCTCAAGGCCCTCGACCAGCGCTTCAGCGCCCTGATCGCCAGCGGTGAGCAGCTGGTTGGCGATAGCCTGGGCGCGGCGGCCGCCGACAGTGGCAAGGCCCTGCGCGAGCGCCTGGAGACCGCACAGGCCAGCGCCACCGCTATGCAGGCCAACACGGCACAGACCGTGCGCGATGCGGCTGCCGAGCTGCGCTGGCGGATTGGCCTGGGCCTGGTGGTGGTTGGCCTGGGTGTTCTTCTGGTGGTCGCCGTAGTACTAGGCCGCCGCGTGCTCAGCAAGCTGCGCCTGCTGATCGCCGCGCTCAACGACCTTGCCGCTGGCGAAGGCGACCTGACCAAGCGCGTGACCCTCGACAGCCGCGACGAGATCGGCGATATGGCTTCGGCGGTCAACCGCTTCGTCGACAAGTTGCAGCCCATCGTGCGTGAGGCTGGCGAAGTGGCCCAGCGTACCGGGGTCGAGATCGGTGCCATGGCCCAGCGTAACGCCGGTGCCGATGCCGCAGCGGCGTTGCAGCGTGATGAAGTGGCCGCCAGCCTGCGCGACCTGTCGAGCATGGCTGATGAGGCCCAGGCTGAAAGCCATGCCATGCAGGCAGCGTTGCAGCAGGTAGTGGACATTCGCCAGGCGACCGATGAGAACAGCCGTTCCTCGACGCAACTGGCGAGCCTGATCGAGAACCTGGCCGGGCAGGTGGAGACCGGCTCGCAGGTGATCGAGCGCCTGGCCAAGCAGAGCGAACAGATCGAAGTGGTGCTGACCGTCATCCATGGCATTGCCGAACAGACCAACCTGCTGGCGCTCAACGCCGCAATCGAAGCCGCACGCGCTGGCGAGACTGGCCGTGGGTTTGCCGTAGTGGCCGATGAGGTACGGGCGCTGGCGAGCAAGACCCAGAGCTCTACCGGCGACATTCAGGCGCACATTGCCGCGCTGCAGAAAGGTGCCAAGGAAGCGGTGGCGACCATCGGTCAAGCTGGGCTCAAGGCCAGCGAAGGGTTGTTGGTGTTGCGGGACAATGAGCGTCGCCAGCAATCGGTGCAGGCTGCGGTGGAGCAGGTGCACGCGGCTATCGGCCTGGCTACTCGCGCTGCCGAGCAGCAAGCACACGGCGCGCAGGCGGTACGGGGACGGGTGGAGAACATCCATGCCCAGGCCGAGCGTTCGGCCGAGGTGGTGATGCAGACCACGGCCAGCAGCAAGGTACTGGATGGTCTGGCGGCCCAGTTACGTGCCAGTCTCGGTCAGTTCCGGGCTTGAAGCTTGCGCGGTCCATTAGTAGGAGCGGCCTTGTGCCGCGAAAGGGCCGCAAAGCGGCCCCGGCAATTTCAGCGTTGAAGCAGAAATCCCAGGGCTGCTGCGCAGCCCTTTCGCGACACAAGGCGCTCCTGCAGCGAGTCATGTTGCTATGCTGTCGGCGACACATGACAAAGGGAGTTGCTCATGTCCGCCCAACTGGTCGCCGCCCAGGCCGAACTGAATTTCCTGCACAGTGACAGCGTACAGCTCACTGCCCCGATGACCGCCCTGCAAGCCTACTGCGCCATGACCTCGGACGTCCCCGGCTGGTTGGCCAAGGCCTTCCGCATCCGCGACTTCATCTCACGTCGTTTCAATGTCGCCGATATCCACGGCTTCACTCCCCGCGATCCAGGGCATGTGCCCGTCGTCGGTGAGCGCCTGGACTTCTTCACCGTCGAGGCCATCAGCGACCAGCAACTGGTTCTGGCTTCTCGTGATACGCACCTGGCCGTCATGGTCTGCATGGATGTGTCGACAGGGGAGTGCAGCCTCGCGAAGTTGAACGTGACCACATCGGTAAAGTGTTTCAACACCTTCGGCCGTTTGTACATGGTGCCGGTCGGAAGGGTTCATGGTGTGATCGTGCGGCGGATGCTGGGCAACCTGCAGGGCCACCGTTTCAAGCGTCGGTAAGCAATATATTCTTACCTAATAAATCAGAATTTTTATCCGATCTTGTAGGCAATTTCCCAAAGTTTGCTTGGGAGCGTGCGTGCTATTGCGTGGCTCGGCGCAGGGAACTAGTGTCAATCGGGCCCCGAGGCGACAGCGCTAATCCGCCGTCTTGCTTTTCAGGCACAACCGCAAGACGACAATGCGAGAGCGCTGTCGTTATTCAGCCCAAATATTGCCAAGGAGAGGTAAGCATGGCTTTCGATGCTTATATTCAAATCACCGAAATTGCTGGCGAAGCACTGGACGAGCAGTTCACCAACTGGATCGAGATTGCGGGCTACAAGTTCGGCGCCAACCAGAGCACCTCTGCCACCGCAAGCTCTGCTGGCGGCGCATCATCAGGCCGTACCACACTCACCAACTTCTCCTTCACCAAGTACCTGGACAGCGCCAGCTGCAAGCTGCTGGAGGCCAGCTGTGCCGGTCAGCACCTGAAGGAAGTGAAGTTGGTGCTGTGTCGTGCGGGTGGCGACAAGCTCAAGTACTTCGAAGTGGTCCTCGAAGAAGTGATCATCGCCGACTACGCCCAGAGCGCCAGCACCGGGGTGCCCATGGAGGTGGTGCAACTGAACTATGGCCGCATCAAGACCACCTACACGCGGCAGAAACGTCTCGATGGCAGCGCCGGTGGCAATGTAACCGGTGGCTGGGATCGCATCAGTAACAAGAAGTATGCGTGAGGTGCGACCATGTCCGAGGCTCGTAGCTACATTAATCCCAAAGCGCAGTCCTATGAGTCGCTGAGGGCCGATACACCCATGAACGGGAACCAGCGGGCCAAGTTTGATGTTTTGAATGCGCATATCGTCAACACTGTTGTTTTCCCTGGCGAACTGATAATCGTGGGTGACCCAAGCACACCGTCCTGTACTGCTCATGAGGCATTTCTCATGGGTAAGGCGTTGGGTATACACCTTGATATCGAATTGAACGGCGGTGGGCTTGACGGGTTCCTTCTGGAGAATTTTGAGCTGCTGCAGAGCTTGCTGGCTCGTGGGTCCATCGGCGCTGGTACCGCTAGTGACGCTTGGAGTAAGCATCTTGAAGCGATCAAGAAAACGTTAGAGGAGATAGAACGGCTCCACCGAAATTATTTGCATCAGGGTACGTTGAAAGCTCGTGATGTATTCTACTCGAAACGTACAGCGTTATTTCTGACGTTGGAGGCGCAGCTAGACAGTATGGCTGCGTATGGGGCCGGATTGCGCAATCGGGGTAAAATCAAGCATGCACTGGATATATCCACCAAAAGATTTCTTCACGGTGGTGAGATTAAAGGGTACGCAGAAAAAATATCTGGCGTGGCTAAGGCGGCTAATTGGGTAAAAAAAGGTGCGTATTTGGGGATGGCGCTTGAAGTGGCGTCAACCGAGCTGTCAATTCGTAACGCTTGCGTGCTTGGGCGGGAGGATGAGTGTAAAAAGGCTAAGTATGTCGAGAGGAGTTCGCTAGTCGCGGGTTTGGGGCTAGGAGGAATTGGTGGGAAAGTCGGGGGCGTATTGGGGCCAATAGCTTGTGTTGCCTTAGGCGTTCCCACCGGTGGAACGGCAACTTTCGCATGCGCGGTACTGGGGGGAGCGGCTGGAGGTATTGCTGGGGGTGAGTTTGGCGAGATGTTGGGAGAAAGAGTAGGGGAGATTTTGTACGAGGCAGTGCGATGAGTAACTTGCACCTGGCAGTGCTTGGGGTATTCGCGATTATTTCGCCGTATTTTATGTTTGGTGTATGGATATTCGTTGCACATCGATATCTGGATCGTATCGAATCAGCCTTGTCAAATAGTCGAATGGTGGCTGTAAATAGAGAAATATATTCTCATGCCGGGTTGCTCGGGAAAGTCATGCGGCTAGGGTCAATTTCTGCAATGCTATCTATGAAATATTTTAGCGTTCGAAAGGGTCTATTAGATGGCGATGACCTTGCTAAGGCTCCCGCCGACCTGCAGAAGTTGTTAGTGCGCTTGTGGTCTGTACAAATTTTTCTGATTGCACTGATTGTGCTGTTTTTTGTTTGGATAGAGTACTGGAGGTAAGCTCGTGTGTCGTTCAAAAATCCAGGCTGCTTGCCAGCCTGGATTCGTTCTCAAGCCTTGTTCAAGTACATCCGGGTAGTCAGCAAATACACCGGCAACCCCGAAACCACAATCAGTAACGCCGCATAAGGCGCCGCCGCCGCAAACTCGACGTTGGCGGTATGCGCCCAGACCTCAGTGGCCAGGGTGGTCATGCCAGTCGGGCTGAGCAGCAGAGTAGCGGTAAGCTCCTTCATGGCATCAAGGAACACCAGCGCAAACGCCGCCGCCAGCGCCGGGAAGATGATCGGCAAGGTCACCCGGCAAAACGCTGCAAAGCTGCTGGCGCCCAAAGTGCGGGCTGCTTCTTCGAGTGTCGGCGAAGCCTTGTTCAGCGCGGTGCGCACCGGCGCCTGGGCCAGAGGCAGGAACAGCAGCGCATAAGCCAGCAGCAGCAACGCGGTGGTCTGGTACAGCGCCGGCACGTAGTGCAGCGAGAACACCACCAAGGTCAGCGCAATCACCAGGCCGGGCAGGGCGTGCAGCAGGTATGGCAGGCGTTCGGCCCAGATTGCCAGGCGGCCTTTGTAGCGCACCACCAGGAAGCTGACCGGCAGCGCCAGCAGTACACAGAAGCCTGCGCCACCCAGCGACACCGACAGCGAAGTCAGCAGCGCTTTACTGATCGCCGCCACCGGGAAGGCGGCCGACGAACCCACGCTCAGCCAGTAACCCAGCATGGCCAGCGGGATGCCGCTGCCGAGAATCGCCAGGCTCAGGCAGAACAGTTGCGCCAACGGCATCCAGCCACGCAGCCGTACCGGCTGCCCGCGACGTGCCACGCCCTGGCCGATGCGCACGTGGCGCGCCTTGCCGCGCACGCGCAGTTCCAGCCACAGCATCAGCAGGCACATCGCCAACAGTACCGCCGACAGCATGGCGGCGTTGGCGTTGCTGAATTCCAGTTCGAACTGCTGGTAGATCGCCGTAGTGAAGGTCTGCAGGCCGAGGATCGACAGCGCGCCGAACTCGACCAGCATGTGCAGGGCGATCAGCAACGCACCGCCCAGCATCGACGGCCAGAGCAGCGGCAGGGTGATCTTGCGGAATACGCCCCAGCGGCTGTAGCCCAAGGTGCGCGCCGACTCTTCAAGCGAAGTGTCGAGGTTGCGCAGGGTCGCCGCCACCGGCAGGAACACCAGCGGGTACTTGGACAGTGCCATGACCAGGATCGCCCCGCCCAAACCTTCGAAGTCCGAGCTCAGCGATACCCACGTGAAGCTGCTGACAAACGACGGCACGGCGAACGGCAGGCACAGCACCACGCCCCACAGCCGGCGGCCAGGCAGGTTGCTGCGCTCGAGCAGCCAGGCCAGGGCCAGGCCGACCACCATGCACGCCAGCGTCACCCCGGCCATCAGCATCAGGGTATTGCGCATCAGGCCCCAGACGAACGGGCGCCAGAGCAGGTGCAGGGCTTCGCGCCAGCCGGCTTCCCAGGCTTTCATGGCGACGTACAGCAACGGCAGCAAGCTCATCGCCACCAGGAACAGCACAGGCAGCAGCACCCAGATCGAGGGGCGCTTGCGGCGCGGCACGTAACGTACCTGCGCAGGCGTGGACAGGGCGGCAGTCATCAGAGCAGGCCGACCTCGCGTTCAAGCTCGATCGCTTCCTCGGCATTGCCCAGGTCGGCTGGTGAGATCTTCGGCGGGCGCAGCTCTTCGAATGGTTTAAGTCCACGGTCGGAGACCATGCCTTTGTGCAGCGGGTACTCGGCGGTGGTCTGGGTGATCACGCGCTGGCCTTCTTCGCTGGCCATCCAGTTGAGCAGGGCCTGGGCTTCCTTCGGATGCTTGCTGGCCTTGACCGCGGCAGCACCGGAGATGGTCACCAGGTTACCGGCGTCGCCGTCGGCCAGGTAGTAGAGCTTGGAATCGAGCTTGCCGCGCTCGCGCTCCAGGGCGTACCAGTAGTAGTTGTTGACCAGCACCGCAGCGACTTCGCCTTTTTCCACGGCCTTCAGGGCGACCATGTTGTTGGTGTAGGTCTTGCCGAAGGCTTTCAGGCCGGTCAGCCATTCTTCGGTGGCTTCACGCCCGTGCATCTTCAGGATGGCCACAGCCTGTTCCTGGAACGCGCCGCTGGTGGGCACGTAGCCGACGCGGCCTTCCCACTCTGGGCCGGCGAAGTCCATCACGGTGGTCGGCAGGTCTTTCTGGTCAATTTTCTTCGGGTTGTACACCACCACGCGGGTACGGGCAGTAACGCCCATCCAGGTGCCGTTGGCGCCCACGTATTCCTTGGGCAGCATGTTCAGCGTGGCGTCGTCGATCTTGGCCAGCAGGCCCAGCTCGCCCAGGTTGTTCAGTGGCGGCGACTCTTCGGTATAGATGATGTCGGCCGGCGAGCGGTTGCCTTCCTCGATGATCTGGCTGGCCAGCTGGTTGCTGCTGCCCTTGCGAATATTGATGTGGATACCGGTCTTGGCCTCGTAGGCCTTGGCGATGGCTTCGCCGATTTCCTTGTGCTGGCCGTTGTACATGGTCAGCGTGACCGGTTCGTCTGCCAGGGCGGCCGGAGCGCCGATCACCAGGCTCAGAACTGCGGCAGCCAGGGTACGCATCAGCGGTTGCGGGCGGATCGTCATGCGGGTACTTCCTCGCTTCGGCTACATATTCGGAACAATGGTAAACGAAATCGTTTCTCAAGTGGCCGGGTGACGAGAAATTCATCGGCAGACTAACGTGTAATGCCGGGCTTTGGAGGGAGGAGGGAGGGGGATGCAAAAATCGCAGGCAAGAAAAAACCCACTAGCAAGCTAGTGGGTTTTTTGTATGGTGCCCAGGAGAAGACTCGAACTTCCACGACCTTGCGGTCACTGATACCTGAAACCAGCGCGTCTACCAATTCCGCCA
>NZ_VZII01000051.1 GCF_009391885.1 Pseudomonas sp. MN1F | reverse complement strand
TCACGCAAGGGTTTCTTTTTGGTTGGCATACATGCACCTCTTACTCATGTTATGCCCGAACACAAAATTTCTGACACCCTCCGGTAAGCTAGACCACGAAGTTCAAATGCTCGCCCCGATGCAGGTCCAGTTCCAGCATATCCACCATCCCCGCCGCCACGCGTGCCAGGCCCTCATCCGCAAGCGTTGGCGGCATGTTGATCAGCGTCCAGTGCAACGCACTGCGCTGCAGCCTATTGACCACTTCATCAACCGCTTCGCGCTGTTCTTCGCTGTACTTACCCGGCACATCCAGCACATCAAAATCGCCCACCAGCAACAGCCGGCGTATAGTCGTGCGGGCAAGCCCGACCACTAGCGCTCCGCTCGCCCGCGCCTGCGCCGCCAGATCGCCCGGCGCCAGCAGGGCAATCACTGCGGAGCCCCCTGCCGCGCCCTGCTCCGCCTGGTCGGCATCGCCCAGCCCGCCTATCTTGAAATGCAGGCCAGGGCGCGGCGCATGGCGGTTGAGGTCGTCGACTACCGCAATGACTTCGTGCTGGCGCGCCAGCAACTCGATCATCAGGGCGTTGCCCAGGCTGCTTTCAGCCCCGAACAACACCAGTTTGAACACTGGGGTTTCGGCATTTTTCACCGCATCACTCCCTTTGCAGGTGGGGGTGATGGTTGGACCGCAATCAGGAGTTATCGTGCAGAGGATCAAGGGCTACCACGCCCACGTGTACTACGACGCATCCACCTTCGAGCAGGCCCGTGAGCTGTGCGAGGAGGCGGCGCGGCTGTTTCCCGTGACCATGGGGCGTATGCACCAGAAACCGGTCGGCCCGCACCCGGATTGGAGCTGCCAGCTGGCTTTCGAGCCGGAGTTCGTAGGGGTGGTACTGCCTTGGCTGGCGCTGTATCGGAAGGGCTTGGTGGTGTTTCTGCATCCGCTGACCGGGGATGAGCTGGCGGATCACCGGGATCATGCGATCTGGATGGGGGCTGTGAGGCCGCTGGATCTGTCGATCTTCGGGGGCTAGATCTTCATCGCCGGCTTGCCGGCGATGAAGGCGAGGTGGATCAGCGGCGAGCGCCGCGCACCCCTTCAGCCAGTGCCGAGCACAGGCTCAGCACGTCTTTGACGGCCTGACCAGGTTCCTTGGCCTGGGCAATCTTGTCCACCAGCGCCGAACCCACCACCACACCATCGGCCAAGCGTGCGATTGCGGCAGCCTGCTCCGGCGTACGGATACCGAAACCGACGCTGATCGGCAGGTCGGTATGCCGACGCAGGCGGGCAATCGCCTCGGTCACGTGTTCGGTAGTCGCGGAACCGGCACCGGTCACGCCCGCCACCGACACGTAGTAGACGAACCCGGAGCTGCGTTCCAGTACGCGCGGCAGGCGTGCATCGTCGGTGGTCGGGGTGGTCAGGCGGATGAAGTCGATGCCTGCAGCCTGGGCCGGGGTGGCCAGCTCGGCGTCGTGCTCAGGTGGCAGGTCGACGATGATCAGGCCATCGACGCCGGCAGCCTTGGCTTCGGCAACGAACTTATCCACACCGAAGCGGTGGATCGGGTTGTAGTAACCCATGAGCACGATCGGCGTGGTGTGGTTATCCACACGGAATTCGCGAACCATCTGCAGGGTCTTGGCCAAGGTCTGGCCGGCTTCCAGGGCGCGCAGGGTGGCGAGCTGGATGGCCACGCCATCGGCCATCGGGTCGGTGAACGGCATGCCCAGTTCGATCACATCGGCGCCGGCAGCCGGCAGGCCCTTGAGGATCTGCAGCGAAGCGTCATAGCCCGGGTCACCAGCAGTGACGAAGGTGACCAGCGCGGAGCGGCCTTCGGCCTTCAGCTGCGCGAAGCGTTGTTCAAGACGGCTCATGCCTGTTTCTCCTGGGCTGCCATGTGGTTCATCACGGTTTGCATGTCTTTGTCGCCGCGGCCGGACAGGCAAATCACCATCAGGTGATCCTTGGGCAGGTTCGGTGCGCGCTTGATCGCTTCGGCCAGGGCGTGGGAGCTTTCCAGGGCCGGAATGATGCCTTCCAGACGGCAGGTAGCATGGAACGCATCCAGTGCTTCGTCGTCGGTGATGCTGACGTACTCGACGCGCTTCACTTCATGCAGGTAGGCGTGCTCCGGGCCGATGCCCGGGTAGTCGAGGCCGGCGGAAATCGAGTGGGCGTCGGTGATCTGGCCGTCTTCGTCCTGCAGCAGGTAGGTGCGGTTGCCGTGCAGTACGCCCGGTACCCCGCCGTTCAGGCTGGCGGCGTGCTTGTCAGTGTGCACGCCGTGGCCGCCGGCTTCGACGCCGATGATCTGCACGCTTGGTTCTTCGAGGAATTCATGGAACAGGCCCATGGCGTTGGAGCCACCGCCCACGCAGGCAATCAGGCTGTCTGGCAGGCGGCCTTCCTTCTCTTGCAGCTGGGCGCGGGTTTCCTTGCCGATGATCGACTGGAAGTCGCGGACCATCGCCGGGTACGGGTGCGGGCCGGCCACGGTGCCGATCAGGTAGAAGGTGTCGTCGACGTTGGTGACCCAGTCGCGCAGGGCCTCGTTCATGGCGTCTTTCAGGGTACCGGTGCCGGCGGTGACCGGGACGATCTCGGCGCCCAGCAGCTTCATGCGGAACACGTTGGCCTGCTGGCGCTCGATGTCGGTGGCGCCCATGTAGATCACGCAAGGCAAACCGAAGCGCGCAGCCACGGTGGCGGTGGCCACGCCGTGCATGCCGGCGCCGGTTTCGGCGATCAGGCGCTTCTTGCCCATGCGCTTGGCCAGCAGTACCTGGCCGATGCAGTTGTTCACCTTGTGTGCGCCGGTGTGGTTGAGCTCTTCACGCTTGAAGAAGATCCTCGCGCCGCCGCAGTGCTCGGTCAGGCGCTCGGCGAAGTACAGCGGGTTCGGGCGGCCGATGTAGTCGCGCTGGAAGTAGGCCAGTTCTTCGAGGAACTTGGGGTCGGCCTTGGCCGCTTCGTATTCGCGGGCCAGGTCCAGCACCAGCGGCATCAGGGTTTCGGCCACGTAGCGGCCGCCGAACGAGCCGAACAGGCCGTTGGCGTCGGGGCCGGGACGGTATTGGGACTGGGTCATGGGGCGCTCCAAGGCGTAATCAATGAGTGATGGGCTTTACTCTAACCACGGCAAGCCCGGCTGAAAACCGATAAGATTGCGTAAACTTGTCAGAAAAACTCACAGGTAAAATGGCCCACGACCTCCCTCCCCTCAACGCCCTGCGGGCCTTCGAGGCCACTGCCCGGCTCAACAGCGTCAGCCAGGCGGCCGAAGTGCTGCACGTAACCCATGGCGCCGTCAGCCGGCAGATCAAGGTGCTTGAGGAGCACCTGGGCGTGGCCCTGTTCATCAAGGACGGGCGCGGCATCAAACTCACAGATGCCGGCATGCGATTGCGTGACGCCAGCGGCGAGGCGTTCGACCGCCTGCGCAGCGTGTGCGCCGAGTTGAGCCGCGATGTGAGCGAGGCGCCGTTCGTGCTGGGCTGTTCCGGCAGCCTGCTGGCGCGCTGGTTCATCCCCAGGTTGGGGCGGCTGAAGGCTGACTTGCCCGAGTTGCGCCTGCACCTGTCGGCGGGTGAAGGCGACCTCGACCCGCGCCGGCCTGGGCTGGATGCGTTGCTGGTGTATGCCGAACCGCCGTGGCCAGCGGACATGCAGGTGCATGTGCTGGCGCAAGAGCGCATCGGCCCTGTGCTGAGCCCGCATTTCGCCGGTTTCGACCGCCTGCAGGCAGCACCCGCCAAGGCCCTGCTGGACGAAGCCCTGTTGCATACCACTTCACGCCCGCAGGCGTGGCCAACCTGGGCATCTGAACAAGGTCTGGACGCTGGCGCGTTGAAATACGGCCAGGCGTTCGAGCATCTGTATTACTTGCTGGAGGCAGCGGTTGCCGGCCTTGGGGTGGCGATTGCTCCCCAACCACTGGTTGCCGATGACCTGCGAGCCGGACGTTTGAGTGCACCGTGGGGCTTTTCGCCGACGCCTGCCGCGCTGGCGTTGTGGGTGCCTCGGCGCGCCGCAGATGGGCGCGCCGAGCAACTGGCGCAGTGGCTACGCGCCGAACTGGCCAGGCAGAGCGCTTAGTTGCGCTTGCACAGCAGGTACGCCGCCAGCAGGCCAAGCGCGCCAATGGCAACGCCTGCGGTGGTGTACGGGTGCTCCTGGGCATAGTCGCGGGTGGCGATACCGGTCTGGCGGGTGCGTTCTTTCACCTCTTCATAGGCATCGCTGATAAGGCTGCGTGAATGGCGCAGCGCGCTTTCGGCGTTGCTGCGCATCGCCTTCACTGACTTCTGGGTTTCCTCGGAGGCATCGTGCTTCAGGTTCTCCAGGCTTTTCAGGAGGCTTTCGATCTCCGCTTCCATGCTTTCCAGGGACGTTTTACGCAGCGAGTTGCGGTGCATGTTGACTCTCCTTTGCAGTATGGACTGTAAGGATTGCGACCCCGGGGGTGCGCAAAAGTGCGATCGAACTTTGGCAAAGGGCAGCGGCTCGCAGGTAAACCGGGCTTGCACTGCTAGGCTCAATCTCACTGTCACCCAAGGAGAACGCTCATGACCGATCATCACACTTACAAGAAGATCGAGCTGGTGGGTTCCTCGCCCACCAGCATCGAAGAGGCGATCAACAATGCCCTGGCCGAAGCCGGCAAGAGCATCAAGCACCTGGAGTGGTTCGAAGTGGTCGATACCCGTGGCCATATCCGCGACAACAAGGCGGCGCATTTCCAGGTCACGCTGAAGGTTGGCTTCCGCATCGCCAACAGCTGAAACATTCCCGGGCTGGAATAGCCCTGCGTGATGGCGTTATAACACCGGAGGGCGCCTTGGCGGCGCCCTTCTGGTCTTCTCATCTGTACAAGGAATGCGATCGATGAAGAAACTGATGCTGGCGTTGGGTTTGATGGTGCTGGCCGGTGGGGCGATGGCCGCCGGCAAACCCTGTGAAGAGCTCAAGGCCGAGATCGCCTCGAAGCTCGATGCCAAGGGTGTGAAGGGTTACAAGCTGGAAATCGTCAAGAAAGGTGAGCCGGCTGGCAAGGTAATCGGCAGCTGTGAGGGCGGTAGCAAGGAGATTGTCTACCGCCGCGGCTAATGCGCTGGATTCTTCGCGGGCTTGCCCGCGAAGATACTTACTCGGCCTTCAGCGCCTGTGCCATCAGCTCATACGACCGAATCCGGTCCGCATGTTCATACAGATCACAGGTGAAGATCAGCTCATCCGCCCCAGTCTGCTCCAGCAGCACTTCCACTTTGGCCCGTACCTTCTGCGGGCTGCCGATCATCGCCAGGCCGAGGAAGCTCCCCACGGCATCGCGCTCATGGGGCAGCCATAGCCCGTCCATGCTGGGCACTGGCGGTTTTTGCATCAGGCTCTGGCCACGGATCAGCGCCAGGATTCGCTGGTACACCGAGGTTGCCAGGTATTCGGCTTTTTCGTCGGTTTCCGCCACAACCATCGGAATCCCCAGCATCACATAGGGCTTGTCCAGCGTGGTCGACGGCTTGAAATGGTCGCGATAGATGCGGATTGCCTCATGCATGTAGCGCGGAGCGAAATGCGAGGCAAAGGCGTAAGGCATGCCGCGCATGCCGGCCAGTTGCGCGCTGAACAGGCTGGAACCGAGTAGCCACAGGGGCACGTTGGTGTCGTGACCGGGCACCGCGATCACTTTTTGATCATCGGTCCGCGGGCCAAGGTAGCGCGACAGCTCCTCGACATCATCCGGGAAGTCATCGGCGCTGCCGGCGCGGTCGCGGCGCAAGGCGTAGGCAGTCATCTGGTCGGAGCCTGGTGCACGGCCCAGGCCCAGGTCGATACGCCCGGGATACAGGCTGGCCAATGTGCCGAACTGCTCGGCGATCACCAGCGGCGCATGGTTGGGCAGCATGATGCCGCCGGAGCCGACGCGAATGGTTGAAGTGCCGCCGGCCAGGTAACCGATCAATACCGAGGTGGCCGAGCTGGCGATGCCGTCCATGTTGTGGTGTTCGGCCACCCAGAAGCGGTTGTAGCCAAACCGCTCGACATGCCGGGCCAGGTCCAGCGAGTTGTGCAGCGATTGCGCCGGGCCTTGGTCGGCGCGCACCGGCACCAGGTCGAGGGTGGATATCTTCAGGTCACGCAGCTGCGTCATTGGAGCCTCCGCAAGAGTGGTTGGCCCGGAGGCCTTTAGGACTCTGTATGGGCAGATTCGAAGGATTCAATGCTCACTGTGTGATTGCTCTGAACTTGCTGTAAGACGCAGGCCTCGAAAATGTAGGTAGTAACCCTATGACCAGGAGGCATCATGAAAAAGACAGCATCGGCGATCTGGCAAGGTGGCCTGAAGGATGGCAAAGGCCTGCTTTCCACCGAAAGCGGCGCACTCAAGCAGAACCCTTATGGCTTCAACACCCGTTTCGAGGGCTCGCCGGGGACCAACCCGGAAGAGCTGATCGGCGCTGCCCATGCCGGCTGCTTCTCGATGGCGCTGTCGATGATGCTCGGTGAGGCCGGGCTCACTGCGGATCGCATCGATACCATTGCCGAAGTCACGCTGGATAAACAACCCGACGGCTTTGCCATCACCGCCGTGCACCTGATCCTCAAGGCCAAGGTGCCGGGGGCCAGCGAGGCGCAGTTCCTCGAAATCGCCAACAAGGCCAAGGCCGGTTGCCCGGTGTCGAAAGTGCTCAACGCGAAGATCACCCTGGACGCTGCATTGGTGGGCTAGGCGGCGCAACGGCGACGGTTTGCTGTAGTCTAAACAGCGTCGGCAGCGCAGCTGCCTTGCCAGGAGCCGTTCCATGATTCGCGTAGCAATCGCCGTGCTGGCTTCGCTTGTGGCCACTTCTGCATTGGCGGCGGTGAAACCGTGCGAAGAACTCAAGGCTGAGATCGAAGCCAAGATCCAGGCCCAGGGTGTGACGTCCTATACCCTGGAAATCGTGCCCAACAGTGAGGTCAAGGATCAGAACATGGTCGTTGGCAGCTGTGAGGGCGGGACGAAGAAGATCATTTACCAGAAGAACGACCGATAAATGATTGGGGCCGCAAATGCGGCCCCAGTGCTTAGGGTATGCAGAACACGTCGCTTGGCTCGTTCACCACTACCTTGCGGCTGGCGTCGTACAGCAGCACCTGCGGGTCCATCACCGGTGCCCGAGCCTCCAGGCGATAGCGCTCGCCGGCCTTGAAGTCATCGAAGCGAACGGTCAGGTAGCAGGTCCGTTCCTTGGGGCTGGTGAGCATGCCGCCGGCATAGATTTCATAGTCGAACCGCACCACCAGTTCATGCTTGCCGGGGGTTAGCTGGAAGTAGCGGCCATCGTCCAGGCGCTGGCCGTCGAGGCGGTCGGCCATGAGTATGCGGCCAGGCGTGACGGTGTAGAGGTCGACCCACGCCTTGGCGGGGTCTACGGGCGGCAAGGGGCTGGCGCAAGCCCCCAGTGCACTGAGGGCGATCAGCATCATGGGCTGGCGCATGGCAAAACTCCCACTCGCGATACACAAGTTACAAGCATAGCGCCGTTTGTGCGGTTCAGGTGCGTTGGCAACCCGCTGGCAGGCCCTGCCCGACCAGTTTTTGCTGGTGGTCGTACAGCTTGATCCATGGCCGGAAGCCGATACTGCCGGCCTGCAGCTGGTAGCGCTGGCCGGCGCTGAAGTCCTTGAAGGTCAGCTTGACCTGGCAATCACGCCACAAGGGTTCGCCGACCGGGCCGATATTGCTTGGCGTGACCGGGAACTGGTAGCGCACGGTCAGCTCGTGGCTGCCGGGCGGCACCTCGAAATAGCGCGTATCAGCCCAGTCGCGCTCGTCCACCTGCTTGGCGTCCAGCGAGGCATCGTCATAGGGGGTGAGGTCGACCCAGGCCAGGTTCGGGTCCGGGTCGGGCAGGGTTGAACAGGCAGAAACCAGCAGCAGTGAGCCGGTGACCAACAGTGCACGCATGGCGAAACTCCCCCTTGGCGAGATAGTCTTGGAGCGCATTGGCCGTGAGCGAGTTGGATAGCCCCAGATGGATCTCTTTGTTCTTTTCAAGCGCTCAGGCCCTGGGCCACTCGACTGCGTTTTCAGGCGTTTGGTTCCCCTGCTGGGCGCCTTTCTGCTGAACGGTTGCAGCACCGTGGGCTATTACGGCCAGTTGGCCGAGGGGCAATGGCAGCTGTTACGGGCGCGCCAGCCTGTGGACAAGGTGATTGCCGACCCGGCCAGCAGCCCGCGCTTGCGCGCTCGCCTGGCCCATGCCGAAGAGGCGCGGGTGTTTGCCAGCGAACAGCTCAAGCTGCCGGACAACCGCAGCTATCGGCTCTACGCCGATCTGCAACGCCCCTACGTGGTGTGGAACGTGTTTGCCACGCCTGAACTGTCACTGCAGCCGGTAACCCACTGTTTCCCCATTGCCGGCTGCGTCGCCTACCGCGGCTATTACCGCCAGGGTGCGGCGCGTGGTGAGGCGGCGTTGATGCGCCAGCAAGGCCTGGACGTGTACGTGAGCGGTGTCGAAGCCTATTCGACGCTGGGCTGGTTCGATGACCCGATCCTGTCTTCGATGCTCGGTTGGGGGGATGAGCGGCTGGCCACGCTGATCTTCCATGAGCTGGCTCATCAGCGCTTTTATGTGCAGGACGACACCGAGTTCAACGAGTCGTTTGCCACCTTCGTCGAGCAGGAAGGCACGCGGCAATGGCGCGCAGCACGTGGGCTTGCGGCGATCGGGGCGGATCAGTCGCAGCAGAGCGACCAGTTCACCCGGTTGGTGCTGGCCAGCCGTGAGCGGTTGCAGGCGATTTATGCAGGGCCGTTGGACGATGTGCACAAGCGGGCGGCCAAGCAGGCGGAGTTCGAGCGCTTGCGCAGTGAGTACCAGCAGGTGCGGGACAGCCAGTGGAATGGGGACAAGCGCTATGACGCCTGGATCTATGCGCCGTTGAGCAATGCCAAGCTGTTGCCGTTCGGGCTTTATGACCAGTGGGTGCCGGCGTTTGCGGCCCTGTTCCGGGAGGTGGGTGGGGATTGGGGGCGGTTTTACGGGCGGGTCGAGCAGCTTGGGCGATTGCCGGTTGCCGAGAGGAAAGCAGTTCTGCAGCAATTGATGTGAGCCGGTGAGAATGTGGGGCCGCACAGCGGCCCCATTGCCCTCAGCCCTGGATAAAGGCCTGATGCATATCGGCCACAGTAGCGAAGTGGAAGGCCGGCGCCTCGGCCACCAGCTCTTCCTGGCTACCGAACCCATACCCCACCGCCACTGCCTGCAAGCCATTACTGCGCGCACCGATCAGGTCATGCTTGCGGTCGCCGATCATCAACGTCTGCGAAGGATCCAGCCCTTCCTCATCCAGCAGATGGCGGATCAGCTCGACCTTGTTGGTCCGCGTGCCATCCAGCTCGCTGCCATAGATCACCTTGAAATGGTGATCGAAAGCAAAATGCCGAGCAATTTCCCGGGCGAACTCCCACGGTTTGGACGTGGCGATATACAGCGTCCGGCCTTGGCCATTCAGGGCTTCGAGCAGTTCAGGCACCCCTTCGAACACCAGGTTCTCGTACAAGCCCGTGACTCGGAAGCGTTCCCGGTAGAAGTTCACTGCTTCCCACGCCTTGGCTTCATCGAAGCTGTAGAACTGCATGAAGGCCTGTAGCAGTGGCGGGCCGATGAAGTGTTCGAGGCGGGTCAGGTCGGGTTCGTCGATACCCAGCTTGGCCAGGGCGTACTGGATCGAGCGGGTGATGCCCAGACGTGGGTCGGTCAAGGTGCCGTCGAGGTCGAAGAGGATGTTCTGCTGGTGCATGTTCGTCTCGGTAGTCGGGATCATTGCGGTTGGTCGTAGCCTTCGGCCAGGTGCTGGTCCTTGAGCTTGACGTAGTTGCCGGCGCTGTAGGGGAAGAAGGCGTGTTCCTGATCGTTCAGCGGGCGCACCTGCTTCACCGGGCTGCCCATGTACAGGTAGCCACTGACCAGGCGCTTGCCGGGCGGCACCAGGCTGCCGGCACCGATGATCACTTCGTCTTCGACGATGGCGCCATCCATGATGGTGCTGCCCATGCCGACCAGGATGCGGTTGCCCAGGGTGCAGCCATGCAGCATGACCTTGTGGCCGATGGTCACCTCGTCGCCGATGATCAGCGGGAAACCGTCAGGGTTGAACGGGCCGGCGTGGGTGATGTGCAGCACGCTGCCATCCTGCACGCTGGTGCGGGCGCCGATGCGGATGCGGTGCATGTCGCCGCGGATCACCGTCAGCGGCCAGACAGAGCTGTCCTCGCCGATTTCCACGTCACCCAGGACCACCGCCGAACGGTCGACGAACGCCCTGAGTCCCACTTTCGGAGTGTGTTGCTGGAAGCTGCGGATGGCCATGATAGCGTCTCTCATCTGTGCCGATAGGCAGGCTGCCTGCTGCGGTCGGCGTCGATTGTAATTAAGATGGGGCAGTGTTTCTTCTGCCAAGGTATCCGAACCGTGAGTGCGAACAACCCGCTTCTGCAGTCCTACGATCTGCCGCCCTTCTCGCAAATCCGTGCCGAACACGTGTTGCCGGCGATCGAAGCGATCCTGGCCGACAACCGTAAAGCCATTGCCGAGATCCTTGAACAACAGGGCAACAACCCTACCTGGGCCGGCCTGGTGCTGGCCATGGACGAACTGAACGACCGCCTGGGCGCCGCCTGGAGCCCGGTCAGCCACCTCAATGCAGTGTGCAACAGCCAGGAACTGCGCGAGGCCTATGAGTCCTGCCTGCCCGCGCTGAGCGCCTACTCTACCGAACTGGGCCAGAACCGTGCGCTGTTCGAAGCCTATCAGGCACTGGTCAACAGCCCGGAAGCCGCCAGCTTCGACGTGGCCCAGAAGACTATCCTCGAGCACGCCCTGCGTGACTTCCGCCTGTCGGGCATCGACCTGCCGGCCGACCAGCAGCAGCGTTATGCCGAAGTGCAGAGCAAGCTCAGCGAGCTGGGCAGCCGCTTCTCCAACCAGCTGCTCGACGCCACCCAGGCCTGGACCAAGCACGTCACCGACGAAGCCGCACTGGCCGGCCTGACCGATTCTGCCAAGGCGCAGATGGCTGCTGCTGCCCAGGCCAAGGGCCTCGACGGCTGGTTGATCACCCTGGAATTCCCCAGCTACTACGCGGTGATGACCTACGCCAGTGACCGCGCCCTGCGCGAAGAGCTGTACGCCGCCTACTGCACCCGTGCCTCGGACCAGGGCCCGAACGCCGGCCAGTTCGACAACGGCCCGGTCATGCAGCAGATCCTCGACCTGCGCCAGGAACTGGCCGGGCTGCTGGGCTACAAGAATTACGCCGAGCTGAGCCTGGCGACCAAGATGGCCGAGTCCAGCGACCAGGTGCTGAGCTTCCTGCGTGACCTGGCCAAGCGCTCCAAGCCGTTTGCCGCCCAGGACCTGCAGCAGCTCAAGGCGTACGCTGCCGAGCAGGGCTGCCCTGAGCTGGCCAGCTGGGACGCCGGTTACTTCGGCGAGAAGCTGCGCGAGCAGCGTTACAGCGTGTCGCAGGAAACCCTGCGCGCCTACTTCCCGATCGACAAGGTGCTCAGCGGCCTGTTCAGCATCGTCCAGCGCCTGTACGGCATCGAGATCGCCGAACTCAAGGGCTTCGACAGCTGGCACCCGGACGTGCGTCTGTTCGAGATCAAGGAAAACGGCCAGCACGTCGGTCGCTTCTTCTTCGACCTCTACGCCCGCGCCAACAAGCGTGGCGGTGCCTGGATGGACGGCGCCCGCGACCGTCGCCGTACTGCTGGCGGCGAGCTGCAGAGCCCGGTGGCCAACCTGGTGTGCAACTTCACCCCGGCCGCACCTGGCAAGCCTGCGCTGCTGACCCACGATGAAGTCACCACGCTGTTCCACGAGTTCGGCCACGGCCTGCACCATATGCTGACCCGCATCGAACATGCCGGTGTGTCCGGCATCAACGGCGTGGCCTGGGACGCGGTCGAGCTGCCAAGCCAGTTCATGGAAAACTGGTGCTGGGAGCCGGAAGGCCTGGCATTGATCTCCAGCCACTACGAAACCGGCGCGGCTCTGCCCCAGGACCTGCTGGACAAGATGCTCGCGGCGAAAAACTTCCAGTCGGGCATGATGATGGTGCGCCAGCTGGAGTTCTCGCTGTTCGACTTCGAGCTGCACGCCAGCCACGGCGACGGCCGCAGCGTGCTGCAGGTACTTGAAGGTGTGCGCGATGAGGTTTCGGTGATGCGCCCGCCGGCGTACAACCGCTTCCCCAACAGCTTCGCGCACATCTTCGCTGGCGGTTACGCGGCGGGCTACTACAGCTACAAATGGGCTGAAGTGCTGTCGGCCGATGCCTTCTCACGCTTCGAGGAAGAAGGCGTGCTGAATGCCGAGACCGGCCGCGCGTTCCGTGAAGCGATCCTGGCCCGCGGCGGTTCGCGCGAACCCATGGAGCTGTTCGTGGACTTCCGTGGGCGTGAGCCTTCCATTGATGCATTGCTGCGCCACAGTGGCCTGACCGAGGACGCTGCGGCATGAGCGAGGTAGCTGTGAACAAGACCAAGAAACGCTTTATCGCCGGGGCGGTGTGCCCGGCGTGCAGCGAGCCCGACAAGCTGATGATGTGGAGCGAAGACGACGTACCGCACCGCGAGTGCGTGGCGTGTGGCTTTACCGACACCCTTAATGAGCAAGGCCTGTCGGTGCCCAAGGAGCTCGGTACGCGGGTCAACCAGCTGGCGCCGAAGGCAGCGCCGGCCAAGGTCCAGACCGTGCAGTTCTTCCCTAACCCGAAGTTGAAAAAACCAGCTGAGTGAAGCCGTCGTGCCGCCCGGGCCTGGTGCCCGGGCTGGCATGTGCTCGGGGTGTTAGATAAGTAGCCCCCGCTTTTTCCCTGGCATAGCACGCTCGCTTGTTCCTCGAACAGAACAAGGTGATGTGCCATGCAAAACTCCAATCCATTGCTGCAAGGCAGCGGTACACCGGTCGATTATGCGGCGGTGACGCTGGATAACCTGCGCGCTGCGTTCGATCTGGCGCTCGATGCCCATCAGCAGGGCATCGTGCGGATCATCGCTGCGCAACAAAGCTTGCC
Source organism: Pseudomonas sp. MN1F (assembly GCF_009391885.1). Taxonomy (GTDB): domain Bacteria; phylum Pseudomonadota; class Gammaproteobacteria; order Pseudomonadales; family Pseudomonadaceae; genus Aquipseudomonas. The sequence goes on along the minus strand of NZ_VZII01000051.1, from coordinate 70,011 downwards.
GACCTGGGACGATCTGGTGCTGGCGGTGGATGCACTGGATGCGCAGCTGCAGGCTGTGCTGTTCGCTGCCTCCCCGCTTACCTTCAAGGGCGACACCTGGGCCGCGCTGCTGGGTGAGCTGTATGGCAAGCTGATACTTCGCTATGAACAGAAACTGTCGAACAAGGCGCTGCGGGCTTGCTACGTGCAGTTGGCGCAGAGCCCCCAGGGCCAGAACCTGGATGCTCATGAACGCGCAGTCGTCCAGTGGTACATCAGGCAATTCACGCTCAAGGGCGCATTGCTCGATGAGGCCGATTTGCAAGTGCTGGCGGATGCGCAAGCCAGGGTCCAGGATCTGGAAGCTCGCTACCGGGCCAACATCGCCCGGGACGGCGTCCATGTGTCGGATGAGCAGCTGCTGGGTGGTTTCAGCCCGCGCATGCGCGAAGAACTGCGCGCCAACGCCGAAGCTTCCGGTACGCCAGGCTGGCTGATCCCGGCGGACGACCACTGGACCCGTGACGTGATGGCCGTGGCCAGCAATCGGGAACTGCGCGAAGCCGTCTATCGCCGATACCACACGCGTGGAGTCAGCGCGGACGCTTCGCAGGACAACGGGAAAATCCTTGCAGAGCTGGCCACCGTTCGCGCAGAGAAAGCGAAATTGCTGGGCTTTTCCGATCACGCATCGCTGAGCCTGCGCGAGAAAAGTGCCGGCAACCTTGATCAGGTACAAGGGTTCCTGCAGACCTTGGCCGGCAACATCAAACCCGCCATGGGCCAGTTGCGCCTGCTGCTGGATGCTCGCGCCGAGGGTCTCGGGATCGACCAGGTGCGGCCCTGGGATCGGCTGTATGTACACAGGGCTGGCGACACCGCGCAGGCGTCGCTGCCCATGGCAACGTTTCGCGAGTATTTCCCGCTGGCCAACGTCGTCGCCAGCCTGGCACGCATGGCGCAGCAGGTGTTTGGCTTGACGCTCAAGGCCGGTGACGACGCCAGCCCGATCGCGACCTGGCACGAGAGCGTGATGGCTTTTGAAGTCTGGCAAGACCATGCCTACCTTGGCTTGCTGTATCTGGATGCTGTTCAGTACCCCGGTAAACAGGCCGATCTGGTCGAAACGCGCTACGTGCGCAATCGCCGTGTCGATGCCGAAGGTGTCTATCAGGCGGCGGTAGTGATGGTGTTTACCGATGTGCCTGCTGGTCTCGGCCAAGAGCCGCCACTGCTCGACCATCTGGCACTGCGCAAGATCCATCACGAATTCGGGCACGCATTGCACCATCTGCTGGTACGTACCACGACCCACGTCGGCTCTGCGGTGAGCCTGTTGGGTACCGATGGTGTGGAGGTGTATGGCAAGCTGCTGGAACGCTGGGCGTGGGAGGCGGATTATCTGGTTGATATCTCGTCACACAAGGATTCCGGCGAGAAACTGGGCCTGGAAGAAACACGGACGTTGCTGGCTGCACTGCAGCGCGAAGAGGTCGAAGGTGCGGCGCAGAACCTGGTGATGGCGTTGTTCGACCTCGACCTGCATGCCTCGCCGGATGACGGCAAGAGCCTGCAGCAGAGGCTGGATGCTGCACGGGAGCTTTGCGGCTATTGGCCTCTGGAGGATTTCGAGCACCCGGCGCATGCATTCGATTACCTAGTCAACCACTACGACGCCGGCTACTACGCGTACGTGTGGTCCGATGTGCACGCTTTCGATCTGTTCTCGCGGTTCAGGGCAAACGGCTTGCTGGACCGTGCGACGGGGCGGGCACTGCAAGACGAACTGCTCGCCCATGGCTCGGCGCGTCCATTGTTGACCGGCATCGAGGCGTTTCTCGGGCGACCGGTTGACCTCGGGCCCTATCTGCACTGGCATGGTTTGGCCTGAGGAGGCTGCGCTGACCAGAGGTGCTGGAAAGATCATTAAAGCCCGTATACTGTTTGCATATACAGTATGAGGCCTGCCGATGATCCATCCTGCAGCAAAAAAGGGCCGTGGCACGGCGCACAATCCGCACAACCGCTTCGCCCCGCGCCATTCGGTCGCGGAGGATGACGGCTGGTACCAGGAGGTGCCGCTCACCCAGGGCACCGAAGTGCGGATCGAGACAGCCAGGTCGGTGATCAGCCGCAACACCTCCCCCGACCTGCCTTTTGACCGCTCCATCAATCCTTACCGTGGCTGCGAACACGGTTGTATCTACTGCTATGCCCGCCCTTCTCACGCCTACTGGGACCTGTCGCCTGGTCTGGATTTCGAGACCAAGCTGATCGCCAAGACCAACGCCGCGGAGGTGCTCGCCCAGCAACTGAGTAAACCGGGTTACGTCTGCGCACCCATCAACCTGGGTTCGAATACCGACCCTTATCAGCCAATCGAACGTGAACAGCAGCTCACCCGGCGCCTGCTGGAGGTACTGCTGCGCTTCCGCCACCCGGTGACCATCGTCACCAAGGGCGCGCTGGTGCTGCGTGACCTCGACTTGCTGGCAGAAATGGCCAGCCTGCGCCTGGCGCGGGTGATGATCAGCCTCACCACGCTGGATGACGACCTCAAGCGCGTGCTCGAACCACGCGCGGCATCACCAGGTGCCCGCTTGCGCGCCATCCGGGTTTTGCGTGAGGCCGGCGTACCGGTGGGCGTGCTGTGTTCGCCGATGATTCCGATGATCAACGACAGCGAGCTGGAGCGTTTGCTGGAAGCTGCCAAGCAAGCTGGCGCTCAGAGCGCTGCCTACATGATGCTGCGCCTGCCATTGGAAGTGGCGCCATTGTTCGAACAGTGGTTGCAGGATCATTACCCACAGCGGGCGGCCCATGTGCTCAGCCTGATTCGCCAGAGCCGCGGCGGCGAACTTTACGACAGCCGCTTCGGGGCGCGGATGCGGGGCGAAGGCGTGTTTGCCGAGTTGCTGGCGCAGCGCTTTGCCAAGGCGATGAAGCGGCTGGACTTCGAGGGGCGGGAAGCGCAGGCGCTGGATTGCACGGCCTTTTGCCCGCCAGGTGGCCAGATGGCGTTGTTCTGACAGCAGGTGGCGCCTGCAGGCATCCCCAGTGTCACTCATTCAAGCAAATAATCTGAGTAATGGCGCTTGGCAGCTGATGCTTTTTTGCTATTATTCGGTTCCCGCCTTTTATATCTGGAACACCCGTTCTAGAGCCTCCGAATTAAGTTTCAGTTAAGTTTTCCCCGCTAGCGTAGGAATCCAGTCAGCGAAGACTGTGATCTATCGCCCGTGCGCGTCATCTAAATCTGCGCATAGCCAGAATCTTTCACCGGTAAAATGGATTTACCTTCACACCGTCAAGAGGATGAATCATGCCCGTAAAGGACCCATCCAAGGTCGTTCCGCCAGCTCCAGCGGAGAGCGCCGATGCCGCCCTGAAGCACATCGTCGACGGCTTCCTGCGCTTTCACCATGACGTCTTCCCCGAGCAGCAAGAGCTGTTCAAGAAGCTCGCCACTGCGCAAACCCCGCGCGCCATGTTCATCACCTGTGCCGACTCGCGCATCGTCCCCGAGCTGATTACCCAGAGCTCGCCGGGCGACCTGTTCGTGACCCGTAACGTCGGTAACGTGGTTCCGCCATATGGCCAGATGAACGGCGGCGTTTCCAGCGCGATCGAGTACGCAGTGCTGGCGCTGAAGGTGCACCACATCATTGTCTGCGGCCACTCCGACTGCGGTGCCATGCGTGCCGTGCTGAACCCGCAATCGCTGACCAAGATGCCGACCGTTTCCGCCTGGTTGCGTCACGCCGAAGTGGCCCGAACCGTGGTCGAGAACAATTGCTCGTGCGGCAGCGAGCACGAAACCATGCAGGTGCTGACCAAGGAAAACGTCATCGCCCAGCTGCATCACCTGCGCACCCACCCGTCGGTGGCTTCGCGCCTGGCAGCGGGTGAGCTGTTCATCCACGGCTGGATCTACGACATCGAGACCAGCAAGATCGAAGCCTACGACGCCGTCAGCGACAGCTTCCTGCCCCTGGCCGCTGGCCAGCCGGTGCCAAGCGCCACTCCGAGAGGCCGCTACTAAGCGACCCGTCCACAGCTGAACCTTGAATAGCCGGCTGCACCCAACGCGGGTGCGGCGCGGCCTTCGGCTGCCTTGAACATGCCCTGACTACCCTGCCGGCGATTCCCGCTGGCGGCCCGCGCCTGCGCGCTCGTCAGGGACCAAACGTGCCCACGGCCAGGGGAATGGCCGTGCGTCAGAGAAAGGAGAAACACGGTGAACATTACACAGTTGAAAGCGGCCCTGCCGCGTGAGTTGCTGGCGTCGGTGGTGGTCTTCCTGGTCGCCCTGCCGTTGTGCATGGGCATTGCGATCGCCTCGGGCATGCCGCCGGCCAAGGGCCTGATCACCGGTATCATCGGCGGTATCGTGGTCGGCTTCCTGGCGGGCTCGCCATTGCAGGTCAGCGGCCCGGCGGCGGGCCTGGCGGTGCTGGTGTTCGAATTGGTGCGTCAGCACGGCATGGCCATGCTTGGGCCCATCCTGCTGCTGGCGGGGATTCTGCAATTGCTGGCCGGGCGCTTGCGCCTGGGTTGCTGGTTCCGTGTCACCGCGCCAGCGGTGGTGTATGGCATGCTCGCCGGTATCGGCGTGCTGATTGTGTTGTCGCAGGTGCATGTCATGTTCGACACGGCGCCGCAGCCGTCGGGCATGCAGAATCTGTTGGCGTTTCCCGCCACCGTGAGCGCCGCCCTGCCCCTGGAGGATGCAGGCTCTGGTTGGATAGCCGGCGCACTTGGGCTGGGTACCATTGCCATCATGTGGGCCTGGGAGCGCCTGCGGCCACAGAAGCTGCGCTTCGTTCCCGGTGCATTGCTGGGCGTGGCAGCGATGACCGCCGTCGCCATGTGGCTGGCACTGCCGGTGAACCGCGTGCAAGTTCCGGCAGACCTGTCCGAGGCGATCGACTGGATCCGCCCGGACGACCTGATGAAGCTCGCCGACCCGACCCTGCTGGTGGCGGCTTTCGCCCTGGCCTTCATCGCCAGTGCCGAGACGCTGCTGTCGGCGGCCGCGGTCGATCGCATGCACAGCGGCCAGCGTTCGGACTTCGATCGTGAGCTGTCGGCACAAGGGATCGGCAACATGCTCTGCGGGTTATTGGGAGCCTTGCCGATGACCGGCGTGATTGTGCGCAGCTCGGCCAACGTCCAGGCCGGCGCGCAAACCCGTGCTTCCGCCATCCTCCATGGTGTGTGGCTACTGGCGTTCGTGGTGGTACTCAGTAGCGTGCTGCAGCAAATTCCGGTGGCGAGCCTGGCAGGCGTATTGGTTTACACCGGCATCAAACTGGTCGATTTCAAGGCGCTGCGAGGTTTGCGTCGCTACGGTCGGATGCCGATGTTCACCTATGTGGCGACCGCCATGGCAATCATCTTCACCGACCTGTTGACCGGTGTGCTGCTGGGCTTTGCCCTGACACTGCTGAAACTGGCATTCAAGGCGGCACGCTTGAAGATCTGCCTGATTCAGCTGGCATCCAGCGGGCATATGGAACTGCGCCTGAGTGGCGCGGCAACGTTCCTCAAAGTACCTGCGCTGACTCAGGTGCTCGACACCGTGCCCGCCGGTACCACCTTGCATGTGCCACTGGCCAACCTGACCTACATCGACCATTCATGCCTGGAATTGCTGGAGGATTGGAGCAAGAGCAGCGGGTCTATCCTGCGCATCGAGCCGCGAGGGCTCAAGCGCAGGGTTGAGGGCCGTTTACGCAGCGTTGCTGGCACCTGAAGTCAGCGTTTTACTTCGGCCATCTGCGGCGCGCCCGGCCAGGTACCGGTGAGGTTCACCGTACGGGTGCCGCCCAGCCACTCGCTGGCGGGCGTGTTCCACCTCAGCGATTTACGTATATTGGAACCGATGCTGATGAACTCTGCAGTTAACGTCATCTCGGTGGCGGTCAGGGGAATTTCTCCGAAGCTGGTCGAACTGCCACCAATCACGGTCCTGGATTCTTCGACCGGGCCGGTGGGGGTCTGGTAGGAGAGTGTGACCTTGGTACTGTAGGTGGTGAAGGACGAAGCCTTGCTATCCACCAGCAGGTTCAGCACGCCGATCTTGCCGACCCAGCTCGGAATCAGCACTCGGCTGCCCGCGAACGAGGCAAAGGTATAGGCGACGGGCAGCGGTTCGGTTGCCACTTCACCGCTTTTTGCCGGCAAGGTATGCGTCTCGACTTCACTGGAGTTGCTGCTGAACACGTAGCTTGCCTTGCCTTTGCCATTGATGCCGTCCTCACCAAGCAGGCGGTTGAGGCCGCTTGCGCTACCTGAGACGGTGAAGCTGGCTTTGCTCTTCTTCGACACTGCGTTGAGGCCACTGCTGGCGTAGATGACCGAAGTCACCACGCCAAACCCCTCGGAGATACCGGCGCCGGTCGCCATGTTCAAATTGCGCGCCTGGGCGAGCAGCCAATCGTACTGGTCGTTCAGGATGGCAAGGTTGCTGACGGTGTGTTCACCGCTGATGGCGAATTCCGAGGTGATGGAATTCTCCTTGTCGAAGGACCATTCCAGCGTGGCATCAGGTTTGACCTCGGCACCAGTGTTCGGGTCGAAGATCAGCCCTGCGACGCTGGTGTTGATACTCCTGCAGGTCACGCCAGTGGACTTGAAGTCCCACTTGCGACTTTGCTGGTTCTTGCTGATCTCGACGCCGGGCAGGCATTCGGCCACAAGCTTGAAGTCGCCGGAGTCGGCATCGATGATACCGACTGCGCCCGGCTTGATGGCGGGATTGAGCCCCCAGTTGCCCCATATCGTGCGATAGGTGCCCCGTAGCAGGTCGGTGTAGATCCGGTTTCTACTGATCGTCATTGTCATCACCTTGAAATGGAAAAGGCCGCCCTGAGGCGGCCGGATGACAGTAATGATCGAAGGCGGGGGGCAGCAGCGGGAGCGCTTTCCCTCGCCCGCGCTGCAGATCAGGCGCTGGCCTGGCCGAATTCCACGTTCAACTGGCGCGACAGGCACGGCCAGCGTCGCCAGGCATCGCCGGTCTGCGGGCTGCTGAGGGTTTCACGATAGGCTTCCACCGACTCGGCGGCGAAGCTTTCGTCGTCCAGCATCTCGTCCACCGAATGGTGCACCACCTCGTCCAGCTGGTTGGCGAAGGTTTCGCCGATCAACTGGTGGGCGATCAGGTTGGCCACCGTGGTGTCGACCGGAATCAGGGGTTGCTGGAAGTGGCGGATGTACAGGTCGTTGACTTCCTCGACCAGGCGGTGCGCCAGGTAGGCCTCGTCCAGCAGGCAATCCAGGCCCACATGCCCCTGCATCACGCTCGGTGGCTGCAGGAAATAGGCCTCGGCAATTTTCAGCACAGGCTTGATCTGGGATTCGATCCCCGCTTCGCGGGCCACGGTGTGGGCGGCTTCCAGCAGCTCCGGAACCTGATTGATGTAAGCGCTGACGAAGCGCGCCAAAGTACCCTGGGCGTCCTGCTCAGGCAGTTGGATCGAGGGGTGCAGGTGAGGCAGTTGCAGCTCGAGACGCTCTTTCAGTTGGCCGGTGCGGCCTTCGTGATCGTGGGCTTGGCTAATTTGCTCGCGTACAGCAGCGATGTTCATGACAACTCCAGGGACAAGACGTTTCAAACGGAAGACACTAAGTTAGCTCGGTATACAGAATACCTAAGACGCATTTGTTATAAACCTCGCAAACGTGTGCGCAGTTAGGTATATCGCGGTGCCATTATTTTGCCATAACCCATCAAGCCCGGGCTTTTGCAGCCTTTTCCCTATTTCTTGAAGTTCATTTTGCCAGCGTCGTTGCGTGCCGTTGGTCGCTGTCTATACTCCCGTTGAACGTGATTCGTTGATGAGGCCCGACTGCTTTTGCAGGGGCTCGGTCGTCGAAGCCAGGCAGTCTTGACCGCCGTTCCCTCTTGCCGCAGGCCACGCCTCCGGGACTACAAGAACGAGAAGGGGAACCCGCAATGATGCGACATCCACATGTCTGGATGGGCCTCCTGTTGTGGTCGGTTTTTGGTCAGGCCAACGCTGCCTGGACCGTGAACATGCACCCGGGGGCGACGGAAGTCTCCAACGCCGTGTTCGACCTGCACATGACGATCTTCTGGATCTGCGTGATCATCGGCATCGTGGTATTCGGTGCGATGTTCTGGTCCATGGTCATCCACCGCCGTTCTACCGGCCAGCAGCCCGCGCATTTCCACGAGCACACCTGGGTGGAAATCCTCTGGACCATCGTCCCTTTCCTGATCCTCGTGGCCATGGCCATTCCGGCCACCAAGACCCTGATCGACATCTACGACGCCAGTGAATCGGACATCGACATCCAGGTCACCGGTTACCAGTGGAAGTGGCACTACAAATACCTGGGCCAGGACGTGGAGTTCTTCAGCAACCTGGCCACCCCCGCCGATCAGATCCACAACAAGGCACCCAAGGACGAGCACTACCTGCTTGAAGTCGACCAGCCGCTGGTGCTGCCGGTGGGTGCCAAGGTGCGCTTCCTGGTGACCGCCGCCGACGTCATCCACTCCTGGTGGGTGCCGGCCTTTGCGGTCAAGCGTGACGCCATCCCCGGCTTCGTCAACGAAGCCTGGACCCGCATCGAGAAGCCCGGCCTCTACCGCGGCCAGTGCACCGAGCTGTGCGGCAAGGACCACGGCTTCATGCCGGTGGTGGTCGAGGTCAAGTCCAAGGCCGACTACGACACCTGGCTCGGCGAGCGCAAGGCCGAGGCAGCCAAGCTCAAGGAACTGACCAGCAAGGATTGGACCCTCGAAGAGCTGGTCGAGCGTGGCGACAAGGTCTATCACACCACCTGCGTGGCCTGTCACCAGGCCGAAGGCCAGGGCCTGCCACCCATGTTCCCGGCGCTCAAGGGCTCGAAAGTGGCCACCGGGCCGAAGGAAGAGCACCTGAGCGTGGTATTCCACGGCCGCCCGGGCACGGCGATGGCCGCGTTCGGCAAGCAGCTCTCGGAAGTCGACATCGCCGCCGTGGTCACCTACGAGCGCAACGCCTGGGGCAACAACAAGGGCGACATGGTCACGCCGAAGGACGTGCTGGCGATCAAGCAGGTGGAAGCCAAGTGAACCGGGTTACTCGCGGCAATCAATGGATTGCAGGAGACAGGACATGAGTGCAGTGATCGACGACCACGCCCACGGCCATGAGCACGCCCACGGCCCGGCCAAGGGCCTGATGCGCTGGGTGCTGACCACCAACCACAAGGACATCGGCACGATGTACCTATGGTTCGCCTTCATGATGTTCCTGCTCGGCGGCTCGTTCGCCATGGTCATCCGCGCCGAGCTGTTCCAGCCTGGGCTGCAGATCGTCGAGCCGGCGTTCTTCAACCAGATGACCACCATGCATGGCCTGATCATGGTGTTCGGCGCGGTCATGCCAGCCTTTGTCGGCCTGGCCAACTGGATGATCCCGCTGATGATCGGCGCGCCCGACATGGCCCTGCCGCGGATGAACAACTTCAGCTTCTGGCTGCTGCCCGCAGCCTTCCTGCTGCTGGTCTCGACCCTGTTCAGCCCGGGCGGCGGGCCGAACTTCGGCTGGACCTTCTACGCCCCGCTGTCGACCACCTATGCGCCCGCCAGCGTCACCTTCTTCATCTTCGCCATCCACCTGATGGGCATCAGCTCGATCATGGGCGCGATCAACGTGATCGCCACCATCCTCAACCTGCGCGCCCCGGGCATGACCCTGATGAAGATGCCGCTGTTCGTCTGGACCTGGCTGATCACCGCATTTCTGCTGATCGCGGTGATGCCGGTGCTGGCCGGCGTGGTGACCATGATGCTGATGGACATCCACTTCGGCACCAGCTTCTTCAGTGCCGCCGGCGGCGGTGACCCGGTGCTGTTCCAGCATGTGTTCTGGTTCTTTGGCCACCCCGAGGTGTACATCATGATCCTGCCGGCCTTCGGCGCGGTCAGCTCGATCATCCCGGCGTTTTCGCGCAAGCCGCTGTTCGGCTACACCTCGATGGTGTACGCCACCGGCGCCATTGCCTTCCTGTCGTTCATCGTCTGGGCCCACCACATGTTCGTGGTCGGCATCCCGGTGGTCGGCGAGCTGTTCTTCATGTACGCCACCATGCTCATCGCGGTGCCCACAGGCGTGAAGGTATTCAACTGGGTCAGCACCATGTGGGAAGGCTCGCTCAGCTTCGAGACGCCGATGCTGTTCGCCATCGCCTTCGTCATCCTGTTCACCATCGGTGGCTTCTCCGGGCTGATGCTGGCCATCGCTCCGGCGGACTTCCAGTACCACGATACCTACTTCGTGGTGGCGCACTTCCACTATGTGCTGGTACCCGGGGCGATCTTCGGCATCTTTGCCTCGGCCTACTACTGGCTGCCGAAGTGGACCGGCCACATGTATGACGAAACCCTCGGCAAGCTGCATTTCTGGCTGTCGTTCGTCGGCATGAACATGGCCTTTTTCCCGATGCACTTCGTGGGCCTGGCTGGCATGCCGCGGCGTATTCCCGACTACAACCTGCAGTTCGCCGACTTCAACATGGTGTCGTCGATCGGCGCCTTCCTGTTCGGCACCACGCAGCTGTTCTTCCTGTTCATCGTCATCAAGTGCATCCGTGGCGGCGCACCCGCCCCGGCCAAGCCCTGGGACGGCGCCGAGGGCCTGGAATGGTCGATCCCCTCGCCAGCGCCTTACCACACCTTCCAGACCCCGCCGGAAGTGAAGTAGGAGCGCTGCCATGAAAGGCTCGCCTCTCAAGCAGCTGGTCACCCGCCTGCTGCTGCTGACAGTGGTGATGTTCGGTTTCGGTTTTGCCCTGGTGCCGATGTATGACGTGATGTGCAAGGCCTTCGGCATCAATGGCAAGACTGGCGGGCAGTACGAGGGCAGCCAGGTCAGCGACCCGACGCGCTCGGTGCGGGTGCAGTTCATGTCGACCAACGCCAGCGACATGGTCTGGGACTTCTACTCCACCGGTGACGAGCTCGAGGTCAACCCGGGGGCGGTGAACCAGATGATCTTCGTCGCGCACAACCCGACCAACCGGCCGATGAGTGCGCAAGCGATACCCAGCATTACCCCGGCTGAGGCCGCGGCATATTTCCACAAGACTGAGTGCTTCTGCTTTACCCAGCAGGTGCTGCAGCCCGGCGAACGCATCGAGATGCCGGTGCGCTTCATCGTCGACCGCGATCTGCCGGCCAGCGTGAAGCACCTGACACTGGCCTACACCTTGTTCGACATCACTGCGCGTCACCCGCCGGTTGCCCATGCCGCGGTACAGGACGTCCAGGGCGCCCGTTGAGGGAAGGAGAACAGCAATGGCAAGTCATGAGCACTACTACGTTCCGGCGCAGAGCAAGTGGCCGATCATCGCCACCATCGGCATGTTCATCACGGTGTTCGGCCTGGGCACCTGGTTCAACGACATCAAGGCCGGCCACCCGTCCTCGCACGGGCCGCTGATCTTCTTCGTTGGCGCGCTGTTCCTGGCCTACATGCTGTTCGGCTGGTTCGGCTCGGTGGTCCGCGAGAGCCGCGCCGGGCTTTACAGCCCGCAGCTGGACCGCTCGTTCCGCTGGGGCATGAGCTGGTTCATCTTCTCGGAAGTGATGTTCTTCATGGCCTTCTTCGGCGCGCTGTTCTACGTGCGTGTGCTGGCCGGGCCCTGGCTGGGTGGCGAGGGGCACAAGGGCATCGCCCACATGCTATGGCCGAGCTTCGAGTTCGCCTGGCCGTTGCTGCACACACCGGACCCGAAACTGTTCCCGCCGCCCAAGGAAGTGATCAACCCGTGGCACCTGCCGTTGATCAACACCATCCTGCTGGTCAGTTCCAGCGTGACCATCACCATCGCTCACCACGCCCTGCGCCGTGACCATCGTGGTCCGCTGAAATTCTGGATGGCGCTGACCATCTTCCTGGGTATCAGCTTCATCACCCTGCAGGCCTACGAGTACCACGAGGCCTACACCAAGCTGGGGCTGACCCTGGGCTCGGGCATCTATGGCGCGACGTTCTTCATGCTCACGGGTTTCCACGGGGCCCACGTGACCTTGGGCACGATCATCCTGATCGTGATGTTCGTGCGCATCCTGCGCGGGCACTTCAACCCCGACAAGCACTTCGGTTTCGAGGCGGCGAGCTGGTACTGGCACTTCGTCGATGTGGTGTGGGTTGGGCTGTTCATCTTTGTGTATGTGCTGTGATCAGAACGGTGCGTGAGACACCAGCTGACCACTGATGAAGCCCCAGGCCACCAGGCCGATGGTCAGGGTGGCGAGGGCCACCCGCACGGTCAGGGCTTTTAGCAGGCGGGTCGAGTTTTCATCGTCCTTGACCAAGAACACCAGGCCACTGAACAGGCTGGCAACCGTGGCCAACAGCATCAGGACAATCGCGGCCTTGAGCATGGCGCTTCTCCGGGGGGATGCGGTGATGTGGATAAGTATAGCGATTGGCCCGGCGAGGCTGCGATGAGGCGGTTTCGCCCAGGCTGGATACCGACCCTGGTGGTGCTTGCGCTGCTGCCGGGGTTGATTGCGCTTGGCTGCTGGCAGCTCGGCCGGGCCGAAGAGAAGCGCGTCCTGCTGGAGACCTATGCCCAGCGTGAGGTCGACGCCCCGCTGGCCACCACTCAGCTGCTGCAGACCCAGGACTCTGCCTTCCGGCGGGTGCATCTCTATGGTCGCTTCGACGCCGAACACAGCGTGTTGCTGGACAACCGCGTACGTGATGGCCAGGCCGGTGTCGAGCTGTTGCAGCCCTTCCATGACCAGGCCAGTGGCCTGTGGCTGCTGGTCAACCGCGGCTGGCTGGCGTGGCTGGACCGCCGCGTGCCGGTGCATTTCGACACCCCCGACCAAGCCCTGGCGCTGAACGCGACCGTGTACGTGGCGCCGGGCAGTACCTTCCAGCTGCACCCCGACCCGGCCGGTGGGCAATGGCCGCACCTGCTCACTGCGGTCGACGCTGCGCACGTGTGGCAGCAACTCGATCGCGAAGGCTTCGCCCATGAGTTACGCCTGCAGCCCGGCCCGGCTGCTTATCGGCTGGACTGGCCGGTAGTCGCGATGGGCCCGGAAAAACACCTCGGTTACGCCGTGCAGTGGTTTGCCCTGGCCACTGCGCTGGTGCTGCTCTACCTCTATTTCGGCTGGCATAACAACAAGGAGAAACAGCATGGCCACCGCCACTCCACTGGACCTGCCTGAACGTAGCAAGCCCAGAGCCCGCGGGCGTTTGCAGCTGATTCTGATTCTGCTGGTGGTACTCGGGCCGATGATCCTGGCCACCTGCATGTACAAGCTCCAGTTCTGGGTGCCGGAGGGCCGTAGCTACCACGGCGCGATGATTGGCAACGGCGAGAGCCGTGCCGATATCGGCATTGCGGGCGAGGACGAACGCTGGCAGCTGCTGGTGAGTGCGCCCGAGGCCTGCGCCGAGGATTGCCAGCGCCTGGTGTACCTGGTGCGGCAGATCCAGGTCGGCCTGGGCCGCGACGCCAGCCGCGCCAGCCACGCCTTGGCCACTGCCCAGCCACTGGCCAGCGACTACCAGGCGCTGCTGGGGCGAGAGTATCCACAGCTGCAACGCTATTCACTGGATGCCCAGCGCTATCTGCAGAAGGTTGGCGAACCCGGCCCGCAACTGTGGATTGTCGACCCGCACGGCAACCTGGTGTTGCGCTACGACGGCAAGGTCAATGGCAAGCACGTGCTCGACGACCTGCGTCACCTGCTCAAGCTGTCCAACATCGGCTAGGAGCCTGCCATGGCCAGACCCGGATTCCGCATCGCTGTGTTCGCCACGCTGCTGGCACTGCTGGTCGTGCTGCTCGGTGCCTATACCCGCCTGACCCACGCCGGGCTAGGTTGTCCTGATTGGCCCGGCTGCTATGGCTTCATCAGCGTGCCTAACAGCGAAGCGCAGCTGGCCCATGCCGAGCTGCACTTCCCCGACCACCCGGTGGAAGAGGCCAAGGGCTGGGCCGAGATGGTCCACCGCTACTTCGCTGGCACCCTCGCCGTGGTGATCGCCCTGCTCGCCTTGCAGGCGCTGCGCCGGCATGCCCGCGATGGCCAGCCTTATCGCCTGCCCTTGCTGTTGCTGGGCGTGGTGCTGGCTCAGGCAGCGTTTGGCATGTGGACGGTCACCCTCAAGCTGTGGCCGCAAGTGGTCACTGCGCACCTGCTCGGCGGTTTTACCACCCTGAGCCTGCTGTTCCTGCTATCCCTGCGTCTATCGCGGGCCTTTGCGCCCTTGCCGAAACTGCCGCTCAGCCTACGGCGGATAGCCGCGCTGGCCTTGCTGGTAGTGATCGGTCAGATCGCCCTGGGTGGCTGGGTCAGTGCCAACTATGCGGCGGTCGCCTGCATCGACCTGCCCACCTGCCATGGCCAGTGGTGGCCGGCGGCAGACTTCAGCAACGGCTTCCACTTGACCCAGCATGTCGGCCCCAACTACCTCGGTGGGCAACTGGACAGCGATGCGCGCACGGCCATTCACATCAGCCATCGCCTGGGTGCACTGTTGGTGACCTGCGTGCTGTTGATGCTCAGCTGGAAGCTGCACCGCTGTGGCCTGACCGGCCTGGCTCGATGGGTATTGCTGGCGCTGGCGCTGCAGGTCGGCCTGGGCATCAGTAACGTGCTGTTCCACCTGCCGCTGGCCGTGGCCGTCGCGCATAACGCTGGCGGGGCGTTGCTGCTGCTGAGCATGGTGCTGGTGAACTACCGCATCCGTGTGGTCGACAAGGTCCGCGTCGGCGTCGGCCAGGGTTGGCGCCTGCGGCCTGTAGCCGGGGTAAGCATCAGCCATCACATGAGGAACGATTCGTGGCGACGCTTCTGAGCGCACGGCGTGCCGGCTGGCGCGATTACCTGGAGCTGACCAAGCCCAAGGTGGTGGTGCTGATGCTGATCACTTCGCTGGCGGGCATGTTCCTGGCGACCCGCGCCGGGGTCAGCGCAAGCGTGCTGCTGTTCGGCAACCTGGGTATCGCCCTGTGCGCGGGCAGCGCGGCAGTGGTCAACCACGTGGTGGACCGGCGCATCGACGCGCTGATGGCGCGCACCCACAAGCGCCCATTGGCCCAGGGCCGGGTCGAGCCGTTGCCGGCGTTGCTGTTCGCCCTGGCCCTGGCGCTGCTTGGCATGGCCCTGTTGCTGGTGTTCACCAACGCCCTCACCGCCTGGCTGACCCTGGCCTCCTTGCTCGGCTACGCGGTGCTCTACACCGGCTTTCTCAAGCGTGCCACACCGCAGAACATCGTTATTGGCGGCCTGGCCGGCGCCGCACCGCCGCTGCTTGGCTGGGTCGCCGTGAGCGGCCATGTCAGCGCCGAGCCACTGCTGCTGGTGCTGATCATCTTCGCCTGGACGCCACCGCACTTCTGGGCCTTGGCCATCCACCGCAAGGAAGAGTACGCCAAGGCCGATATCCCGATGCTGCCGGTCACCCATGGCGAGCGATACACCAAGCTGCATATCCTGCTGTACAGCCTGATATTGCTGGCGGTGAGCCTGCTGCCGTTTGCCATCCACATGAGTGGCCTGTTGTACCTGGCCTGCGCCCTGGTACTGGGCCTGCGCTTCCTGCATTGGGCCTGGGTGTTGTACCGTGGCAGCCAGCCGCACGCGGCGATCGGCACCTTCAAGTACTCCATAGGCTACCTGTTCGCGCTGTTCATCGCGTTGCTCGTCGACCACTACCTGTTGCTGAATCTATGACCCGAACCCAGAAAACCGTCTTCATCCTCGTCGCCCTGGTCGCGTTGATCCTGGGCCTTACCGTCAACAAGGTGCTCAATGGCCGTGGTCAGCTCAACCCGGCCGAGCTGATCGACGCCGGCATCATTCTGTTGCCGCAGAGCCGCGCGGTGGCCGACGTGACCATGACCAACCAGGATGGCCAGCCGGTGCAGCTGGACGACCTGAAGGGCAAATGGTCACTGTTGTTCTTCGGCTACACCTACTGCCCGGACATCTGCCCAACCACCCTGGCCCAGTTGCGCCAGGTGAAGAGCGAGCTGCCCAAGGAGGCAGTGGACCGGTTGCAGGTGGTGTTGGTGAGCGTGGACCCGAACCGTGATACGCCCAACCAGCTGAAGCAGTACCTGGGCTATTTCGACAAGGATTTCGTCGGCGTGGCGGGGTCGATCGACGATACCCAGAAGCTGGCCAATGCCTTGAGCATTCCGTTCATTCCGGCGGATACCAGCAAGCCGGGGTATACCGTGGATCACAGCGGCAACCTGGCGATCGTCGGGCCGGATGGCCGTCAGCGGGGGTTCATTCGGGCGCCGTTCAACAACCAGAAGCTGGTGGCGCAGTTGCCCGGCCTGGTAAAGCGGGATTGATGATGGCCTGTCAGGGCCTCATCGCTGGCCAAAGGGCCGCAGAGCGGCCCCGTGGGTTTCGGATCAGAACGCCGGAACCACAGCGCCTTTGTACTTCTCGTTGATGAACTGCTTCACCTCAGGCGAGTGCAGCGCTGCTGCCAGCTTCTTCATCGCGTCCGAGTCCTTGTTGTCCGGGCGGGCAACCAGGATGTTCACGTATGGCGAGTCGCTGCCTTCGATGGCCAGGGCGTCTTTTTCCGGGTTCAGCTTGGCTTCCAGCGCGTAGTTGGTGTTGATCAGGGCGATATCGACCTGGGTCAGCACGCGCGGGATGGTGGCCGCTTCCAGCTCACGGAATTTCACGCTTTTCGGGTTTTCGGCAACGTCCTTCACGGTCGACAGGATGTTGGTGTTGTCCTTCAGCTTGATCACACCGGCCTTGTCCAGCAGCAGCAAGGCGCGGCCGCCGTTGGTGGCGTCGTTGGGGATGACCACGGTGGCGCCGGAGGACAGCTCATCGAGCTTCTTGATCTTGGCCGAGTACACGCCCAGCGGCTCGATGTGCACGCCGGCTACGCTGACCAGGTGGGTGCCCTTGGCTTTGTTGAACTCATCCAGGTACGGCTGGTGCTGGAAGAAGTTGGCGTCCAGGCGCTTTTCGGCGACTTGTACGTTCGGCTGGATGTAGTCGGTGAATTCCTTGACCTTCAGCTCCACGCCCTCTTTCGCCAGCTGAGGTTTGACGAAGTTGAGGATCTCGGCATGCGGCACCGGGGTGGCGGCGACGGTGAGGGTTTCGGCGGCATTGGCCGAGAAGGCCGCGACAGCGGCGACAACAGCAAGCAGCTTCTTCATCAATCACTCCTTGTGAGGGCCGCGACGGCCCCCGAACGGGTCGGCCGGGCCGACCCCATTGGGGTTACTTACGGGAAAAATGCACGACCAGTTTGTCGCCCACGCTCTGCAGGACTTGAACCAGCACCAGCAACAGCACCACGGTCACCACCATCACGTCGGTCTGGAAACGCTGGTAACCGAAGCGGATGGCCAGGTCGCCCAGGCCGCCAGCGCCGACCACGCCGGCCATGGCGGTGTACGACACCAGGGTGATGGCGGTGACGGTAATGGCCGCGAAGATGCCCGGGCGGGCTTCCGGCAGCAGCGCGCTGGTGATGATCTGGCGGGTGGTGGCGCCCATCGACTGGGTGGCCTCGATGATGCCGCGGTCCACCTCACGCAGGGCGGTTTCTACCAGACGCGCGAAGAACGGCGTGGCCCCCACCACCAGCGGCGGGATGGCACCGGCGACACCCAGCGAGGTGCCGGTGATCAGTACGGTGAACGGGATCATCACGATCAGCAGGATGATGAACGGCAGCGAGCGCAGGATGTTGACCACCAGCGACAGCAGCGCATACACGCCCTTCTGCTCGAACATCTGCTTCGGCCCGCAGAGGAACAGCAGCACCCCCAGTGGCAGGCCGAGCAGCACGGTGAAGAACAGCGAGCCGAACAGCATGATCATGGTATCGACGGTGGCCAGCCAGATTTCGCTCCAGTCGACATTGGCGAAGAAATTCAGGGCGTCCATCAACGCAGTACCTCCATATGTACGTCAGCTGCCTTGAAGCGGGCGAACGCCGCTTCCATGTCACCGCCGATCAGGGCGAGGGTGAGCTGGCCATAGGGGACATCCTTGATGCGGTCGATACGCCCGGCGAGGATGCTGTAGTCCACACCGGTTTCGCGGGCTACGGTGCCCAGCAGCGGGGCGTAGGTGGCGTCGCCCTGGAAGGTCAGGCGCACGATACGGCCTGGCACGTGGGCGAAGTCGTCGCGCTGCTCGCCTTCGTCGACCTGTTCGTCTTCCTGGACGAAGCGCTTGGTGGTCGGGTGTTGCGGGTGCAGGAACACCTCGGCCACCGAGCCTTGCTCGACGATCTGGCCGGCATCCATTACTGCCACACGGTCGCAGACCCGGCGGATCACGTCCATTTCATGGGTGATCAGCACGATGGTCAGCTTCAGCTCACGGTTGATCTCGGCCAGCAGCTGCAGCACCGAAGCGGTGGTCTGCGGGTCGAGGGCGCTGGTGGCTTCGTCGCACAGCAGGATCTTCGGGTTGGTCGACAGGGCGCGGGCGATACCGACGCGCTGCTTCTGGCCGCCGGAAAGCTGCGCTGGGTACTTCTTGGCGTGGTCCGAAAGGCCGACACGGGCCAGCAGCTCGGTGACGCGCTTGTCGATTGCGCTGCGAGACAGCTCGCCGGCCAGGGTCAGTGGCAGGGCGACGTTGTCGGCGACAGTCTTGGAGGCCAGCAGGTTGAAGTGCTGGAAAATCATGCCGACCTGCTGGCGGAAGCCGCGCAGCTGGCTGGCGTTGAATGCGGTGACATCCTCGCCGTCGACGATGATCGTGCCGCCCGAAGGCTCTTCGAGGCGGTTGATCAGGCGCAGCATGGTGCTCTTGCCGGCGCCGGAATGGCCGATCAGGCCGAACACCTGGCCATCTTCGATGGTCAGGCTGGTCGGATTCAGTGCGGGGATTTCCTTACCGGCGACGCGGTAGGTCTTGTGTACCTGTTGGAACTCGATCACGTAGCGAACCTTGTGGGGCGCATGGAATTTGGGGCAGCGGTTAGCTGGGGTCGCGTATTTTAGCCTTTTCCCATAGCTGTTCTTAGCATTTATTTCGTAATGCACCAATCCCTAGGGCATATCGCGACAACCGGTAATCCTGATTGAACGCTCGGCAAAGCTCTCCAGTCACTACTTGCACAAGCCCGACACGGGCACGCCTGAAGACTGATAAGGAGAGCCGTGATGCCCAGCAAGAAACCGGATTCGCCGAAACAGAGCCAGCTCGCCGGTACCGACACCCCCGACCGGGCCAATACCAACAGCAAACTGCAGGCCCTGGAGGCGGCGCGTAGCGATGCCACCGGCCAGGCCTTGCGGACCAACCAGGGCGTGCGCATCGCCGACAACCAGAACACGCTCAAGGCCGGCCCCCGCGGGCCGTCGCTGCTCGAAGACTTCATCATGCGCGAGAAGATCACCCACTTTGACCACGAGCGCATCCCTGAACGTATCGTGCATGCCCGTGGCACCGGCGCGCATGGCTTCTTCCAGAGCTACGGCAATCACGCCGAGCTGACCAAGGCGGGCTTCCTTCAGGACCCTGAGAAGATCACCCCGGTGTTCGTGCGTTTTTCCACCGTGCAAGGGCCACGCGGGTCGGGCGACACGGTGCGCGACGTGCGCGGGTTCGCCGTGAAGTTCTATACCGATGAAGGCAACTTCGACCTGGTGGGTAACAACATGCCGGTCTTCTTCATCCAGGACGCGATCAAGTTCCCGGACTTCGTGCACGCGGTAAAGCCGGAGCCACACAATGAAATCCCCACCGGTGGATCGGCCCACGACACGTTCTGGGACTTCGTCTCGCTGGTGCCCGAATCCGCCCACATGGTCATCTGGGCCATGTCCGATCGCGCCATTCCGCGCAGCCTGCGGATGATGGAAGGCTTTGGCGTGCATACCTTCCGCCTTATCAATGTCCAGGGCGTGGCGAGTTTCGTCAAGTTCCACTGGAAGCCGCGCCAGGGCGTGCACTCCCTTTTGTGGGACGAGGCCCAAAAACTTGCAGGCAAAGACACCGACTTCCAGCGCCGGGACCTGTGGGAAGCCATCGAGACCGGCGATTATCCGGAATGGGAACTGGGCGTGCAGATCGTGCCAGAGGCGGATGAACACAAGTTCGACTTCGACCTGCTCGACCCGACCAAGATCATTCCCGAAGAGCTGGTGCCGGTTACGCCACTGGGCAAGATGGTGCTCAACCGCAATCCGGACAATTTCTTCGCCGAGGTTGAGCAGGTTGCTTTCTGCCCTGGCCATATCGTGCCGGGGATCGATTTCACCAATGACCCGTTGCTGCAGGGCCGCCTGTTCTCCTACACCGACACGCAGATCAGCCGCCTTGGCGGGCCGAATTTCCACCAGATCCCGATCAACCGGCCCGTTGCGCCAAACCACAACAATCAGCGCGATGCGCTGCACCAGCATGTGGTGCACAAGGGGCGAGCTTCCTATGAGCCTAATTCGATCGACGGCGGCTGGCCGAAAGAAACGCCACCGGCTGCTCAGGATGGGGGCTTCGAGAGCTACCAGGAGCGCATCGACGCGCACAAGATCCGCCAGCGCAGCGAGTCGTTCGGCGATCACTTCTCCCAGGCGCGGCTGTTCTTCCAGAGCATGAGCCCGACCGAGCAACAGCACATCATCAAGGCCTACAGCTTTGAGCTGGGTAAGGTGGAGCGGGAGCACATTCGCGCGCGCCAGGTGAATGAGATTCTTGCCAACATCGACCTGAAGCTGGCCGCTGCAGTCGCTGCCAACCTTGGCTTGCCGGCACCCAAGGCCGGTACGGTGCAGGTCAAGGGTAGCCAGCTGGCAAAATCGCCGGCCTTGAGCCAAATGAACCACCCTGGCGTGGTCGGCATCAAGGGACGCAAGATCGCGGTGCTGTTAGCCGATGGCGTAGACGGCGCGAGCGTCGACAAACTGGTCAAGGCGCTGGAAGCCGAAAGCGCCAGGCCGATGCTGCTGGGGCCGACTTCGGCGCCGGTGAAGGCGGCGGATGGCAAGGCATTGGCGGTGGATGCGTCGATGGAGGGGATGCCGTCGATCATGTTCGACGGGATTGTCGTGCCCAAGGGGGTGGACAAGGCCTTGGCTTCAAGCGGGCTGGCGAAGCACTTCTTGCTCGAAGGCTACAAGCATCTGAAGGCAATGGTGTTGACCAAGGACTTGTTGAACAGTCTTGGGCTCAAGGAGGATAAGGGATTGCTGCTGGGGGATGAGCAAAAGGCTGTGGATGCCTTTGTCAAAGCGGTCGAGGGGCATCGGGTTTGGGAGCGGGAAGCAGCTGCCGAGGCTGTGCCAGCCTAGGGGCTACTTTGTATAGGGGGCTGCAAGGCAGCCCCCGGCTTCTCAGCGCTGATGCGGGACGAGGACCACCTGAGCCGGCATCGACCGCTGAATCTCATGCTTCTGTTTCAGCTTGAACCCGCTGTCGATCTTGTGAACGCGCTTCTGAAGCAGATTCTTGAGCCAGGGCGCATCTTGGGTGCGCGGCACCTGGAACACCACCTCGCACTGATAATTGACCACGTCCTTGGCAATCTCGTCGAGCTGGCGGCGCATCGCATTGATGTCGGTGGTCTTCAGCGCGATCACGGTGCTCGGCGCCGTTGGGTCGATCACCCGCGCCTGGGGCTTGGCCTCGGCAGCCTTCAGGGCCGCTTCGGCCTTCTCCAGCTCGGCCTTGCGCGCCTGGGTCACGGCGTCGCCGCCGGTCACCGCCGGTGCCTGCGGCATCAGCGCCCGGGCCCGCGCCAGCGCGGTGGCAGCCGCATTGACGTCGCCCTTCTGCAGCTCGATCTGGCTGCGTTTCAGATAGGCCTCGGCCAGCTGGCGCTGGTTTTGCTCCAGGCGAGCGTCATCAGGCGACTGCGCCTGCAGGGCAGCCAGCTGGTCTTCGGCGGTGGCCAGCTCGTTGCTGGCGATACTCTGTTGCAGCTGCTGCCAGGCATCGGCTTGGGCAGGTGCATCGGCCTGCTCGACCGGCGCGCTGGAACACGCGGCCAGGAACAGGGAAAACGCGGCAACAAGCAGATAACGGGATGCGAACGGCTTCATTCCTGCGACTCTCTATTTGCGCAAAAAGCGAGCAAGTCTACACCCAGGTGCGCACGCTCGAAAATAAGTCTTACAGACCCTTTACCCGCGGAAAGGTTGCAGGGTGCACCTGTGTGCACCCCGTTTTTCAGCGTTTTGGCAGGGCCAGGCTCAGCAAGAATAGCACCGCCGCGCAGACCACGATCGATGGCCCGGCCGGGGTGTCCTTGAACCAGGACATGGCCAGGCCACCGCACACCGAGGTGATGCCGATCAGGGTTGCGGCCAGCGCCATCTGTTCTGGCGAGCGGGCGTGCCGCTGTGCCGCGGCAGCGGGAATGATCAGCAGCGAGGTGATCAGCAACACACCGACGATCTTCATGGCCACGGCAATGACCACCGCGATCAGCAGCATCAGGGCCATGCGCAGGCCCGCCACTGGCAGGCCCTCGACCATGGCCAGTTCTTCGTGCACGGTGATTGCCAGCAATGGCCGCCACAGCACGGCGAGCAGCAGCAGGACCAGCGCGCTGCCGCCCAGGATCCAGGCCAGGTCGGTGGTGCTGATGGCCAGCAGGTCGCCGAACAGATAGGCCATCAAGTCGATGCGCACGTCATGCATGAAACTCAGCACCACCAGGCCCAGCGACAGGGTGCTGGGGGCGAGGATGCCGAGCAGGGTGTCGGAGGCCAGCGGCTGGCGTTGCTGCAAGGTCACCAGCAAAATCGCCAGCAACAGGCAGCCCACGGTCACCGCCAGGGCCGGGCTGACATCCAGCACGAAGCCCATGGCCACGCCCAACAGGGCGGCGTGGGACAGGGTGTCGCCGAAGTACGCCATGCGCCGCCACACCACGAACGAGCCAAGCGGGCCTGCCACCACTGCCAGGGACAAACCCGCAAGCAAGGCGTAAAGAAGAAAATCAGCCATGCTTGCAGTGCTCTCCGTGAACATGGGCGCCAGGGGCGACGACCGAGCCGTGCAGGTCGTGGCTGTGGTCGTGATGGTGGTGGTAGACAGCCAGGCTCGGGGCGTTCTGGCCGAACAGCTCGACAAAGGCCGGGTCGTTGCTGACTTGCTCGGGGTGGCCCGAGCAGCACACGTGGCGGTTCAGGCAGACCACCTGGTCGGTGGCGCTCATGACCAGGTGCAGGTCATGGGAGACCATCAGCACACCGCAGCCGTGGCGGTCGCGCAAACGGGTGATGAGGTTGTACAGCTCGGTCTGGCCGACCACGTCGACACCTTGTACCGGCTCGTCGAGCACCAGCAGCTGTGGCTCGCGCAGCAGCGCCCGGGCCAGCAGCACGCGCTGCATCTCGCCGCCGGAAATGGTCTGGATCGGGCTGTCGATGACCTGTTCGGCACCCACTTCCTGCAGTGCCGACAAGGCAGCCGCGCGGTCTACCCCGGGCACCAGGCGCAAGAAGCGCAGCACCGACAGCGGCAGGGTGGCGTCCACCTGGATTTTTTGCGGCATGTAGCCGATGCGCAGCTTCGGCTTGCGCCAGACCTTGCCTCGGTGCGGCTTGAGCAGCCCGAGCACGGCGCGCACCAGGGTGGTCTTGCCGGCGCCGTTGGGGCCGATCAGGGTGACGATCTGGCCGGGCGCCACCGACAGGTCGATATTGTCGAGCACCGCCTCGCCGGCGAAGCTGACACCGACCTGCTCCAGGCGGATCAGGGCGTCGCTCATGCTGCGCTCCGGCAGTTGGCGCACAGGCCGACGATTTCCACCGTCTGGGTTTCGACGCTGAAGCCCACGCCCTTGGCGCTGTGGATGATGGCGTCGCTGATGCTGTCCTGCTCCAGTTCGATGGCCACATGGCATACACGGCAGATCAGGAACTGGCCCTGATGCGCGTGCTCTGGGTGGCTGCAACCGATGAAGGCGTTGAGCGAGGCGATGCGGTGCACCAGGCCGTTTTCCAGCAGGAAGTCCAGGGCGCGGTACACGGTCGGCGGCGCGGCGCGGCGGCCATCCTGCTCGCTGAGCACGGCAAGGATGTCGTAGGCGCCCAGCGGCTTGTGGCTCTGCCACACCAGCTCCAGCACACGCCGGCGCAGTGCGGTCAGGCGCAGGCCCTGGCGCGTGCACAGGGCATCGGCTTCGGACAAGGCGCTGTGCACGCAATGGGAATGATCGTGGGGACGGTGAGCCAGCGGCGTGATGGACATGGGCAGCGACGGTTCTGGATGGAGACGTTATTATGTTACCTGTTTATCACGAGTCGAGTATTCATCGTGTCCCGATTCCTAGTGCTTTTTGTCGCTTTCATCGCCTGCTCGGCACAGGCTGACGTGCGTGTACTGACCAGTATCAAACCGCTGCAGCAGATTGCCGCTGCCGTGCAGGATGGCGTGGGCAACCCGGACGTGCTGTTGCCGCCGGGCGCTTCACCGCACCACTACGCCCTGCGCCCGTCCGACGTGCGCAAGGTGGGTGATGCCGACCTGCTGTACTGGATCGGCCCGGACATGGAGAACTTCCTGCCGCGGGTGCTGGGCAGCCGCAGCAAGCCGACGGTGGCCGTGCAGTCGCTTTCAGGCATGAAGCTGCGTCACTTTGGTGAGGACAGCCACTCCCATGAGGAGGCGGACCAGGACGACCACGACCACGATCACCGCCCGGGTAGCCTGGATGCGCACCTGTGGCTGTCTTCGGTCAACGCCCGGGTCATCGCGACGAAGATGGCGGCGGACCTGGCGGCGGCCGACCCGGCCAATGCGGCGCGCTACCAGAGCAACCTGAAGGCCTTCATCGAGCGCCTGGATGCGTTGGATGCGCGGATCAAGGCGCGGGTAGCCGGGATCGCCAGCAAGCCCTATTTCGTGTTCCACGAGGCGTTCGACTACTTCGAGTCGGCCTATGGCCTGCAGCACACCGGCGTGTTCAGCGTGGCGTCCGAAGTACAGCCCGGCGCGCAGCATGTGGCGGCGATGCGCAAGCGCTTGCAGGAAGTGGGCAAGACCTGTGTGTTCAGCGAGCCACCGTTGCGGCCGCGTCTGGCCGAGACCCTGACGGCCGGGTTGCCGGTGCGCCTGGCGGAGCTGGATGCCCTGGGTGGCACCGACCCGGTGGATGCCAAGGGCTATGAGCGCCTGCTCGAGAAGCTGGGTGGTGACCTGGCTGGGTGCCTGGAGCAGTTGTAAGCCTGTACCGGATTCTTCGCGGGCTTGCCCGCGAAGAATCAGAACAGGAACTAGAGGGCGAACGGCAAGTGCAACGCCACTTGCTGGCGCTGCGCCAGGCGCACTTCGAACTCGCTCGGGTCGTGGATCATCACATCCATCCCGGCAAACGATTCCGCCGCAATCAGGCGCGACAGCCAGAAGCGCACGCAGCCTACCCGCAACATCTCCGGCCACAGCTCGGCTTCGGCTGCGGTAAACGGCCGCAACGCCGCATAGGCCGCCAGCAGTGCCTGAGCGCGCGGCACATCGATCGCGCCGTGCTCATTCAGGCACCAGTCGTTCACGGTGATGGCGATGTCATACAGCATCGGCCCGGAGCAGGCGTTGTAGAAGTCGATCACACCGGTCAGGTGGGTACCTTCGAACATCACGTTGTCGCGGAACAGGTCGGCATGCAGGTTGGCCCGTGGCAAGGCCAGGATCTGCGCCTTGTGCGCGGTGATCTCGTCCAGCGCAGGCTGCAACAGTGTGACCTGCTCGGCGCTCAGGCGCGGCAGCAGCTCTGCACCGGATGCCAGCATCCAGTCCAGGCCGCGGTCGGTGCGGCGCTCGATGATGTGCTCGCGGGTGGCCAGGTGAATGTGCGCCAGCAGTTCGCCGACCTGGGCGCAGTGCTGGGCGTTCGGCGCCTTGATGTGCTTGCCCGACAGCCGCGGTTGCAGCAAGGCCGGCTTGCCGCACAGCTCGCGCAGGGCATTGCCGTCACGGTCACGCAGGGCATAGGGCACCGGCATGTCGGCAGCGTGCAGCACGTCCAGCAACTCGATGAAGAACGGCATGTCCTCGACCGGGCCGCGCTCGACCAGCGTCAGGACGAACTCACCCTGTTCGAGGCTGACGAAGAAGTTGCTGTTCTCGGTACCGGCGGCAATGCCCTGGAAGTCGAGCAGACGGCCCAGCTCGTACGGTGCCAGAAAGGTTTCCAGCTCAGGCCGGGTCACGGGGGTGAAGACTGACATGATGAAAAAAAGCCCATACGGGCACTTCCGCCGGGAAGTGCCGGGTTGATGTGAACGGTGCGCGCGTCAGCTTACCACTCGAAAATCTTCCAGGACGGGATCAGCATGTCCGGCTGGTCGGAACGAATGAAATTGGCATCGGTGCCATCGGCGCGTACCAGGAAATACGGCTTGCCGTGTTTCGGCGTGATCTTGATCGCATACAGGAAGCCATTTTGACGGTATTCCTGGATGGTTTTATCGCCTTCCGTGCGAATGGTCACCTCGGGATCGGCCGAGGGGGCGTCTTCCGCCGCCAGGGTGACGACCGGCATGGTTGCCAACAGGCCGAGCAGTAACAGGCGATTGAGTTTACGCATGATAACCTAGTCCCTTTGTCGTCATTGATCCGGCTATTCTAGCTCCGGACCCGCCGAAAAGGTTGATTCTGCTCATGAGCCAAGCGCCCCTCGTCCTGGTGGACGGTTCCTCCTACCTGTACCGCGCCTTCCATGCGCTGCCGCCGCTGACCACTTCCAAGGGCATGCCGACCGGGGCGGTCAAGGGTGTGCTGAACATGCTCAAGAGCCTGCGCAAGCAATACCCCGACAGCCTGTTCGCGGTGGTCTTCGACGCCAAGGGCGGGACCTTCCGCGATGCCATGTTCGCCGAATACAAGGCCAACCGCCCGAGCATGCCCGACGACCTGCGGGTGCAGGTCGAGCCGCTGCACGCCAGCGTCCGGGCACTGGGGTACCCGCTGCTATGCGTAGAAGGCGTCGAGGCCGATGACGTGATCGGCACCCTCGCCCGCAGCAGCGCGACCCGGGGCCGCCCGGTGATCATCTCGACCGGCGACAAGGACATGGCACAGCTGGTGGACGGCCACGTGACCTTGGTCAACACCATGACCGGCAGTGTGCTGGACGTGGCCGGTGTGCACGAAAAGTTCGGCGTTGGCCCGGAACACATTATCGACTTCCTCGCCCTGATGGGCGACAAGGTCGACAACATCCCGGGCGTGCCTGGCGTCGGTGAGAAAACCGCTGTTGGCCTGCTGACCGGAATCGGCGGTGGCCTCAGCGACCTGTACGCCAACCTCGACAAGGTCCCGGCCCTGGCCATCCGTGGCGCCAAGACCTTGCCCGCCAAGCTCGAGGAGCACCGCGATGCAGCGTTCCTGTCCTATGAGCTGGCCACCATCAAGTGCGATGTACCGCTGGATGTGGAAGTCGAAGCGCTGGTCTGCGGCGAGCCTGACCGCGAAGCGCTGCTGGCGCTGTACACCGAGATGGAGTTCAAGAGCTGGATTGCCGATGTGCAGCGCGATGCGGCCAGGGCCGGCGATGTTGTCGCAGCGGTCGAAGTGCCGGCCGCCACGGTCGAGCCCAAGTACGAGACCATCCTCGATCAAGCCCGCTTCGACGCCTGGCTGGAGAAGCTGCGCCAGGCGCCGCTGTTCGCCTTCGACACCGAGACCACCAGCCTGGACGCCCAGCAGGCGCAGCTGGTTGGCCTGTCGTTCGCGGTCGAGCCCCATGAAGCCGCTTATGTGCCGCTGGCTCACGACTATGAAGGCGCACCGGCCCAGCTGGACCGCGAGGCTGTGTTGCTGGCGCTGAAGCCGCTGCTGGAAGACCCGGCCAAGGCCAAGGTCGGGCAAAACGCCAAGTACGACATCAACATCCTTGCCAACAACTCGCCAGCCATCGAGATGCGCGGTGTGGCCTACGACACCATGCTCGAATCGTACGTGCTCAATTCCACTGCCACCCGGCATGACATGGACAGCCTGGCGCTGAAGTACCTCGACCACACCACCATCGCCTTCGAGGACATCGCCGGCAAGGGTGCCAAGCAGCTGACCTTCAACCAGATCAACCTGGACAAGGCCGGCCCTTACGCCGCCGAGGACGCCGACATCACCCTGCGCCTGCACCACGCGCTGCAGGCGCGCCTGGCGCAGACGCCAAGCGTGCAGCCGGTGCTGATGGACATCGAGATGCCGCTGGTGCCGGTGCTGGCCAAGATCGAGCGCCAGGGCGCGCTGGTCGATGCTGCGTTGTTGCAGGTACAAAGCGGCGAGCTGGGCGTGAAGATGGTTGACCTGGAGCAGCGCGCCTACGCGCTGGCCGGCGAGGAATTCAACCTCGGTTCGCCAAAGCAGCTAGGCGCGATCCTCTATGACAAGCTGGGCATGCCGGTGCTGAGCAAGACCGCCAAGGGCCAGCCGTCCACTGCCGAAGCGGTGCTCGACGAACTTGCCGAGCAAGGCTACCCGCTGCCTGAGGTGCTGATGCAGTACCGCAGCCTGAGCAAGCTCAAGAGCACCTACACCGACAAGCTGCCAGGGCAGATCAACCCGCGCACCGGGCGTATTCACACGTCCTACCAGCAGGCAGTGGCCGCCACCGGGCGCCTGTCGTCGAGCGACCCGAACCTGCAGAACATCCCGATCCGCACCGCCGAGGGCCGACGCATTCGTCAGGCGTTCATTGCCAGCCCCGGCTACAA
This sequence comes from Pseudomonas sp. MN1F, assembly GCF_009391885.1. Classification (GTDB taxonomy): domain Bacteria; phylum Pseudomonadota; class Gammaproteobacteria; order Pseudomonadales; family Pseudomonadaceae; genus Aquipseudomonas. Next base: position 41,367 of record NZ_VZII01000051.1, on the reverse strand, counting down.
GCTGCTGGCGGCGGACTATTCGCAGATCGAACTGCGCATCATGGCCCACCTGGCCAAGGACGAAGGCCTGTTGCATGCCTTCCGCAACGATCTGGACGTGCACCGCGCGACGGCGGCGGAAGTGTTCAACGTAGCGCTGGAAGACGTCACCACCGACCAGCGCCGCAGCGCCAAGGCCATCAACTTCGGCCTGATCTACGGCATGAGTGCGTTTGGCCTGGCCAAGCAGATTGGCGTCGACCGCAAGCAGTCGCAGGACTACATCGACCGCTACTTCGCCCGCTACCCGGGCGTGTTGGCCTACATGGAGCGCACTCGCGCCCAGGCCGCCGAGCAGGGCTTCGTCGAAACCCTGTTCGGCCGTCGCCTGTACCTGCCGGACATCAACGCCAAGAACCCGGCCCTGCGCAAGGGCGCCGAGCGCACGGCGATCAACGCGCCGATGCAGGGCACAGCCGCCGACATCATCAAGCGCGCCATGGTCAACGTCGACAACTGGCTGAACGAGAGCGGCCTGGACGCACGGGTGATCCTGCAGGTGCACGACGAACTGGTGCTTGAGGTGCGTGAAGACCTGGTCGAGCAAGTGAAAGATGAAATTCGCACGCACATGAGCAACGCCGCGCAGCTGGATGTTCCGTTGGTGGTCGAGGCAGGTGTTGGTTCGAATTGGGACGAAGCTCACTGATTGAGCGGGGAAAGGTGTGTAGGATCTGCGACGTAGTGACGCGGATCCTGGCATGGCTCGATGCCATTAGTTCAGGAGTTGCATGAAACTATCGCAAATAGTTTTGAGCGCTCCGGAACTAAACCGGTGAAGCGGAACTCAGAGTAACTGAATGGCTGGTGAAGCCTTTCGATGCTCCTATGTTGTGTTAAGTGTTGGCAGATACCTGGACCCCGCCCTAGCGGTCCAGACTTGAACCCCGAACTTCCCCCTCCCCATACGAAGTCCGGGGTTTTTTTTGCCCGAAATTCGAGTATCGGTCCCTGCGGGCTGCCCACAGGGACCGGTATCTACAGATCAGGCAACCGGCTTGTCTTCCAGTTTCATCCAGTCAGCCAGCACCCGGTAGGCTTCTTCCAGGCCCAGGCGCTTGGGCGCCGAGAACAGCTGGATGGTCGCCGTGTCACCCCACCCTTTACGGATTTCCGACTGCACCTTGAGCAAGGTGTTCTTGCCAGCGCCGTGGGTGAGCTTGTCGGCTTTGGTCAGCAGAATATGCATCGGCATGCCACTGGCTCTGGCCCAGTCGAGCATCATCTTGTCGAAGTCGGTCATCGGGTGACGCACATCCATCATCAAGATGATGCCTTTCAGGCAGTCACGGCTGCCCAGGTAGGCTTCCAGGTGCTTCTGCCAGTGCTGCTTGAGCGGAATCGGGACTTTTGCATATCCGTAGCCCGGCAGGTCGACCAAACGCCGTTCATCGTCCAGACTGAAGAAATTCAACAGCTGGGTGCGCCCCGGGGTTTTCGAGGTACGCGCCAGGCTGGCATGAGTCAGGGTATTGAGGGCGCTGGATTTGCCGGCGTTGGAGCGGCCGGCGAAAGCCACCTCGTAACCCTGGTCGTCCGGGCATTGTTCGACCTTGGCAGCGCTGAGGGCGAATGTGGCTTTCTGGCAGAGGCCGAGGATGGGGTTCTTGACTTGCATGGGATATCCGATGTGGGTGTTGCCAAAGCCGAGGCTGGCAAGCGGTGTCGTTTCCGTTTGGATGGCGGAAGTATATAATGCCCCAGTTTTTGTGTGCTCATTCTCTCAGCGAAGGGGAATGTGCATGGGGTGTCGAACAATAGCTCGCGCATCAGAACGCAGCGCGTCCCCCAACCCTGTCAGGTCGTTTCGCTTGGCGAAATGGCTGCTAGCTGTCGGTATGTTCCTGCCGTTTTTCAGCGCACAGGCTACACAGGATCCCGAGGCGTTGTACAACCGCACGTGTGCGGCCTGTCACGCCGGGCAGTTGCCACAGGCGCCCCAGAAGGGTGACCCGGCAGCTTGGGAGCCAAGGCTGGCGCAAGGCATGGAGCAGCTGGTGGTGCATGTTACCCAGGGTTTCAAGGCTATGCCGCCGCGTGGATTGTGCATGGACTGCAGTGCCGAGGACTACCGTTTGGTCATCCTTTGGATGAGCGGCAGTCCCGATACATAACATTTCACCCTTAGCCGTGTTGGATTAGCTGATGAACAAACTAGTCGTGAGTCTGCTGTTGACCCTGGGTGTCGCAGGTGCGGCCACTGCTGCGCAACCTATCAAAGGCGATGCCGCCGCTGGCCAGGCCAAGACGGCCGTCTGTGGTGCTTGCCACAACCCGGACGGCAACAGCCTGGCGCCGAACTTCCCGAAACTGGCTGGCCAGGGCCAGCGCTATCTGGAAAAGCAACTGCACGACATCAAGTCGGGCAAGCGCACCGTGCTGGAAATGACCGGCATGCTGGCCAATTTCAGTGACCAGGACCTGGCCGATATCGCCGCCTGGTTCTCCAGCCAGAAAGGCAGCGTCGGTGCTGCCGATCCCAAGTTGGTCGAGCGTGGCCGGGCGCTGTTCAATGGTGGCAACCTGGAAAAAGGCATGCCTGCCTGTACCGGCTGCCACTCGCCCAACGGCGCGGGTATCGCCCTCGCCGGCTTCCCGCACCTGGGCGGCCAGCATTCGCAATACGTGACCAAGCAGCTCACTGACTTCCGCGAAGGCAACCGCACCAACGACGGCGATGCGATGACCATGCGCACCATCGCCGGCAAGCTGAGCAATCATGAGATCGAAGCGCTGGCCAGCTACATCCAGGGCCTGCATTAACATTCGGTTAATGCTGCAACGCTAAAGATGAAAGGGCGGCGCGGGCCGCCCTTTTTTCTGTCCGCAGCCGTTACACTACAGAACTCGGGCCCTTCGCCACCGGTCACAGCACAGGTCGCGTCGAGGCGACCAATGAATGCTCAGGAGTAAAGCATGCGTAAACTGATTCTCAGCGCCGCGCTGGTCGCTGCCAGCGTCTTCGGGATGACTGCCGTCCAGGCTGCAGAGCCTGCCACTGCCGGCAAGGAATACATCGAGCTGAGCAACCCTGTTCCGGTATCCCAGCCAGGCAAGATCGAAGTGGTCGAGCTGTTCTGGTATGGCTGCCCACACTGCTACCACTTCGAGCCGACTATCAACCCATGGGTCGAGAAGCTGCCCAAGGACGTCAACTTCAAGCGCGTACCGGCCATGTTCGGCGGCCCGTGGGACGCCCACGGCCAGATGTTCCTGACCCTCGAAGCCATGGGCGTCGAGCAGAAGGTTCATGCCGCAGTCTTCGACGCCATCCAGAACCAGCGCAAGCGCCTGACCGACCCGCAAGACATGGCCGACTTCCTCGCCACCCAGGGCGTCGACAAGGACAAGTTCCTCGCTACCTTCAACTCGTTCGCCATCAAGGGCCAGGTCAACCAGGCCAAGGAACTGGCGAAGAAGTACGAAATCACCGGCGTACCGAGCATGGTGGTGAACGGCAAGTACCGCTTCGACCTGGGTACCGCAGGCGGTCCGGACGGCGTGCTGAACGTCGCCGACCAACTGATCGCCAAGGAGCGCGCCGCTAAGTAAGCGGCGTACCCCATGCGCCGCTTCAGAACCGCGCGTGGCATTGGCCTGCACCAGCCGCAGGTCAACGAGCATCACCTGCAGGCCACAGGCCTGCCCGAGGATGGTCGTCTGCGGCTGCTGAGCTTCAACATCCAGGTCGGCATCAGCACCGAGCGCTACCGGCATTACCTGACCCGCAGTTGGCAGCACCTGCTGCCGCACACCGGGCGGGCCGGTAACCTGCAGAAAATCGGTCAGTTGCTCAACGACTTCGACCTGGTGGCCCTGCAGGAGGCCGATGGCGGCAGCCTGCGCTCTGGCTACGTCAACCAGGTGGAGCACCTGGCCCAACTGGGTTCCTTCCCTTACTGGTACCAGCAGCTCAATCGCAACCTCGGGCGTTTTGCCCAGCACAGCAATGGCGTGCTCAGCCGCCTGAAGCCGCAGCTCCTCGAAGATCACCCGCTGCCCGGCCCGGCCGGCCGGGGTGCGATCCTGGTGCGTTTTGGTGAGGGTGAGGATGCGCTGATCGTGGTCATGATGCACCTGGCCCTGGGTGCCAAGACGCGCGCCCTGCAATTGGGCTACATCCGTGAGCTGATTGGCGGCTACCGCCATCAGGTCCTGATGGGGGACATGAATACCCACGCAACCGACCTGCTCGAGCATTCGCCCCTGCGCGATCTGGGCCTGATCGCACCCCAGGTCGAAGCCACCTTCCCCAGCTGGCGCCCGCAGCGCTGCCTGGACCACATCCTGCTCAGCCCGAGCCTGACCCTGGAGCGGGTCGAGGTGCTGGCGCAGCCGATTTCCGACCATCTTCCCGTTGCGGTGGAGATCCGATTGCCTGATGCACTGACTGTGGATACGCTGCCGGTCTTGAGCTAGATCAGCTAAAGCGCGGCAAGCCCTCAAGTGTTCGCTGGGCGCGCCGACAGCGTGTAATTACACAGCCCACAGATGCATTACCCGTCGCGGATCCAGGCATGACCGAAGAAGCCGAGCGCTGGAAAGAAAAATACCTTAAAAGCATCGAACAGCAGGAAAAGCTCGAACGCCGCTGGGACGCGCGTCTCGACCTGCTGCGCCGTGGCCTGGTGCGCAGTACCCTGGCGGCCGAAGGCAGCGACAAGGTCGTCGACCAGTGCATGAAGGAAATGCGCGAGGTCATCCGCAGCGACAACATGGACGCCGGCCTTGCCGGGTTGATTCCGCGTCTGGAAAAGGCGGTGCTGGACTCCGAGCAGCGCCGGGAAACCCGCATGAATCAGGTCAGTGATGCCCTGAACGCGCTGGTTACCCAGCTGCAAGCTTTGCCACTGCCCGGTGAAGTTGCCCGGCCACTGAAAAAGCTGGCGAAGAAGCTCGATGGCGGGGTCGCCCAGTCACGCGAGTTACCGCCACTGCTGGGTGAACTCAGTGGCCTGCAAGGGCGTGCCCTTTCGTCGCTGAGCAAGCCGGATGACGAGGCCCGGCCGGGCTTCTTGCAGCGCCTGTTCGGTAACCGAGACAACGAGCCTCAGGCAGAGGCTGGTCAGTCTGCACAAGCTGCGCCTGAAATCGCGCCGGCCGAAGCCCAACCGCAGCCGGACGGGCCTGTACTGGTCGACTTGCCGCCGCGTGATGCGGACGAGCTGCAACCTCTGGCTGCCGCCGCGCCTGCCCCGGAGCCTGAGGAGGCTGCCCTTGTCGCCCAGCCGGAGCAGCTTGTAGAGCCTCACGGCGTTGAACAACCGGTAGTGGCCCAGCCTGAAGCTGAGCCGCAGGCCGATCATGCGCCCGAGGTGCAGGAACAGCCTGAGCCCCCGGCAGCCGCGGTGCCTGCGCCGCTCGAAGAAATCTTCGGTGAGGACGGCCCCTATTCCCTTCCCGATGCGGTGGAACCCCCTTACAGCCAGGTCGCTGCGCACATCGAGCAGACGCTGATCGGCCTGCTGGATGACCTCAGCCTCCCCGAGCGCCACAAGGCTCAGGCCCTGGTAATGCGCGAGCGGGTAGCACGCGGGCTGAACTGGTATGAACTGATCCCGGTCCTCGATGACCTGGCCGTGCTCATGCTGGCGATCACCGACAGCGGCCAGCACGAATTCGAAACCTACCTGCAGCAGCTCAATGAGCGCCTCGACAGCTTCCAGAGCCACCTGCACGAAGCCAGCGCCGGCCATGCCGACAACAGTTCCGCCGCGCGCGAACTCGACAGCCAGCTGCGTGAACAGGTCGATGGCTTGCAAAGCAGCGTGCAGGGCGCAGTGGATGTGGACAGCCTCAAGCACATCCTGGAAAACCGCCTGGAAACACTGCTGGGCACCATGGACGAGCACCAGCATGAACGTGACCGCCGTGAGCAGGAACTTGCCGGGCGCCTGCAGGGCCTGGCCGAGCGGGTGGCGAGCATGGAGCAGGAAGCGCTTGGCTATCGCGAACACCTGGAAGAACAACGGCAGAAGGCGCTGATCGATCCACTGACCGGCTTGCCCAACCGTGCAGCCTGGACCGAGCAGGTCGAGCGCGAAATGCTCGACTGGCAGGAAAGCGGCGGTCACCTGGCCATGGCAATCCTCGACCTGGACCACTTCAAGCGCATCAACGACAGTTACGGCCACCTGGCCGGCGACAAGGTGCTGAAGATCGTTGCCGACCAATTGCGCAAACGCCTGCGCCCACGTGATTTCATTGCCCGGTTCGGTGGCGAAGAGTTCGTGCTGTTGCTGCCGCAGACCTCGCCCGCCGCCGCTGTTCAAGTGGCCGAAGCGCTGCGCGCGGCGATCGAGGCCTGCCCGTTCCATTTCAAGGGTGAGCGCGTGGTCATCACCACATCCATCGGTTTGAGCGCCTTCCGTTCCGGCGAACGTGGCGACCAGGTGCTCAAGCGCGCCGATACCGCGTTGTACCGGGCCAAGGATCTAGGCCGTAACCGCGTGGAACAAAGCTGAACGGGTGGCACGCCCGCGCATACGTTATGCTATTGCGTTACTGCCTGATTAGCTTGGCTTCCCACATGAAAGCGTTTATTTCCGCATTGCTGATGCTCGTACTCGCCGGTTGCTCGACCGGCCTGCGCATCGACCGCAGCCACCCTTCCGCCAACCAGGACAACCGTATCCAGTTCGTCGTCCTGCACTACACCAACGCCTCGCTGGAGCGTTCGCTGGCATTGCTGACCCATGGCGAGGTCAGCGCCCATTACCTGATCGGCGACGGCCCAGGCACGGTCTACCAGCTGGTCGACGAAAACCGCCGCGCCTGGCATGCCGGTGACAGCCAGTGGCAGGGGCGCACCTGGCTGAATTCCAGCTCCATCGGCATCGAGATCGTCAACCCGGGGTTCGATGACACTGCCAATGGCCGCGTCTGGTACCCCTACAGCGAGGCGCAGATCCAGTCGTTGATCGCCTTGCTCAAGGACATCGTCAAGCGCAACAACATCGAGCCGCGTCACATCATCGGTCACAGCGATATTGCCCCATCGCGCAAGCTCGACCCAGGCCCGTTGTTCCCCTGGAAGCGCCTGGCAGATGCAGGCCTCGGCGTCTGGCCTGAGCCCAATGCCGTGGCCCGCCAGCAGGCTTATTTCAACGTCAATCCACCGACCATCGGCTGGTACCAGCAGGAGCTGGCGCGCTTCGGCTATGCCATCGAGCAGACCGGGCAGCTGGATGTCACCACGCAGCATGTGATCGCCGCCTTCCAGATGCACTTCCGCCCGCAGCGTTTCGACGGCATGCCGGACGCGCAGACCGCAGCCATGCTTTCGGTGCTCAATCGCATGCGCTAAGGCGAATTGCATTCGGGCGCCAAACGGCAGAGCCGATTCTCACTCCAGTTGCTATACCTTGTTAATCAACTGGATGCTGCCCATGTCTGCCCTGATTTCTGCGTTGCGCCAATTTTTTTACCGCCCCTGGATGCTGGCCTCCCTGGCAGCGTTGGCCAGCGCCGCAGTATTGCTGACCGCCAGCATCGGTATCGCGCTGCAGCAGATGAAGGAAAGCGAGAGCGCGCAGATGAACGCCCAGGGCGAGCGCTTTCTCGAACGCCTGGAGCAGGTGTTCGGCCAACTGCGCGAGGGCGTCGACGAACTGCAGGCGCAGTCGCTGCGCGGCTGCAGCCCGGCGATGATTTCGGTGTTGCAGCAGGTCGGCTTGGGCTCGCGCTTCATTTATGAAGCAGCTTATGTGGATGCCAATGTCGCTTGCTCCAACCGGGGCGGGGCAAGGGCATTCGTGCCAACGCGCGCGCCGGATATTCAGGGCCCGACCTACAGCTACTGGCTCAATACCACCACTGAACCCAACGAAAACCTCGCTGCCTTGATGCTGGCGCGGGGTAATTTCCTGGTTTCCACTTCACGCGGGCACCTGACCGACGTGGTCGACCTGCCACCAGGCGGCAGCTTGCTGGTGGTGCTGGACAACGGCACCCGTGCAATCCCTGTGCTGGGCCCGCCCCAGGCCTGGCCGCCGACCAGTGGCTGGCCACCGCCCAGCCAGAAGTCTTTGTTCGAGCTGCGCGATCGGCTGGTCTATCGCATGCCGACCAAGTCGCCGGACTACCAACTGGTGCTGATTGCACCGCGGGCCAGCCTGCCGTTACGCATGAACGGCATGCTCTGGCTGCTGTTCCCTGGCAGTGTGCTGGCGGCCTGCTGCATCGGCTGGCTGGTGCTGCAGCTGATCCTGCAGCGGCGCTCGATGAGTTCCGAACTGCAAAATGCCCTGCGCCGGGGTGAGCTGCAGGTGCTGTATCAGCCGATCATCGAGCTCGACAGCCGTCGCTGTGTCGGTGCCGAGGCCTTGGTGCGCTGGCGTCGTCCGGACGGCTCGTTGACCAGCCCGGACTTGTTCATTCCACTGGCGGAAAACACCGGGCAGATCCGCCAGATCACCGACTTCGTGCTGCAACGCGTGTTGGAGCAGCTGGGCCAGTTGCTGCGCTCGCATCGCAATCTTTATATCTCGGTGAACCTGGCGGCCTGCGATGTGATGGTACCGCGCATTGGCCGGGTGGCAGCGCGGCTGCTGGCGTTGCACCGCGTCGCGGCCAGCCAGATTGCCTTTGAAGTCACCGAGCGCGGGCTGATCGACGTGGTGGTAGCGCGGGATAACTTGCAGGCCCTGCGTGCGGTCGGGCATCAGGTGCTGATCGACGATTTTGGCACGGGCTATTGCAGCCTGGCCTACCTGCAGACCTTGCCGGTGGACTGCCTGAAGATCGACAAGGCGTTCATCGATGCCCTGGGGCACGACGCCGCCAGCAGCGGTGTGGCGCCGCACATCATTCGCATGGCCCATGACCTGCATCTGCGGGTGATTGCCGAGGGCATCGAGTGTGAGGCGCAGGCAGTGCTGCTCAACAGCGAGGGGGTAAATTACGGGCAGGGCTGGCTGTTTGCCCATCCGCTCAATGCCCGGCAGTTCGCCGAGCTGGTGACCCGCGGCCGGCAGCCACGGCGGGCGCGGATCGATGATGAGCCCTGAGCGCTGGCAAGGTCAGACTGGCAAGGCCATATAGAATTGAGTGCCCTGGCCTGGTCGGGAAAACACCCCCATGCGCCCGCCATGCAACTGCACGATCTCCTTGCACAGTGCCAGCCCCAACCCGGCGCCGCCTTTCTTGCGCCCGACCTGTACGAACGGTTCGAAGATCCTCCCCTGTTGCCCGTAGGCAATGCCTTCTCCATTGTCCTCGACACTGATGATCACCCGCTCCGCGTGGCGCCGGGCAAGCAGGCGGATGCGCCCACCATTGGCGGTATGGCGGATGGCGTTGTGCAGCAGGTTGTCCAGCACCCGGTCGAGTTGCGCCACGTCGGCCTGAATGCGCGGCAGCGGAGGCTCCAGGGCTTTGATCAGCTCGATCTGCTTGTTGGCGGCCTGGTCGCTGAAGCGTGCTTGCGCCCTGTCGAGCAGTTCGTCGATGGCGCATGGGGCAAGCTCGAGCTTCTGCAAGCCGCTCTGGTAGCGCGAGAAGTTGAGCAGGTCGTTGATCAGCTGGGTCAGGCGCTGCATTTCCTCGCCGATGGTCTCCAGCAGATCGCTCTCGCGAGCCTCGGGCGGGAATTTCAACCGCTCGCGCAGCAGGCCAAATGCCATGTGCATGCCGGTGACCGGGGTGCGCAATTCATGGGAAGCACGTAGCACGAACTCACTGCGCACGCGCTCGAAAGCGCGTTGCTCGGTGACATCGTGCAACACCATCACCGCACCCAGAATCGGCCCTTGCGGATGGCTGACCGGGGTAAGGCTGTAGGTCAGCAGGCGGGTTTCTTCGTCGACCTCGATGCTCAGGTCTTCCGGTGGCCGATCCAGGCTGCCGCCACGCAATACCTGGCGCAGCTGTTGTTCCAGCTCCGGGCGCTGCAGGGCGTCGGCCAGGCCGCTGCCGACCCGGCTGTCGCTCCAGCCCAGCTGCCGCTGGGCGACCGGGTTGAGGTGTTCGAGATGCCCTTGGCGGTCGATGATCAGCAAGCCATCGTCGATGCTGTCGAGCACGGCCTGCAGCCGCTGCTGGCCGGCCAACAGTTCATCGACATTGGTTGCCTGGTGCTTGCGCAGGGCATCGGCCATCAGCCCGAAGCGGCGGGTCAGCTGGTTGAGCTCGATGGCCTGGGTGACCGGCAAGGTGATGTCGAAATCCCCTTGGCCTAGCTGGTCGGCAGCCTTGGCCAGCGCTTCGATCGGCTGGCCGAAGCGGCGGGCGATGTTGTGCGCGGTGACGAAACCGAGCACCACCACTACCAGGCCCATCAGGCCGAGTACCCCGCTGACCAGCAAGGCGCGGTCACGGGTGTGCTCTTCGCTGCGGGTGATGTAGTCGAGGGCTTGCTTGTGCGAATCGATCAGGTCGGTGCGCACCTGGTTGAATGCCGCGCCCAGTGGCTGCTCTACACCCATGCTGCGGGCCGGTGCCGGGCTGTCGCGGTAAGCCTGCAGGAAGGCTTGGTAGTTGCTGCTGGCCTTGCTGAAACCGGTGCGTTCGCCGCCTAGCGCCAGCCCTTGGTTGAGCAGCTCCTGGAAATTGTCCTGCAGGGGGCGCAGGCTGTCCGGTGCGGTGTCCTCGTCCAGCAGCAGTGTCAATTGCTCGCCGAGGTTCTGCCGCAGTTTCAAGCCCACTTCCAGCGCATGGGTGGTTTCGCGCACCGACTGTTGCTGCACCGTGGCCATCTGCAGCACGCTCACCAACCCCAGCAACAAGCCCAGCAGGGCCACGGTCACCAGGGCCGAGATGCTGAGGAAGAGCCGCGTGCGCAGCTTCATCGGCAGCTTCACAGGTTGTACTGCTTGCGTTTGCGGTAGAGCGTGGAGGCGTCGATGCCGAGGGTCTTGGCAGCCTGGTCGAGGGTGTCGCTGGCAGCCAGCACTGCGCCGATGTGCGCGCGCTCCAGCTCATCCAGGCTCATGGCTGCGCCTACCCGAGGCGCATTGCCTGCCGGTTGTTCGCCCATCCCCAGGTGGATGATCTCCACGCGTTCCTGAGGGCAGATGATGCTGGCGCGTTCAATCACGTTGCGCAGTTCGCGGATATTGCCCGGCCAACGGTAGTTGAGCAGCGCGCTGCGCGCCTCGTCGCTGAAACCACGGGCCGGACGGGAGTATTCCTTGACGAAGCGGGCCAGGAAGCGGTCGGCCAGGGTCAGGATGTCCTCGCTGCGCTCGCGCAGCGGCGGCAGGTGCAGGGTAATGACGTTGAGGCGGTACAGCAGGTCTTCGCGGAAACGGTTCTCGCGCACCATGTCGTCAAGGTTGAGGTTGGTCGCTGCGAGGATGCGCACGTCGGCGCGGCGGGTGACCGGGTCGCCCACCCGCTCGTATTCCTTGTCCTGGATGAAGCGCAGCAGCTTGGGCTGCAAGGTCAGGGGGAAATCGCCGATTTCATCGAGGAACAGCGTGCCGCCGTCCGCCTGGTTGACGCGACCCAGGGTGCTTTCGCTGGCGCCGGTAAACGCCCCGCGGGTATGGCCGAACAATTCGCTTTCCATCAGTTCGGCATTCAGCGACGGGCAGTTGATGGTCACGCAGGCCTTGCGTGCTCGCTTGCTCCAGCCGTGGATGGCGCGGGCCAGTTCGCCCTTGCCGGTGCCCGACTCGCCGAGAATGAGGATGTTGGCATCGGTGCTGGCCACCTGGCGGGCGGTTTCCAGCACGGCCATCATCGCCGGGCTGTGCGAGTCGAGGCCGTCCTTGGGTTTGCGCACTTCGCCTTCGAGGGCCTCCAGGCGCGCCGAGAGTTGACGGACTTCCAGCTGCTTGGCGGTGGCCAGGCGCAACTGATCGGGGCTGCAGGGCTTGACCAGGTAATCGGCGGCGCCGGCCTGGATGGCATCGACTGCGGTGTCGATCGCTGAATGCGCGGTGACGATCACCACCCGCATCCACGGCGCCTGAATGCGCATCTGCGCCAGCACATCCAGGCCGTTGTCCTCGCCCAGGCGCAGGTCGAGGAAGCACAGGTCGAACACCTGGCGCTGCAGCAAGGCGTCAGCCTGTGCGGCGCTGTTGGCCGTGGCCACGCTGTATCCCTCGTCTTCCAGGCAGTAGCGGAAGGTGCGCAGGATCGCGGACTCGTCATCCACCAGCAGAATGCGGCCTTGGTTGTCCTGGGCTGGTTCCATTTCCTGCGCTCCTTCGGGTAGATCTTCAATTAGTGTGGGAAAAATCGGGCAAGTTGCACGGTCAATTGTGAAGGAATCTGTCCTTTGCATGCTAGCCAATGGCCAAACCGTGCCGTGACGCCGGATATCTCGATGATTTTCTTAGAGCAGCGCGCTGGCACATTGGTTGCGATGATTTTCTGCTTTTGCCAACTTAAAGGAGGTACACCCGTGTCCCCTACCATCCGAATGGCCGTGTTGGCGGCCACCCTGCTGTCCGTTTGCACACCTGCGTCCGCCGACCCTGTTCAGGACGCTCGCCTGGAGGGTTCGCTGCAAACTGCGCTGGCCCTCAACCGGATGCTCAACCCGTTTCGCATCAAGGCCGAGGTCGATGGCCCGCGGGCTCGCCTGTCCGGTGAAGTCGAGAATAGCGTCGAGCGCGAGTTGGCCGCGCAGGTGGCCTTGGCCACACGGGGTATCGAGCAGGTCGACAACCAGTTGCGGGTCAACCCTGAACTGGTCGAGCGCCCGCTGGAGCTGCGCGCCTACGCCCAGCGGCTGGAGGATGTGACCTTGGCGGCGGTGATCCGCGCGCGCTTGCTGTGGAGCCGGACCACGGAGAAAGCCCCGATCGAAGTGCAAAGCAGCGATGGCGTGGTGACCCTGCGTGGCAAGGTCGACACTGCCGAGGCCAAGGAACTGGCGGGCGTGGTGGCGCGCACCACCGCCGGCGTACACCTGGTCAACAACCTGGTCAGCCTGGATACCGCCGCAATGGCCAAGGCCAGGGAGAACCCTGCGGGCGCTGCGAGCGGGCCGCAGCCAAGCGATAGCTGGGTGGTCGACAAGATTCAGACCAGCTTGCGCTTCAGCCGCAATCTGGACGGCCTGAATATCAAGGTGGCCAGCGAACAAGGCATGGTCCGGCTGACCGGTGAGGTGGTCAGCAGCGAGCAGAAGACCATCGCCGTGGCTATCGCCCGGCAGATCATCGGGGTGCGGGGTGTCGACGCTGATCTGCTCAAAGTGGCGACCAAGGTCGAGGGTTGAATCGTGCAATTCGCACGACGCCAGCAGGGGCATCGTGCAGGATACGTCCTCAATGGCATTGTACGATAATCATAACTAATTGATTTTAAAGGATTTTAATTGATTAGATGGGCTGGCATGCAGGCTGCAATTACTTGTTCAGGTTTGAACAGAAAAATTACAGTAGGAGAAGCCGGCATGAACCGCCCATCCGTCAAACGCTCGCTGAATGTCGCACTCCCCGTGCGCCAGTTCCTGTTCCTCGGGATGGCATTGCTGCTGACTTTGGCCGCCGGCCTCTTCTATTACAGCTGGCAGACCGCGCGCCTGGCTGATCAGGTGGCAGCGCAAACCGCGCTGCTGACGCAGATTCAGGCAAGCCGCGCCAACACCCTGGTAAAAGCCGCCGAACCTGCCGGGCAGCGGCCTGCCGCCAATACTTCACCGGCCACTGTGGATAACGTCGCGCCCCAGCAGCGCTGGGTGTTCTGAGACGCTGGCCGGACCGATTTCAAAAAAAGAAAGGAGAAGCATCATGCTTAGCTGGGCTATCACTTTCCTCATCATCGCCATTGTCGCCGCTGTGCTTGGCTTCGGTGGTATCGCTGGCGCCGCTACGGGTATCGCGAAGATCCTGTTTATTGTCTTCCTGGTCCTGTTCGTAGCCTCCTTCTTCTTTGGACGTGGACGAGGTTGAAGATGAGCAGGAAGCTATGCGCAGCCCTGGCTGCTGCTGCCTGGCTGTCGGGCGGTAGTGCAACGGTGCTGGCGGCCAACGATGGCCAGGTCCGGGTCGAGCAGTTGCTCGGCTCGGACCCCGAATACCGGGAAACCTGGCAAGACACGATCAAAGGCGAGGAACGCTTGCCCGATTGGGTGATCAACCTGAGTGGCAGCGGCCAGGAGCAGATGTCTGCGGTGACCGAAGACGGCGACAAGTATCTGGTCGGCCCGCTGTGCGAGTCGCCGCAGAACTGCACCTACAAGCGCCTGATCGTGGCGTTCAGCTGGGACAAGGACGATGCCTACGGAATGCTTGTGGAAGTGCCCGAAGGCTTGCCGAGTGACAAGTCGCCCACCCGCCATGCGCAGTACCGCTGGCTGGGTAAACCGGACGACGGCATGAAGGCTATGTTGCAGGAGCAACTCAAGCGCGATCCGAAGTGGTACTGACCAGCGGTCGCGCGCTGTCATGCAATAGAAGCGGAACCTTTCTATCTTTCTCGCTTCTATGATGCGCCGCCCCGAGGAGGGGTAGCGCATGACCAGGGGGCCGGGCTGTTCTGATTGTTGCAGGATCGGAGTGGCCTAGGGGTACAGGGAGTACCTCCAGCATTGGGCCGGGTCAGGAAAAGGCAGAATCGGAAGCTTCAGGCCGGGGGTGTCTGACAAACACCGCAACCGGGCCTGGCTTCCGAGGCGCCATGTCCCCTTTTGCTGATTCCTTTCAGGTTTTGACCTACAAGACACATTTTGTCTTGACCGTACATCCATTTTTTTTCGTCCGATACGGTGGTCGCGCAAGTGGCATTTCGGCCATTCGGTTTGTCGAACAAGCCGTTTTTATCCCCGCCAACACACCGCCAAAACTGCCGAATTATGGCGGTTTGGTCTTGTTCGGATTTCCGAACGTTATAAATCAATGACTTACGTGTGCTGGGATTTGACTCGTTTTGTTATGCCGAATCTGCATGGGGTATGCGTTTCCGGCATTAGATTTCGGCCTTCCCCATCGCAATAGTTGCCGCCTTTTTCGCTGGCCCGAGCGCCCTGTCGCTCGCTCGCGGTGTCCTTACACGAGGTCCCCGGACGGAAGCCAAAAGCTCACCGTGACGTTGCCAACGGCTCTGTTACGCGCTTTTCCGGTCGGTACCCGTGACCACTACAACAAAGGGTAAAGACATGAAGAAGGCAAAACTGAGCCTCGCCTGGCAGATCGTCATCGGTCTGCTCCTGGGCGTTGCTGTCGGCGCGCTGCTGAACCACTTCAGCGCGGAAAAGGCCTGGTGGATCAGTAACGTCCTCCAGCCTGCCGGTGACATCTTCATTCGCCTGATCAAGATGATCGTCGTCCCGATCGTGATTTCGTCGCTGATCGTGGGCATCGCCGGGGTTGGCGATGCGAAGAAACTGGGCAGCATCGGCCTGAAGACCATCCTCTACTTCGAGGTGGTGACCACCATCGCCATCGTAGTCGGCCTGGTGTTGGCCAACCTGTTCCACCCAGGCGCCGGCATCGACATGAGCACCCTGGGTACCGTCGACATCTCCAAGTACCAGGCCACCGCGGCCGAGGTGCAGCATGAGCACGCGTTTATCGAGACCCTGCTCAACCTGATTCCGTCGAACATCTTCGCAGCGCTGATGCGTGGCGAAATGCTGCCGATCATCTTCTTCTCGGTGATGTTCGGCCTTGGCCTGTCGAGCCTGCAGGCCGACCTGCGCGAGCCGCTGGTACGTACCTTCCAGGCCGTGTCGGAGACCATGTTCAAGGTCACCCACATGATCATGAACTACGCCCCGATCGGCGTGTTCGCCCTGATTGCCGTGACCGTTGCCAACTTCGGCTTCAGCTCGCTGCTGCCGCTGGCCAAGCTGGTAGTGCTGGTGTACTTCGCCATCGCCTTCTTCGCCTTCATGGTGCTGGGCCTGGTGGCGCGCCTGTTCGGCTTCTCGGTGATCAAGATCATGCGCATCATGAAAGATGAGCTGATCCTCGCCTACTCCACCTCCAGCTCCGAAACCGTGCTGCCGCGCGTGATCGAGAAGATGGAGAAGTACGGTGCGCCGAAGTCGATCTGCTCGTTCGTGGTACCGACCGGCTACTCGTTCAACCTCGACGGTTCGACCTTGTACCAGAGCATCGCGGCCATCTTCATCGCCCAGCTGTACGGCATCGACCTGTCCTGGAGCCAGCAGCTGCTGCTGGTGCTGACCCTGATGGTCACCTCCAAGGGCATCGCCGGTGTACCGGGCGTTTCCTTCGTGGTGCTGCTGGCGACCCTGGGCAGCGTAGGCATCCCGCTGGAGGGCCTGGCCTTCATCGCCGGTGTCGACCGCATCATGGACATGGCGCGTACCGCCCTGAACGTGATCGGCAACGCCTTGGCAGCCCTGGTGATCGCCCGTTGGGAAGGCATGTACGACGCCGCCAAGGGCGAGCAGTACTACGCCTCGCTGATGGCGGACAAACAGCAGGCTGCGGTTATTGGCGAAGCGGCCAAGCGCTGAGCCTGACCTGCTGAACCACAAAGCCCCGACTTGTCGGGGCTTTTTGTTGGCTGTGAGTTTACCGCGGTCTGCAGGGGATCTCGGTCGCCAGTGATAGGCCCCGATACGCTATCATTCGGGCAATTTTCAGGGGGAACACACGGATGCTCAACGGCCTTTGGCTCGGCTTTTTCCTGGTGGCGGCCGTCTCCGCCCTGGCCCAATGGCTGGTCGGTGGCAATGCCGGCATCTTCGCCGCAATGGTCGAGAGCATCTTCGCCATGGCCAAGCTGTCGGTGGAGGTCATGGTCCTGCTGTTCGGCACCCTGACCCTGTGGCTGGGCTTCCTCAAGATCGCTGAAAAGGCCGGCATCGTCGAATGGCTGGCCAAAGTACTCGGGCCGCTGTTCGCCCGCCTGATGCCGGAAGTGCCGCCTGGCCACCCGGCGCTGGGCCTGATCACCATGAACTTCGCCGCCAACGGCCTGGGTCTGGATAACGCCGCCACGCCGATCGGCCTCAAGGCCATGCGCGCGCTGCAGGAGCTCAACCCCAGCAGTACCACGGCGAGCAACGCGCAGATCCTGTTCCTGGTGCTCAACGCCTCGTCGCTGACCCTGCTGCCGGTGACCATCTTCATGTACCGCGCCCAGCAAGGCGCCACCGACCCAACCCTGGTGTTCCTGCCGATCCTGCTGGCGACCAGTGCCTCGACCCTGGTCGGCCTGCTGTCGGTGGCGGTGATGCAGCGTCTGCGCCTGTGGGACCCGGTGGTGCTCGCCTACCTGATCCCCGGTGCGCTGCTGCTGGGCGGCTTCATGGCCTTCCTGGGCACCCTGTCGGCGGCAGCGCTGGCCAGCCTGTCGTCAATCCTTGGCAACCTGACCTTGTTCGGGGTGATCACCCTGTTCCTGGTGATTGGCGCACTGAAGCGGGTGCAGGTGTACGAAACCTTCGTCGAGGGCGCCAAGGAAGGTTTCGACGTGGCCAAGAGCCTGTTGCCCTACCTGGTAGCCATGCTGGTCGCCGTGGGAGTGCTGCGGGCGTCGGGCGCACTCGAGCTGGCCTTGGACGGCATTCGCCACGCGGTCAACTGGATGGGCCTGGATACCCGCTTTGTCGAGGGCCTGCCGACGGCGCTGGTCAAGCCGTTCTCCGGCAGCGCGGCGCGGGCCATGCTGATCGAGACCATGCAGACCCACGGCGTCGATAGCTTCCCGGCCTTGGTGGCAGCGACCATTCAAGGCAGCACCGAAACCACCTTCTACGTGGTGGCGGTGTATTTCGGCGCAGTCGGTATCCAGCGTGTGCGCCACGCCGTCGGCTGTGCCCTGCTGGCCGAGCTGGCCGGTGTGATCGCAGCCATCTGCGTCTGCTACTGGTTCTTCGCCTGAGCCTGATTCTGGGCCTGGCCGCTTTGCGCTACGGTCCAGTTCACCACCAGCCCGGCCAGTTGATCGCTGGCCGCGCCAAAGCCGGCGACTACGGCTGACACCTGGGTATCAGCCAGGGGCTGGCGCACTTCGAAGCGCTTGCTGCTGAGGATGCGCTGGCTGCGCCCTTGCACCAGGCGTGCGTCGTAACGGATCACCACTTCCACCTTGCCCCCCGGCTGATACTCGCTCTGGAACGCCTGCAGCTCACCGCTGAGCTCGTAGTCGGCCTGCAGGTTGCTGTCGTCAGCGCTCAGCCGCTGCACCCGGCCGTCGCGCTGGAAACCATCGAGCAGGCGGTTGCGCACCAGCAGCGGCACCGGGTCGCTCCAGCGGGCGCCCTTGTAGCTGCTGATCACATCGCCTTGAGGCAGCACGGCGATGCGTGGCCCGGCCAGCACTTCGCTGGCCAGCGGCTTGTTCAGGCGCAGCGACCAGTCCACCGGGCTGGCGCTGTGGCTGGCCTGGTTGACCGGCAGGCGGTAGATATCCACCGGCTCGCTCTGCGGCAGGATCGAGCAGGCGCTGGCCAGGCTCAGGGTGGCTGCGAGGGCCAGCAGGCGCAGCGATGGGGTCATGGCTGGAACTCCTTGTTGTTGTCACGGCCAAGCAGGTAGCCGCTCGGGTCGGCCTCCAGGCGCCGGGAAATACCCTTGAGCGAGTTGAGGGTTTCGCGCAGCTCGCGGATGGCCGGGCTCAGCTGGTTGAGCCCTTGGGCGCCGTCGTCGATGGACTGGCGGTTGTCCTGCAGCAGGCTGTTGAGGGTCGCGGCGCTTTCGGCCAGCGACTGCATGGCCTGCTCGGCGCTGCCGATGGCTTGCTTGCCTTGGCTACCGAGCAGGCCGTTGGCGTTGCGCATCAGTGCCTGGGTTTCGGCCAGGGTGGCATTGGCCTGTTTGCCGACCTGGGCCAGCTGGGCGATCGCCTCGCTGATGCCGCCGTTCTGGTTGGCGAAGGCGCCCGTGGTCTGGTCGAGGTTGGCCAGAGTGTTGCTCAGGTGCTCGATGTTGCTGTCCGAGAACATCTGCGTGGCGTTGTGCAGCAGCATGTTGATGTTGGTCACCAGGTCACTGCTGTCGTTGAGCAGGCGGGAGATCGGTGACGGCGAGGCGACGATCACCGGCAGCTTGCCGTCCTTGCCCTTGAGCTCCGGGCTGTGTGGCGTGCCGCCGCTGAGCTGGATGAACGAGTTGCCGGTGACCCCGGCCAGGGTCAGCTTGGCCTGGGTGTCTTCCTTGACCGGGGTGTCACCGCTCAGGCGCACCCGGGCCAGCACCCGGCGCGGGTCTTTCGGGTCCAGGCGCAGGCTGGTGACATCGCCGACCTTGATGCCGTTGTATTGCACCGGGCTGCCACGGGACAGGCCCGAGACCGCTTCGTTGAAGATCACTTCGTAGTCCTTGAAGGCATCGTCGACACTGGACTTGGTCAGCCACAGGCCGAACAGCATGGCGCCGGCCACCACCAGGACGGTGACCAGGCCAATCAGGACGTGATGAGCTCGGGTTTCCATTGTTCAGCGCTCCTGCCTGGCACTGGCGGCGGCGTGTTCGGCCGCGCGCCCGCGTGGGCCGTGAAAGTATTCGTGGATCCAGGGGTCGTTGGTCTGCTCGACCTCGGCCAGGGGGCCGGCAACCAGCACCTTCTTCTGTGACAACACGGCGATGCGATCGGTGATGGTGTAGAGGGTGTCGAGATCGTGGGTGATCAGGAACACGCTCAGGCCCAGGGCATCGCGCAGGGTCAGGATCAGCTGGTCGAAGGCGGCGGCGCCGATCGGGTCGAGGCCGGCGGTGGGTTCGTCGAGGAACAGGATGTCCGGGTCCAGCGCCAGGGCGCGAGCCAGGGCTGCGCGCTTGATCATGCCGCCGGAGAGCGACGCGGGGTATTTGTCGGCAGCGGAGATCGGCAGGCCCGCCAGGGCCAGCTTGACCCCGGCCAGGTGCTCGGCATCGGCGCGCGACAAGCCTGCGTGCTCGATCAGCGGCAGGGCGACGTTTTCGGTGACAGTCAGCGACGAGAACAGCGCGCCTTTCTGGAACAGCACGCCAAAGCGGCGCTCGACCAGTGAGCGCTGTTCCTCGCGCAAACCGGCCAAGTCTTCGCCGAATACCTTGACCTGCCCTTCGTTGGGGCGTCGCAGGCCGATGATGCTGCGCAGCAGCACCGACTTGCCGCTGCCCGACCCGCCGACCACTGCGAGGATTTCGCCACGGTACAGGTCGAGGTCGAGGTCCTTGTGCACCACCTGGCTGCCGAAGCGATTGCAGATGCCCCGTGCCTCGATCACCGCTTCCCGGCCACTCACCAGCCCATCTCCATGCAGAACAGCGCCGCCACCGCATCCAGCACGATGACCACGAAAATCGATTGGACCACGCTGGAGGTGGTGTGAGCGCCGACCGATTCGGCGCTGCCGCTGACTTTGAAGCCTTCGAGGCAGCCGATGGCGGCGATCAGGAAGGCGAAGATCGGTGCCTTGGCCAGCCCGACCAGGAAGTGCTGCACGCCGATGTCGGATTGCAGCAGCGACAGGAACATGGCCGGCGAGATGCCCAGTGACAGGGCGCAAACCACCGCACCGCCGACGATGCCGCAGATCATCGCGACGAAGGTCAGCAACGGCAGCGAGATCAGCAGTGCCAGTACCCGCGGCACCACCAGCAGCTCTATGGGGTTGAGGCCCAGGGTGCGGATGGCGTCGACCTCTTCATTGGCCTTCATCGAACCGATCTGCGCGGTGAAGGCACTGGCGGTGCGCCCGGCCATGAGGATGGCGGTCAGCAGCACGGCAAATTCGCGCAGGAACGAGAAGGCCACCAGGTCGACGGTGAAGACGGTTGCACCGAAGTCGGCCAGCACCGTGGCGCCGAGGAAGGCCACCACGGCGCCGACCAGGAAGGTCAGCAGGGCGACGATGGGGGCAGCGTCCAGCCCGGTCTGCTCGATGTGCGCAATCACCGGGGTGACGCGCCAACGGTGTGGCTGCAGCAGGCGACGCAGCAGGGTGTCGATGATCAGGCCGAGGAAGCCGAGCAGCTGCAGGGTGTCCTGCCACAGCTTACCGACCGCGCAACCGATACGCTCCAGCAGCACCAGCAGCACGTTGCGCTCGGGCTGCTTGATCGGGATGCAGTAGTCCTGCACCGAGCAGTAGACATTCTTGAGCAAGGCGCGGCTGGCTTCGGGCAGGTCGTTGGTGCAGTGCGAGAGGCGCTCGGAGCCCAGCAGTTCGGCCAGCAGCGAGGCGCCGGCGGTGTCCAGGCGGCCCAGCTGGCTGAGGTCGGCAAGGGTGTCCGCGCCATACTGCGTGCGCAGGCGCTCGCTGTCGCGCTTGAGGCTGGCGTAGTGGGCCAGGGTCCAGTCACCGGCGATCCGCAGGCAGGCCGGCTGGCAGCTGGTGTCCAGGGTGGCGCTGGGGGTGGTCATAGGCTCCATGCATCCGGCTGGGCTAGAGGCTGATCATAGCGCAGCGGACATGGAGCGGTTTGTTGAATATGTGCTGTCCTGCATCCGTGTTACGGCGCAGGTGCGTCGTCCACCACCTTGAAGCGCAGCACGCCGATCACCTGGCCATCCTCGGTCAGCACGCGGACCTGCCACTTGCCCACCGGGTTGGGCGGAAAGTTCTGCTTGTGGGTCCAGGCACGGTAGCCCTCCTTGCGCCCGCCATGGATATCCAGGGCAATGCGATCGACCTCCTGGCCGTCCTTCTGCCACACATGGTAAATGCGCTCATCCAGGCCCCGCGGTGCGTTGATCGCGGTGTAGGCGTAAAGGCCGTTGCTGCGGATGCGGCTGGCGACAATTTCTTCCAGCGATTCGCCGGGTTGGCGATTGAGTACTTCGGTGCTGACCGCTACGTCCGTCATCCACAGCGTTGCGGGTGGCACCCACGAACGCAGCAACCAGCCACTAGCGCCTACAGCCAGGGTAACCAGTACCAGTGCCACGCCGCGGCGCCAGGTATTGACCGGGAAGCTGCTGAGCAGGCTTGGGAACGACAGCGCCATGGCGGCAATCAACGCCAGCTTGTAACTCTGTGCGGTGGTCAGGTGCAGGATGATCGGCAGCGCGGTGAGCAGCGCGGCGAACAGCGTCAGGGTGTGCAGCGCGAGGAACAGCCAGCGCCGGGGTGCCAGCCACTTGTAGTAGAGCGGGTCGATGATCGAGATGAGCCCGGCGGCGCCTAACAGGCCGGTGAATACCAGCTGGCCGCTGTTCCAGGTGGTGGTGATGAAGAAGAACGGCAGGACGAAGAACAGGCTTTCCTGGTGGATCATCTGCGTCGCGTAGCGCAGCAGTGGCTGCGGGATTTCGCGGTTGAAGGTGCGCGCGAACAGGCCGGTCAGGGTGTTTTCCAGCATCAGCCAGACCCAGCTGACCAGCATGAGGATGGCGATCCAGCTGGCCAGGCTGGCCTGGCGGTCGACCAGGATGAAACTGCCGATACCGGAAAGGAAGCCACCGAGTGCGATCACGCCGGGGTAGCGTTTGAGCAGCTCGATGACGCGCTGGACGAAGTGGGGTATTGGGGGCATGGGTCTACGACAAGAATGTGAAGTGGTTGTGCCGGCCTGCGAAAGGGCCGGTACTGGCAAAAGGATACCGCCGATTCACTGCTGCCGTGTAGCACCACTCGGTCGTTCCGGCTTGTGCCGCCGCCAGCGCAGCAGCCCCAGCGCCAGTATCAGCCCCACCAGCAAGGCAACCAGGCCATAAAGCTCGTCATACCCCAGGAACGGCTTTTCGATCCGCAGGTAGCCCTGATCCTTGAGCAACTCCTTCAAGGCCGCGTTGGCCTCTTCCAGCGTTACCTGGCGCAATTGGCGGGCCGGGTCGGCAAAGCGGCCGTTGTTGTAATCGTTCAGCGCCCCCCAGTAATAATCGGCCAGCGCACTGTTGCCCTGGGTGCTCCAGCTTTCCTTGGCCACGGCAGCATCCTTGATGCGGGCGAAGGTATCCGGGTCGAGGCCTTCCTTGCGCAAATGATCGAACAGCTGCTGCATGACCTTCACGGCCTGGTTGATATCATCGCGCTCAAGGTCGGCATTGAGGCTGAGCATGCCACTGTCGCCAAAGCTCTCGCGTTGTACGGACGGCCCATACGACAGGCCGTTGCGCAGGCGCAGCTGGTCGTATACGGCCCAGTCGAGGTAGCGCGACAGCAGGTCAAGGGTCTGCTGATGGTCACTGTCCAGCACCGGTTCGATGAACAGCCAGTGCAATTTGACGCTATCGCCCAGCAGGCCATGGGTCAGGTCGCGGCGCTGCTCGGCCTGTTTGCTGATGCTTTCGAGGGTGCGCCGCTCTTCCGGCTCGGTGGCAGGCAGTTCGCCGAAGGTGCGCTCCAGATAGGCCGGCAGCAGGCGATCCAGGCCGCCGACGACGATCAGGCTCATGTTGTTGGCGGCGTACCAGTGGTCACGCAGGGTTTTCACCTGCTCCAGGGTCATGTCCGCGACGTTGGAGCGTTCGGGGCATTTCAGGCCCAGCTCGGTGGCCAGCTGGTCGCTGGCCGGGTGGCCGATGTCCTGGCGGTCGAGCCAGCGCTGCAAGTGGCCATAGTGGCCGCCATCCTCGCGTTCGATGATGTGCTTGGCCGTGGCCAGGGCCTTGGCGTCGATGCGGGTGTCGCGGATGATCGCCAGTAACAGGTCGAGCACCTTGCGCTGGTTGCGCGCTGGCGCCTCGATGACGAAGGTGGTGTCGGCGCTGCTGGTGTAGGCGTTCCACTCGCCACCCAGGCTCTGCAAGCGTTCTTCCAGGCCGCCTTCGCCGGTCTCGTCGATGCCAGTGAACAGCAGGTGTTCGAGCAGGTGCGGCAGCTCTTTCTGCTCGCAGTCGAAGTCATCCAGGCCCACCCCCACCACCAGGCGGATCGCCACATGGTCACGCTCGTAACCGGACTTCAGGATCACCTGCAGGCCATTGGGCAACAGGTAACCCTCGACCCGCGAGCGATCGAGGGCAAATGAGGGCAGGCTGCAGATCAGCAGGCAAACGAACATCAGGCAACGCATGGGCGAGCGACGGTCTCCAGGTGTGCGAGATCAGGACAGGTGGGCATCTTCCGGGACGCTGTCGAGCAGCAGCCCGCCAGTGTCCGAGCCACCCAGTACCACATAGGCACTGCTGCAGAACAAAGAGTTCAACCGCTTCATGTCGGCGATCAGCTCCAAGTGTAGCGAACTCGTCTCGATACTTTGCACTACCTTACGCTGCAAACGGCTGACATGGGCATGCGCCAGGCGCCGTTCCTGGGCGCGGAAGCGGCGTTTTTCACGCAGTAGCAGGCGCGCGCTTTCCGGGTCGGCGCTGAGGAATACCGACAGGCCCAGACGCAGGTTGGCCAGCAATTGCTCCTGTAGCCCGGTGAGTTCTTCCAGGCCGACCTGGGAAAACTCCCGGCGCTGGCTGGTTTTCTGCTGCTGCACCTTGCGCAGCATGCGCTCGATCAGGTCGCAGGCCATCTTCAGGTTGATCGCCAGTTCGATGATTTCGGCCCAGCGCCGGTTGTCCTGGTCGCTGAGGTCTTCCCGTGGCATCTGCGCGAGGTACAGCTTGATCGCGCTGTACAGCGCTTCGGCATCCTCGCTCAAGGCCCGCACCTGCTGGGGTATGGCAGTGTGGGTGCCGCGCAGGGCGCCGAGCATGGCCTCCAGCAGGCTGTCGACGATGTCGCCCAGGCGCAGGGTTTCCCGCGCGGCATTGGCCAGGGCCAGGCTGGGCGTGGTCAGCGCCGAGGCATCGAGATGACGCGGGCGTATCTGGCCATTGCTGGCCTCGCGTTCGGGCAGCAACGCATTGCACAGGCGGCCCATGGGTTTGACCGTCGGCAGCATGATCAGGCAGCGCAGGGTGTTGTAGAGCAGGTGGAAGCCGATCACCAGCTCCTGCGGGCTGAAGCTCAGGCTGTCCATCCACTCTACCAGTGGGTGCAGCACAGGGATGATCAGCACCAGGCCAATCAGCTTGTACAGCAGGCTGCCCAGGGCCACACGGCGACCTGCGGCGTTCTGCATGCTGGTGCTGATGAAGGCCAGCAGGCCGCTGCCGATGTTGGCGCCTACCACCAGGCCGATGGCCACCGGCAGGCTGATCACTTCGGCGCCGGCCAGGGTGGCGGTGAGCAGCACGGCAGCCAGGCTGGAATACGAAACCATGGCGAACAGCGCGCCGACCAGGGCGTCGAGCATGATGTCGCCGGTCAAGGACGCGAACAGCACCTTCACGCCTTGTGCGTGGGTGATCGGCGCTGCCGCCTGCACGATCAGCTGCAGGGCCAGGATGATCAGGCCCAGGCCGATGCCCACGCGGCCCAACTGGCCGGCACGGGTCTGCTTGCGCGAGAGGAAGAAGATCACCCCGAGGAACACCAGCAGCGGCGACAGCCACGACAGGTCGAAGGTCAGTACCCGGGCCATCAGCGCGGTACCCACGTCGGCACCGAGCATGATCGCCAGCGCCGGGGTCATGGCCATCAGGCCCTGGCCGACGAAGGAGGTGACCAGCATGGCGGTGGCGTTGCTGCTCTGCACCACGGCAGTGACCACGATGCCGGCAATGAATGCCAGCGGCCGGCGGTTCATGTTCTGGCTGAGTACACGGCGCAGGTTGGAGCCGAACACCCTGAGGATGCCGGTACGGACGATATGCGTGCCCCACACCAGCAAGGCCACGGCGGAGAGCAGGTCAAGCAGGGTCAGCATGGTCGAGCCCCCCTTTGTTCTCGGGCTCCAGCAGTGGAGCCAAAATATGTGAAGCCGTAAGCCTGGCCCGGGGGTGGGTGTTTTGATCCAGTGCTTACTCAAGCTTTAGTTGTTTTGCGGACCTCGCGCCAGCTTGGCACGCTCTGCAAGCATTTGAAATGTTTGTGTCATGAAAGCTTGCACATGAAAAAGGGCCCCGGAGGGCCCTTTTTGCTGCGCGTCCTGATCTTATTGACCCGGAATGTCCTTACGCAGTTTCACCGGCTCATGTTCCTTGCCTTGCTTGCGAGCCATGGCGGTGCGCATGCGGATGTTGATCGCCTCCACGGCCAGCGAGAAGGCCATGGCAAAGTAGACGTAGCCCTTTGGCACGTGCACGTCGAAAGATTCGGCGATCAGCACGGTACCGACGACGATCAGGAACGAAAGTGCGAGCATTTTCAGCGACGGGTGTTTGTCGATGAAGTCGCTGATGGCGCCGGCGCAGGCCATCATCACCAGCACCGCGACGACGATGGCAGCAATCATCACTGGCACGTGCGAGACCATGCCGACGGCGGTGATCACCGAGTCCAGCGAGAACACGATGTCGATGATGGCGATCTGGATGATGGTGTACAGGAACTTGCCGCCAGCGCCCTTGGGTTCGTCGGCGCTCTCTTCCTCGCCTTCCAGGCCGTGATAGATCTCTTGCGAGCTTTTCCACAGCAGGAACAGGCCGCCGCAGAACAGAATCAGGTCACGACCGGAAATGCCCTGGCCGAATACCACGAACAGATCGGCGGTCAGGCGCATGACCCAGGTGATCGACAGCAGCAGCATGATGCGGGTGACCATGGCCAGGGCCAGGCCGAAGATCCGGGTGCGCGGCTGCATGTGCTTGGGCATGCGGCTGACCAGGATCGAGATCATGATGATGTTGTCGATCCCGAGCACGATCTCAAGCGCTGTGAGGGTAAAAAAGGCAACCCAGATTTCCGGGCTGGTCAGCCATTCCATGTGTATTCCTTCAAACGATAAAGGCGATGCACCCCTTCAGGGGCGCATCGCATTGGGTGATGCGTGTTAATTAAAGACTACTGAACAGCGGGAAAATGCCCATCAGCAGCGCGGCGAACATTATGCATAGGCATACCAGCACTGCCCACTTGAGCGTGAAGCGCTGGTGATCACCGAACTCGATACCGGCCAGGGCCACCAGCAGGTAGGTCGAAGGCACCAGTGGGCTGAGCAGGTGAACCGGCTGCCCGACAATCGAGGCACGGGCCATTTCCACTGGGCTGATGCCGTAATGGCTGGCCGCTTCCGACAGTACCGGCAGCACACCGTAGTAGAAGGCGTCGTTGGACATGAAGAAGGTGAACGGCATGCTCACGATCGCAGTGATCACCGCCAGGTACGGGCCCAGTGCTTCAGGGATGACCGCCAGCAGGCTCTTGGACATGGCCTCGACCATGCCGGTACCGGACAGGATACCGGTGAAGATGCCCGCGGCGAAGATCAGACCGGTCACGGCCAGCACACTGCCGGCGTGAGCGGCGATGCGGTCTTTCTGTTGCTGCAGGCACGGGTAGTTGACGATCATGGCGATGCTGAAGGCGATCATGAACAGTACCGGCAGCGGCAGCAGGCCAGCGATCAGCGCGACCATCAGGCCGGCGGTCAGGGCACCGTTGAAGTAGATCAGCTTGGGGCGACGCGCTTCCGGGAACTGCGACACGCTGATTTCGCTGTGGTCGATGTCGTCCGTCGGCAGGTGCAGTTCACCCAGGCGGGCACGTTCGCGCTTGCCGTACAGGTAGGCGATGGCGAGGATCGCCAGCACACCGAAGGCCATGGCCGGGATCATCGGCACGAAGATGTCCGACGGGTCTACATGCAGGGCGCTGGCAGCGCGGGCGGTCGGGCCACCCCATGGCGTCATGTTCATCACCCCGCCGGCGAGGATGATCAGGCCGGCCATGATCCGCGGGCTCATGCCCAGGCGGCTGTACATCGGCAGCATGGCGGCGCAACAGATCATGTAGGTGGTGGCGCCGTCACCGTCGAGTGAGACCACCAGGGCCAGCACCGCCGTGCCGACCGAGACTTTCAGCGGGTCACCCTTGACCAGCTTGAGGATCTTGCGCACGGCCGGGTCGAACAGGCCGGAGTCGATCATCAGGGCGAAATAGAGAATGGCGAACATCAGCATCACGCCGGTGGGCGCAAGCTTGCTGATGCCTTCGAGCATCATCGGGCCGATCTTGGCGGAAAAACCGCCGAACAGGGCGAACAGGATCGGTACCAGGATCAGCGCGATCAAGGCCGACAGGCGCTTGGTCATGATCAGGTACATGAAGGTGATGACCATGGCAAAGCCGAGGAAGGTCAGCATGGCAATACTCCAGGCGTGGCGCGGCGAAAGGAATGGCTATTCGGGCGGATCAGCGCGTTTGGCGCTGCACGGGGAGCATGCGGAGGGGGGCTACATAAAGGCGTGCGGAAAGGCGGGCGCAGGAATACATCAGAATCACCATTGTTGTTGTTGATGGGCCGGGCGCGGAGACTTCCGGGTGCCCTGGCTGACCGGTCTTGTGCCGGTAGTGGCGGCTATCCTAGGGGGACAAGCTTTCAGCCAGCTTTCGCCGGGAAAACGGCGACGGGAGGTAGGTGATGCTGGATGTAACCGAGGGTGGCTGCCATTGCGGGGCCTTGCGTTATCGGCTGCAGGGTGACCTGACGGATGTCGCCCATTGCCATTGTTCGATCTGTCGGCGGGTCAGCGGCGGGCTGGTGGTGACCTGGGTCACCCTGCCCCGCACCGGTTTCCGCTGGTTGGCCGGGCGGCCCCAGTGCTATGTGGCGCCGGCCAGTTGCAAGCGGTATTTCTGTGGGGAATGCGGGGCGCATGTGGCGTTGGTGACCGAACATAGCCCGGGAAGTATCGATGTGACGGTGGCGACGCTGGATCACCCGGAACGGGCGCCGGCCAGGCGACACATCTGGATTGGCAGCCGGTTGCCCTGGCTGCACCTGGATGAGCAGTTGCCGGGGGAGGCGCAGGAAAGTCTGTAAGCCTTTGTGTTGCCTGTACCGGCCTCATCTACAGGGTGAGGCCGGTACAGGGTTCAGGGCAACTGCAGGCCGCCAGCTGCCTTGTGCAAGGCCCGCAAATGCTCGCCAATGTGCTTCACGTTGGCCTCGACCGCGGCAATTTCCTTCGCCCGTGAAGGCTCCAGCAGCGCCCTCACCTCTTTGTCCAGGTCGCTGCTCAGGCGCAGCAGCTTGGCCTGTCGCTCGGCGCTGACCTGCTCCAGGTGCTTGCGCTCTTCCGGCTGTGGCAACCCATAGCCCTTGGCATCCAGCAACTCGGCCGGGCGGCTGAGGAAGCCGCTGTTGGCAAGCATCTGCTTCAGGGTCTCGTCGGCTTTGTTGATGCTGCCGTCCTTCAGCGCTGCGGCGTTCAGGTAGCGCTGTTTCACTTCGTCCTGAGCCAGCAGCAACTGCCGGCGCAGGCTGGCCTGCTCGAGTAGCAGCAAGGCCGCGCTGGTGCGCAGGTCGGCCTTGTCGAACCACGCGCGCCTCTGCTCTGGATCCTGGGCCAGCCAGTCCTCGACCTCGGTCTGCTTGATCGGCAACTGCTTCCTCAGCACATCGAACATGGCCTGGTAGCGGTCGCGGTAAGAGTCGAAGCGATAGCCCAGGCGCAGGGCCTCTCGCGGGTCATCGAGCACGCTGGTATCGGCCAGTCCCCTGCCCTTGAGCACGGCCAGCAACCCATTGGGCATGATGCTGTCGAGATCATTCAGGCGTGGGTTGGCCGTGCCGCTGCGCAGCAGCTTCAACGATTCCACCGCGCAGTTGTTGGACAGGAACCAATAATTGCCGTCGTAGCTCCAGTGCATCTCGGCGGCCTGGCGCACCAGGTTCTCGATTTCGTCGCGGTTGAGCTTGAGTGGTACCGAGGCTAGGCTGCGCAGTTCGGTCTTGG
Organism: Pseudomonas sp. MN1F; assembly: GCF_009391885.1. Classification (GTDB taxonomy): domain Bacteria; phylum Pseudomonadota; class Gammaproteobacteria; order Pseudomonadales; family Pseudomonadaceae; genus Aquipseudomonas. The sequence continues at coordinate 11,847 of NZ_VZII01000051.1, read as the reverse complement.
TGTATTCATCGATCACCTGGCCCAACGGCAGCACGAACAGCCGTGAGGGATAGGTGCCGACCAGGCCGTCCCAGCTGGACAGCTGCACGTCGTTGACGAACGCACGGTAAGACAGCACCAGGCTCTGGTCGAGGTCCAGGCGGCAGTCCGGGCCACGTGGACGACCGGGTTTGCAGATCACCAGGCGCAGCATGCTGTGGCCCCAGCGGCTGACCAGGTTCTGGTTGGCCTCAGCCAGCAGGAAGTCGACCTCGTAGACCCGCTCGGGGTCGATCTCGCCCAGCGGCTGGCGGGCGAAGTCGCTGCCGGCATTGATGAACGGCAGGCCTTTGGCACAGGTGTTCTGCTGTGGCGCCCAGCTGAAGTGGTCACGCAGGTAGCGGTTGAGCGCCGGTCGACGGCAGCCGTAGCTCGGGTCGAGGAGGAAATACTCCATGTTTACCGCGATGTATTCCTTGGGGCTGCTCAACTCGTAGCTGTCGGGGCTGCGCATGAGCTGGGCGTTGTGCTGCTCACGCTCGCCACGGCGACCGACGTATTGCGGCCAGCCAGCCAGGTCGAGCAGGCGCGGGTCGTCGCTGAGGGTAAAGCGGCGTTCGGCCTGGCCGCGGCACTCTTCCGGCTGGCCGATCTTGCCCAGCGTGCCTTGCTGGCGCGCGCAGCGGGCGATCATCGAGCGTTCGGCGCTTGGCCACAGGCGGGCACGATCATAAATATGGGTGAGCTCATGCAGGACAGTGGCCAGCAGCTCTTCACGCACCGTGCCATGGGGGCGGTTGGTGCGCTCGGTGGCAGCACTGCCGTCAGTCAGGCTGGGCAGCAGGCGGCGGTTGAGTTCGAGGGTCGATACCAGCGAAGCCTGGCCATAGGCATCGGCTGGCATGTTGTCGCTCCAGCTGACCGTGACGCGCCGGTCCAGGCGTTGTTTAAACAGTGGCGGCAGCTTGACCATGGCCTCGTCGAGCAGGGCCTGGCTGGCTTGGGTCTGTTGCGGGTCGAGGCCTGCCGCCTGCAGTTCGAGCTGCAGGTCGGCCAGGGCGGGCGTGCCCAGCAGCGTCAGGGCGCAGCCGAGCAGCCAGGCACGCACGCGGTTCACAGCGCGAGGATGGCTTCGGCCAGTACTTGGTCGCTGGCGTCGCGCGCTTCAGGTACACGCTCGCGCAGGGTGCTGAATGCAGCTTCGAGCTGCGCACCACGGATATCGCCATTGCTGGCGACAAAGCTGGCGGCGTCGTCATGGGCTTCGCGCACGACTTTGGCGTCGCGGATCGAAGTGGTGGTGTCAGAGGTGAAATCGATCGAGCGGCCAAAGGCGCGCACGATGATGTTGCTGGTGGCCACCAGGGTCTGTGCATGGGCCAGGTCGGCCAGCAGCAACATGCCGAGGGTAGCGGCAATCAGCGGTTTACGCATGGAGCATCTCCGAAAAATACAGGGAGTCAGGGATAGTTATTGGACGAGAATTGCTTCTGCCAGTTCAAGGTCACCGACGGAGTGCCGGGCGCAGTTGTGGCGCAGCGAGTCGAGTGCCGCTTCCAGGCGTGCACCACGGATCAGGCCATCGCTGGCAACGAATGCCGCAGCATCGTCGCGGGCCTGCCTGACCAGTTTGCGGTCGAAGGGGGCGGCGGTGACCTGGCTGGTAACGTAGCCCGTGATGACCAGGCCTTGTGTGGTGGTGTCCATGGCGTGGGCACTGGCCATGGCAGTGGCGGTGAACAGCAACGGCAACAGATAACGCATGAGCTTTCTTGACGGCAGGGGGAGTGAACGGCAAAGGCTAGCCCAGGTGCGTGGCCGCTAGCCAACGCACCTGCTTTGCATAGCCTTGATCAGATCGCGAGGATGGCCTGAGCCAGCTGCGCATCACTGGCTTGCAGTTGCGGCATGGTCGAACGGATGTGCAGGAAGGCACTTTCCAGCCGCGCACCACGAATGGCGCCTTGGGTACCGACGAAGCTGGCGGCGTCATCACGGGCGGCCTGCACGATCTTGTCATCGCGGAACGATGAGGTCAGGTCGGAAGTGGCGTCGGTGGAGGCGGCGAAGGCGCGTACCACGGTATCGGTGGTAACAACAAAACTGCTGGCTTGGGCGGTGCTGGCCAGGCCGAGCAGCAGGGCGGCTCCAATCAGGTATTTACGGGTCATGTTCTAGGACTCCTGGATAGGGTTCTGCTTAATCGGACGCTTGCACAGCTCGTTGCGTTACGTGTTTGACAACGGGTTCTACCAGACTGCTGAGCGAAGCGTATCACGCGGTGATGTTTCTGGATGTTAATAGGAGCGGAAGCGGACAACTGTTATGGTAAATTTAATAATTATCATAACTGTACAGGTTGTGCGCGGAACGGCTCTGAAACGTAGCTTGCGGGCAATAAAAAACCCGCTGCAGTCGCCTGCAACGGGTTGGGGAATTCGCGGTGCCGGCCGCAGCCGGCAAACCGGAGCTTAGCGCCAGAACGGCTTGCTCAGCTCTTCGTAACGCTGCGACTCGCTGATACCGGCGTCGGCCAGCAGGCGGGCATCCAGGCGAGCCAGTTGACGGCGGCTGGCCATGCGACGCTGCCACAGCAGCAGAGTGGAGATAGCGCGCAGTGGCAGGGAAGCCTGGGACTGCTGGGCATTGCTTTCAAAAACCAGACCGGAACTGAGGGTACGTTCCATGATGTTTCATCCTTCCGCTTATGGCGGGATTAGGTAGTGATTTAACTGATGCCAATGATCCTCCTCTGCTGTCCATAACAGTAGATACAGTTCAACAGTAATGCGATGGGCCAGTTAACTGTTTAACCCGACTGTTGCACTCGAAATAGGCGAAACTGTACCGGTCCGCACTGAGTTGGTGCATTCTGACGAGGTTCAGAAGATTTGAAAGGCAGAGGGGCGCGAAAATAGCAGTACAGTAGTACAGTTTGTGATGGTGAATTAAGCGAAGTGTTCAGGCGGGGGTGGTTTGACTGTACTGGCCCTGTCGCCGGCGTGGCGACGACAAGGCCCGAACAGTTGAGGTGGCTGGATCAGCTGGCGAGCATGCGCCCGGTTTCTTCCAGGTTCTCGTGCCAGCTCAGTGCTTCACGCAGGATGTGCGGGGTGTGGCCACCACGCTGGCAGGCGCGATCGAAGTAATCGTTCAGCGCTGCGCGGTAGTCCGGGTGCACACAGTTGTCGATGATCGCCCGCGCCCGCTCACGCGGTGCCAGGCCACGCAGGTCGGCCAGGCCTTGCTCGGTGACCAGAATGTCGACGTCGTGCTCGGTATGGTCAACGTGGCTGACCATTGGCACCACGCTGGAAATGGCACCGCCCTTGGCGATCGACTTGGTGACGAATACCGCCAGGTGGGCGTTGCGGGCGAAGTCACCCGAACCGCCAATGCCGTTCATCATCCTGGTGCCGCAGACGTGGGTCGAGTTGACGTTGCCGTAGATGTCGAACTCCAGCGCTGTGTTGATGCCGATGATGCCCAGGCGGCGGACCACCTCAGGGTGGTTGGAGATCTCTTGCGGGCGCAGGACCAGTTTGTCCTTGTAACGCTCCAGGTTGCCGAACACATCGGCATTGCGACGGGTCGACAGGGTGATCGAGCTGCCCGAGGCAAAGCTCAGCTTGCCGGCGTCGATCAGGTCGAAGGTCGAGTCCTGCAGCACTTCGGAGTACATGGTCAGTTCTTCGAACGGCGACTCGATCAGGCCACACATCACTGCGTTGGCGATGCTGCCGATACCGGCCTGCAGCGGGCCGAGCTTGTTGGTCATGCGGCCAGCTTGCACTTCTTGCTTGAAGAAGTTGATCAGGTGGTCGGCAATGCCCTGGGTTTCGTCATCTGGTGGCAGCACAGTGGATGGCGAATCCGGCTGGTCGCTGATGACGATGCCGACGATCTTGGCCGGGTCGATCGGGATCGCGGTGCTGCCAATGCGATCGTCAACCTTGACCAGCGGGATTGGCGTGCGGGTCGGGCGATAGGTCGGGATATAGATGTCGTGCAAGCCTTCGAGATTGGCATTGTGTGACAGGTTGATCTCGACGATCACTTGTTTGGCGAAGATCGCGAAGCTGGCCGAGTTACCCACCGAGGTGGTTGGCACGATGTGGCCCTGTTCGGTGATGGCCACGGCTTCGATGACCGCGATATCCGGCAGCTTGAGCTGCTGGTTGCGCAGCTGCTCGACGGTTTCCGACAGGTGCTGGTCGATGAACATCACCTGGCCGTCGTTGATGGCCTTGCGCAGGGTGCTGTCGACCTGGAACGGCATGCGACGGGCCAGCACGCCGGCTTCGGTCAACTGCTTGTCGAGGTCGTTGCCCAGGCTGGCGCCGGTCATCAGGCTGATTTTCAGTGGCGACTGCTTGGCGCGTTCGGCCAGGGCATGCGGCACAGCCTTGGCTTCGCCGGCGCGGGTGAAACCGCTCATGCCGACGGTCATGCCGTCCTCGATCAGGCCAGCGGCATCAGCCGCACTCATTACCTTGCTGTGCAGGGAGGACAAGCGGATACGATCACGGTACATGGATTGTTATCTCGGGCTACTGAAACTACTGAAGCGCAGTCTAGAGATTTCGCCCATTGCCGTCCCACGACCATGGTCGTATGAGAAGCATTGAAATAGAGCCGTTGATCCGGATCAACAAAAGGAAAGCCCCGGCAGATTCTGACCGGGGCTTCCTTTATATCAGCGGGTTTGCAACAGCCGCTGTCACTCCACCGCTTTCACCATGTCTTCGATGACCTTCTTCGCGTCACCGAACACCATCATGGTCTTGTCCAGGTAGAACAGTTCGTTGTCCAGGCCGGCATAGCCGCTGGCCATCGAGCGCTTGTTGACGATGATGGTCTTGGCCTTGAAGGCTTCGAGGATCGGCATGCCGGCGATTGGCGACTTCGGATCGTTCTTCGCCGCCGGGTTGACCACGTCGTTGGCGCCCAGCACCAGCACCACATCGGCCTGGCCGAACTCGGCGTTGATGTCTTCCATCTCGAACACCTGGTCGTACGGCACTTCGGCTTCGGCCAGCAGTACGTTCATGTGCCCAGGCATGCGCCCTGCCACCGGGTGGATCGCATACTTCACGGTCACCCCGTTGTGGCTCAGCTTCTCGGTCAGTTCCTTCAGGGCGTGCTGGGCACGGGCCACCGCCAGGCCGTAACCCGGAACGATGATCACGCTGTCAGCGTTGCTCAGCAGGAAGGTGGCGTCGTCGGCAGAGCCGGACTTCACCGGGCGCTGTTCTTTCGAGCCTTGCGCCGCGCCGGCATCGGTATCGCCGCCAAAGCCGCCGAGGATGACGTTGAAGAACGAGCGGTTCATCGCCTTGCACATGATGTACGAGAGGATGGCACCGGACGATCCGACCAGGGAGCCTGCGATGATCAGCATCGAGTTGTTCAGCGAGAAACCGATACCGGCCGCTGCCCAGCCCGAGTAGCTGTTGAGCATCGACACCACCACCGGCATGTCGGCACCCCCGATCGGAATAATGATCAGCACGCCCATGATGAAGGCCAGGACCAGCATCAGGGTGAAGGCACTGTAGTGGCCGGTGAAGGTGAACAGCAGGCCCAGGGCGATGGTGGTCAGGCCCAGAATCAGGTTCAGCTTGTGCTGGCCGGCAAACTGTACCGGTGCGCCCTGGAACAAGCGGAACTTGTACTTGCCCGACAGCTTGCCGAAAGCGATTACCGAACCGGAGAAGGTAATGGCACCGATGGCCGCGCCAAGGAACAGTTCCAGGCGGTTGCCGGTGGGGATCGGGTCGCTGATGGCCGTAACGATGCCCATCGACTGCGGCTCCAGCACGGCGGCAATGGCAATGAACACCGCGGCCAGGCCGATCATGCTGTGCATGAAGGCGACCAGTTCCGGCATCTTGGTCATCTCGACACGCTTGGCCATGACCGAACCGGCAGTACCGCCGACCAGCAGGCCGACGATGACGTAGCCGATGCCGGCAGTCGCGCCGCCGTTGCCAACAGAGAGGGCGCCCAGCTTATAGATGAGGCCAACCGTCGTGAGGATCGCGAGCCCCATGCCGATCATGCCGAACAGGTTGCCGCGCCGCGACGTGGTCGGGTGCGACAGGCCCTTGAGCGCCTGGATGAAACACACCGAGGCGACGAGGTAGAGGAGCGTTACCAGATTCATGCTCATGCTTACTTCTGCGCCTCGTTCTTGGTTTTCTTCTTGAACATCTCAAGCATGCGGCGGGTGACCAGGAAGCCACCGAACACGTTGACCGCGGCCAGGGCCACCGCCAGGGTGCCCATCAGCTTGCCGGCCGGGGTCACTGTCAGGGCCGCCGCCAGCATGGCGCCGACGATGACGATCGCCGAAATGGCGTTGGTAACCGCCATCAGCGGGGTGTGCAGTGCCGGGGTGACGTTCCACACCACGTGGTAGCCCACATAGATGGCCAGCACGAAGATGATCAGGTTGTAGATGCCATGGGAAATCAGCATGTCTTCCATTGTCGTGCTCCTTAGCCGTTCTTGCGGACAACCTGGCCGTCGCGGCACATCAGGCAGGCCGCGACGATGTCGTCTTCGAGGTTGATGACCAGCGCGCCGTCTTTGTCGAACAGCAGCTTCATGAAGTCCAGCAGGTTGCGCGCATACAGCGCCGAGGCATCGGCACCCACTTGGGCCGGCAGATTGGTCGGGCCGACGATGATCACGCCGTTTTCCTGCACCACCTGGTCGGCGACCGTCAGCGGGCAGTTGCCGCCCTGGGCTGCCGCCAGGTCGATGACCACAGAGCCAGGTTTCATCTGTGCGACCGTTTCGGCGCTGAGCAGGGTCGGTGCCTTGCGGCCGGGGATCAGCGCGGTGGTAATGACGATATCGGCCTGCTTGGCACGCTCGTGGACCGCCTGGGCCTGACGTTGCATCCAGCTGGCCGGCATAGGCCGGGCATAGCCGCCGACGCCTTCGGCGCATTCACGCTCTTCGTCGGTCTCGTAGGGCACGTCGATGAACTTGGCGCCCAGCGATTCGATCTGCTCCTTCACCGCCGGGCGTACGTCGGATGCCTCGATCACCGCACCCAGGCGCTTGGCGGTGGCGATGGCCTGCAGGCCGGCAACACCTGCCCCCAGGATCAGCACGCGCGCGGCCTTAACGGTACCGGCGGCGGTCATCAGCATGGGCATGAAGCGAGGATAGTGGTGGGCCGCCAGCAACACGGCCTTGTAACCGGCGATGTTGGCCTGCGACGACAGCACATCCAGGCTCTGGGCCCGTGAGGTGCGTGGCGCGGCTTCCAGGGCGAAAGCGGTAATCCCGCGTTCAGCCATCTTGCCGATCAGCTCGCTGTTGAAGGGGTTGAGCATGCCTACCAGGAGGCTGCCACTGTTGATCAGAGCCAGTTCCTGGTCGTTGGGAGCGACCACCTTGAGCACCAATTGGGCGCCGTAGGCATCGGCTGCGCTTCCCAGGGAAGCCCCCACGGCCTCATAGGCACTGTCCGGAATGCTGGCGTTGAGCCCTGCCCCCCGTTGGACGGTGACCTGATGGCCCTGGCCAATCAGTTTCTTGATGGTTTCGGGGGTCGCAGCGACCCTTGTCTCACCGGTCTGCGTCTCGAGAGGAACACCAATGTGCACGACTATTTCTCCTGCGGTGACCTTTTGTCTTTGTAAAAGCCAGCACACTACGGATGGTGCGCTGGGGCGGCTGTTGAGCGCCGAACCCGCCGAATCCAAGGCGGGCGAAGCATTTTGCAGACGAACCAAGGGGCCTTCAACCGGTTCTGGAGCGAAACGAAGTTAAAACTACAAGTCACCCTGTGACCGTATGTCGCAAGCGATAGGCTACAGCCCGTCAAACATGGGCTATTGGCAGATTAGGGGAAAAATAGAAATTTTTTGCGATGATTTCGCTGATGGGCTCGTGAATGTCGTAAAACCCTCTGAAAGCCGCGTGTTTAGCGGTTTGGAAGGGGTTTTTCGATTCACCTGAACAGTTTTCGCTTATGCGACAAAAACGTATATCTGTAGGTGTTTAAAATAATTGACTACAAAGGTAGGTCAGGCACTTTCGTCTTTGTGCGAGGCGGTATAGAGCTGTGCCTGGCTCACCAGCCAGTCACGGAAGGCCCGCAGTGACGCGGACTCTACCTTGCGGTCGGGAATCATCAGATAGTAGGCCTTGTCGCTGGACAGCGCGTATCTGTTAGCGACCACCAACCTGCCCTCCTCCAGTTCACGCTGGATCAGGAACGGCGGGATCAGTGCGATGCCCATTTCGTGCATCGCCGCCTGAGCCAGCATGGAGAATAGTTCATAGCGCGGGCCTGTCATGTCGCCTGCGATATTCAGGCCCAGGCCATTGAACCACTGGCGCCAGGCGTAGGGCCGGGTGGTCTGTTGCAGCAGTGGCAAGCTGGCGATGCGCTGGGCATCGAGCATGCCCTGCCCGTTCAGCAAGGCCGGGCTGCACACCGGCACGGGGTTTTCGCCCATCAGGCGATGGGACTGGGTGCCGGACCAGTCGGCATCACCAAAGTAAATGGCGGCGTCGAACGGGGTGTCGGCGAACAGGAACGGGCGGGTACGGTTGGTCAGGTTGACAGTGACCTCGGGATGACGTTGCTGGAAGTCCTTGAGCCGTGGCAGCAGCCATTGGGTGCCGAAGGTAGGCACTACAGCCAGTTCGATCACGTTGGCGCCCTGCTGTCGCATCACCGACAGCGTGTCGCGCTCTACCGCATCCAGCTGCGCGGCCACCTGCCGGCTATAGGAAAGCCCGGCCTCGGTGAGTTTCACGCCGCGACGTGAGCGCCTGAACAGTTCCACATTGAGAAACGCTTCAAGTCCGCCGATCTGGCGACAGACGGCGCCCTGGGTCAGGGCCAGCTCCTGGGCTGCCTTGGTAAAGCTCTCGTGGCGTGCGGCCGCTTCGAAGCAGACCAGTGCTGTGGTGCTGGGAATCTTGCGGCGCATGTACGACAACCTCACTCATGGGGCCATGAATATGGCGTTTTTGACTATTTCGGAGTGACAAAATATCACTGATGCGTGCGCAATCCTCGTTTGTCGTGGTGCCGGATCAGGCCTAGCATCAATGGCACAAGAAACCGCTCCCCTATTTCGAGGATTTCGCTCATGGCCGGTAAAGCAAGCTTCAACTGGATCGACCCGCTGCTGCTGGATCAGCAGCTCACTGAAGAAGAGCGCATGGTGCGTGACAGCGCTTATCAGTTCGCCCAGGACAAGCTGGCCCCGCGCGTGCTGGAAGCCTTCCGTCACGAGCAGACCGACCCGGCGATCTTCCGCGAGATGGGTGAAGTCGGCCTGCTCGGTGCGACCATTCCCGAGCAATACGGTGGCAGCGGCCTGAACTATGTGTGCTACGGCCTGATTGCCCGCGAAGTGGAGCGCATCGACTCTGGCTACCGCTCGATGATGAGCGTGCAGTCTTCGCTGGTGATGGTGCCGATCAACGAATTCGGTACCGAAGCGCAGAAGCAGAAATACCTGCCCAAACTGGCCTCTGGCGAGTGGATTGGTTGCTTTGGCCTGACCGAGCCTAACCATGGCTCCGACCCAGGCTCGATGATCACCCGTGCCAGGAAGGTTGATGGCGGCTATCGCCTGAGTGGCAGCAAGATGTGGATCACCAACAGCCCGATCGCCGATGTGTTCGTGGTCTGGGCCAAGGATGATGCCGGCGATATCCGCGGCTTTGTTCTGGAAAAAGGCTGGGAAGGCCTCAGCGCCCCGGCGATCCATGGCAAGGTTGGCCTGCGTGCTTCCATCACCGGTGAGATCGTCATGGACAACGTGTTCGTCCCTGAGGAGAACATCTTCCCGGATGTGCGCGGCCTCAAAGGTCCGTTCACTTGCCTGAACTCGGCGCGTTATGGCATTTCCTGGGGTGCGCTGGGTGCGGCTGAAGCCTGCTGGCACACCGCTCGCCAATACACCCTGGATCGTCAGCAGTTCGGTCGTCCGCTGGCGGCCAACCAGCTGATCCAGAAGAAGCTGGCTGACATGCAGACCGAGATCACACTGGCCCTGCAAGGCTGCCTGCGCCTGGGGCGCATGAAGGACGAAGGCACTGCGGCGGTGGAAATCACCTCGATCATGAAGCGCAACTCTTGCGGCAAGGCCCTGGATATTGCCCGTATGGCCCGCGACATGCTTGGCGGCAACGGCATTTCCGATGAGTTCGGCGTGGCGCGCCACCTGGTCAACCTTGAGGTGGTCAACACCTATGAGGGTACCCATGACGTGCATGCGCTGATCCTCGGGCGTGCACAGACCGGCATCCAGGCCTTCTACTGATAAGGAGCCAGCCCATGGGCGCGCTATCTCATCTGCGGGTGCTGGACCTCTCCCGTGTGCTGGCGGGGCCTTGGTCTGGCCAGATCCTGGCGGACCTGGGTGCTGACGTGATCAAGGTCGAGCGCCCTGGCAGCGGCGACGATACTCGCTCCTGGGGGCCGCCCTTCCTCAAGGATGCCGAGGGGGAGAACACCAGCGAGGCGGCCTATTACCTGTCGGCAAACCGCAACAAGCGCTCGGTGACCATCGATTTCACCCAGCCGGAAGGCCAGCGCCTGGTGCGGGAGCTGGCGGCCAGGTCGGATATCGTCATCGAGAACTTCAAGGTAGGTGGGCTGGCGGCCTATGGGCTGGATTACCCGAGCCTGAGGGCGATCAACCCCAAGCTTATCTATTGCTCGATCACAGGCTTCGGCCAGACGGGGCCGTATGCCAAGCGTGCGGGGTATGACTTCATGATCCAGGGGCTGGGCGGGCTGATGAGCCTGACCGGGCGCCCGGATGGAGAAGACGGTGCCGGGCCGGTGAAGGTAGGTGTTGCACTGACCGATATTCTCACCGGGCTGTACTCGACGGTGGCGATTCTGGCTGCCCTCGCCTACCGCGATCAGCATGGGGTTGGTCAACATATCGACATGGCGTTGCTCGATGTGCAGGTGGCGTGCCTGGCCAACCAGGCGATGAACTACCTGACCACGGGCAGTCCGCCGCGGCGGTTGGGTAATGCTCACCCTAACATTGTGCCTTATCAGGATTTCCCGACGGCGGATGGCGATTTCATCCTCACTGTGGGTAACGATGGCCAGTTCCGCAAATTCGCCGAGGTGGCTGGCCAGCCGCAGTGGGCGGATGACCCGCGTTTCGCTACTAATAAGCAGCGGGTGGCAAACCGGGCCGAGCTGATTCCACTGATTCGCCAGGCGACGGTATTCAAGACCACTGCCGAATGGGTGAGTCAACTGGAGGCCGCCGGGGTGCCATGCGGGCCGATCAACGATCTGGCGCAGATGTTCCAGGATCCACAGGTGTTGGCGCGGGGGCTGGCGGTAACCATGCCCCATGTGCTGGCTGGGAGCGTGCCGCAGGTGGCCAGCCCGATTCGGCTGTCCGAAACGCCTGTAGAGTATCGGCGTGCGCCGCCGCTGCTGGGCGAGCATACCGAGGCGGTGCTGGGTGATGTGCTGGGAATGGATGCCGATGCTGTAGGGCGTTTGCGCAGTGCTGGCGTGCTTTGACTCTATATAGAGCGGTTGAAGAGCGGGGAGGCCGTCAGGCCTCCCCGCTTTGCTTTTCAGCGATATTGAAGTTTCTTCAAAATAAGGGTTGACGCGCCTTCGAATCCCCTTATAATGCGCCCCACTTCCGACGTAGTCGAAACGGAAAACTCCTTGAAATTCAATGAGTTGGATGAATCAGGTGGTGTCGGAAGCGCTTCGGTTGAATGATCGATAGCGGTTGAGATGAAGGTTGACAGCGGTTTCAAATGCTGTATTATTCACCTCCCGCAACGAGAGATCGAAGCGAGTTAAGTGTCTGAAGTTAAACGAGTTTCTCGCAAAAAACT
>NZ_VZII01000005.1 GCF_009391885.1 Pseudomonas sp. MN1F | reverse complement strand
GCCTGTCACGCCGGGGGTCGCGGGTTCGAGTCCCGTCCGCTGCGCCATATTCCGCTTCCAGGGCCCACTGAACACCCGGAAGCCACAAAAAAGCGACCCTAGGGTCGCTTTTTTCGTTTCTGGCCTTAATGGCTGCGCTCTTCCTCGCGCAACGTCAGCACCTCGACCCCATCCTCGGTCACCGCCACCGTATGCTCCCACTGCGCCGACAGGCAGTGGTCCCGGGTAATCACCGTCCAGCCATCCTTCAGCGTCCGCGTCCCGCGCCCGCCCTGGTTGATCATCGGTTCGATGGTAAACACCATCCCCGGCTGCAACTTCATGCCCATGCCACGCAGGCCGAAATGCAGCACCTCGGGCCCTTCGTGCATCTGCTGGCCGATGCCATGGCCGCAGTACTCGCGTACCACGCTGTAGCCAGCCGCTTCGGCATGGGCCTGGATGGCATGGCCGATATCCCCCAGCGTCGCCCCGGGACGTACCTGTTCGATGCCTTTCCACAGCGCATCGTAAGTGGTGTCGACCAACCGCTGGGCGTCTTCGCTGATTGGCCCGATGCTGTACATCTTCGACGAGTCGGCAATGTAGCCACCCTGTTCGAGGGTGATGTCGACGTTGATGATCGAGCCTTCCTTCAGCACTTCATCGACCTTGGGGATGCCATGGCAGACCACATGGTCCACCGAGGTGTTGAGCGAGTAGGGGAAGCCGTACTGGCCCTTGCTGGCCGGGCGGGCCTTGAGGGTGTCGATGATGAAGGCCTCGGCGCGGTCGTTGATCTGCATCGTGGTCACGCCGGGGCGGATGAAGCGGTCGAGTTCGGCGAACACCTGGGCCAACAGCCGGCCGGCGTTGCGCATCAGTTCGAGTTGGGCGGGGGTCTTGAGGATCACCTTGGACATGGAATGCGGGCTGTAGCTCTTGCTGGAAATTGCCCCAGCATAGCGCCATGGGTAGCTCGCTTGCCACCGCGTGGTGCGCTGCCTGTGCTGGCCTCTTCGCGGGTGAACCCGCTCCCACAGGTCCTGCACTGCCTTCAAGCCTGCGGCGATCCTGTGCGAGCGGGTTCACCCGCGAAAGGGCTGGTACAGCTGGCCCACTAATTGCTCAATGACCTTTATCCAGGGCTATCAACGTCGACAGCCCCACCACTCACGACAAAGGCGCCGTGTTGCCCCGCTTGCTTTGCAAGCCCGGGCAGCCGGCGCCTTTTTGCATGCCTGAAAGGGGAGACCGCCCATGACCACCCGCGAAGTACGCAGCGTCTGCCCCTACTGTGGCGTCGGTTGCGGCATCGTCATGAGCGTTGCCGACGGCAAGGTCAGCAAGATCAGCGGCGACAAGCAGCACCCGAGCAACTTCGGCCGCCTGTGCACCAAGGGCCTCACCGCACACCTGCCACTGACCGCCGCCGGGCGCATGGAGGACGCCTACGTCCGTCAGCAACGCAGCCAGCAGCCGGCGCGCAGCAGCATGGACCAGGCCATTGCCCAGGCCGGCGAGCGCCTGCGCGGCATCATCGACCAGCATGGCCCGGACGCGGTGGCGCTGTATGTGTCCGGGCAGATGTCGCTGGAGGCCCAGTACCTGGCCAACAAGCTGGCCAAGGGCTTTATCCGTACCCGGCATATCGAGTCCAACTCGCGGCTGTGCATGGCCAGTGCTGGCAGCGGCTACAAGCTGTCGCTCGGGGCCGATGGCCCCCCCGGCAGCTACCAGGATTTCGAACGCGCCGAGGTGTTCCTGGTGATCGGCGCGAACATGGCCGACTGCCACCCGATCCTGTTCCTGCGCCTGCTCGACCGGGTCAAGGCCGGTGCCCGGCTGATCGTCGTCGACCCGCGGCGCACTGCCACGGCCGACAAGGCCGACCTGTTCCTGCAAGTGCGCCCTGGCACTGACATGGCCCTGCTCAATGGCCTGCTGCACGTGCTGCACAACAACGGCCACACCGACCCCGCGTTCATCGCCTGTCACACCGAGGGTTGGGACGAACTGCCGGCCTTCCTCGACGATTACACCCCGGAGCGCGTGGCCGCCATCACCGGCCTGAGCGAAGCCGACATCCGCCAGGCAGCCGAATGGATCGGCACGGCCGGGGAGTGGATGAGTTGCTGGACCATGGGCCTCAACCAGAGCGTCCACGGCACTTGGCACAGCAACGCCCTGTGCAACTTGCACCTGGCTACGGGCGCCATCTGCCGCCCCGGCAGCGGGCCGTTTTCGCTGACCGGCCAGCCCAATGCCATGGGCGGCCGCGAGATGGGCTACATGGGCCCGGGCCTGCCGGGCCAGCGCTCTGCGCTGGTGGCGGCAGACCGCGCCTTCGTCGAGGAGCAATGGCACTTGCAACCGGGCAGCCTGCGCAGCGAAGGCGGCGAGGGCACGATCGCGCTGTTCGAACAGATGAAGGCTGGCGAGGTGAAAGCCTGCTGGGTGATCTGCAGCAACCCGGTGGCCAGCGTCGCCAACCGCCAGCAGGTGATCGACGGCCTGCGCCAGGCCGAACTGGTGATCACCCAGGACGCCTTCCTCGACACCGAGACCAACCGCTACGCCGATATTCTCCTGCCCGCCGCGCTGTGGGCCGAAGGCGAGGGTGTGATGATCAACAGCGAGCGCAACCTGACGTTGATGCCGCAGGCGGTCCAGGCGCCCGGCCAAAGCCTGGCGGACTGGCAGATCATCGCTCGGGTTGCCTGCGCCATGGGCTACGCCGAGGCGTTCGATTACCCCGACGCCGAGGCGGTGTACGACGAGATCCGGCGCTTCTGGAACCCGGCCACCGGCTACGACTTGCGCGGCATCAGCTATCAGCAATTGCGCCTCAGCCCACGGCAATGGCCCAGCGCGCCGGGTCGCGATGACGACCGCAGCCCGCTGCGTTACCTGAACGACGGCAGCAGCCAGCAGCTGTTGCGCGATGCCGAGGGGCATGCGCCTGCCCTGGCGTTCCCTACCGCCAGTGGCAAGGCGCGCTTCTTCGCCCGGCCTTGGCTGCCGGCGCCCGAGCTGCCAGACGCCGACTACCCGCTGGTGCTCAACACCGGCCGCGTGCAGCACCAGTGGCACACCCTGACCAAGACCGGCAAGGTGCCGGCGCTGAACAAGCTGGAGCCCGGGCCCTTCATTGAAATCCACCCTGATGATGCTGCCCGCCTGGGCATCGCCGACAAGGATCAGGTCGCCATCCGCTCACGTCGCGGCCAGGCGCTGTTGCCGGCGCGCATCAGCGACCGGGTCATGCCCGGCAACTGCTTTGCCCCGTTCCACTGGAATGACCTGGTCGGCGAGCAGTTGGCGATCAATGCCGTGACCTGCGATGCGGTCGACCCCCTGTCGCTGCAGCCGGCGTTCAAGCATTGCGCCGTGGCCCTGGAGCGGGTCGCTGGCGAGCGCATCGATGCCCTTGAGCTGAACACCCCTCTGCCGGAGCCTGCCCGCATGCCGACCGCGACCCTGTCCCGCCTGCTTGGCCTGGACACTTTGCCAGCCCCGGTGCTGGCCGATGACGAGCGTCATTACCTGCAGGGCTTCCTGCTCGGCCTTGATCAGGCGCGTGCCGAGGGCGTACCCAGCCTGCCGGCCAGCGCGCCATTGGCTGCTTCACGGCGGCTGTTTGTCGATGGTTTGCTGGCGGGCTTGTTTGCGCAGCCAGCCGCTGCCCCGGCCATCGCCGCGCCGCGCCACCAGGTGCTGTGGGCTTCGCAGACGGGCAATGGCGAAGCGCTTGCCGAACGTTGTGCCCAGCGCCTGCGCGGCGCTGGTCTCGACGTGCAGCTCAGTTGCATGGCCGCGGTAAGCCCCACCCAGCTGCAAGGCGCCGCCAGTGTGGTGCTGATTACCAGCACCTTCGGTGACGGTGACGCGCCCGACAGCGCCACGGCGTTCTGGCAGGCGCTGCAAGGCGAGGAGGGCGCTTGCTGCGCGGAGCTGCCCTATGCCGTGCTGGCCTTGGGGGACTCCAGCTACGACCAGTTCTGCGGCTTTGGCCGCAAGCTCGACCAGCGCCTGGCCGAACTGGGTGCGCGCCGTTTGCTGCAGCGGGTCGATTGCGAACCGGATTTCGATGAGGCCTTCGCCGGGTGGCTCGAAGCCCTGCTGCCGGAGCTCGGCAGCACCGGCTCGCCAGCACCGGTCAGTGAACCGTCGCCGGTCGCGAGCTACAGCAAGCAGCAACCGTGGTCGGCCCCGCTGCTGGAAAATCACCTGCTCAACGGCCCGGGTGCCAACAAGGAAACCCGCCAGCTGGTGTTTGGCCTGTCCGGCAGCGGTTTCACCTATGCCGCCGGCGATGCCTTGGGCGTATGGCCGCGCAACTGCCCGGCGTTGGTCGAGGAGCTGCTGGCGCTGATGCAGCTCGATGGCAAGGAATGGGTTGCGTTGAAGGGGCAGCAGGCGATGCCACTGGCCGAGGCCCTGGAAACGCACTTGGAAATCGCCAAGGTCACCCCGCAGCAACTGCAGGTGTTCAGCGCCCATGCCGCCGACCTGCGGCGTCTGCTGCAGCCCGAGTGCAAGGCCGAACTGCAGGATTGGCTGTGGGGCCGGCAACTGGTCGATGTGCTGCGTGCGTTCCCTCAGCAGTTGCCGCTGGCTACCTGGCTCGACCTGCTCAAGCCGTTGCAGCCGCGTCTGTATTCGATCAGCTCCAGCCCGTTGGCGCATCCGGACCAGGTCCACCTCACCGTCGCCACCGTGCGCTATGGCGAGCGCAAAGGGGTGTGTTCAACGTTCCTTGCGGACCGTGCGCAGGCGTTGAGGGTGGCAATCTTCCCGCAAGTGTCGAAGCACTTTCGCCTGCCTGAGGACGACAATCTGCCAGTGATCATGGTCGGCCCCGGCACTGGCATCGCGCCGTTCCGTGCCTTCCTCGAAGAGCGCGAGGCACGCGGTGCCACCGGCGGTAACTGGCTGTTCTTCGGCGAGCAGTTTGCGGCCACGGACTTTTATTACCAGGCACAGCTGGAGGCCTGGCAGGCGAGCGGGCATCTGCGCCTGGACACGGCGTTCTCGCGGGACCAGGCCGAGAAGGTCTATGTGCAGCAGCGCATGCTCGAGCAGGGCGCGCAGTTGTGGCAGTGGCTGGAGGCGGGCGCGTACTTCTATGTCTGTGGTGATGCCCAGCGCATGGCCAAGGATGTGGATGCGGCGTTGCGTGAGGTGATTGCCGTGCATGGCGGCGTGGATGCCGATGCGTATGTCGAGGCGTTGGGCAAGGCCAAGCGCTATCGGCGTGATGTGTATTGATGTGCTCCAGGATGGTGAGCTCTGCACTTGAAATGTGCATTTGTTGTGCCGGCCTCTTCGCGGGTGAACCCGCTCCCACAGGTACTGTGCAAAGTTTGAAGGCAGTGGAGGCCCTTGTGGGAGCGGGTTTACCCGCGAAGAGGCCTTTACAGGAAACTGGATTGGCACAGTCCCTGCTTTAACCCTGATACAACAAAGCCCACTGATCAACGGCGATCAACCCGGGCCACCCACCGTGATGAATACAGGCAAAGGCGCCTGGAGCTTCGGCTCCAGGCGCTTTTTTTTTGATCGAGGATCGGCTTATGAAGGCAACAGCGAGCGGGCAACGAGAGCGACTGGTCATCGTCGGCAACGGCATGGTCGGCCACCATTGCGTCGAGCAACTGGTCGAACGCGGCGCCCTTGAGCGCTTCGAGCTGCACGTGTTCGGCGAAGAACGTCAACGTGCCTACGACCGCGTGCACCTGTCGGAGTATTTCGCCGGCAGCTGCGCCGAGACCTTGGCCCTGTGCGGGCAGGCCTATTACGGCGACAGCGGCGTGCACCTGCACCTGGGCGAAGCGGTGCTGGAAGTCGACCGCGAACGCTGCGAGGTGGTGACTGCCGAGGGGCGCTACGGCTACGACCAGCTGATCCTGGCTACCGGCTCCTACCCGTTCGTGCCACCAATCGAAGGCTCCAGCGGCAATGCCCGCCTGGTCTACCGCACCCTCGACGACCTCGATGCCATTCGCGCCGCTGCCGGCCACGCGCGCCGTGGCGTGGTGGTCGGTGGCGGCCTGCTCGGCCTGGAAGCCGCCAACGCCCTGAAGTCCCTCGGCCTGGAAGCCCACGTGGTGGAATTCGCCCCACGGCTGATGCCGGTGCAACTGGACGGCGAGGGCGGCGCTGCGCTCAAGGCGCAAATCGAAGCGCTGGGCGTCGGCGTGCACCTGTCGCGCGCCACCCAGTCGATCAGCGCGGGTGAAACCTACCGCTACCGCATGAATTTCGACGGCGGCGAACACCTGGAAACCGACCTGATCGTGTTCTCCGCCGGTATCCGCCCGCAAGACGCTTTGGGCCGTGCCAGCGGCCTGCAGATCGCCGCTCGCGGTGGCGTGGTGATCGATAACCACTGTCGTAGCAGCGACCCACGCATCTTCGCCATCGGTGAATGCGCCTCGTGGAATGGCAGCGTGTTCGGCCTGGTCGCCCCGGGCTACAGCATGGCGCGCAACCTGGCAGCGCTGCTGATGGGCGAAGCTGCCAGCGAATTCACCGGTGCCGACATGTCGACCAAGCTCAAGCTGTTGGGCGTGGATGTCGGCTCCATCGGCGATGCCCACGGCGCCACGCCGGGTTCGCGTAGCTACCGCTTCATCGACGAGGCCAACAGCGCCTACCGCCGGCTGGTGGTGGATGCCAGCGGCAAGCACGTGCTCGGCGCAGTGCTGGTGGGCGACAACAGCTACTACGACACCCTCCTGCAGTACGCCCAGAACGGCATCGCCCTGCCGGCCGACCCGGCAGCACTGATCCTGCCGCAGAGTGGCGGTGCGCCTGCGCTCGGCGCCGATGCGCTGCCCGACAGCGCAACCATCTGCTCGTGCCATAACGTCAGCAAGGGCGCGGTGTGTGCGGCCATCGACAGTGGCTGCGGCGACCTCGCTGCGGTCAAAGGCTGCACCAAGGCCGCCACCGGCTGCGGCGGTTGCGCGGCACTGCTCAAGCAGGTGTTCGAGCACGAACTCACCGCCCGTGGCGTGACCGTCGACAAGAGCCTGTGCGAGCACTTCGCCTACACCCGTCAGGAGCTCTACGGGCTGGTGCGGGTCGAGGGTATCCGCAGCTTCAACGAACTGCTCGAACGCCACGGCAAGGGCCATGTCGGCTGCGACATCTGCAAGCCGGCGGTGGGCTCGATCCTCGCCTCGTGCTGGAACCAGCCGATCATGGACCCGGCGCTGGTGCCGCTGCAGGACACCAACGACACCTTCATGGCCAACATGCAGAAGAATGGCACCTATTCGGTGGTGCCACGCATTCCCGGCGGCGAGATCACCCCCGACAAGCTGATCGTGATCGGCCAGGTGGCGAAAAAGTACGACCTCTACACCAAGATCACCGGCGGCCAGCGCATCGACCTGTTCGGCGCCCAGCTGCACGAGCTGCCGCTGATCTGGGGCGAGCTGATCGAAGCCGGTTTCGAAACCGGCCACGCCTACGGCAAGTCGACACGCACGGTGAAGTCGTGCGTGGGTAGCACCTGGTGCCGCTACGGCGTGCAGGACAGCGTCGGCATGGCCCTGCGCCTGGAGGACCGCTACAAGGGCCTGCGCAGCCCGCACAAGCTCAAGTTTGCGGTATCCGGCTGCACCCGCGAGTGCGCCGAGGCGCAGAGCAAGGACATCGGCGTGATCGCCACCGACAAAGGCTGGAACCTGTACATCTGCGGCAACGGTGGCATGCGCCCGCGTCACGCCGAACTGTTCGCCACCGACCTGGACGACGAAACCCTGGTGCGCCTGATCGACCGCGTGCTGATGTTCTACATCCGCACCGCCGACAAGCTGCAGCGCACCTCGGTCTGGCGCGAAAGCCTGGAAGGCGGCCTGGACTACCTCAAGCAGGTGATCCTTGATGACAGCCTGGGCCTGGCGGCCGAGCTGGAGGCGCAGATGCAGCATGTGGTCGACCAGTATGAATGCGAATGGGCCAACGCCCTCAACGACCCCGAGAAGCTCAAGCGCTTCCGCACCTTCGTCAACGACAAGCGCGCCGACCCGGACGTGCACTTCGTGCGCGAGCGCGAACAACGCCGGCCGGCTGCACCGCTGCACCTGATCCCAACCGTCGAGGAGGCTGTCTGATGAACCTGTCCAATGCTGCTGTGAAACCCCAAGAGAGCTGGAAGGCGGTGTGCCAGGCCGATGACCTGGTGGCCGACTCTGGCGTGGTGGTGTGGCTGGATGGCGCGCAGGTGGCGCTGTTCTACCTGCCCGAACTGGAGCAGAGCCTGTATGCGGTGGACAACCGCGATCCGCGCTCGGGGGCCAATATCATCGGGCGAGGGCTGGTCGGTAGCTTGCAAGGGGAATTGGTGGTGGCGGCGCCGTTGTACAAGCAGCACTTCAGCCTGCAGAGCGGGGCGTGCCTGGAGGATGCCGGGCAGCGGCTGCGGGTGTGGCCGGTGCGGATGAATGGGGAGGCGGTGGAGCTGGCGGTGGCCTGATGTATCGGGAGGTCCTCCACCGCTTTTTGAAAACGATGGAGGACCTGTGAGAGCCGCGCTTGTGGTGGCGACGAACCGCGTCGATGGGCCGCAAAGCGGCCCCCTTTATGTATGGCCCGCCAGATCATTCAAGTTGCCAGCCAATATCGCCTTCCTCCAGATACCCACCATGGTCAGTTCGATCTCCCTGGCGCGCCACGGCCTTGCCTTCGATCTGGTAGCCCGCCGAGCCGCTGACGATCACTGCCCCGCAACTTGTCCGGTCACCGACCCTGGCCACGGCCTTGCCGTTGAAGGTGTAGTTGGGGCTGCCGGTTTCCACGACGCCTTTGCCGTGGATCGGGCAGGCATGGGAGTGGCCGACGAGCACCACAGGTTTCATGGTTGTTCTCCTGGGGCGGGGGCGGTGCGGGATTCCAGGTCCATTTCGGTGGGCCACTGGACCTTGGGAGCGCGTTGATCGAAAGGATTGGAATAAATGCCCTCATTCCAGTCCCAAGGTGGGTGGACGAAATCGGGGAGGGCTTCGGGCCCCTTCTGCATGAAGTGCCTGACGATTGCCCAGTATTGTTCGCCAGTCTCTATGTTGTCAGCAAAGAGTACGCGGTCTATTACTTCGTTTGTACCAGGCTTGCAAACGGATATCATGACTTTCTCCATTAATCCGCCATATCCCATGGGTGCATACAAGCGGTAAGCTTCAGCAGTAAGATCATCCCAGTCGTACGCGATGGGCTTTACTCCCCAGCGCTTTATGCTGAAGGGATGCAATAGGTCCGTTCTGTATTGGTAGAAGTAGACCTTTCGACGCTTCCTATTAAAGCGAACTGGCTCATTTCGAGGCTGCTCAATGTCCATGCGGATGTATGGAGTCAATAAGATGAAGGCTGCGATGCAGGCTGCTAAGAATATCGCTACGAATGATATGTCGGTTTTGGTTGCTACAAAAAAACTATAATATAATGACGCTGCTGTGACGCCAGATGTTGCTATTAATGTTAGGGATCCCATTATGAAGGAGAATCCTCTGAGCTCCATAGGGGGCCTGGATATTTCAATTGTAATGTCGTCGATACGGTTTGGTGGCGGATCCAGATTAGCTATGTCTAGGTTCAAGAGGCTAGGAGCGTTTGTGGCTGGGAGATCATACTTCCAGCCAATGGCGCGATGTCGTTGGGTCATTATGCTTCACCCTGCAATGCAATTTCGGCATACGCATCGGGTATGTTTCGGTCTGGCCAGTAAGCTATCAATAGTGAAGCACTTGTGATGTTGTGTCTTGCAATATCTGGTGTGAGTTCTATAGTCCCGCCGAAGACCTCGAAATTGTATTCTTCTTCGCTCTGGGTTACTTTGCGGCGCTTTTGGGTTACCTTCAAAGTATTCGCAAGATAATCAGGCGTTTTGGTTTTTTTTGAAGTTGTCATTGCGGAAAATATAGAGGTTCTGGATCTCACTGGTGGTGGCGAAAATCGATCCGTTGCGATAACCTCGCCACCTATATAGTTGGGTGGCAAGCCATCTCCATGGCGATGAACTACAAGTGCCCAATGATAGCTGGAGCTCAATTCTGAGAAATACGGAAGCGTGAACTGAAATTTTATGCTTCGCTTCGTTTCTAGGTTAACAAGTCCGCCTATTTTTGAACTGGTTGCAGGATCTGCTCTTTCAGTTTTGAATGCTAACCCGCCGGTTAGGTCCAAGGTGGCTGCGTTTAACTCAGCAAAGGCGATGTCGGCATGGTTTGGTGAATTCCAATGAATTCGTGGTGACTCGTTAGCGATTCCGAAAAAGCAGCGTTTGGCCCATTGCTCCAGTCGTGTTGATTCCATTTTTTCAGCCCACTTGGTGATCTTGTATGTAATTGCGCTAAGCATAATAGTCGCGCCTACTGCACCAATTAACAGCGGGCTAAATACAGCTCGTATCCCACTGGCGACTCCTCCAATGGTTAAGGCTGCAGCGAGTCCGTATCCCAAAGCAGCTTTGCTATCACCATCACCATGTTTGCGTTTTGTAGCCATCATAAGATAAATCGACTCGAAAAGACCTGCGGCAGCGTTAATCATGGCTCCGAATTTTGCAATTGTACGGCCAGTGGCCAAGTTATTGGTTGTACTTGCTCTGTGTGGTATGAAAAGTCCAATTAATTCTATGCCGCTGCCAGCGATACCTATCATTGAGCCATACAACGCTACCAAGGCTTCGGGGGACTTAGAGCCAATCTCTTCTTCTGCTTTTTTCAGGTTCTTGCCAGCGCTGTCGTTTAGTAAATAAAGGCCGCCCAGCGAGAGCAGCACCTCCGAGCCTTTTCCCGTTCCTCGTAGTCCGCTGAAACTATCACGCAGCAACTGAGAAGCCTGCCCAGCGCTGATCTTCATGCCATCCAGTTTTTTTCGCGCATCCAGCTCCAGCGTCCCCGTTGCTACCTTGAGTTCCACTAGCGCCATCTCCGCGGCATCGTTCAACTGGTTGACGTTCAGTTTGACCTCCCTTGCCAACCGCTCATGCAGTTCATACGCCGTGCCTTCGACCCAGACGCTGACCGGGATTACCTGGTGCGCCACTTTCGGGTCGAGCACGGCCAGGCTCAGCAGCCCGGTCTGGATGATCGGTTTGACCTTGCGCGCTCCGTTCTGTACGCCGGCTTGCAGTTCGTCGAGAGACAGCATCA
The DNA here is from genome assembly GCF_009391885.1 of Pseudomonas sp. MN1F. Lineage (GTDB taxonomy): Bacteria > Pseudomonadota > Gammaproteobacteria > Pseudomonadales > Pseudomonadaceae > Aquipseudomonas. Next base: position 115,715 of record NZ_VZII01000005.1, on the reverse strand, counting down.
TGCCTTCCCGCGCCTTGGCCAGTTTCTCGCTGGCCCTGTTCTGCAGTTCACGCAGGTGCGCGCTCTGTAGGGCGTAGTACTCACCCAACTTCATCTGCACCTGCAGTTCGATCAGGTGCACACCGTTGTAAACCCGTTGGCCGGCACTGTTCAGATGCCGTACGGCCTGCTGAATGCCGGGGTTGAGGTGCACTTGCAGGCGCATGCTGGCGGCGTTGACTGCGCCCTGCAGTTCAGTGATGGCCTGCTTGAGCGAATCACGCATCTTCAGGCCGGCGTCTTCACTGGAGATGAACTTGCTCAAGGCGCTGTAGAACTTTTCGCTGTCGTTCCAGTTGGTCGGTTCGGTCGACGAAAAGCTTGGCAGCAGCGCTGCCATCAGTGGCCCGTCGCGAAGAAGGAGCGCCCGGTAGGGTGGGCTATTCGGGTCCTGAAGCCAGTTCAGCCACAATGCTTCGCTGGTGTTGGAAGCTGGCTCAGGATTGATGGACGGCGCTTCAGTGATGCCACCAGCCAGGCAGGCGGCGATGGTCTTGCTGTAGGCGATGCCCGACTCGCGGTCCCGGCCGTCGTAGTCGTGCCTTTCGATGAGGGCGAAGGCAGCGCTCTCACAGAGTTGCGCGTAGGTGCTGGCATGCCGGTCGATGTAGGCCTGGAAGCGGGCTTCCTCTTGTTCATACTCCGCCTGGAACGCCGCACGCCGGGGTTCGTCATAGCGCTCCTCGAGCTTTTCGTCGCTCTCTTGCTGGCGCATCTCGACCACCGGCTGGCGCTGCTTTTCGGGATCGGCGAACACAGGCGGCCCATCACCGGTCTGTGCTTCGAACGTGAACACTTTCTGCGCCGCCCATTCGCGCTGGGTAGCTCGGATGATCTGCAGGATCTGCGACGTCTGCAGCTGATAGGCGCGCAGCGGGTCTTCGCGCCAGGCCTGGCGCTTGACCACCCAGTTCAGGCGCTGGTGGTTGTACTCCTGGATCAGGCCGACGGTATCGTCGAGCACCACCGCCAGCACGCCGTTTTCCAGCTGGTACCGGGCCATGGCATTGACCAGGTAACCGCGCAGGGCGGTCTTGCGCAGGAAACGGCTGTGAAAGCCATGGGCGCTGTCGAACGGGCCGTTCAGTTGCTGGGCGTATTCGAACACCTGGCGGTCAACCTGGAGGTTATCCGGGGTCATGGCCAGGCCCAGCAGTTCGGGGTGCTTGCGCGCCTGGATCAGGTCCAGGCCCTCGAAGCGATGCGCAGGATACTGGCCGCTCTTGTAAGCCTGCAGCACGCTGACCGGCCAGGGATCACTGGAGAACGCCAGCCAGGCCGAGCCGTAAGTCTCGGTGTCGATGTTGAGGAAGGACGAGGGGATGTCGTGGTCCTCATGCACGCAGCGCTCGGGCAGCGACGCTGGTGGGCCAGGATTAGGCTCGTAGGGATTGATGCGGCGCAAGTGGCCTTGCGCGGTGACCTCGTAGGCGTGCCAGATGCGCTGGTCGAGCAGCACATAGAGGTAACCACTGCGTAACGTGCGCAGGCCCCTCCGGGTTTGCGTTGCGGGGTCGCTGCCGGGGCGGGTATCGGGAACCACGGCGTGGCGCAGGGGGAGGATGGGCAGGCCCTGGCGCTGGCAGGCTTTGCAGGGGGTGAGGAGGAAGTCGGTTTCGGTGATCAGGTTGGCAATGTTCTGGCTGAAGCTCATGGGTAGGCCTCGTGACAGGGGAGGGTGGCAACCAGGCGCTGCCAGTTCGAATCGGAGTAGCGCGCCAGCTGGGCGCTCAGCGGGCATTGCCGATGAATGGCCGCATCGATCATGTCGCGCACGGCCTGGAGGGTGTGCAGCTGTGGGTGCAGGCAAAGCAGATGCAGGGCAAGTGCCTGGATGTCCTGCTCAGCGCTCAAGCCGAGCCCGCGCGCACTATTGATGTGATTGGAGGCACGCACAGCAGCGAAAGGAGGCAACGTTGAGACTTTGGTAGCACTGGTAAACAGGAGGGACGCTTTCCATATCGCTAACACGGCCTCGATCAGCGCGGCGTCCTGCTGCACACCGATGGCGCCCGCAGGCAGACTACGCCGGTTGCGAGGCTGACCTCTCAGGCTCGCCAGGCTGCCGCCACTGGTCACGAACACCCAGCGCTCGATCGGCCACCACGGTCCCTGTTCCGCACGCTCGAACAACGCTGCCAGCAGTTCCAGTCGCAGCGGTTCGTAAACAGGGTGAAACGACGTCGCTCCGGATGCTTCGGGCAAACGGCACAGCGCGGTCACGTGAGATGCAATGGCAGAGGGCGCGGCTTCGCTGAGCAGCCAGCCACAGACCTGGCGCTTGCGCCGGTGCATGTCGTGTTCGGCAGCCTTTGTTGTCAGCTCCAGCAGCGCCGCGTCAGGCAAGCTGCCTGGTGAGCCAAGGCACACGAGCACTGGATGCGATTCAGGTGCATGGGGCATATTAGGCCTAACCACCCGTGTCATCGCACAGTCGCCCAATACCGACTTCAGGTTTTTGAGTAATGAATGTTCGCTGTCTTTCGGGGCTGCCAGCGGGTCCAGCAGCACATAGCTGTGCTGCCCGGAGCGGTGATGCTCGTTGATGAGCTCGACCAAGGCTTTACTGTTCATCGGCCTTTTTCCTCACACCCATCGCAGGCATTGTGCTTGAGCGACTCCAGCACTTCGTTGGTCAGCAATTGCAGGCGGTAGCTGTAGATCCCGCACGTCACCGCCATGGGCACGGCGCTGTTCAGCAACGGGCTCTGGAAAGTGCCGCGTAGTTTGAAGTCAGGGGCGACCGGGTTGCTCTCATGCGGCTCAGCGAATTCGGATTGGCTGTCTGGGGAGTGAGATGTGGGACTGGAGCCCCATGCCGAGGGTTTGAGGATGGGCCTGGTATTGTGCTCGTTTATCTCTTGGGTGGCATTTGCCGTAGCCGGCTTCTTGCTGTTTGAATCAAACTTGTTGAGCATTGAAGTTCCTCTTTCACCCGTCATCGCACGGCTATGCCGGCCAACGGTTGGTTAGCGAACAGATGCATATGATTTGCACCTGAACACTAACGAGGAATCAATTCTCAGAGGAGCTTCGCTCTTCCTAAAACCTTGTAGGATTTTTCGCCAAATGACTTTTGAGATGTTTTGGCTAGAAGTAACTTAATGTAAGTTTGTGCGGCAAAAAGTGGAACGGTGAGTGGCATTCAGCTTGCCATTCGCCGTTCTTATTCCAGTTTCAAATCAGACCACCAACCCCTGCGGCTTGCGCCCGGCAAACACATCCACCAGGCTGGCCACCACCATCTCACCCATGCGCGTGCGGGTCTGCACCGTGGCACTGGCGCGATGCGGTTGCAGCACCACATCCTCACGCTCGAACAAGGCCTCGGGCGCCCGTGGTTCATCGGCAAACACATCCAGCGCCGCGCCAGCGATCTCGCCGGCCTCCAGCGCGGCAATCAGCGCCGGCTCATCCACCAGCTTGCCGCGTGCGATGTTGATCAGATACCCCTGGGCTCCCAACGCCTGCAGCACCTCGCGGTTGACCAGCGCTTCGCCCTTGTCGGCCGCCGCCGCCAGGATCAGCGCATCGCTGCCCTTGGCCAGTTGCAGCAGATCCGCCTCGAAACCATAAGGCACTTCCAGCGCCTGCAAATCGGTGTAGCGAATCGGGCAACCGAACGCCGCCGCCCGCTGCGCTACGGCGCGGCCGACCCGGCCCATGCCGACGATGCCCACGCGCATGCCCGACACCTGGCGGGCCAGCGGCAACGGTGCCAGCGGTGTGGCGCTGGTGGCCCAATGGCCGGCGCGGACGAAGCGGTCACCGGTGCAAATGCCCCGGCACAAGCCAATCAACAAGCCGATGGCGAGGTCGGCGACATCTTCGGTGAGGGCGCCGATGGTCGCGGTCACCTGAATGCCACGATCGCGGGCATAGGCGAGGTCCACCGCATCGGTGCCGACGCCATTGACAGCGATCACTTCGAGGTTGGGCAGGCGCGCTATCAGCGCCTGGCTGATGCCGGTGTGGCCACCGGTGATCACCCCGCGGATGTTGTCGGCATGCTGGCTGACATAGGCGTCCTTGTCGGCCTGTTCGTAGTAGCAGTGCACGGTGAACAGCTGTTCCAGCTGCTCACGGATTTGCGGGATGAGGATCGGGCTCAGTTGCAGGACTTCAGGTTTCATCGGTCACTCCATCAGGAACAGGGTTCAGCCACGGCCAACGAACGGCATGTTGCTGGCCATCACGGTCATGTTCAGTACGTTGGCATCCAGTGGCAGCGCGGCGATGTAGCGCACCGCGTCGGCCACATGGCGCACGTCGAGCATCGGTTCGGCGGCGATCTCGCCGTTGGCCTGGCGCACACCACGGGTCATGCGTTCGGACAGCTCGGTCAGGGCGTTGCCGATATCCACCTGGCTGCAGACGATGTTGTAGGGGCGGCCATCCAGCGCCAGCGCCTTGGTCAGGCCCAGTACCGCGTGCTTGCTGGCGGTGTAGGGCGCGGTGAACGGGCGCGGGGTGTGCGCCGAGATCGAGCCGTTGTTGATGATCCGCCCGCCTTGCGGCTGCTGGCGGCGCATCAGGCCGAAGGCGGCGCGGGCGCACAGGAACACGCCGTCGACGTTGGTGGCGATGACGTTGCGCCAGTTCTCCAGCGGCAGCTCGTCTACCGGCACGGCGGGGGCATTGATACCGGCATTGTTGAAGATCACATCGAGGCGGCCATGCACCTCCTCGATGGTGGCGAACAGCTGCGCGACGCTCTGCTCATCGCGCACGTCGGTGGCTACGGCCAGGGCTTCACCGCCCGCTGCCAGCGCCTGTTCGACGACGGCTTGCAGGGGGTCGGCGCGGCGGCCGGCGAGGACCAGGCTGAAGCCTTCTTCCAGCAGGGCGAGGGCGACGGCGCGACCGATGCCGCTGCCGGCGCCGGTGACCAGGGCGATTTTCTTGTTTTGCTTCATTTCGGGCTCCAGTGAATTCAGGCAGCGTTGGCGGCTTGCCCGGCAGGGCGAGGGCCGACGCGCAGGTGCAGTTCGCCGATGCCATCGATGCCGGCGTGGATCGTGTCACCCGGGTTCAGCGGCGCCACACCGGGCGGGCTGCCGGTCATGATCAGGTCGCCGGGGCGCAGCGGCAGCTGGCGGGACAGCCGGCTGATCACCTCGGCCAGGGCCCAGGTCTGCTGGCTCAGGTGGGCACGCTGGCGCTCCTGACCATTGACCTGCAGCCACAGCGACGCATCCAGCGGCCAGGTGCATTCGCTGGCGGGGACGATGGCGGTCATCGGTGCCGAGGCCTCGAACACCTTGGCGCCTTCCCATGGCAGGCCCTCGGCCTTGGCCTTGCGCTGGTGGTCGCGACGCGTCAGGTCGAGGCCGGCGGCAAAGCCGAACACGTGTTCCAGGGCATGCTCCTGGGCAATGTCGGCGCCGCCCTTGGCGATCGCCGCGACCAGCTCGATTTCGTGGCAGAACTCATTGGTCTGCGGCGGGAAGGGCAGTTCGCCCTGCGCCTCGACCACGTTGCTCGCCGGTTTCATGAAGAACACAGGCTCCTGTGGCGCCGGGCCGTAGGACTCCGGCCATGGGTAGTTGCGGCCCAGGCAGAACACCCGGCCGACCGGGAAGCGCGCAGCGCTGCCGCGGATCGGCAGGCTGACGATGGCTGGCGGGTTGAACAGGTAGGTCATGGGTGGATCCTCCGTACTGGAGTGGCCAGCGTAAGTCAGAGGCTGGCCGATAAAGTTGGACGAAAGCAGGGGCGGCTTGGACTAATCGGGGCTCATGCAGTGGTCTTCAGTTCGATGCGATACAGCTTCCCGAGCAGCAGCGAGTAAGACAGGGTGCCCATCAACGCCACCCCGCCGATGAACCAGAACGCCATGGCGAACGAGCCGCTGGCATGCACGATCGCGCCGATCACGATCGGCGTGACGATGCCGCCGATGTTCGCCGCCAGGCTGGTGACCCCGCCGGTCAAGCCGATCAGCTCCTTGGGCGCCACTTCCGACACCGCTGCCCACGACGCCGAGGCGATACCCTGGGCGAAGAACGCCAGGGTGAGTACGGCAATGCACAGCACATTGGAGTCGGTGAAATTCACCAGCACGATCGACATGCCCAGCATCGAACCCACCACCAGCGGCAGCTTGCGGGCGAATGACAGCGAGTAGCCCTTGCGGATCAGCAGGTCGGAAACGATCCCCGCGAGGAGGATGCCGACCGTGGCACCAATGAATGGCATGACCGCGAAAATGCCAACCTTGATCAAGGTCAGCTGGCGCTCTTCGATCAGGTAGGTGGGGAACCAGGTGAGGAAGAAATACAGCGCCGAGGTGCTGGCGAACTTGCCCAGGCAGATGGCCCAGATCTGCCGGTAGCGGAACAGCTCGGCAACTTGGCGCCAGTCGAAGCGGGTACGTTGCTGGCTGCTTTTCACCAGGCCGCCGCCTTGTTCGATGTAGGCCAGTTCTTCCTTGCTGACCTTCTTGCAGTTCAGCGGGTCGCGGTACAGCCACAGCCACACCACGCCGAACAGGATGCCGACCAGACCGGTGCTGTAGAACACGTGGCGCCAGTCGTAGGTGGTCGCCAGCCACAGCAGCGCGCCGGTGAACAGCGCGGTGCCCAGGTATTGGCCACACACGTAGATGCTGCTGGCCATGCCGCGTTCGCGGGCGGGGAACCACACCGTGACCGCGCGGCTGTTGGCTGGGAACGCCGGGGCTTCCATGGCACCGACCGCCAGGCGCAGGCCGAACAGTGAGGCGAAGCCGCTGGCCAGGCCTTGGGCCACGGTGACCGCTGACCAGCTGATCAGCGATACGCCGTAGGTCAGGCGCGAGCCAAAGCGGTCGGCGATGAAGCCGGCGGGTACCAGGGCCAGGGCGTAGGTCCAGGCGAAGGCGGAGAAGATCAAGCCCATCTCGACCTTGTCCAGGCCCAGGTCCTTGGCCATGAACGGCGCAGCGATGGAAATGTTCACCCGGTCGACGTAGTTGATGATGGTCGCCAGCAGCAGCAGCGACAGCATGAACCAGCGGCGCCGGGTGGGCAGGCGCTGGGCAGGGGCCGCGTCCAGCGCGTATGACGACGCGGCGCGGGGGGTAGGCGTGCTCGACATGAGTCGACCTCGTTTGTTGTTGTTGGTAGAGGTTGGGCTGCAGTCCCTTTTCTAAAGTGGTCGTACAACGAGATGAATGCAACGGCGGGTTTAGACCGTTTTTTTCACGGCAGGCGGGGCAGCGCTGCGCTGTCCAAGAAATTTCATAAGTGGGGTTTTGTTCGTATTTTCTGCTGGATGTCCCGTTTTTTGCGGGTTGCGTGGATTTGCTGTTGCGCAGGTTTTTGCAGAAGGGGTTAAATTGCAGAGTTTGGACATCGTACAACTTATAGCCCCGCAACCCGGAGATTGCCCATGCCCCCCAAGCGCGAGGTTCCGACCTACGTCATGCAGCAGCGCAGCGAGCTGATGGATTTCTACATCCGCGACCAGCGCGGCCGCCCCGCCGAAACCGCGCCGCATCGCCACGAGTACTTCCAGATTCAGATCAATTTCGGTGGCGACACGGTGCAGCACATCGGCAGCGTGCAGCGCCCCTTCAGGCGCAACACCCTGGCCTTCATCCTGCCGCATCGGGTGCATGTGATCCCGCACCCGGCTGACAGCGATTTCGTGGTGATCAATTTCTCCCAGACGTTCCTGTTGCCGCACCTGGCCTGCGACCCGATGGACCTGGAAGAGGTGTCGATCCTGCAGGCTCCGGAATTGTCACCGTTCCGCTTCCAGGAACATCTCGACTTCTGCCTTGATGAGGCCGAGTTCGCCGAGGTGCGGCAGGTTCTCGAACGCATGCGCGCACTGGATGCCAACCGCCGTTTCGGCACCCGCGAAGTGCTCAAGGGCCTGCTGCTGCAGTTGATCGGCCAGGTTTGCGGCCTGTACGCCGAGCCGCTGCGCGAACTGGCTGACAGCAATGCCGCGCAGCTCAGCCGCCGCGCCGCGCTGGGGCGCATGAGCGAGTACCTGCGCCGGCATATCGACGACCCCGACCTGAACCTGCAGAAAGTCGCCGCCGCCACTTACTTGTCGCCGACCTACCTGACCCACTGGCTGCGCAAGGAAATCGGCAAGACCTTCAGCGAGCTGGTGCTGGAGCGGCGCATGCACACTGCACGCAACTACCTGCTCAATGGCAGCCGCCCGGTGGGCGAGGTGGCGCGGCTCTGTGGCTTCGCCGATGAGGCCTACTTCTCCCGGCGCTTCCGCCAGATCCACGGCCTGCCGCCTGGGCAGTTCCGCCGCCAGCAGCGCGACCCGGATACGCCGCAGGTGGCGATGCGGTAAGCTTGCCGGCATGAACCTCGACACCCGTATCAAGTACCGCCACCTGCTGTGTTTCCTGGAGATTGCCCGGCAGGGCAGCCTGGCCAGGGCGGCGGACATCCTGGCGATCAGCCAGCCGGCGATCTCCAAGACGCTCAAGGAGCTAGAAGACCTGCTCGAAGCGCGTCTGTTCGAGCGCAGCCGCCAGGGCGTCGAGCTGACCCCGGCTGGCACCCGCTTCATGCGTTACGCCGGGCCCAGCGTGCAGGCGCTGCGTGATGGCGTGAGCAGCCTGCGCGGTGAAGCGCGGGCGCCGTCGCAGGTGCGTATTGGTGTGCTGTCGACGGTCGAGGGGCTGCTGATGCCTGAGGTGCTGTGCCGCCTGCATCAGCGCCATGAGGCCTTGGTGATCAGCGTGGTCACCGGGGTCAGTGCGCAGTTGCTCGGGCAACTGCACCTGGGCGAGCTGGAGCTGGTGGTCGGGCGCATGACCGACAGCCCGCAGATTCAGGGGCTGTCATTCGAGCACCTGTACAGCGAGTCCATGGCCCTGGTGGTGCGCCCCGGTCATCCCTTGCTGGCGAGCGCACCGGTGGAGCGGCAGCGGGTCGGGCAGTATCCGTTGGTGCTGCCACCGCCGGGTACCACCATCCGCCAGCATGCAGACAGCCTGTTTGTGCAGTGCGGCATCCAGATGCCGGCGCAGCGGCTGGAAACCTTGTCGTTGGCGCTGAGCCGGCGTTATCTGCTGGGCAGTGACGCATTATGGGTGGCGCCGCGTGATGCGGTGCTGCTGGATTTGCGCCGGGGTGAGCTGGCCGAAGTTGACCTCGGCGTGCGCGAGCCGGGCGGTTCGGTGGGCATCTGCCGCAATGCGGCATTGCCGTTGAGTCTGCAGGGGCAGTGGGTGTGCGAGGTGCTGCGCGAGCTCGCTGAGCAGTACCGGGAAGGCGCGTATCCCTGATCAGAACTGCCAGAAATAAAAAGCCACAAAAACCAGGAAAACCCGGCACAAAGGGTCAATACTGGCCAATGGCTGTACAGCATCCATGAAGAAGCCTTTACCTACTGAACTTCCTTACGAAAACCCGCTCTTATGCCGGTAGCCATTGGTGATGGCCGCCTGATAAGCTCGCGGCTTTACCCTGATTGCCCTTATGGCGCATGAACAAGGAAATAGCATGAAACAGCATCGTCTGGCGGCTGCGGTTGCCCTGGTAGGCCTGGTACTGGCTGGCTGCGATCAACAAGCCAGCAGCCCCGAGCTGAAGACTCCGGCACAGAAAGCCTCCTACGGTATCGGCCTGAACATGGGCAAGAGCCTGGCTCAGGAAGGCATGGAAGACCTTGATTCGAAAGCAGTCGCCCTCGGCATCGAAGACGCTGTCGGCAAGAAAGAGCAACGCATCAAGGACGAAGAACTGGTAGAAGCCTTCACCGCGCTGCAGAAGCGCGCCGAAGAACGCCTGGCCAAGGCCAGCGAAGAAGCTGCCAGCGCCGGCAAGAAATTCCTCGAAGAAAACGCCAAGAAGCCTGGCGTGGTTACCACCGCCTCGGGCCTGCAGTACGAAGTCGTGAAGAAGGCTGACGGCCCGCAGCCGAAGCCGACCGACGTGGTCACCGTTCACTACGAAGGCAAGCTGATCGATGGCAAGGTGTTCGACAGCTCGGTCGAGCGCGGCAGCCCGATCGACCTGCCCGTCAGCGGTGTGATCCCAGGCTGGGTCGAAGGCCTGCAGCTGATGCACGTTGGCGAGAAGTACAAGCTGTTCATCCCGGCTGAACTGGCCTACGGCGCCCAGAGCCCGAGCCCGCTGATCCCGGCCAACTCGGTCCTGGTGTTCGACCTGGAACTGATCGCCATCAAGGACCCGGCCCAACTGCAGGGTGGCGAAGCGCCAGAAGCTGAAGCTCCGGCCGAAGCACCTGCCAAGTAATAACGGCTGGTACCTGCACAACGCCCCGTCCTGACGGGGCGTTGTCGTTTGTGGGGGATCATTCGGCGAACCTCGTGCGGCTGGCACTGTCCGAGCAAGGGCAGAGTGAAGAAGCCGGAAGCTTCTGACGCAAAACGTTTGCGGATCTGAAACGACTGTGTAAAAAACGCCCGATCTGACCGGGGCCCTTGCCTTGTGGGCGCCCGCCGTCACAAACTTCGCCCTGTTCACAAGGTTATCCACAATAAATGTGGATAACCTTCCCCTGCTGGAGGCTCCATGAGCGCCTGGAATTTCGCCCGTTTCCTGCCCCTGGCCGAGCGCCTGCTCAGCCGTGGCCGGTTGCCGGCCTTGCTGTTCGCAGTGGCCCGCAAAGGCCCGCGCATCGGCCAGTTGCGCGATGACGTCAAGCTGCTGCAGTCGCTTTGCCTGGCCTGGTGGCGGGGTGAGTACCGCGCCATCAGCCCCAAGGCACTGGTGACCATCGTCGCCGGCTTGCTGTACTTCGTCAGCCCCATCGACGCCATCCCCGACTGGATTCTCGGCGTCGGTTTTCTCGATGACATCGCCGTGCTCGGCTGGGTGTTGAAGACCGTGGCTGATGAGCTGGCGCGCTTCAAGGCCTGGCGCGACAGCCAGGCGCCTGAGCGCCTGCGGGTGGTCGAACGCCTGCCCGACACCCCCGAAGCACTGCGCCTGGAGCGCAAAGCGCACTGACATGTGGGGAAGGCAATTGCCCAAATGGACGCCTTGATCAGCTACAATCTGAAGGCACGTAACCGTAAGGTCGAAGATATGGAAAAGCTCAGTCTGGAAGCCAAGAAAGCCTGGTATGCCAAGCATCGCAAAGCCAACTATGCAGCCAGCCTTCGGCTTGAGGGATTCTGCGTGTCTAAAGATGATGGTGAAATCAAGTTGCCCACTCGTGTTGCTGCGCTCAAGGCTGTGCAGCTGGTCAAGGCTTGAGAAGGGACAAGTACGGTGCTGAACAAGACTCGGATTGCTATCCGGGAACTGACGTACTCATAAATCTGCTCGACCTGCGCGATCCTGAAGACCTTGAGGATGCCGAGCGTTATCTCAGCGCAATCGCGGCTTCCGCTTTAGAGTTCGTGCCTCCTCCCTATAGCCTGGAATCCCTAAGGCAAATTCATTGCGCGCTTTTCTCGAAGATCTACAGCTGGGCGGGAAAACTACGTACTGCTGCAATCAGCAAAGGCAGCACGAGGTTTTGTAGTCCTGAATTCATAGAGCCAGAATCCAGGAAAGAATTCTCGAAAATGGCGGCAGCGAGATGGTTCGAAGATTACTCGCGCGACCAGCTGATCAAAGCGGTGGCAGAGGCCTATGGCACATTGAACGTTGCGCACCCGTTCAGGGAGGGCAATGGACGCACTCAGCGTATCCTTTTTGAGTGGATCATCGTGAACGCGGGGTTCTCCATCAACTGGGATGGTGTGAATAGCGAAGAGTGGGTCGCGGCCAATATCCAATCTTACCTTGGTGATGATGGGCACTTGGCCAATATCTTTGGTCGGTGCATTGGTCAACCGATTCGGGAAGACGACAAGTATTCTCTATAGGCAACCGCCGGCATCAGAACTTGAACAGCACATCAGAATCGCGCTCTCTTGCACTGACGTTGGGCACGCTGATCGGAAATCTCTTACAATGGGATATAACGAAAGGGGAGCAGCCCGATTGCCTTTCGCTATTGGTCGAAAGCCTGTAGCAGGCGCGAAAACGGTAATGCTTACGTAAGGGGGTTGTATGGGTATTCAGGTCATTAGCCGGGACGGTCAGCCCGAGTACGCCGTCGTGCCCTGGGAGCAGTATCAGGCGCTGCTCAGGGCAGCCGGGCAAGCTCCGGCCGAGGTGGCTGGCGAATCAGCGCAACAAAGCGCCCCGGCAGCCAGCCTGCCAGCGTTCAGTGAAGTGGCGCAACTGCGCCAGGCCAAAGGCATCGCCCCAGAGCAGTTGGCGCGTAATGTCGGGGTCAGCCCGGCGTACCTGGCCATGATCGAATCGGGCGAGCGCCAGCCGGATGCTGCAATCCGCCGTGCCCTGGCCTGGCATCTGGGGGTGGCCGGCTGGAGCGAGCCATCATGAGCCAGGTCAGGATCAGCCGACAGCATTGGCAAAACCTGCTGGACGAGCTTGACCTGGCCCGCCGTCAACGCCACCTGCTCACTTACCGTGCGCTGATCGAGCGCCTGCAGTTGCCCAGCCCGGCGATGCAGACCCTCACCGCTGCGCTGGAGTACCTGGCGGTGCTCGATGCCCGCGCCGAGCAGCCACTGCGCAGCTCCTTGGTGATCAGCCAGGGTGCCAGCCGTTTGCCGCGCACCGGCTTTTTCGAGTGCGTGGAGCGCCTGGGGCGTTTTTCGGGGCCGGTAGATGGCATGGAGGCGGCGTCCTGGCATGCCTCCGAGGTCGTTCGGGTGTTTGAGTACAGCTATCCCGAAACAGCCTGATTAATTGCCTGTACCGGCCTCATCGCTGGATTGCCAGCGATGAGGCCGGTACAGGCAATGCATTGCGATGAACCAGGCCACAGGGCATGCCTTCGGCATCGCGAATTTCCAATGACTCCAGGTGCTCATGCCGCCCGAACAGCGCCATGATTTGCCCGATCGTGGCATTCAGGCCCACCGTCGGCTGCTCGACCAGAGCCACGGGCAGCACCTGCGCCAATAGCTGCTGATTCTCCCGCACTCCCATCTCCTGCGGCCGCCCCAGCAGATACCCCTGCACCAGGTCCACACCCATCTCGGTCAACACCGCCAGCTCTTCCGGCAGCTCGATCCCTTCGGCTATCACCTGCGCCTTCGAGGCCCGGGCAATCTGCAGGATGGAGCCGACGAACTCGCGCTTGAGCGGGTCGCGGTGGATGCCATCGATGAAGTGGCGGTCGATCTTCACGTACTCGGGACGCAGCTCCGACCACAGGCGCAGGCTCGAATAGCCCGCGCCGAGGTCGTCCAGGGCGATGGAAAAGCCCATGTCGCGATAGTGATGCAAGGCATTGGACAGCAGCTGGAAATCGTCGGTAGGGGTCTGCTCGGTCAGTTCGATCACCACACGGTTGGGTGCCAGCCCCACTTGTTCGAGCAGCTTGAGGGTGCGCCCGGAAGGGTAGTGCGGTTCCAGCAGCGATTCGGGTGAAATGTTGAGGAACAGCTTGCCGTCGAGCCCCTGCTGGCTGAAGCGTCGGCACGCACTTTCCCGGCACGCGGCCTCCAGTTCGGTCAGGTGACCGGCCTGGCGGGCAATGGCAAACAGGTTCAAGGGTGAATGCAGCGGACTGTTGGACGGGCCCCGGCTCAAGGCTTCATGGCCGAAAATGCGCCGTTCGCTGAGGCAGACGATCGGTTGGAACAGGCTGTGAATGCTGCGCTGAGCCAAAATGGCGCTCAAGGCACTGAGCTGTTCGGCGACGGTCATGGTGAATTCCTGAAGATGAAGAGGCCAGGCAGACGCACCCCGGCCGGTGTATTTCACGACAGTGCAGTGACCATTTGATGACAGCATGCATTAAATTGCCATCATTGTGGGGTAAACGGCATATTCGCCGTTGTATTGGCGTCAATGGCTGTGATGAAATCCCCGCGCCTTTCATTTTTACAAAATTTGTCGTTCAGGGACGAACGTCAGCCAGCGCCTTTGCGTGGTGGGCGCCCTGAGTCAGTGGATTGCTCGGGAGACGGGTTTGTCAGCTTCAAAATACAATGTGCGCAGCACGGCCCTAGCCCTTGCCGTGGCAGTCGGCGTCAGCGGTTGCGCCAGCATCGAAGAGTTTTCCCATACCCATAGCCGCACGGCCAACTGCCTGCTGGGCGGCACGGTCGGCGCCCTGGCAGGGGCGGCAGCAGGGGCGCTCAGCAACAAGGGCAATGGTGCAGTTATCGGTGGTGCGGTCATTGGTGCAGCCGCCGGTTGCGGTGCAGCGCTGGCGTACAAGGACCGCATCGACCGTTTACGCAGCCTGGCCCAGGAAGAACACCTGCAACTTGACGTTGAAACCCTCAACACCCCGGCGGCCACCGCCAGTGCTGCACCACAGGAGGCGGGTTTCGTCGCCCAGGTGCAGGATGAGGGCATGTTCGCTGTCAGCAGTGCCCAGCTCAGCCCCGACGGTGAGCGCCAGGTGCGCAAGTTGGCCAGCGCCTACGGCGGCCAGCGCGATACGGCGATTCTGGTGGTTGGCCACACCGACGCCACCGGCAGCGCGAGCTTCAATCAGCAGCTTTCCGAGCGGCGGGCGCGGGCGGTGGCCAGCATCCTTGCCGAGCAGGGTATTGCACGCCAGCGCATGTACTTTCAGGGGGCAGGGGCCTCACGCCCGGTTGCGGACAACAGTGACCCGATGCAACGTGGCAAGAACCGTCGTGTCGAGTTCGTCGAGGTCAACGACACCGCCACACTGGTCAAGCGCGTGAATGCCGAGCAGAACAATCCCAAGTACCTGGCCCACGGCACGGCGACGGTGGTCAAGTCACCTGCCCGCCAAGGCAAAGCCAGCTGCCAGCTTGCCCGCCAGGCCCAACGCGACGGAAAAGACGGCGGCTCCCGCGGCAAGCGGGCCAGCAATGGTTGTCCGTAGCGGGGCTTTGATCGATTTCGGCGGGGAGGCAGTGTCCAGTAGCCAATGGACACTGGGGCAGACCATCACACCGAAAAGCGGCGGGTTCACACTGGTGTCTCCGGCGTATGCCAGCACAATCCCGGTGAGCAGCTGCGAGGCCGACCAGCCACGCGAAAGCGGCAAGGTGTTCAACCTCGCCAGTGGCCAGGCACTCGACAGCCACCCGACCACCGATTATCTGCCGGGCTACAACAACCGCGTCTGGGCGCAAACTGTCAATGGTCACCTGGTGACCATTTCTCCAGTGTCGATCCTGCGCGTGGATGCGGCGGTCGATCGCCAGCCGTTTATCCAGGTAGTGACTGACTATGCCAAGGGCAATCGCAAGGCGCTGATCAAGGCCGATGCGGTAGCCAACACCTATGAAGGTGAAGACCGCGTGCTGTACCGGGTGTTCCTCAAAGATCCGCAAGCGCCGGTGTCCTGCATGGACGTGGTGTTCAGCAAGGGTAGCGCCAAGGCCACCGATGGCGCGCTGTTTTACCCCCGCCGCGACGGCGAAACCTTTACCGCCCGGTTCGTGCCGGTTCGTACCTGAAACAGGGAAGACACATGCAAGCGTTCAGTTTCAACGAGTTGATGGCATTGGTCGTGGCCAACCGGCTGATCAGTGCCGGGGTCATGCTGGCCTTGGTTGCGGCCATCCTGTGCGTCATGCACTGGAAACAGGTGGTGTATACCGCCATGCGTGTCTGGCACGGCCTGCCGCTGATCGGCACGGTCGCCCGCCTGGCCCGCGCCAGCACCATTGCCGACAAGCGCAAATGGCTACTTAGCGAAACCACTTTGTGCGACGCCTATTACGACTATTACCAGGACGTCGGTGAAAAGAACGCCGAGTACTACAACAAGTGCGAAGCGTATCTGGACGCCATCGGTGAAAGCGATCGCCGTGAACGTCCGCTCTGGGTCCTGGTGTTGACCTTCTTGCTTATCCTGTTCGAAGCCGTCGGTTTCGCTTATGTCCTGGTGCCGTTCATCAACCAGAACCTTTCGAGCAACGACCAGACCTACCTGGGCTGGATGGCGGCGTTCTTGCTGTCGATCATCTCTGCCGGCTTCGCCGAAGCGGCAGGCCGCGCCATTCACCATAACGCCCTGGTCAGCAAGGCTCGGCACTGGTGGGAGAGCGACCCCGAGCGGGGCAGCAATGCTTTGAAGCAGCTGCCGGGTATCCGCATCAAGGATACCTACAGCGATAACGGTGCCAAGGACTACAACCGTATCCTCGCGCGCCTCAATACCAATCACACAGTCACGCCCAAGCGCGGCTGGATCATCGGTTGTGCCCTGGTCGTGCTGATCATGGCCAGCGCGGCGTTTGGCATTCGTGCCTACCAGCTCAAGAGCATCGAGACCGAGATGGTCGGCAACCCGGACATCTTTGCCCAGCAGGTCGAGGGCGAAGCCAGCCCGTTCGAGCTGCCCGATGACTCGGCGACCCTGAACCAGCAGGCTAGCGACAACACTCTGACCGACAAGATGGACGCCATCCGCAGTGCGTCGCTGATCACCTTCGTCGTGCTGTCGGTCATTTACATTGCCATCCAGGCAGTGAGTGTCTGGCTGGCCTCGATCTTCGGTTTCGCGGGTGTGGAGTCGAAGAAGGCCTGGGCGTATTCGCATGCCTTCAACAATGCTGACGAACTCGAACGCTGGATGGAAAACCAGCGCATCCGTATCAGTGCCCATGCCGACCACAAGTTGCGCAAGCTGCAGATGAAGCTGTCGCGTCGCCCGACCACCAACCCGGACGTGGCGGTGGCCATTGACGCCTCGCAGAACCGCGACTTCAACGCCTTCGTGCGCCTTCGCCAGGAAGACAGCCATGCCCGCCAGGCGGCCACTGCCAGCCCAGCCAAGGTAGACCCGCGCGCGCCAGCCGAAGCCGCGCCGCAGGCTGTTGTCGCGGCGCCTCGGGAAGCCTTGCCCGAGATGCCTGCCGCCGCGCCTGCCTCAGCCCTTGACGCCTTGCGCAACAAGGACCTGACGGGCTACAGCGACGAGCAGTTGCGCACCATCTGCCAGGCCAAGGGTTTTGACCTCGGTGCGGTGCTGGCACTGCGCGACGAACAGAAATTGTTGAAAGATTTCGAAGGCGTCTGAATGAAGCTCAAGACCTTGTTCGCCGCACTGCTCTGCCTGCCTGCGCTGGC
Organism: Pseudomonas sp. MN1F; assembly: GCF_009391885.1. Lineage (GTDB taxonomy): Bacteria > Pseudomonadota > Gammaproteobacteria > Pseudomonadales > Pseudomonadaceae > Aquipseudomonas. The sequence continues at coordinate 98,658 of NZ_VZII01000005.1, read as the reverse complement.
CCAGGCCAGCGAGCGCAACGACGTTCCCGACTGCTATGGCCATGCCAGGATTGATGCGTTCCGCCAGGCGGGCAGCGGACGTGAGCTGACGGTGATCGTCGACCAGACCATCCCGATGCCCGAGAGCATCCAGAAAGCCGCCTGGGCCCAGGTAAACCGCTTCGTCGGCCCTGGCGACAAGCTGCGCCTTTACAGTTTCTCGGCATTCGTGCCGGGCAAGTACATGCAGCTGCGTTTCGCCGGCGAACTGAATACACCCCTGCCAGGTAATGTTCGTGATGATGTCGGCATGCAGTCGCTGCGTACTTTCGACAAGTGTCTAGCGCAGCAGCAGGCGTTCTTGCACAAGAAATTCGGGCAGGTCTTCGTCCAGACCCTTCGTGAGGCGACCGAGGACATTCCGCGCAGCGAGATTTTTCATTCGCTGCGCGACATCGGTAACGACTTGGCCTCACGCCCGGCCGACGAGCGCGTGATCCTGCTGCTGTCGGACATGCTGGAAAACAGTGACTTCGGGAGTTTCTACGCCAACAACCGAATTCGTGACCTCAACCCGGCGGCTGAGCTCAAGCGTGTTGGCGAGCGCCAGTTGTTCGCCGACCTGCAGGGGGCCCGCGTTTATGTCGCTGGCGCCGGACTGGTGACCCAGGACGTCAAGCACGCCTACCGTTCGGGCAAGACCATGGAGCAGTTGCAGCAATTCTGGAGCGGCTATTTCGCCGGCTCCAACGCCTCGCTGGCGGCATTTGGCACACCGAGCTTGAATGTCGACCTGCAGTAAGTGGCGAAAAAAAGGGGCGAACATGCAAATGTTCGCCCCTTTTTCTTTCAGCCTGTGCTGAGCGTTACTTCTTGGCCATCTTGGTGCTTTCGCTCAGGTAGTCGATGAGGATGCGACCGGTCTCGGCCAGGTAGGCATCGTCTTCCGGCTTGGTCTTGTCATCGTCTTCCGGCAGGGCGTCCTCGTCGACTTTCTTCAGCTCCTTGAGCGGCTCCTCGCCCTTGGCCTTGCGACGGATGTTCTCCATGGCCAACTGCTTGGTTTCGACGTCATCGTGGCGGGCACGGCGCTCCTGCTCGTTGAGGCTGACGGTCTTCTCGTCCATCAACTTCTGGGTCAGGGCCAGGCGGTCACGGATGTAGGTGAACTCGGCATCCTTGGCGCTGCGTGCGTCATGCTTGGCCTTGAGGTCGGCCAGGAACGGCTTGAACGGGTCGACTGCTGGCTTGACCACCGGGCGGATGGTGTCCCACGGCATGGCCTCAGGCAGGGCGCTTTCGCCGATTTCCTTGGTGTCGATGATCGACGGGTAGTCGATGTCCGGGAGCACGCCCTGGTGCTGGGTGCTCTGCCCGGAGACCCGGTAGAACTTGGCCAGGGTCAGCTTCAGCTCGCCATGGTTGAGGGGCTGGATGGTCTGCACGGTGCCTTTGCCAAAGGTCTGGCCACCGATGATCAGCGCACGGTGGTAGTCCTGCATGGCGCCGGCGAAGATCTCCGAGGCCGAGGCCGACAGGCGGTTGACCAGCAGCGCCATCGGGCCTTTGTAGAAGGCACCGGGGTTTTCGTCCTCGAGCACATCGACGCGGCCGTCGCTGTTGCGTACCAGCACGGTCGGGCCTTTCTCGATGAACAGGCTGGTCAGCTCGGTGGCTTCCTGCAGGGAGCCGCCGCCGTTGTTGCGCAGGTCGATGACCACGCCGTCGACTTTTTCCTTCTGCAGCTCGGTGAGCAGTTTCTTCACGTCGCGCGTGGTGCTCTTGTACTCAGGGTCACCGGCACGGTAGGCCTTGAAGTCCAGGTAGAAGGCTGGGATTTCGATGATGCCGAGCTTGTAGTCACGCCCGTCCTGCTTGAGCTTGAGCACCGACTTTTTCGCCGCCTGCTCTTCGAGCTTCACGGCTTCGCGGGTGATCGAGACGATCTTGCTGGTCTGGTCGCTTGGCGCATTGCTGGCCGGGATGACTTCAAGGCGTACTATCGAGCCTTTCGGACCACGGATCAGCTTGACCACTTCGTCCAGGCGCCAGCCGACCACGTCGACCATTTCCTTGTTGCCCTGGGCGACACCGATGATCTTGTCGGCCGGTGCCACCTGCTTGGTCTTGGCGGCCGGGCCTGCCGGCACCAGGCGCACGATCTTGACCTGGTCGTTGTCGCTCTGCAGCACCGCGCCGATGCCTTCGAGCGACAGGCTCATGTTGATGTCGAAGTTTTCCGCGTTGTCCGGCGACAGGTAGTTGGTGTGCGGGTCGTAGGACTGGGCGAAGGTATTGATATAGGCCTGGAAGATGTCCTCGGCACGGGTCTGGTCCAGGCGCGCCAGCTGGTTCTTGTAGCGCTTGGTCAGGGTTTCCTGGATCTGCTTCGGCTCTTTGCCGGCGATCTTCTGGCGCAGCACCTCGTCCTTGACGCGTTTGCGCCACAGCTCGTCGAGCGCGGCCTGGTCCTTCTCCCACGGAGCATCCTTGCGGTCGATCAGCAAGGTTTCCTTGGTGGTGAAGTCCATCTTGTCGACGCCCTTGCCCAGCTCGGCCAGGGCGAAGTCCAGGCGCTGCTTGACGCGGTCGAGGTAGCGTTTGTAGATGGTGAAGCCGGGGTCGAGGTTGCCGCTCTTGAGGAAGTCGTCGAACTGCGTCTTCCACTTGTCGAATTCGGCGATGTCGGCTGCGGTGAAGTAGCTGCGGGCCGGGTCGAGCAGCTTGATGTAGCTGTCGTAGATGATCACCGAGCGGGCGTCATCGAGCGGTGGCTTGCTGTAGTGGTGACGCTTGAGCAGCTCCACCACGTTAAGGCTGGCGACGATTTCGTCGCGGTCCGGCTGCAGGCTGTCCCACTTGTTGGCGGCCGCCGCATTGCCGCCGAGCGTGAGGCTGCCCAGGCCAACCATGAGGGCCAGGGCGGTGCTTGGGAGGAAATGCTTCATGCTGATTCGACGTGGAGGCAATTGATCACGCATAGTAGGCCGTCTTTTCCGTTCGCCGGTTCCATCGGAGCCGGGCAAATACTGCAAAAAGCCTGGGGAGCGGGCTCCTCAGGCTCAGTCTGTGATTCAACTATGGAGGCACTGTGAAGGCATTGCAAGGCGTTGACGGACATGTGGCCTGGGTCGAGGCCGAACGCCCGGCCTGTGACGCGGGCCAAGTGCGCATTCGCGTGGCTGCTGCGGGATTGAACCGCGCCGATCTGCTGCAGATGAAGGGCCTGTATCCACCGCCGCCAGGCGCCAGCCCGTACATGGGCCTGGAGTGCGCCGGGGTGATCGAGGAAGTCGGCGCTGGCGCTGATTGGCGTGTGGGCGACCGCGTCTGCGCGCTGTTGGCCAGCGGTGCCATGGCCGAACAAGTGGTGGTCGATGCCCGCCACGTATTGCCGGTGCCAGAGGGCCTGAGCCTGCACCAAGCGGCGGCGCTGCCGGAGGTGTATGCCACGGCGTGGTTGAACATCTTCCAGCTGGGCAAGGTGAAGGCCGGTGAGAAGGTGCTGGTGCATGCTGGCGCCAGTGGTGTGGGCTCGGCGGCGATCCAGCTGTGCAAGGCCTTTGGCAGCCCGGTATGGGTCAGTGTCGGCTCCCAGGACCGCCTGGACTACTGTGAGGCGCTGGGTGCTGCGGGTGGCGTGGTGCGTAACCAGGATCTCGATGCGCTGGAAGGCTTCGGGCCGTTCGATGTGATTCTGGACCCGGTGGGTGCCAGTTACGGCGAGCTCAACCTCAAGTTGCTGGCCCGTGACGGGCGTTGGGTGATCATCGGCCTGATGGGCGGGCGCAAGTTCGAACTGGACCTGGCACAGGTGCTGGGCAAGCGCCTGGAGATCACCGGATCCACGTTGCGCAACCGCGACGACGGCTTCAAGGCCGAACTGCTGCGTGATCTGCAGCAGCAGGTGTGGCCGCTGTTTGCCGAAGGTCGCCTGTCGCCGCAACTGGTCGATACCTACCCGGTGGAGTTTGCCCAAGCGGCGTATGCCGAGCTTGAGAGCAACCAGGTGTCTGGCAAACTGGTGATGGTGATCGACCCAAGCCTTGCGTAAGCAGGCCCGGCCTCTTCGCGGGCTTGCCCCCGCGAAAGGGTCGGAACAGGTGCCATGACTCTCACGTCCAGCTCAAGACCGGCCAATCATTTTTCTCGGCATGCTCCCTGAGCACCGCATCCGGATTCACCACATGCGGGTAATCGACCTTCAGCAACAGCGGCAGGTCATTGCGCGAATCGGAATAGAAACTCGCCCCCTCAAGGTTCTCCTGCTCCTGATCCAGCCATTCCAGTAACCGGGTGATCTTGCCCTCGCGGTAGGTCAACACGCCGTGAGTCTTACCGGTATACACCCCGTTCACCGCCTCCAGCTCGATCGCCAGGTACTCATCCACCCCCAGCCGCGCCGCAATCGGCCCGACCAGGTGCGTGCCTGAGGCAGAAATGATCAGTATCCGGTCGCCCCGCTGGCGATGCTCGGCAATACAGCGGCAGGCGTCGCCGTAGATGAGCGGCTCGATCACTTCTTCGACCCACGGCGCCACCAGATGCTCGACTTCCTCCAGCGTGCGCCCGGCAATCGGCTCCAGGCTGAAGGCCATGTAGTCCTCCATTTGCAGGTGGCCCTTGCCGTAAGCGGCCATCAGTTCATGGTCGCGGCGCAGGAACTCCTTGCCGTCGACCCAGCCCAGCCGGGCCATCTGTTCGCTCCACAGCGACGCGCAGTCGCCGTGGATCAGGGTTTCGTCCAGATCGAAAATTGCCAGTGCCATCTTGCTGATTCTCCTTAGGCCACTTCGCGCAGCGCCGTGGGGTCGATCGACAGGGAAACCCGCTGGCCGTCGGCATGCAGGTCCCCAGGCGAACGGTTGAGCACGTCGACCACCAGTTCCACCTCACGCACGTTGACGCGGTAGCGGATGACGTTGCCAAGCAGGCTGTGACTGCGCACCTCGGCATCCAGTTCACCGTTGACGCCCAGGGTGATCGACTCCGGGCGGATCGCCAGGCGACCGGCCACCGGGCGTTGCAGCAGGCGGCTGGCGCTATCGGCGTCGAGCAGGTTGTAGTTGCCGATGAATCCGGCGGCGAACAGGTCCACGGGCGCGGTGTAGAGGGTTTCGGCATCGCCGCTCTGGACGATGCGCCCCTGGTTCATCAGGAAGATGCGGTCGGACATGGTCAGCGCCTCCTCCTGGTCGTGGGTGACGAAAATGGTGGTCAGCCCCAGCTCGCGCTGGATCGCGCGGATCTGCTCGCGCAGGTGCTTGCGGATGCGCGCATCCAGCGCCGACAGCGGCTCGTCGAGCAGCAGCAGGCGTGGGCGGGTGACCAGCGAGCGGGCCAGCGCCACGCGCTGGCACTGGCCACCGGACAACTGGTGCGGGTAGCGCCCGGCGAAGCTGCCCAGCTCCACCAGGTCCAGTGCTTCGCGCACACGCTGCTGGCTTTCATCGGCCTTGACCTTCTGCATGCGCAGGCCGAAGGCAACGTTCTGCTCCACGGTCATGTTGGGGAACAGCGCGTAACTCTGGAACACCATGCCGATGCCGCGCTTTTGCGGGCTGACCGGCACGATGTCATGGCCGTCGAGGAGGATCTTGCCGCCGTCCACCGGGGTCAGCCCGGCGATGCAACGCAGCAGGGTGGATTTGCCGCAGCCGGAGGGGCCGAGCAGGGTGACGAACTCGCCGCGTTCGATCTGGCAGTCGATGTTCTCGAACACCGGGCTGCCGGCGTAGCTTTTTTGCAGGTTCTGTACGCTGACGAAGCTCATCTCAGGTTTTGTCCTTGTTCAGGCGGTTGGCGACCCAGGTCAGCACCAGCACGAAGGCGAAATACGAGATCACCAGCGCGCTGTTGAAGTGGCCACTGCTGTTGCGCATGTTGTTCAGGTACACCTGCAGGGTCTCGTAGCGGGTGCCGACCAGCAGGTTGGCAAACACGAACTCGCCGAACAGGAACGAGAACGACAGCAGCAGCGCCACCATCAGGCCCTTGCGCAGGTTCGGCAGCACCACCAGCAGGGCGGCCTGCCAGGTGCTGGCGCCGAGCAGCTGGGCGGCGTCCATCAGGTCGCGCAGGTTGATCGCCTGCAGGTTGTTGGTGATCGCCCGGTACATGAACGGCAAGGCGATGGTGAAGTAGCAGCCGATCAGGATCCACGGCGTGCCGACCATCGCCATCGGGCCGCTGCCATAGAGCTGCAGCAGGCCCACCGACGACACCACCGGCGGCACCGCGAACGGCAACAGGATGAGGATGTTCATCAGTGCGTCGAGTTTCGGGAAGTGGTAGTGCACCACGAACAGCAGTGGCAGGATCAGCACCACCGACAGCAGCAGCGCGCCCACGCACACCAGCAGCGACTGGCCGAACGCGGCCAGAAAGCGTGGTTCGCTCCACAGCGCGACGTACCACTTGAAGGTCAGGCCACTGGGCAGCAGGCTCGCCGACCAACTGGTGGCCAGCGAGTAGAGCAGGGTGCCGGCCAGCGGCAGCAGCAGGATCAGGAACAGCAGGTACACCACCAGCCGATGGTAGAGCCTGGCGGAGGTTTTTTCAGCGCGCATGGTAGCTCCTCTTGAGCAGCCATTGATGAACCACCGTGACCAGCGTCATCAGCCCCACCAGCACCATCGCCAGGGCGCTGGCCAGGTTCGGGTCGAGGCTGATGTCGCCCGCCACCAGGCCGGCGATGCGGATCGGCAGCACGTTGAAGTTGCCGGTGGTCAAGGCATATACGGTGGCGTAGGCACCGAGGGCGTTGGCCAGCAGGATGACGAAGGTGCCGAGCAGCGCCGGGGTCAGTACCGGCAGGCCGATATGCCGCCAGAACTGCCAGTGGCTGGCCCCGAGCAGCGCGGCCGACTCGCGCCAGTCTTCGCGCAGGGCGTCGAAGGCGGGGTAGAGCAGCAGCACGCCGAGCGGGATCTGGAAGTAGGTGTACACCAGGATCAGGCCGCTCTTGGAGTAGATACTGAAGTCCTCCAGCAGGCCGATCTGTTTCAGCAGCAGGGTCAGCGCGCCGTTGAAGCCGAGCAGGATGATGAAGGCGAAGGCCAGCGGCACCCCGGCGAAGTTGCTGGTCATGTTGGCAAAGGCACTGACGAAGTCGCGCAGCTTCGAGTCGACCTGGCGCAGCGAGTAGGCGCCGAGGGTGGCGATGACGATGCCGAACAGGTTCGACCAGAAGCTGATCTCCAGGCTGCGTTGCAGCGCCTGCAGGTAGAACTTCGAGGCAAACACCTTGCTGAAGTTGTCCACGCCCCAGCCGGCCTCCGATTGCAGGCTGTTGATCGCCACCCAGGCCAGCGGGGCGATCTGGAAGATGACGAAGAACACGGCGAACGGCAGCAGGCAGAGCAGGGCCAGGTAGCGGCCACGGTTCACTTGAGCAACTCCCGGCAAACCGTCTTGTCGTGTGCAGCCCCCAGCAGCTCGCAGATGGTCCCGCACAGTTCGGTCTGCAGCGGTTTGGCGGCCGGGTCGAGGCTGAAGGCGTCGCCGAACACGAACAGCGGCACTTCACGCTCCTCGGCCAGCAGGCCGTTGTGCGAGCGGTCGTTGTTCATGCCGTGGTCGGCGGTGACCAGCACCTGGTAACCCTCTTCCAGCCAGCCCGGCAGGTAGTCGGACAACAGGATGTCGGCGCTGCGCGCAGCGTTGCGGTACTGGCTGCTGTCCAGGCCATGGCGGTGGCCGACGTCGTCGATGCTCATCGGGTGTACCAGGAGGAAATTCGGTGCATGGCGGCGGCGCAGATATTCGCCGTCGGCCAGCAAGTGCGAGTCGGGATAGCGATCGTCCCAGTAGAACAGGCCGTGCTGGATCGGCAGCTTCGGCGCGTGGGTGTGGCGGTCGCGTTGCGGGTCGAAGGGCGAGCGGTTGTACAGCTCGCTCATCCAGTGATAGGCCGCCGCGGCCGTGCCCAGGTTGGCTTCGCGGGCATAGTGGAACACGCTGCGCTGGTTGGACAGGCGGTTGACGTTGTTGTGCACGATGCCGCTGTCGATCGGTGCCACACCGGTGAGGATGCACTCGTACAGCGGCCGTGACAGCGACGGCAGTTCGCATTCCATGCGGTACAGCGCGGCGCGATCGGCCTCGACGTAGGCGTGCAGGTGGCCCATGGCGTGGTGGGCGACTTGATAGTTGAGGCCGTCGAGCAGGACCAGGATGACGTTGTGTTGCATGGTGGCTCCAATTGTTCAAGTGACAAGCAGCAAGCCACAAGCTGCAAGTAAAAGCGGATCGGCTTCTACTTGCAGCTTGAAGCTAGCAGCTGATTCATTCCATCTCGATGATCACTTGCTCCTGCCACTTCTGCGGCAGTGCCTTGGAGGTCGCTTCCCAGGTTGCGGCGTCCTTGATCGGCTGCGCCGCCTTGTACTGCTCGTTGGGCAGCAGCTTGGCCTGCACATCCTCGGGCAGCTTCAGGTGCTCGGCACGGATCGGCCGCGCATGGCCCTTGGCCAGGTTGATCTGCCCGGCGTCGCTGAAGATGTACTCACGTGCAAGCTTGGCCGCGTTCGGATGCTTGGCGTACTTGTTGATGATGGTGGTATAGCCGGAGATCACCGTACCATCCGACGGGATCAGCACTTCGAAGCGCTTGGGGTCGATCTGCTCGCGGTAGCTCAGGCCGTTGAAGTCCCACACCACGCCGACTTCGACCTCGCCCTTCTCGATGGTCTGGATGGTCGGGTTGGCCAGCGACAGGCGTTTCTGCTGGGCCAGCTTGGTGAACAGCTGCAGGCCAGGCTCGATGTTCTTCTCGTCACCCTTGTAGGCGATGGCCGCGGCCAGCACGCCGTTGGCGGCCTGGGCGGCAGTGCTGACGTCACCGATGGCGACCTTGTACTTGCCTTTTTCCAGGTCGTGCCAGCTGGTCGGGCGATCGCCTTCCTTGACCAGGTCCTTGTTGATGATGAAGGCGATGGTGCCGGTATAGGCCAGCGCCCAGTGGCCGTCCTTGTCCTTGGCCCACTCAGGTACCTGGTCCCAGGTGCTTGGCTTGTACGGCTGGGTCACGCCCTTGTTGGCGGCGATCGGGCCGAAGGCGGCACCGACGTCACCGATGTCGGCGCTGGCGTTGTCCTTCTCGGCTTCGAACTTGGCGATTTCCTGGGCCGAACTCATGTCGGTGTCGCTGTGCTTGAGGCCGTATTTGCTGGCCAGGTCTTCCCAGGTGCCTTTCCAGTTGGCCCAGGCATCGGGCATGCCCACGCTGTTGACGGTGCCTTCCTTGCGGGCGGCGTCTTCCAGGGCCTTGAGGTCGGGGCCTGCGGCCATGGCCGAGGTGCACAGGGTAATGGCCGAACCGAGCAGTGACGCCATGAACAACTTTTTCATCCGAAGCTCCTTGGGTGGGTGCCTTTAGCGATCGTTGTTATGAATGAAGCTGTTTTTGCTGACCGTTGGTCTAGGTCAGCAAAGCTTGAGCCAAGGTAGGCCGCTTGCGTGACAGTTTGATGTAGGGCAGGGCCTGAGCAGCCCTTGAAGCTACAGCGTAGACCACCCGATCCCCCCGGATATGCTGGCTTGGCGCGTTTCTGGCAGTGTCTGCCCAGGCCTTTGTCACAGGATGTTCATCAGCCCTGCCTAGGCTTGCACTATTCTCCAGAGGCCCCGTCATGGGGCTGGACTAGTCCAAATAGGTAACCTTTTGATGCAGTCGACGCCACCGCGCGCGGTAACAGCCATCTGCCATGCCCTGCAGGAGCAGATCGAGCACGGCCTGCTGGCGCCGGGCGGCAAGCTGCCGGCCGAGCGCAAGCTCAGCGAGGTGTTCGCCACCACGCGCATCACCCTGCGCGAGGCACTGGTGCAGCTGGAAGCCCAGGGCCTGATCTACCGCGAAGAACGGCGTGGCTGGTTCGTCGCACCGCAGCGCCTGACCTACGACCTGATCGAGCGTAGCCACTTCCATGCGATGGTGCGCGACCAGGGGCGGGAGGCCAGCACCGAATTGCTCTCGGCGCGCCTGCAGCCGGCTTCGGCGGCCATCTGTGCACGCCTGCAGCTGCCGGCACTGTCCAGCGTGGTGCGGATCTGCCGGTTGCGGCGCATTGATGGGCGGGCGGTGCTGTATGCCGAGCACTACCTGAACCCGAGGTATTTTCCCGGCATCCTCGAACACGACCTGGCGCAGTCGCTGACCGAGATCTACGGGCGGGTGTATGGCATCCGGTACGGGCAGGTGTGCTTCGAGATCCTGCCGACGGCCTTGCCGGTGGATGCGGCGGGGGCGCTGAAGGTGTCGGCCGGCAGCCCGGGCCTGCATATCACCCGGGTCAACAGTGACCAGCATGGGCACCTGATCGACTGTGACCTGGAGTATTGGCGGCACGATGCCATCCGCATTCGCGCGCAGGCGGGCTAGCGCGTTAGCTGGAGGCGCCGGCCCCTGTCACGCCACCGCCACCGGCAGTCACTACCTGTACCGACAGGCGCGGCGTGGCCAGGTCCAGCCCGGCTTCATCGAGCTGGCGCTTCAGCGCCAGGTTGAACGCCCGCGACACTTCCCACTGCTTGATCGGCGCGGTCTTGAACCGCGCCCGCAGGATCGCCGAGCCTGACTCGAAACTCTCCACCCCCTGCAATTCCAGCGGCGACCAGATATTGCGGCGCATCAGCGGGTCGTTGCGCAGTTTCTGCCCCACTTCACGGATCAGTGTGATCGCCTGGTCGATGTTCATGCTGTGCGGGATGGCCACACGGAAGATCGCGTAGCCGAACTCACGGGAGTAGTTCTTGATGCTCTTGATCTCGCTGAACGGGATGGTATGCACGATGCCGTCGATGTCACGCAGGCGCACGGTGCGGATGGTCAGGCCCTCGACCGTGCCCAGATGGCCGCCGACATCGACGTAGTCGTCGATCGCCAGTGAGTCTTCGATGATGATGAACAGGCCGGTGATCAGGTCGGCCACCAGCGACTGGGCGCCAAAACCGATGGCCAGGCCGATCACACCGGCACCGGCCAGCAGCGGCGTGACGTTCATGCCCATGTTGGCCAGGGCGACGATCACCGCAATGATGAAGATCACCACGAACATCACGTTGCGGATCAGCGGCATCATGGTCTGCGCACGGGCGTTGGCCATGCCCCGACGCGAGCGCACCAGGGCATGGTGCACGGCGGTGTCGGCGAGGATCCACACCAGCCAGGCGACGATCAGCGTGCCGGCCAGGCCCAGCAGGCGCACGCTCACCTCATGGCCATCGCCTTCGGCGAAGCCGATCATCGACAGGCCCCACACGCGCAGCCCCAGTTCGATGAACACCAGCCAGATGAACAGGTGCACCAGCAGGTAGCCGAAGTTGCGCAGGCGCTCGGCGTACACCACCTGGCGCTTGCTGGCGCGTTTGGGGTTGGCGGCGTGGCGGCGCACCAGGCCGTTGAGCACCATGCACACTACTACCAGCACGGTGCACATCAACGACTGGCGCAGCGCGGTGCTGGTGTCACCGGCGGAAATGAAGGTGGCGAACAGCGAGACGGCCACCAGGATCAGCGCGGGCACGAACCAGAAGCTGCCGAGGATCTCGATGGTGTCGCTCAGGGTGCGCCGGGTCAGGCGCCGGGCCAGAGGCTGGTTGCGGATCAGGTGGGCGATCGGCCGGCGGAAGCGCAGGATGAACAGGCCGGACGACAGCGCCGCGATGACATTGGCCAGGGTCGCCAGGGCGTGCGCCAGGTGGGTACCCAGGGCGACCAGCATGCGCGGGTCGCTCATGGCCTCGCCAAAGGCGGCGAAGCTGCCGATCAGCCACAGCGGGCGGAAGGCCTGGTGGCGCAGGATGTGCAGGGCGCGGTGGCGATGAGGGCCGTCGAGCAGCGAGAAGGCAATCACGCAGATGGCCGAGAAACAGGTGCCGACCACCAGCGCATAGGCCAGCACCATCGCCAGCGACTTGCCCAGTGACGGCGGCAGGGCGAAGCTCAGGTACACGGTAAAGATCAGTGCCACCAGCCACGGGCCCAGCTTGCGCAGGGCGAAGCGCACCAGGTCCCAGGTACGGGGGTGTTGCGGCAGTTCCTCGGTCAGGCCGAAACGCACCCGCACGCGGTGGCCGACCCAGTTGAAGGCATAGGCCAGCAGGCTCCACACGGCGATGACTGCAGCAAAGCCGAACAGGATGGCCGGCCATTGATGCACCGGCACGATCAGCTCGGTCAGTTCGGCCTGGGCCTGTTCGATTTCCTGCGACCAGCGGTAGAACGGGCTGGAGTCACCGCTGAACTGCTTTTCGAAGTCGCTCAGGGCGCCGCCGATCAGGCCCAGGACCCCCTGCTCGACGGTGGGTTGCGATTGCTTGGTGGCGTCGCGCAGCTTCTTCAGGTCGGCCAGTAGCTTGGCGCGTTGCTGGTCGTTTTCGAGGTTCTTGATCACCTCGTCCAGCGATTTTCCCAGTGGCTCGGTGGCTTCGGGCTGGGCGGGGGCGCTGGAGCCCAGCAGGCTGGGCAAGCCCGCCGCCTGGACCGGGGACATGAAGATGAACAACAGCAGGGCTAGGCAACGCAGGAAGGCTGGCACCGGGAAATCTACCTCAGGTCAAACGGTTGCCCGAGTGTAGAGGTTTATGTCGGCAGTTTCTCCAGGATCGTCCAGCAGGTGAGGCCAAAGATGCCCAGTGTGCCGATCCACATCATCAGCACGCCGATATTGCGCTCGCGCATACTGAAACCGATGGTCAGCAGCATCAGGAACAGGAACACCGGCACGAACAGCGAGAGAAAGGGGGACATGGGCAGTGGTCCTTCTGCTTTGGGGGCCATACAACAAGCATAGCGGGTTGGGCAGAAGGCGGATTGACCTTGCGCAGGATTTGGCCTGAGGCGTTCTGGGGCTGCACAGCAGCCCCCAGCACCTCAAGGCAGTTCGCGGCTACGGTAGAAGGCGCTCAGTACCTTCACCAGGTGCGCCAGGTCATGGCTGCCGCACAGCTCGCGGATCGAATGCATGGCAAAGGTCGGCAAACCGATATCCACCGTGCGCACCCCAAGATGGCTGGCGGTAATCGGCCCGATGGTCGACCCGCAGCCCATGTCGCTGCGCACCACGAAGCTCTGCACCGGCACTTCCTCTGCCATGCACAGGTGGCGGAAGAACCCGGCGGTTTCGCTGTTGGTGGCGTAGCGCTGGTTGTTGTTGACCTTGATCACCGGCCCGGCGTTTAGCTTGGGCCCGTGGTTGCCGTCGTGCTTGTCGGCATAGTTGGGGTGCACGCCGTGGGCGTTGTCGGCCGAAACCATCAGCGAGCGCTGGAGGGTGCGCACGTAAGCGTCGCCGTCTGGCAGCAGGCGCTGCAGGGTCTGTTCGAGCATCGGGCCATCGGCGCCGCAGGCCGAGCAGCTGCCGACTTCTTCATGGTCGTTGCACACCAGCACGCAGGTTTCGTCGCTGTCGGCGCTCAGCAGCGCCTGCAGGCCGGCATAGCACGACAGCAGGTTGTCCAGGCGGGCGCCAGCGATGAAGTCGCCGTTCAGGCCGATCAGCGCGGCGTCCTGGGTGTCGTAGAAGCTCAGCTCGTAATCCAGCACCACGTCGGCGTTGAGCTCGTGCTCGCGGGCCAGCTGCTCGGTGAGCACGGCGCGGAAGTCGATGCGCTCGTCACCGGCCACCTGGGCCAGAACCGGCGGCAGTTCGTTCTGCGGGTTGATCTGCCAGCCTTCGTTGGCAGTGCGGTTCAGGTGGATCGCCAGGTTGGGGATGATCGCGATCGGCAGCTTGAAGTCGATCAGCTGGCTTTCTACCTTGCCGTCACGGCGGAAGGTGACGCGCCCGGCCAGCGACAGGTCGCGGTCGAACCACGGCGCCAGCAGCGCGCCGCCGTACACTTCCACGCCCAGTTGCAGGAAGCCCTGGCGCTGCAGCTCAGGCTGCGGCTTGACCCGCAGGCAAGGGCTGTCGGTGTGCGCGCCGACCATGCGGATGCCGCTGTGCAGCGGCGACTGCTTGCCCAGCTTGATCGCGATGATCGAGGAGTCGTTGCGGGTAACGTAGTAGCGGCCACCGGGCACCGTGGCCCAGCTGTCACGCTCGTCCAGGCGCTGGTAGCCGGCCGCTTCCAGGCGCTGGGCCAGGCTGGCGGTGGCATGGAAGGGCGTCGGGGAGGCCTTGAGGAATTCAATCAGGCCGGTATTCAGTGCTTCGCGCATAACTCACTCCAGACAGCAGTGGCGCGAGTTTAGCGCAGATACCTTCAGAAGGGGGCAGGGCACTCGAACTTCAATCGCGCACCGCTGACCGGGTGGGTGAAGCTCAACATCGAGGCATGCAGGCACAGCCGCTCATGCGCCGCCAGCGCCTCTGGGTTGGCATACAGGCGGTCGCCCAGCAGCGGATGGCCGATCGACAGCATGTGCACGCGCAGCTGGTGCGAACGCCCGGTGATCGGCGTCAGCTCGACCCGGCAGTGATCCCCGCAACGCTCGACGATGCGCCAGAAGGTCAGCGCATGCTTGCCCTGTTCATGGTCCACCACGTGGCGTGGCTTGGTCGGCGGGTCGTAGCGCAGGGGCAGGTCGATGCTGCCGCTGTCCAGCGCCGGCTGGCCCCAGCACAACGCGGTGTAGGCCTTTTCGGTTTCGCGGTCATGAAACTGGCGCGACAGCTCGCGGTGGCTGTCGGCATCGCGGGCCAGCAGGATGATGCCGGAAGTTTCCCAGTCCAGACGGTGCACGATCAGCGCGTCCGGGTAGCCGTTTTCCTGCAGGCGGGTGATCAGGCAGTCCTTGTTGTCCTCGGCACGGCCAGGCACCGACAGCAGCAGGGTCGGTTTGTTGATCACCAGGATGGCGGCGTCTTCATGGAGGATCTGGATGTTCGACAGCGGCATTGCGGGTTCTCTATGGAAATGACAAAAACCACTGGGGCTGCAATGCAGCCCCAGTGGTTTTTGCCTGTGCCTGAAGCGACTGAATCAGCGATCAGGCAAGGTGATGTTCAGCTCCAGAATCGAGCAGCTGCCCTGGTTTTCCAGCTCGATGTGCACATCATCGTTGCCGATATTCACATACTTGCGGATCACTTCCAGCAGTTCTTTTTGCAGCGCCGGCAGGTAGTCCGGTTCGCTGCGCTGGCCGCGCTCATGCGCCACGATGATCTGTAGACGCTCTTTCGCTACCGACGCGCTGGTCTGTTTCTGTCTGCCACGAAAGAAGTCAAAAAGGTTCATGGTTTACTTGCCTCCAAACAGGCGCGCGAAGAATCCTTGCTTCGGCACTTCGATGAAACGCAGGGGTTTCTCTTTGCCCAGGAGGCGGTCGACAGTGTCGCTGTACGCCTGGCCGGCATCGCTCTGGTCGTCGAGGATCACCGGGATGCCCTGGTTGGAGGCCTTGAGCACGGCCTGCGACTCGGGGATCACACCCTTGAGCTTGATCGCCAGGATCTCTTCGACGTCGGCGATGCTGAGCATTTCGCCCTTTTCGACGCGCTCGGGGTGGTAACGGGTGATCAGCAGGTGTTCCTTGATCGGCTCTTCGCCGTTCTCGGAGCGGCGCGACTTGCTCGACAGGATGCCCAGCATGCGGTCCGAGTCACGTACCGAGGACACTTCAGGGTTGGTCACGACAATCGCTTCGTCAGCGAAGTACATTGCCAGGTGTGCGCCTTTCTCGATACCGGCCGGGGAGTCGCAGATGACGTACTCGAACTGTTCTTTCAGCTCCATCAGCACCTTTTCCACGCCTTCCTGGGTCAGCGCGTCCTTGTCGCGGGTCTGGCTGGCGGCCAGCACGAACAGGTTCTCGAGGCGCTTGTCCTTGATCAGGGCCTGCTGCAGGTTGGCTTCGCCGTTGACCACGTTGACGAAGTCGTACACCACGCGGCGCTCGCAGCCCATGATCAGGTCGAGGTTACGCAGGCCCACGTCGAAGTCGACGATGACAGTCTTGTGGCCGCGCAGTGCGAGGCCGGTGCCGATGGCGGCGCTGGTGGTGGTCTTGCCCACACCCCCCTTGCCGGAAGTAACGACGAGAATCTTGGCCAAGGTGTTTCACCCCTAAATAAGTCGGGACATGTGTCCCAGCAAAATGCAAATAATGGCAACAGATAAAAAAGTTGCTCTAAAAATGACGGCAAGTATCCGTTAAAGACGGGTGATGTTCAACACGTCACCGGACAGGCTGACTTGCACACCGGCACCCCACAGCGGGTCGCGGCGCAGGTCTTCGCACACCTTGTACTGGCCGGCGATCGAGACCATTTCGGCGGTCATCTGCTGGCAGAAGATACGTGCCTTGGTATTGCCTTTGATCCCGGCCAGGGCGCGGCCGCGCATGGCGCCGTACACATGGATGTTGCCATCGGCGAGAAGTTCCGCACCCGGGCTGACCGAGGCGGTGACGATCAGGTCGCCCCCCTGGGCGTAGATCTGTTGGCCGCCACGCACAGGCGCGGTAATGATCCGGGTCGGCCGCACCTCTTGCACAAGGGCTGGCTCGGGAGCCGGGGCCGGGGCCGGAGCAGGCTCGGCCTTCTTTACCTCGGGTTCAGGCTCCAGCGGCCGCTCGCGGGCGCCGGACGGCGGCAGCACCGGCAGGTCGATGGCGATCGCCGCAGCGATGTCCTCGATACGGTTGGCGCGGATCGCCAGGGTACGCAGGCCATGATGGCGGCAAATACGCATCAGCCCGGGCAGGTCGATCGCCCCTTCGTCGGCCGGCAGCTTGTCCAACGCCAGCACCAGCGGCGTGTTGCTGAAAAAATTCGGGGCCTGGGCCACTTTCGCCGCCAGTTGGCGGTCGAGGGCTTCCAGGTCGTTACGCCCCAGTTCCAGCACAGTGATGGCGAGCATGCTGCCCTTGAGCTGGAACACGGAGGCGGTGTCGGGTGTGTGGTTTGGGCTCATGGTCTGCATAGACGGCTTGTTGCGAAAAAAGTGCCCTGACTTATAACGATAAGACCGGTTGGCCGCAACCGGTGCCGATCCGATGTAGAATGCTCGGCCTTTGTCTTGCCGGAAGCTTCAATGGAACGCCCGCGTTTTCGACCCTATTTCCTCCACCCGCGATTCTGGGGCCTGTGGCTGGGCCTGGGCCTGCTGTGGCTGGTGGTGCAGTTGCCCTACCGTGCCCTGCTGTGGCTCGGCGGTGCCCTGGGCGCGCTGATGTACCGCGTGGCCGGCGAGCGCCGGCGCATTGCCGCCCGCAACCTTGAATTGTGTTTCCCTGAGCTGTCCGACGACGAACGGCGGCGTTTGCTCAAGGCCAACTTCGCCTCCACCGGTATCGCCTTCTTCGAGATGGCCATGAGCTGGTGGTGGCCCAGGGCCCGCCTGGCGCGCCTGGCCCACATCGAAGGCCTGGAGCACCTGCAGGCTGCGCAGCAGGCCGGGCAGGGCGCCATCCTGATGGCGGTGCACTTCACCACCCTGGAAATCGGCGCCGCGCTGCTCGGCCAGGCCCACACCATCGACGGCATGTACCGCGAGCACGGCAACCCGCTGTTCGACTTCATCCAGCGCAGTGGCCGTGAGCGGCACAACCTCGATTCGCTGGCCGTGGAGCGGGATGACGTGCGTGGCATGCTCAAGCTGCTGCGCTCGGGCCGGGCGATCTGGTACGCACCGGACCAGGACTACGGCGCCAAGCAGAGCATCTTTGTGCCGTTGTTCGGTATTCCGGCTGCCACGGTCACCGCGACCAGCAAGTTCGCCCGCCTGGGCAAGGCGCAGGTGATTCCGTTCACCCAGAAGCGCCTGGAGGACGGCAGCGGCTATCGTCTGGTGATCCACCCGCCGCTGGAGGCCTTCCCCGGTGAGAGCGAAGAAGCCGATTGCCTGCGCATCAACCAGTGGGTCGAAGGCGTGCTGCGCGAGTGCCCGGAGCAGTACCTGTGGGCGCACCGGCGCTTCAAGTCGCGGCCCGAGGGCGCGCCGCGGCTGTACGACAAGAAAAAACGCTGATCCAGGAAGGAATCCATGGCGCCACCCCCGGTAACTGGTCTGATCCTCTCTGGCGGCGGCGCCCGTGCCGCCTATCAGGTCGGCGTCCTCGCCGGCATCGCCGAGCTGCTGCCGCCCGGCGCACATAACCCGTTCCCGGTGATCGTCGGCACCTCGGCCGGCGCCATCAACGCCGTCACCCTGGCCAGCGGCGCCACCCGCTTCAACGACGCCGTGCAGCGCCTCACCACGTTCTGGCAGAACTTCCGCAGCCGCCTGGTGATCCGCAGCGACTGGCCCGGCGTGGTGCGCCAGGCCAGCCGCTTCGTCGGCCACAGCCTGCTTGGCCTGGGCGGCCAGGCGCCGGTGGCCTTGCTCGACAGCAGCCCCCTGCGCGGCCTGCTGGAGTCGCACCTGGACCTGGATGGCATCGGTCATTCCATCGCCGCCGAGCAGCTAAGGGCTGTCGCCGTGACCGCATTCGGCTATGAAAGTGGCCAGGCGGTGACCTTCTACCAGGGGCGCGGCACCATCGACGCCTGGCTGCGCCACCGCCGCATCGGCGTGCCCACGCCGTTGACCATCGACCACCTGCTGGCCAGCGCGGCGATTCCGCTGTTGTTCGCCCCGGTGCGCCTGGGCGACGAGTATTACGGCGACGGTGCTGTGCGCCAGTCGGCACCAATCAGCCCGGCCCTGCACCTGGGTGCCAGCCGGGTGCTGGTGGTCGGGGTCAGCGGCAACCCGCAGCGCCCGGCGGCGCCGTTGCCGCCCCAGCGTGTATTCAGCGGCCAGCAGCCGAGCCTGGCGCAGATCGGTGGGCACCTGCTTAACAGCACTTTCATCGACAGCCTTGAGGACGATATCGAACTGCTGCAGCGGCTCAACCACCTCAGCCGGCTGCTGCCGGCGCACCTGGATGCACGGCGCCTGGGGCTGGCGCCGATCGAGGTGTTGGTGGTAGCGCCCAGCCAACCGCTGGACGAGATCGCCGCGCGGCACCGGCGCGAGTTGCCAGCGGCGCTGCGCCTGTTCCTGCGCGGTCCGGGCGCGACCCGGACCAGCGGTGCAGGGGTATTGAGCTATCTCTTGTTCGAGGCCAGCTATTGCAGCGAGCTGATCGAGCTAGGGCGGCGTGATGCCCTGGCCAAGAAGCGCGAGCTGTGTCAGTTCCTGGGAATTTGAGGCCAGGCCTGCTTACTCGGCAATCTGCAGCTTGCGCGCCTGGGTATACACATACCGCACCTTCTCGTACTCGAACGGCGAGTTGAGCTGGCCATAGCGGAATTTGGTGGTGTAGCGCTTGTCCACCACGCGCAAGGCGAAGATCTCCGGGTGATTTTCGCTGGCCTCGGCCACGTTCAGGTAATTGACCGCCTGCTCGCCGGCATAGTCCACCACCAGCCCGGTGGTGTCGCGCAGGTTCGACGGGCCGAGCACCGGCAGCATCAGGTACGGCCCTTCCGGTACGCCATAAAAGCCCAGGGTCTGGCCAAAGTCCTCGCTCTGGCGCGGCAGGCCCATGCGGGTGGCCGGGTCCCACAAGCCGCCCACACCGATGATGGTGTTGAACATCAGCCGCGCGGTGATCTCCGCCGAGCGCTTGGCCTTGAGCTGCAGCACGCTGTTGAACAGGTTTGGCACGTCACCCAGGTTGTTGAAGAAGTTGCTCACCCCGGTGCGCACGAAGCTGGGCGTAACGTACTGGTATCCGCTGACCAGCGGCAGCAGCACCCATTGGTCCAGCCGGTAGTTGAAGTGGTAGATGCGCCGGTTCATCGATTCCAGCGGGTCGTACACGTTCAGCGCTTCCAGGGTCGAACGTTCAAATTCGCGCTGGTCGAGCCCCGGGTTGAATTTCAGTTCGCGCAGCGGGTCGATGAAGCCGTCGGCCTCGGGCGTCAGCGGCGCATGGGTCACTTGCGGGTCGGCTTCGATCACGCTGGCCCGTGGCGCGGTTTCCGCGGCCAGGGCATTGCCGGCGACGACTAGCAGTGCGGTGGCGAGAAGGAATGGTTTAGCCACGGAAGAACTCCAGCATGGCGTCGCTGTTGACGCGGTAATTGAGGTTGCCGCAATGGCCGCCATGGGGGTAAAGGGTCAGGCGATCGCCGAACACCTTGCGCAGGAAGCCGATATCGCCGGGGCCGAGGATGACGTCGTCGGCATTGTGCATCACGGCGATCTTGTCGCTGTTGTGCAGGTAGTCTTCCAGCGCATACAGGCTGACCTGGTTGACCAGCTGCAGGATGCTGTTGCCATCGGTGCGGGCGCGCCACATCGGGATCACCTGCTCGGTCATGTAGCAGTCGAAGTCGCACTGCAGGGCCCGCTTGAAGAACGGCGTCAGGCTGCTGCCCTCGGTGATCGGGAATTTCGGCGGAATGATCAGGCCGCGGCGGTTGATCAGGTCGGAAGTAAAGGCGATGTCGGCTGCCGAGAAGCGGAACGAGGTGCCGATCAGCATGGCCATCTGTTCGTTGGACAGGTGCTGTTTCGACTGCTGGAAGTCATACAGCAGGGCGTCGTTGAGGTCGATGTAGCCCTTGTCCTGGAAGTAGCGGGTGAGCTTCTCCAGCATCAGCTCATAGAAGGTGGTACTGCGGTCGATGCCCTTGACCTGGGTCTGCACCAGTTTGTCGAGGTTGTTGATCGAGGTGTACAGGTTGACCGGCGGGTTGAGCAGCAGCACGCGCTTGAAGTTGAAACTGCGACGGGTTTCGTCGAGGTGGCTGACGAAGGCAGCGTCCAGCGCGCCCAGGCTGTAGCCGGTGAGGTAATACTCGCTGACCGGCAGGCGCGGGTGCTGGGCTCGCACGGCTTGCATCACCCGGTACATGTCTTCGGCATCTTCCTGGCTGACGCCGGGGGTGGCGAAGCGTGAGGCGGCGCTCATGAAGTCGTAGCTGGTCGGTGACGACAGCTGCACTACGTGGAAACCGGCCTGGTAGAACAGCTTCTTGAGGTATTCGTTGATGCTGCTGTAGTAGGGCGCACCGGTACCGGCGATGAGGAAAATCAGCGGTGCCTCATGGTCCTGGCGTGCCAGGCGGTACTTGAGCTTCTTCACTGCCCAGAAGTTGTCGGGCAGGCTGAACTCGCGCTCCGGGCGCAGGTTCAGGCTGTAGTCGGACTGGTCGATGTCCTCGTCACTGGGCAGGGTCGGGCGCTGCTCCGGCGGCGTGGTGGCGATGGTCGCCTCGAACGGGTTGGTCAAGGGGTAGCCGTAGCTGGCGGCGTCGATATCCCGCGCCGAAGCGGCCGCAGCCATGAGCAGGCCGCCAAGAAGGGCGGCGAGGCGCCAAGATCGAAGCATGTATTCCCCCAGAAGGATCAAGGTCGTGCAGTACGCAGGCTAGGACCACGCTTGCCAGGGCAAAGTTGCCGAGTGCGGAGGCCTTTGGTGTGCTTGTTATCTGCAACATAGCTGCAGGGTTGTGATTTTGCCTTACAACTGGGCTTGGGCGATCATGGATGGTTTCGATTACCGCTATTGGAGAATGGGATGTCTCGCTCGCTGCCGGCCGCTCTGTTGCTGATGTTTCTGGCCATCTGGCTCGCCGCCAGTTATGGCGTGCGCTATGGGTTGATGGAGGATGGACAGTGGGTCGGGCTGTGCACGGTGCCGGCCGACCACTGGCAGTGCCAGGTGCGTTCGCTGCTGGGCCTGGGCATCCATTTTCAGGTGATGGCCTGGGCCGGGTTGGGGTTGGCTTTGCTCGCGCAGCTGGTTGCGGGGCGCGCCGGCTGGTGGCTGGCGGTGTTGGCGCTGGTGTTCGGCATTCCCGCCCTGGTGCTGTATACCGCCAGCATTGCGGTGTTCGTAGTGGTGCTGGCCGGGTTGCGGCTGGTTCGGCAACCGCACCGGGGCTGACAGGGGCTGCTTTGCAGCCCATCGCCGGCAAGCGCGGCTCCCACCTTGATCGGCGTACGCAGGCCCCTGTGGGAGCCGCGCTTGCCGGCGATGGGGCGCGAAGCGGCCCCAGGTTATCAAGCCAGGCGTAACCGCAAGCTTCGCCACAAAGCTGCAGTCATCAACACACTGACCACCGCCCACCCCCAGGCCTGTTGGTTTTCCAACCCTTCCCGATACAGCTGCGGCAGCACCCCGGCGCCGACGATAAAGGCCAGCAACGCTACCTCCGCTCGCCGCGCCGCCACCGGCCTCAGCAGGTACACCACCGCCGGCAATGCCAGTGCCACGCTCGGGAAGCTGCGGTAGCGCGGGTCGAACACCATCGCCAGCATGCTCACCGCCGCTGCAAAACCCGCCGCGAGCAACAGCCAACCCGCCCGGGCCTGCAAATACCCGAACAGCCGCCGACGCCAGCCGTCGCGGCTTACCAGGGCAAGGGCCGCGTGCATCAGCACCAGCAGGTTCAACCCGGCCAGCACCACCGCCCACACCCATTCCCCGGCAAACCGGGCATGGGTGCGCATCAACTCGCCCCACAACCCCAGGCAGCCCGCGCCAAACGCTGCCAGCAGCGGCAGCAGCAAGGCCGCCAGCGGTGTAGCGGGGCGCCCGGCCATCAGCAGCGTGACCGCCATCAACAGCACGCTCGCCAGCAACCATTGCGGCCAGTAGTGCAGGTTGCTGACCGGCCCTTCGAGCACGCCCTTGTCCTGCCGATCGGCATCGTACAGCCCCCAGTAACCGCCCACCGCGCCTTCACTGGCACGTTTCCACGGCTGGTCGAATGCCTCGATCAGGTTGTAGTGCCAGCCGTTGGCCTCGGCCATGCTGACGAAACCACGAATGAAACGCGCCTCGTTGGCCCGGCTGGGCACGGCGGTCTCGCGCTGGCGGCCTTCGCTGGGCCAGCCGGTTTCACCGATGAAGATGTCCTTGGGCGCGAAACGGTTGCCGAACACCTGGCGCACCTCGGCGACATGGGCCAGGGCATCGTCGATGCCGCGCGGGTCGTCTTCCCAGTAGGGCAGCAGGTGGATGGTCAGGAAGTCCACGGCGGGCGCCACTTGCGGGTGCTGCAACCAGAACTCCCAGACATCGGCATAGGTCACCGGCACCTTGACCTGGCTTTTCACCTTGTTGATCAGCGCAGCCAGCTGCTCGCCGGTCACCTCTTTGCGCAACAGCGCCTCGTTGCCGACGATCACTGCGCTGACCACGTCCGGGTTGGCATTGGCGGCGGCGATCAGCGCGTCCACTTCCTTGCTTGTGTCGACCGGGTTGGCGTTGACCCAGGCGCCGAGCATCACCTTCAGCCCATGCTTGCGCGCCAGCGCCGGGATTGCCTCAAGGCCGGTCATCGAATAGGTGCGGATGCACTGGAATCGCTCGGCCAGCAACGCCAGGTCGGCGTCCATGCGCGCCGGGCGCAGGCGGAAAGGCTGGTCGAAGGGCGACTGGTCCTTGTCGAACGGTGTGTACGACGCACATTGCAGTTTGTGCGTGGGGCTGGCGGCGTCAGGCAGCAAGACCGGCTTGCCCAGCCCGTACCAGAGCGTCCCCAGCCCGAGCAGGGCGAGCAGGCAGGCGAGCAGGTACAACGGCAGCAGGCGGGAAGCATCAGGCATTGGGCGGTCCATCGTCAGGCGCAAAACGTTAGATAGTAGCCCGGCGCCAAACCTTTGGCATGCAAGGATCGCGCAGGTCGGCGTAGGCCAATGCCGCTAATGGCACAGTGCTGTCGCCAATGGTGCGGTACAGGTCGCAGTGGGAGCAGGTCGACCTTTGTTGCAGGAAGATGATGCAATCTCCAAGACCTGACGAGGGGATGCTTTGATGGCTACTTTTACAAGAATGCGCCGTTTCCTGGGTGTGGGCACCGCCCTGGTATTGGCCATGAGCGCTGCACAGGCCATGGCCAAAGAAGTGAGCATTGGTTATGTGGACGGTTGGGCCGACAGTGTGGCGACCACCAACGTCGCTGCAGAAGTGATCAAGCAGAAACTGGGTTACGACGTGAAGCTGCAGGCTGTGGCCACCGGCATCATGTGGCAGGGTGTGGCCACCGGCAAGCTCGACGCCATGCTCTCGGCCTGGCTGCCAGTGACCCACGGTGAATACTGGACCAAGAACAAGGACAACGTGGTCGACTACGGCCCGAACTTCAAGGATGCCAAGATCGGCCTGATCGTCCCCGAGTACGTCAAGGCGGTGAGCATTGCCGACCTCAAGACCGACACCAGCTTCAAGCAGAAGATCGTCGGTATCGATGCCGGCTCCGGGGTGATGCTCAAGACCGACCAGGCCATCAAGGACTACGATCTGACCGGCTACAAGCTGCAGGCCAGTTCCGGTGCGGCGATGACCGCCGAGCTGGGCCGCGCATATGCCAAGCAGCAGTCGATTGCAGTGACCGGCTGGGTGCCGCACTGGATGTTCGCCAAGTGGAAGCTGAAGTTCCTCGAAGACCCGAAAGGCGTGTATGGCGCGGCCGAGACCGTGAACAGCATCGGCAGCAAGGAACTGGCGACCAAGGCGCCGGAAGTGGCGGAGTTTTTGAAGAAATTCCAGTGGCAGTCCAAGGACGAGATCGGCGAGGTGATGCTGGCGATCCAGGAAGGTGCCAAGCCTGAAGCGGCGGCCAAGGACTGGGTGGCCAAGCACCCGGACCGCGTGAAGGAGTGGACTGGCAAGTAACAACCCTTTTGGGCCAGTTTTGATTCATCGCGGATAAATCCGCTCCTGCAGGGAGCGTATTTATCCGCGAAAGGGCCGTCACTTTGTTACGCAATCGGTAAAACACCGTTGCATCTAAGACTAAGGTCGTCTGGTTGGCGTCCAACAGCTGCATAAAGTAAGGGTGTGGGTTCCATCCCCTACCTGTGCTGCTAGGACAAAAACAATGAACGACAGCATTTACCTCTCGATACAAAACAGCCCGCGCTTCAAGGAGCTGGTCAGCAAACGTGAACGGTTCGCCTGGATTCTCTCGGCGATCATGCTCGGCCTCTACTGCGCCTTCATCCTCCTGATCGCCTACGGTCCTCAGCTTCTGGGCACCAAGCTCAGCCCTGATTCGTCGATTACCTGGGGTATTCCCCTGGGCGTCGGCCTGATCGTTTCGGCATTCGTCCTGACCGCCATCTACGTGCGCCGCGCCAACGGTGAGTTCGATGAGCTGAACAAGGTCATCCTGAAGGAGGCGCAACAATGATTCGCCACGCCAAAGCCCTGGCCGTACTGGCCTGCGGAGCCTTTGCACCCGCCGTGTGGGCCGCCGATGCCCTGACCGGCGAGGTGCAGAAACAACCGCTGAACGTGCCGGCGATCGCCATGTTCGTGGCCTTCGTCGCCTTCACCCTCGGGATCACCTACTGGGCCTCCAAGCGCAACAAGTCGGCGGCTGACTACTACGCTGCCGGTGGCAAGATCACCGGCTTCCAGAACGGCCTGGCGATTGCCGGTGACTACATGTCGGCAGCCTCGTTCCTGGGTATTTCCGCGCTGGTGTTCACCTCTGGCTACGATGGCCTGATCTACTCGATCGGGTTCCTGGTTGGCTGGCCGATCATCCTCTTCCTGATTGCCGAACGCCTGCGCAACCTCGGCAAGTACACCTTCGCCGACGTCGCCTCGTACCGCCTCGGGCAGAAGGAAATCCGCACCCTGTCGGCCTCCGGTTCGCTGGTGGTGGTGGCCTTCTACCTGATCGCGCAGATGGTCGGCGCGGGCAAGCTGATCGAGCTGCTGTTCGGCCTCGACTACCACGTCGCGGTGATCCTGGTGGGTATCCTGATGTGCCTGTACGTGCTGTTCGGCGGCATGCTGGCCACTACCTGGGTACAGATCATCAAGGCAGTGCTGCTGCTGTCCGGCGCCAGCTTCATGGCACTGATGGTGATGAAGCACGTGGGCTTCGACTTCAACACCCTGTTCTCCGAGGCGATCAAGGTGCACGCCAAGGGCGAAGCGATCATGAGCCCGGGCGGTTTGGTCAAGGACCCGATCTCGGCATTCTCCCTGGGCCTGGCGCTGATGTTCGGTACCGCTGGCCTGCCGCACATCCTGATGCGCTTCTTCACCGTCAGTGACGCCAAGGAAGCGCGCAAGAGCGTGCTGTACGCCACCGGCTTCATCGGCTACTTCTACATCCTGACCTTCATCATCGGCTTTGGCGCGATCCTGCTGGTCAGCACCAACCCGGACTTCAAGGACGCCGCTGGCGCCCTGATCGGTGGCAACAACATGGCGGCGGTGCACCTGGCCGATGCCGTGGGTGGCAGCGTGTTCCTCGGCTTTATCTCGGCCGTGGCCTTCGCCACCATCCTGGCGGTGGTCGCCGGCCTGACCCTGGCCGGTGCCTCGGCGGTTTCCCACGACCTGTATGCCAGCGTCTGGCGCAAGGGCAAGGCCAACGACAAGGACGAGATCCGCGTGTCGAAGATCACCACCATCGCCCTCGGCGTGCTGGCGATCTGCCTGGGCATCCTGTTCGAGAAGCAGAACATCGCCTTCATGGTCGGCCTGGCGTTCTCCATCGCCGCCAGCTGCAACTTCCCGGTACTGCTGCTCTCGATGTACTGGAAGAAGCTGACCACCCGCGGCGCCATGATCGGCGGCTGGCTGGGCCTGGTGAGCGCAGTGACGCTGATGATCCTCGGCCCGACCATCTGGGTGCAGATCCTCGGCCATGAAAAAGCCATCTACCCGTACGAGTACCCGGCGCTGTTCTCGATGATCATCGCCTTCGTCGGTATCTGGTTCTTCTCGATTACCGACAAGTCCAAGGCTGCGGATGAGGAACGTGCCAAGTTCTTCCCGCAATTCGTGCGCTCGCAGACCGGCCTGGGGGCTTCCGGCGCCGTTTCGCACTAATCTGCCCGATAACGAAAAAACCGCGCCTAGGCGCGGTTTTTTCGTTTGCTGCGGCTAGATCATGCCTAGCAGCAATAGCACCAGCAGAATCACCAGCACCACGCCGATGATGCCGGACGGGCCATAGCCCCAACTGCGCGAGTGCGGGAAGACCGGTAAGCCACCAATCAGCAGAAGGATCAGGATGATGATGAGGATCGTGGTCATGACGGAGTCCTTGTGTGGTTGAGGGGCAAGGGCCTCGGACTGCTGGCCTCTTGTAAATTCGGACCGGTGCCGCTTGTGAAAGATTCCATTTGAATGCTGCCGGTACTGACCACACAGTCATGCCCGCCCATTCACTAGCCTGATGAATCCTGCCTCTGGCCAAAGCCTTGATTAGACTCGTTGCACAACCTGTCAGAACAAGGCGTGCCACCATGCAAAACCGCATCATGATCACTGGCGCCGGCTCCGGCCTCGGTCGCGAGATCGCCCTGCGCTGGGCGCGCGAGGGCTGGCAGCTGGCGCTGGCCGATGTCAACGAAGCGGGCCTGCGCGAAACCTTGGCGCTGGTGCGGGCCGCAGGCGGCGAGGGGTTCGTCCAGCGCTGCGACGTGCGCGACTATAGCCAGCTCACCGCCCTGGCCCAGGCCTGCGAAGAAAAATTCGGCGGCATCGATGTGATCGTCAACAACGCCGGCGTCGCCTCGGGCGGCTTCTTCGCCGAGCTGTCGCTGGAAGACTGGGACTGGCAGATCGCGGTCAACCTGATGGGCGTGGTCAAGGGCTGCAAGGCGTTCCTGCCGCAGCTCGAGCGCAGCAAGGGGCGCATCATCAACGTCGCCTCCATGGCGGCGCTGATGCAGGGGCCGGGCATGAGCAACTACAACGTGGCCAAGGCCGGAGTGCTGGCGCTGTCGGAGAGCCTGCTGGTGGAAATGCGCCAGCTTGAAGTGGCGGTGCACTGTGTGTGCCCGTCGTTCTTCCAGACCAACCTGCTCGACTCGTTCCGCGGGCCGAACCCGGCGATGAAGGCCCAGGTCGGCAAGCTGCTGGAAGGCTCGCCGATCAGCGCGGCGGATATCGCCGACTACATCCACCAGCAAGTCGCCGCGGGTGAGTTCCTGATCCTGCCCCACGAGGCCGGGCGCCAGGCCTGGCAGCTCAAGCGCCAGGCGCCGGAGCGGCTGTACGACGAGATGGCGGAGATGGCGGTAAAGATGCGGGCCAAGGCGCAGACGCGTTGATTGTAGGAGTTGTCTGTAGGAGAAATTACCGGCCCGCGTAGGCCTGTTCTGAATTGCTGGTGAAGTATTGTCCAGACGAATATCCCCAAGCACTCTGCGGTTTTTTCCTGTTCAGAGAGGGGCGGAGCATGTTGGTGATCACGCGTGAAATCGGCGAAGTCATCACCATTGGTGACGATATTCGGATCAAGGTGGTGGAGTCGCACAATGGCATGGTGCGCTTTGGCGTGGATGCGCCGCGCAAGGTGCCGGTGCACCGGGCCGAGGTTTACCGGCGCATCAAGGCGGGGCAGGTGTGCAAGGCTGACCAGCCCTGATCAGCCTGTACCGGCCTCTTCGCGGCTTCAGCCGCGAAGAGGCCGGGCCTGTCAGTCGAGCAGCTCGCGAGGCACGTCATGCTTGGCCAGCAACTGGCACTGTTGGCTCTCCAGGTCGAACAGGATGAACGCCTGGCCCTTGGCCAACGCCTGGCGCACCCGCAGTACACGGGTTTCCAGCGGGGTATCGTCGCCGTTGTCGGTGCCGTCGCGGGTGACGAAGTCCTCGATCAGGCGGGTCAGGGTTTCGGCTTGCAGTTGGTCGTAGGGGATCAGCATGGGCAGTGCACAGTCTTGTTCATGATGGCCTGCATGCTACGCGATTCCACGGCCATCAGCTTTTGTTTCCTACCAGGCTGTCCACGGCCGGCACCCGGGTGTCGCTCTCCATCTGCGCATCGTGCTCCAGCTGGTGGCTGAAGCGCTCCAGCGAAGCATTGGCCGGTTGCGAGTCGCTGGCGAACACCGGTGGGCTGAGCAGGTAGGCCGAAAGCAGGCGGCTGAGCGCGGCCAGGCTGTCGATATGGGTACGTTCGTAGCCATGGGTGGCATCGCAGCCGAACGCCACCAGCGCGGTGCGGATGTCATGCCCGGCGGTCACGGCCGAGTGCGCATCGCTGAAATAATAGCGGAACAGGTCGCGGCGCACCGGCACGTCCTGGTCACCTGCCAGCTTCAGCAGGTGGCGTGACAGGTGGTAGTCATACGGCCCGGAAGAATCCTGCATGGCCACGCTCACCGCATGCTCGCTGGACGCCTGGCCGGGAGCGACCGGGGCGATGTCGATGCCGACGAACTCGCTGACGTCCCAGGGCAGGGCCGCAGCGGCACCGGAGCCGGTTTCCTCGGTGATGGTGAACAGCGGGTGGCAGTCGATCAGTGGCTGGCGACCGCTTTCCACCACCGCCTTGAGTGCGGCCAGCAGGGCTGCCACGCCGGCCTTGTCGTCCAGGTGGCGGGCGCTGATGTGGCCGCTTTCGGTGAACTCCGGCAGCGGGTCGAAGGCGACGAAGTCACCGATGGCAATGCCCAGCGCTTCACAATCGGCGCGGGTGGTGCAGTAGGCATCCAGACGTACCTCGACGTGTTCCCAGCTGATCGGCATCTGGTCGATCGCGGTGTTGAAGGCGTGCCCGCTGGCCATCAGCGGCAGCACGCTGCCACGGAATACGCCGGTGTCGGTGAATACGCTGACCCGGCTGCCCTCGGCGAAGCGGCTCGACCAGCAGCCTACCGGGGCCAGGGCCAGGCGGCCGTTGTCCTGCAGTTGGCGCACGCTGGCGCCGATGGTATCGAGGTGGGCCGAGACCGCACGGTCGGGTGAGCTCTGCCGGCCCTTGAGGGTGGCGCGGATGGTGCCGCGGCGGGTCAGTTCGAAGGGAATGCCCAGTTCGTCCAGGCGTTCGGCCACGTAGCGCACGATGGTGTCGGTGAAACCGGTCGGGCTGGGGATGGCAAGCATCTCCAGCAGGACGCGCTTCATGTAGTCGAGGTCGGGTTCGGGGAGTCGTTCGGTCATGGGTACTCCTGGGTTTCTGTGTTGGGGCCTTTGCGGGCGTGCCGCGAAGGCCCCAACACAGAGTCATGGCAAAGCCCGGCTATGCGGGAACAGCAAATCGACAAACCGCTCAGCCGTCGGCTGCGGCTCATGGTTGGCCAGGCCGGCGCGCTCGTTGGCTTCGATGATCACGTAATCCGGTTGCTCGGCGTCGCGGACCATGAAGTCCAGGCCCACCACCGGAATCTCCAGCGCCCGCGCCGCCCGTACCGCAGCATCGGCCAGCACCGGGTGCAGGCGTTCGGTGACGTCTTCCAGGGTGCCGCCGGTATGCAGGTTGGCCGTGCGTCGCACTGCCAGGCGCTGGCCGGCCGGCAGCACATCGTCGTAGCCCAGGCCAACGCCGTGCAGGGTGCGCTCGGTTTCGTCGTCCTGCGGAATGCGGCTTTCGCCCCCGGTTGCCGCCTGGCGCCGACGGCTCTGCGCCTCGATCAGCTGACGAATGCTGTGCTTGCCATCACCGATCACTTGAGCCGGGTGGCGAATCGCCGCCGCCACCACCTCATAGCCGATCACCAGAATGCGCAGGTCGCTGCCGGCATGGAAGCTCTCCAGCAGCACACGGCTGTCGAAGCGACGGGCGTTTTCCACGGCCTGGGTCACCTCCTCGATGCGGGTGAGGTTCACGGCCACCCCCTGGCCCTGTTCGCCGTCCACCGGCTTGACCACCACCGCGCCATGCTCGTCGAGAAACGCCAGGTTGTCGTCGGCATTGCCGGCCAGCTGTTGCGCCGGCACCTGCAGCCCGGCGTTGTGCAGGGCATGCCGGGTCAGGCGCTTGTCCTGGCACAGGGTCATGGTCACGGCGCTGGTGAGGTCGCTCAGCGACTCGCGGCAGCGAATCCGGCGCCCGCCCAGGCTGAGGGTGAACAGCCCGCCAGCGGCATCGTCGACGTGCACTTCGATACCACGGCGCAAGGCCTCGTCGACGATGATGCGGGCATAGGGGTTCAGGCCGGCTTCCGGGCCAGGACCAAGGAACAGCTGCTGGTTGATGCCATTCCTGCGCTTGACCGCGAAGGTCGGCAGGTTGCGGAAACCGAGTTTCTCGTACAGGCGCTTGGCCTGGCGGTTGTCATGCAGTACCGACAGGTCGAGGTAGGCCAGGCCACGGCTCATGAAGTGCTCGACCAAGTGGCGTACCAGCACCTCGCCGACGCCCGGACGGGTGCACTGTGGGTCCACGGCCAGGCACCACAGGCTGCTGCCGTGTTCCGGGTCGTCGAACGCCTGGCTGTGGTTCAGGCCCATGACACTGCCGATCACCGCGCCGCTGTCTTCATCCTCGGCCAGCCAGTACACCGGGCCACCGAGGTGGCGCGGGGTGACCCGCTCGGGGTCGACCGGCAGCATGCCGCGCGCCTGGTACAGGGTGTTGATCGCCTGCCAGTCGCCAGGGTTCTGCGCCCGGCGCACACGGAAGCCGCGGAACACGCGCTGCGCCGGGCGGTAGTCGGTGAACCACAGGCGCAGGGTGTCGGAGGGGTCGAGGAACAGCTGCTGTGGTGCCTGGGCCAGTAGCTGCTGGGGGGCGGCCACGTACAAGGCGATGTCGCGCTCGCCGGGTCGTTCGTCCTGCAACGCGGCGGCCAGGCTGGCGGCGTCCGGGTAGGTGTGGCCGATCAACAGCCGCCCCCAGCCACAGTGCAAGGCCCGCGGCTGGTCGTGGGGCTCGCTGCCGTCGCCGGCCAGGCGTGCCTGCAGGCGCTCGTAGGACGGCGCCTGGCCGCGCAGCAGGCGCTGACCGTATGCGATCTCGTGGGCTTTCATCGGTCAGATTCCTTGTTCGCTGAGCCACAGGTTCAGGGCCGCCAGCTGCCACAGCTTGGAGCCGCGCAGTGGGGTGAGCTGGCCGTGCGGGTTGCTCAGCAGGCGGTCGAGCATGGCCGGATTGAACAGGCCACGGTCCTGGCTTGGGTCGGTCAGCAGCTCGCGCACCCAGCCCAGCGTCGCACCGTCCAGGTGCTTCAGGCCGGGCACCGGGAAGTAGCCCTTCTTGCGGTCGATCACCTCGTGCGGGATCACCCGCCGTGCGGCCTGCTTGAGCACCTGTTTGCCACCGTCAGGCAGCTTGAAGCGTGCCGGGATGCGCGCCGACAGCTCGACCAGGCGGTAGTCGAGGAACGGCGTGCGCGCCTCCAGGCCCCAGGCCATGGTCATGTTGTCGACCCGTTTGACCGGGTCGTCGACCAGCATCACCGTGCTGTCAAGGCGCAGCGCCTTGTCCACGGCATCAGGGGCGCCGGGGCGGGCGAAGTGCTCGCGGACGAAGTCGCCGGCGGCGTCGGTTTCCAGCAACCACGGGGCCTGGACGGTATCGCGGTATTCGTCGTGGCTGCGGTCGAAGAAGGCGCCACGGTAGGCGGCGAAGGCATCCTCTGCGCCGTCCACTTTCGGGTACCAGTGGTAGCCGGCGAACAGCTCGTCGGCGCCCTGGCCGCTCTGCACGCCCTTGCAATGCTTGGCCACTTCCCGCGACAGCAGGTAGAAGGCGATGCAATCGTGGCTGACCATCGGCTCGCTCATGGCACGGAAGGCGGCCGGCAGCTGCTCGATGATCTCGTGCTCGGCGATGCGCAGCTGGTGGTGGCGGGTGCCGTAATGCTTGGCGATCAGGTCGGAATACTGGAACTCGTCACCGCGCTCGCCCCCGGCATCCTCGAAGCCGATGGAGAAGGTCGACAGGTCGTCCACGCCGACCTCGCGCAGCAGGCCGACCAGCAGGCTGGAATCGACACCGCCAGACAGCAGCACGCCGACGTCCACGGCGGCGCGCTGGCGGATCGCCACGGCATCGCGGGTGGCGTCGAGCACGCGGGTGGTCCAGCCTTCCAGATCGAGGTCGCGTTCGTCCGGGTTGGGGCCGTAATGCAGTTGCCACCAGGTCTGGCGCTCGACTTCACCGTGGCGATCAACGCGCATCCAGGTGCCGGGTTCGAGCTTCTGCACATTGGCCAGCAACGTGCGCGGCGCAGGCACTACGGCATGGAAGTTGAGGTAGTGATTGAGCGCCACCGGGTCGATCATCGGGTCGATGTCGCCGCCCTTGAGCAGCGCTGGCAGGGTCGAGGCGAAGCGCAGGCGTTCGCCGTTGCGCGACAGGTACAGTGGCTTGACGCCGAGACGGTCGCGTGCCAGGAACAGGCGCTGGCTGTCACGCTCCCAGATGGCCAGGGCGAACATGCCGTTGAGCTTGGGCAGCAAGGCCGCGCCCCAGGCGTGGTAACCCTTGAGCAACACTTCGGTGTCGCCTTCGGACCAGAAGCTGTAGCCCAGGGCCTGCAGCTCCTGGCGCAGCTCGGGGAAGTTGTAGATGGCGCCGTTGAAGGCCAGCGACAGGCCGAGGGTGTTGTCGACCATCGGCTGCGCCGAGCCGTCGGACAGGTCCATGATCTTCAGCCGGCGGTGGCCGAGGGCGATCGGGCCTTGGCTATGGAAGCCCCAGGCGTCGGGCCCACGGGGCGCCAGGTGGTGGGTGATGCGCTCTACCGCAGCCAGGTCGGCTGGGCGAGGGGCTTGGTCGATGGGGGTGAAACGTAACTCTCCTGCTAATCCGCACATAGGTCCTTACCGGTTTTTCCGTTGGGGAATGAGTGCCCCGGATTAGGGCACCCTGTAAGGAACTGACCTGTGAGGTTTGTGGGAGTTTTAGATCAATCTGTTATAAGCCGGAGTGAGGCCTGAAGTGTGTGCCGATAAATTTGTGTCGCCTGTGAGATCGAGCGCCATACGCCCCCAGCCACCTCACTTCCCGCGAATCAGCCTGCGCAGCATGAACCGGTTCGGATGGCAGGCCTCAGCCACCACCCGTGGCAACGGCAACGGCTCACCACTGGCCCAGGCCGCAATCAACTCGCCACTCAACGGCGCGGTAATCAACCCCCGCGACCCATGCCCACTGTTCACATACAACCCGTCCAACCACGGGCACGCCACCTCCGGCACCTGCCGCGCATCCTTGCCGAGCACGGCATAAGCCTCGGCAAACAACGCCGGGTCGGCGACCGGCCCGACAATCGGCAGGTAGTCGGGGCTGGTGCAACGAAACGCCGCACGCCCCTGCAACTGCTCGGCGTCGAGTGCCCCTGCACCCAGGCGCGAGGCCAGGTCGGTGGAAATCTCGTCCAGCAACGCCAGGTTGCCCTGATGCTCGGCGACCGTGGGCGTCAGGTCGTCGTTATGGAAGTCGAAACTGGCGCCCAGGGTGTGCTCATCACCCCGGGGCGGTGCGACGTAGCCATCGGCACAAACCACGGTGCGCAATGCACGGCTGGCGGTGGTGGCCGGCAGGCGGGTGATCTGCCCGCGGATACGCTTGAGTGGCAATTGCGCGCAAGGCTCGAAGCGGCGCACATCGGCAGCCCCGGCCAGCACCACCAGCGGCGCACTGGCCAGCAGCCGCTCGCCATCCCACGCCTGCCACAGGCCGTCGGCCTTGCGCAGCTCGACCACGTCCTGATGAAGTTGAACGCGAATGTTCGGGTGCTGCAGTTGTGCCTGGCACAAGGCAGGTGGGTGCACCCAGCCACCTTCGGGGTAGAACAGGCCGCCCGCAGGCAGCGCCACCCCGGCAATCGCCTCGGCCTCAGGCTGCTCCAGTGCCCGCAGCAGGCTGCTGTCGAAGGCCTCGGCAAGCTTGGCCTGGCGCTCGCCTTCCTTGCTGTCGAAGGCCAGCTGCAGTACGCCGCAAGCGTCCCAATCGCGGCCACGCTGCAACCGTTCGAGCTGGCGCCGGGTGTAGCCGAAACCGGCCAGGATCATCTGCGACAGGGCGGTGCCATGGGCGGACAACTTCAGGTACAGCACGCCCTGCGGGTTGCCCGAAGCCTCCTGCGCGGGGGCCGCGTGGCGCTCCAGCACCGTCACCTGCCAGCCGCGAGCGGCCAGGCTGGCGGCGCTGGCACTGCCCGCCAGGCCGGCACCGATCACCAGTGCCTGGCGCGGGCCTGCCACGGGGGCTGGGCGGGCGTACCAGGGCGCCGCGCCGGCCGGCGATGGCTGCCCGCTGTATTCACCACTCATCACCTCCCACTTCTTGCCGATGCCTGGGATCTTCTTCATGGTGAAGCCGGCATCGATCAGCCCGCGGCGTACCCAACCGGTGGTGGTGAAGGTCCCCAACGCGGTGCCGGGGTGGGCCAGCCGTGCCAGTTGCGCGAACAGCTCGGGGGTCCACATGTCGGGGTTCTTCGCGGGCGCGAAGCCGTCGAGGAACCACACGTCGATGCTGGCGTCGAGCTGCGGCAGTTGCTCCAGTACGTCGCCGATCAGCAGGGTCAGGGTGACCCGGCCATTGTCGAAGCTGAACTGCTGGAAGCCCGGGTGGACCGCTACGTACTGCGCCAGGAACGGCTCGGTGAAGGCCGCCATCTCCGGCCACAGGCGCATGGCGCGGGCCATGTCGTCCTGGCCGAGCGGGTACTTCTCGACGCTGATGAAATGCAGGCGCGCGTCGGCATGGGCCTGCTCGGCGAACAGCTGCCAGGCGCAGAAGAAATTCATGCCGGTGCCGAAGCCGGTCTCGCCGATCACCAGGCTGCGGTGTGGCGCCAGGTCGGCGAAGCGCTGGGCCAGGCGGGTCTGTTCGAGGAACACGTAGCGGGTTTCGTCGGTGCCTTCATTCTTGGAGAAATAGACGTCGTCGTACTGCCGCGAGTGGGGGCGGCCCTGGTCGTCCCAGTCGATCTGGGCATGCTGGAGGAGGGTGGACATGGTTGGCTCGGTTGCAGCGGATGTGCGGATTTTATGTCATCTGCCGGGTTTGCACAGGCACTGCGCAAATCCGCTAGTCTTGCTTATCCAATGAAGGAGCCAGTGCATGTTCGAATCTGCAGAAATCGGTCACAGCATCGACAAGGAAACCTACGACGCCGAAGTCCCCGCCTTGCGCGAGGCGCTGCTGGAGGCCCAGTACGAACTCAAGCAGCAGGCGCGGTTCCCGGTGATCGTGCTGATCAACGGTATTGAAGGCGCCGGCAAGGGCGAGACGGTCAAGCTGCTCAACGAGTGGATGGACCCGCGCATGATCGACGTGCTCACCTTCGACCAGCAGACCGATGAAGAACTGGCCCGGCCGCCGGCCTGGCGCTACTGGCGGGCGCTGCCACCCAAAGGGCGGATGGGCGTGTTCTTCGGCAACTGGTACAGCCAGATGCTCCAGGGGCGGGTCCATGGCCAGTTCAAGGACGCCGTGCTCGACCAGGCCATCACCGGTGCCGAACGGCTTGAGCAGATGCTCTGCGACGAAGGCGCCCTGATCATCAAGTTCTGGTTCCACCTGTCCAAGAAGCAGATGAAGGCGCGCCTGAAATCGCTCAAGGACGACCCGCTGCACAGCTGGAAGATCAGCCCGCTGGACTGGCAGCAGTCGGAAACCTACGACCGTTTCGTGCGCTTCGGCGAACGCGTGCTGCGCCGCACCAGCCGCGATTACGCGCCGTGGCACATTGTCGAAGGGGTCGACCCGAACTACCGCAGCCTGGCGGTGGGGCGCATCCTGCTGGACAGCCTGCAGGCGGCACTGGCCAACAACCCCAAGGGCAAGCACCAGGGCAACGTCGCCCCGCTGGGCCAGAGTATCGACCAGCGCAGCCTGCTCGGCGCCCTGGACATGACCTTGCGCCTGGACAAGCCCGACTATCAGGAGCAGCTGGTCAGCGAGCAGGCCCGCCTGGCCGGCCTGTTGCGTGACAAGCGCATGCGTCGGCATGCCCTGGTGGCGGTGTTCGAAGGCAACGACGCCGCCGGCAAGGGCGGTGCCATCCGCCGCGTGGCGGCAGCGCTGGACCCGCGCCAGTACCGCATCGTGCCGATTGCCGCACCCACTGAAGAAGAGCGTGCGCAGCCTTACCTGTGGCGGTTCTGGCGGCACATCCCGGCGCGCGGCAAATTCACCATCTTCGACCGCTCCTGGTATGGCCGGGTACTGGTGGAGCGGGTGGAGGGCTTCTGCAGCCCGGCTGACTGGATGCGGGCCTACGGCGAAATCAATGACTTCGAAGAGCAACTGGTGAATGCCGGTGTGGTATTGGTCAAGTTCTGGCTGGCGATCGACCAGCAGACCCAGCTGGAGCGTTTTGAAGAGCGCGAGCAGATCCCGTTCAAGCGCTACAAGATCACCGAAGACGACTGGCGCAACCGTGAAAAATGGGACGACTACAGCCAGGCCGTGGGCGACATGGTCGACCGTACCAGCAGCGAGATCGCACCCTGGACCCTGGTCGAAGCCAACGACAAGCGCTGGGCACGGGTGAAGGTGCTGCGCACCATCAACGAAGCCATCGAGGCGGCGTTCGCCAAGGACAAGAAATGACCAGGCATGCCGTCAGGGAATGACCCGATGAATTAATTTCCCGGCTTTTTCCTCCGGCCCGGTGCTGCAAGCCCTTAGACTTCGGTTACCCCACCACGGGCTAATTCGAGGACTGTATGCACACAACTTCCGGCCGCTGGGGCTATGGCCTGTTCCTGGCACTGCTGACCGCGCTGCTCTGGGGCATCCTGCCGATCAAGCTCAAGCAGGTATTGCAGGTGGTCGATCCGGTGACCGTTACCTGGTACCGCCTGCTGGTCTCCGGTGGCGTGCTGTTCGCCTGGCTGGCGGCCCAGCGGCGCCTGCCTTCGCTGCGCAAGCTGGCGCCCAAGGGCAAAGCCTTGGTCGCGGTGGCCGTGTTTGGATTGATGGGCAACTACGTGTTGTACCTGATCGGCCTGAACCTGTTGAGCCCCGGCACCGCCCAGCTGGTGGTGCAGATCGGCCCGGTGCTGTTGCTGGTGGCCAGCGTGTTCGTGTTCAAGGAGCGTTTCAGCCTGGGGCAGGGCATCGGCCTGCTGGTGCTGCTGGGCGGGTTCTGCCTGTTCTTCAACCAGCGCCTGGAAGAGTTGCTGACCTCGCTGGGTGCTTACACCACCGGTGTTCTGACTATTCTCCTGGCCACCAGCATCTGGGTGTTCTATGCCCTGAGCCAGAAGCAGTTGCTGACGGTGTGGCATTCGCAGCAGGTGATGATGGTCATCTACCTGAGCTGCGCGGCCCTGCTGACGCCTTGGGTACATCCGCTGGAGGCGCTGCAATTGACCCCGGTGCAGGGTTGGCTGTTGCTGGCCTGTTGCCTGAACACCCTGGTGGCGTATGGCGCGTTTGCCGAAGCGCTGGCGCATTGGGAGGCGTCGCGGGTGAGTGCCACGCTGGCATTGACGCCGCTGGTGACCTTCGTTGCGGTGGCGCTGGCGGCTGTGGTGTGGCCGGAGTATGTCCATGCCGAGGACATCAATACCCTGGGCTATATAGGGGCGGTGACGGTGGTGGCGGGGTCGACCCTGGTGGCCCTGGGGCCTTCGCTGGTGGCCGGGTGGAAGGCCAGAAGGGCGCGCCTGGCATAAGACTACGCGCTCCAACTGGCGTGCGCTGTCCTTGTGGGAGCCGCGCTTGCCGGCGATGGGCCGCGAAGCGGCCCCACGATTTCAAGATTGCTGCATAAATCGCCGGGGCCGCTTTGCGGCCCATCGCCGGCAAGCGCGGCTCCCACAAGGAATCGCGCCAGCTTCAAGAAACCGAATCAGCCCTTGCCACCGGGCGCCAGCATGTTCTCCGGCCTCACCCACTGGTCGAACTGCTCATTGGTCAGGTACTTCAGCTCCAGCGCTGCTTCGCGCAAGGTCTTGCCCTCGCTGTAGGCCTTCT
This sequence comes from Pseudomonas sp. MN1F, assembly GCF_009391885.1. Taxonomy (GTDB): domain Bacteria; phylum Pseudomonadota; class Gammaproteobacteria; order Pseudomonadales; family Pseudomonadaceae; genus Aquipseudomonas. The sequence goes on along the minus strand of NZ_VZII01000005.1, from coordinate 60,209 downwards.
TGGCAATCTCTGCCGCCTTGTCATAGCCAATGTGCGGGTTTAGCGCTGTCACCAGCATCAGCCCGCGCTCCAGGTGCGCCGCCATCTGCCCGGCATCCGGCTCGATCCCGGCCACGCAATGCTGCTGGAAGTTGCGGCAGCCATCGGCCAGCAGCTCGATCGACTGCAGCAGGTTATGGATGATCACCGGCTTGAACACGTTCAGCTGCAGGTGCCCCTGGCTGGCGGCAAAGCCGATGGCCGCGTCGTTGCCCAGTACCTGGCAGGCCAGCATCGACAGCGCCTCGCACTGGGTCGGGTTGACCTTGCCGGGCATGATCGAGCTGCCCGGCTCGTTGGCCGGCAGGCGCACCTCGGCCAGCCCCGCACGCGGGCCGGAACCGAGCAGGCGCAGGTCGTTGGCGATCTTCATCAGCGCCACCGCCAGGGTCTTCAGTGCACCGGCCAGGCTGGTCAGCGGCTCATGGCCGGCGAGGGCGGCGAACTTGTTGGGGGCCGTAATGAAGGGCAGGCCGGAGAGGGCCGCCAGCTCGGCCGCCACGGCTTCGGCAAAACCATGCGGGGCGTTGAGCCCGGTGCCCACGGCCGTACCGCCCTGGGCCAACTCACAAACGGCCGGCAAGGTGGCGCGGATGGCGCGCTGGGCGTAGTCGAGCTGGGCGACGAAGGCCGACACCTCCTGGCCGAAGGTGATCGGCGTGGCGTCCATCATGTGCGTGCGGCCGGTCTTGACCAGCTTGCCGTGGCGCGCCGACAGCTCGGCCAGGCCCGACGACAGCTCGGCTATCGCCGGCAGCAGCTTGTCGTGCACGGCCTGGGCGGCGGCGATGTGCATGGCGGTGGGGAAGCAGTCGTTGGAGCTCTGCGAGCGGTTGACGTGATCATTGGGGTGCACTGGCGCCTTGCCGCCACGGCCCTTGCCGGCCAGCTCGTTGGCGCGCCCGGCGATCACCTCGTTGACGTTCATGTTGCTCTGGGTGCCGCTGCCGGTCTGCCAGACGACCAGCGGGAACTGGTCGTCATGCTCGCCATCGAGCACTTCGTCGGCGGCCTGTTCGATCAGGCGGGCGATGTCGGCGGGCAGGTCGCCGTTGCGGTCGTTGACCCGCGCGGCGGCTTTCTTGATGAGTGCCAGGGCGTGCAGCACCGCGAGCGGCATGCGTTCCTTGCCAATGGCAAAGTTGATCAGCGAGCGCTGGGTCTGCGCGCCCCAGTAGGCGTCCTCAGGAACTTCGACCGGGCCCAGGCTGTCTGTCTCGATACGGCTCATGCTGCGTTCACTCCTTTGTCAGTCAGAATCAGCAGTTTAGGCCCTCATGCGTTCGAGCGGTTCATTCCCTCGTCGTGCCACTTGAGCGCTGCGCCCCTGCGGGAGCAGAATGCTCTACTCTGAGGTACCGCCTCCCCCTCCTTGAAGGAAATGCAATGACCCGTCTCCGTGTCCTCTGTGCTGCCGTTGCCCTGGCCTGTGCCAGCGGCCAGGTACTCGCTGCCACTCCTAGCCACAACGCTGCCGCCGAGAAATTCCTGACCCTGGCCAATGCCGACAAACTGGGCACTCCGGTGTACATGCAGGTCCAGCAGATGTTCGCCCAGCGTTTCGCCCAGACCAAGGCCCCGGCCTCCAAGCAGCCGGTGCTCGAGAGCTACCAGGCCAAGGCCAACGCCGCCCTGGACAATGCCATCGGCTGGAACAAGCTGAAGCCGAAGATGGTCGACCTGTACACCCAGACCTTCACCGAGCAGGAGCTCAAGGACCTGGTCAAGTTCTACGAGTCGCCGCTGGGCAAGAAAGTCCTGCGTGAAATGCCCAAGGTCACCCAGCAGTCGGCCCAGCTGACCCAGACCAGCCTGGAACCGGCTGTACCGGTGGTCAACAAGCTGCTCGACGACATGACCAAGGAGCTGGACCCGAACGCTGGCAAGGCCGCCGCCCCGGCCAAGAAGTGAGTAACACCCGATGAGCATGCAGCAACGCATCGAGCAGCAACTGGCCGCGCTGGCACCGCAACACCTTGAAGTGCTCAACGAAAGCCACATGCACAGCCGTGGCCAGGAGACCCACTACAAGGCGGTGATCGTCAGCGAGCAGTTCGCCGGGCTCAACAGCGTCAAGCGCCACCAGAAGGTCTACGCCAGCATGGGTGAGCTGATGGGCGAGATCCATGCCCTGGCGATTCACACCTACACGGCCGAAGAGTGGGCCAAGGTGGGCGTGGCGCCGGCCTCACCGGTGTGTGCTGGCGGCGGGCACTGAATCCTTTTCGGCATTCTGGTAGACTGCACAACGCGCCGCTTGTCGGCGCGTTTTTATTTGTCATTCCGGTCCGCCCCTTACGAGGGTGACCACCTGGAGAACCGATTTCATGTCCCAAGCTATCGTCGTGGCGGCGCTGTACAAGTTCGTCACCCTGGAAGACTACGTCGAGCTGCGTGAGCCACTGCTCAAGGCCATGCTCGACAACGGCGTCAAAGGCACCTTGCTGCTGGCTCAAGAAGGCATCAATGGCACCGTTTCGGCCACCCGCGAAGGCATCGACGGCCTGCTCGCCTGGCTGCGCAACGACCCGCGCCTGGTCGATGTCGACCACAAGGAGTCCTACTGCGACGAGCAGCCGTTCTACCGCACCAAGGTCAAGCTCAAGAAAGAGATCGTCACCCTCGGTGTGCCGGGCGTCGACCCGAACCAGGCCGTCGGCACCTATGTCGAGCCCAAGGACTGGAACGCCCTGATCAGCGACCCGGAAGTACTGCTGATCGATACCCGCAACGACTACGAAGTGGCCATCGGCACCTTCAAGGGCGCCATCGACCCGAAGACCGAGACCTTCCGCGAGTTCCCCGAGTACATCAAGGCCAACTTCGACCCGAGCAAGCACAAGAAGGTCGCGATGTTCTGCACCGGCGGCATCCGTTGCGAAAAAGCTTCCAGCTACATGCTCGGTGAAGGCTTCGAGGAGGTCTATCATCTTAAGGGTGGCGTCCTGAAATACTTCGAGGAAGTGCCTCAGGAAGAAAGCCTCTGGGACGGCGACTGCTTCGTCTTCGACAACCGCGTCACGGTGCGCCATGACCTGAGCGAAGGCGAGTACGACCAGTGCCATGCCTGCCGCCACCCGGTCGATGCCAAGGACCGCGAGTCCGAGCACTATTCGCCAGGCGTGAGCTGCCCGCATTGCTGGGACACCCTGAGCGAGAAGACCCGGCGCAGCGCCATCGACCGGCAGAAGCAGATCGAGCTGGCCAAGGCCCGCAACCAGCCGCACCCGATTGGTTACAACTACAAAGCCGAGGCTTGAGCCATGACCGCCCGCCTGATCTATGTGATGGACCCGATGTGCTCCTGGTGCTGGGGTTTCGCGCCAGTGGCCGCGGCGCTGATCGCACAGGCCGCCGAGGCGGGCGTCAGCACTCGCCTGGTACCGGGCGGCCTGCGCAGCGGCGGCAGCGCGCTGGATGCTTCGACCCGCAAGTACATCCTCGAGCACTGGCAGGCGGTGGCCGAGGCCACCGGGCAACCGTTCCGTTTCGAGGGCGCCATGCCTGACGGCTTTGTCTACGACACCGAGCCGGCCTGCCGCGCCCTGGTCACTGCCCGCGAGCTGGATGCCGAGCGTGTCTGGCCGCTGCTGGCGCTGATCCAGCGTTCGTTCTACGAGCAGGGCGTGGATGTCACCCGTGCCCCGCAACTGGTCGAGCTGGCCGAACAGGCCGGCTTCGACCGCGAGCGCTTCGCCCAGCAGTTCGCCAGCCATGACATCCGCGCCGCCACCAGCGCGGACTTCAGCTGGGTGCAGGACCTCGGCATCGCCGGCTTCCCGACCCTGCTGGCCGAGCGCAACGGCCAACTGGCCTTGCTGACCAACGGCTACCAGCCGCTGGACAGCCTGCAACCCCTGCTTGGCCGCTGGCTACAGCAGGCCGTCTGTGCTTGATCTGCCAGGGTCGCCAGACCCTGTGCCAGGGAAGCCCGCCGCTGCGCCCGATCGCCTGAGCTGGGCGGAAATCCGCCGCCTGGCCCTGCATCACAAGAAAAACCTCTGGACCGCCAATCTGGTAGCCGTACTGGCGGCCTGCTGCGCCGTGCCGATCCCGTTGCTGCTGCCGTTGCTGGTCGACGAAGTGCTGCTGGGCCACGGCGACGCCGCGCTGAAATGGATGAACCAACTGCTGCCGAGCGGCTGGCAAGTGGCGGCCGGCTACATCGGCCTGATGCTGGCGGCCACGCTGTGCCTGCGCCTGGCGGCACTGGCCTTCAACGTGGTGCAGGCCAAGCTGTTCGCCGGGCTGGCCAAGGACATCGTCTACCGCCTGCGCATTCGCCTGATCGAGCGCCTCAAGCGCATCTCGCTCAAGGAATACGAAAGCCTCGGCAGCGGCACCGTGACCACGCACCTGGTCACCGACCTGGATACCCTCGACAAGTTCGTCGGCGAGACCCTGAGCCGCTTCCTGGTGGCCATGCTCACCCTCACCGGCACGGCGGCGATCCTGCTCTGGATGCACTGGAAGCTGGCGTTGCTGATCCTGTTGTTCAACCCGCTGGTGATCTACTTCACCGTGCAGTTGGGCAAACGCGTCAAACACCTGAAAAAACTCGAGAACGACAGCACCTCGCGCTTTACCCAGGCGTTGTCGGAAACCCTGGATGCCATCCAGGAAATCCGTGCCGGCAATCGCCAGGGCTACTTCCTCGGCCGCCTCGGCCTGCGGGCCCGTGAAGTACGCGACTATGCCGTGGAATCGCAATGGAAGAGCGATGCCAGTGGCCGCGCCAGTGGCCTGCTGTTCCAGTTCGGTATCGATATTTTCCGTGCGGCGGCGATGTTGACCGTGCTGTTCTCCGACCTGTCGATCGGGCAGATGCTCGCGGTGTTCAGCTACCTGTGGTTCATGATCGGCCCGGTGGAGCAGCTGCTCAACCTGCAATATGCCTACTACGCCGCCGGCGGTGCGCTGAGCCGGCTCAACGAGCTGCTGTCGCGGGCTGACGAGCCGCAGTACCCGGCCGCCAGCGACCCGTTCGCCGGCCGCGAGACGGTGGGCATCGAGGTGCGCGACCTGCGCTTCGCCTACGCCGACGAGCCGGTGCTGGACCAGCTGAACCTGGCCATCGCTCCCGGTGAGAAGGTGGCCATCGTTGGCGCCAGTGGTGGCGGCAAGAGCACCCTGGTGCAATTGCTGCTGGGCCTGTACAGCGCTCAGGCCGGGACCATCCGCTTTGGCGGTGCCAGCCTGCAGGAAATCGGCCTTGAGACACTGCGCGAAAACGTCGCGGTGGTGCTGCAGCACCCATCGCTGTTCAACGACAGTGTGCGCGCCAACCTGACCATGGGCCGTGACTGCAGCGACGAAGCCTGCTGGCAAGCCCTGCGCATCGCCCAGCTGGACGCCACCATCGCCGCCTTGCCGCAAGGGCTGGACAGCGTGGTTGGCCGTTCGGGGGTGCGCCTGTCCGGTGGCCAGCGCCAGCGCCTGGCGATTGCCCGCATGGTTCTGGCCGAGCCCAAGGTGGTGATTCTCGATGAAGCCACCTCGGCGCTGGATGCCGCCACCGAGTACAACCTGCACCAGGCACTGGCGCGCTTCCTCAGCGGCCGGACCACGCTGATCATTGCGCACCGGCTGTCGGCGGTGAAGCAGGCCGACCGGGTACTGGTATTCGACGGTGGCCACGTGGCCGAGGATGGCGACCATCAGCAGCTGATAGCCGAGGGTGGGCTGTATGCCAAGTTGTATGGGCATTTGCAGCAGACCTGACAATGCCCCTGGATTGCTCCTGCTCAAACTCCCCAACGTTGCCGGCGTAAATTCCCCTCCACTTAGATGGCAAATGGCCTACGCTGTGCTTGTCTGGGTTGATTCAAAGTCTTATCTGCTCTGCGACAGGGACTAAATGAAGGGAAATCGCACTCAAGAAGCGCCAAGGTTGGTAGGTATCATCTGGCCCTTCATCGCCGTCGTCGTGTTCCAGGTGATGCTGGGTAGCCTCAGCCTTTATACATTGTCGGCGGTTCGTGCCTACGTGGCCGGTGAAAGCCTTTGGTCCAAGGCCCAGAAAGATGCCATCTATTACCTCAACCTGTATGCCGATGACCGAGACGAGCGCACCTATCAGCGCTATCGCCAGGCCATGGCCGTGCCCCAGGGCGACCACGAGCTGCGAGAGCTGCTCGACCAGGCCAGCCCGGACCTGGAAGGCGCCCGCCAGGCCGTGCTGCAGGGCGGCAACCACCCGGACGATGTCGACCGGATCATCTGGTTCTACCGTAATTTCCGCCAGGTCAGCTACATGCAGACGGCGATCGACTACTGGAACATCGGCGATGACTACCTGATCAAGCTCGATATGCTGGCCAGCGAAATGCACTCTGGTTTCGCTGCAGGGCAGGTCAACGCGGCCCAGCTCGATGACTGGAAAAACCGCATCGTTGCGATCAACGAAGGCGTCACGCCCGCCGCCAAGGCCTTCAGTGATGCCTTGGGCGAAGGCTCGCGGATGCTGCTGCGGGTGCTGCTGGTCACCAACCTGCTGACCGCGCTGTTCCTCATCACCATTGCCTGGCGCCGTTCGAGCAAGCTGCTGGCCCAGCGCCAGGCCTTCGCCAATGCCCTGCGGGAAGAGAAGGAGCGGGCGCAGATCACCCTTGAGTCGATTGGCGACGCAGTGATCACCGCCGATGTCGAGGGCAATATCGGTTACATGAACCCTGCTGCCGAGCAGCTGACCCACTGGCAGTCCGGCCAGGCGCTGGGCTTGCCGCTGGGGGCGCTGTTCAGCCTGCTCGACGACCAGGAAGAGGGCGAATGCTGCTCGCTGGTCGAGCAGGTGCTCAGTGGCAGCCTCAAGGGCGGCGCCGAGCATGCCCGGCTGATTCAGCGCCTGGATGGCAGCACGGTGTCGGTCAACCTGGTTGGCTCGCCGATCATCAACAACGACCAGGTGGCCGGTATCGTGCTGGTGCTGCACGACATGACCCAGGAGCGCCAGTACATCGCCAACCTGTCGTGGCAGGCCACCCATGACGCCTTGACCGGCCTGGCCAACCGCCGCGAATTCGAATACCGCCTGGAACAGGCGCTTAATGGCCTGGTGCGCCAGGCCGGTCGGCATTCGCTGATGTTCCTCGACCTCGATCAGTTCAAACTGGTCAACGACACCAGCGGCCATGCGGCAGGTGACGAGCTGCTCAGGCACATCTGTGCGGTGCTGCAGTCAGGGTTGCGCGAAGGCGACACCCTGGCGCGCCTGGGCGGCGATGAATTTGGCGTGCTGCTGGAGAACTGCCCGGCCGAACAGTCCGAGCGCATCGCCGAGAACCTGCGCCAGGCCGTGCAGAGCCTGCACTTCGTGTGGAAGGGCAGGCCGTTCGTGACCACTGTCAGTATCGGCCTGGTGCACATTGCGCAGGCACCCGGCACGCTGGAGGCCTCGTTGCGGGCTGCCGACATGGCCTGCTACATGGCCAAGGAAAAGGGCCGTAACCGGGTGCAGGTTTACCACGCCGACGACAGCGAGCTGTCCATGCGCTTTGGCGAAATGGCCTGGATCCAGCGCCTGCATGTTGCCCTGGAGGAAAACCGCTTCTGCCTCTATTGCCAGGAAATCGCCGCGCTGAAGACCATCGAAGGCCCCGGCCATATCGAGATCCTGCTGCGCCTGCATGATGAAAGCGGCCGCACCATCCTTCCGGACAGTTTCATCCCGGCCGCCGAGCGCTACGGCCTGATGACGGCGCTTGACCGCTGGGTGGTGCGCAATGTGTTCCAGGTCATCCGCCAGTGCCTGGACGAAGAGCGGGACGGGCCGCTGGCCATGTGTGCAATCAACCTTTCGGGCACCAGCATCGGCGACGACAAGTTCCTCGACTACCTGCAGCGGTTGTTCGTCGAGTATGCCATTCCGCCACGGATGATCTGCTTCGAGATCACCGAGACCAGCGCCATTGCCAACCTCGGCAGTGCCATCCGTTTCATCAACGAATTGAAAGGGCTGGGTTGCAAGTTCTCGCTGGACGACTTCTGCGCCGGAATGTCGTCATTCGCCTATTTGAAACATTTACCCGTCGACTTCTTGAAGATCGACGGAAGTTTTGTCAAAGATATGCTCGACGACCCGGTCAACCGTGCCATGGTCGAGGTGATCAATCACATCGGCCACGTCATGGGCAAGCGGACCATCGCCGAGTTCGTCGAAACACCGTTGATCGAGCAGGCCTTGCAGGAGATCGGCGTGGATTACGCCCAGGGCTATCTGATTGAACGACCGCAGGTGTTCACCTGCGACAGTCTGCAGCGCCAACGGATTGCTGCGCGGCCCTTGCTGCATCGGGCGCCCGGTACTTTTCGCTGAAAACACGTCCGCTAAATCACAAGGATCAAGGAGCTGAAAGTGATTGATGCATTCGTACGTATCGGGCCCTTGATGGACCCGGCCAGTTACCCCCAGTGGGCCCAGCAACTGATCGAGGATTGCCGTGAAAGCAAGCGCCGGGTGGTCGAACACGCGTTCTACCAACGCCTGCGTGATGGCCAGTTGCGCCAGTCGACCATTCGCCAGTACCTGATCGGTGGCTGGCCGGTGGTCGAACAGTTTTCCCTGTACATGGCCCATAACCTGACCAAGACCCGCTATGCCCGCCACCCCGGCGAGGACATGGCGCGGCGTTGGCTGATGCGCAACATCCGCGTCGAGCTCAACCATGCCGACTACTGGGTCAACTGGTGCCAGGCCCATGGCGTACATCTGCATGATCTGCAGGCGCAGGATGTACCGCCAGAGCTGAACGGGCTGAACGACTGGTGCTGGCGTGTGTGCACCACCGAGTCGCTGGCGATTGCCATGGCGGCGACCAACTATGCGATCGAGGGGGCGACCGGCGAGTGGTCGGCGGTGGTGTGCGCCGAGGACACCTATGCCATGGGCTTCCCGGAGGACCAGCGCAAGCGGGCGATGAAGTGGTTGAAGATGCATGCCCAGTACGATGATGCGCACCCGTGGGAGGCGTTGGAGATCATCTGCACGCTGGCGGGCGAGAACCCGACCCTGGGGCTGCGCAACGAGCTGCGCAAGGCGATCTGCAAGAGCTATGACTGCATGTACCTGTTCCTGGAGCGGTGCATGCAACTGGAAGCGCGCCAGCAAGGGCGCATGCGCCCGGCCTTGGCCGCTGGCTGAGTCCTGTCCTGGCCTCTTCGCGGGTAAACCCGCGAAGAGGCCAGGACAGGCGACACAAGGCTCACTGGGCGTTGAGCGCCTGCCCGTTCACATCTTTGCTATCCGGCCCCATCAGGTACAGATAGACCGGCATGATCTCTTCCGGCAGCGGGTTGTTCTGCGGGTTCTCGCTCGGATACGCCTGTGCCCGCATCGCCGTGCGCGTGGCGCCCGGGTTGATGCTGTTGGAGCGTACCGGCGCCACGCCTTCCAGCTCGTCGGCCAGGGTCTGCATCAGCCCTTCGGTGGCGAACTTCGACACCCCGTAGGCACCCCAGTAGGCCCGGCCCTTGCGCCCGACGCTGCTGGAGGTGAACACCACCGAGGCGTCCTCCGACAGCTTGAGCAGCGGCAGCAGGGTGCTGGTGAGCATGAAGGTGGCATTGACGTTGATGTGCATCACGCGCATGAAGTTGTCGCCCGACAGCTGCTCCAGTGGTGTGCGCGGGCCGATGATCGAGGCGTTGTTGAGCAGGCCGTCGAGGCGGCCGAACTGCTCCTCGATCATCACCGCCAGCTCGTCGTACTGGTGCGGCAGGGCGGTTTCCAGGTTGAACGGGATCACCACGGGCTGCGGGTGGCCGGCGGCCTCGATCTGGTCGTAGACCTCGTTGAGGTTGGCTTCGGTCTTGCCCAGCAGCAGCACGGTGGCGCCCAGGGCGGCATAGGCCTTGGCGGCCGCGGCACCGATGCCGCGGCCGGCGCCGGTGACCAGGATGACGCGGCCGGCGAGCAGGCCGGGGCGGGCGGTGTAGTCGAACATGTCAGGTGTCCTTGTAGAGCCTGGGGAGGTCAGCAGCCGCACAGGGCGCTGTCGATCACCTTGCGCAGTTCCAGCGGGTGGTCCACCACCACATCGGCGCCCCAGTTGTTCGGGTTGTCCTCTGGATGAATATAGCCGTAGCGCACCGCGGCCGTACGGGTGCCGGCGTCGCGGCCAGACTCGATGTCGCGCAGGTCGTCACCGACGAACAGCACGCTGGCCGGGTCCAGGTCCAGGGTCTTGCAGGCGAGGATCAGCGGCTCCGGGTCGGGCTTGCTGTTCTTCACGTGGTCCGGGCAGATCAGCAGTGCCGAACGCTCGGCCAGGCCCAGCTGCTGCATGATCGGCTCGGCGAAGCGCACCGGCTTGTTGGTCACCACGCCCCACAGCAGGTTGCCCTTTTCGATGTCGGCCAGCAGCTCGCCCATGCCATCGAACAGCTTGCTGTGCACCGCGCAGTCACGCTGGTAGCGCTCGAGGAACTCCAGGCGCAGGGCCTCGAAGCCTTCGGCCTCGGGGGCCATGGCGAAGGTTGCCGCCACCATGGCGCGGGCGCCGCCGGAGATCACGTCGCGGATCAGCTGGTCATCGATGCTCGGCAGGCCGCGCTCGGCGAGCATGGCCTGGCAGATGGCGATGAAGTCCGGCGCCGTGTCGAGCAGGGTGCCGTCCATGTCGAAAAGTACTGCTCGCAAACGCATGCTCATTCCTCGCGCAGGGTCTGGATCATGTAGTTGACGTCAACGTCGCTGCTAAGCTTGTAGTGCTTGGTCAGCGGGTTGTAGGTCAGGCCGATGATGTCCTTGACCGCAAGGCCGGCGACACGGCTCCAGGCGCCGAGCTCGGACGGGCGGATGAACTTCTTGAAGTCGTGGGTACCGCGCGGCAGCATCTTGAGGATGTACTCGGCGCCGACGATGGCCAGCAGGTAGGCCTTGGGGTTGCGGTTGATGGTCGAGAAGAACACCTGGCCGCCAGGCTTGACCATGCGGTAGCAGGCGCGGATCACCGAGGACGGGTCGGGCACGTGTTCGAGCATCTCCAGGCAGGTGACCACGTCGAACTGCTCGGGCATCTCCTCGGCCAGGGCCTCGGCGGTGATCTGCCGGTACTCGACCTCGACGCCCGACTCCAGTTGGTGCAGCTGGGCAACGGCCAATGGCGCTTCGCCCATGTCGATACCGGTGACGGTGGCGCCGCGCAAGGCCATGGCCTCGCTGAGGATGCCGCCGCCGCAGCCAACGTCCAGCACCTTCTTGCCCGCCAGGCCGACGCGCTCGTCGATCCAGTTGACGCGCAGCGGGTTGATGTCGTGCAGCGGCTTGAACTCGCTTTCGCGGTCCCACCAGCGGTGGGCCAAGGCTTCGAACTTGGCGATTTCGGCGTGGTCGACGTTGCTCATTGAACAATCCTCTGGAACTTGCACTTCAAATGCGGCGCAGTATACCCGAGCGTCTGCGGCCGAGGGTCGCTATAATCGCCGGCTTTTGATATCCGAACGACGGGGAGAGGCAATGCGCGAGCGACTTTTGGCGGCGGAGAAGGTGACCGGGATGCGCTGGCAAGGCGGCGCCCTGCACCTGCTCGACCAGCGCCTGCTGCCGTCGGAAGAACGCTGGCTGACCTGCGACAATGTCGCGCAGGTGGTGGCGGCGATCCGCGACATGGCCGTGCGCGGTGCCGCCGCCATTGGCATTGCTGCGGCCTATGGGCTGGTGCTGGCCCTGGAAGAGCGCCTGGCCCAGGGTGGCGACTGGGAAATGGACCTGGAAGAGGACTTCCTCAGCCTGGCCGAAGCCCGGCCTACCGCGGCCAACCTGTTCTGGGCGCTGAACCGCATGCGCGAGCGCCTGCTGCGTGTGCGTGGCGAAGAGGACGTGCTGGCCGCACTGGAAGCCGAAGCGATTGCCATCCATGAAAGTGACCGCGAAGCCAACCTGACCATGGCCCAGCACGGTATCGAACTGATCCGTCGCCATCAGGGCAATGAGCAGACCTTGCTGACCTACGGCAACGCCGGCGCCCTGGCCAGTGGCGGTATCGGCACGGCCCTGGGGGTGATTCGCGCCGGTTATCTGGAGGGGATGGTCGAGCGGGTGTATGCCGGTGAGACCCGCCCTTGGCTCCAGGGCTCGCGCCTGACGGCCTGGGAGCTGGCCAAAGAGGGCATCCCGGTGACCTTGTGCGCCGATTCGGCGCTGGCTCACCTGATGAAGACCAAAGGCATCACCTGGGTGGTGGTTGGCGCCGACTGCATTGCTGCCAATGGCGATGTGGCGAGCAAGATCGGCACTTACCAGCTGGCCGTCAGCGCCATGCACCACGGCGTGCGCTTCATGGTGGTGGCGCCGAGCACCAGCATCGACCTCAACCTGGCCAGCGGTGAGGACATTCCGCTGGAAGAGCGTGAGGCTGATGAGTTGCTGGACTATGCCGGTACCCGTGTGGCGCCGCAGGTAGAGGCCTTCAACCCGGTATTCGACGTGACCCCGGCCGACCTGATCGACGTGATCGTCACCGAGCGCGGCATCGTCGAGCGGCCGGATACCGCCAAGCTGGCCCAGTTGATGTGTCGCAAGCGGTTGCATTGATCGGGGGTAGGGCGGCGCTCGATCTCACAGGCGACACAAAACTCAAGCCGAGCACCCTCGCGCCACATCTCCCCACCGCCCCCGCCTTTGTGATAACATCCGGCAGTTTCCAAGACCGCCCACGAAGGCGGCCTTCATTGCGCAGATCCATGCAACAACTCATTGATTTGTCGTAAGTCGTCGCACCCCTATGCGCTGCGGCGGCGAGCTTCGTTCGGCCCTTGATGGAGCTGCGAAGTTTCACCAGAAAAAGGAATCAGGCTTCTCATGGGCGAACTGGCCAAAGAAATCCTCCCGGTCAATATCGAAGACGAACTGAGACAGTCTTACCTCGACTACGCGATGAGCGTGATTGTCGGGCGAGCGCTGCCCGATGCGCGTGATGGCTTGAAGCCCGTGCATCGTCGCGTTCTCTATGCGATGAGCGAACTGGGCAACGACTGGAACAAGCCGTACAAGAAATCCGCCCGTGTGGTCGGTGACGTGATCGGTAAGTACCACCCGCACGGCGACACTGCGGTCTACGACACCATCGTGCGTATGGCCCAGCCGTTCTCGCTGCGCTACCTGCTGGTCGACGGCCAGGGCAACTTCGGTTCGGTCGACGGCGACAACGCCGCAGCCATGCGATACACCGAAGTGCGCATGACCAAGCTGGCCCACGAGCTGCTGGCCGACCTGCACAAAGAGACCGTCGATTGGGTGCCCAACTACGACGGCACCGAGCAGATCCCGGCGGTCATGCCGACCCGTATCCCCAACCTGCTGGTCAACGGTTCCAGCGGTATCGCCGTGGGCATGGCGACCAACATCCCGCCGCACAACCTCGGTGAAGTCATCGACGGTTGCCTGGCGCTGATCGACAACCCGGAAGTCACCATCGATGAGCTGATGCAGTTCATCCCGGGCCCGGACTTCCCGACTGCCGGCATCATCAACGGCCGCCAGGGCATCATCGAGGCCTACCGCACCGGCCGTGGCCGCATCTACATGCGCGCCCGCTCCGAGATCGAAGACATCGACAAGGTCGGTGGCCGCCAGCAGATCGTCATTACCGAGCTGCCGTACCAGCTGAACAAGGCCCGACTGATCGAGAAGATCGCCGAGCTGGTCAAAGAGAAGAAGATCGAAGGCATCACCGAGCTGCGCGACGAGTCCGACAAGGACGGCATGCGCATCGTCATCGAGCTGCGCCGCGGCGAGGTGCCGGAGGTGGTGCTCAACAACCTCTACCAGCAGACCCAGCTGCAGAGCGTGTTCGGTATCAACGTGGTTGCCCTGGTCGACGGCCGCCCGCGCCTGCTCAACCTCAAGGACCTGCTCGAAGCGTTCGTCCGTCACCGCCGCGAAGTGGTGACCCGTCGTACCGTGTTCGAGCTGCGCAAGGCCCGCGAGCGTGGCCACATCCTTGAGGGGCAGGCGGTCGCGCTGTCCAACATCGACCCGGTCATCGCCCTGATCAAGGCCTCGCCGACCCCGTCCGAAGCCAAGGAAGCGCTGATTTCCACCCCGTGGGAATCCAGTGCCGTGCAGGTCATGGTCGAGCGCGCCGGCGCCGATTCCTGCCGCCCTGAAGACCTGCCAGAGCAGTACGGTCTGCGTGAAGGCAAGTATTACCTGTCGCCGGAGCAGGCTCAGGCCATCCTCGACCTGCGCTTGCACCGCCTGACCGGCCTGGAGCACGAGAAGCTGCTGGCCGAGTACCAGGAAATTCTCGAGCAGATCGGCGAACTGATCCGCATCCTCAGCAGCGCCCAGCGCCTGATGGAAGTGATCCGCGAAGAGCTCGAAGCGATCCGTGCCGAGTACGGCGATGCGCGTCGCACCGAAATCCTCAATGCCACCCACGACCTCAACTACGGCGACATGATCCCGGAAGAAGAGCGCGTGGTAACCATCTCCCATGGTGGTTATGCCAAGACCCAGCCATTGTCCGCTTACCAGGCCCAGCGCCGTGGCGGCAAGGGCAAGTCGGCGACCGGCGTGAAGGACGAGGACTACATCGAGCACCTGCTGGTCGCCAACAGCCATGCCACGCTGCTGCTGTTCTCCAGCAAGGGCAAGGTGTACTGGAAGAAAACCTACGAAATCCCGGAAGCGTCCCGCGCTGCCCGTGGTCGCCCGCTGGTCAACCTGCTGCCGCTGGAGGAGGGTGAGCGCATCACCGCCATGCTGCAGATCGACCTCGAAGCCCTGCAGCAGAACGCCGACCTGGACGAAGAGCTGGAAGAGGCTGAAGACACCGTGCTCGAGGGTGAGCTGGTAGAGGCCGAAGAAGTCGATGAAGAAGACGGCGATACCCCTGAGTGGGTTGCAGAGCCGACCGGCGCGTACATCTTCATGGCCACCGCCTCGGGTACCGTCAAGAAGACACCGCTGGTGCAGTTCGCCCGTCCGCGCTCCAACGGCCTGATCGCCTTGAAGCTGAAGGAAGGTGACACCCTGATTGCCGCGGCCATCACTGACGGTGCCAAGGAAGTCATGATGTTCTCCGACGCTGGCAAGGTGATCCGCTTCGCCGAGAGCGTGGTGCGTGAAATGGGCCGTAACGCCCGTGGTGTGCGTGGCATGAAGCTGGGCAAGGGGCAGCAGATCATCTCGATGCTGATTCCGGAGTCCGGCTCGCAGATCCTCACCGCCTCCGAGCGTGGTTTTGGCAAGCGCACCCCGCTGTCCAAGTTCCCACGCCGCGGCCGTGGTGGCCAGGGCGTGATCGCCATGGGTACCAAGGGGCGCAATGGTCTGCTGATCGGCGCCATTCAGGTGCAGGAAGGCGAAGAGATCATGTTGATTTCCGACCAGGGTACGTTGGTTCGTACCCGGGTTGGCGAGGTGTCCAGCCTGAGCCGAAATACGCAGGGCGTAACCCTGATCAAGCTGGCTGCCGATGAAACGCTGGTGGGCCTGGAGCGAATCCAGGAGCCATCCGAGGACGAACTCGATGATGTGATCGAGACGGACGAGGAGGGCGTCGAGGCCGATGCGCCGGATGATGAAGCTGCAGGCGCCGAAGAGGCTCCGCAGGAATAAGCAAGCGTGAACCCGAGCGGGGCGACCAAGGTCGCCCCGTTTGACTGATAAGAGCAGAGCGAGAGTGGATGTGAGCAAACGAGCCTTTAACTTCTGCGCAGGCCCTGCCGCGCTTCCTGACGCTGTGTTGCAGCGTGCCCAGGCCGAGATGCTGGACTGGAATGGCAAGGGCTTGTCGGTGATGGAGATGAGCCATCGCAGCGACGACTACGTGGCCATCGCTGAAAAGGCCGAGCAGGACCTGCGTGACCTGCTGTCCGTCCCCTCCAACTACAAGGTCCTGTTCCTGCAGGGCGGTGCCAGCCAGCAGTTCGCCGAAATTCCGCTGAACCTGCTGCCGGAAAACGGCACTGCCGACTACGTCGAAACCGGTATCTGGTCGAAAAAGGCCATCGAGGAAGCGCGTCGCTTCGGCACCGTCAATGTTGCCGCCAGCGCCAAGCCCTACGATTACCTGGCCATTCCGGGCCAGAACGAGTGGAAGCTGACCAAGAACGCTGCCTACGTCCACTATGCGTCCAACGAGACCATCGGTGGCCTGCAGTTCGACTGGGTTCCAGAAACTGGCGACGTCCCGCTGGTGGTCGACATGTCCTCCGACATCCTCTCGCGCCCGATCGACGTCTCGCAGTACGGCATGATCTACGCCGGTGCGCAGAAGAACATCGGCCCGAGCGGCCTGGTGGTGGTGATCGTTCGTGAAGACCTGATCGGCCGTGCCCGCAGCATCTGCCCGACCATGCTCGACTACAAGGTCGCAGCCGACAATGGCTCGATGTACAACACCCCGGCCACCTATTCCTGGTACCTCTCGGGCCTGGTGTTCGAGTGGCTCAAGCAGCAGGGTGGCGTCGAGGCCATGGAGCAGCGCAACCGCGCCAAGAAGGACCGCCTGTACGGCTTCATCGCCGCCAGCGAGTTCTACACCAACCCGATCGCCCACAATGCCCGCTCGTGGATGAACGTGCCGTTCCGCCTGGCTGACGAGCGCCTGGACAAGGCCTTCCTGGCCGGCGCCGACGCCCGTGGCCTGCTCAACCTCAAGGGCCACCGCTCGGTTGGCGGCATGCGCGCCTCGATCTACAACGCCCTGGGCCTGGAAGCAGTAGAAGGCCTGGTGGCCTACATGGCCGAATTCGAGAAGGAGCACGGCTGATGTCCGAACAGGAACTCAAAGCCCTGCGCGTTCGCATCGACAGCCTCGACGAGAAAATTCTCGAGCTGATCAGCGATCGCGCCCGCTGCGCCGAAGAAGTGGCGCGGGTCAAGACTGCTTCGCTGCCTGAAGGCGAAAAGCCTGTGTTCTACCGCCCCGAGCGCGAAGCTGCCGTGCTCAAGCGCGTGATGGAGCGCAACAAGGGCCCGCTGGGCAACGAAGAGATGGCGCGCCTGTTCCGCGAAATCATGTCGTCCTGCCTGGCCCTGGAGGAACCGCTCAAGGTCGCCTACCTCGGCCCTGAGGGCACCTTCACCCAGGCTGCGGCCATGAAGCACTTCGGTCACGCCGTGGTCAGCCGCCCGATGGCGGCCATCGACGAAGTGTTCCGCGAAGTGGCGGCCGGTGCCGTCAACTTTGGCGTTGTCCCGGTGGAAAACTCCACCGAAGGTGCGGTCAGCCACACCCTGGACAGCTTCCTCGAGCACGACATGGTGATCTGCGGCGAAGTCGAGCTGCGCATCCACCATCACCTGCTGGTGGGCGAGAACACCAAGACCAACAGCATCACCCGCATCTACTCCCACGCCCAGTCGCTGGCCCAGTGCCGCAAGTGGCTGGACGCGCACTACCCGAACGTCGAGCGCGTTGCTGTTTCGAGCAACGCCGAGGCGGCCAAGCGGGTCAAGGGCGAGTGGAACTCGGCGGCGATCGCCGGCGACATGGCGGCCAACCTGTATGGTCTGACTCGCCTGGCTGAAAAGATCGAAGACCGCCCGGACAACTCCACGCGCTTCCTGATGATCGGTCAGCAGGAAGTGCCGCCGACCGGCGACGACAAGACCTCGATCATCGTCTCGATGAGCAACAAGCCGGGTGCGCTGCACGAGCTGCTGGTGCCGTTCCACGAGAACGGCATCGACCTGACCCGTATCGAAACCCGCCCGTCGCGCAGCGGCAAGTGGACCTACGTATTCTTCATCGACTTCGTCGGCCACCACCGCGACCCGCTGATCAAGGCGGTGCTGGAGAAGATCAGCCAAGAGGCCGTGGCGCTGAAGGTGCTGGGTTCCTATCCAAAGGCAGTGCTTTGATTTGAGATTGTCGGGGGCCGATTCGCGCCCCCTGTGGGGGCCGCGCTTGCCGGCGATGGCCTGCAAAGCAGGCCCCTGCGGTCTTACAGGCTGCCTAGATTTCTGAACAGGGTTCGCACCAGTGGTAAATGCAGCAAAAACCAAACCCGCGCCAATCATCAATCGCCTGGTGGTGGTAGGTCTCGGCCTGATCGGTGGCTCCTTTGCCAAGGGCTTGCGTGAAAGCGGCCTGTGCCGCGAAGTGGTCGGCGTCGACCTGGATGCCCCGTCGCGCAAGCTGGCTGTCGAGCTGGGCGTGGTCGACCGGTGCGAAGAAGACCTCGCTGCCGCCTGCATCGGCGCCGACGTCATCCAGCTCGCCGTGCCGATCCTGGCCATGGAAAAGGTCCTGGCCCGTCTGGCTCTGCTCGACCTCGGCACCGCCGTGATTACCGACGTTGGCAGCGCCAAGGGCAATGTCGTGCGTGAAGCGCGCGCCGTCTTCGCAGAGCGCCTGCCGCGCTTCGTTCCCGGCCACCCCATCGCCGGCTCCGAGCAGAGCGGGGTAGAGGCTTCCAACGCCGCCCTGTTCCGTCGGCACAAGGTCATCCTCACGCCGCTGGAAGAGACCGACCCGGCTGCGCTGGCGCTGGTCGACCGTTTGTGGCGTGCGCTGGGCGCCGATGTCGAGCACATGCCGGTGGAGCGCCATGACGAAGTGCTGGCTGCCACCAGCCACCTGCCGCACCTGCTGGCCTTCGGCCTGGTCGATTCGCTTGCCAAGCGCAATGAAAACCTCGACATCTTCCGGTACGCTGCGGGAGGGTTCCGCGATTTCACGCGAATCGCCGGTAGCGACCCGACCATGTGGCACGACATCTTCCTCGCCAACCGCGAGGCAGTCCTGCGCACCCTGGACACATTTCGCAGCGACCTCGACGCCTTGCGCGACGCGGTCGATGCTGGGGACGGGCACCAGCTGCTGGGTGTATTCACCCGTGCACGCGTTGCCCGCGAGCATTTCAGTAAAATCCTGGCCCGCCGGGCCTATGTGGACGCTATGAACGCCAACGATCTGATTTTCCTGGCCCAACCGGGTGGCCGCCTGACCGGGCGAATCCGCGTACCGGGCGACAAGTCGATTTCCCACCGTTCGATCATGCTCGGCTCGCTGGCCGAGGGCACGACCGAAGTCGAAGGTTTCCTTGAAGGCGAGGACGCCCTGGCGACCCTGCAGGCATTCCGCGACATGGGTGTGGTCATCGAAGGCCCTAACCATGGCCGCGTGACCATCCATGGTGTCGGCCTGCACGGCCTCAAGCCGCCACCTGGTCCGCTTTACGTCGGCAACTCCGGCACCTCGATGCGCCTGCTTTCCGGCCTGCTGGCCGGCCAGCCGTTCGATGTCACCATGACCGGCGACGCCTCGCTGTCCAAGCGCCCGATGAACCGCGTGGCCAACCCGCTGCGCGAAATGGGCGCGGTGGTCGAGACTGGCCCGGACGGCCGTCCGCCGCTGACCATTCGCGGTGGTAGCAAGCTGAAGGCGCTGACCTACACGCTGCCGATGGCCAGCGCCCAGGTCAAATCCTGCATCTTGCTGGCCGGCCTGTACGCCGAAGGCAAGACCACCGTCACCGAGCCAGCCCCGACCCGTGACCACACCGAGCGCATGCTGCGCGGCTTCGGTTACTCGGTCGAAAGCAACGGCCCGGTCGCTTCGCTGCAGTCCGGTGGCAAGCTCACCGCCACCCGTATCGAAGTGCCGGCAGATATCTCCTCGGCGGCGTTCTTCCTTGTGGCTGCATCGATTGCCGAAGGCTCCGAGCTGGTGCTCGAGCACGTCGGCATCAACCCGACCCGCACCGGCGTGATCGACATCCTGCGCCTGATGGGCGGCGACATCACCCTGGAGAACCAGCGTGAAGTCGGCGGCGAGCCAGTGGCCGACCTGCGCGTGCGTGGCGCCAAGCTCAAGGGCATCGACATCCCTGAAGAGCTGGTGCCGCTGGCGATCGACGAGTTCCCGGTACTGTTCGTTGCCGCTGCCTGCGCCGAAGGGCGTACCGTGCTGCGTGGTGCCGAAGAGCTGCGGGTGAAGGAGTCCGACCGTATCCAGGTCATGGCCGACGGCCTGATCACCCTGGGCATCAAATGCGAGCCGACCCCGGACGGCATCATCATCGACGGCGGCCAGCTCGGCGGTGGCGAAGTGCACGGTCACGGGGATCACCGTATCGCCATGGCCTTCAGCGTTGCCTCGCTGCGTGCCAGCGCGCCGATCCGCATCCATGATTGCGCCAACGTCGCCACGTCGTTCCCGAACTTCCTCAAGCTGTGCGCCGATGTCGGTATCCGCGTCGCCGAAGAGGGCAAGTCGTGAATTCGCAGGCACCGGTCATCACCATCGACGGCCCAAGCGGCTCGGGCAAGGGTACCGTTGCCGGCATCCTCGCTCGCGAGCTGGGCTGGAAGCTGCTGGATTCCGGCGCGCTGTACCGTTTGCTGGCGTTCAATGCCAGCAACCACGGCGTCGACCTGACCAACGAAGAGCTGCTCAAGGCGTTGGCCGCCCATCTGGATGTGCAGTTCATCGCTGCCGAGCCGGGTAAGCTTCAGCAAATCATCCTCGAAGGCGAGGACGTCAGTAACGTCATCCGTACCGAAACGGTCGGTGCCGGCGCCTCGATGGTCGCCTCGCTGCCAGCGGTGCGTGAAGCGTTGCTGCAGCGTCAGCGCGCCTTCCGTGAGGCGCCGGGCCTGATCGCCGACGGTCGCGACATGGGCACCGTGGTGTTTCCGGACGCGCCGCTGAAGGTTTTCCTCACCGCCAGTGCCGAGGAGCGTGCCCGTCGCCGCTACCTGCAGTTGAAGGGCAAGGGTGAAGATGTTAGTCTGTCGAGTCTGCTAGATGAGATTCGTGCGCGTGATGAGCGTGACACCCAGCGTGCAGTGGCCCCGCTGAAACCAGCGGCCGATGCCATTCAGCTGGACTCTACCGAGTTGTCCATCGAGCAGGTGTTGCAACGTATCAGGAGCGAGATCGCCCAGCGCGACTTGGTCTGATAGCCAGGAGAGCAGGCAGGGGCACCAGTCAACGTCCTGCCGGCTTTCCTTTACTTAAAACAAACCCACATTGTCTGGAATGTGGCGATGGGCGTCTGTTTCGCCCGAATCTACAGGAATTAAAATGAGCGAAAGCTTTGCAGAACTCTTTGAAGAAAGCCTGAAAACCCTCAATCTTCAGCCGGGTGCCATCATCTCCGGTATCGTTGTCGACATCGACGGCGACTGGGTTACCGTACACGCTGGCCTGAAGTCCGAGGGCGTCATCCCGCTCGAGCAGTTCTACAACGAAGCTGGCGAGCTGACCATCAAGGTTGGTGACGAAGTTCACGTTGCGCTGGACGCGGTCGAAGACGGCTTTGGCGAAACCAAACTGTCCCGTGAAAAAGCCAAGCGCGCCGAGTGCTGGATTGTTCTGGAAGCAGCTTTCGCCGCCGAAGAAGTAGTCAAGGGCGTTATCAACGGTAAGGTTAAGGGCGGCTTCACTGTCGACGTTAACGGCATCCGTGCGTTCCTGCCGGGCTCCCTGGTTGATGTCCGCCCAGTGCGCGACACCACCCACCTGGAAGGCAAAGAGCTGGAATTCAAGGTCATCAAGCTGGACCAGAAGCGCAACAACGTTGTCGTTTCCCGTCGCAGCGTGCTGGAAGCCGAGAACTCCGCCGAGCGCGAAGCCCTGCTGGAAACCCTGCAGGAAGGCCAGCAAGTCAAAGGTATCGTCAAGAACCTCACCGACTACGGCGCATTCGTGGACCTGGGCGGTATCGACGGCCTGCTGCACATCACCGACATGGCCTGGAAGCGCATCAAGCACCCATCGGAAATCGTTAACGTTGGCGACGAAGTCGACGTACGCGTTCTGAAGTTCGACCGTGAGCGCAACCGCGTTTCGCTGGGTCTGAAGCAGATGGGCGAAGATCCATGGGTAGCTATCACTGCACGTTACCCAGAAGGTACCCGTGTACAGGCTCGCGTTACCAACCTGACCGACTACGGCTGCTTCGCTGAGCTGGAAGAAGGCGTTGAAGGTCTGGTACACGTTTCCGAAATGGACTGGACCAACAAGAACATCCACCCGTCGAAAGTCGTTCAGGTTGGCGACGAAGTGGAAGTCATGGTTCTGGACATCGACGAAGAGCGTCGTCGTATCTCCCTGGGCATCAAGCAGTGCAAGTCCAACCCATGGGAAGACTTCTCCGGCCAGTTCAACAAGGGTGACAAGATCACCGGTACCATCAAGTCGATCACCGACTTCGGTATCTTCATTGGTCTGGACGGCGGCATCGACGGCCTGGTTCACCTGTCCGACATCTCCTGGAACGAAACCGGCGAAGAAGCCGTACGTCGTTTCAAGAAGGGCGACGAGCTGGAAACCGTCATCCTGTCGGTTGACCCAGAGCGCGAGCGCATCTCCCTGGGCATCAAGCAGCTGGAAGACGATCCGTTCTCCAACTTCGTTGCTGTCAACGACAAGGGCGCTATCGTCAAGGGCATCGTGAAAGAAGTTGACGCCAAGGGCGCCATCGTCACCCTGGCCGACGACATCGAAGCCACTCTGAAAGCTTCCGAAATCAGCCGTGACCGCGTTGAAGACGCGCGTAACGTCCTGAAAGAAGGCGAAGAGATCGAAGCCAAGATCATCAGCGTTGACCGCAAATCGCGCGTCATCAGCCTGTCGATCAAGTCGAAAGACGACGCTGAAGAGCGTGAAGCCATCCAGAGCCTGAAAAACGCTCCGGAAGCGGCTGCCGACACCACCATGGCTGCGCTGCTGCGCGAAGCAATGGCCAAGCAGAACTGAGTTCTGTTTGATCGGTAAAAAAAGGGGTGGCCTTCGGGCCACCTTTTTTTATGCCTGCAATTATGGTTTTGCGTGCGGGCGTGTTAGTCCCCCAGGTCAGCGAGCAGTTGTTTGTACGTGTTGCGTTCCGGCTGCTGAGTTCATCCCCAAGGTCTTGAGGTCTGCTGCCGAAGGCGTGAACGTCACGGTATAACGACTCAGGTCACTTTCGTTCCGCTGGAAATGTACCGCTACTCGCTTGCCCTCCCACGAGATGGTCTTCATCTCATAGGACGCGCCTGAACTTAACTGGATTCGGCGGCTCAGGCTTGAGCCAGGCTGCCCCAGGGTGTCCGTCAGAAAGTCATCGACCAGCTCAAGGCTGCTGGAGTTGCCGGTCAGCATCAGTTGGCTGATGGCGCCACCCTTCAGGGCCGCGAAAAGCTGATACCCCGAACTGATTGGAAGGTATGGCAGTCCGTGAATTTCATACCGATCTGGGTCCGTGGTGCTGGTCCGGCACAGTGTCGGTTGGCGTGGGCTGCTGTCGGGGCATTCCGGAACCTGGGCTTTGAAATCGCCCTGAAACGGAACGCCTAGAAACTCGGAAGGCTCATCATCCCAGGTTTGGGGTTGGTGGGCGGATTGAGCGAAAGTGCCAGTGGCGCTTACCAGGGTCGCCAGGGCGAGCGAAAGGGGGGTGATCCGCATAAACGATCCTTGTGAGTACGACTCAACGAGCAAGGTAGGTAAGCTGTTTCGCAATCTGCTTAAGCTGGGATCAAAGCAGATGCGTCCTACTCGCGATTATGACAAATCCTGCAAGGCTTAGGTGTGTCATGGTGGCGTTTTTCATGTATACGCCGACTACCGTTCCGGTTTGTGACATGACAGGCACTTGCGCAGAAAGGCGACGCGAAGCCGTGCGGCCGGGCTCCGGCTCTTATTTCATTACAATCCAATCTTGAATTTTTTTATTAAGTCAAGAACCACCCTGTTCAAATCCTTCCGAGCGTGCTACAAACTGATTAAGCAATGATCTAGCTGCTTGATAACGAAGGGAAAAATATGACGAAGTCGGAGCTGATCGAACGTATTGTCACCCATCAGGGGCTGCTCTCGTCGAAAGACGTGGAGTTGGCCATCAAGACCATGCTTGAACAGATGTCCCAATGCCTGGCCACCGGAGATCGCATCGAGATCCGCGGTTTCGGCAGTTTCTCCCTGCACTATCGCGCTCCGCGGGTAGGTCGCAACCCCAAGACCGGCCAGTCGGTAGAGCTCGAAGGCAAGTTCGTGCCGCATTTCAAACCAGGTAAAGAGCTGCGTGACCGGGTCAATGAAGAAGAGCACGAGCACACTTGAGTCAGAAGGAGCAGTCTGATGCATAACCTGAAGCGCGCCTTGGCGGCGTTGTTCGTGCTGCTTTTGGCAGCTGTGGTGCTGTTCTTCGTGCTGGAGAATCAGCAAGCCGTATCACTGGTGCTCTTCGGTTGGTCTGCGCCGGCCCTGCCGGTGGCTGTGCCTGTGCTTGCCGCTCTGGTGGTGGGCCTGGCTGTTGGTCCGCTGCTCGGTGCTTACGGCGTGCAGCGCAGCAAGCGGAAGATTCGCGCGTCGGCACGCCAAGCGGTGCTCAACGGCAATTGATGAAAATGCCTACAGCTTTCTAAGAATGCTTCACCTATGCGCGCAGCCGGTGAAATGGAGTAATACGCATCCATTCAGCAGCCCGGCGAGCGTGCGACCCTATGCAATTCCCCAGTATCTCCCATCACGGTGGCGCTCGTGGCGTAACAGGGTCCTGCCACCGGCTCCATCTGGATTCGACTACCAGTCTGTTGGTGGATTGTGGCCTGGAGCAGGGCGCCGAGGCGCCCCCGGGGCGGGTTCGCTGCCTCCTGACTTTGTAGTGCAGGGTATCCAGGCCCTGGTGATCACCCACGTGCATCTCGACCATGTCGGGCGAATCCCGGCACTGCTCGCCGCCGGTTATCGTGGCCCGATCCTTTGCAGTGAACCATCGGCAAAGTTGCTGCCGCTGGTTCTGGAAGATGCCTACAAGCTGACCATCAGCAGCGAGCCTGCTCAGGTGGCGCGATACCTTGAGATTATCGATGGCCTGGTAGTGCCCGTTCCCTTTGGGCATTGGCACGCCGTAGTCGAAAAATCCCAACTCAAGTGCATGATCCGCCTGCAGCGTGCCGGGCATTTGCTGGGCTCCGCTTATGTGGAGTGCGATGTCCAGGTGGCGAATAGCAATCAGCGCATCGTCTTCTCCGGCGACCTTGGCCACGAAGGCAATCCACTGCTACGCCAGGTGCAGCCGCCGGAGCGGGCAGATGTACTGGTGCTGGAAAGCACCTACGGCGACCGCCTTCATTCGGATCGCAGCGATCGCCAGCAGCAGCTCGAGCGGGTCATCGATCGCGCGCTGCAGGACCGTGGCACCATCCTCATTCCCGCATTCAGCCTGGGCCGCGCTCAGGAATTGTTGTTCGAGCTCGAAGATATCCTTCACCGCAGGGCATTGCTTGGTGATCCTGCAGTGGTGCTAGGCGATGACACCTATGCATGGTCGCAGCTACCCATCATTCTCGACTCGCCGCTGGCTCAGCATATTACGGATGTCTATCGTCAGTTGCATGACTACTGGAATGACGAGGCCAGCGCGCGGGTCAGTCAGGGGCGCGACCCCTTGGGGTTTGGTCAGCTAGTGTGCGTCGATACGCACGCCCGCCACCGGCAGGTGGTGAACTACTTGAAGAGCACCGGGCGGCCGGCGATTGTCATTGCGGGGAATGGGATGTGCTCAGGCGGGAGGATTGTCGGCTATCTCAAGGCGATGCTGGCGGATCCGCGGCATGAGGTGGTATTTGTTGGCTACCAGGCCAAGGGCACTCCTGGGGCTGTGATTCAGGCTAGTGAAGGTGCGGAAGGGTTCGTGCAGATTGATCTGGATGGTGAGCTGTATGAGATCCGGGCCAAGGTGGTTTCGCTTGGAGGTTATTCAGGGCATGCGGATCAGGCAGGGTTGGTGAGATTTGCGCGGGGTTGTAATGCGCGGCAGGTAGTGTTGGTGCATGGAGAGGGGCGGGCGAAACAGGCGCTGGCTCGGGTGTTGAGGGAAACGTTTGCGGCGACGGGAAATGAGCTGAGCGTCACAATTGCGGAATGACCGTTGGGCGGGAAGCGCGTAATCTGGCAAGAAGTGAGGAACTTCCTTAGGTCGGGTCTCTCTACTACTGATTAATGCGAAGTCATTGAAATATCGCAGGCAGGTTGGCAAATTGCCGCTACGCTGGACCCGAGAGGGGGGTGGGAGAGCCTTGTGGCTTGGTGGTGGCCCCCCCTCTGTTGACGCAATCAGACGGACCCAAGGAAAAAAAGACTAAATGCGCAATGAACGCGAGCGCCTGAGTGGTGGTGGTGGTGAGATTGATCTAGTTGAGCTGGTGCAGGGGGTATGGCGGCAAAAGATTTGGGTGGCGCTAGTCGCGGTACCGGTGATTGCTGTAGGGGTCGC
The DNA here is from genome assembly GCF_009391885.1 of Pseudomonas sp. MN1F. Taxonomy (GTDB): domain Bacteria; phylum Pseudomonadota; class Gammaproteobacteria; order Pseudomonadales; family Pseudomonadaceae; genus Aquipseudomonas. The sequence continues at coordinate 34,010 of NZ_VZII01000005.1, read as the reverse complement.
TTACGTTACACTGGTTTCCCCGGTGTACGAGGCGAAGCTCTACATTCAGCCGCCGTCACAGAATGATATTGCACAGCTAAACTACGGTCGTGGCGATAGCACTGGGCTTGCGCCGCTCAGGGCTAAGGATGTGTACAGTATCTACCTTAAGGCGCTCCAGTCTGAGGCAGTACGAGACAAATTCTTTCGTAATGCTTTCTTGCCTACGCTGACTGACGAAGAGCGGGGTGATTCACGTGATTCGCTGTACGCCAAGTTTAACAGTATGCTTAAGGTCGCTCAGGCTTCCAAAGATATGCCTGAGCGGTACGTGCTTACGGCGAATGTCGAGGATCCGCGCCGGGCGGCGACTTGGGTGTCTAGCTATGCGGAAATGGCTGCGGACCGGGCCAAGAATGAGCTGCTAAGCGGTGCGAGCAGTGATATATCGGTTTTGGCTGATAACCTGGAGCAGCAAATCCGAGCTTCACGGGCCAGTGCGTCCAATCAGCGAGCAGACCAGATTGCCCAGCTCAATGAGGCATTGCGTGTTGCCAAGTCCATCGGTTTGGAAAAGCCGCCGATCATATCGAATACCTTGTCCAGTGAGGTTTCGGCGGGGATGGGAGGGTCGCTTACGTACATGCGTGGCACGAAGGCGCTGGAGGCAGAGATCGCCAACCTTGAGTCTCGCCCCTCTGACGATCCCTACATCCCGGGTCTACGTGAAAAACAGGAAAAACTAAACTTCATGCGTAATCTGAGGATTGATCCGGCGCTGGTCGCAATGTATCAGCAAGATGGGGCTGTCTCTCAGCCCGATAAACCGATCAAACCGCGCAAGGCAATCATTATGGCGTTCGCAGTCCTTGCTGGTCTGGCGATGGGGGTGTTTGCAGCACTGGGCCGTGACCGGTGGTTGAATCGAAGGAGCCATGGTTAAGGCAATTTGATGGCTCAAGGTAGCTGTTAAGCATTGTGGTCGGGTTGGGAAGGTGTAACAATGCGCCTCCCTCCCGCCCAACGACATGGATAGCTGTATGAGGCGCACGAAGTGGCCCTTCTACCCCTGCCTGTCCTGGGGATATCCCCGTTATAATGCAGGCAAAAATCAGTGAGCATCGAATCTCGCGACACCTACAGAGTCGGTTCTGGTGAAATAGATATTTTTGACCTTTTTCGAACTGTCTGGCGCCGGCGTTTATTTATTGCGTGCATGGGTACGCTTTTTGCAGTCATCGGTGTCGCGCTTGCCTACATCATCCCTCCTGAATATGAGGCTTCTGCCAAATTACGTCCTGTTGAGCTTAATCAATTGGATGCACTGAACCGCTCTAAGATCTACAGCCTTCCCCCTGAGGAAGCGCTGAAACATGTGGGTGCAAGGCTGGACTCTTACACCACACGGCTTGACTACTTTCGTTCCAGGCCAGACCTTGTGGAAGCCTTCAGGGGCGACGGGCAGACCATTGAGCAAGCCTTTCAAGAATTTAATAGCACCGCACTTGGCGTCGTCCAGGCTGACTCCAAAAAAACCGATTTGTTAACTAGCATTATCGGTTTGAAAATGCGTTACGGGAAAGATGTTGATGGTCCGGCTGTCCTGAATGCGTTCGTCGATTATGCTGTTGAGCGAGAGCGCATTCAGCTATCAAAAGATGTGCAGGTGATTGTGGCCAACCGCCTGGCGGAGGTGGATGCCAAGCTGAATTCGGCCGTTACGGAATACCGGACTGCGAACGAAGGGCGTATCGCTCGTTTGGAAGAAGAAGATGCCATCAAGCGCGCGCAGCTGAATGACGAGCTTAAAGCTTTGCGTGTACAGCTTAAAATGCAGCGTGAATCGCGTTTGGCTGAGCTGGACGAGGCTATCAGTATCGCTCGTAGTCTGGGCTTGAAGAGGCCATCCACACCCTCCAAGATGGCCGATGATGTTGCTGCGAATGGAAACATTATCCGTACTGAGGTGAATGGTCGGCCGGTACCGCTTTATTTCATGGGTACCGAAGTGCTTGAGGCCGAGCGCAGTGTTCTGCGCCAGCGTATCTCTGATGACTTTGTTGAGCCAAGAATCGGTCAGATTCGCAAAGAGCTCCTGTTGCTTGCCAATAACCGAAATGTCGAGGCGATCAAGGCTCGGGCCAACGATCAGGATTTCCTGGAGGGTGTCGAAGCGCTGCGGGTCGAGCGGGAGCGCCTGAAGGCTATTGATACTCAGTTGCAGGGCTTGCAGTTGGTTAGTGTTGATCAGCGAGCCGTCGCTGCCGCAGAGCCGGTAAAGCCGCGCAAAGCGTTGATAGTATTGCTCACAGCAGTTGGTGGCTTGTTGCTGGGGGTTTTCGTTGTGCTCATACGGGCTGCATATAAGAAAAAGCTTCGGCGAATTCGTGTTATAGGCCTCAGTAGTTCGGCCTCGACTATCTTGCCGGAAGAACTCTCTCGGGAAGTTGGTGAGCGATTGCCGGAGGTGCAGGCGCGCTCTTCGATAGCATGATTTTTTCTCATGTTGCTAGTGGGTCGATAAAGCCAAATTAGTCATCCAAGATCTGCCCGAGCACGAACTGACCTGCGCCTGGGGTTGCCGCAAGCATGTCATTGGCGAGGAAGCCAGCGAGCAGTTCGACATCGTGCCGATGCAGATCCGCGTACTCAAACACGTGCGCAAGGTCTACGGGTGCCGTGGCTGCGAAACTGCGCCGGTCACTGCTGACAAGCCAGCCCAATTGATCGAAAAGAGCATGGCCAGCCCCAGCGTGCTGGCCATGCTGCTGACGACCAAGTACGTCGATGGCTTGCCACTGCACTGTTTTGAAAGCGTACTGTCCCGCCACGGCATCGACATCCCCCGGCAAACCTTGGCGCGCTGGGTGATTCAGTGCAGCGAACACTTCCAGCCGCTGCTGAACCTGATGCGTGACCCGTTGCTGGAAAGCCCGGTGATTCACTGCGACGAAACGCGCGTACAGGTCCTAAAAGAGCCAGGCCGCGACCCGACCAGTCAATCTTGGATGTGGGTGCAGGCCAGCGGGCCACCTGACCGATAAGTTGTGCTGTTCGACTACACCACCAGCCGTGCGCAGGAGGTACCACTGCGCCTGCTGGAGGGCTAGCGCGCCACGTGGAGGCTGGCCATTTGCCGATCGACAACAACCTGGCAGAGCGTGCGATAAAGCCGTTTGTCATCGGGTGTAAAGCCTGGCTGTTCAGTGACACGCCCAAGGGCGCTACGGCCAGTGCGCAGATCTACAGCTTGGTCGAGACCGCAAAGGTCAACGGCCAAGAGCCCTGCACGTGGCTGCGCCACGTACTGGAGTGGTTGCCGCAGGCCCCGTCGGTAGAGGAATACGAAAGGCTGCTGCTGTGGAACTGCTCGCCGGAGATGCCGTAGTAACCTGCTGCCCATCATGTGATAGGTGGGCTTCATGGATCACACTCCGTCCATCATCAAGCGTCTGGGCTGGGCCTTCGGTAGCTTCTCCACGCCCGTCGCTCCAGCAAGCGCACGGTTTGTCAGGCGCGACTCTCATCGTGGCGCGGGGCGTGCCCCAAACAGACGCCGGATAGATCTAAGCAAACCAACCACTGCAGCCAGTAATCAGTATTGCAAAAATGAGGGAGGCCATAGATTTTCGACTTTTGTGTCGGGTCGCATCATGGCGGTGTGGTCCAGAAGGGAGTAGGGGGCACAGCATCCGTTTCCAGGGAGGGGCTTTGAATGTGGGGTTCATGGAGCGTTACACTGCGTCGCGGGTGCTGCGATGTTTCTTTTGCCATGGCATTTGCGCCGCAGGTTTGTCGGACTTACCTCATTGAGCCTTCCTGGCTGTCGCTTTCGGTTGGCTGTGGGGCTAAAAATTGGTAAAAGAATGCCTGCGTTCTCCCTGTGTTTTCCGAAGAGCGCGATCATTCGCTAGGATGGCACTTTGCTCTCGGCGAGCTCTGATATTTTACCGGTTTTCTGTTTCGGGATGCTTGGTGTCTCCGGGCGCAATAGGCCATTTTGCTAAGGATTGAGTGTATACATGTGTGGTTTCGCAGGGTTGATGGCGAATAACGTGGGGACGTTGGAAGGGCGTATCCAGTCTATGCTTGCACCACTTTTTCATCGTGGGCCCGACGATAGCGGTGTCTGGCTAGACGAGCAGGCAGGCTTGGCTCTTGGCCACCGGCGGTTGGCTATTCTGGATCTGTCTGCCCACGGGCATCAGCCGATGCATTCGGTTTCCGATCGTTATGTAATCGTATTCAACGGTGAAATCTATAACTTTGCGATCCTGCGCAAGGAGCTCGACTCTGCAGGCGCGACTTTAAGCTGGCGCGGTCATTCCGATACCGAAGTGTTGCTGGCAGCATTCGAGCATTGGGGGATTGAACAGACACTGCCCCGCCTCGTCGGCATGTTTGCCATTGCTGTTTGGGACAAGCAGGCACGGATACTTACGTTGGCCCGCGACCGCCTGGGAGAAAAACCTCTTTATTTTGGTCGGGTCAAACAGGGTTTCTATTTTGCGTCGGAGCTCAAGGCGATCAGGGCTCAATGCGGGAGGGACCTTGTAATTGACCGGAATGTTTTGGCTGATTATATGCGGTTTGGCTATATTCCTGCGCCGCACTCGATTTACGAGAATATCTTCAAGCTGCAATCTGGTCACTTCTTGCAGGTGTCTGAGGAAGGCATCGCGGGCGAGTCGCGACCGTTTTGGAGTCTGGACAATGAGCGCGTTGCCGGCGCGAGAGGTCAATTCAATCAAGCCAGCGACTCAGAGGTGCTGGATACCCTGCATCAACACCTTTCAACCGCAGTCGGTCTTCAGTCGTTTTCCGATGTTCCAGTCGGTGCATTTCTCTCGGGGGGCGTCGACTCCAGTCTGATCGTTTCGTTGATGCAGGCGCAGAGCTCGAGCCGAATTCGAACGTTCACCATTGGTTTTGAGGAAGAGGCATTCAACGAGGCGCCCTATGCCCGTGAAGTTGCCCGGCACCTTGGAACTGACCATACTGAAATGTATGTCAAGGCAATGGATGCAGCTGAATTAATTCCTTTGTTGCCCCGTATATATGATGAGCCTTTCGCCGATTCTTCCCAGATTCCGACGACCTTGGTTTCAAAGCTGACGCGTGAACATGTCACGGTTGCCTTGACTGGTGATGGTGGGGACGAGTTGTTCGCCGGGTATCCGCGCTATCCGATTACAGCCAATCTCTGGCGCAAGGTCAGCAAGGTGCCAATGCCCCTGAGAGCTGCGGTGTCTTCCGTTCTGACAGGGCCCTCTGCGGCCGGCTGGGACAGGTTGACCGGATTGCTCCCCAAGCGATACCACCGGTCGATCAATGGGCGCCGAGTCAATCGTCTAGGGCAGTTGATCGAGTCGCGGAGCCTTGGTGAAATGTATATCCGCCTCATGTCCCACTGGCAGCCAGAAGAAAGCATCGTCATTGGCGGGCAGTGCAGTGGGTTCGATGGATTCCCGGGGCTGGAGGAAGGCGACATTTCGGCAATGAGGCGTTGGGATGTCAAACAATACCTGACGGACGATCTCCTGGTGAAGGTCGACAGGGCAACCATGCACTCAAGTCTTGAGTCGCGAGCGCCGTTGCTGGATCATCGCGTTGCCGAGTTCGCATTCTCTCTACCCGAGCGCTTTCTTGTGCGAGACGGTGTGGGAAAATGGGCGTTGCGTCGCCTTCTCGATCGTTACGTGCCTTCAGAGCTGATCGATCGCCCCAAGGCCGGCTTCTCTATTCCGTTGGGGGACTGGTTGCGTGGCCCGTTGCGAGAATGGGCAGAGGATTTGCTGTGCCCCAAACGCCTTGCCGAGGAAGGGTATCTGGATGCGGACAAGGTAGGACGCGTATGGCACGAGCATTTGCTTGGTAAGTTTGACCGCAGCGTACATATCTGGAACGTCTTGATGTTCCAGGCCTGGCTGAGGGAGACGCAGGTTTCGGACGGTTATGGTGAAGCTTGCAAGAATAAGGAAGTTTTCAATTGAATATCGTTATCAACGCCTTTTCTGCTAGGCTGGGCGGCGGGCAAACTTATCTTATTAATTTGCTAAGGCATATTCCGGATCGTGCTGATTTAAAGATCATAATCCTGGCGCCAGAAGGACTTAAACTTCCCGAGCACCCTGCGATCACCCGTCATTATCCTGAGTGGCCTGTTGAGAATCCTCTCACCAGGACCCTCTGGGAGAAGTTGCTGTTGCCGGCTTATCTGCGGAAGGTCAAGGCAGATGTGTTGTTTTGCCCTGGTGGAGTGGTCGCCGGTTCGGTCCCGCAGGGGTGCAAAGTCGTCACCATGTTCCGCAACATGATACCTTTCGACAAGCGTGTATTGGGCTATATTCCGTTTGGCCTGCAGCGGGTCAGGAACTGGCTGTTGTACCGTGCCATGTTGCGCAGCATGTCAGAAGCAGATCTCACTATCTTCATCTCTGATTATGCACGAAGCGTTATTGAGGGACTGACAAAAATCCCCAACCCGGTAACGATCCCGCATGGCATCGGAAAAGAGTTCAGGGAGGTGGATGCCAACGTTGCACGCCCTCAGCGTCTGACCGAAGAAAGCTATATCCTCTACGTATCTCGTTTTGACGTTTATAAGCATCACTATGAGGTCGTCAGTGCGTATGCGAGTTTACCAGATAGCTTCCAGAAGCAGTTTCGTCTGGTGCTGATTGGCGAGTCTGACATGCCTGGCGCTGAGCGGGTGCATGAACTGATCAGGGATCGTGGTCTCGTTGATCGAGTGAGTATTCTGGGGGCGGTCCCGTATTTGGAGCTTCCAGCATACTATCGACATGCGGAGCTGGTAGTGTTCGCCTCCTCTTGTGAAAACTGCCCGAATATCCTGCTTGAGTCCTTGGGCGCGGGGCGGCCGGTGCTCTCGTCCAACGTCATGCCGATGCCCGAGTTTGCGGCAGAGGCAGCTGAATACTTCTCTCCATTCGACCCCGACGATATCGCCAGGGCAATGGTAAGGGTGCTTTCGGACGAGGAATACTCTCGTCGTCTTGCCGAGGCTGCTGTAGTGCAGGCAAATAAATTTGATTGGGCGAATACCGCTAAATCTACCTGGTTAACCATATTCAAGTCAGTCGACAATGCACAGTAATTCGGGGTCGAGTAAGTTGAAGATCTTGGTGGTGACTCAGTATTTCTGGCCCGAGTCTTTCATTATCAATGATATTGTTCGGCATCTTCATGAACAGGGCCACGAGGTCGTTGTGGCGACGGGCAAGCCGAACTATCCAGAAGGCAAGTATTTTTCCGGTTATGGTTTTGCCGGAACTCAGCGTGAGCGTTATCTCGATAAAGTCGAGGTGTTACGTGTGCCGATGTGCGCTCGTGGTGCAGGTGGGGCAAAAAACCTGATTCTAAACTACCTGTCGTTCGTTTTCTTTGGTTTGCTTGCGTTTCCCTTCATGCTTCGTAAGCGGAAGTTTGATGCCATTTTTGTATTTGCCATGTCTCCTTTGACACAGGCAATCCCGGCCATTCCCCTGAAATATATAAAACGGGCGCCACTGACGGTTTGGGTCCAGGACCTCTGGCCAGAAAGCCTGGCTGCTACCGGCTATATCAAGAACAAGCTGGCGTTGAAGATAGCCGGCTATGTGGTGAAAGGAATATATGCCTTTTGCGATTCGCTTTTCGTTCAGTCAAAAGCGTTTTTCGAACCTGTTGCGCGTTATGCCTGTCGCGACAAGATAGTTTACTACCCGAATAGTATCGACGCCGTTCCGGTTACTCCGTCCGGTATAATCCCTGACGACCTGATTCAACTGCTTGATCGGCATTTCTGTGTTGTTTTCGCCGGCAACCTGGGAACCGCTCAAGCGTTGGAAACCATCGTCCAGGCTGCACTCAGTCTCCGTGATGACCCGGAGATTCGTGTGGTCCTGGTGGGTAGTGGCAGTCGTTTCAACTGGTTGAAAGAGCAAAAGGACCTGCACGGACTGGACAATCTCATTTTGACCGGCCGCTTTCCGATGGACATGATGCCGCAGGTTTTCGAGCGCGCCGGAGCATTGCTTGTTACCCTGAACGCCGATGAGATCTTCACCCAGACAATTCCCAGCAAGGTGCAGGCGTATCTTGCCGCGGGAAGACCGATCATCGCGTGCTTGAATGGCGAAGGAGCCAGGGTTGTCGTGGAAGCGCAGGCAGGTATGGCGACGCCAGCCGAAAAGGCGGGGCCGCTTGTCGAGACAATTCAGCGGATGAAGGCGTCTGGAAAGGAAGAGCGTGACAGAATGGGCAGGAATGGCAGGGCTTACTTCGACGTGCATTTTGATATGCGGCATCAGGTCGAGTCTCTGGTGGAAATGCTTGGAAAAGCCGGTGGAAAGGAGTAGTTATGCGGGTTTTGGTGCTGGGTGTGACCGGAATGCTGGGCAACGCGGTATTCAAGGTCTTTGATAATGACGATAGTCATGAAGTGTGGGGGACATTGCGTAACCTCACGGGGTTGCGGAACTTTTCGCAATCGAGCCATTCCCGGTTGCTGCCGGGTGTTGATGTGCTGGACCAGCAGGCGCTCGTTAATGTACTCAACAAGGTTCGTCCTGAGGTGGTCATAAACTGTGTCGGTCTGATCAAGCAATTGGCAGATGCGAAAGACCCTCTCACGGCATTGCCCATCAACTCCATGTTGCCGCACCGGTTGGCAGCCCTGTGCTCTCTTGCGCAGGCGCGGTTGATACATGTCAGTACCGACTGCGTGTTTTCAGGTCGCCAGGGGAACTATCATGAGAATGATACTTCTGACGCTGAGGATCTTTATGGAAAGTCCAAGTATATCGGCGAGCTGCATGATTTGCCGGGCGCGATCACTTTGCGCACGTCAATCATCGGGCATGAATTGAACTCGTCTCAATCCTTGGTTGACTGGTTCCTCTCCCAGGAGGGCACGGTCAAAGGATTTTCCAAGGCTGTTTTCTCAGGCCTTCCAACCGTTGAACTGGCGCGTGTCATGAAAGACTACGTCTTGCCTCGACCGGAGTTGTGCGGCCTGTATCACGTTGCGGCACAGCCCGTGTCCAAGCTTGAGCTTTTGCGCCTTCTGGCAAAGCAATATGCCAAGGATATTAAAATAACGCCTGATGACAATCTGGTTATTGATCGCTCGCTTGATGGCGGGCGTTTCAGTGAAGCCACCGGTTATGTGGCCCCTTCCTGGCCTGAGCTGGTTCGGGCCATGTGGGAAGGGCGTTGATTTCTTGTCTCAGGTAAGCCATGAAGCACCTCTGCGGGTTACATGTGTCCCGTGTGCACTGTAACGGCTTGAGCTAAATTGGAAGGTTTCTATGTTTGATAATAAAGTTTTGATGATTACTGGCGGTACCGGCTCTTTTGGTAATGCGGTGCTGAAGCGTTTTCTGAATACCAATGTCAGAGAAATCAGGATTTTCAGCAGGGATGAGAAAAAACAGGAAGATATGCGCATCGCCTTGGCTAATGATAAAGTCAAGTTCTACATCGGTGATGTTCGTGACTATGACAGCCTGAAGCAGGCGATGGTCGGTGTAGATTATATATTCCACGCGGCGGCCCTCAAGCAGGTGCCTTCTTGCGAGTTCTATCCCATGGAAGCCGTACGCACCAATGTCCAGGGAACGGAGAATGTGCTTAATGCCGCGATTGCCCGAGACGTCAAGCGCGTCGTAGTGCTGAGTACTGACAAAGCGGTCTATCCCATCAATGCGATGGGCATCTCGAAGGCAATGGCCGAAAAGCTCATGGTTGCCAAGTCACGCACCATTCCGGCAGGCGGAACCGTCATCTGCGCGACTCGCTATGGTAATGTCATGGCCTCCCGTGGCTCAGTCATTCCCCTTTTCGTGGAGCAACTCAGGACGGGTGAGGATCTGACTGTCACCGATCCTGCCATGACCCGTTTCCTGATGTCGCTGGAAGACTCCGTCGATCTGGTACTCCACGCCTTCGAGCACGGCCAGCAAGGTGATCTCTTCATTCAGAAGGCACCAGCCTCCACGGTAGGAGAGCTTGCAGAGGCGATCAAGGAAATCTTTGGCAAAGATAACGTTGTCCGCGTTATCGGTACACGCCATGGTGAAAAGCTTTATGAGTCGCTGGTGTCTCGTGAAGAGATGGCCAAAGCCGAAGACATGGGGCGCTATTACCGCATCCCGGCTGACAACCGTGACTTGAACTATAAAAAGTACTTTGTAGAGGGTGAGCAAAAGATCTCCGAGCTCGACGACTATACGTCGCATAACACCGAGCGTCTTGATGTGCCGGGAATCAAGGAGTTGCTCCTTAACCTCGATTACATTCAGGAGCAGCTTGATGCTTAAGGTCATGACGCTGGTAGGGACTCGTCCAGAACTGATCAAGATGAGTCGTGTCATAGCCGAGCTTGATCGGCAGGTAAATCATGTCCTGGTGCACTCTGGGCAAAACTACGATTATGAACTGAATCAGGTTTTTTTTGACGATCTCGAGATTCGCAAGCCCGATCATTTTCTAGGAGCCGCGGGTGAAACTGCCGCGCAGACCATCGCTGAAGTCATTACCAAGGCGGATGAGATCTTCGATCTCGAGAAGCCCGATGCGTTGCTGCTTTACGGTGATACAAACACCTGCCTGGCTGTTATTGCTGCCAAGCGTCGCAAGATTCCAGTATTCCATATGGAGGCAGGAAATCGGTGCTTCGATCAACGGGTGCCCGAGGAACTGAACCGGAAGGTGCTGGATCATTTGAGTGACATCAACATGGTCCTTACCGAGCATGCTCGGCGTTATCTGATTGCCGAGGGTATTCGTCCGGAAACCATCATCAAAACCGGCTCGCACATGCACGAAGTGCTGGATTACTACAGGCCGAAGATTGAGTGCTCCGATGTTCTGGAGCGCAGCGGTCTTGAGTTGGACAAGTTTTTTGTCGTCAGTACGCACCGCGAAGAGAACGTCGATACACCGGAGAATCTCCAGGACTTGCTGGTCACGCTGAAAGCGCTGGCTGACGTCTACGGATATCCCGTAATCGTTTCTACTCACCCCAGGACTCGCAAGCGTCTGGAGGCGTTGGGTGAATCGCTGGATCACCCGTTGATTCGCTTCGTCAAACCATTTGGTCTTCTTGACTACATCAAGCTGCAGATGTCTGCATTCTGTGTGCTTTCCGACAGTGGCACCATCACTGAAGAGGCGTCCCTGCTCAACCTGCCAGCTGTGACGTTGCGTAACGCCCACGAGCGTCCGGAAGGTATGGATCAGGGTACGCTGATCATGAGTGGCTTGAAGAAGGATCCTGTTCTGGCGGCAGTCAAGGTCGTCACTTCCCAGCACGCGGCAAATGGCCGCGCCATCCCGGTAGTGCCGGACTACGAAGGTGGCCCTGTGTCACTGCAGGTAGTTCGCGTGGTGCTGAGTTATACGGACTACATCAATCGCACGGTTTGGCGCAAGGATTGAGTCCGACGCACAGTCGCTGTATCAGCTAGAGTCGGTAGCGTGTCCACGACTTCCGATTCCAGCCGTGCAGACGCGGTCACCGTAAAGTACTACCCAGGAAAAATCTAAAAATGACTCAATGGTGGCTGACTCCACTGGTGTTCCTTGTTTCCCTGTGGCTTACTGCAGTTTTGCGTCGGTATGCGTTGGCGAAGAGTATCATTGATATTCCCAATGATCGTAGTTCGCATGTGGTGCCTACTCCGCGCGGCGGTGGGGTGGCGATTGTCATTTCGTTTCTCGCGTCCTTGGCCTTGCTGGCAGGCAAACTGGATTTCACCGATGTGTTGATCGCATTATCGGGCTCAGGGGCTTTGATAGCGATTATCGGCTTCATGGACGACCATGGGCATATCGCTGCGCGTTGGCGCTTGTTGGGGCATTTCATTGCCGCTGGTTGGGCAATGTTCTGGTTGGGTGGCCTGCCGCCTCTAGAGGTTTTTGGCTGGACACTTGACCTCGCCTGGTTCGGTAGCGTGATTGCCGCAATCTATCTGGTGTGGTTGTTGAACCTCTACAACTTCATGGATGGCATCGACGGCATTGCCAGTGTCGAGGCGATCTGCGCCTGTGCAGGTATCAGCCTGCTGTGTGTCGTCGGCGGATTTGCGCAATTGGCAATCCTACCGCTGCTGCTGGCAGGGGCGGTGGCTGGCTTTCTATATTGGAATTTTCCTCCTGCACGAATTTTCATGGGGGATGCCGGCAGCGGTTTCCTCGGTATCATCCTCGGCGTTCTATCGATTCAGGCGGCATGGGCATCGTCGCAGTTGTTTTGGTGCTGGCTCATATTGCTAGGCGTTTTCATAGTCGACGCGACCTTTACGCTGGTTCGACGCCTGGCGCGTGGAGACAAGGTCTATGAGGCTCATCGCAGCCACGCGTACCAGTTCGCTTCCCGGAAGTATGGCAAGCATCTGCCCGTTACTCTCGCTGTTGCGGCCCTGAATCTTCTGTGGTTGTTGCCGATAGCGATGTGCGTCATGCTGCTCGGTCTGGATGGCGTAGTGGGCGTTCTACTGGCTTACACACCGTTAGTAGCATTGGTTGTCGGATTCAGGGCTGGATCGCTTGAAAAGGGTTGACCGCTCGGCGTAGGTTATTGCAGACGTTGCAACAAGATTCATTAGAGGAGCTGTAGTAGTGTTCGAAGGGGTTTTCGATAAATTGCGAGTTACGATGCTGGGGCTTCCGCGTCGGCAGAAGCTTCTTCTTCAGGTTTTGGCTGATGTCATTCTTGTGTGGGCGGCCCTTTGGCTCGCATTCGTGGTTCGCCTGGGTATCGAGGACATGGCCGACCCCATTGCTGATCATCTATGGCTTTTCCTCTGTGCGCCGGTCGTTGCTATCCCATTATTCATCAGGTTTGGTATGTACCGTGCAGTCATGCGCTATTTCGGCAATGACGCACTTATTGCGATCATCAAGGCAGTCAGTCTTTCTGCGCTCATTCTCGGGTTCGTAGTTTATTGGTACAGTAATCACCAGAACGTCGTTCCCCGGTCCATCATCTTCAATTACTGGTGGTTGAGCATGGTTATGGTCGGCGGTCTGCGCCTGGCGATGCGCCAGTACTTTATGGGCGACTGGTTTGCAGCGACGCAACATGTACCTTTCACCAGCCGTGATAACGGGTTGCCGAAAGTTGCAGTTTACGGCGCGGGAGCAGCCGGCAACCAATTGGTTGCCGCTTTGCGTATGGGCAAAGTCATGCGTCCGGTGGCCTTCATCGACGATGATGCAAGCATTGCGGATCGGGTTATTTCCGGTTTGCAGGTTTACAAGTCCCTTCATATTCAGCGGATGATCGATGCTACTGGGGCCCAGGAAGTCCTGCTGGCCATTCCTTCGGCGACTCGAGGGCGCCGTCGCGAGATTTTGGGCTACCTCGAAGGTTTCCCGCTGCATGTGCGTAGTATTCCAGGATTCATGGACCTAGCCAGTGGGCGTGTCAAGGTCGACGACATTCAAGAAGTCGATATCGCCGACCTGCTGGGGAGGGATGCCGTACCGGCACAGGAAGCACTGCTTGAGCGCTGTATTCTTGGTCAGTCAGTTCTGGTTACGGGGGCCGGTGGCTCCATTGGCTCTGAGCTTTGCAGGCAGATCGTTGGCTTGGCGCCCAGGACACTGATTCTGCTGGAGCACAGTGAGTTCAACCTGTATAGCATTCTTTCCGAGCTTGAGCAGCGGGTTTCCCGAGAGTCCTTGTCTGTCCGATTGTTGCCTATCCTTGGCTCCGTGCGGAATCAAACGCAGTTGTTCGAAATCATGAAGGCATGGCGGGTCGATACGGTTTACCACGCGGCGGCCTACAAGCACGTTCCGATGGTTGAGCACAACATTGCCGAGGGCGTACTCAACAATGTGATTGGTACCTTGAACACGGCCCAGGCTGCACTACGTGCTGGTGTGGCCAACTTTGTACTGATTTCCACTGACAAGGCTGTTCGGCCGACCAACGTGATGGGTAGTACCAAGCGCTTGGCCGAAATGACGTTGCAAGCGTTGAGCCGTGAAGTCGCCCCGGTGCTTTTCGGGGATGGCGGTAATGTTTCGCAGGTCAACAAGACTCGCTTTACCATGGTGCGATTCGGCAATGTGCTCGGTTCCTCCGGGTCTGTCATTCCGCTGTTTCACAAGCAGATCAAGTCCGGCGGCCCGATCACGGTGACTCATCCGAATATCACCCGCTATTTCATGACCATTCCGGAAGCCGCACAGCTGGTTATCCAGGCAGGGTCCATGGGGCAGGGGGGTGATGTCTTCGTGCTGGACATGGGCGAGCCGGTGAAGATTGTGGAGCTGGCGGAAAAAATGATTCACCTGTCCGGGCTGAGTATTCGCTCCGAGCGTAATCCTCATGGTGATATCTTCATAGAGTTCAGCGGATTGCGTCCGGGGGAAAAACTCTACGAAGAGCTGTTGATCGGTGCCAATGTGGTGGCTACCCAGCATCCAATGATCATGAGCGCCAACGAAGACTTTATTGCATGGGATGAGCTCAAGGAAAAACTGACTGAGCTGCTGGCAGCCGTTTCCAGCGACGACTACGATCGCGTGCGCCAGATACTGCGGGAGACCGTTAGTGGCTATGCGCCTGAGGGGGAGATCGTCGACTGGATTCACTTGCAGCGTCGTCTTGATCCGTGAGTCAGGGTGCATGCAGCGAAGAATAATGTTTCTCTTGGCTGCGTGACGTCGGTTTGGCTAGGTACAACTGCTGGAGTGAAGATGCACATATTGGTGACTGGTGCAAATGGATTTGTTGGCAGCGCTGTTCTTTCGCGTTTGCAGCAGGATACGCAGTACGTAGCTTCGGGTACCGTTCGGCGGCCTGTGACGGCCCAGACCTCTGCCAGGGTATACGCTGTCGGTGATATCGGTAGCTCTACCGATTGGTCGGAGGCTCTCAGGGGGGTGGACGTAGTGGTCCACCTCGCTGCTCGAGCGCACGTGTTGAAGGACTCGGTGACAGATCCCCTGGCAGAGTTCCGGCGAGTGAATGTCGACGGTGCAGTTGCTCTTGCATCGCAAGCGATCAGCAGCGGGGTCAAGCGTTTTGTATTTATCAGTTCAATTGGGGTCAACGGGAACCTGACCCACGAAGCGCCTTTTTCCGAAAGTTCCCTCCCTGCACCTCATGCCGATTACGCCACTTCCAAGCTAGAGGCGGAGAATGCGCTGAAGTCCATGGCCGAAGGTACTGGAATGGAGTTGGTAATCATTCGTCCGCCTTTGGTCTACGCGGAGAATGCACCTGGTAACTTCCGTCGTTTGTTGAAGTTGGTGAGTCTTGGCATACCCCTGCCTTTCGGGATGGTGCGAAACCTGAGAAGCATGGTTGCACTGGAGAACTTGGTCGATTTTATCGTGACCTGTGCGATTCATCCCGGTGCGGCGAATCAGACGTTCTTGATCAGTGATGCCGAAGACCTGTCGATCGGCGACACCATTCGACTCCTAAGCAAGGGGATGAACAAAAAATCCATCATGCTCCCTGTCCCGGCAGAATTGCTCGGGTTCACAATGGGCCTAGTGGGCAAGAAGAGCATGTATACACAGTTGTGCGGCTCACTGCAGATCGATGCCTCAAAGGCCGGGAAGTTGCTGGGCTGGTCCGCTCCTGTAACGGCGCAGCAGGCATTGATCGACGTGGGGCGCAGGTTCAAGTCTTCCAGTAGCCTATAGCCTACTGGCGTCGGGTTGGCAGTCATGGAGACCATGTCTGCCAACGCTGGGCTATCGAGTCCTGACGCTGGGCGCCCCTATGATACGAGGGCGGTCAGCGTACCGCTTGTTCCAGTGCATCGATAACCCTTGCTTGCTGTTCCGCAGTGATCCCGACCCATAATGGCAAGCGGATCAGGCGGGCAGACTGCTGTGACGTTACCTCCAGGCCTCCCTGTACACGACCGAACCTGCGTCCTGCCGGCGAATCGTGCAGCGGAACGTAGTGGAATACTGCCTGGACTTCCTGTCGCTTGAGGCTTTCGAGGACTGCCTGACGATTCAGTTCTGGAGAGAGCAGTACGTAATACATGTGTGCATTGTGCTGGCAGTCGACCGGAACGACCGGACGTCGGATTGCACCTGAGGCTTCCAGTCGTTCAAGTCCGCAATGATAGCGATGCCAGATGGCCAATCGCTCTTGGGTAATCCAATGCGCCTCTTGTAACTGTGCCCAGAGAAAAGCCGCCGTTATTTCCCCTGGCAAAAACGAGGATCCGACTTCCTGCCATGTGTATTTGTCGACTTCGCCACGGAAGAAACGGCTGCGGTCAGTCCCCTTCTCGCGGATGATTTCTGCTTGAAGCGTGTTCGTTGGTGAGTTAACCAGCAGGGCGCCACCTTCGCCGCAAATTACGTTCTTGGTTTCGTGAAAGCTGAATGCGCCGTAATCACCTATGGCACCCAACGCCTGGCCTTTATAACTGGCCATCACCCCCTGTGCGGCATCTTCTACTACCTTCAGACCATATCGTGCCGCGATTTCCATGATGCGGTACATCTCACATGCCACGCCGGCATAATGCACAGGAACGATGGCGCGAGTTCGGGTGGTAATGGCGTCCTCCACCAGCGACTCGTCGAGGTTGAGTGTGTCTTCTCGTATGTCGACAAACACCGGGACAGCGCCGCGGAGCACGAAGGCATTAGCGGTTGAGACGAATGTGAACGAGGGAAGGATAACTTCATCCCCAGGTTGCAGCTCCAGCAGAAGGGCAGCCATTTCCAGGGCAGCGGTGCAAGAGTGCGTCAAGAGAGCCTTGCTGCTGCCCGTTTGTTCCTGCAGCCATTGGTGACAACGTTTGGTGAAATTGCCGTCGCCGGCCAGCCTGTTCTGAAACTTCGCCTCTGCGATGTGAAACAACTCCTTGCCCGTCATGTACGGCGAATTGAACGGAATAGGATCAGCCATATTTACCAGCCTCAATCGGGAATGAAAATGCGCGTTGTTTCAGACTTCACATACCAGGTTCGGGGTCATGTTGTCTTGCGTGGGTGTGGCTTGCTGATCCGGCAATCAATGATGGGTTGCAGGCTTGCAGGGACGAGGCTCAAGAGCTTGTGCAAGCGCATCTTCACCATACAGGTGATCAAACTACACATCAGTGGCGAGCGACGACTGGCGAACAGAGGATCGCTCAGTATGCGTTCGAAAGCATAGACCAGCGTATGACGGTCGAATACTGCCCGCATTCTCTTGGAGCGGCGGACGATACCAGCAACCTGTGGCACTGTGATCCAATTCAACGACTGCCATGTCCCGGAAGGATCGCTTACCCTGCGACTGTTGAAAATTCGCGGGCCCAGCACCTTTTCTGTCAGCTTCTTGGAAAACAGTGTAGGCAGATTGAAGTGAGGTTCGTAGGGGAAGAGATAGTTTGCGCAAGTGAAGCGATAGGTCGCTCCAGGTTTCAGGCTCTGCGTCACGCGCTCCAGTGTGGTGCCGACATCATCGACATGTTCCATGACGTTGACGGAGAAGCCGTAGGCAAAGGTGTCAGGCTGCTGTAACTGCTCTGCACGAATGGCGCATAGGGTTGGAGCGAAGCCGCCCTCGTTGGCACTTTCGAGCACAACTTTCCGCATCCGTTGAAAGTGCGAGAATCCGCTTCCGGTGGGCTCCAGTGCCGTGACCTTGAAACCTTCGCGAGTCAGTTGGCTGCTCAGCAGCATTGCCCCTGCACCGACTTCCAGGATGGAACTGCCGGCGGGCAGTTGCTCAATGTCGGGGGCAATCAGGCGTCGGCCAAACAAGGCCTCTTCGGCATAGGTATCGAACAGGGTCTGCGCTTCCTTGTCAGGCATGCGCGTACGCAATACGGCGAACCATGTGCGCATTTCGTCGACAGGTGATTCAGGCATCGGAGGTTACCCCCAGCAGAATTCCACCCAGAATCAGCGAGGCGGCCACGATCTTGGTCCAGTTCAGCGGCTCTCCGAGGATGAGATGGCTACCCATCAGCACGAGCAGAAAGGTGGTGCCGATGTAGACAGGGAATGCGACCGCCAGCGGCATGCGTGCCACGACGAACAGCCAAACGAACGATGCCAGCAGGGCCGCGCCATAAGCCGACATCAGAACAGGATCTTTCAGGAACGCGATCAGGCGGTCGATTACGCCATCTGACGCTGGTCCTGGGCCGGCTTGGGCGCGCCACTTCACGATCAGCTGGCTATAGCTGACCAGCAAGGCGACTGGGAGGATGAGTAAGTAATATTTCATGGGCAGCTTTCCGTGTGCTAGGCCCATCAATGCGCGGAATCGGGATAATCGGCAATGCGCTGCCACATCGCTTGATCGAAAAGTCCATGATCCAGGGGCATTTCTGGATTGATAAAGACGTTACGGTCCCCGAGGCGATGGGTGCCGCAGTATAGGGCCGGAGTTCCGGCATGCAATAAAATTGCGTTGAGGAGGCTCAGGCATCCGGCGCGAAAAACGGTGTCCATCAAGGTCGATACGGTGTCGCCCGATTGCACGGGGATAACGGATTGCACCAGCGGATGGCCTGCATCCACAACAACATCGACCAGGTGAGCCGTCACCCCGATGAACGGGCTAGCGGCTGCCAGGGCGGCTTCGACTGGTTTGCTCCCGATCATTCCGCCATAGGCGGGCAGCAGGGAGTAATGCAGATTCAACAGGCGGCCTGCGAAGGCCTCCACGACGTTCTGCACGATAATCCGGTGTACGTTGGTGATGACAACATCGGCGTTCATGTCGCGCAACATGCGTGCCAGTGTTTTCTGCCCCGGTTCACTGAAATCGATGATCTCGCTAGGGATGCAGTGCTCTCGGGCAAATTGATTGGCCAGGCATTCGCGGTCGGTGATGACCGCTACCAACTGTGCCCGAAGCGCGCCGATGCGAATGGCTTCGGCGACGAAACGCAGGTTGCCGCCGCCGCCGGAGCAGAGAAAGACAATCCGGATCATTTCTTCTGGCCCTGATAAATCTGGCGGATGATGGAGTAAGGACGCTGTTTCACTTCGGAGAAAATTTTTGAAAGATAGATGCCAATTATACCTATCGAGGAGATCAGCATTCCGCCAATGAGCCAGATGGACGCCATCAAGGATGTCCAGCCGCTGAGTGTACGACTGAAGAAGAGCCAGTTCAGCACCAGGTAGATGTTGGCCAGCAGCGCCAATACCGAGATGAGTGCACCGATATAGAAAATCGCAGTCAGTGGCTTGTTGGAGAATGAGGTGATGGAGTTGACCAGCAAGGCTATCTTGTGCCGAAGGGTGTAGGTGGATGTTCCTCGGCTTAGCTTCCTGACCACGAAAGGTATTTGTACGAAGCCGGTGATATGCCACAGGCCCGCCATGAACACTTCGCGCTCTTCATGACGCAATAGTGCATCGACGTAACGGCGGGTCATGAGTCGCGAGGTGACGATGTTGGGTGGCAGGGACATGTCGGTCAGCGCGTTGAACAGGCTCCAGAACCAGCTCCCGCTCCAGCGTTCGAAGAGGCCTCCCTTGCGAGCCTCCTGCACGCCATAGATCACATCTGCCTGACCATGCGTCAATGCATTGGCGAAGGCGCAAAGCCACTCGGGATCCTCTTCCAGATCGCTGTCGATGAGGTAGACCAGGTCCGCATCGCTCTGTGCAAGCCCGGTCATCATCGCCTTGTGATGTCCGAAATTGCGCGACAGGTCTACCACCCTCAGGTGGTGGTCTTCATCCGCCAGTGCGATCGCCATCGCTAGCGAGTCATCGGGTGATCCATCGTTGACCAGGATGATCTCATAATCATCGCCTGCGAATTCGGATGCTGCCGCGCTGGCCCGGCGATGGAATTCGGCGATGAAGGAGGCAGACTTGTACAGGGTGGCTACAATGGCGAGCTTCATCTTTGCACGTGCTTCATGTAGGTGGCCGCATCTGGGCCGCAGTTGAACAACAGATCTAGGACGCTGACCTCATGAACGAACTCCCCCCATGGCTGGGAGTAGCCGGGATATCCTCCGTAATCAAAATAGGTCAACCTGATTCCCTCCTTGGCGAACAATTCCTCCTCGAGATAAGCACGTGCCGCCGCACCGGTAACATATTCGGTGGCCCCGGCCTGCTTGCACAAGTTGACCAGCTTTCCGGTCTGGGTGCCTTCAAGGACATAATCGGTAGACCGACTCAGGCGTGTGGAAATACCTAGGTACTGGCAGATGCCGTGCAACAGGGATTGATTGATCTCGGACAAATGTACGAGGCCAGACGTATAGAGCGGCTGTAGCCACGCGCTGATTTCTTCAAAGAAAGCGCTGCGACGATAGTTCGCCTCCAGAGTATTCCAGTGTCGCGCAGCCCAGCGTGGATCACTGACAGTCACGTCGCAAATGCGCCGATGAATGGCAGAGCCGACTGGGATGCTCAGCCAGTGCAAGCCTTGAGGTGTCTTTATCTTGTTGCGATTGCGCCAGTCATTCTTTGTGTACTGCGCTTCGTCGTAGTAGATGAACTCATCCACACACGCCATCATGTCTATATAGCCTTTCCAGGGGATATAATTCGATTGCAGAATCGCGATTGACTTCACGTTGTCCATTTTTATCCGACCCGTTCGCCCAGCATGCCCCACGTAGGGAAGAAACACTCCGCGCAATTTCCGGCCTGAGAAATCTTGGTGAGGTTGAACTGGATCAGAAAGGCCAGCACGAGTAGCCATACGAAGAGGTGTCTGCCAAATACTGGTCGGGTCGCAAAGTTGATGACCGTCCATGCCACTATCGGCCCCACCAGCAGCGCGTCGTATAAATAGGGATGGATTGAGACGGCCTGAGGCCAGAACAGCAGCATCAGCAGATAGACCGAGAATGTCTGCAGCATGCCCTGCGCGTTGACGGCCTGTACCGTTGTGAGTGCTGTGCTGCTCGATTGGCAGTGACCATAGCCGAGCTGGATGATGAGCAGGATTGCGGGAATGGCGATCATGTACCAGGGGCGGTTGAACTGGGGTGCTACAACCGAATCGATGAAATTGCCATAGAAACGCATATCACCATCCAGTCCGGAACGAAACAGCCATGTACTGTTTTCACTGGAATATCCGAGCACTTTGGCGACGAGCACAGGTTGCAGATAAAGCACGACTGAAACTGCCATAAGCACGACTGAGGCTATTACCCGGCGCCTGTCGGCACCATGGACCAGCAGCGCCATGCCCAGCATGAAGAAGCTGAACAGGGCAGAGGCCATCGGCATCACTACGCAAAGCGCCAGGCCGCTGATCCAGAACGACCTGCCCCTGGCTCCGTTGCGCTCCAGCAAGATACTGGTCAGCAATACCAAGGGGAAAACAAAGACGAATCCATTGTCGACGTTGAATTTGCCTAGTGAAATCCAGAAGCCTGGCGATGTCAGAAAATAGAGGAAGGCCGCCAGCACCAGCAGGCAGCGCCGCCAGTCACAGAGGCTGGCGAGCTGGTTGCGGATTGCAAACCACACGACGCCCAGTGACGCGAGCATGGCCAGCGTCGCTCCGGTCATGCGCATGGTGAACATCGGTACCCATTGCTGTAACTGGTGCAGACCTCTCATGAAAATCAGGTACAGGGTGGAATGGTTGGCATAGGCCTCATGCTTGGAGTACGCATCTGCGTTCAGGAAGGTCAGGAACCCGTGTTGGGACCAGGGGACGCTTTGCCAGACGGGAAAGGTGAAGTCCCTCAGTCTTTCCGGCGTGGCATCGGTACGCAGCGACATGGCGCGAAAACCCAGATGATAGACCAGCACAAAACCGAGGACTACTGTCAAGCAAAGTGCAACGTTGAAAGCAGTACGCCTGGATAAGGAAAATGGCATGGCATGTTTCATGAATTTTGAGCGTGCGGTTAATGAAATTTCATGATCATACACAGTTATTTTTGCATCGTGTAAGAATGCGCGACGTACGTTGTTCGGGTGTTGCCAGCGGGTGACGATTACAAACGGTTGCATGTTGTGTGACGGCTGGCTTCAGTACTACACGTGGTCAGTGCCCGTCGCAGGCCCGGGATTCAGATTTTGTAAAGAACGCGGGTTTGACTCCTCCTTGTCACGATCTAGGTTTGCAAGGCGGCCAAGGAAACGCTGCGTTAGGGATTCTCCGATTAAGTCAGCACGGGTCAGCCGACCTGTGCTGAAATAGCCGTTCACTCAGCCACCCCTGCAAGCCTTTCCCATGAGTCAAATGAGCTTCTCCGATTTCGAATAGGCCGGTAAGCGCAAGCAGACCCGCCGTGAGCGGTTCCTGCTCCATCTCGGCCAGGAAGCGCTCGCGACGGGTTTGCTTGCGCTTACCGGCGTACTCGAAATCGGAAAAGCTCATCTGACTCATGGGGTGGAGGGCTTGTAGAGGTCTGTTGGACGGCGGGCTATTTCAGCACAGGTCAGGCGGCCTGTGCTGACTTGATCGGGGAATCCCGAAGCCTTTTTTCGGCGCACAACCTGCATTTTCGCGAGCACTACTCCCCGAACCTAATACAATTCTTTTCCATTTATCGGTGCAGGCCTCTCCTTGGCAGGGCTGGTCGTCAGCGCCTCGACGGGGGGGGGCGGCGTGCCGCAGGTGTAAGCCGGGCTCGTCAGTGTTTGCCGGCTGAAAATTGAGTATGGCTCCGTGTGGCGATTTCGGTGTAATCTCTGGCGCGCGCAGTTGTCATGTTCGAGCTCAGCGCCGCGTCATGCATGACTTTTGATTGACTTAATATTGAAGAATGGCAAGGGAAAACAATGCTTAAACTCGAAGACGTAAAGTTGGCCATAGTAGGTCTCGGTTATGTGGGCTTGCCATTGGCAGTTGAGTTTGGCAAAAAAATGCAGGTTGTAGGCTTTGATATAAACCTGCGCCGGGTCGAGGCGCTGAGGGCTGGTCACGACGCGACCCTTGAGGTTTCTGATGATGAGCTCCGGGGTGCGTCGGGGTTGAGCTTCACCTCTGCCCTGGACGATTTGTCCGCATGCAATATCTTTATCGTTACCGTTCCGACGCCCATCGATGAGCATAAGCAGCCAGATCTCACTCCGCTGATCAAGGCGAGCCAGTCTATCGGGCGGGTATTGAAAAAAGGTGACATTGTTATCTATGAGTCGACAGTTTATCCGGGTGCAACCGAAGAAGACTGTGTTCCAGTGCTGGAGAAAGTCTCCGGGCTGAAGTTCAATACCGATTTCTATGCGGGCTACAGCCCGGAGCGTATCAATCCGGGCGATAAAGAGCATCGCGTTACTACCATCAAGAAAGTTACGTCTGGCTCGACCGTAGAAGTGGCAGATCTGGTAGACGAACTCTACAAGACCATCATTGTGGCGGGTACCCACAAAGCTACGAGCATCAAAGTAGCCGAGGCCGCCAAGGTCATTGAAAATACGCAGCGCGATTTGAATATTGCACTGATCAACGAACTCGCCCTCATTTTCAACAGGTTGGGGATCGATACTCAGGCAGTTCTGGAGGCCGCAGGGACGAAGTGGAACTTCTTGCCGTTCCGTCCAGGATTGGTCGGTGGTCATTGCATCGGTGTGGATCCTTACTACCTTACCCATAAGGCACAGTCCATAGGTTACCACCCAGAAATTATTCTGGCCGGACGTCGACTGAACGACAACATGGGCGCCTATGTCGTATCGCAGTTGGTCAAGGCTATGCTCAAGCGCAAAATTCATGTGGATGGTGCGAGAGTTCTGATCATGGGGCTGACATTCAAGGAAAACTGCCCTGACCTCCGTAATACAAAAGTCATTGACATAGTCAATGAACTGGCTGAATTCAATATCGTCGTGGACGTTTACGATCCTTGGGTCGATTCTGCAGAAGCGATGCATGAGTATTCGATTACCCCTGTCAGCCAGCCGCAGGCCGGGTCTTACGACGGTATCATTCTGGCTGTAGCGCATAACGAGTTCGCTGCCATGGGGCCTGAAAGTATTCGGAGCCTGGGCAAGGTTGAGCACGTCCTTTATGACCTCAAATATTTACTCGATGCTTCCCAGTCGGATCTGCGTCTGTAAATGCCAAGCGGGCGAGTTTCTCGCCCGTCTGACATCGATTTTAAAATGTCAAGACAAGAGAACGCCATGAGTCGCTTCGAAGAAGTAAAAGCTGAATTAAAAAAAGATCCCAAGGTCTGGTTGATCACTGGGGTTGCCGGATTTATCGGGTCCAATCTATTGGAGACTTTGCTCCAACTGGATCAGCGAGTGGTAGGTCTTGATAACTTTTCAACCGGCCACCATTACAATCTGGATGAGGTGCAGGCTGCCGTCACTGCAGAGCAATGGGCCCATTTCGTGCTGATTGAAGGCGATATCCGAAATATCGATGATTGCAGGAAGGCTATGAGCTTTTCCGTCCAAGAATCCGTTTCTGTCGATTATGTTCTGCATCAAGCGGCTCTGGGGTCGGTCCCGCGTTCTATCAATGATCCGATTACCACGAACGGCACCAATATCGACGGCTTCCTGAATATGCTGGTTGCAGCGAAGGATGCCAAGGTCAAGAGTTTCACCTACGCCGCCTCCAGTTCCACTTATGGTGATCATCCCGCGCTGCCGAAGGTAGAAGGGGTGATAGGGAAGCCTCTTTCGCCCTATGCGGTCACCAAGTATGTTAACGAGCTATATGCTGAAGTGTTCTCCAGTACATATGGCCTGCATAGCATTGGGCTTCGCTACTTCAACGTATTTGGCAAGCGCCAGGATCCCAATGGTGCATATGCTGCTGTGATCCCAAAATGGACCGCAGCCATGATTAACGGCGAGGAAGTCTTTGTTAACGGAGACGGTGAGACGAGTCGGGATTTTTGTTTTGTAGAAAACGCTGTACAGGCCAATATTCTCGCTGCATGTGCCAGTGCTGAGGCGAAGAATAATGTCTACAACGTCGCTGTCGGTGATCGTACCACGCTTAATCAGCTGTTCTCCGGCATCAGTGATGCCTTGTCGAGTGCGGGCGTAAGCTCTGATTCAAGTATGGTTTACCGAGACTTTCGTGCAGGTGATGTAAGGCATTCGCAGGCCGATATTGGCAAAGCCAGAAGTCTACTAGGTTATGATCCTGCGTTTAATGTCGAAGCCGGACTGCTGAAGTCGGTAGATTGGTATATCTCTTTCTTTGCGAGAAGTTGATTCCTGTGGCTAGGGGTATCTGCGCAATTACAGTTCTTTTAAACAAACTGTGCATGTTTTTATTGCTTTTCAGTTTGGCTCGTGTTTTGGGTATAGAGCTGTATGGCGAATTTTCGTATAGTTACGTCATCATAACGGGTATAGCGACCGTAGTCGGTGAAGCCTTTAGTGTTGCTTTTAGTCGTTATGTGGTCTTCAGTGAGGGCAAGGCTGACTACAGGACTTTCCTGAGCTTGACGATATGGGGTGGAGCCGCAGTGGGAGCGCTTTGTGTCATCGTGCTCAGTTTATTCTCTGCTCCTGCTTCATCTTATGAGCGGAATGCTGACTACCTACTGTTTGCAGCCTTCATACTCGGTTTTGCCTGTGTATGTAATCTGACCTTTACAGGGCTTATGTATACGGTCGAAGCGTCCGTAAAGTGGGCGGTGGCCTTGGCCGCTCATGGTCTGACGGGCCTGTTGGTAGTGATCGCCGTGGCAAGCTTTTCAAGGCGTGTGGAGTTTTCGCTCCTGGCGCTGGGCTTGTGCACTTTGATTGCTCCTGCTATCGGTTTCCAGATCATGAAGGCCAATGCTGCGGGGGGTGTGCAGGGCCTTCAGAGGGTCATCTTTTCTTTTCGGGAAATGAGCTCGACGTTGTCCCGCTCAGGGGTGCCTGCTGTTGCAGGGAGCATGCTTCTCGGGGCGCCTGTCCATATCATCTGTCTGATGATTTTTGCCAACGCCAGCTCAAGCGCGTCTGAGGTTGGTTATTTCAACCTGTTTTTCCTGTTCTACATTCTGGTGACTGTGCTCCCAAGTGCTCTTGCCTCTTATGTCGTCGTCCGGCTAGCAGGGCTTGATGGGCGTGCCAGCAGGCTGTATTTGGTACTGGGGGCTGCTGCCTCCATCTTGTTGCCCTTGCTGATGTTTTTTGCCCGGGATCTATGGTTGTGTTATCTCGGTGACGGGCTCTGCGAGAAGAAAGAACTTCTCGGCTTCGCTCTCTCCGCGGGCGGGCTCGGTCTGATGACTACGATCATAACCCAGGTAATGCACAGCAAGCGTATGACCTGGATCGTATTCTCGGCCAGCGTTGTATATGCCGTTGTTTATCTGCTGTCGACATTGTTCGTAAGTACTGAGGGGAGCATGTTTGCTGTCAGTCTTTTCAGGTGCTTTGTCTATGCTCTCATTGCTCAAATGCTGGTTCTAATTGTGTTGGGACTGCGTGTGTTGCTACGGTGAATGACTGGGAATGGGTGAACCGGATGCTTGGGGAGGGGGCGACTGTCGAGCTCGCCTGCTGGTTGGGCTCCAGGACTTTGTTGGATTAGGATTATGATCATATTGCTGGTTTTGATGTGTTTGGTGATTTTGGTCTCGCAGTGCATTATGTGCCTGCTGTCCAAAAAATATTTGATAGCGCTGTATACTGTCTGTTATTCGGTGCCTTTTCTCGGTCTCATAAGCTGCTTGTGGAGTGAAACGGTCACGTTGTGGCCAATAGGTGGGTATGATTTCTCCGTAGATGATGCTTTTGTGCTGAGGCTTTCGCTGGTATGGAGCATTGGCGTTGTTGGTGGATTATTGGCCTACCTCCTTTCGCTCCTGGCGCCCGTGAGGAGCGTGAGTAGTCTGGGGCCACAGCGGAGCGGTTTTTTTTCACCTGCGGACTTCAAAGCGGCAGGCGCACTATTCTTTGTGGCCTGTGTCATGCTTATTGGCTATCGGTTCGTTAATATAGACTCAATGCTCGAGGCGTTTACAGGGACTGAGTCGGTGATGGTATTTTCCATCATTGCTGTGGTCGCCTTGGCCTTGGTTTATCCGTCCCGGCTGATAACAGTCGCATCTGTGCTGCTGGTGCTGTCCTACTGCGTTGCAAATGCAATGACAGGGGATAGGGACTTTGTTGTGCTCTTCGTCGCCTGCATACTCGGGCTTATGTATCGCTATAGCAGTTTGATCAAGCTGAAAACACTGTTCTTCGTCAGCCTTTTCATGTTGCTGCTGTTGTCGAGTGGTGTGGTGATTTCCATGGTTCGGATGGATATTGTTCTGACAGCAGACAATATCGAGCAGTTTTTCCTGTTTAACTCCTGGAATGCGGTGATTTTGCCTCTTGTGGAGCAGTTGACGTACTTCTGGGATGGAGAACATCTGCGATATGGCCAAACTTACATCGATATGTTTCTTTCATTGGCTCCATCGCCAGTCTATTCGCTGTTCGGGATGATGAAGCCAATCACGGTGGATAACCCTGCTCTCTGGTATATTATTACTGGCATGGGGGGTATTCACGTTGCTGGTGTCGCATTTGAGAACTTTGGGCTGTTCGGTGTTTTCATGAATGGTTTTATTAGTGTATGTTTTTTGCGGCTGATTGACTCGGGCTTTCGCGAGAATGATTATCTGCGCACACTTCTCTACATGCTTTGCGCTTCGTCCGTCATGCACTGGATTTGGTATGGTGAGATGTATATTCTTAATGCGCTGGTTTTCTATTTAATGGCTCTAGGGCTGTTTTTTATCATCAGGCTTCTTCGCGGTTGAGTTGATGGGTGAATGAGTGGCGGCCTACTTACCAGCGAAACGGCTTCTGTCTCTGGCTCAAGCGTCTGGAGTCCGAACGTTTTAAAACTTCGCCCGTACGCGATCCATGAACCCCACCTGGCCAACTATGGGTTAATGGTTTACCGTGGCATTTCTGGCAAGCAGTTCCACGGCAGCAGGGCTTCGTAGGCTCTGTACGAAAAGAGTTGTCGCATACACCGCATGGAACAAGCCAGTGAGACGGCGGCATAGCTTTTCGCAAGCTTGTCGAAGCGAGTCACGATCCTGCGATTCTCTTTCGGCCAGCCAAACATGCGCTCGATGATGTTGCGCTGCCGGTACTTGGGCAGATCAAACAGTCTGGGTAAGCCAGGTTTGGGCTTGCGCTTCATTGAGCGTAGCGGGATGACAGGCTGCATCCGATATTGATCGCAGTAGCGGCGTAGCGCTTCGGCGTCGTAGCCCTTGTCGGCAAGCAGCCATTTACAGCGTTTACGCGGGCGACCACGCAGGCTCGAGGGAATGCTGACGCCGTCCAGCAGAGGCTGGGCGTAGCTGATGTCACTGGCTTGACCGCCAGAGAGAAGGAAGCTCAACGGGGACTCGTTGGCGTCGCAGAGCATGTGGATCTTGGTTGTCATGCCGCCGCGACTGCGGCCTAGAGCGTGATCGGCAGGCTCGTCAGGCCCCCTTTTTTCCGAGCGCCAGATGAGGCTCGGGTTGCACGTACTGCGGTTGAGTCGATCATCCAGGTTTGCAGATCGATCAAACCCTGCTCATTCAATCTCAGGTGCAGACGTTTGAGCATCTGATCGAATGTGCCCTGATTTCGCCAACCCCGAAACCTTTGATACACCGTTGACCACGGGCCGAAGCGCTCCGGCATGTCCCGCCACGCAGCCCCCGAACAGAGCACCCAGAGCACGCCATCGAGCATCAGTCGGTCGCTAAGGCGCGGGCGCCCTCGGCCATGGGTTTCGATGAAGAGATCGGAGACCAAACCCCAAGCCTCGTCCGAGAGTTGGTAACGCTTTGCCATCACAGAATTCATTTCCGTCGATGGCGGGGGACTCTATAAAATCTCTGCGTTCAAGGCGCGGCGATTGGGTTTCTCGGGATTTCGTACAGAGCCTAATGTCCAACTCGACCAGCGCCGCCAAACCATCAATGGATTTTCGGAAGTCGACGGGCTTGGGGTAGAGATAGACCTTTTCGACTTTGGCGTCGGGACGCATCATGGCGTGCGGGCTCCAGAAAGAAATCGGGAGCACGGCATCGGCGATCAACTGAGCGCTTTGAATGTGGGGTTCATGGAGCGCTTACCCTCAAGCCACGGGGTACCCTAGCCGATAACGCTTTCAATGATCTCGTTTACACTTACAGCATCCTTTCTACCGACCGCATGAGACCGACCTGAACCCATGACTATCCTGGTTACCGGCGGCGCCGGCTTTATCGGTGCGAACTTCGTGCTGGATTGGATGAACCAATCGGGCGAAACCCTCATCAACCTCGACAAACTGACCTACGCTGGCAATCTGCAAAGCCTGGCTAGCCTGCAGGGCAATCCGCAGCATGTGTTCGTGCACGGGGATATCGGCGACGGTCCGCTGCTGCAGCGGCTACTGGCCGAGTATCAACCGCGTGCGGTGCTCAACTTTGCCGCCGAGTCGCATGTCGACCGCTCCATTCACGGTCCGCAGGCATTCGTCGAAACCAACGTGGTCGGAACCTTCCAGTTGCTCGAGGCGGTACGCAGCTATTGGCAGGGGCTTGAGGGTGTTAGGCGGGATTCGTTCCGGTTTCTGCATGTGTCCACCGATGAGGTGTACGGCTCGCTCAAGGCCGGTGAGCCGGCGTTCACCGAAACCCATCAGTACCAGCCCAACAGCCCCTACTCGGCGAGCAAGGCGGCCAGCGATCACCTGGTACGCTCCTACCACCACACTTACGGCTTGCCCGTGCTGACCACGAACTGCTCAAACAACTACGGGCCACTGCACTTTCCGGAAAAGCTCATTCCGCTGATGATCGTCAACGCGTTGGCTGGCAAAGCGCTGCCGGTGTACGGTGATGGTCAGCAAATTCGCGACTGGCTTTACGTCAAGGACCATTGCAGCGCCATTCGCCGGGTGCTTGAGGCTGGTATGGTGGGCGAGGTTTACAACGTCGGTGGCTGGAACGAGAAACCTAATCTGGAGATCGTCGAGCGCGTCTGTTCCTTGCTCGATGAACTCCGCCCACGGGCTGACGGCAAGCCCTATGCGGATCAGATCAGCTATGTTGCCGACCGTCCGGGGCATGATCGACGCTATGCCATCGATGCCCGCAAGCTCGAGCGCGAGCTAGGCTGGAAACCGAGCGAAACGTTTGAAACCGGTATTCGCAAGACAGTGCAGTGGTACCTGGACAATGCTGCATGGGTCGAGGGCGTGCAGTCAGGCAGTTATCGGGAATGGGTAGAAAAGAACTACAGCTGCCGTTCAGGGAAGCACGACAAATGAGCACACTCAAGCAACGCAAAGGCATCATTCTGGCAGGCGGTTCGGGCACGCGCCTGCACCCGGCCACACTGGCAATCTCCAAGCAATTGCTGCCGGTCTACGATAAACCGATGATCTACTACCCGCTGACCACGCTGATGCTGGCGGGCATTCGTGACATCCTGATCATCTCCACCCCGCAGGACACGCCGCGTTTTGAGCAGTTGCTGGGCGATGGCCACAAGTGGGGCATCAACATCACCTATGCCGTACAACCATCGCCGGACGGCCTTGCGCAGGCTTTCATCATTGGTGAAGACTTCATCGGTAACGACCTATCGGCACTGGTGCTGGGCGACAATATCTATTACGGCCATGACTTCCAGACGCTGCTGTTCGATGCGATGGGCCGTGATCAGGGAGCAAGTGTCTTCGCCTACCACGTGACCGACCCTGAGCGTTATGGTGTGGTCGAGTTCGACAACCGCGGCAAGGCCATCAGCCTGGAAGAGAAACCGCTCCAGCCCAAGTCCAACTACGCGGTCACCGGCTTGTATTTCTACGACCAGGACGTGATCGAGATGGCCAAGGGGCTCAAGCCTTCGCCTCGCGGCGAGCTGGAGATCACCGACCTCAACCGCCTGTACCTTGAGCGCGAGCAATTGTCTGTCGAGGTGATGGGGCGGGGCTATGCCTGGTTGGATACCGGCACCCATGATTCGCTGCTCGAAGCCAGCGGTTTCATCGCCACCATCGAACGCCGCCAGGGCCTGAAAGTCGCTTGCCCTGAAGAGGTTGCCTACCGTCAGCGCTGGATTGACGCTGCGCAGCTGGAAAAGCTGGCCGCACCCCTGATGAAGAATGGCTACGGTCAGTACCTGCAACGGGTGCTGCGCGACACAATCTTCTGACGCTGAAGGGACTGTGCACGCCCGCTGTGGGATGTTTTACCTGGCGGGCGTGCAACATGCTGTGACGTCTAATCTGGTTACCATTCCCTTGCGACAAACGCTGGGAGAATGGCCTGTGAGCCGCTAGCTTGAGTGGGCAGCCAAGGATCTTGCTGCTTTCAAACTCAACTCACAGGAGTGACCTTCATGCGTAATACCGTCCTCAATTACCTGCTGTTGCCGCTGTTTGCCGGCTTGTCCTTTTCACTCAGCGCCGCGCCTGCAACAGGCGCCGCTCCGAAAGAGCCGGTGCCGATGGTAAGCCAGGTACAAGCGCCATCCGGCATGTTGAACCTGAACACCGCAGATGCGCCGACCTTGCAAAAGGAACTCAATGGCATTGGCAAAGCGAAGGCCGAAGCGATCGTGGCTTATCGGGATGCCAACGGGCCGTTCGCTTCGGTAGATGAACTGCTGGAGATCAAAGGAATAGGCAATGCGCTGCTGGAGCGCAACCGGGGCAAGTTGGTCGTGGAGTAGGGTAGCTGGCCGGGGCTGGCAACTGTCTGCCCCGGCGTCACCGCCTGCAGCTTACCGGTCCTGCGCATCCTTGGCATCCGCCTCGGCATTGCGTTCATGCACTTTGCGCAGCTGTTCTTCCGTCAGCGGCAGCTTTTTCGCTGTATCGCGCAACATCATCAACCCGCCCACGATCGAGCCGAGGGCTATGATGAGTATCAGCCAGGCATACCAGGGCATTGTCGTTCTCCTATGCGCTTTGAAGGTTTCGCTTGTACAAATTTTGAGCGATGGCCTTATCCGTTGGTTCAATTATAGGAGCCGTACCTGTCTGGGCCAATTCTGATGGCGCCCTGGCCCCAAAGGCACGCTCACTTCGTTTACAATGCGCGCCGTTTACGAATTACCAAAGAGACCTTGACCATGTCCGCCTGCCAGACGCCCCTGATCGTCGCCCTGGATTTCCCAACCCGTGATGCCGCCCTCAAGCTGGCCGACCAGCTCGATCCTGCTCTGTGCCGGGTGAAGGTTGGCAAAGAGTTGTTCACCAGCAGCGCTGCCGGCATTGTCGAGACCCTGTGCGAAAAGGGCTTCGAGGTGTTCCTCGACCTCAAGTTCCACGATATCCCTAACACCACCGCCATGGCTGTGAAGGCTGCTGCAGAAATGGGTGTGTGGATGGTCAACGTCCACTGCTCCGGCGGCCTGCGCATGATGGCGGCCTGCCGTGATGAGCTGGCCAAGCGCAGCGGCCCGCAGCCGTTGCTGATCGGCGTTACCGTGCTGACCAGCATGGAGCGCGAAGACCTGGCGGGTATTGGTCTGGACGTGGACCCGCAGGAGCAGGTGCTGCGCCTGGCTGCGCTGGCCGAAAAGGCCGGCATGGACGGGCTGGTGTGCTCGGCGCTGGAAGCGCCAGCGTTGAAAGCTGCGCACCCTGGCCTGCAACTGGTGACTCCAGGCATTCGCCCGGCGGGTAGCGCGCTGGACGACCAGCGCCGCATTCTGACGCCGCGCCAGGCGCTGGACGCAGGTTCCGATTACCTGGTGATCGGCCGCCCGATCAGCAAAGCGGCGGACCCGGCCCAGGCGCTGGCAGCTGTGGTGGCAGAGATCCGCGGCTAATTTGGTTGAAGGGCTGCTGTGAGCAGCCCTTGCTTAGTGGGCGATATCCATCGCACCGGCTTTCGTCGCGCGGATGAGCGCAACGTCAACGTGATAAGTTGCGAAATCGCTGGACCGGATTTTGGTCCCGAGCGAGGCACTCAGCACCACATCGTGTTGGCGCTTGATGTCTTGCAACGTGCTGGTGAACTGGTGTTCGCTCGTCAGGATCAGCAGCGCGCAATCTGCGCCTTCGACGAAGTGCTGCTGCAACTCCTTAGCGTTGAAGGCCAGGGTCACACCACGTTGGTAGGCTTCCACCAACTCATAGGTGCTGGTGACATTCAGCTTCAGTGCACCTTGCGGGGTGCGAGGCTGGGCTATTTTCGCCAGAGTCATGACATGGGCGCAGGCCTGCAGAAACAACGATTCGTACCACTCCACAACGATCTCCTCATGAAAGCGCGCACATCAATACCTGAGTTTGAGCGCGAACGCTACTTCGCTGCGTTGGATGGCATGGGCTTTGAGGCTTCCGAGGGGATGCAACGGAATAAACGCGGGTCTGTATGGCTCTTCCTACTGTATTTTCAGAAGGGTCCTACAAGTTGAGGCTGGCGGCATGATGTGGCTGGAAATATCCTACAAGCCCTGTCGACTCGCGTCTGATTGTTCCTGAATACGCTGCCCTTTAGCCTCTCTGGGTCGCTGGCAGTTCAGCGATCGGGTGTGGAAACCCGCATCAAGCATTTTGGGTTTGTCGTTAATGGCGGCTGTACCCGGAAGGCCTGTGCCTACCGAGTTTTCCTGAATGCACTCGGGTTTCCACTCCGTGTACAGCTGCCGCCCTTCCTGTGGAAACGGAAGCGGCAGTCCCAAGCGTTCAGGAGTCTTTATGAAAAAGATCGTCCCCGACCCACCCCATCATTTCGACCTACCCTCCGACAAGACCCTCACCAACGCCGTCAGCGAAGGCATCGTGCCCATCGATCACGTGGTGATGAACGTCACCCACTACCTGATGCTCGCCTACAACCATTGCCACCGAATCCTCGACGCCATCGAAGATGATCAAACCCGTGAATCGTTGGTGAATGGGCTACGCGCCATGCAGATTGCCTGGGGCCAGGCGGATGCGCTGTCACTGGCCCTGGAGCGGTCTACCAGCCTGCATTGAAGCCATAACAGGCAATCGACAACTTCAGGAGAGGAATCGATGAGCACAGACGACACCCAATTCACCGTCGGCAAAACCACCTTCTTCCAAGGCGAACACCAGACCCATCCGCTGTTCCGCATCGAGCCAGGCATTCCCTGCCGGGATGCCCGCGAGCAGGCCTCGGAGTTGATGGGCTATGTAAGAGAGCTGACCATCATCGGCCTGATGGATGAAA
>NZ_VZII01000050.1 GCF_009391885.1 Pseudomonas sp. MN1F | reverse complement strand
GG
The DNA here is from genome assembly GCF_009391885.1 of Pseudomonas sp. MN1F. Taxonomy (GTDB): domain Bacteria; phylum Pseudomonadota; class Gammaproteobacteria; order Pseudomonadales; family Pseudomonadaceae; genus Aquipseudomonas. Next base: position 22,040 of record NZ_VZII01000050.1, on the reverse strand, counting down.
TAGTGCGAGGCCCAGAGCAGCTGGGGTTTGTCTTCCATCAGGCCGTCGATGGTCAGGTCGCGGACGTAGCCCATCAGTTCAGAGGCCTGTTCGCGGGCGCTTTGGCAAGGGATACCGGGTTCGATGCGGAAGAGGGGATGGGTCTGGTTATCACCTTGGTAGAAGGTGGTTTTGCCGACTGTGAATTTGGTTTCTTCGGTGGCCATTGGTTGATCTCCCTGAAGTTGTAGCTGCCTGGGCTGGCCCAATCGCTCGCAAGCTGGGGACCCGAAGACGAAAGCGTCAGACCAGGCAGGATCATGATGCGAGTTAATGCAGCGTCTGCGGATCGGCTGGTGTCTGGATTTGAACCAGCGCTGATTCGAGCAATTTGCGCAGGGTTTCCAGCTCGTGCATTGACGTCATGATCAACAACGACACGGGTGACTTGGGCTGCATCAACATCGCCTGCTGGGCAACAACTTCCGCGCAAAGTGCGTAGTCAGCCGCCATCATCAGCGTGTCTTCGAGGGAGTGGAGATTGTGGGGCGGGTCTGGAACTATTTTTAACATTGGACTGTGTTCTCGATGGGGCCACCGCCAGTCCGCTGTCAAACGGAGTGGTGGCAGCTGTGCATGGGTTGACAGACCGGCGAACACAGAAACCGGCGCACGCGAGCGTGCCCCATACACAACCGCCATGAACGGCTGTGCGCTGTATATCGTCGCGGCCTGTCAAAGCCGGTCGTTGATGTGCAACGACCCACCGAGCCTAAAACTCAGAAATAACAACCGCAACGGAAAACAGGCGTCGACAGTATCTTTGGGAAGGGTCCTACAAGAAAGGGGCTAAATCTGATTTCTTTAGCCGTTAGACGTAACAGCATGTATCGAAGACTGTCCCAAAAATGATCAGGCCCGTAGCCATGCCCCGATAGTTAACAGTACTCTCGAAATACACACCTACTACCGCAAGGACCGATCAAATGACTCAACCACCGGATGGATTACCGATTTACCGGGTGCTGACCGGCCCCGACGATGCCTCCTTTTGCCACAGGGTCAGTGATGCCTTGAAGCTGGGCTATCAACTCCATGGCGGGCCTGCACTCACGTTCAATGGAAAGGACGTGATCGTAGCGCAGGCTGTGACTTGGCCAGGTGCCCACTTAGCTTCGTCTTCATAAATGGTTGATGGTTATCGGGAAGCAGTAGGGGTCGTCAAATGGAACAGTCTTGCACCACGTATTACCTGGAAATGGCCTCGGCATCCGAGCTGCAGGCAAAGCCCCAGCCTCACGACCTCCAGATCATCGAATGTGAAGTGCCTCAGCCGGAACTTAATCGGTTTCTCTACCAGCTGGTTGGCACGCCTTGGGAGTGGGGCGATCTTGATGTCTGGACGCTGTCTGACTGGCAGGCACTCGTCGAGCAGGATTGCCACCGTACCTGGGTTGCCTATCACCGGGGTGCGATAGCGGGCTATTACGAGCTTTATCGCCCGGATGGGCGTAACAGCGAAATTCGCTACTTCGGGCTGGCACCTCAATTCCTGGGGTGTGGTTTCGGCGGAGCGCTGTTGAGTCACGCTATTCAGACCGCTTGGGCGTGGCACGGTACAGAGCGGGTTTGGGTACATACCTGCACATTCGACCATCCTGCCGCGCTGAGTAACTATCAGGCGCGTGGATTCCGTATTTTCAAGCAGGAAGAGACGGAGCCCAGTGGGTGAGCTGGGGCCGCTTTGCGGCCCATCGCGGATAAATCCGCTCCTACAGGGGGAGCGGGGGCGGGCAGGTTAGCGCCGGTAGGCCTTGCCGAAGTGTCGCTCAAGCCGTGCCTGCACCAGCTCCAGCAGGATCGACAACACCCAGTAGATCACCGCCGCCGTGGTCAGCATCTCCAGGTATCGGTAGCTTGAGCGCCCATACGACTGCGCCAGGAACATCACCTCCCAAACCCCCATCACCGAGATCAGCGACGAGTCCTTGAGCATCGAGATGAACTGGTTGGCCGTAGGCGGAATGATCACCCGCATCGCCTGGGGCAGCACGATGCTGCAGAAGATCTGCACCGGCCGCATGCCCAGCGCCAGCGCCGCTTCGCGCTGGCCGCGGGCGACGCCGAGGATGCCGGCGCGGAAGATCTCGCTCAGGTACGCACCGTAGTTCAACGACAACGCGATGATGCCGGCGCTGATGGCGCCGGGTACCAGGCCTAGCTGCGGTAGCCCGAGGTAGATGAGCAGTATCTGGATCAGCAGCGGGGTGCCGCGGAAGAACGAGGTGTAGAAGCTGGCGATGCCCACCAGCACCGCGCTGTTCGACAGCCGCGCAAGCGCCGCGGCAAAGCCGAACGCCACCGACACCACCATCGAGCACAGGCACAGGAACAGGGTCAGGGCCGCGCCCTGCAAAAAGCCGTTGGGCCCGAGCTTGAAGCCGGCGAGGTTGGGGAACTTCTCCAGGATGATCGCGAACTTCAAATCGAAGCTGAGGAAAAACGCCACAAACAGGGCGAACAGCGCCAGCCAGGTCAGGTACAGCCGGGTGCGAAAGCCGAACAAGCCGGCAACCGTGGCGCGGGCCACGGGTTTGGGGGCAGGGGGGAAGGTGCTCATTTGCTGATGTCGGCGCCAATCCATTTCTGCGAGATCTGCGCCAGCGTGCCGTCAGCCTTCAGCTCGGCGAACACCTGGCGCACCTTGGCATCCCACTCCGGGTCGCCTTTTTCGATGGCCACCGAGTTTGGCTCTTCATACAGCGGGGCGCCGGCCAGCTTGAAGCGGTTGTCCTGGTCCAGGCGCGGCTTGGCGGTCACCAGGTTGGTGAGGATGGCGTCCAGGCGCACGCCAGCACCCAGGCCCAGGTCCTGGAAGGCGACGTTGTCGGTGTCGTAAGGGGCGATCTGCACGGCCTCGAACGGGTAGTCGATGTGGCGGTCTTCGGCGCCTTCGATCACCAGGTTCTTGTTCAGGTAGCTCTCGTAGCTGGAGGCGGCGGTCAGGCCGACCTTGCGCCCGTCCAGGTCCTTGGCGGTGTGGATGCGCTCATCCTTGGCGTTGACCACGATGACGGCGGGCGAGGCGTAGTACTCCACCGGGAAGGCGAACACTTCGGCGCGGGCCTTGCTCGGGGTCATCGAGCAGATGCAGATGTCGTAGCGCCCGCTCCAGCGGCCAGCGGCGATCACGTCCCACGACGGGGTTTCCAGGCGCAGCTTGACGCCGAGCTTCTGCGCCACTGCCTTGGCCACGTCCACATCAAAGCCGTCGAGCTGGTTTTGCGCGTTGAGGAACGAGAACGGTGGGTAGCTTTCCATCAGCACGTTTACCAGTTCCTTGTTCGTCTCGACACGCTCAAGGGTGGTGCCGGCAAAGGTTTGGGTAGCGGTGGCGAGCAACAGGAGGCTCGCGCCGAGCAGGGCAGGGATGCGCATGTAAACACCTGAAAAGTTGGCAAAACGGGACAGTAGGTATTAAATAGTTATAAATAGATCGTACATAATGAATTTTATTCATAAGCACCTTTAGAGACGTTATATGACACAGCGAGCGGTGGTGGTACTGGACGGTGGCATGGGGCGGGAATTGCAGCGCAGCGGTGCGCCGTTCCGGCAGCCCGAATGGTCGGCGCTGGCCCTGAGTGAGGCCCCCGAGGCGGTAGTCGGTGTGCATGCGGCGTTCATTGCCGCCGGTGCGCAGGTGATCACCAGCAACAGCTATGCGGTGGTGCCGTTCCATATCGGCGAGGAGCGGTTTGCCAAGGAGGGCCTGCAATTGGCCACGGTGGCGGGCCAGCTGGCACGTCGGGCGGCCGATGCCAGTGCACAGCCGGTGCAGGTGGCAGGGTCGTTGCCGCCGCTGTTCGGTTCCTACCGGCCAGACCTGTTCCAGCCGGAGCGGGTGGCCGAGGTGCTGACGCCGCTGTTGCAGGGGCTGGCGCCGCATGTGGACCTGTGGTTGGCAGAGACCCAAAGCGCCATCGCCGAGGTGCGGGCCATTCACAGCCATCTGCCAGCGGACGGCAAGCCGTTCTGGGTGTCGTTCACCTTGCAGGACGAAGACGTCGACGCCGTGCCGCGCCTGCGTTCCGGCGAGCCGGTGGCCGATGCCATCGAAGCGGTGGCAGGCCTGGGCGTTGCGGCGGTGCTGTTCAACTGCAGCCAGCCTGAAGTCATCGGTGCGGCGCTGGATGTGGCGCGCTCGGTGATCGAAGCCCGCCAGGCGGGTATCGCCATCGGCGCCTACGCCAATGCCTTCCCGCCGCAACCGAAGGAAGCCACCGCCAACGATGGCCTGGATGAGCTGCGTGAAGACCTCGACCCGCCGGGCTACCTGGTGTGGGCCCGCGACTGGCGTGCGCGTGGGGCGAGCCTGATTGGCGGCTGCTGTGGCATCGGCCCGGAGCACATCGCCGAGATCAAACACGGCCTGGTTTGACCGCCCACGCTGGCGACTTTCAGGCACGCGTGCCAACAGGATTCGGTTTATAACAAGTCGTTTCCAAAGCACAGGCAAAGTGTGCAAGCGGTTTCTTTGCCCGTTTCACGCATTGGTCTAGTCTGGTTTGACGTCTGGTGGGAGATGGGACGAGGGCCGCAATGAGACTGTACGACTTCATCGAGAGCGATATGGAGAGCATTCTCCAGGCTTGGGAAGATTTTGCACGTTCGGTCGAGACAGATTTGCCCACGCAGGATTCAACCGGTCTCAGAAACCATTCCGAGAAGATTCTGCGTTCCGTTGCCGCCGACATGCGCACTGCTCAAACCCCTTATCAACAGGCCGAGAAAGCGCAAGGCAGGGGCCCTCAGCAGTCCAGTGACACGGCAGCCCAGTCCCATGCCGTCACTCGCTTGATTGCTGGGTTTTCCATGGATCAGATGGTCGCTGAATACCGGGCGTTGCGCTCCAGTGTTCTTTCTCTATGGCTGGCACAAGAAACCCTGCGCGATGCGCATCACGTTCAGGACATGATCCGGTTCAACGAGGCGGTAGACCAGGCGCTGGTCGAGTCCGTTGCAGCCTACGGCGCCGCTGTGGAATCAACCCGAAAAATGGTATTGGCCGTACTTGGCCATGACCTGCGCTCGCCCTTGGGCGCGGTGCTCATGGCGGGCGACCTGATCCTGCACCAGGATGATTCAGGTGAGAAGGTGAAGCTGCTTGCGTCCCAGGTTTGCAACAGTGCTCGCCGGGCCAACAACATGGTCAACGACCTGTTGGATCTGGCGCGCTGCAATCTGGGTACGGGCATTCCGGTGCACCCGCAGCAGGTGGAACTGAATGCGATCTGTCGTTCAGTCATCGACGAACTGCGCGCGGCGTCCCCTGAGGCGAGCATCGTGTTGAAGGAGGCCGCGTCAATTACTGGCCAGTTTGACCCAGAACGGATGGCCCAGGTGTTTTCCAATCTGATTGGCAATGCCCTGCGCCATGGCGATGCGACGCTTCCAATCCATGTCTCCCTGGCCCATGAAGCCGGTGTTCCCCGTGTCAGCGTACACAACTCGGGGGCGCCAATTCCCGAAGAAGTGATGCCTTATCTGTTCAAGCCGGAAGGCAGGTATTCCAGCTATGCGGAGGGCGAAAGGGGCTCAGCTGCCGGGCTTGGGCTGGGCCTGTTCATCGCGGCCGAGATTGTCGCCAGCCATGGTGGCAGGATTGAGGTCGCGTCAACAGCGGAGCAGGGGACGACATTCGAGGTCATCCTGTCTACCGTTTAACGCCCCTTACCTGATCAGAACACCGACCAGCCGATCCGTGAACTGAGCAGCTCCAGCGCCGCCATCCCTGCCAGGGAGTTGCCCGCCGCGTTCAGCTCCGGCGACCACACGCACACGGTAAATTGCCCCGGCACGATTGCCACGATCCCGCCACCCACACCGCTCTTGCCGGGCAACCCGACCCGGTAGGCAAAATTGCCGGCCTCGTCGTACAGCCCGCTGGTGGCCATGATCGAGTTCACCTGCTGGGTCTGGCGCCGGCTGAGGATCTGCTCACCGCTGTGCTTGCAGAAGCCGTCGTTGGCCAGGAAGCAGAAGGCTCGCGCCAGGTCCAGGCAGCTCATTTGCAACGCGCAATAACTGAAGTAGCTGCGCAGCACCGTCTCGACTTCGTTATGGAAGTTGCCGAACGACTGCATCAGGTAAGCCATGGCGGCGTTGCGCGCGCGAAACTGGTATTCCGAATCGGCGACGCGGGCATCGATCGCAATGTGGGGGTTGGCCGACAACCGGCGGACAAAGTCGCGCATCGACAAGGTGGGCGCGGCAAAGCGCGACTGGTTGATATCGCAGATCACCAGCGCGCCGGCGTTGATGAACGGATTGCGCGGCCGCCCACGCTCGAACTCCAGCTGCACCAGCGAGTTGAACGGCTGGCCGGAGGGCTCATGGCCCAGGCGCTCCCAGATGGCTTCACCGGAGTGGCCAATCGCCTGGACCAGGCTGAACACCTTGGAAATACTCTGCACCGAAAACGGTACCAGGGCGTCGCCTGCGCAGTAGTGGCTGCCATCGTTGCCATAGACGGCAATGCCCAGCTGATTGGCTGGCACGTCGGCCAGCGCTGGGATGTAGTCAGCCACTTTGCCCTTGCCGATCAAGGGGCGCACTTCGTCGAGAATCTCGTTCAACAGCGTTTGCATGGAAGGCCTTGTTATCAGTCCCCGGACGACAGCGAGGGGGTTGCGCTTGTGACGCAGACTGAACAAGAGAAATCACACACCCGCAAATGAAATGTCGCAGTGGCCCCTCCGGCAACCCTCTTAGTGCGAATGCCGCGGCATCCCGCCTTCCCGGGCGATCACGCGCATGTGCAGGGTCGCCGGCTCCAGGCAGCCACCGGTGGACAACTGCCCCACGAGCTGGCGGTAGAGTTCCTGCCAGGGCGTCTGCGAAGCCGGGATATTCGGCTTCCAGGCGGCGCGGCGGCGGGCCACTTCCTCATCGTCCACCAGCAGGTCGACGCGGCGCTGGTTGAGGTCCACGCGCAGCCAGTCGTTGGTCTGCAACAGCGCCAGGCCGCCGCCGACCGCCGCTTCCGGCGACATGTTGAGGATCGACGGGCTGGCCGAGGTGCCGCTCTGGCGGCCATCGCCCAGGCAGGGCAGCGAGTCGATGCCTTGCTTGATCAGGGCGGCCGGGGGCGCCATGTTGACCACTTCGGCGCTGCCTGGGTAACCCACGGTACCGGCGCCGCGGATCACCAGGATGCAACGCTCGTCGATGTCCAGCGACGGGTCGTCGATGCGCGCGTGGTAGTCCTCCGGGCCCTCGAACACGATGGCGCGGGCCTCGAAGCTGTTCTCCTTGCCGGGCTCGGCCAGGTAGGTCTTGCGGAAGGCCTCGCCGACCACCGACATCTTCATGATCGCGCTGTCGAAGAAGTTGCCGCTGAGCACGATGAACCCTGCACTGTGCTTGAGCGGTGCGTCGAACGGCAGGATCACCTCGCGGTTGCTGGTGACCGTATCGCTGACCACCTCGCCGATGGTCTTGCCGCTGACCGTGGCGCAGGCCTCGTGCAGGCGCCCGGCCTTGCGCAGTTCATGCATCACTGCAGGCACGCCGCCGGCGCGGTGGAAGCCTTCGCCCAGGTACTTGCCGGCTGGCATGCAGTTGACCAGCAGGGGCACGTCTTCGCCGATGCGCTGCCAGTCGTCCAGCGACAGCTCGATGCCCATGTGCCGGGCGATGGCGATCAGGTGCGGCGGGCAGTTGCTTGAGGCGCCCAGTGCCGAGGCCACGGCAATGGCGTTTTCGAAGGCTTCGCGGGTCATGATCGCGGACGGGCGCACGTCCTGCAGCACCAGTTCGCAGATGCGCCTGCCGGTCGCATAGGCCATCTGCCCACGTTCGCGGTAGGGCGCGGGGATGCTGGCGCAGCCCGGCAGCGACATGCCCAGGGCTTCGGCCAGGGCGTTCATCGACAGCGCCGTGCCCATGGTATTGCAGTGGCCCACCGACGGCGAGGCGGCCGTGGTCATTTCCATGAAGCCTTCGTAGTCGATTTCACCCGCAGCCATCAGGTTGCGGGCATGCCACAGCACCGTGCCCGAGCCAATCAGCTGGCCTTTGTGATGGCCGTCGAGCATCGGCCCGCCCGACAGCACGATGGCCGGCAGGTCGGTGGTGGCGGCGGCCATCAGGCAGGCGGGGGTGGTCTTGTCACAGCCGGTGGTCAGTACCACGCCGTCCAGCGGGTAGCCGTGGAGGATTTCCACCAGGCCCAGGTAGGCCAGGTTGCGGTCCAGGGCGGCAGTGGGGCGGCGGCTCTGCTCGGCGATCGGGTGCACCGGGAATTCCATGGGAATGCCCCCGGCATCGCGGATGCCGGCCTTGACCCGCTGGGCCAGTTCGATGTGGTGGCGGTTGCAGGGGGTGAGGTCGCTGCCGGTCTGGGCAATGCCGATGATCGGCCGGCCCGACTGCAGTTCGTCGCGGGTCAGGCCGTAGTTCATGTAGCGCTCGACGTACAGCGCGGTCATGTCGGCGTGGCTCGGGTCGTCGAACCATTGCTGGCTGCGCAGCGGGCGTTTCGCGGTATCGGTCATGTCATGCTCTCTTGTTGTTTTAGCGATGCAGCAGGCCGCGGGCGGCCAGGTTGCGCATCATCGCGCCAAGGCCAAAGGTCCATGGCGTTGCCTGGTCGCTGGTGGTGACCTGGTTGTGCAACTGGCCGAGCAGGGGGCTGGCGATGCGTACCCGGTCACCCAGTTTGTGGGTGAACCCGGCGCCCGGCTGGTCACGGTCCTCGATGGGGGCAAACAGCGTACCAAGGAACAGCAGGAAGCCGTCGGGGTATTGATGGTTGGCGTTGAGGGTCTGGCGCACCAGGTCTTCAGGGTCGCGGCTGATCTGGTCCATCGAGCTGCTGCCGACCAGGCGGTAGCCGTCCTCACCCTGGACCTCCAGGTCGACCACGCAGTGGCGCACCGCGTCCAGGTCGAAGGTGTCGTCGAACAGGCGGATGAACGGGCCGACGGCGCACGAGGCGTTGTTGTCCTTGGCCTTGCTCAGCAACAGCGCGCTGCGGCCTTCGAAGTCGCGCAGGTTGACGTCGTTGCCCAGGGTGGCGCCGTGGATGCGCCCGCGGCTGTCGACCGCCAGCACCACCTCGGGCTCGGGGTTGTTCCATGCCGAGCCGGGGTGCACGCCGATCGCACTGCCGCTGCCGACGGCGGCCAGCACCGGGGCCTTGGTGAAGACTTCGGCATCCGGCCCGATGCCCACTTCCAGGTATTGCGACCACATGCCTTGTTCGATCAGCAACGCCTTCAGGGCCATGGCCTGTGGTGAGCCGGGGCGCACTGCGCGCAGGTTGTTACCAATTACCGAGTGCACGGTGGCGCGCACCGCCTCGGCCTTGCTGGCATCACCGGCTGCCTGCTCTTCGATGACCCGCTCGATCATGCTGGCGGCGAAGGTCACGCCTGCGGCCTTGATTACCTGCAGGTCAACCGGTGCGAGCAGGTAGGGCTGGTTGGCGTCGAACGCTTCACCGCTGTTGGCCAGCAACGCTTCCAGGCTGCCCAGGAAGCGGCCCGGGGTGCTGCGCACGGCGTGCAACGGATCTTCGCTTTCCAGCAGCTGGCTGAGGGTGGCGAAGCGTTCGGACAGGTCGAACACCCCGTCGGCGCGCAAGGTGATCGGCGAGGGGCCGCCGGGCTCGCCGGGGGCCCAGGCGCGGCCGATCAGGGTGCCGGTCAGGCCGTCCGCAGGCAAGGTGTTGGCGGGAGTGAGGGTCATCGGCATGGCATCGCAATCTCTCGGAACGTGAGAGCTGCACGCTAGGCAAGCGGCGCGATAAACTCCAATGGCTTAATCTCACTATTCAATAACAAGCGGTTATCGCAGCGACAGGGGCTTGCATGTCGGACCTTTCCTTTTCCCACGTTTGCAACTGGCTCAAGTTCCGCCATCTGTTGCTGATCGAGACCCTCGGGCGCACCCACAACATGCACGTCGCGGCGCAGCAGATGAACCTGACCCAGCCGGCGATCAGCAAGATGCTCAAGGAAATCGAGCACCTGCTCGGTTTTGCCCTGTTCGAACGCCTGCCGCGCAGCATGCCGCCCACGGCGCTTGGCGAGCAGGTGCTGCGCTATGCCCAGGTGGCCTTGAACGATGCGCGCAACTTCGTCGACCAGATCGACAGCCTGCGCCAGGGCGGGCACGGGCAGTTGAAGGTGGGCGGCATTTTCGCCGCCACCGCCGTGGCGTTGCCCGATGCCATCGTCGCGATCAAGCAGCGCAAGCCGCTGCTGGCGATCGAGGTGGTGGAGCAGACCAGCGACCACCTGATGGCCATGCTCGAAGACAAGCACCTGCACCTGGCCGTGGCGCGCTTCACCGACGTGTCCCAGCACCAGCGCTTCGACTTCCAGCCGCTGGCGCCGGAACCGTTCTGCTTTGTGGTCAACGATCAGCACCCGCTCAGCGCTGCCGGGCCGGTGACCTTGCCGCAGTTGCTGGAGTGGCCATGGATTCTCTACCCCAAGGGCACGCCCATTCGCGGGCGCATGGAGCGGGCCTTCGCCGAGGCTGGCGTTGCCGTGCCGCGCAACACCATCGATACCATCTCCATGCAGACCTTCCTCAAGGTGCTGCTGGGCGGGCCGATGATCGGCATGTTGCCCCAGGCGATGGTCGAGCCGCACCTGGCAAGTGGGGTGCTGGTCAACCTCGACACCCCGCTGCACCTGGCGCCGCAGGACTACGGCATCCTCACCCGCAAAGGCGAGCCGTTGAGCGGGGCGGCGCTGGAGTTCGCTGAAATCCTGCTGGCCCACGCGGGCCGAGGGGAAGGGGAGCGATAACGCGGCGTTATCGGATGATCGATAAATGCCATTGGGAAAGCATCGCAGAGCCGCCTAGATTAGCCCCCCATGTCTTTCGCAATGCCGAGGAATCATCCATGACGCCCCACGCAGGCCAGCAATTCATCGGCGGGGTTCGCCGCGCCACCGGTCAGGCGGCCTTGTACAGTGTCGATGCGCGCAGCGGGCAGCCACTGCCAGGCGCGTTCTACCAAGCCAGCGACGAGGAAGTCGATGCCGCAGCCCAGGCCGCTGCCGCTGCCTATCCTGTGTACCGGGCCTTGCCCGCCGCCCGCCGCGCCGAGTTTCTCGACGCAATCGCCGATGCACTCGATGCCTTGGGTGAAGACTTCATTGCTACCGTATGCCAGGAAACAGCCTTGCCGCCAGCCCGTATCCACGGCGAACGGGCGCGTACCAGCGGCCAGCTGAGGTTGTTCGCCACGGTGTTGCGCCGCGGTGATTTTGTCGGCGCGCGCATCGACCGTGCGCAGCCTCAGCGTACCCCGCTGCCGCGCCTGGACATCCGCCAGTGCCGCATGGGGCTGGGGCCGGTCGCGGTGTTCGGTGCCAGCAACTTCCCCTTGGCGTTTTCCACGGCCGGTGGCGACACTGCCGCGGCGCTGGCCGCCGGCTGCCCGGTGGTGTTCAAGGCCCACAGCGGCCACATGGCCACGGCGCAGTGGGTGGCCGAGGCCATCGTCGCCGCCGCCGAGCGTTGTGCGATGCCGGCCGGGGTCTTCAACATGATCTACGGTGGCCGGGTCGGCGAGGCGCTGGTCAAGCACCCGGCCATCCAGGCCGTGGGCTTCACCGGTTCGCTCAAGGGTGGCCGTGCCCTGTGCGACATGGCGGCGGCGCGGCCGCAGCCGATCCCGGTGTTCGCCGAAATGAGCAGCATCAACCCGGTGCTGGTGCTGCCCGGGGCGCTGGCCGAGCGCGGCGAGGCCGTGGCCCGCGAACTGGCGGCTTCGGTGGTGCTGGGCTGTGGGCAATTCTGTACCAACCCGGGCCTGGTGCTGGGGGTGCGTTCGCCAGCCTTCAGCGCCTTTGTCGAGCACCTCACTGCGCAGATGGCCGAGCAGCCGCCGCAGACCATGCTCAATGCCGGCACCCTGGCCAGCTATGCCCACGGCGTGGCCACGCTCAAGGCGCAGGCCGGCGTGCGCCTGCTGGCCGGCGCCGAGCAACAGGGCAACCAGGCCTGGCCGCAGCTGTTCCAGGCTGATGCGCAGTTGCTGCTGGCTGGCGAAGCGCTGCTGCAGGAGGAAATCTTCGGCCCGGCCACTGTGGTGGTCGAGCTTGCCGACCAGGCCCAGTTGCTGGCTGCGCTACAGGCGCTGGGCGGGCAACTGACCGCCACGCTGATCGGCGAGCCAGGCGACCTTGCGCACGCTGCGCCACTGGTGGCGTTGCTGGAGCAGAAGGCCGGCCGCGTGCTGGTCAACGGCTACCCGACCGGTGTCGAGGTGTGTGACGCCATGGTCCATGGCGGCCCGTTCCCGGCCACCTCCGACAGCCGTGGCACCTCGGTCGGCAGCCTGGCGATCGACCGTTTCCTGCGCCCGGTGTGCTACCAGAACTTCCCCGATGCGTTGCTGCCCGAGGCGCTGCGCGACGCCAACCCGCTGGGGCTGCTGCGCCTGGTCGATGGCCAGCCCAGCCGTGACCCGATTCGCTGATTACCGCTGCTGATAGTCACCCGCCGGCTGCGCATGCACCCGGTGGGCTTCCAATAACAACAATCAGGCATGCACGACATGCCAAGAGGCTTGGCCATGGCTCATCACTCTGTCGCCCCCACCCACGATCAGGCGTTCGAAGACCGCACCTACCGCAAGGTCATCCTGCGTATCCTGCCGATCCTGCTGCTGTGTTACATCGCCGCCTACCTTGACCGGGTCAATATCGGCTTTGCCAAGCTGAGCATGCTCGACGACCTGCAGTTCAGCAACACCGTCTATGCCCTTGGCGCCAGCGTGTTCTTCTGGGGCTACTTCCTGTTCGAAGTGCCCAGCAACCTGCTGCTGCATCGCTATGGCGCACGCTTCTGGATCGCACGGATCATGCTGAGCTGGGCAATCATCTCGATGGCGGTGGCGTTCACCCAGCCGTTGGCCGGGTTCTTCCACATCGAGTCCAGCACCATGTTCTATGTGCTGCGCTTCTTGCTGGGCATCTGCGAGGCCGGGTTCTTCCCCGGCGTGATCCTCTACCTCAACTACTGGTTCCCGACCCATCGGCAGAGCCGGGTGATGTCGGGCTTTCTGATGGCGATGCCGGTCAGCCTCACCCTGGGTGGCGTGCTGTCGGGCTGGCTGATGACCCGCCTGGATGGCTGGCATGAAATGGCGGGCTGGCAGTGGATGCTGCTGATCGAGGGCGTGCCTTCGGTGATCATGGCCGTGGTGGTGTTCACCTGCCTGTGCGACAACATCGACAAGGCCGCCTGGCTGACGGAGGCGCAGAAGCAACTGCTCAAGGCCAACCTGCAACAGGAAGCGCACGGCAAGGTCTCGCGCTTGAGCGAGGTGTTCTTCAACCCGCGGGTGTGGTTGCTGGTGCTGATCCTGCTGACCTTCAACACTGGCTTCTATGGCCTGGCCTTCTGGATGCCGTCGATCATCAAGAGCGCGGGCGTGACCAGCACCCTGCAGATCGGCTTGCTGACCGCCATTCCCTACAGCGTGGCGATCATTGCCATGTTCCTCAACGCTCGCCACTCCAACCGCACCGGCGAGCGTCGCTGGCATGCCGCGATTCCCGCGTTCATCGGTGGCTGCGGCCTGATCCTCAGCGCTGCGTTCGCCCATGACGTGACGTTGTCGATCCTGTTTCTGACGGTGGCGGCCTCGGGTGTGCTGAGCCTGATGCCGATCTACTGGACGCTGCCGGGCACGGTGTTGTCGGGTGTCGCGGCGGCGGCGGGGATCGGCATGATCAATGCCATCGGCAACCTGTCGGGCTTCACCGGCTCGATGATCACGGCGATGGCGGAGACCCTGACCGGCGACATCAACAATGGCACCTATGTGCTGGGCCTGTGCCTGTTCGTCAGCGGCTTGCTGATCCTGGCGATCCCCGCCGCCATGCTCAAGCGTTCCGGCGCTGCGCCGCGCCAGCAGCTCGAACTGGAAGCGGCGTAAGCGGCGCCCCTCACAAGGTGGTGGACCTGCCCATGCGGTCCAGCTCGAACACCTTGCTGCGCTGCAGGCACTCGCGCAGGTAGCGCGCCGCCGGCCCAGGCTGGCGCTTGCGATGCCACAACAGGTCTACCCCCACCAGCCAGTCGGTGTGGGGGTAGGCCTCCAGTTGCAGCTCCACCAGCTGCCCGCTGTCCAGCTCTTGCTGCACCAGTTGGCGCGGCAGGGTCGCCCAGCCAAGCCCGCCGCGCACCATCTCCACCAACGCCAGGTAACTCTCCGCCCGCCACAGCTGCCCGGCCCGCAGGTATTCGCTGCTAGGCAGCTTGTCGGCATGGGCGAAGAAGGCCAGCCGCCGATGGGCGTTGAGGTCGGCAAAGCTCACCGGGCTCTGCCGCGCCAGGGCGAACCCGGGGTGGCAGACGTGGGTCATGATCAGCTTGCCCAGCTGCTGGAAGGCCAGCTCCGGCGGGTAGTGGGGCTGGGCGAAGCTCACCCCCAGGTCCGCCTCGCCGGTCAGGATCATCTCGCTGACATCGCCGTGCAGCGGGTGGCGGATCAGCAGGTCAACAAAAGGAAACGCCGCGTCAAAGCCCTTGAACGGCGGTATCAGCGGCCCATAAGGCACCTCGATCGCCAGGGTCAGCGCGGCTTCCACCTGGCCGGCCAGGCTGTCGGCGCTGCCCTCCAGGGCATAGCAGCGCTCAAGGATGCCCTCGGCGCGCAGCAGCAGTTTATGGCCTGCGGCGGTCAATGCCGGGATGCGGCTGGAGCGGTCGAACAGTTGCACGCCCAGGTCGGTTTCCAGGTTGCTGATGGCCGCGCTGACCGTCGACTGGGTGCGCCCCAGTCGCCGCGCTGCGGCCGAAAACGAGCCAGCCTGCACAGCGCTGACGAACACTTGCAACTGCTCCAGTGAAAAGCGCATCACCTGATCCTGTTCACGGCTCGATCCATCGATAGTAACGATGGTTAATCATTTGCTCCATCGGTGTTTTCACAGGAATCTTCACTTCGACATCGGCGACAGCTGCCACGCGTCCCTGCGCTGCATGTCACTCCGGGCGCCTTCAACAATAAAAAGAGCCGCACTTCAGGAGATTCACGACATGAGCCAACCTGTTATCCATCCCGTGGACGAAGTACTGCCTGCGCGGCAGCTGTTCACCTTCGGCCTGCAGCATGTGCTGGTGATGTACGCCGGTGCCGTTGCCGTGCCACTGATTCTGGGCAGCGCGCTGGGGCTGACCCAGGCCCAGGTGGTGACGTTGATCAATGCCAACCTGCTCACCTCGGGCGTCGCCACCTTGCTGCAAACCCTCGGGCTATGGCGTTTCGGCGCACGCTTGCCGTTGATCCAGGGCTGCTCGTTCATTGCCTTGGCGCCGATGATCATGATCGGCAAGGCGTTCGGGCTACCTCACGTGTTCGGTGCGGTGATCGCGGCCGGTGCGCTCACCATTGCCATCGCGCCGCTGTTCAGCCGTTTGCTGCGGTTCTTCCCGCCAGTGGTGATCGGCAGCCTGATCACCGTCATCGGCATTTCGCTGATGCCGGCTGCGGCCATCTGGCTGGGGGGAGGGCAGCCAGGTACTGCGGACTTCGGCAAACCGGCCAACCTGATGCTGGGCGTGGCCACGGTGGCCCTGACGCTGGTGATCCACGCACGGTTTCGTGGCTTTATCGGCAACCTCAGCGTGCTCCTGGGGCTGATTGCCGGCAGCGTGGTGGCCGCGGCCTTTGGCATGACCGACTTCAGCCGGGTAGCCGATGCCGCGTGGTTCGAGCTCAGCGCGCCGATGGCGTTCGGCGTGCCGCAGTTCGCCTTCACCCCGGTGCTGATCATGCTGCTGGCGATGCTGGTGATCATGGCCGAGACCACCGGCAACTGCCTGGCCATTGGCAAGCTGACCGGCAAGCCCACCGACCAGCGCACCCTGGGCAACGCGTTCCGCGCCGATGGCCTGTCGACCCTGCTGGGGGGCCTGTTCAACAGCTTTCCTTACAACGCGTTTACGCAAAACACCGGCCTGATCGCGCTTTCCGGCGTCAAGAGCCGCTTCGTGGTCGCCGCAGCGGGCGCCATCATGGTGTTGATGGGGCTGTTCCCCAAACTGGGCGCGCTGATCGCCAGTGTGCCCACGCCTGTACTCGGTGGCTGCGCCATCGTGATGTTCGGCATGACCACGGTGGCGGGCATCCAGGAACTGGCCCGCGTGCGCTTCGAGGGCACCCGCAACGGCCTGGTGGTGGCGGTGTCGGTCAGCATCGGGGTGTTGCCGATGTCGATGCCGGCGCTGTTCGAGCATGTCAGCGGCCCGCTGAAGCTGGTGCTGGAAAGCGGGATCTTCCTTGCCGCCGTCAGCGCCATCCTGCTCAACCTGCTGCTCAACCGTGAAGCCGAACCCAGCAGCCAGGACGCTATCGATACCCCCCTGGCCCAGTGAGCCTGCATTTTCCTGCGCGCCAGCTGGCGCGCTTTCAACTGCCGTTCAAGGAGTAACAGCCATGACGTTCACCCGCCCCGGCGCCGACTTGTCCGAGTTGGACCTGGCCCTGCTGCGCGAGTCGATCCGCCTGTCCGAGCAATCGCGCAAGGACGGCCGCCACCCATTCGCTGCCCTCGTGGCCGATGCGCAAGGGCAGATCATCGCCAGCGCCGGCAACAACTCCATGCCCCCGGAGGGCGACCCCACCCAGCATGCCGAGCTGGTCGCGGCGGCCCGCGCCGCCAAGCGCCTGACACCGGAACAACTGGCCGGCTGCACCCTGTACACCAGCGCCGAGCCCTGCTGCATGTGCGCTGGCGCGGTGTACTGGACCGGGATTGGCCGGGTGGTCTATGCGTTGTCGGAGCACGCCCTGCTCGGGCTGACCGGTGCGCACCCGGAAAACCCCACCTTTTCGCTGCCGTGCCGCGAGGTGTTTGCCCGCGGTCAGCGCACCGTGCAGGTGCATGGCCCGGTGCTTGAGGAAGAGGCCGCGGTTGCTCACCAGGGCTTCTGGGCATGAACGGTGGCGTCTCGGTGCATGTTGTCGACATTGCCAGCGGGCTTGCCGCGCAAGGGCTGCGCCTGAGCATCGGGTTAGCGGGCGGCGCGCCGATCGCGCAGGGCATCATCGATGCGCGCGGCCAATGGGCGGGGCTGGCTGAATTGAACGCGCTATTCGGGGTGGGCGTCTATGAAGTGCGTTTGCAGGTGGCCCGGTTTTATCGTGAGACAGGTACGCAGCTGCCTGAAATACCCTTTCTGGATGAACTGGTGTACCGCTTCGGTATCGGCGATGCGCAGGCGCACTATCACTTGCCATTCAAGATCACCGCCTGGGGCGTCAGTTGCTTTCGCGGTGGCGCTTGAACGGGCGTGTAGGCATGCCTGATGACTAAATCAGCAGCGATTCATCCTCTTTCTGCTGCTACCAAGCGCTGCATGGCTTATCCTTGCGCCACGCAATCAACGTAGAAGCAGTGAATTAACGATGGGTTTTGAACAACTAGCTGAGTTACGTGACCGCCTGCGGTCTGAAAAAGAGCAGCAGGCAAAGGCCGAAACCCCGCGCCCTGCCAAGCGCAAGCCCGCCCCGCAGGCCAAGGCGCGTGAGCAGGACCCGGCGGTGGAAGCCATCTGGCCACTGCAGAAGCATTTCCCGTTGGCCTTCCCGGTCAACCCGGCCCCCAAGGTGCCGCTCAAAGAGGGCATCTTCAAGGATGCCGAGCAACACCTGGAGCTGCTCGGCATCACCGTTGAACAGCTCAAACTGGGCATTTCGACCTGGTGCCGGGGCAACCGCTACTGGGCAAGCATGGTGGAAGGTGCGCCGCGCCTGGACTTGAATGGCCAGCCCGCAGGCGTTGTCACCGCCGGCCAGGCGCTGTATGCCAAGCAGCAGGCTTCGCGGCAGCGTGGCAAAGGCCGCAAGGACCGTGCGAAGGCAAAAGCGGCGGCACCGGCCCCGGTCGCCGAAACCGCAGTGGAACAGCCTGCGGACTGAGCCCAGTCGCGCTCGGCCCTGCGCCATCGAGTCTGATGGCGTTGGGGCCTGGGCGTCTGCCCGTCAGGCTGCCCCCTTGGCCTGCTGCTCCAGGTGCACCTGCAACGCCGGGTCAATCTGCAGCGCGCTGGCCAATTCATCAAGGTAAGCCCGCTCAGCGTCCTGCTGGTCATCCACCAGCATCACGCTGGCCAGGTACATTTCCGCGGCCATGGCCGGGTCTTTCGCTGACTGCGCCACCTCGGCTGCGTCGAGTGGCTTGCTGACTTCTTCATCCAGCCATTGCTGCAGTTGCGGGTCGCTGGTCTGACGTTTGATTTGCGCGTAGATCAACTGTTCTTCCTGCTCATCGATGCGCCCGTCAGCTTTGGCAGCAGCAATCAGTGCGCGCAAGATTGCATGGCTGTGATCCTCGGCCTCGGGGCCGGACAGTTGATCGACCGTACGCACCGCCTGTTGCGGGGCTGCCGCCTGGTTGCGCTGCCAGCTTTGGTAGGCCTGGAACGCCATCATGCCCAATGACGCCAGGGCTGCGTAATTGATGCCACCTGCGGCGCGCCCCTGGGAAGCGCCGCCAGCGCTGCTGCCACTACTGCCACCCAACAAGCCGCCCAGCAGACCACCCAGGCCATTGCCGCCGCCCGTTGCGCTACCGCCGCCAAGCAGGCCACCCAGCAAACCACCCAAACCGCCCAGGCCGTCTTGCGAAGCCATGCCGCCGCTGCCTTGTTGCGCTTGTGAATTCTGCCCGGCCCGAAGTAGCTGTTCGAGTAAGTCACTGGTGTTCATGGCGCTAACCTCGATCGGTAGTCGTTGCCCAGACAAGCAACGATAGTCCTCTGAAGGTGATGCGCCATGACCGTCTGGCTGACGGACCCTGGCGGGCATCGAGCGGAAATGGATTGGGAGCCCACGCAAATCTGCAATAGGATGGACCCCCTCAACCCACATTGCGCAATGGCAGCAAGCCTATCCATGGAACGAAAAGCAAACCTGTCATCCGCGTCTGACTGGGTCATACGCAGCGCCACGCCCGGCAGCGTGGAGCGCATCGAGGCGTGGTTTGGCGGCCATGGCTACGACCCACATCGGCACGATACCTACTCGATAGGCCGAACCCTTGCCGGCGTGCAGAGCTTTCACTACAAGGGGGCGCTGTGCCACGGCGTGCCGGGCAACACACTGGTGCTGCACCCGGACGAAGTCCATGACGGCATGGCCGGCACGGATATCGGCTTTCGCTACCGGATGGCCTACATCGACCCTTCGCTGATCCAGAACGTGCTCGGCGGCGAACCGTTGCCTTTCATTGCCGGCGGACTGTCCAGCGACCCGCGCCTCTATCGCGCCAGCGAGGCCTTCGTGCAGGCATTGGATCATCCGCTGGAAACACTGGAGGAGCAGGACGCCGTCTATGACCTGGCAATGGCGCTGCGTGCCGTCGGCGGCAAGCCACGTGGCCGCAAACGCCTGGACTACCGCTCGGCCGAGCGTGCCAGGGCGTTCATCATGGAGCACCTTCAGCACGGCATCACACTGGAAATGCTCGAACAGGCCAGCGGGCGTGAGCAATGGAGCTTGTCTCGGGACTTCCGGGCGCTTTACGGCACCAGCCCATACCGTTTTGTCACGCTACGGCGGCTGGACTGTTTTCGCCGGCTGATCCTAGATGGCTTCACCCTGGTCGATGCCGCCCTCGCTGCAGGCTTCCACGACCAGAGTCACATGACCCGACACTTCACTCGCACCTACGGCGTGCCGCCGCTGCGCTGGCTGGAACGCTTGCGGCCTGCCCGCTGACTTGCAGGATCGTACAAGAGACGCGTGCTTTGCGTTCGATAGGCTGATCGCTCTAACAGCAGAGGATCTGTCATGACCGACTTACACCCGCAACACCCATCGCAACCTGTGAACTTGGCTCACAAGGCTGCACTGATCGAGCATCAGTGGAGCCCAAGGGTGGTCGCGGAAATGAACGACTACCAATTCAAGGTCGTGCGCATAGAAGGGGAGTTCATCTGGCACTCGCACCCCGAGACCGACGAAGCGTTTCTGGTGCTTGAAGGCACCTTGCGTATCGATCTGCCAGAGGGCTGCGTGTATGTGCAGCCGGGTGAGCTGTATGTCGTGCCACGGGGGGTAGCGCACAGGACAGCGGCACAGGCGGAAACGACACTGATGATGATCGAGCCACGAGGCGTTTTGAACACCGGTCATGAAGGAGGGGATCGAACGGCGGTGAATGACGTCTGGATCTGAGTTGACGTTGTATCGATGTGCGCTTTGTCGCGATAGCGGTAGCTCACGACCTGACGGTGCATGCCTTGGGTTTTGCGCGGTGCTCGGATGTGTTCGCCGTGAAATACTCAGCGCCTATGAGATCGAGCGCCGCCCGCGCGGTGCATCGCGGATAAATCCGCTCCTATGTATGGACTCGCCCACACTGACTAGCTGCTTTTGAACATCGGAACCCGGTTGCATCTATGTATCAGGCCTGTTCGAGGAAGCTTTTTGCTTCTGGCCAACATTGTGGTGAGCTCGCGGAACCGTATTCGGAGCCAAGGGTTTATACCCGTATGAAGAGGTTGTGGATTTCATGGTTTTTGAAACACTGGAGGAGGATCGTCGCTTTGGGCTGATGGTTACCACTGGGTACAAAGCCGGCCTACCGCTGATAATGCTGCCTGCGGAGAGCCATGCAGGATGCCTGGGTCTCAGCAGGGAGTGGGTTGTGGCAAACTGGGGCAGGTGGATCTATCCGGACTGTGAAATCTCGAAGGTCCTTGTGATTGATGGCTATGAGCCCGGCTCACACGCCGGGTTGTTTGATTGACTATCCGAGCCATTGAGTGGTTGGTGTCGTCCCCGTCATGGCTTGACTGCAACCGAAGTACGTACCGAGGTGTCAGTGGCAACCCTCCGTTTTGGGAATTCGATTCATGCAGACAACTCACCTCGACTCATTGCGCACGGCTATCCGGGAGCGGTCTGTGGTGGTCCCCTCTCCGTGGATACGTACGACTACATTTGCCGTTGCGGGCTTGATGGAAGTCGGCTTCAGTCGTGAGTCTGAACATCTCCTCATAGTTTCCAGCTCTGGCCGAGGTGTCATTGATTGCGTGCGCGGGGAGAAGATTGCGAGGGATTATTCGGAAGAGCCGAGAACTGACCGCTATCTGGAGTGCCAAGGCATAGGTCCGCTTTCGGACAAGTCAATTCGCATGTCCGGTATGAGTGGTGGTGGCCTCGCATCAGGTACTGTAGATGGGTGGGTCACCGAAACCGTCTGTCTGGATTGGCCCGATCATCATCTGCTATTGGTTGAACCAGGTTCCTGGTTGTACGGCGCACGTTACAACCGCCCATCGAACTTTCATAAATTGGCCATAGAGAGCGAGTTGAGAGCCTTCGGTTTCTCGTACTCAGGACTGACCTTGGTCATAGCAACCGCCAGCGATGTAAGCATCTTCCGACGTGAGCACGCCTGACATCGCTAAACGCGTAAACCTGTGTTGGATGCATCCCCCTTGGACACTGGTTTCTGGAATTGATGAGAGACCGCTGTCGCCCCATTGCAGTCGTTTGGCATGTGGCTAAAATCGAGCAAAAATATACGGCCATCGATAAGTGAGATTTGATGTTTACCTGCCCATGCTGCGGATATGGAGTCTTCGAGGCCCCCCCAGGGTCATACGAAATCTGCCCAATTTGTTTCTGGGAGGATGACGTCTTCCAACTCTACTACCCTCACCAGAAAGGTGGCCCGAATAGATGTAGTTTGATTGAGGCGCAGGTGAACTTCTTCCAATTCGGTGCCTGCGAGCGAGGCATGTCGAAGAATGTGCGAGTGGCTAGCCATGGCGATGTGCGGGATGGCGAGTGGTTCCCTCTCTGGGCTCGCCGAGTTGATATCCCAGATGCCGAGTCCGGCAACCAACATTCTCAACATATGCAATCGAAGTACGACCTCTACTATTGGCTGCGGACCTAGCAGCGTGAATTGGCGTAAAAAGTCCGCTTTGGATCCAGGCTGTGTGAAAACGCAGTAAATACATCGAAAATTCAGAGTCGAGCTGACTGCCTGTGGAATCAGCACGCGAGA
>NZ_VZII01000049.1 GCF_009391885.1 Pseudomonas sp. MN1F | reverse complement strand
CGCTTTTTCATTACCTTGCACCTTCGCCCCCTTGGATGATTGAGTCAATCAATAGAGGCGACAGGTAGGCTGACACGGGGGGTGGACAGGCCAACAAAAAAGCCCGCATCAAAAGATGCGGGCTTTCGTCTATTACGGTAACGCTCAGGCCGCTTTGGCTTCCTGTTGGCTCAGCGAGCGGTTCAGTGCGCTGAACAGGGCCTTGAAGCTGGCCGTGGTGATGTTCTCATCGATACCTACGCCGTGCACTGGACGACCGCCAGCCACGCGCAACTCGATGTAGGCTGCTGCCTTGGCATTGGTACCGGCACCGATGGCGTGCTCGTTGTAGTCCATGATCTCCACCGATACCGGCAGGCCGGCGACCAAGGCTTCCAGGGCGCCGTTGCCCTTGCCGCGCCAGTGCAGGGTGGTTTCGCCTTCGCCGGCAACTTCCACTTCCACGGCACTGTTGCCGTTTTCTTCCTGCAGGCGGTGGCTGACCAGCGCATACGGGGCGTTGGCCTGGAGGTATTCCTTGTGCAGCAGGCTGTAGATCTGCTGGGCGGTCATTTCCAGGCCCAGGCGGTCGGTTTCACCCTGCACCACCTGGCTGAACTCGATCTGCATGCGGCGCGGCAGGCTGATGCCGTATTCCTGCTCGAGCAGGTAGGTGATGCCGCCTTTGCCCGACTGGCTGTTGACGCGGATCACCGCCTCGTAGCTGCGGCCGATGTCGGCCGGGTCGATCGGCAGGTACGGCACTTCCCACAGTTCGCCTTCCTGCTGCTTGGCGAAGCCCTTGCGGATGGCGTCCTGGTGCGAACCGGAGAACGCGGTGTGAACCAGGTCGCCGACGTACGGGTGGCGTGGGTGCACCGGCAGCTGGTTGCACTCTTCGACCACCTTGCGCACGCCGTCGATGTCGGAGAAGTCCAGCAGCGGGTCGATGCCCTGGGTGTAGAGGTTCAGTGCCAGGGTCACCAGGTCGACGTTACCGGTACGCTCGCCGTTGCCGAACAGGCAGCCTTCGGCGCGGTCGGCGCCGGCCATCAGGCCCAGCTCGGTAGCGGCGATGCCAGTGCCACGGTCGTTGTGGCAGTGCAGGCTGATGATCACGCTGTCGCGACGGCTGACGTTGCGGCAGAACCACTCGATCTGGTCGGCGTAGATGTTCGGCGTGGACACTTCCACAGTAGCCGGCAGGTTGAGGATGATCTTGTGCTCGGGGGTCGGGTTCCACACTTCGATGACCGCGTCACAGACTTCCTTGGCGAACTCCATTTCGGTGGCGCTGAAGGTTTCTGGCGAGTACTGGAAGGTCCACTGGGTTTCCGGCTGCTGGGCGGCATATTTGACGAACAGCTTGGCCGCGTTCACCGCGATGTCCTTCACGCCTTGCTTGTCCTGGTTGAAGACGATGCGGCGGAACGACGGGCTGGTGGCGTTGTACAGGTGGACGATGGCCTTCTTCGCCCCGCGCAGCGACTCGAAGGTGCGGGCGATCAGGTCTTCACGGGCCTGGGTCAGCACCTGGATGGTGGTGTCGTCCGGGATGTGGCCGTCTTCGATCAGGGTGCGCACGAAGTCGAAGTCGGTCTGCGAGGCCGACGGGAACGAGGCTTCGATTTCCTTCACACCCACCTGCACCAAGGTCTTCCAGAAGCGCAGCTTCTTCTCCGAGTCCATCGGCTCGATCAGCGACTGGTTGCCATCACGCAGGTCGGAGCTGCACCAGATCGGCGCTTCGGTGATGGTCTTCGACGGCCAGGTACGGTCAGGCAGGTCGATGGTCGGGAAAGCGCGGTATTTCTTCGATGGGTCTTTGAGCATGGTCATGGAAGCAATCCTTTTGTGTGCGGCCGAGATCGGGCCTGCCGAGCGATAACGAGATGAAGAGGCGAGGCGACGCGAATCAACCTGGTAGTCGGGCGCTGACCAGGCAAAGGCTGCGATGTTGTCGGAGCAGGATGAGGGTGCTGAAGGTTTTCATGCCCTCAACTTAACCAGTGGGGTGGGGGATGGCAAGCACTGGAAAAAAATTGATAGGAATGCTCAAAAAAAGCAAAATTGCGAGATTTTATCGCTGATATTTTTTGCGGGCCTTTGAAATGTTGCGCAGTATATTTCGACTGCGCAACCTATGGACACCACCGACCTCAGGGCTGGAATGCACCAATGAAGATCGCCGGATCCACCCGCGCATCGTTCAGGCTGACGTTCCAGTGCATGTGCGGCCCGGTGGCCCGCCCGGTCGAGCCCACGCGCCCGACCACCTCGCCGCGGCGCAGCTGCTGGCCAACCTGCACATCGATCTTCGACATGTGGCAGAACATGCTGATGAACCCTTGGCCATGGTCGACGAACACCGTGCGGCCATTGAAGAAGTAGTCACCCACCAGGATTACCTTGCCGTTGGCCGGTGTCTTGATCGGCGTTCCGGCCGGCACCGCAAAGTCCAGCCCGGCATGCGGGTTGCGCTCTTCGCCATTGAAGAAGCGGCGCACGCCGAACTTGCTCGACAGCGGCCCGCTGACGGGTTTGTCGAGGACCAGGTTGCTCGGCAGCACCGGGCTGAAACTGCGGTACGCCTTGATCTGCTCGGCCAGTTCACGGTCGATGCGCTTGAGGTCGTCCGGGTTCGGGTTGACCTGGCGGGTGTTCTTCAGGGTGATGTGCTGCTCAGGGTACTTCTTGCTGCCGACACTGAAGGGCAGGCTGCGCCCGCCCTGGGTCAGCATGGCGGTGCCGGGCTTCTGGGTCAGCGGGATGCCGACGATGGCGAGCCAGCTGTCCTGCTCCTTGACCACCAGCACCGGCTTGCCGTCGAAGCGCGCGCTCGGCGCCGTGGCAGCCGGGCCGAGGTCGACCACCGCCACGCCACCCGGCACGGGCTTGTTCAGGGTGCGGGTGATGTAGCTGGCCTGGGCGCCTGCGGCCAGCAGCATGAGGGAGAGGGCGAGCAGGGGCGCGAACAGGCGGGGCATATGTCAGTCCAGAAGCGAGAGGGTGACCGGGGTCAGGTGATTGTCTTCGACGCGGACCTGCAGCTCGCCTTCATTCAGGCGGGCGGTCAGGCGCTGGCCATTGCGGGTCTGCTCGGCGCTGCGGATGGCCTGCCCGTGCTCGTCGAGAAGGATGCTGTAGCCGCGCGCCAGGGTCGCCAGCGGGCTGACCACCTGCAGCGTCTGCAATTGTGCCTGGAAGCGCTGGCGGCGGTCTTTGAGTACCTCGCGCATGGCCCGTGGCAGGCGTACGGCGAGGCTGTCCAGGCGCTGCTCCAGCAATTTGAGGGTGCGCCCCGGGTGCTGCGCGGCCAGGCGCGTATCGAGGCGCGCGAGGCGCTCGCGGCGCTGGTTGAGGTTGAGCGTGAAGGCGCGGCGCAGGCGCATGTCCAGGTCATCCAGGCGTTGCGCTTGCTGGCGCAGGCGTTCGCCGGGATGGCGCAGCCGGCGGGTCAGCGACTCCAGGCGCAGGCGGTCGTGGGTCAGGCGGTTCTGCATGCGCAGTAGCAGGCGCCGCTGCAGGCCGTCGAGGCGCTGCTGCAGGCCGCTGTTGTCGGGCGCCAGCAGCTCGGCGGCGGCCGAAGGCGTAGGTGCACGCACGTCGGCGACAAAGTCGCTGATCGACACATCGGTCTCGTGGCCGACGGCACTGACGATGGGCGTGACGCAAGCGGCCACGGCACGTGCCACGGCTTCTTCGTTGAAGCACCAGAGGTCTTCCAGCGAGCCGCCACCACGGGCCAGGATCAGCGCGTCGAAGCCCTGCCGGTCAGCCTGCTGCAGGGCGCGGACGATCTGGTTGATCGCCTCGCGGCCCTGCACGGCGGTGGGAATCAGGTTCAGCTCGACCTGCGGCGCACGGCGGCCGAACACGCTGATGATGTCGCGGATCACCGCGCCAGTGGGCGAGGTGATGATGCCGATGCGTTGCGGATGGGCCGGCAGCGGCTTCTTGCGCTCGGCACTGAATAGCCCTTCAGCGCCGAGCTTCTCCTTCAGTGCCTCGAAGGCCAGGCGCAGGGCGCCATCGCCGGCCGGCTCGACGGTGTCGAGAATCAGTTGGTAGTCGCCACGCCCCTCGAACAGCGAAACCTTGCCACGCACCCGCACCGCCAGGCCGTCGCGCAGTGCCTGGCGCACGCGGGTGGCGTTCTGCCGGAACAGTGCGCAACGCACCTGGGCGCCGCTGTCCTTGAGGGTGAAGTACATGTGGCCGGAGGCCGGGCGGGCGAGGTTGGAAATCTCGCCTTCCACCCAGACGCTGCGGAACACGTCTTCCAGCAGCACCCGGGCGCGGCCGTTGAGCTGGCTGACGGTGAGGACCTCGCGGTCCAGGCCGAGTCGTTCGAAGGGGTCTTTGATCATGGTGGGCATGATAAGGGGCGGGGTAGGGGGCGCCAAGTGCCTGTCGCAATATCTTCAGCGCCTGTGAGATCGAGCGCCGCCCGCGCGGCGCATCGCGGGTAAACCCGCACACATCCATTTCGGGCCAATCTCTCCTGTGCCGCCAACAGGATCCGCCTTGGTGCATGACAGCAGACAGGTGGAGCATCATTGGCGTCCACCGAGAGGTATCGCCGAGCCCTGCTGGCTTCCACCGAGATGTATCGTCATGCTAACAAGGCGGTCCCTGTTGGCTTCACAGGAGTAACTGGCCCGTAACAGATGTGGGAGCGGATTTATCCGCGATGCGCCGCGCGGGCGGCGCTCGATCTCACAGGCGCTATAACTTCCAAGGCATGCGCCTATTCGCTGCACCACAATCTCGCAACGAACACCACCAAGACTCCCAAGGACTCGGGCAAGATGCTCACTCAGCTTTCTCTGACACCCTATGACTGGCTCCCCATTCTGCTGGCCATAGCCGCCGCCTACATCGTTTTCGGCATCGCCGGCTTCGGCACCGCACTGGTAGCCGGCCCGGTACTGATCCATTTCATGCCCCTGTCGCGGATCATCCCGCTGCTGGTGCTGCTGGACTTCGTCGCTGCCTTCGGCAACCTGCTGCCGTCACGCCGCGACGTAGTGCGCGGCGAGTTGCTGCGCCTGTTGCCCTGCATGGCCGTGGGCTGCACCCTGGGCGTAGCGTTCCTGCTACACCTGAAGTCCGACCTGCTGCTGTTGCTGATGGGCCTGTTCGTCACCGCTTATGCGGTCTACGGCCTGGCGGTGAAGGTGCGTCCGGCCAAGTTGTCGGGCCTCTGGGCGGTCCCCATGGGCACGGTTGGCGGGCTGTTCGGCGCGTTGTTCGGCAGTGGCGGTTTCCTTTATGCGATCTACCTGAGCGCCCGGCTGGAGATAAAAGAGCAGGTGCGCGCGACCCAGAGCGCCCTGATCAGCTGCAGCACCCTCGTGCGCCTGTCACTGTTCCTGATTGCCGGCGTGTACGCCGACACCAGCCTGCTGCTGCTCGCCGCCTGCCTGCTGCCGGTGATGTTCATCGGCCTCTGGGCGGGCCGCCGGCTGACCCTGAAGCTGTCCCGCGAAGCCTTCGTGCGCCTGGTCACCTGGCTGGTGCTGGCCAGCGGCCTGGCGCTGATCGGTCGCTACCTGAGCGGCTGAGCTGTAGAATTGCAGGATTACCGCAGTCCGCAGGCCCGCTTCGTTCATGAACACCCAAAGCATCATCGTCCCCAAGCTGTCCACCGTGCCCTCGCATGAAGCCCGTTCGCGGGCCATCCTGCGCTGGCTGGTGCGCGAGAAGATCGTTGAAGAACACCTGACCACCTGCGGGCGCACTGGCAACCGCATGGGCCATGCCTTGGCCGAAGGCGCGCGCAAGGTCGCCCTGCACCCTGAAAAGCTGCCGTTCGGCGAACAGGTCAATGGCCTTGAAGTGATGCTCAAGCGCTGCATCTATACCCCGACCGAGGGTTTTCTTGAAGAAGCCGGTTGCCCGGAGTGCCGGCGCGAGGTCGGCGAGCCGCTGTTCGAGAGCCTGGAAGAGTGGATGCCGGCAGTGAGCGACAACTTCACCTGCCCGCTGTGCGGCCATGAAGACGACATCAATGGCTTCATTTACCTGCAGCCATGTGCCTTTTCCAACCTTGGGTTCATCTTCAACAACTGGGGCGAGGCCGGGTTCACCCAGGCCTTTCTCGACAGCTTCGCCGACTGGCTCGACCAGCCGGTGGCGGTGGTGCAGGTAAAACTGCCATCACGCTGACCGAAGGCCCTTATTTTGCATTGAGCGGCGCGCCGTGGATGAGTATAATGGCGCGCTTCCATTTTTCCCGCCCGGGAGCCCCCGCGATGCTGCGTATCAGCCAAGAAGCCCTGACCTTCGACGATATCCTCCTTGTACCTGGCTACTCCGAGGTACTGCCCAATGAAGTCAGTCTCAAGACCCGTTTGACTCGTGGCATCGAGCTGAACATTCCGCTGGTTTCCGCTGCCATGGATACCGTCACCGAAGCGCGCCTGGCCATCGCCATGGCCCAGGAAGGCGGCATCGGCATCATCCACAAGAACATGACCATCGAACAGCAGGCCGGCGAAGTGCGCAAGGTCAAGAAGTTCGAGGCTGGCGTGGTCAAGGACCCGATCACCATCGACGCCGACGCCACCGTGCGCGACCTGTTCGACCTGACCCGCCTGAACAACATCTCCGGCGTGCCGGTGCTGGCGAACGGCGACCTGGTCGGCATCGTCACCTCCCGTGACGTACGCTTCGAAAACCGTCTGGACGCCAAGGTCCGCGACGTGATGACGCCGAAAGAGCGTCTGGTCACTGTCCGCGAAGGCGCCAACAAGAACGAAGTCCGCGAGCTGCTGCACAAGCACCGCCTGGAAAAAGTCCTGATCGTTGACGACAAGTTCAACCTCAAGGGCATGATGACCGTCAAGGACATCGAAAAGGCCAAGGCCTACCCGCTGGCCAGCAAGGACGACCAGGGTCGCCTGCGCGTCGGCGCTGCGGTCGGCACCGGCAAGGACACCGGCGAGCGCGTTGCCGCCCTGGTAGCTGCCGGCGTTGACGTGGTGGTTGTCGACACCGCCCACGGCCACTCCAAAGGCGTTATCGACCGCGTTCGCTGGGTGAAGGAAACCTACCCGCAAGTGCAGGTGATCGGCGGCAACATCGCCACCGGCGCCGCGGCCAAGGCCCTGGCTGAAGCCGGCGCCGACGCCGTCAAGGTCGGTATCGGCCCAGGCTCGATCTGCACCACCCGTATCGTTGCCGGTGTCGGCGTGCCGCAGATCAGCGCCATCGCCAACGTCGCCGCTGCACTGGAAGGCACTGGCGTGCCACTGATCGCCGACGGCGGCATCCGTTTCTCGGGTGACCTGTCCAAGGCCATCGTTGCCGGCGCTTCCTGCGTGATGATGGGTTCGATGTTCGCCGGTACCGAAGAAGCACCGGGCGAAGTCGAGCTGTTCCAGGGCCGTTCCTACAAGGCCTACCGCGGCATGGGCTCGCTGGGTGCCATGGCACAGGCGCAAGGCTCGTCCGACCGTTACTTCCAGGACTCCTCGGCCGGTGCCGAGAAGCTGGTACCGGAAGGCATCGAAGGCCGTGTTCCTTACAAGGGCGCCCTGGCCGCGATCATCCACCAGCTGATGGGCGGCCTGCGTTCGTCCATGGGCTACACCGGCAGCGCAACCATCGAAGAGA
Organism: Pseudomonas sp. MN1F; assembly: GCF_009391885.1. GTDB lineage: Bacteria > Pseudomonadota > Gammaproteobacteria > Pseudomonadales > Pseudomonadaceae > Aquipseudomonas. The sequence continues at coordinate 27,541 of NZ_VZII01000049.1, read as the reverse complement.
TGCGCACCAAGCCGGAATTCGTGCGCATCACCGGTGCCGGCATGGCCGAGTCCCACGTGCATGACGTACAGATCACCAAAGAAGCCCCTAACTACCGCGTAGGCTGAGGCTTCAAGCAATAACCGAACGGGGCTGTCACGAACAGCCCCGCGTCGTTTCCGATTTCCACTGACGAGATTGAGTCATGGCCCTCGACATTCACGCTCACCGTATCCTCATCCTCGATTTCGGTTCCCAGTACACCCAGCTGATCGCCCGCCGCGTGCGCGAAATCGGCGTGTACTGCGAGCTGCACCCGTTCGACATGGACGATGAAGCGATCCGCGAATTCAACCCGCGCGGCATCATCCTCGCCGGCGGCCCCGAGTCGGTCCACGAAGCCAACAGCCCACGCGCCCCGCAGGCGGTGTTCGACCTGAACGTGCCGGTGCTGGGCATCTGCTACGGCATGCAGACCATGGCCGAGCAGATGGGCGGCAAGGTCGAAGGTTCCGACCTGCGCGAGTTCGGTTATGCCCGCGTCGACGTGGTCGGCAAGAGCCGCCTGCTCGACGGCATCGAAGACCACGTCGACGATGACGGCGTGCTGGGCCTGGACGTGTGGATGAGCCACGGCGACAAGGTCACCCAGATGCCGGGCAACTTCCACGTGCTGGCCAGCACCCCGAGCTGCCCGATCGCCGGCATGTTCGACGATAGCCGTGGCTACTACGGCGTGCAGTTCCACCCGGAAGTGACCCACACCAAGCAGGGCGGTCGCATCCTGTCCCGCTTCGTGCAGGACATCTGCGGCTGTGAAGCCCTGTGGACCCCGTCCAACATCGTTGAAGACGCCATCGCCCAGGTGCGTGAGCAAGTGGGTTCGGCCAACGTCCTGCTGGGCCTGTCCGGCGGCGTTGACAGCTCGGTGGTTGCCGCGCTGCTGCACCGTGCCATCGGCGACCAGCTGACCTGCGTATTCGTCGACAACGGCCTGCTGCGTCTGCATGAAGGCGACCAGGTGATGGCCATGTTCAAGGAGAACATGGGCGTCAAGGTGATTCGCGCCGACGCTGAAAAGCAGTTCCTCGACAACCTGGAAGGCGAAGCCGACCCGGAGAAGAAGCGCAAGATCATCGGCCGCACCTTCATCGACGTGTTCGATGCCGAAGCCAGCAAGCTGGACAACATCCAGTTCCTCGCCCAGGGCACCATCTACCCGGACGTGATCGAGTCGGCTGGCGCCAAGAGCGGCAAGGCCCACGTGATCAAGTCGCACCACAACGTCGGTGGCCTGCCGGAGGAAATGAACCTCAAGCTGGTCGAGCCGCTGCGTGAACTGTTCAAGGACGAAGTGCGCAAGATCGGCCTGGAGCTGGGCCTGCCGTACGACATGGTCTACCGCCACCCGTTCCCGGGCCCGGGCCTGGGTGTACGTATCCTCGGTGAAGTGAAGAAGGAATACGCCGACATCCTGCGTCGCGCCGACCACATCTTCATCGAAGAACTGCGCAAGGCCGACTGGTACCACAAGACCAGCCAGGCATTCGTGGTGTTCCAGCCGGTCAAGTCGGTCGGCGTCGTTGGCGACGGCCGTCGCTACGCCTGGGTCGTGGCCCTGCGTGCCGTCGAGACCGTTGACTTCATGACCGCGCGCTGGGCACACCTGCCGTACGAGCTGCTGGAAACCGTCAGCGGCCGTATCATCAACGAAATCGACGGTATCTCCCGCGTTACTTACGACGTGTCGAGCAAGCCGCCGGCCACTATCGAGTGGGAATGAGTTGAGCCACAGGGGCGCCGCAAGGCGCCCTTGTTGTATCTGTCGCCAGCGCAGGCGAAACAAGACTTCACTTAATATTTCCCATTTGCAGGTGTATCGTATTCGCCCTTCACCGCCAGCCATGCTGGCAGCTTGATTGCGCCGATCACGAGGTACCCGCACCGATGTCCTTCACCCGTCGACAAATGCTCAAAGGCCTCACCGGCCTGGTTGTGGTTGGCCTGGGCGCCGGTGGCGCGGGGCGTTACTGGCTGGGCAAGGTCGAGGACGACAACGCCGGGCATGACTACGAGCTGATCGCCGCACCGCTGGACGTCGAACTGGTGCCGGGTTTCAAGACCGAGGCCTGGGCCTTCGGCCCGTCGGCGCCGGGCACCGAGTTGCGGGTACGCCAGGGCACCTGGCTGCGGGTACGCTTCATCAACCACCTGCCGGTGGAAACCACCATCCACTGGCATGGCATCCGCCTGCCGCTGGAAATGGACGGTGTGCCCTACGTTTCGCAGTTGCCGGTCAAGCCGGGCGAATACTTCGACTACAAGTTCCGTGTGCCGGATGCTGGCAGCTACTGGTACCACCCCCATGTCAGCAGCTCCGAAGAGCTTGGCCGTGGTCTGGTCGGCCCGCTGATTGTCGAGGAGCGCGAGCCGACCGGGTTCAAGCACGAGCGCACCCTGAGCCTGAAGAACTGGCACGTTGACGAGCAGGGCGCCTGGCTGCCTTTCAGCATCCCTCGCGAGGCCGCGCGTAACGGCACTGCCGGGCGGCTGATCACCATCAATGGCCAGGCCGACTCGGTCACTGAGCTGCCGGCCGGGCAGGTGGTGCGCGTGCGCCTGCTGAACCTGGACAACACCTGGACCTACCGCCTCAACCTCAAGGGCAATTGCGAGGCGAAAATCTACGCCCTCGACGGCAACCCGGTCACCCCGCGACCTTTGGATGACGAATACTGGCTCGGCCCGGGCATGCGCATCTGCCTGGCCATCCGCATCCCAGAGGCGGGCGAGGAAGTCTCCCTGCGTGACGGCTTCGTGCGCCTGGGCACCTTGCGGTCAGTAGCCAGCAACGACGCCCCGGGCGAGTGGCCCAAGGCCCTGCCGGCGAACCCGATCGCCGAGCCGGACCTGGAGAATGCCGAGAAGCTCAACTTCAATTTCGAATGGGCGGCGAGCGTCTCGGTCGACAGCAACCCGGACAAGCCGTCGAGCATGTGGCAGATCAACGGCCAGGCCTGGGATATCACCGACAAGACCTGCGCCGACCGGCCGATCGCCACGCTGAAAAAGGGCAAAAGCTACATCTTCGAGCTGAAGAACATGACCCAGTACCAGCACCCGGTGCACCTGCACGGCATGAGTTTCAAGGTAATCGGCTCCAATCGCCGGCAAATCCCCGAGCCTTACTTCACCGACACCTACCTGCTGGGCAAGAACGAGCGTGCCCAGGTGGCACTGGTGGCGGATAACCCAGGCACCTGGATGTTCCACTGCCATGTCATCGACCACATGGAAACCGGCCTGATGGCCGCGATCGCGGTGGTCTGATGCGTCCGCAGATCATCGATCGCAGCCGCGATCAGGAATTCATGCGCCTGGCCCTGGCCTTGGCTGCCGAGGGTGCGGCCATGGGCGAGGTGCCGGTGGGTGCGGTGCTGGTGCAGCATGGCCAGGTGATCGGCCAGGGCTTCAACCGGCCGATCATCGACAGCGACCCCAGCGCCCATGCCGAAATGGTCGCCATTCGCGCGGCCGCCAAGGCCGCCAGCAACTACCGTCTGCCGGGCAGCACGCTGTATGTGACCCTGGAGCCGTGCAGCATGTGTGCGGGGCTGATCGTGCATTCGCGGGTGATGCGGGTGGTGTATGGCGCACTGGAGCCCAAGGCGGGCATTGTGCAGAGCCAGGGGCAGTTCTTCGGGCAGGGTTTTCTCAACCATCGGGTGATGGTGGAGGGCGGGGTGCTGGCGGAGGAGTGCGGGCAGATCCTGAGTGACTTCTTCAAGGCCCGCCGGGCCAAGGGCTGAACAGGCTTACATCGGCGGCGACTGATCCGCCGGCTTGTCCTTGTTCACCCCAGGTACATGCAGGTTGCCTTCGGCCACCTGGCCTTCAAGCTGCGGCTGGGTCACCCAGGTGAGGATGTCGTAGTAACGGCGGATGTTGGCCACGAAGTGCACCGGCTCGCCACCCCGGGCATAGCCATACTTGGTCTGCCGGTACCATTGCTTCTGCGCCAGGCGCGGCAGCATCTTCTTCACGTCCAGCCACTTGTTCGGGTTGAGCTTTTCACGCTTGGCCAGGGTGCGGGCGTCTTCCAGGTGGCCGGTGCCGACGTTGTAGGCGGCCAGGGCGAACCAGGTGCGGTCTGGTTCCTGGATACTGTCGTCGAGCTCTTCCTTGATCTTCATGAAGTATTTGGCACCGCCCTGGATGCTCTGCTTGGGGTCCAGGCGGTTGGACACGCCCATGGCCTGGGCCGTGCGCTGGGTCAGCATCATCAGGCCGCGTACGCCGGTCTTGGAGGTGACTTCGGGCTGCCACATCGATTCCTGGTAGCCGATCGCGGCCAGCAGGCGCCAATCGACCTGTTCGACCTTGGCGTAGCTCTTGAAGTGCTTCTCGTACTTGGGCAGGCGCTGCTGCAGGTGCTGGGCGAAAGTGTAGGCGCCGACGTAGCCGAGGACGTCGACATGGCCGTAGTAGCGGTCCTTCAGGCGCTGCAGGGTGCCGTTCTTCTGTGCCTTGTCGAGGAATGCGTTGATCTCGTTGAGCAGGCTGTTGTCGTCACCGGCCGCCACCGCCCAGCGCTGGTCGCGGGTGTCGCCCAGGTCGAAGGCGACCCGCACGTTGGGGAAGTACACCTGGTTCATCGCCAGTTCATTGGAGTCGACCAAGGTCAGGTCGATCTGCCCTTCGTCGACCATGCGCAACAGGTCGACCACTTCGACGGCGTCGGATTCTTCGTATTCCAGGCCCGGATACTGCTTTTTCAGTTCGGCCAGCTGGTCGGCGTGGCTGCTGCCCTTGAGCACCATGATCTTCTTGCCGACCAGGCCCTTGGCATCGGTGGGGCGCGGGCGGCCATTGCGGTAGATGACCTGCGGGGTCACCTCCAGGTAAGGGTGCGAGTACCTGACCTGGGCCTTGCGCCGGTCGCTACTGACCAGGCCGGCCGCCGCCAGCACCGGGCCGGAAGGTTTGCCGAGCGAATCGTACAGTTCGTCGAGGTTGTCGGCGGTCTCGATCTGCAGCTTGACGCCGAGATCGTCGGCGAAATGCTGGACCAGCTCGTACTCGAAGCCGGTTTCGCCGTTGCGGTCCTGGAAGTAGGTGGCCGGGCTGTTGCGGGTGATTACGCGCAGCACGCCGTCCTCCTTCACGCGCTCGAGGGTGCTGGGTTTTTCAACGCAGGCACCGAGCAGTAGAAAGAGTCCGGTTGCGATTAGCCATCTGGCGCAACGTTGGCGCAAAGCAGTGTGGGCGAACATAGGTTGCAGTATACGCAAAGGACCGGCACAGCCATATCTCGACAACAGATAGCTTGTCTGGTAGCGGTTTCTATGCTGCAAGCCATAAGCTGCAAGCCACAAGAAAAAGCAGCCCGAACAAGGCATGCTTTTTCTTGTGGCTTGCAGTTTACGGCTTGCTGCTTTTTTTTGACCCCGAAGTCCGGTTCCGCCGCCCGGCAGCCATGGCGTAGAGCGGGTGCCGAAAGCCATCGAATTAGGCTAGAATGCACGGCCTCTAAGCACACCCCTTCCTGAGGCTGTCCCGACGATGTTGATCCTGCGCGGCGCTCCTGCCCTTTCTGCCTTTCGCCACGGTAAATTACTCGAGCAACTGAGCCAGAAAGTCCCCGCTGTTACTGGTTTGTATGCCGAATTTGCCCACTTCGCCGACGTTGACGGCGAGCTGACCGCCGACCAGCAGCAGGTGCTGGGCCGTCTGCTCAAATACGGCCCGAGCGTGCCGGTACAGGAGCCGACCGGCCGCCTGTTCCTGGTCGTGCCGCGCCTGGGCACCATCTCGCCATGGGCCAGCAAGGCCAGCGACATCGCTCACAACTGCGGCCTGCAGTCGATCCAGCGCCTGGAGCGCGGCATCGCCTACTACGTGGCCGGCAACCTGAGCGACGCCGACGCCGAGCTGATCGCCGCCGAACTGCACGACCGCATGACCCAGCGCGTGCTGGCCAAGCTGGAGCAGGCAGCCGACCTGTTCAGCCACGCCCAGCCCAAGCCGATGACCTCGGTCGACATCCTCAAAGGTGGCCGCGCCGCCCTGGCCCAGGCCAACATCGACCTGGGCCTGGCTCTGGCCGAAGACGAGATCGACTACCTGGTCAACGCCTTCCAGGGCCTCAAGCGCAACCCGAACGACATCGAACTGATGATGTTCGCCCAGGCCAACTCCGAGCACTGCCGCCACAAGATCTTCAACGCCAGTTGGGACATCGACGGCCAGGCTCAGGAAAAGAGCCTGTTCGGCATGATCAAGAACACCTACCAGATGCACAACGAAGGCGTGCTGTCGGCTTACAAGGACAACGCCTCGGTGATCGTCGGCAGTGTTGCCGGCCGCTTCTTCCCGAACCCTGAAACCCGCCAGTACGGCGCGGTGCAGGAGCCGGTGCATATCCTGATGAAGGTCGAGACGCACAACCACCCGACCGCCATCGCCCCGTTCTCCGGCGCCTCCACCGGCTCCGGCGGCGAAATCCGCGACGAAGGTGCGACCGGCCGTGGCGCCAAGCCAAAAGCCGGCCTGACCGGCTTCACCGTATCCAACCTGCGCATCCCGGGCTTCGAGCAGCCATGGGAGCAGGCCTACGGCAAGCCTGAGCGTATCGTCGACGCCCTCGACATCATGATCGAAGGCCCGCTGGGCGGCGCCGCGTTCAACAACGAGTTCGGTCGCCCGGCCCTGACCGGCTACTTCCGTACCTTCGAGCAAGCCATCGACACCCCGCACGGTGAAGAAGTGCGCGGCTACCACAAGCCGATCATGCTCGCCGGCGGCATGGGCAACATCCGTGAAGACCACGTGCAGAAGGGCGAGATCACCGTCGGCGCCAAGCTGATCGTGCTCGGTGGCCCGGCCATGCTGATCGGCCTGGGCGGCGGCGCCGCCTCGTCGGTGGCCACCGGTGCCAGCTCGGCTGACCTGGACTTTGCCTCGGTACAGCGCGAAAACCCTGAAATGGAGCGCCGTTGCCAGGAGGTCATCGACCGCTGCTGGCAGCTGGGCGACAAGAACCCGATCGCCTTCATCCACGATGTGGGTGCCGGTGGTATTTCCAACGCCTTCCCGGAGCTGGTCAACGACGGTGGCCGTGGTGGCCGCTTCGAACTGCGCAACGTGCCCAACGACGAGCCGGGCATGGCCCCGCACGAAATCTGGAGCAACGAATCGCAAGAGCGTTACGTGCTGGCCGTCAGCGCCGTCGATTTCGAGCGCTTCCAGGCCATCTGCGAGCGTGAGCGTTGCCCGTTTGCCGTGGTCGGTGAAGCGACTGAAGAGCCGCACCTGACCGTCAGCGACAGCCACTTCGGCAACACCCCGGTGGACATGCCGCTCGACGTGCTGCTGGGCAAGCCGCCGCGCATGCACCGTTCGGTCACCCGTGAAGCCGAGCTGGGCGATGATTTCGACCCGAGCGAGCTGGACCTGGACAACGCCGTCCAGCGCGTGCTGAACCACCCGGCCGTGGCCAGCAAGAGCTTCTTGATCACCATCGGCGACCGTACCATCACCGGCCTGGTTGCCCGCGACCAGATGGTCGGCCCGTGGCAGGTCCCGGTAGCCGACTGCGCCGTCACCGCCACCAGCTTCGACGTCTACACCGGCGAAGCCATGGCCATGGGCGAGCGTACCCCGCTGGCCCTGCTGGACGCCCCGGCGTCCGGGCGCATGGCGATCGGCGAGACCATCACCAACCTGGCTGCCTCGCGCATCGAGAAACTGTCCGACATCAAACTGTCGGCCAACTGGATGTCCGCCGCTGGCCACCCGGGTGAAGACGCGCGTCTGTACGACACCGTCAAGGCTGTCGGCATGGAGCTGTGCCCGGAACTGGGCATCACCATTCCGGTCGGCAAAGACTCGATGTCGATGAAGACCAAGTGGAGCGAAGAGGGCGTCGAGAAGAGCGTCACTTCGCCGATGTCGCTGATCATCACCGGCTTCGCCCCGGTCACCGACATTCGCCAGACCCTGACCCCGCAACTGCGCATGGACAAGGGCGAGACCGACCTGATCCTGATCGACCTGGGCCGCGGCAAGAACCGCATGGGCGCGTCGATCCTGGCCCAGACCTACGGCAAGATCGCAGCCCAGGCACCGGACGTCGACGACGCCGAAGACCTCAAGGCGTTCTTCGCCGTGATCCAGGGCCTGAACGCCGACGGCCACCTGCTGGCCTACCACGACCGTTCCGACGGCGGCCTGTTGACCACCGTGCTGGAAATGGCCTTCGCCGGCCACTGCGGCCTCGACCTGCAGCTCGACCCGCTGACCGACAGCAAGGCCGACGTGGCCGCCATCCTCTTCAACGAAGAGCTGGGCGCGGTCATCCAGGTTCGCCAGGACGCCACCCCGGACGTACTGGCACAGTTCAGCGTCGCGGGCCTGGACGACTGCGTCGCCGTGATCGGCAAGCCGATCAACAACGGCGAAGTCTCCATCAGCCTCAATGGCGAAGTGCTGTTCGACGACGACCGTCGCATGCTGCAGCGCCAGTGGGCCGAAACCAGCTACCAGATCCAGCGCCTGCGCGACAACGCCGACTGCGCCGACCAGGAGTTCGACCTGCTGCTCGAGGAAGAAAACCCGGGGTTGTCGGTCAAGCTGGGCTACGACGTCAACGACGACATCGCCGCGCCGTACATCAAGAAGGGCGTGCGTCCGCAAGTGGCAATCCTGCGTGAGCAGGGCGTCAACGGCCAGGTCGAGATGGCAGCCGCCTTCGACCGTGCAGGCTTTGCCGCCATCGACGTGCACATGAGTGACATCCTTGCTGGCCGCGTCGACTTCGAAGCCTTCAAGGGCTTGGTCGCCTGTGGTGGCTTCTCCTACGGTGACGTGCTCGGCGCCGGTGAAGGCTGGGCCAAGTCGGCGCTGTTCAACAGCCGCGCCCGCGATGCCTTCCAGGCCTTCTTCGAGCGTAGTGACAGCTTTGCCCTGGGCGTGTGCAACGGTTGCCAGATGATGTCCAACCTGCACGAGCTGATCCCGGGCACCGAGCACTGGCCGCACTTCGTGCGCAACCGCTCGGAGCAGTTCGAGGCGCGCGTGGCCATGGTCGAGGTGCAGAAGTCCAACTCGATCTTCCTGCAGGGTATGGCCGGTTCGCGCATGCCGATCGCCATCGCCCACGGTGAAGGCCATGCCGAGTTCGCCAGCGAAGAGGCACTGCTGGCAGCCGACCTGTCCGGTTGCGTAGCCCTGCGCTACGTCGACAACCACGGCAAGGTCACCGAAGCCTACCCGGCCAACCCGAACGGCTCGCCGCGTGGTATCACCGGCCTGACCAACCGTGACGGCCGCGTGACCATCATGATGCCGCACCCGGAGCGTATGTTCCGCGCCGTGCAGAACTCCTGGCGCCCGGATGAGTGGCAGGAAGACGCCGCGCTGATGCGTATGTTCCGCAATGCGCGGGTGTGGGTGAACTAAGGCGTGTACAAGCTCGCCTTCTTCGTCCCGGCCAGCCACGTTGACGTGGTCAAGGCCGCCGTATTCGCCGCCGGTGGCGGGCGTATCGGCGACTACGACCACTGCGCCTGGCAAACCCTCGGCCAGGGCCAGTTTCGCCCGTTGCACGGCAGCCAGCCGTTCCTCGGGCAAACGGGCCAGGTCGAGGTGGTCGAGGAGTGGAAGGTGGAGCTGGTGGTGGCCGACGACCTGATTGCTCAGGTCGTCGCTGCCCTCAAGCAGAGCCACCCGTACCAGACGCCAGCCTATGAGGTCTGGCGTTTGCTGGACTACTGAATTCGCAAACCTTTCATTGCCAGGGCGCTGGCCCTGCATCTGGCAGGTTGACGATGCTCCAGAAGCTCGTGTCGGTCAGTTCCTCTATTTCCTTGACGTGATTGATCGCTGAATCCAGGGCTTCCTGGATGTCTTTCAGGGCATCGTCCAGTTCCTTACGCTGCAGCTGCCTCAGTGTCTCGATCGATTTCCCCTGTTCGATCTTGTCGGGATTCCCGCGCGCCCAATCGGCGACAGCCTCCATGAACCAATCGGTGTCATTGGGGTGGACGATGAAGCGTTCGGCCAGGATCCTCGGGTCGCCTTGCTCCGTACCCAGGCCCATCCAGTGATTGAACATGGCCTGGCCAACGTCCTTGACCGCCAGTGCAGCCAGGCGCACTGCCAGGGAATGAAACGGGTGTGTGTCGTGGTCCTTGGCCAAATGCGAATGGGTTGCCATGACATCGGCGTCGTTGTTCGGGTCTCCATCCAGATGAATCTGCAAGGTAGCGATATGGTCGCCTGCCCATTTCAGTAACGGTTTCCTGATCAGGTTGCAGGCGTAATCGATGGCCTTCAGCGGTAATTCAACGGCACCTGTGACATTGTTCAACCACTGGTACAGCTCGTTGCTCCTGAGGTTATCCCGCGCGGTCAGATACCGTTCGTAGGCCTTGACCAGCAAAGGCTCTTCATCTTTCAGCAGTATCAGCATCACGTTATCAAAGTCGCTGCGATCGCCGGGTTGCTGTGCGGGCGAAGCGTCGTTGCCAAAGAGCAGGTTGGCCAGTGGGTCGCTGACACTGCCGACGATATCCAGTGTGCCGAACATGCCTGTGATGACGGGCCACTCATGGCGGCTGACAGCTCTTGACTCGACACGGGTGGTCCAGGGCAGCACCTCGTCATATCCCAGTCTTTTCAAGCTGAGTTCCACAAAGTTGGAGTGGGCGTAATAGTCCTCCAGCACATGCAGGGCTTCGCCAAACAGCCGCATGCCCTTGGCCGTCATGCCTTCCTTCTTTGCAGCCTCCAGCTGTTTGATCATGTAGGCAATTGACCGGCGCATGTAACGCTTCATCGAGCGCTTGGGTAGCACCCCGTTGAGTTTGTCTTCGGGGAACACCGGCGCGGCGAAGTCGGGGTCGATTCTCCGTGGGTCGATCGCCTGCCTGTCGAGTTTGGTCGGGTTGTCGATGTGTTCGTGGGCGCGGTACACCCCCAGCAGCTTCGGCGTCACCCGATAGCGGTCACGATCTTCAGGCGTCTGCTGCAGGCTATGGAATTCCTTGAGGGCAAACAGGTCGACGATGGCTGTCAACTTTACCCGGGATACGCGCGGGATCTGCCGTGAGGCAATGGCCTGGAGGATCTCTGCGACATCGATGGCGGCATCTTGCTCGGGATGGACGATTGCTGGGTCAATCATTTGCGAGTAATCACGCAGCCAGTTGCCAAAGTAGATGGCTTTGCGTTGGTCTTCATTGAAACCGACGATCTCCAAAGCGTCTTCGATGGACTCATGGCCGAAGGATGTATGGCCATGACCTCGTCCCGAAGCAAAGCGTTTCTGGCGGTGCAAGGGGCGTTCCGGGGGGCCGAGAATCAGGCTGTGTTCGGTTCCTGCCTCATTGAATGTTGCAAAGGCGCTGCCGACGGCGATGGGTTCGTTATAGAAAAGCAGGGTCTGCACGAATGCCTTGGAGACCTCTGTGGGCATGGCGGGCGCAAGGTCGGACGCGTCTTCTGCCGCAGCACCCTGAAGCAGCAGGTTATGAATGTGCAGGGCAAATGATTGCAGTAGCGCCAGCATGAGCCTGGCGGTCTGCGCAGGATGCTGCATGGCTTGTGTGATGCTCTCGCGTTGCACGAGTATCAGGCGCGATTCTCGCTGGTAGGTGCAAGGTTCGGTGATGTTGCTGCTGATCTGGTAACTGGGGTTGTTGAAGGTCTTGGCAAGCAGTTGCCGCTGCAGGTGGATGAACAGGGCAGGTGGCAGACGGCTGCCGAATACCGGCCTGAACAGGTGAGTAAAAAGCTGAAGGTCGATACTCGAGGCGAGTTTGCCGAGTTGTTCGAGGGCGAATGTGCTGGAAAACGAGAGGTCGTCTGGCTGCTGGTCGTTCATGGTGTCTGCCTGGTCTGGATGAACGACCATCATGTGCACTTGGTTGTCTTCGGAGCATGAGGCAGTGCTACCTGTACAGAACGTCAACCTTCTGCGGCTTCACGGGCATGAGGCGGTTGATTCCGGACCAGGCTGCAGGCCAGCAGCCCCAGTTCGAAGAGCACCCACATCGGCACCGCCAGCATGGTCTGCGAGAACACATCTGGCGGGGTGAGGATCATCCCCACCACGAAGCAGCCAACGATCACGTAGGGCCGGCTGCGCCGTAGTGTTGGTACATCGGCAAGCCCGACCCAGACCACGATGAAGGTCGCCACCGGGATCTCGAAGGCCAGGCCGAACGCCAGGAACAGCGCCATGATGAAGTCCAGGTACTGGCTGATGTCGGTCATCATCGCCACACCGTCCGGTGTCGCGCTGGCAAAGAAGCCGAACATCATCGGGAATACCAGGTAGAACGCGAAGGCCATGCCGGCATAGAACAGCACGATGCTCGACACCAGCAACGGCAGGGCGATGCGCCGCTCGCGACGGTACAAGCCCGGGGCGAGAAACCCCCACGCCTGGTGCAGCAATAGCGGCATGGCGACGAACAGCGCGCACATCGCCGTCAGTTTGAAGGGCGTGAGGAACGGCGAAGTGACGCTGGTGGCGATCATGCTGGCGCCTTCCGGCAGAAAGCGGCGCAGCGGCTCGGAGATCAAGGTGTAAAGTTGCTGGGCGAAGGGGAACAGCCCGGCAAACACCACAGCCAGCAGCAGCAGGCAGCGTACCAGGCGCTTGCGCAGGTCTCGCAGATGGTCGGTTAACGGCATGCGTGCGGCCGGGGCCAGGGCAATGCTCATGGGGTGTTCTCCTGGGCGACGGTGGCGGGCAAGGTGCCATTGGCCGGTTCCGCCTTGAGGCTGATGCCCTGGCGGATTTCCTGCTCCAGGCGCTGCAGGGGCGCGCTGTCCAGGTCGGGCATGTCGATTTCACGCTCCATCTGCGCACGCAAGCCATTCATTGCCCGGCGCGCCTGGCCCAGGCCACGGCCCAGGGTGCGTGCCGCAACCGGCAGGCGCTCCGGGCCCAGCACCAGCAGGGCGACGACACCTACCAGCAGCAGCTCGCTGAAGCCTACCTCGAACATCAGGCTTGGCGATCCGCTTGCGGCTGCTGTGCGGCCTGGGCGGTTACCGTTGGTTGTTGTTGCACGTGGGCGGCACCTGGGGCGTTGACGTCAGGATCGCCGCCCATGGATTTGCGAAAGCCCTGGATCGCTTCGCCGACATCGCTGCCCAGGCCCTTGAGGCGTTTGGTGCCAAACAGCAGAAACACGATCAGCAGTACGATCACCAGTTGCCAGATTCCGATGCCACCCATTTTGACTACTCCTGTAAGGTCATGAAAATGAAGGCCAATCCTGCCGCGTGCAGATGACGCCCACATGACTGCAAGGCTATTGCAACCTGACTGCAACAACCCGCGTGTTGACTGGCGCCCTCATCGATGAAAAGGATGCGCACGGATGTACGGCAAGCGACAGCAGGGGGCGGCACTGCTGATGGTGATGGTGGTGCTGGCCATGCTCGCCGCAGGCATGGCCTGGCTGGTGGAGGATGGCCGCCGTCAGGTGGATGAAGTGCAGCTGTTGCGCCAGCGGGTGCAGGTACGCGCCATGGAGCAGGCCGGCCTGGCCTATGCCGAGCAGGCCCTGCGTGACCCTGCCTGGCGGCTCAGCCCGTTGTTCTGGCAGGCGCTGCGCGGGCAACCGCTGAAGTACGATTTCGGCGCCGGGCAGGCGCAATTGCGGGTGCGGGACCAGCACACCTGCTTCAACGTGAATGCGCTGCTGGGGGCCGATGGCCAGCGTGCCGAGCGCCAACTCAAGCGCCTGCTGGGTGACGACATGGCCGCCGCACGACTGGTCGATGCCTTGGCCGACTGGCTCGACAGTGACAGCGATGCCCGCCTGCAAGGCGCCGAAAGCGCCCAGTACCTGCGCCAGCAGCCCCCGCGCCTGGCGGCCAACCAGCCGATGCTCGATACCAGCGAGCTGAACCTGCTGCTGGAACCGGACGCTTCCCGGCAACGGCGTTACCCGATGCTGTGCGCCTTGCCGCAGACCACTGGCTGGCGCCTGAATGCCAATGCCCTTGGGCTGGAGCACCTGCCGTTGCTCGATGCGTTGTATGAGGGGGGGTATCCGCGTTCATTGCTCAGCCGCATCATCAGCGGCCGGCCGGCGACGGGGTATGAAGATGCCTCGGCGTTGCGCCAGGCGTTGGGGGCGGTGGATGACGAGACGTTCGAACGGTTGAGCGAGGGGTTGCTGCTTAACAGTGGGCATTACCTGTTGCAGCTGTCGTTCGAAGAGCAGGGCAGGGTGATGCGCAGCGAGTTTCAGGTGGAGGCGTTGGGTGTGGTGCAGTGGCATGCACGGGTGCCGGCGCAGCAGGTGAGAGTCAGGAGTAGGGAACCATTAGCCTGGTAGCCTGCTGGAGGCCGCAAAGCGGCCCCCGTGCACAGGTCGATCAGGCAGTACCGATCTCGCCACCATCATCTCGCTGGATCACCACCGTCGTAGCCCGCGGCCTGACCTTGGCCCCTGCCGGAGTCGCATCGGTCGCCTTGTCGGTATACGGCCAGTTATCCGGGTGCTGGATGTTGATGAACAACGTCTTGTTGTCCGGCGTGAAGCTGATGCCCGTCACCTCGCAGCCGTTCGGGCCGACGAAGAAGCGGCGCAGGGCCGTCTGGTTCTGAGCATTGATCGGCACCTGCTTGCCACTGGCATCTACCAGGTCGGTGGGGATCACCGCCAGCAGCTGGTCGTTGGTGTAGTCGGTGAGCGTGGTCTCACCGTTGTCGGTCTCGAACCACAGCACGCCCCGGCTATCGAAGCTCATGCCGTCGGGGCTGGCGAACTGGTTGAGTTCGGTCAGGCCCGAACGGTTGATGTCGGCCGTACCGGCGGCGTTGGCACCGAACACGAAGATGTCCCAGGTGAAGCTCAGTTGGTCGTCGCTGTCGTGCCAGCGGATGATGTGGCCGTGACGGTTAGGGCCACGCGGGTTGGCCGCATCGACCTTTGCCGGGGTGCGCGCGCTGTTGTTGGTCAGGGTCAGGTAGGCGTCGCCGTTGAGCGGGTTGACGGCGGTCCACTCCGGGCGGTCCATCGGCGTGGCGCCCACGGCATCGCCAGCACCCCGGGTGTTGAGGATGATGCCAGCGAGGTCACCGTACAGCGCACCGAGCGTGCTGCCAGCGGAGGTGGCGGTGTTCACGTCGAGCAGCAGCCACACGCCGGTGCCGTCGGCATTGAAGCGGGCGACGTACAGCTTGCCTTGGTCCAGGTACTTGGCCCCGGTGGCCAGGCGGTCGGCCGGGTTGGCGTCGGCGGCATCCCATACGGCTGTGGAAACCCACTTGTACAGGTACTCGTTGTTCGAGTCGTCGCCCATGTACCAGACCAGCGGCTTGCCCACCACCGGCAGGCCCGGGCAGCAACCTTCGTGGCGGAAGCGGCCCAGGGCGGTGCGCTTGGTGGCCAGGGTGCTGCTGTTGTAAGGGTCGATCTCGACGATGTAGCCATAGGTGCTGGCTTCGTTGCGGTAGTCGTCGGTGGCGCTGGCACCCTTGACGGTGACGTCGAAGCGGGCGAACTCATCGGCTACTTCGCTGCTGTCACCGGCAGCGCTTTCCCACTTGTACTGGCCACTGGAGGTGCCCACGCCGATGCGGCGCTGGTCTTCCGGGCGGGTGCCCTTGTTGACGAAAATGCCCGGCCAGTTCTCTTCGCAGGTCAGGTAGGTGCCCCACGGGGTGTAGCCATTGCCGCAGTTGTTGTTGGTGCCACGGCAGTGGGTGCCGTCGATCGAGTACTTGGTCTTGACGTGGTCGGTGCCACGCAGCGGCCCGGTCAGTTCCATGCGCGAAGCGGTAGTGAAGCGGCGGTTGAGCGGGTCGTTGTCGACCACCTGCCAGCGGCCGTTGACCTTCTGCAGGCGCACCACGCCAGCACCGTGGGCGTTGATCTCCTTGCGCACTTCTTCGGCCGGGCGCTTGCCGCTGGCATCGGTAGTCGGGCCGTTGGGGTGCAGGGCCGCGGTGTCGATGTACTCGAAGTTGATCGCCAGCAGGCCGTCGTCGGAGCTGCCGTTGATCGGGAAGAAGTGCATGCCGTCATGGTGCATGCCCATGGCATTGGCCTGGTCGGTCGAGGTGTTGCTGCCGTCCGATTTCCACGGGTTGGCGTTGCTGTTCAGTGGCGTGCCCCAGGGCGCCAGTACATAAGCGCTGTAACCGGCCGCGACGACGCAGGCATCGGTGCGCGAACCGGCGATGGACTGGAAGCCCAGGGCCAGTTTCGGGACTTCCGGTTCAGTCGGGTCGGTTACCGGCGGTTGCGGTGCCGGATCATCATCGGAGCCGCCGCTGCTGTCGAAGCAGCCGGTCAGGCCGGTACCGGCAATCATGGCGATGGCGGCGCCCAGGCTGCCGCGCATCACGCTGCGACGGCTCAGGTAAGCGTCCATGACGCTGGCCATCGGCAGGTTGCCGCTCTGGTTGCGGTCCAGGTTATCGCCGGTATCTCGACTCATCAGGGTGTCCTTATAGTGGCTGAGTGGGAGGAAACCGCGACTTTAGGGCGCTACTGTGATGATTCATTGGCAGAAATATTAACGGCTTTTTAAAACTGTAAGTTCTTATTACAAATACCGACAGATCGATTTGGAATGATTGTCGGATTTTTGACATTAAATTGTCATGCCTACGCCGCAACATCCGGGGCCCAACGAGAACTCGGATAAGGATGGCGGGCCCGATGGCAAGCAGTGTAAACAGGCGCGAATTGATCAGCTGGATGGGTGTCGGTGCGCTGGCACCGCTGCTCGGCGCCTGCTCTGCATTGCCAGGCCAACGTGGCGGCAGCGCCAGTGTGGATCTGCTGTACGTTGCCGACACCCTCGATGCGCGCCAGCCCGGTTTGCCGGTAGTGCCGGCCACGCGCCTGGGCCCGGTCAGCCACCTGGGGCGGGCACCGTGGATGACCGGTACCAGTGCCAGCCTGGCACACCCGCAGCTGGCAGCGTTGCTCGATGCCAGCCAGGCGGCAGGCGCTAAGCTGGGCGGCTACGCCGTACTGGGTGCGCTGCTGGAGCAACTGCGGAGCGAAGCCGGGGCGGGCAACAGCCTGACCCTGGAGAACGGCCAGGGCTGGAACGGCAGCGGCCTGGCCTACCTCACCCAAGGCGAAAGCGGCGTGCAGGGCAGCCAGTTGCTGGGCAGCGAAGCACGGGTCAGCAGCGATGAGCGTGTGCTCTGGCCCCAGCGCAGCGCGGCACTTTATCGCCAATCCTCCGCGATCACCCTCGGAGCCGGGCTTGCGAACGATCAACGCAAGTCGCTGAACCTTGAGCCCCTGCATCGCTTCGAGCGCGGCGGTGCGCGCATCGCCGTGGTCGGTGTCACCGACCCTTACGCCCAGGACCAGAAGGCCTCCCTTAAACAGTGGTACCAGTCATTGCTGCCGACTTTCGAGCAGGCGCGGCGCGAAGCCGACCTGGTCGTGGCGATGGCCGATGTCGGCAGCGGGCCGGGCCTGTGGCTGGCCGAAAGACTGCCTGACGTCGATGTGCTGCTCTGTGCCCGTGGCCAGGACTTGTGGCCGGCACCGGTTCAGGCCACCCAGGCCAGTGGCCGTCGGGTGCCGGTGCTGTTTGCCGGTTGCCGCGGCAGTGGCGCATTCCGCCTGCGTTGCCAGCAGGTCGCTGGGCAATGGCAGTTCGACGGGCAGTTCTTTCCGGCTTTTGAACGCTACTTGTCGCCTGCTGCGCAGATGCGCGCCAGCCAGTTGCACAGTGAACTGCGCCAGCAACGTGCCGGCCACGCGGCGTGGCTCGACCAGCCACTGGCGCGTGCGCCGCAGGCCCTGTGGCGCCGGGATACCCGCGGCGGCAGCTGGGACCGCCTGCTGCACCAGGCCTTGGCCGATGACAGCAGCCTGCCGGTGCTGCTGCCGGGCCTGCGCTACGACTACCCTCTGGCGGCAGGCGAAGCGATTACCCGCGAGCACCTGATCAGCCTGACCGGTGGCTACCCGGCGCCCGTCGTCGAGGCCCCGGCCCGGCAAGTCGAGCAAGTGCTGGAGAACGCAGCCGAGCAACTGTTCGGTGACCCACTGCTGCTCGACAACAGCCAGGACCTGCCGCGCTGGCAGGGCCAGGCCTGGCGCGTCAGTTACAGCCCGCAAGGCAAGCGCATCAGCGGTATCGACCCGGTGCAGGGCCTGTGCCGTACCTTCGGCCTGCAATTCGAAACCCGGGCGGGCGAGCCGCTGTGGCAGCGGGTCGAGGCTTGGCTGGCGCGGCAGACGGCCGATTGGCAGCTGGCGTCGTTGCAACTGCCCGAGGTGCGCTACGTGCAGGGCCACCCAGGCTGGCACCCGCGGCAGGTCGTTTCGTGAGCCTCGCTTCGCGCCTGATGTCCGGCGGCCTGCTGACCCTGGCCGGCTGGCTGGCCGCCCAGTGCGTATTGCAACTGGGGCGCCAGCCGCAACCGGCCAGCCCGGCGCAACTCGCCGCCACACCGCTACCTGGCCTGCTGATCGGTCACTGGCATCCAGCGGCCGATGACGGCTCGATCGCCATCACCCGCCTGCCGTTGCAGTACCTCGGCGGCCTCAAGGCCCAGCCGTTGTCGGCCAGCGTGGTGGTGCTGCGCTACGGCCAGCAGGTCCGCACCCTCGGTCGTGGTCAGCGCCTGGCGCCGGGCATCGTATTGCAGGACATCGACGCCGATGGCCTGATTTTCGACAACCAGGGGCGGCGTGAACGCCTGCCCTGGCCGCCACGCCCAGCCGTGACCGGCTTCAAACGGCAAGGATGAATGATGTTTGCCAGATACTGCGTGGCCGCAGCCTTGAGCCTGGGCCTCTCACTCGCCTGGGCAGAAGAGCCGGAAACCTTCGATGACAGCGGCACGCCACTGTACGAAGTGAACTTCGTCGACACCGAGCTGGTCGAGTTCATCGACAGCGTGTCGCGCATCACCGGCACAACCTTTATCGTCGACCCGCGGGTCAAGGGCAAGGTCACCGTGCGCACTGTCGACCGCCACGACGCCGATGCCATCTACGACATCTTTCTTGCCCAGCTGCGCGCCCAGGGTTATGCCGCTGTCGACCTGCCCAACGGCAGCGTGAAGATCGTCCCCGACCAGGCCGCGCGCCTGGAGCCGGTGCCGGTCGAGCCTGCGGGCAAACAAGGCGAAGGCAGCGACAGTGTGGCCACGCGGGTGTTCAATGTGCGCAATGCCGCCAGCGAGCAGATGCTCGGCATCCTCAAGCCGCTGATCGATCCTCGCGTCGGGGTGATTACGC
Source organism: Pseudomonas sp. MN1F (assembly GCF_009391885.1). Lineage (GTDB taxonomy): Bacteria > Pseudomonadota > Gammaproteobacteria > Pseudomonadales > Pseudomonadaceae > Aquipseudomonas. The sequence goes on along the minus strand of NZ_VZII01000049.1, from coordinate 8,312 downwards.
CGTACCCGGCGGCCAACCTGCTGGTGATCACCGACTGGCGCAGCAACCTGCAACGCATCGACAGCCTGCTGCGCCAGCTCGACCAGGTCAGCGACGAGCCGCTGCAGGTCATGCCGTTGCGCCATGCCAGCGCTGCCGACACCGCGCAGCTGCTCACCCGCCTGCTGGCCCGCGAACAGGGCGCCGACAGCACCCAGGTGGTCGCCGACCCGCGCAGCAATGCCTTGCTGGTCCGTGGCAGCACCGAGCGGGTGCGGGCATTGCTCGGCCAGCTCGACCGCCCCAGCGACAACCAGCACAACAGCAACACCCAGGTCATGTACCTGCGCCACGCCAATGCCGCAGAAGTGGTCAAGGTGCTGCGCGGCCTCAGCCAGGAAGGCGCGGTGCCCGGCGAAGTGGCGGGCGAAGGGGAGGGCAAGGACCGGCCGGTGATGGCGGCCGCCAGCGACTCCGGCATCCGCCTGGAATACGAAGAGGGCACCAACGCCGTGGTCATGGTTGGCCCCGACAGCGAACTGGCGGCCTACCGCTCGATCGTCGAGCAGCTGGATATCCGCCGTGCCCAGGTGGTGGTCGAGGCGATCATCGCCGAGGTGTCCGATATCCAGGCCCAGGAGCTCGGCGTGCAGTGGTTGTTCGCCGACGAGAAGTTCGGCGCCGGCATCGTCAACTTCGGCAGCAACGGGGTGAACATCGCCAACATTGCCGGTGCTGCCGCCAGTGGCGACAACGAGGCACTGGGCGACCTGCTGTCGTCCACCACCGGCGCCACGGTTGGCTTTGGCCACATTGGCGGCGGTTTCAACTTCGCCATGCTGATCAACGCACTCAAGGGCAAGAGCGGCTTCAACCTGCTGTCGACGCCAACCCTGCTGACCCTGGACAATGCCGAGGCGTCGATCCTGGTTGGCCAGGAGGTGCCTTTCGTGACCGGCTCGGTGACCCAGAACAACACCAACCCCTACCAGACCATCGAGCGCAAGGAAGTCGGCGTGAAGCTGCGCATCAAGCCGCAGATCAACGTCGACAACAGCGTGCGCCTGGACATCGTCCAGGAAGTGTCGTCGATTGCCGACTCCCGCGCCGCCAGCGACGTGATCACCAACAAGCGCGAGATCAAGACCAAGGTCATGGTCGAGGACAATGGCCTGGTCATCCTCGGTGGCCTGATCAGTGACGAGCTCAGCACCAGTGACCAGCGTGTGCCGTTGCTCGGTGATATTCCCTACCTGGGCCGGCTGTTCCGTTCCGACGCCAGCAAGAACACCAAGCAGAACCTGATGGTGTTCATCCGCCCACGCATCTTGCGCGACGGGCCGAGCCTGGCGAGCCTCAGTGAAAGCAAGTACCGCACCCTGCAGCAGACCACGCCGCTGCAGCTGCCCGACCTGGCCGAGGGGACCCCGTTGTTGCAGGTGTTCCCTGCCAGCCGCGCACGCCTCGAAGGCGGTAACTGGTGATGCTGCCGTATCGCCTGGCCCGCCAGGCCGGGCTGGCCATGGCCCCGGCCGAGCAAGGCTGGCGTCTGTGGCTGCGCCGCGACGCCGACAGCGACCAGCTGCAGGAACTGCTGCGCGTGCATGGCCGGCCCATGGCGCTGGAATACCTGGAGCCTGCGGCGTTCGATGAGCGCCTTGGCCAGCTTTATGAGGCGGGCGCGGGCGCGACCGAAGCGCTGATCGAAGGCATTGGCGAACAGGTCGACCTGGACAGCCTGATGAGCGAAATGCCGCGCATCGAAGACCTGCTCGAAAGCGACGACGAAGCCCCGGTGATCCGCCTGATCAACGGCCTGTTCGGCCAGGCGCTGCGCCTGCGTGCCTCGGACATCCATATCGAAACCTTCGAGCAGAGCCTGGTGGTGCGCCTGCGCGTCGACGGCCACTTGCGTGAGGTGCTGCGCCCGCCGCGGGCGCTGTCGGCGATGCTGGTGTCGCGGATCAAGGTCATGGCACGGCTGGACATCGCCGAAAAGCGCCAGCCCCAGGATGGCCGCATCACCTTGCGCGCGGCCGGCCGGGAAGTCGACGTGCGAGTGTCGACGTTGCCCGGTATTCATGGCGAGCGCGTGGTGATGCGGGTGCTAGACAAGCAGGCCAGCCTGCTGGCGCTGGCCAACCTGGGCATGCCCGCCGCCGTGCTGCAGGGCTTGCGCAGCTGCCTGGCGCGGCCCAATGGCATCGTCCTGTCCACCGGCCCGACCGGTTCGGGCAAGACCACCACGCTGTACGCCAGCCTCAACAGCCTCAACGACGGCAGCCGCAACATCCTCACCGTTGAAGACCCGGTCGAATACGCCATTGCCGGCATCGGCCAGACCGCCATCAACCCACGCGCCGGGCTGACCTTCGCCAGCGGCCTGCGCGCCATCCTGCGCCAGGACCCGGACGTGATCATGCTCGGTGAAATCCGCGACCAGGAGACCGCGCAGATCGCTGTGCAAGCCAGCCTCACTGGCCACCTGGTGTTGTCGACGCTGCACACCAACAGCGCTGTGGGCGCCGTCACGCGCTTGCGCGACATGGGCATCGAACCGTTCCTGATCGCCTCGTGCCTGCGCGGCGTGTTGGCCCAGCGCCTGGTCAGGCGGCTTTGCCAATGCGCCGTCGCGCAGCCATTGCAACCGGCCGAACGTGCCCTTTGGCCGGAGCTGGCGGCGCTGCACAGCAGCTATCACGCGGTCGGCTGCGAGCATTGCCAGGGCAGTGGTTATGTCGGGCGGCTGGGGCTTTACGAGTTCATCGAACTGGACGCCGGCCTGGTCGGCCTGCTGTACGACGGCGCCAGCGAACTGGCCATGCAGGGTTACCTGGCCAAGCGCCGGCAGAGCCTGGTGGCGATGGCCAGCGATTGCCTGGCCCGCGGCGATACCAGCCTCGCCGAGGTGCTGCGCGTGGTGCAGGGCTGACCGATGCCGACCTTCCGCTACCAGGCCGTCGACCTTGCCGGCAAGACCCACAAGGCCAGCCTGCAGGCCGACAGCGAACGCCATGCCCGCCAGTTGCTGCGCGAGCAGGGCCTGTTTCCGCGCCAACTGCAGCGCCATGAAGCCGGCAGCCGCCAACCGCGCCGTCAGCGCCTGAGCCGTGCGCAGCTGTGCGAGCTGACCCGCCAGCTGGCGACCCTGACCGGCGCGGGCATCCCGCTGGTCGATGCCCTGGCCACGCTGGAACGGCAACTGCGCGAACCGGCCCTGCAGGGCGTGCTGGTGGCCCTGCGCGGTTCACTCGCCGAAGGCCTCGGACTGGCCCGCAGCCTCGCCCGGCAAGGGGCGCCATTCACCGGTTTGTACTGCGCCCTGGTCGAGGCCGGCGAGCGCTCTGGGCGCCTGGCCCAGGTGCTGACCCGCCTGGCCGATCACCTCGAACAGGTGCAACGCCAGCAGCACAAGGCGCGCACGGCGCTGATCTACCCCTGCGTGCTGATGGGGGTATCGCTGGCAGTGGTGGTTGGCCTGATGACTTTCGTCGTGCCCAAGCTCACCGAACAGTTCGCCCACGCGGGCCAAAGCCTGCCGCTGATCACCTCATTGCTGATCGGCCTGAGCCAAGGCCTGGTGCAGGCCGGCCCCTGGCTGTTGGGGTTGGCGCTGGTGTCCGGCGTGCTGGCCAGCTGGCTGTTGCGCAAGCCGCACTGGTGCCTGCGCCGCGATGAACTGCTGCTGCGCCTGCCGCGTATCGGCATGCTGCTACAGGTGCTCGAAAGCGCCCGTCTGGCGCGCAGCCTGGCAATCCTCTGTAGCAGCGGCGTGGCCCTGCTCGAAGCCCTGCAGGTGGCCACCGAGACCGTCGGCAACCGGCGCATCCGCCTGGCCATGGAGCAGGTGCGCCAGCACGTGCAGGGCGGCACCAGCCTGCACCGCGCCCTGGATGCCAGCCAGCAGTTCCCGCCGTTGCTGGTGAACATGGTCGGCAGCGGCGAGGCCAGCGGCACCCTGGCCGACATGCTCGAACGCGTGGCCGACGACCAGGAACGTGGCTTCGCCCGCCAGGTGGACACCGCCATGGCGCTTTTCGAACCCCTGATGATCCTGGTGATGGGCGCCGTGGTGCTGTTCATCGTGCTGGCGGTGCTGTTACCGATCATGCAACTCAACCAGGGCCTGCAACTGTGAACCCAAGGAGCACTTCCATGCAGCATCGACGCAACCGCCAGCGCGGCTTCACCCTGATGGAAATCATGGTGGTGATCTTCATCATCGGCCTGCTGATCGCCGTGGTCGCGCCCAGCGTGCTGGGCAACCAGGACAAGGCCATGAAGCAAAAGGTCATGGCCGACCTGGCGACCCTTGAACAGGCGCTGGACATGTACCGCCTGGACAACCTGCGCTTCCCCAGCAACGAACAGGGCCTGGCCGCGCTGGTGAAGAAACCGACCCAGGAACCGCTGCCACGCAGCTGGCGCAGCGACGGCTATGTGCGCCGCCTGCCGGAAGACCCATGGGGCACCCCGTACCAGTACCGCATGCCCGGTGAGCATGGGCGGGTCGATGTGTATTCGCTGGGGGCCGATGGTGTACCCGGTGGCGAAGGCCAGGATGCCGACCTGGGCAACTGGGCCCTCTAGATCATGCATGGCCAGCGCGGCTTCAGCCTGCTCGAATTGCTCGTGGTACTGGCCATCGCCGGGCTCATGACCGGCATGGCGGTGGCCTGGCTCGACAGCGGCAAGGCCAGCGTCGATCAGGCGCTGCAACGGCTGGCCACAGAAACCCGCACTCAGGCAGCGCTCGCCCGGCATGCCGGGCAATTGCGTGGGTTGCGCTGGACTGGCCTGCGGCCAGAGTTCGTGCGCCGTGAAGGCGATGGCTGGGTGGTCGAGGCAGGCGCCCCGGCTGACTGGCCAAAAGGCCTGCGCCCGGACTGGCCGGCCAGCGCCCAGCCGCGTGTGCTGTTCACCCCGCAGGGCTGGGCGCAACCGGGCTCGGTGAGCTGGCGCTGGGCCAACGGCAGCCAGCGTTGGGACTGGGGCCACGACGGCCAGCTACGCGTGGCGATGGCGCGATGAAACGCAGGCAGCGCGGGTTCACCTTGCTGGAAGTGACCGTGGCCCTGGCGATAGCCGCGGTGCTGGCGGTCATCACCAGCCAGGTGTTGCGCCAGCGCGTGGCGGTGCAGGACAACGTGCAGCAGCATCGTCTGGGCGTGCTGTGTGCTCGCGAACTGCAGGCGCGCTTCACCGTCGAGCAGTACTGGCCGGCCAGCAACCAGGTCGATGGCGTGCTCAGCCAGGGCGGCCAGGCCTGCCATTGGCAAATGCAGCTGCGCCGCACCGGAGTGCGCAACTTGCGCCGTGGCGAATTGCAGTTGTTTGCCGACCGTGACCAACGCCTGCCGCTGGGCCAGTACACCGTTTTTCTGGAGCAGCCATGAAGCGGCGCCAGGCAGGTTTGACCCTGATCGAGCTGATGGTGGCCATGGCCCTGACCGCGCTGCTCGGGGTGATGCTGTCGGCGCTGGTCAATGGCTGGCTCAAGGTGCGCGAGCGGCTGCAGGTGAACTCCCAGCAAACCGGCGTGCTGGAGTTCTGCCTGGCCCTGGAGCGGCGTTTCGACAGCCCGGTGCTGCGCCGCCTGTATGAACAGCGCCTGCCTCTGGCCAGTCGCTGGCTCGACTGGCAGGCCGACCGCCAGCAGTTGCTGTGGGTGGCCGCCGCCGCCCTGCCCGAGGCCGAGGGCGGTTCGCGCCTGCAACGCCAGCGCCTGCGCTTCGATGTGCGTGAGCAACGCCTGCTGCTGGAAAGCTCGGCCGAGCTGTACGCCGCCAGCGAGCCGCGCTGGGTAGTGCGCGAGCAACTGCTGCGGGTCAGCACGATCAACGTGCTTTACCACCAGGGTGGCCGCTGGCTGCCCTGGCCCTCCGACCAACCCGCGCACCCCGGCCGTGGCGTGCGCCTGGAATTGCAGCGTGATGGAGCACCGTATGTCTGCACCTTTGTTCTGCCCTGGGGGCGCTCATGAAGTTTGAATGGCGCAAATCTGCGACAGCGCGACCGTGGCTGTTGTTGCGCCCGGGCGAGGTCTGGGACTGGCTGCTGGTCGAGGCGGATGGCGCCCAACGCCAAGGGCAGGGCGAGCCACCTGCGAACTTGCTGGCACGGGTGGCGCTGATCGTCCCCGGGGAATGCTGCAGCCAGTTTCAACTGGCGGCGCCGCCGGGCTTGAAGCGCGATGAGTGGCCGCTGTTGCTGGAAGACCGCTTGCTGCAGACAACGGACGAGATCTTGTGCGCCTGCCTGTCGCGTCACGCGGGGCAACTGCGCCTGATGACGGTGGAGCGGCAGTTGCTGATGCCGTGGCGCGCGCAATGTGCTGAATGGGGACTGCAAGTGGAATGCTCCTGGGCCGAGTTCCAGCTGCTGCCGACACCTGAGCCGGGTAATGCCTGGCAGTGGCAGCGCACACCGGAGCTATCGTTATGCAAAGGGCAGGTCGAGGACGGACTTGAGCATTGGTTGGCCTGGCCCGCTGCGTTGGGCGAGTTGCCCCAGCAACCTTGGTCGGGTCTGTCCCAGAGGGTTGTGTCTGGCGCTTGGCCAAGTGCGTTGGCACCGCTCGACAATCTGCCCAGTCTGCTCGAACGACCCCGTCAGGCGCGCTTGCTGCCTGGCGTGTCACGGCAACAGCAGCGCCTGCTTGCGGTGTGCCTGGTATTGGCCTGCGCATGGGGCGGCCTGTGGCTGACCCAGCAATGGCGCCAGGTGCAAACCTGGCGTGCACAGGTGCTGGCGGTGACCGGCGAGCAGGCCAGCCCCCGGCATGCGGCACAGGCCCTGAAGCGTCTGCGGGAAAGCGAACTGCAACAGCAACTGCGCGAGCGTCAGCTCGAAGACCTGCAGGCACGTCTGCACGCCTGGCTGCGCGAGCATCCCGCCTGGCGGCTGCAGGCCGTGCGTTTCGATGGCCAGCGCTGGCACCTGCGCCTGGACGGCGCGGGCGCCGCGCCACCGTGGGCCGAGATGGCCAGTGCTGTCGGCGCTGCCGTGCAGGTGCAGGACGGGCAGGTGGTGTTCGACCTGGGAGCTGCCTCATGAACCGGGACTGGATGCAGCGTCACCGGATGTGGTTTGCATGGGGGCTGATTGGCTTGCTGCTGGCCTTCCTGGCCGTGCGCGAAGGCCTGGCGCAATGGCGTGAGCTGAGCCAGTGGCGTGAGTTGGCGGTGCAGGCCGCAAGCATGCAGGGTGGCCCGGGCGTGAGCCTGGAGCGCCTGCGCCAGTCAGCTCAGTCGCGGCAGATCGAGCTGGGCGATGTCGAGGTGCAAGGCGAAAGCTGGCAGTTGCGGGGACTGGTCGCGGATGAGCGCGTATTGCAGGGCTGGTTGCAGAGCCTGCGTGCGGAAGGCGCGCAGCCATTGCACTGGGGGCTGGAGCAGGACGCCAAGGGCCTGCGTTTCGAAGTAGGGGTGCAGCCATGAGCCGTCGCGGGCTGCTGTGGTGTGGGTTGGTATTCACGTTGACCTTGCTGGTCGAATTCCCAGCTGCCTGGGTGGTGCGCGGCGTTGGCCTGCCGGCACGTGATGTCAGCGGCAGCGTGTGGCAGGGCCAGGCACAGCAACTGGGGCCGGTCGGGCCGCTGCGCTGGGCGTTGCAGCCATGGCGCATGCAGGCCAACGCGCAGCTCGGTTTCCAGGGCCAGGCCTGGCAGGTGCGCGCCGAAGGCTGGCCCTGGCGCTGGCGGCTGGAAGCGGCGGCTTTGGCCCCGCAGGCGACGGCGCTGACGGATTACCGCCTGGCCGGGCAGTGGCAAGGGGCGTTGCGCATGCAGGGTTCTGGGCGCCAGTGTAGAAGCAGCGAGGGGCGGGTGGGCGTGACGGATCTGGCCTTGAGCGAGCCGTGGTCGCTGGGGTTGGGGCAGGGCTGGGTGGAGATGGATTGCTCTGCTGGCTGGCGCTTGCGTGGGCAATTGGTGCAGCAGGGGCAGCATGAACTGAAGCTGGATGCGGACCTGGAGAGGCGCAGGGCGCAAGTGATGTTCAACTTGCAGAATGGGTCAGCGTTGACGCCGTTGCTGAGGGGCGCGCAGTGGCTGGGCGCGCAGGCGCTGGCGGGGCAGCGGGAGGTGCGTTGGTAGGGCGGGGGATTGGGTCAGGGCTACCATGTGTTCGCCATTACAGGTGCAGCGCCTATGAGATCGAGCGCCGCCCGCGCGGCGCATCGCGAGCTTTGCTCGCTCCTACGTTTGTTTCGGGCCAGTAACGCCTGCGACAGGCGCGCGCGACCGTTGTTTGGGACTGTCAGATTTTTTGTGTGCGGGCCGGTAACGGCCTGCCGTTAGGCAGGCCCTGATTTTCACCAGGTCGGCCTGATGA
>NZ_VZII01000048.1 GCF_009391885.1 Pseudomonas sp. MN1F | reverse complement strand
CAGGTTGAGGGCGATGTTCAGCAGGTTGGTGGTCAGCAGAATCGCCAGTGGCGCCCGTGCGTTCTGCGTACCAAGGAACCAGCCGACCAGCGCATAGCTGGCAAGCGCTGCCGGCAAGCCCAGCAACCGGGTATGGAAGAAGTCTTCAGTGGATTGCTGCAACGCCACGCTTGGTTGCATGGCGTGCAGCGCCAACTGGCTGAAGGGCAGGGCGAGCAGGCCGATCAGCAGCGCGAAGGCCACGGCCAGCAGCAGGCCCTGTACCAGCACCTGGCGCAGCGCTGCGCCGTCGGCACGCCCGGCAGCCTGGGCAGCGAAGCCGGTGGAGCCCATGCGCAGGAAGCCCATCAGGCCGACCATGAAGGTGAACAGCGTGGCGCCCACGGCCACCGCACCGAGCTGGTGGGCGTGGGGCAGGTGGCCGATCACGGTGCTGTCGACCAGAGCCACCAGCGGTACCGAAATGTTCGAGAGGATCATCGGCGCAGCCAGCGCCCAGACCTTGCGGTGGGTGGGGCGGTGCTGCCAGTCGGTGGTCAGTTGCGGCATTGCAATTCCTGAGGCTGTGGGGCGCTTCGCGGGCACAGTGTACCGGCCAGGCAACCAATCTGCGCGAACACGGTCTCACTTGCCGCATCGACGAAAGTGCCAGACCCGCCGTTGCGCTATAGTTGCTGCCCTCACGTACACGCTGCCAAAGAGTTCCCACTCCATGTTCAACAAAGGATTGTTGCTGGCCTGCGCGCTGGCCTTGCTCAGTGCCTGTGATTCCTCGACGCCGGGCAAGCCCGCTGCCACCGAAAAACCGGCTGCGAGCGCTGCGGTCGAGGCCCCGGCGCCCAAGCGCGAGGACCCTGCCGTCCTTGCCAAACGCTACGAAGGGCGCGAGCTCAGCGTGCTGGACGTCTCGGAAGTGCAGCTCGATGGCGCCAGCACGCTGTCGATCAGCTTCTCGGCACCGCTGGACGCCAAGCAGGACTTCGCCAGCAAGGTGCACCTGGTCGATACGGTCAAAGGCAAGGTCGACGGTGCCTGGGAACTCTCCGACAACCAGATGGAACTGCGCCTGCGCCACCTGGAACCGCAGCGCAAGCTGGTGCTGACCGTCGACAAGGGCTTGCTGGCCGTCAACGGCAACAAGCTCGACAGCGAATCGGTGAGCCGCCTGGAAACCCGCGACATGCAAGCCACCGTTGGTTTCGCCAGCCGCGGTTCTTTGCTGCCCACACGCCTGGCCGAAGGCCTGCCGGTGATCGCGCTGAACGTTGCCAAGGTCGATGTCGAGTTCTTCCGGGTCAAGCCTGAGATGCTCTCGACCTTCCTGGCCAGCTGGGGCCGCAACAGCAGCCTGTACTACTACCAGTCCAAGGAAACCCTGGACATGGCCGAGCTGGTCTACAGCGGCCGCTTCGACCTGAACCCGGCGCGCAACACCCGCGAGACCGTGCTGCTGCCGATTGCCGGGATCAAGCCGCTGCAGGAACCCGGCGTGTACCTGGCCGTGATGCGCGCCTCGGGTACCTACGACTATTCGCAGCCAGCGACGCTGTTCACCCTCAGCGACATTGGCGTGTCTGCCCACCGCTACCGCGACCGCCTGGACGTGTTCGCCCAGGCCCTGGAGGGCGGCAAGGCACTCAAGGACGTCAACCTCGAACTGCATGACGACAAGGGCAAGCTGCTGGCCCAGGCCAAGACCGATGGTGCCGGCCATGCCCAACTGCCGATCACGGCCAAGGCCGATACCCTGATCGCCACCCAGGGCGTGCACACCACCCTGCTGCGCCTGAACACCGCAGCCCTGGACCTGGCCGAGTTCGACATCACCGGCCCCCAGGCCAACCCGCTGCAATTCTTCATTTTTGGCCCGCGCGACCTCTATCGCCCGGGTGAAACGGTGCTGCTCAACGGGTTGCTGCGCGATCAGGATGGCAAGCCGGTCAAGGCCCAGCCGGTCAGCGTGGAAGTGCGCCGCCCGGACGAGCAGGTCAGCCGCAAGTTCGTCTGGGAAGCCGATGCCAATGGCCTTTACCAGTATCAGCTGCAACTGGCTACGGAGGCCCCGACCGGTCGCTGGCAATTGCTGCTCGACCTGGGCGGCGGGCGCAAGCAGGTTTACCAATTCCTGGTCGAAGACTTCCTCCCCGAGCGCCTGGCACTTGAGCTCAAGGGTAGCGATACGCCGTTGTCGCCCGAAGAGGATGCGCGCATTCAGGTCAATGGCCGCTACCTCTACGGTGCGCCGGCTGCCGGCAATCGCCTGAGCGGGCAAGCCTATGTGCGCCCGCTGCGTGAAGCCGTGCCGGCACTGCCGGGCTACCAGTTCGGCTCGGTTACCGAAACCGAACTGACCCAGGACCTGGAGCTTGACGAAGTCACCCTTGACCAGGCCGGCAAGGCAGTGGTCGATATCGAGAGCCACTGGGCCGAAGCACGCTCGCCGCTGCAGTTGACCGTGCAGGCCAGCCTGCAGGAATCCGGCGGCCGGCCGATCACCCGCCGCCTCGAACAGCCGATCTGGCCAGCCGAGCGCCTGCCTGGCCTGCGCGGCCTGTTCGACGGCGAAGAAACCGACAGCGATGGCCCGGTCGAATTCGAGTTTCTCGTGGCTGACCGTGAAGGCAACAAGCTCGCCGCCAATGACTTGAAAGTGCGGCTGATCCGCGAGCGCCGTGACTACTACTGGAACTACTCGCAGAGCGATGGCTGGAGCTACAACTACAACGAGAAATTCCTCACCCAGAGCGAGCAGACCATCAGTGTCAAGGCAGGCTCCACCGCCAAACTGAATTTCCAGGTGGAATGGGGCCCGTACCGGGTCGAGGTGGAAGACCCTGAGACCGGGTTGGTTTCCAGCGAGCGCTTCTGGGCCGGTTACCGCGCCCAGGACAACGCCGAAGGCGGCGCGGTGCGACCGGATCAGGTGAAGCTGGCACTGGACAAGCCGGCCTATGCCGATGGCGCCAGCGCCAAGGTCACCGTCACCCCGCCTGCGGCCGGCAGCGGCTACCTGATGATCGAGTCCAGCGATGGCCCGCTGTGGTGGCAAGAAATCGAGGTGCCCGCCGAGGGCAAGACCTTCGAGGTGCAGCTGGACAAACAGTGGGCGCGCCACGACCTGTACATCAGTGCGCTGGTGATCCGCCCGGGTGAGCGCAAGGCCAATGCCACGCCCAAGCGCGCCGTCGGCGTGCTGCACCTGCCGCTGGCGCGTGCCGAGCGCAAGCTCGCGGTCAGCTTGCAGGCGCCGGAGAAGATGCGGCCCAAGCAGCCGCTGACGGTGAAGATCAAGGCCGCCAATGCCGACGGCAGCGTGCCGAAGCAGGTGCACGTGCTGCTGTCCGCCGTCGACGTGGGCATCCTCAACATCACCGACTTCAAGACCCCCGACCCGTTCGCCAGCCTGTTCGGCCGCAAGGCCTATGGCGCCGACCAGCTGGACATCTACGGCCAGCTGATCGAAGCCGGCCAGGGGCGCCTGGCCAGCCTGGCGTTCGGTGGTGATGCGGCGATGGCCAAGGGCGGCAAGCGGCCCAATACCACGGTGACCATCGTTGCCCAGCAAAGCCTGCCGGTGACCCTCAACGACCAGGGTGAAGGTGAGGCGACGGTCGATATTCCCGACTTCAACGGCGAGCTGCGGCTGATGGCCCAGGCCTGGACCGACGAGCACTTCGGCATGGCCGAAGGCAAGACTGTGGTGGCCGCGCCGCTGATCGCCGAGCTGTCTGCGCCGCGCTTCCTGGCCGGCGGTGATCGCACCAGCCTGGCGCTGGACCTGGCCAACCTGTCGGGGCGTGCCCAGCAATTGAATGTCGAGATCACCACCGAGGGGCAGCTGGAGCTTACCGCCAGCGCCCAGCAGAGTGTCGCCCTTGCCGAAGGCGAGCGCCGCACCTTGCTGATCCCGGTGCAAGCCCTTGGTGGTTTGGGGCAGGGCAAGGTGCAGGTGCGGGTCAATGGCCTGCAACTGCCGGGCGAGCCGGCCAATACCTTCGAGCGCGAATGGACCTTGGGTGTGCGCCCGGCCTATCCGGCGATGCTCAAGCATTACCGCGTGGCCCTCAAGGACCAGCCATGGACCTTGCCGGAAAGCGATCTGGCCGCCTTCGAGCCTGCGGGCCTGGAAGCCAGCCTGGCGCTGTCGAGCCGCCCGCCACTGAACCTGGCGGAACAGATCCGCGCCCTCGAAGCCTACCCTTACGGCTGCCTGGAGCAGACCACCAGCGGCCTCTACCCATCACTCTACGCCGATGCCGACAGCCTCAAGCGCCTGGGCATCAAGGGTGAGCCGGCCGAGGTGCGCAAACGCAAGATCGAGATGGGCATCGAGCACCTGCTGGGCATGCAGCGCTACAACGGCAGCTTCGGCCTGTGGAGCTCGGACAGTGAAGAGGAATACTGGCTGACCGCCTATGTCACCGACTTCCTGCTGCGTGCCCGCGACCAGGGCTTCGGCGTGCCGGCCGAGGCCTTGAAGAAGGCCAACGAGCGCTTGCTGCGCTACTTGCAGGAACGCAACCTGATCGAAGTCGACTACAGCGAGAACGCCGAGCACACTCGCTTTGCCGTGCAAGCCTACGCCGCGCTAGTGCTTTCGCGCAGCCAGCAGGCACCGCTGGGTGCCCTGCGCAGCCTGTTCGAGCGCCGCGCCGATGCCCGCTCCGGCTTGCCGCTGGTGCAGCTCGCCGTAGCGCTGGATGCCATGGGCGACAAGCCGCGCGCCGAGCAGGCGCTGCAGGCGGGCCTGGGCATCAGCCGCAGCAAGGGCTGGATGGCCGACTATGGCAGCAGCCTGCGCGACCAGGCGCTGATCCTGGCGCTGCTGCAGGAGAGCAAACTGGCCAGCAACCAGGTCGACCAGCGGCTGTTCGCCCTGTCGGACGAGCTGGCGGCCAACCGTTGGCTGTCGACCCAGGAGCGCAATGCCTTGTACCTGGCCGGCCGGGGTCTGCTGGGCAAGCCGGAAGCGCCGTGGAAGGCACGCCTGGACAGTGCTGGTGAGGTGCGTGAATTCAATAATGTCGAGGCGGGCACGAAGCTCGAAGGGCCGTTGCTGGCCTCGCCGCTGAGCGTGCAGAACGAGGGTAGCGAAACGCTCTATCAGCAACTGACCCTGTCGGGCTATCCACGCCAGGCGCCTGCCGCCGGTGGCAATGGCATGGAGATTCGCCGCGACTACCTGGGCATGAATGGCCAGCCGCTGGATCTGCACAACCTGCGCAGCGGCGACCTGGTGCTGGTGCACCTGGCGCTCAAGGCCACTGATCGCGTGCCGGATGCCCTGGTGGTTGACCTGCTGCCTGCTGGCCTGGAACTGGAGAACCAGAACCTCGCCCAGAGCGCTGCCAGCCTGGACAATGCCAGCAGCGCGGTGAAGCAGTGGCGCGAGTCGATGCAGAACGCCAGCGTGGTGCACCAGGAGTACCGTGATGACCGCTACGTGGCGGCCCTCAAGCTCGACGGCTATGGCACCACGCACCTGTTGTACCTGGCGCGTGCGGTGACCCCGGGCACCTACCGGGTGCCGCCGCCGCAGGTGGAGTCGATGTACCGGCCGAACCTGCAGGCGGTGGGGGACGGGCAGGGTGAAATGACGGTGAAAGCGCGCTGAAGCGCAAGCTTCAAGCTTCAAGCTGCAAGTGAAGCAGATTGGCTTTCTTGCAGCTTGCAGCTCGAGACTTGCAGCTGTTCTTCAGTGAATGACCCAGCTCATCACCCACAGCCCCAGCACCAGCCAGATGATCCCGAGGATGATCGAGGCACGCATGAAGGCGCGGATGGCCGAATACAGCAGCATCAGGCCGATGATCAGGGCGAGGATGCTGAGCAGCGAGGTGTCCATGCCCAGCGTGCGTGCCAGGCCATCGATGAAATTGCCCCCGGCGTTGGCCAGCAGGTTGAACAGGCCGCTCAAGGCGTCGACGATGAAGCGGATCAATGACCCCAGTGCCTGGCCAAGCCACTCGAAAAAACCTTCTACATGCATAGTTGCTTCCTGATGAACGAATCGGCACGTTTGCCGTTCCCAAGCCTTTGGCCATTACCTGGCCAGGTCGGTTCCCGATGCCAAGCTTAGCGCGGCCACGTAGCCGAGCGGGAAGGCTTGTGCGTGCTGCTGCGGTCAGCATCCTGATGCTGCTCGGCCTGTTGTGGCTGGCCGACCGCATCTGGCCGCTGCCGTTGCCGGGCAATGACCTGGCACGGGTGGTGCTGGCCGAAGACGGTACACCGTTGTGGCGCTTTGCCGATGCCGATGGCGTGTGGCGCTATCCGGTCAGCCCGGAAGAGGTTTCGCCGCTGTACCTGCAGGCCCTGCTGACCTACGAGGACCGCTGGTTCTACCGCCACCCCGGGGTCAACCCGCTGGCCCTGGCGCGGGCGGCCTGGCTCAACCTGCGCGGTGGGCGGGTAGTGTCTGGCGGTAGCACATTGTCGATGCAGGTTGCACGCCTGCTCGACCCCCATGATCGCACCCTGGCCGGCAAGCTGCGGCAGCTGTGGCGCACCGCGCAGCTGGAGTGGCACCTGTCCAAGCGCGAGATCCTGCAGATCTACCTGAACCGTGCCCCGTTCGGCGGTACCTTGCAGGGTGTGGCAGCGGCCAGTTGGGCTTACCTGGGCAAGTCGCCGCAGCACCTCACCCCCGCCGAGGCCGCATTGTTGGCGGTGCTGCCGCAGGCACCGAGCCGCTTGCGCCCGGACCGCCACCCGGCCCGTGCCCAACGTGCCCGCGACAAGGTGTTGCAGCGCCTGGACGAGTATCAGGTGTGGCCGGCGCAACAGATCGAGGAGGCGGCCGAAGAACCTCTGCTGCTGGCCCCGCGTCAGGAACCCGCGCTGGCGCCCCTGCTGGCGCGGCGGCTGAACACCCCTGACAGCCCGACCTTGATCCGCACCACCCTCGATGCCTCGTTGCAACGGCGCCTGGAGGACCTGCTGCTGGGCTGGCGCGCGCGCCTGCCGGAGCGCACCTCGGCAGCGATCCTGGTGGTCGAGGCGCAGACCATGGCGGTACGCGCTTACCTGGGCTCGATCGACCTCAGCGACGAGCGCCGTTTTGGCCATGTCGACATGGTCCGCTCGTTGCGCTCACCAGGCTCGACGCTCAAGCCGTTTCTTTACGGCCTTGCCATGGATGACGGCCTGATCCATTCCGAATCGCTGCTGCAGGATGTGCCACGTCGCTATGGCGACTATCGTCCCGGAAATTTCTCGATGGGTTTCAGCGGCCCGGTCTCCGCCAGTTCGGCGCTGGCGCTATCACTCAACCTGCCAGCGGTGCAATTGCTCGAAGCCTATGGCCCCAAGCGCTTTGCCGCGCAGTTGCGCATGGCTGGCGTGCCTCTGGCGCTGCCGCCTTTGGCCGAGCCCAACCTGGCATTGATTCTGGGCGGTGCCGGCAGCCGCCTGGAGGACCTGGTCGGTGGCTACGCGGCACTGGCCCGGGGCGGTAACAGTGCGCAGGTTCGCCTGCAACCGCAGGATCCGCTGCTGGAGCGCCGGTTGATGTCGCCAGGCGCGGCCTGGATCATTCGGCGCATCCTCAGTGGCCAGGCGCGGCCCGACCGCGACCCGCATGCCGAGCTGGTACAGCGCCCGCAACTGGCCTGGAAGACCGGTACCAGCTATGGCTTTCGCGATGCCTGGTCGATCGGCGTAGGGCCGCGTTACCTGATCGGGGTGTGGATCGGTCGCCCCGATGGCACGCCGGTGCCCGGGCAGTTCGGCCTGGCCTCGGCGGCACCGTTGATGCTGCAGGTGCATGACTTGCTGAGCAACCGCGACAGCCAGCGGGGCATCCGGGTACCGGTGGAACGCGTGCCGGAAAGTGTTGGCGTGGCAGCCATCTGCTGGCCGCTGGGCCAGCCGATGAACCGACAGGACCCGAACTGCCGGCGTCAGCGCTTTGCCTGGACACTCGATGGCACCACACCTCCCACTTTGCAGGCCGCCGACCAGCCCCTCGGCCTGGGGCTGCGCGAGAGCATCTGGGTCAATGCCCAGGGCCTGCGCGTGGACGGCAGTTGCCCAGGCGCCAAAACGCGCGACATCGCCTTGTGGCCGGCACCGCTGGAGCCTTGGTTGCCACGCGTCGAGCGGCGTGCGGCGCGGCTGCCGGCGGTGGACCCGAGCTGCCCGCCACAGGTGCCGGCCAGCGCGCCACCGCTGTCCATCGTCGGCGTGCGTCCCGGCGATAACCTGCAGCGCCCGGCCACCAGCAGCGAACCCTTGCAGCTGCACGTCTCTGCCCTCGGCGGTGGCGGGCGGCGCTGGTGGTTCCTCAACGGCCAGCCGCTGGGCGAAAGCGAAGGGCAGGGCAGCGTGCTGGTACGTTTCGACCAGGCCGGGCAGTTTGAGCTGAGTGCCCTGGATGAAAGCGGAGAAACAGCACGGGTGGCGTTCCAGGTCACCGAGTAGGGGTTCGACGTTTACCGGGGCAACACCTACGCTTCAACGTGACGGGTGAGGCCGGCGACGCCCCGGTACCCTAGGGATTGTGGAGCGTCCTATGCGTCTTCTGCTGATGCCCCTGTTGCTGTCGCCCTGGGCCTGCCTGGTGATTGCCGAGCCCTTGCCAGTGTTGCTCGACGGCCATGAATACGAGCGTCGCCTGCCCAGCGCGAACCTGCCGATCGAGGCCTATCGCCCACGTGCTCCGAACCTGCACCTGGCACCGCCCACGGCCGCGACCGACACGCTGCGCCTGGCGACCCGCTTCGTGCTGCACAAGGTGCGCTTCGAAGGCGGAACGGTCTACCCGTTGAGCGAGTTGCGCGAGCATTACCAGCCCTTGATCGGCCGCGAAGTGAGTGTTGGCGAGCTGCAGCAGTTCACCGAACGCCTGACACAGCGCTACCAGCGCGACGGCTATCTGCTGTCGCAGGCTTATCTGCCCGACCAGGACTTTGCCGATGGCCGCGTGCATGTCGTGTTGGTCGAGGGCTATGTTCACGACGTGAAGCGTAACGGGGATATCGGGCCCGCTGGCACGTATCTCGACCAGCTGCTGCAGCGCTTGCAGGCAGAGCGCCCGTTGACTCAGGCGACGCTCGACCGCTTCCTCGGCCTGGCCCAGCGGATACCGGGTGTGACGCTGCTGGCAGATTTGACCCAGGCCGGGCCCGGCGAGGGCGCCGCGCAGCTTACCGTGCATGCCGCACGCAAGCCCTTCGATGCGGCATTGGCGTTCAGTGATGGCAGCCGCGATGGCCCGCAGGGGTTGTTCAAGGTCACCAGCAATGCCCAGACCCGTTTTGCCGAGCAACTGACGGCCAGCGTGCTGCTGCCGCCGGGTGATGACCACAGCCATTACCAGCGCCTCGATTACAGCCAGCACCTGGATGCACAAGGCAGCCAGTTGCTGCTTTCGGCGGCTCGCTACCGCAGCGAGCCGCAAACACCTGTGCGCCTGGAGCATGGTGCGCAGTTTTTCCAGAAGATAGAAAGCGAGCGTTATGCAATCGGGCTTGGCCAGCCGGTGATCGTCACGGCGGATGAATGGCTGGCGGTGACCGGGCATGTCTATTCGGTCAGTGAGCATGCCGAAGACCTCACTGGCGGCCTGGGGCGCAACGACACCTATGTGCGCGCGCTGTCGTTCGAGGGCGATTGGCGCAAGGTCGAGGCCGGGCGCTTTCGCATGGTCAGCGGCGGGGTGTATCAGGGGCTGGATTACCTGGGCGCACGCAGTGATGCGGACTACGACATGGACTTCCTGCGCTTTCGCGTGGCCGGGTTGCAGAGCGACCAGCTGTTCCCGCGTTGGCAGGGCGTGTTGTCAGGCGCCATGTACTGGACCGATGACCGGTTGCCCGACAGTGAGCGTGCCGTGTTTGGCGGGCAGAACTTCGGCCATGGCTACCCTCAGGACCAGGCAGCGGGGGACAAGGGCTGGGGCGTGGCCTACGAGCTCAACTACAGCATCCAGTCTGGCGCTGGCTGGTTGCGGCTGGTGCAGCCGTATGCGCTGCTGGATGCTGCGCAGGCCTGGTACAACGGCGGACCCTTCGAAGATACACGGATGCGCTCGGCGGCGTTGGGTGTGCGGCTTGGCGATGGGCGGTACGGCAATGTGGCCCTGGAGGTGGCCAAGCCACTGGCGGATGTGGCGTTGGACAGCATGAGCCGTGAAGCTCGCCTGGTTATCAACTTCAGTTTTCGGCTATAGCCACTTTGCGTGATGCACATGCTTGAGTTTTCGATTATTTCGATTATTTCGATTAGCATCGAGGGTGACCCGCATATGCGACGTAGCCTGAAACGTTCGCGCTTCAGTGCTGACGAGTTCGTCGAGTGTATTCTCAGGCAGGGCTTACCCATGACGGCAAATGCCCTGCGTGACTACTCGTTGCTGATTTGAGCTGTTACCTAATGTGTTGTGAACCGCTGATGCACGGGTGAAGAACTCGGCGTTAACGCCAACGCCAACTGAGTGCGGTTGTGCATGTGGGTCAAACGCAACACCTGCGACACATACAGCTTCACGGTGTTCTCGGTGATCCCCAGTTCACAGGCAATCTGGTAGTTGGTCTTGCCCTTGCTCACCAGCCGGGCGACCTCCAGTTGCCGCGGAGACAGCTTCTCGAACGCCGCCGGGAGTTCACCTTCAACCTCTTCGGTGGCATCGGTGGCGCGGCGGTGAACGCCCTGGCCGCGGGCCTTTTCCAGGTCCTGATAGAGCTCGTCGATGGAGCCGGCCAGGTCCTGCAGGCGCTGATTGAGGTTACCCAGGTCCTGGAGGTTGGATTTGCGCTCAAGCAGCACTTGCTCCTGGCGGCGCACCCCCTCGAGCAGTTCGTCGAAGTCTATGGGCTTCTGGTAATAATCGGCGAAACCTTCACGCAGCGCGCGGATCACGTCCTGTTTGTCGGCGCGCCCGGTGAGCATGATCGCTTCGAACATGCGCTGGCGCCCGGCAATCTCTTTCAGTGAATGCATCAGCTCGATGCCATCGCGATTGGGCATGTGCAGGTCGCACAACACCAGGCCTATCGCTTCGTCGGCATTGAAGCGTTCGATGGCTTCGTCGGTGGAGTGCGCCGCAACGCAAGGATGGCCCTGGGATACGAGGAATTCACACAATTGTTCGACGATCAGCGGCTGATCATCCACCACCAGAACCTTCACCTCACTCAATGACTTGGTCACGATCAACTCCCTGTTCGTTAATGACCCTGCTCCTGGGCCAGACGCACTGGCAGCTTAAAAATAGACGCTGCCTGCGATTTTGTACAAGTCTTGTACAAGTGTTCGGACCATCGAAGTGGTCATTGGATCCATACGGCAGTCAGTAAAAAACCTGCCAGCACGTAAGGCACGAAGGCTTGTTTGTCGCCCATTTCTTCAGTCAGTGTGGCCAGGCGCTTCTTCACCTTGGGGTTGAGCAGCGTCCACAGGCGCCTGCGGGTCAGCAACCACAGCACCACGCTGACCCCGGCACCGATGAAGGTACCGAGCACGTATTGCGGGCTGGTCGCCAGGGCCAGGGCGCCCATCAGCTTGACGTCGTCGGCACCGAAGCGGCCGAGCATGTAGCCTGGCAGCGTCAGCAGCATGACGATGGCCAGGGCCCAGCCGGCGTCACTGGCATCGGCACCGATCCACGTGTGCCCCGTGGCGAACAGCCAGACCAGAGCGCCCGCAGCGAAACCGAGGGTCAGCATGTTGGCGATCTGGCGTTCGCGGATATCTTGTTCAGTGCACAAGGCAAGCCACATCAGAAGGACAATGCTTTGCATCGGCAGGCCGCCTTTCCCATTCGTTGAACACGTCTACCCGGTCAGTCAGGTTTCCTAATCAGGGTAGACGCGATCTGACGAACGGGCATGGCCGGGTGGCAAAAAGGTCGGCGCGGAAGCGGCCTGATGTCGTAATCAGGCCGCTTCCTGAGCGGCAGGGTTTATTTCACCCGGCCCGGTGGGTAGTTGCCGAGCACCTGGGCAACGGTCTTCTGGATGGCACTGTTACGCTCGTCGGGGCTAGGCGGGTAGTTGTTCATGATCTGTTCGGCACTGCCGCGCCAGACCAGCTTGCCGTCATGGCCATCGAACAGGTCGATCTGGATGGTTGCCACCTTGTAGTCGACGCTGCGGGTTTCGTTATACATCGGCCCGCCCCAGTACCCGTTCCAGTAGCCGCCCCAGGCCCCGCCATAGTTGGTGGTGATCTGTTGCTGGCGTTGTTCGACGATCAGGTAGGCGCGCACGCTGAGGTCAGGCCTGGCATTGCCCTGGGCCGGGCGCAGGCCGCGCTGGTCGAGCTGGTCGGCGACCGCCGCGCGGATGCGTTGCTCGGTCAGGTCGCTCTTGATGCGCGGGTCATCCGGGCGATATTGCAGGCCCGGCTCCTGCCATGCCCAGCTGCGATAAGCGGCGAAATCGCGGCTGGCGTCGAAATCCTGCTGAACGTTGTTGCTCGAGCAGGCGGCGAGCAGCAGCGCGAATGACAGTAGAACGAGGCGGCGCAACATGATGGTTCTCCGTTAGGCATTAACTGGGAGGATAGCCGCTGAGCGCCTTGTGAATAGATTCGCGCAGGGCGGTCTCGCGATCGCGCGGCGAGCCTTTGTCGCTGCCAGTTTCAGCGCTGGCGCTCCACACCGGCTGGCCGTTGCGGGCATCGAACAGGTCGATGCGCACCACCATCACCTCCACTTCGTAGGTGCGTACGATCGGCACGCTGCCGTAGGCACCGTAACCGTTGCGGTAGCCGCCGAAGCCGACACCGCCGTAGGGGTACGGGCCGTAATAGGGGTCGTAAGTGTCATAGTCACGCACCTGGCGCAGGCGTCGTTCCAGGCGCATGTCGGCGCTCACCAGCAGGTCGCCGGTGGCGCCCCGGGCAGGGCGCAGGCCATGTTGGTCGAGGGCGCCACTGACGGCATCGGCAATTTGTGCCGGGTCAGCGTCGGCATTGCCGCTGGGCAGCTGGCCGTCGCGCCAGCTCCAGCTACGGTAGTGCCCATAGTCGCGCGGTGGTGCCGGGTAGGCACTGGCGTCGAAGGTCTTGGCCGCTTGCGCAGGGGCTGGCGGCAGCGGGCGGCTGCTGGCCACATAGGGGTTGCTGGCCTGGCAGGCGGCCAGGGTGAGCGGCAGCAGGGCCAGGCACAACAGACGGTACGGCATGTATCCCTCCCGGAGGGGCGCAGTCAGCGGGGGCGGCACATCCAGTGCAGGTAGCGGCCGAGCCCGGCGAAGCTTGGGTGACGGCGGTGGGCCAGTTCCATTTCCAGCAGGTCGAGCAGCTCGGCCTTGTCCTGGAACTCCTTGGGCATGTAGTCATGGAAGACGCGCACACCACTTTCGCTTTCGACTTGCCACATCACTTCAAGTTGCGCTTTGAGTTCCCGTGGATCAAGCGGTTTTTGCGGGGTCAGGCTCTGCTTTTCGCCTTCCAGGCGGTTGCTGCGCAACTTGCGGAAATGGCCCTTGAGCAAGTTGCGATAGACCAGCGCGTCGCGGTTGTAGAACGCCAGCGACAGCCAGCCACCTGGGGCAGCCAGCTGATGCAGTACCGGCAGGATGCTTTGCGGTTCGGCCAGCCATTCCAGCACGGCGTGGCACAGCACCAGGTCATAAGGCTCGGTGAGCTGGCCAAGCAGCTCTTGCCAGGGCGCCTGGATGAAGGTTGCCGATTGGCCCGCTTCTGCGAAGCGCGCCCGGGCACCCTCGAGCATGGGGGCGGCAGGTTCGGCCAGCGTTACATCGTGCCCGCGCTGGGCCAGCCACAAGGCCATGTGGCCCAGGCCGGCGCCGATGTCGAGTACCCGCAGTGGCCGATCGGGGAGGGTGTCGGCCAGGTCGGCCTGGAGCACGGCCAGGCGGATCGCACCCTTGGCGCCACCGTAGATTTTTTCGGCGAAGCGTGTGGCCAGTTCATCGAAGTGACGGTCGTTCATCGCGCGAAACGCCTCTCGCTGTCGGCCAGCTTGGCGCGCACCACCTGCTCCATGTCCAGGCCCAGCTCGCTGCACAGCAGCAACAGATAGAGGACCACGTCGCCGACCTCCTGGCCGGCGTGGGCCAGCTGATCCGCGGGCAGCTGGCGCGATTGGTCCTCGCTCAGCCACTGGAAGATTTCCACCAGCTCGGCCATCTCGACGCTGGCGGCCATGGCCAGGTTCTTCGGGCTGTGGAAGCCGCGCCAATCATTGTTGTCGCGGATCTGGTGCAGGCGTTCGGTGAGTTCTTGCAGGTTCATCGGGGTCTGGGTCTCCTAATGCTGCATAGCTTCGGCGCAGGCCCGATGCAAAGCAAGTGCAATCAGGGCGCTAGAGCACGGCCCAGCGCCCGACCATGTGCAGCAGTCCACCCTGCCCGTCCAGCCGCAATTCACCCGCCGGCCCCGCTTCGCTGGCACTCAGGACAACCTCCGACGGCAAGCGCACCGGCTTGCGGAACCCCACCTCGAAGCGATAGCCGCTGTTTGGCATGTGCGTACGCAAGGCCGCCAACGCCATGGCGTTGCTCCACATGCCGTGGGCGATGGCCTTGGGGAAGCCGAACAGGCGTGCGCTGGCGGCACTCAGGTGAATCGGGTTGTAGTCGCCACAGACCTTGGCGTAGCGCCGGCCGATATCACCGTCGGCGTACCAGCGGGTGACCTCCGCCAGGGCGCCGGGCTCGTTCGCTTCGCCATCGTCCAACTGGCCATCCAGCTTCAGGCCACGCACCAACATGCGGCTGGTTTCACGCCAGAGCAGGCCAAGGCCATCCTCGGCTTCGGTGACCAGGTCAAAAGTGCCACCTTTGGCGTGCGCCTGAAGGTTGTCGGCGTACACCGCAAAGCGCAGCTCGTCGATGCCACCCAGCGGGCGGAGCACGTCGATGCGGTTATGCAGGTGCACCAGCCCGAGCAGCGGGAAGGGGAAGTCGTGGGCAGTCAGCAGTTGCAGTTGCAGGGTGAAGGCCATCACGTGTGGATAAGTGCCCGGCAAGCGGCCATCGTCGGTGAAGTGGCAGAGCCGGCGATAGGCTGCCAGGTTGTCGGGCTGCACGCGCAAGACGCTGCGCAGGCCGCTGGTGGGCAGGGTATCGCCGCTGATCTTGCGTTTGCTGGCGGCGCGCAGGTACAGGCTGGCGCGTGAGTCCGGGCTGTGCAGGTCTTGCCATTGGCGGCTCATGTTCAGGCCCCCATCAAGGCCTGGCCGCAGACGCGCAGCACTTGGCCGTTGACCGCGCCGGAGCCCGGCTGGCTGAGCCAGGCGATGGCTTCGGCGACATCCTGCGGGCGCCCGCCCTGGCCCAGTGAGCTCAGGCGCCGGCCGGCCTCGCGCAGGCCGATGGGCATGGCGGCGGTCATGTGCGTTTCGATGAAGCCGGGCGCCACGGCATTGATACTGCCGCCGCGCTCGGCAAGCTTCGCCGCCCAGGCCTCGGCGAAGCCGATCAGGCCGGCCTTGCTCGCGGCATAGTTGGCCTGGCCACGGTTGCCGGCAATGCCGCTGACCGACGCCAGCAGGGTAATACGTGCGTGGTCGCCCAGCGCGCCGCCGTCATACAGGGCCTGAGTCAGCACCTGAGGGGCCTTGAGGTTGACTGCCAGCACCGCGTCCCAGTATTCCGGGGTCATGTTGGCCAGGGTCTTGTCGCGGGTGATGCCGGCGTTGTGCACGACAATGTCGATGCCGTCGGGCAGGGCTTCGAGCAGTTTCGCGGCGGCATCGCTGGCGCAGATGTCCAGGCCCAGGGCCTTGCCACCCAGGCGTGCGGCGAGGGCATCGAGTTCCTGCTGGGCCTGGGGTACGTCGAGCAGCATCACTTCGGCGCCGTCACGCGCGAGGGTTTCGGCAATGGCGGCGCCGATACCGCGTGCGGCGCCAGTGACCAGGGCGCGACGGCCACCGAGCGGGCGGGTCCAGTCTTCGACCTGGTTGGCACAGGCCTGCAGGCGCAGGACCTGGCCGGAAACAAAGGCACTTTTGGGGGACAGGAAGAAGCGCAAGGCGCCTTCGAGCTGATCGTCTGCACCCGCGCCCACATACAACAACTGCGCGGTGGCGCCATTACGCAGCTCTTTGGCCAGCGAACGGCTGAAGCCTTCCAGGGCGCGCTGAGCGACGCTGGCGAGCGGGTCGTCGAGGGATTCTGGTGTACGCCCGAGGATCACCACGTGGGCACAGGGGGCGAGGCTGCGCAGCAACGGCTGGAAGAATTCGCGCAACTGCTTCAGCTGGTCGCTGTCGGACAGATGGCTGGCATCGAACACCACGGCCTTGAGCTTCGGCCCCAGGCCGGCGACCCAGGCGGGCGCCTGCAGGCCGTCACCATTGAAGCTGTACAGCGCTTCGGTCAGGCGCGGGGCGATGGCCTCGACCTGGTTCGCCAGTGGCCCGCCGCCCAGCACCAGCGCGCCCTCCACCGGGCGCAGGCGGCCTGCCTGCCAGCGCTCCAGCGGCGCCGGGCGCGGCAGGCCAAGGGTGTCGACGAGGCGGCGCCCGAGGTTGGAGTTGGCAAAGCCGAGATAGCGATCGCTCATGTGCGGGTCTCCCTGAAGGCAAGCTTGCAAGTGTGGACCAACTTTGTGGCAAGGTCGTTCGAATGCGGTAAAAACACCTAGGCTGTACGGATCAAATGGTTTCAGGAGGAACAAGCGCATGCGTTCAACTCGCCGGGTCGCGATCCTGGGCGGCAACCGTATCCCCTTCGCCCGCTCCAACGGCGCCTACGCCACCGCCAGCAACCAGGCGATGCTGACTGCAGCGCTGGAAGGCCTGATCGAGCGTTATCGCCTGCACGGGCTGCGCCTGGGTGAAGTGGTGGCAGGTGCAGTGCTCAAGCACTCGCGGGACATGAGCCTGGCCCGCGAATGCGTGCTCGGCTCGCGCCTGGCGCCGCAGACGCCGGCCTACGACATTCAGCAGGCCTGTGGTACCGGGCTGGAAGCGGCGCTGCTGGTGGCCAACAAGATTGCCCTCGGGCAGATCGACTGTGGCATCGCCGGTGGCGTGGACACCACGTCCGATGCCCCCATCGGCGTTAACGAAGGGCTGCGGCGCATCCTCTTGCAGGCCAATCGCGGCAAAACCTTGGCGGAGCGGCTCAAACCGTTCCTGCAATTGCGCCCAAGCCACCTGAAACCCGAGCTGCCGCGCAATGGCGAACCCCGCACCGGGCTGTCGATGGGCGAACATTGCGAACGCATGGCGCAAACCTGGGGGATTGACCGCGCCGAGCAGGACGCGCTGACGCTGCACAGTCACCAGCAACTGGCGGCCTCCTACAGCGAGGGCTGGCAGAATGACCTGCTGACGCCCTTCCTGGGCCTCAGCCGCGACAACAACCTGCGCACTGACCTGACCCTGGAGCAACTGGCCAGGCTTCAGCCGTCATTCGACCGCAGCGGCCTGGGCACCTTGACGCCGGGCAACTCCACACCATTGACCGATGGCGCCTCGATGGTGCTGCTTGGCAGCGAGCAATGGGCACAGCAGCAGGGCCTGCCGGTGCTGGCTTACCTGGTCGATGGCGAAACCGCCGCTGTGGATTTCGTCAGCGGCCGCGAGGGGCTGCTGATGGCGCCGGTGTACGCAGTGTCACGCCTGTTGGCGCGCAATGGCCTGACCTTGCAGGACTTCGACTACTACGAAATCCACGAAGCCTTCGCGGCACAGGTGTTATGCACCTTGAAAGCCTGGGAAGATGCCGAATATTGCCGGGAGAAGCTGGGGCTTGAGGCACCGCTGGGTGCCATCGATCGCAGCAAGCTCAACGTCAAAGGCAGCTCGTTGGCGGCAGGGCACCCATTCGCCGCCACCGGTGGGCGGATATTGGCAAACCTGGCGAAGTTGCTGGCCACGGCAGGGAAAGGACGTGGCTTGATCTCCATCTGTGCAGCGGGTGGGCAAGGGGTGACGGTGATCGTCGAGCGCTAACGAAGGGCGGTAGCGATCTCTGTTAGGCTTGTCTGCTCAGAACTACTAGAATTCGCTATGCAGACGATCGGACACCCCCGTGCCATTCCAGCCCTGGACCAGTTACCCAGGCCACTGTATGCCCGCGCCGAAAGCCTCGGCGCCGGCTCCTGGACGACTCGCCACAGCCACGACTGGGTGCAGTTTTCCTACGCCATCAGTGGCGTATTGGGGGTGTATACCGACGATGGCAGCTACTTCGCCCCGCCACAGTGGGGCGTATGGATTCCGGCTGATGCCGAACATGAAGTGGTCACCTCCGGGCAGGCCGAAATGCGCAGCCTGTATATCCGCCGTGATGCCTGCCCGTGGGCGCCGGCGCAATGTCGGGTCCTGGAGGTGACAGCGCTGGCGCGGGAGCTGATCAAGCAGTTCTGCCTGTTCCCGGCTGAATATGCCGAGGGTGACAGTGTCGAAGGGCGCCTGGTGGCCGTGTTGCTCGATCAGTTGCGGACCTTGCCTGAAGTGGGTTTTTCGCTGCCGCTGCCGCGGCATCCGGGGCTGTTGGCGTTGTGCAACGGGCTGATCGCCGCGCCGGACCAGGTCCAGACGTTGCAGCAGTGGGCGGTGCAGTTGGGGTGTTCGGAGAAGACCTTGATGCGGCTGTTCCAGCGCGAGACCGGGTTGAGCTTTCGCAACTGGCGCCAGCGGATGCGGTTGCTGTCGTCGCTGGCCTTGCTGGAGGCGGGGGAGAGTGTGACCGAGGCGGCGTTGGGCTGTGGGTATGATTCGACTTCGGCCTACATTGCAGCCTTCAAGCAGCTGTTCGGCGCGACCCCCGGGGAACTGAAGCTTTGATGTTGCCTGCCCAGGCCCTATCGCCGGCTTGCCGACGATAGGGCCAGAACAGGCTGGCGATCAGGTGCGGAAGCGACGCACCAGCGAATCCAGTTCATTGGACAGCCCGGCCAGGCTCTCGGAGTCCTGGCGCGCCGCCTGGGCCAGTTCCGCCACCAACTGCGCATCGCCATGAATCTGGCTGATATGGCGGTTGATGTCCTCGGCCACCTGATGCTGTTCTTCCGCCGCCGTGGCGATCTGCGTGTTCATGTCGCGGATGATGTCCACCGACTCGCGGATCTGCCCGAAGCTGTCACGGGCCAGGCCAATGCGGCTGACAGACTGCTGCGACACTTCCAGGCTGGCATGCATCTGCTCGGCCACTTCGGCGGTGCGGCTGGCCAGGTTGCCCAGCAAACCGTCGATTTCGGCCGTGGAGTCGGCGGTGCGCTTGGCCAGTGCCCGCACCTCGTCGGCCACCACGGCAAAGCCACGGCCTTGTTCGCCGGCCCGGGCCGCCTCGATGGCTGCGTTGAGTGCCAGCAGGTTGGTCTGTTCGGCAATCGAGCGGATGGTGCCGAGAATCGACTGGATGGCGTTGCTGTCGCGCTCCAGTTGCTGGATTGACTGGGCCGACTGCTCAATCTCCTGGCTCAGGCGGTCGACGCTGCTGACTGCCGCGTCGATCTGTTGCTGGCCTTCGCGGGCTTGCTGCTGGCCACTGTCGGCCGATTGCGCAGCCTGGCTGCAGGAGCGGGCGACTTCGTTGGCGGTGGCGACCATTTCGTGGAACGCGGTGGAGACCATGTCCACCGCTTCACGCTGGCGGCCGGCAGCCTCGGCCATGTCGCTGGAGACCCGGGTGGAGCTGCTGGAGGTGCTGAGGATCTTGCTGGCGGCCGAACCGATATGCTGGATCAGGCTGCGGATGGCACCCAGGAACTGGTTGAACCAGTTGGCCAGTTGCGCGGTTTCGTCGCGCCCGCGCACGTCCAGATTGCGGGTCAGGTCGCCTTCGCCCTGGGCAATGTCTTCCAGGCCGCTGGTGACGCTGTTGATCGGGCGCACGATGAGTTTGGCGAAGGCGGCGCCGACCACGGCGAACAGTGCCGCCAGTACCAGTGCGATGGCGCCGATCAGCCAGGTCAGGCGGGTGGTGGTCTGCATCACTTCGCCTTGCTGGATCAGGCCGATGAAGGTCCAGCCCAGCTTCTCGTCAGGGTAGACGTTGGCCATGTAGCGCTCGCCGTTGATCTCGACCTCGACCAGGCCCTTGCCGGCCTTGGCCAGTTCGGCGTAGCCGTCGCCGAAGCTGGCCAGTTGCTTGAAGTTGTGGCTGGCATCGCGTGGGTCGACCATCACGTTGCCGTTGTTTTCCACCAGCATCAGGTAGCCGCTTTCGCCCAGCTTGATCTGCTTGACGATCTCGGTCAGGCCCTTGAGCGACACGTCGATGTTGACCACGCCACCGGGGTTGCCGAGCTGGTTGGCGACGGCGCGCACGGTGCTGATCAGCACGGCATCGTCGGCAGCCCAGTAATAGGCGCCAGTGCGCACCGTCTTGCCCGGGTTGGCCATGGCCAGCTGGTACCAGGGACGCGGGCGCGGGTCATAGTTGACGAACTTCTGCCCGCCCGGCCAGCCGACATAGCCACCGTCATTCACCCCGTAGGCTACGTAGGCGTAGCCTGGGTGGGTTTCTGCCAGGCGAGTGAAAAATTCCAGCAGTTGCTTGTCCTGATCGCCCAGTTGGTAGGACGGGTTGGCGCTCATGAACTTGTTCAGGTTGTTGCCCGTGGCCGCCACCATCGGTTGGGAGGCCAGGTAGTCGACGTTCTGGTCGATGCCCTGGAAGAAGATGTTCATCGCGTTGCTGACCTGGCGGATTTCCCGGCTGCTGCTGTCGAGGAATCCGTCACGGGCTTCGCCGCGCAGGTTGATCACCACCAAGGTGGCCACGAGGACGATGGGCAAGCCCGCGATAATCGCGAAGGCCCATGTCAGTTTCTGTTTGATGTTCATCGACGCTCCCGGGGTTTGTTTTTTTGCACGCGAGGCAGGTAGCAACTACATCGGCAGCATCCGGGGATTTTTTAGTGAAAGTGCCCGTATTTGTTGGGCAAAGTCGCATTTGGCGACTATTCGGTCGGCATTGGGCTAATATGGCATACCAAAAGTTTGCGGCGTACTGATGTCAGCACGCCGCAGGCTTTCAATGGCAGCATCCTGCGCCATTGGCCAGGTCTTTCAGAATCGGGCAGTCCGGGCGGTCATCCCCCTGGCAGTGGGCAACCAGATCACCCAGGGTGTCACGCAAGCTCACCAGCTCCTCGATACGCCGATTCAGCTCATCGATATGCTGCATGGCCAGCGCCTTGACGTCGGCGCTGGCACGCCCGCGGTCCTGCCACAGGGTCAGCAGCTTGCCCACTTCTTCCAGGGAAAACCCGAGGTCACGGGAGCGCTTGATGAAGGCCAGGCTGTGCAAGTCCTCGGCCTGGTACAAGCGGTAGCCGCTGTCGCTGCGGGTGGCCGGCTTGAGCAGGCCGATGGATTCGTAATAGCGGATCATCTTGGTGCTGAGCCCGCTGCGGCGGGCGGCCTGGCCAATGTTCATCGGGCCTCCTGCGAGGTGTTGGTGGGTTTCCAGGTCTTCAGCCACAAGGCATTGCTGACCACGCTGACGCTGGACAGCGCCATGGCGGCGCCGGCCAGTACCGGGTTGAGATAGCCCAGCGCGGCCAGGGGAATGCCGATCAGGTTATAGATGAAGGCCCAGAACAGGTTCTGGCGGATTTTCGCATAAGTCTTGCGGCTGATTTCCAGCGCGGCGGGCACCAGGCGCGGGTCGCCGCGCATCAGGGTGATGCCGGCAGCCTGCATGGCCACGTCGGTGCCACCGCCCATGGCGATGCCGATGTCGGCAGCGGCCAGGGCCGGGGCATCGTTGATGCCGTCGCCGACCATCGCTACCACGCCGCTCTTTTTCAGGGCGGCCACGGTGGCGGCCTTGTCGGCCGGCAATACTTCGGCGTACACGTCGTCGATGCCGAGGGCATCGGCCACCACCTTGGCGCTGCCGCGGTTGTCGCCGGTCAGCAGGTGGCTGCTGATGTGGCGGGCGTGCAGGGCGGCGATGGCCTGCCCGGCACCGGGTTTGAGGCTGTCGCCGAAGGCGAACAGGCCGAGTACGCGAGGCGCTGTGCCACGTTCGATGAGCCACGACAGCGTGCGGCCTTCGGCTTCCCAGGCTTGAGCGCTGGCAGCCAGCTCGCCAGGTTGCAGATTGCTTTCATCGAGCAGGCGGCGGTTGCCCAGCGCCAGTTCGCGACCTTCCACGCGCCCGGCAATGCCGCGACCGGTGAGTGACTGGCTGTCAGTCACGACGGGTACCTCCAGGCCTTGCTCGGCGCAGGCATCCAGCACCGCCTTGGCCAACGGATGCTCGCTGCCGCGCTGCAGGGCACCGGCTAGGCGATGCAGGTTGGCGCCATTACCGTCCAGTGCCTGGCTGTGGACCACCCGCGGGCTGCCGGAGGTGAGGGTGCCGGTCTTGTCGAATACCACACGATCGACCGCATGGGCACGCTCCAGCGCTTCGGCGTCCTTGATCAGGATGCCGTGGCGTGCAGCGACACCGGTGCCGGCCATGATTGCTGCTGGCGTGGCCAGGCCCAGGGCGCAGGGGCAGGCGATCACCAGCACGGCGACCGCATTGATCAGCGCGGTCTCCAGCGGCGCACCGGCCAGCCACCAGCCAATCAAGGTGAGCAGTGCCAGCACCAGCACGGCGGGCACGAATACCTGGCTGACCCGATCGACCAGCTTCTGGATCGGCGCCTTGGCCGCTTGTGCGTCTTCGACCAGGCGGATGATCCGGGCCAGCACGGTTTCCGTACCCAGCGCCTGGGTACGCACCAGCAGCCGGCCTTCGCCGTTGATTGCCCCCCCGGTGACGCTGTCGCCGGGTTGTTTGGCTACCGGCAGGCTTTCGCCGCTGATCAGTGCTTCGTCAGCGTGGCTGCTGCCTTCTTCCACCGTGCCGTCGACCGGGAAGCGTTCGCCAGGCTTGACCAGTACCAGGTCGCCGAGGCGCAGCTGGGCAATCGCCACGTCTTCTTCGCGGCCGTCGATGACGCGCACGGCACGCTCAGGGCGCAGCGCTTCGAGGGCGCGGATGGCGCTGGCGGTCTGGCGCTTGGCCCGGCTTTCGAGGTATTTGCCCAGCAGTACCAGGGCGATGACTACCGCCGAAGCTTCGAAGTAAAGGTGGGGGGCCATTCCGGCTGGGGCCTTGGCCCACTGGTACAGGCTCAGGCCATAACCCGCACTGGTGCCCAGGGCGACCAGCAGGTCCATGTTGCCGGCACCGGCCCGCACGGCTTTGTAGGCGGCTTTGTAGAAGCGTGCACCGAGCACGAACTGCACCGGGGTGGCCAGCGCGAACTGCACCCAGGCGGGCAGCATCCAGTGCAGGCCGAATGGCTGCACCAGCATTGGCAGCACCAAGGGCAGGGCCAGCAACAGCGCGGCAGCGACGGCCAGGCGTTCGTTGCGCAGGCGCCGTTGCGCAGCCTGCTGATCATCCTTGGCCGCTTGCGGCAGGCTGGCGCTGTAACCGGCTTTTTCGACAGCGGCTATCAGCAGCGCGTCGTCGAGCGCCTGCAGCACTTCCAGGTGAGCACGTTCGCTGGCCAGGTTGACGCTGACCTGTTCGACCCCGGGCAGCTTGCCAAGCGCGCGCTCGACACGGCCGACGCAGCTGGCGCAGGTCATGCCGCCGATCTGCAGTTCCACGGTTCGGGTCGGCACGCCATAGCCGGCGCCACGCACGGCTTCGACCAGGGCTGGCAGGCTGTCGGCCGGGGCCTGGACCCTGGCCTGTTCGGTGGCGAGGTTGACGCTGACCTGGTCAGCGCCGCTGACTTTGCGCAGGGCGCGCTCGACACGGCCAGCGCAGCTGGCGCAGGTCATGCCGGAGATCGGCAGGTCGAATGTGGTAGATGCAGGCATGACGCTCCTCCTTGGCAGGGCTTCAGCATCAGCATCAACCTTGCCACACAGGGAAGGTCAATAGCCCAGGCTGGCTCGCTTCAACTCAAGGCCATTGTGGCCCATGGCGATGCGGTACTTACTGATCTGGCCCGCTTGCAGGTTGAGTCGCGTGCTGCGTTGGTCCTCGATGCCTGGAGCACAGCCGGGCATCTGCCCGGGCAGCAGGCGCAAGCGCACGTCGACCGGGCCGGGCGGCAGGTTGAAGGACGTGGACTGTTCCTGGAATACGCGGCCGGAGAGCTGATCGTTGAGGTACACGCCGATTTCGCAGCTGGTAGCCACTTCCAGGCGTTCCCGGGAAATGATCAGTACGCTGTAGTCCGAATTGCCCTCGGCGCTGGCCGGTGGCACGGCGGCCAGCGCGGCCAACAGCCCGACAACGCCCACTGCTGTCCTGAACATGAAGAATCTCCTGCTTGCACAAATCGTCAAAGGCGCAGCTTGGCTGAGGACCGCGCGGATTTCCAGCCCGGCCGTTGCACGCAGAACTTGACCTTGCCCCGATGGCAAGCTTGAAACTGCGTCAAACCCTGAAGGAGGCAGTACCCATGCAAGTGTTCAATGTTCAAGGCATGACCTGTGGCCATTGCGTGAAAGCAGTGACGCGCGCGGTACAGGAACAGGATGCGCAGGCGACGGTGGAAGTCGATCTGCCTGGCAAGAAAGTGCGGGTGCAAAGCTCGCTGGCCGCTGAGCAGCTGCTGGCGGCTATTCGCGAGGAAGGCTACCAGGCTGAAGTGGCCTGAGCCGAAGGGGCCGCAATGCGGCCCTGTTTTGTTGCAAATGTTTTCATGCTGAGGGTGGCCACTGCAGGTAGACTTAGCGGCTTGCTTAGCCTGCTATGGATTCCTGATGAACCTGCGAATGGTGCTGATTCTGGGCGCACTGAGTGCGTTCGGGCCCTTGGCGATCGACTTCTACCTGCCCGCCTTCCCGGCTATGGCGCAGGCGTTCGCCACCGATGAAAAACATGTACAGGCCACCTTGGCGGCCTACTTCCTCGGCTTGTCGATCGGCCAACTGGCCTACGGGCCGGTGGCGGACCGCTTCGGCCGGCGCAAGCCGCTGCTGTTCGGCGTGGCGCTGTTCACCTTGGCCTCGCTGGCCTGTGCCTACGCCCCCAACCTCGACACTTTGATCGTGGCGCGCTTTGTCCAGGCACTGGGCGGTTGTGCCGGCATGGTGCTGTCGCGGGCCATTGTCAGTGACAAGTGCGACCCGGTGGCATCGGCCAAGGTGTTCTCGCAGTTGATGCTGGTGATGGGCCTGGCACCCATCCTTGCGCCGATGCTGGGCGGAGTGCTGGTGAACGTGGCCGGTTGGCAGTCGATTTTCCTGGCGCTGAGCCTGTTCAGCGCTGCCAGCCTGCTGGCGGTAAGCCTGGGCCTGCCGGAGAGCCTGCCGGCGAACATGCCGCGCCAGCCGCTGTCAGGTGCAGTGCGCCAGTACCTGCGGTTGTTGGCTGATCGTGTGTTCATCGGCCACGCCTTGACCGGCGGTATCGCCATTGCCGGGATGTTTGCCTACATCGCCGGTTCGCCTTTCGTATTCATCAAGCTCTATGGCGTACCCGCGGAGCACTATGGCTGGCTGTTCGGTAGCAACGCAGCCGGCTTCATACTGGTAGCCCAGGTCAACGCGCGCTTGCTGGCCAAGCGAGGCCCGGCATTCCTGTTGGTACGGGCGGTCTGGCTCTACCTGGCAGCAGGGCTGGTACTGCTGGGCGTGGCAGCTCTGCGCCCGGCGCAGTTGTGGCCATTGCTGGTGCCGCTGTTCGTCTGCATTGCCAGCTTGGGTTGCATCATCCCCAACGCGTCGGCCTGCGCCATGAGTGGCCAGGGCGCGCGAGCAGGCAGCGCGTCGGCGCTGATGGGCTGCCTGCAGTTCAGCGTTGCAGCCGGTGCGGCGTCGCTGGTCGGCGTGCTGCATGACGGCAGTGCGGTGCCCATGACCTTGGTGATCAGCCTGTGCGGAGCGCTGGTGGTCAGTGTCGCGCTGTTGACCCGGCATTTACAGGCCACGCGTCCAGCATAAGCGGGTGAGGTGCCCGCAGGCGGGTTTCCAGGGTGGCGACGAAGGCACGTGCTTCTGCCTCGCTGCGGAAACTCACCACATGCTGGTCGAGCCTCACTTGCCAAGGGCAGTTGGGGTTGCGGTTCGACGCACTGACGACAATCTTCATTGCGGCATACCTCCGATTGGGGGGAGAGCGGGTCAAGTGTAGCGCTGCAGTCACCGGGCGCCATGACTTGGGTATGTGTCCTGACTGGCGGTCTGGGCACCTTTCCCAGTGGCCTGTCAGACGATTCCAAGGCACATGCCTGGATTGTTGTGGAAGCTTCGCTTTGATTTGCGCTACTTAAGGAAGCGCGCTGTCAGCAGAGTCGCTGCCCACTCTGGGCCATCCTTCCTCATGCCCTGTATTTTCCTTTCTGCACCACGTTGTGACGACTTTGACTTGCGTGAGGGTTGCCCCACCCAACGCCGAATGCGCCTGTCCGAGCATGTGCAGGGCTGCCGGAAGGGGCACGGGTGCGGCTTATACTGGCCCTTGGCAGTTTGCTTGAGAGGCGATCAGCGTAGCCAAGGCTGGCCTCTGGAAACCAGACGTGATCATGCGGGGAGATACAGGGACATGAATGCAGTCAGCAGTATCAGTCAGATTGCCGGCCTGATGGCCGACCCCAAGCGTAGCGCGATGTTGTGGGCGCTAATCGATGGCACACCACGGCCGACCGATGAACTGGCAATGATGGCCGGCCTGACCGCGTCGTCGGCCTGTGCCCACCTTTCGTTGCTGTCTTCGGCCGGCCTGCTCAGGCTTGAGGCTCGCGGGCGCAAGCGCTACTTCAGGCTCGCGACACCTCAGGTAGGCGTTGCTGTCGAAGCGCTGGCCAGCGTCCAGCTGGCGTCGGAAAGGGGGCCGCGTACGGAGGTGCTGCAGCTGCCGATGTCGATGCGCAGGGCACGTCGCTGTGGCGAACACCTGGGCGGCGAGCTGGCGGGTGAGCTGTATCACCGGCTGGTGGTGGCGGGCTGGCTGGAGGGCAGCGAGCGGGAACTGATGGTCAGTGAGGAGGGGCGAACGCAGCTGGCGGCCATTGGCGTCTACATCGACGCGCTGGCGTCGCGGCGGCACTGTGTGATCTGCCATTGCAATGAATGGAGCGACCAAGGGCCACACCTGGGCGGCAGCCTTGGTCAGGCATTGCTCAAACTGTTTTTGCAGTCTGGCTGGATACGCGAGCCTGAGGGCACGCGGGTACTGCAGATTTCTGCCGAGGGTGTGCAGCAGATCAACTGTATAGCCCGCGTGAGCACCTTGCAGGTCGGTTGACGGCTTCAGACCAGGCGAGCATCCAGGCTGTTTTGCGCCAGGCGGCGGGCCTGGTCTTCGGTCATGCCCAGGTGGGTGTGCAGGGCATGGAAGTTCTCGGTGACGTAACCGCCGAAGTAGGCCGGGTCGTCCGAGTTCACCGTCACCTTCACGCCACGCTCGAGCATGTCGAGGATGTTGTGCTGGCTCATGTGGTCGAACACGCAGAGCTTGGTGTTCGACAACGGGCAGACGGTGAGCGGGATCTGTTCGTCGATGATGCGCTGCATCAGGCGTTCGTCTTCGATGGCGCGTACGCCGTGGTCGATGCGCTTGATCTTCAGCAGGTCGAGGGCCTCCCAGATGTACTCGGGTGGGCCTTCCTCACCGGCGTGGGCTACGGCTACCAAGCCTTCGCTGCGGGCACGGTCGAACACACGCTGGAACTTGCTGGGCGGGTGACCCATTTCCGAGCTGTCCAGGCCGACGGCGATGAACGCGTCGCGGAAGGGCAGGGCCTGGTCGAGGGTCTTTTGCGCTTCGTCTTCGCTGAGGTGGCGCAGGAAGCTGAGGATCAGGCCACTGCTGATACCCAGTTGCTCGCGACCGTCCTTCAGTGCCTGGTTGATGCCATTGAGCACGACTTCGAACGGGATGCCGCGGTCGGTGTGAGTCTGCGGATCGAAGAAGGGTTCGGTGTGGATGACATTCTGCGCCTTGCAGCGTTGCAGGTAGGCCCAGGTCAGGTCGTAGAAGTCCTGCTCGGTGCGCAGCACGTCCGCGCCCTGGTAATACAGGTCGAGGAATTCCTGCAGGTTGTTGAAGGCGTAGGCGCTGCGCAGGGTTTCCACGTCGTTCCACGGCAGGGCGATCTTGTTGCGCTCGGCCAGGGCGAACAGCAGTTCGGGTTCCAGCGAGCCTTCAAGGTGCAGGTGCAGTTCTGCCTTGGGCAGGGCATTCAGCCAGTCATACATAGGGGGAATGTCTCGAATCAGGTACGGTTGCCGCCATTCTACAGGGCCTGGCCGGGCATTGCGCCCGGCCGGTCGGTATTCACCTCACCAGGTGAGCGACTCGCCCTTGTAGTTGATGAAGCGCAGGCCACCGTGGCCGCTTTGCGCCTTGATCTGTTCGAGCATGCCACGGGTGCTGGTGAGCACGTCGATTTCGGCGTTTTCGCCACCCATGTCGGTCTTCACCCAGCCCGGGTGCATGGCCAGCACGCACAGGTCGGGGCGTTGCAGCTCGACCACGAAGCTGTTGATCATCGAATTGAGCGCGGCCTTGCTGGCCTTGTACAGGCAGACCTCGCCACCGTCGGGGATGGTCACGCTGCCAAGGATCGAACTCATGAACGCCAGCACGCCGCTGCCTTCACGTACCTGGCCGGCCAGGCGGCGGGCGACGCGGATCGGCGCCACGGCGTTGGTCATGAACAGCTCACCGATGGCCTGGGTTTGCACGATTTCCAGGTCTTGCGGCAAGGGGCCCATGACGCCGGCGTTGACGAACACCAGGTCGAAAACCTCCCCCTGCAGGCGCTGTTTGAGCCCGTCGAGTTGGGCGGTGTCGTTCATTTCCAGTTGTTCGATGCGGACACCCGGTACATCGGCGAGGGCGCCGGGCTGCTGAGGGTTACGCACGGTGGCCGTGATGTTCCAGCCGTCCTCGTGCAGACGTTGCACCAGACCAAGGCCTAGCCCGCGGGAAGCGCCGATGATGAGGGCAGTTCTAGAAGATGCCATAGGAACATTCCTTTATCGGTGTGGGAAAAAGGAATTGAGCATAGTGCAGAGTTGGCGAGCGCGCCTCGGATACTTCGCGGCTGGTTAAAAAATGTACAGGTTCGTCAGGCCGTGAGCGGGCGGGCGCTTGGCTTGTTGGCTAACGGGTTATCCACAGGCTGATCCACAGTAAATGTGCGCAAGCAGGGCGTCGATCGTTTTGCAACAGCCCTGACACATTGGGGATAAGTCTCAAAGGTTCAGTTGCTTACGGCTGTCATCAAACAGTGATCAAAATATGCTCAATGCTCTGCAGGCCCTGCTGTGCTTGGGCTGCAACGGAGTGCCCCAAGCTTATCCACAGGCCAGCCCACAGTTGTTGTGGGCAAACTTCAGCGTGCTTCGAGGATGATCCGGCCGCGGCTCAGGTCGGCCAGTTGCTGTTGCAGGGCCGGAACGTGAGCTGCGCCCACGGCAATCTCCAGGTCGACGCCGTTGGCGGTGAATTGTTCATCCAGCACCAGGCCATCCACGTCGGCCAGGCGCAGTTTCACCAGGGCCAGTTCGCTGAAGGTGCAACTGCAGGTGTATTCGCTGCGCTGGATCAGCAGCCGTTTGGGCGCCTGTTGCAGGCACTTGTTGGCGCCACCGCCGTAGGCGCGTGCCAGCCCGCCGGTGCCCAGCTGGATGCCGCCGTACCAGCGGATCACCAGCACCACCACCTGGTCGCAGTCCTGTGCTTCGATGGCCGCCAGGATCGGCCGCCCGGCGGTACCACCTGGCTCGCCGTCGTCATTGCTGCGGTATTGCCCGCCGATCTTCCACGCCCAGCAGTTGTGGGTGGCGGCCAGGTCGCTGTGGCGTTCGATGAAGCTCATCGCCTCGGCGGCACTGTTGATCGGGCCGGCGAGGGTGATGAAGCGGCTCTTGCGGATTTCCTCGCGAAATTCGCAGAGGTCGAGCAGGGTAGAAGGCATAGATGAACGTCAGGCACCCAGCGTGATGCCGCACCCCTTGAGAATGATGTGGATAAGGTTGTTGCTGGCATCTTCCATGTCTTGCTTGGTCAGGCGGCTGCGGCCGGTGACCTGGCAGATCTGGGTGGCGAAGTCGGCATAGTGCTGGGTGCTGCCCCACAGCAGGAAGATCAGGTGCACCGGATCCACCGGGTCCATCTTGCCGGCGTCGATCCAGGCCTGGAACACGGCGGCCCGGCCGCGGAACCATTCGCGGTAGTCGGCGCTGAAGTATTCGGTCAGGCAGGTGCCGCCGCTGATCACTTCCATCGCGAAGATGCGCGAGGCCTGCGGGTTGCGCCGGGAGAACTCCATCTTGGTGCGGATATAGTGGCTCAGCGCCTCGCCCGGGTCGTCCTCGACGCTCAGGGCGTTGAAGGTGCTGTCCCACAGCTCGATGA
Organism: Pseudomonas sp. MN1F; assembly: GCF_009391885.1. Taxonomy (GTDB): domain Bacteria; phylum Pseudomonadota; class Gammaproteobacteria; order Pseudomonadales; family Pseudomonadaceae; genus Aquipseudomonas. The sequence continues at coordinate 4,397 of NZ_VZII01000048.1, read as the reverse complement.
TGTTGCTTAGCACGGCAATGTACAGGCCAAGCTTGTTGGTGAAGTAGTAATGCAGGTTGGCCTTGGGCAAGCCGGCTTTCAGCGCGATGGTGTTCATGCTGGTGCCTTTGAACCCATGGCGGGCGAATTCGTCTTCGGCGGCCTGGATGATGGCCTGTTCGTTCTTCTGGCGGATGCGGCCGGCGGGCTTGCCCGAGGCGGCGAGGCGATGCGCAGGGACTTCTAGGGTCATGGACGATTCCGGACAGGTCTGTGGCAACGAATGTCGGACAAGATTACCTGCCTGTGCTGGCGTGACAAGCCTTAGCGTCAGAAGCTGGCATCAACGTGTCGCAGCCAGGCTTTCCAGGAAGCTTTCCAGCACCAGGTTCGGCCGCCGCCCTTTGCGCGTGACCCAGCTCAGGCTCAGGTCATAGAAGCGTTGCGCAGGCTTGAGTGCACGCAGGCGACCTTGCTGGACCCAGAAGGTGGCGTAGTGGTCGGGCAGGTAGCCGATATAGCGGCCGGTGAGGATCAGGAACGCCATGCCTTCGCGGTCCGAGGCACTGGCGGTGCAGTTGAGCGCCTGGTAGTGCGCCTGGATTTCCGCGGGCAGGCGGAAGGTCGGCGCGATCGCTTCCTGGCTGTTGAGGCGGTCATCGTCGATCTGCTGGTTGTCGGCGTAGAACAAGGGGTGGCCAACCGCGCAATAGAGCTGTGACCGTTCGCTGTACAGCGGTTGGTATTCCAGGCCGGACAGAGGGCTGGTCTGAGGCACCACGCCGACGTGCAGGCTACCGTCCAGTACCCCTTGCTCGACCTGGCTGGGGGCGATCATGCGGATCTGGATGCGCACATCCGGACCGCGGTCCTTGAGCTCGGCCAAGGCATGGGTAATGCGCATGTGCGGCAGGGTGACCAGGTTGTCGGTCAGGCCGATGTTGAGCTCGCCGCGCAAGTGCTGGTGCAGGCCGTTGACTTCGGTACGGAAGGTCTCCAGCGCACTGAGCAACTGCAGTGCCGAGTGATAGACCTCGCGGCCTTCCTCGGTCAGCGAGAAACCGGCACGACCACGCTGGCACAGGCGCAAGCCCAGGCGTTGTTCGAGGTCGTTCATCTGCTGGCTGATGGCCGAGCGGCCGATCCCCAGCACGTTCTCCGCCGCCGAGAAGCCGCCGCATTCAACCACGCTTCGGTAGATTTTCAGCAGGCGAATGTCGAAATCACTGACTTGCGCGAGAGGGTCGGGGCGTCGGCTCATAAGTTTAGTCTTGCGCTACCTGAAGATTAGAAATGTAGGCTTTTTCAGACTTTATCCGCGTGCGAATTTAGCTGCAACAACATCCATCGTTGCCTAATCGTCTTCCGAGGAACTGCCGATGAACATGCCCGAAACCGCTGCCACCGGTATCGCCAGCCAGCTGAAGCTGGACGCCCACTGGATGCCCTACACCGCCAACCGTAACTTCCAGCGCGACCCGCGCCTGATCGTGGCGGCAGAAGGCAACTACCTGGTCGATGACAAGGGGCGCAAGATCTTCGACGCCCTGTCTGGCCTGTGGACCTGTGGCGCCGGGCATACCCGCAAGGAAATCACCGAAGCGGTCGCGCGCCAGCTCGGTACCCTGGATTACTCCCCGGCGTTCCAGTTCGGCCACCCGCTGTCGTTCCAGCTGGCCGAGAAGATTACCGAGCTGACCCCGGGCGACCTGAATCACGTCTTCTATACCAACTCTGGCTCCGAGTGCTGCGACACCGCGCTGAAGATGGTGCGTGCCTACTGGCGCCTGAAAGGCCAGGCCACCAAGACCAAGATCATTGGCCGTGCCCGTGGTTACCACGGGGTGAACATTGCCGGCACCAGCCTGGGTGGCGTCAACGGCAACCGCAAGATGTTCGGCCAGTTGCTGGACGTCGACCACCTGCCTCACACCGTGCTGCCAGTTAACGCCTTCTCCAAAGGCATGCCGGAAGAGGGCGGTATTGCCCTGGCAGATGAAATGCTCAAGCTGATCGAGCTGCACGATGCCTCGAACATCGCCGCGGTGATCGTCGAGCCGCTGGCGGGTTCCGCCGGTGTGTTGCCGCCGCCGAAGGGGTACCTGAAGCGCCTGCGTGAAATCTGCACCCAGCACAATATCCTGCTGATCTTCGACGAAGTGATCACCGGCTTTGGCCGCATGGGCGCCATGACCGGTTCCGAGGCCTTTGGTGTCACCCCTGACCTGATGTGCATCGCCAAGCAGGTCACCAACGGTGCCATCCCGATGGGGGCGGTCATCGCCACCAGCGAGATCTACCAGACCTTCATGAACCAGCCGACCCCGGAATATGCGGTGGAATTCCCCCACGGCTACACCTACTCGGCTCACCCGGTAGCCTGCGCCGCCGGTCTTGCCGCGCTCGACCTGCTGCAGAAGGAGAGCCTGGTGCAGTCGGCTGCTGAACTGGCACCGCACTTCGAGAAGCTGCTGCATGGCGTGAAGGGCACCAAGAACATCGTCGACATCCGTAACTACGGCCTGGCCGGCGCGATCCAGATCGCTGCCCGCGATGGTGATGCGATCGTGCGTCCTTACGAAGCGGCCATGAAGCTGTGGCAAGCCGGCTTCTATGTGCGTTTCGGTGGCGACACCTTGCAGTTCGGCCCAACCTTCAATACCCAGCCGCAGGAACTGGACCGCCTGTTCGACGCGGTCGGCGAAGCCCTGAACCAGATCGACTGATCTTTCCGCTTTTGACGTAGGGCGCGTGACCCATCACGCGCCTGCCTCAACCTTCTTTATCTGGAGTTTTGCATGAGCATTGTTCAGCACCTGATCCACGGCGAACTGGTTACCAAGGGTGAGCGCACCGCCGATGTCTTCAACCCCTCCACCGGCCAGGCAATACGCAAGGTCGAGCTGGCCAGCCGTGCGACCGTGCAGGAAGCCATTGACTCGGCCAAGGCTGCCTTCCCGGCCTGGCGCAACACCCCACCGGCCAAGCGTGCCCAGGTGATGTTCCGCTTCAAGCAGCTGCTGGAGCAGAACGAAGCCCGCATCTCGCAGATGATCAGCGAAGAGCACGGCAAGACCCTGGAAGACGCTGCAGGTGAACTGAAGCGTGGCATCGAGAACGTCGAGTTCGCCTGTGCCGCACCGGAAGTACTGAAAGGCGAGTACAGCCGCAACGTCGGCCCGAACATCGACGCCTGGTCCGACTTCCAGCCGCTGGGTGTGGTCGCTGGCATCACCCCGTTCAACTTCCCGGCCATGGTGCCGCTGTGGATGTACCCGCTGGCCATTGCCTGCGGTAACGCCTTCATCCTCAAACCGTCCGAGCGTGACCCGAGCTCGACCCTGTTCATCGCTCAGCTGCTGCTGGAGGCTGGCCTGCCGAAGGGCATCCTCAACGTGGTGCATGGTGACAAGGAAGCGGTGGATGCACTGATCGAAGCGCCGGAAGTGAAAGCACTGAGCTTCGTCGGTTCGACACCGATTGCCGAATACATCTATGCCGAAGGCACCAAGCGCGGCAAGCGCGTACAGGCCCTGGGTGGTGCGAAGAACCACGCGGTGCTGATGCCTGATGCCGACCTGGACAACGCGGTCAGCGCGCTGATGGGTGCTGCCTACGGTTCGTGCGGCGAGCGTTGCATGGCCATCTCGGTGGCGGTGTGCGTGGGTGACCAGGTTGCCGATGCACTGATCGCCAAGCTGGAGCCGCAGATCAAGGCGCTGAAGATTGGTGCCGGCACTTCCTGCGGCCTGGACATGGGCCCACTGGTGACTGCTGCTGCGCGTGACAAGGTTGTCGGTTACATCGACGACGGCGTTGCCGCTGGCGCCAAGCTGGTGGTGGATGGCCGTGGCTTGCGTGTGGCGGGTAATGAAGATGGCTACTTTGTTGGTGGCACGCTGTTCGACAACGTGACCCCGCAAATGCGCATCTATAAAGAAGAGATCTTTGGCCCGGTGCTTTGCGTGGTGCGCGTGCACAGCCTGGAGCAGGCCATGCAGCTGATCAACGATCACGAATATGGCAACGGCACCTGCATCTTCACTCGTGACGGTGAAGCGGCGCGCCTGTTCTGCGACGAGATTGAAGTGGGCATGGTCGGTGTCAACGTACCGCTGCCGGTGCCGGTTGCCTACCACAGCTTCGGTGGCTGGAAGCGTTCGCTGTTCGGTGACCTGCATGCCTATGGCCCGGATGGTGTGCGCTTCTATACCCGGCGCAAGGCGATCACCCAGCGTTGGCCGCAGCGTGCCAGCCATGAGGCGTCGCAGTTTGCGTTCCCTAGTTTGTAAGGGGTGATGGAGAAGCGGGGAGGCCGGTAGGCCTCCCCGCTTTGTTTTTAGGGTGGGGCTGGCGAGCACCTGGTGGCCCTGACGCGGTCTGTTCCTCTTATATTTCAATTTATTGAAATTAAAGGT
>NZ_VZII01000047.1 GCF_009391885.1 Pseudomonas sp. MN1F | reverse complement strand
GCGTGCTGATTCCACAGGCAGTCAGCTCGACTCTGAATTTTCGATGTATTTACTGCGTTTTCACACAGCCTGGACCCATAGCTGCCTTTCGCGAAAGACAGCTAAACTCACTGGGACGCTTTAACGTGGCATGAGGATTTGGGGTAGGAAGCTTAGCCGTCTACCACAATAGGATGACGGAGACGTTCATCCGGGGGCTACATCACGGCTTACGTGGTGCCGGACACCGTAAGGACGCTGGAGTAGGGGGAGGCGTTGAGGGCCGTTATGTACGCCCACGGATCGATGTGGCCGTGGCTTTCGATGCCACAACCTTCATTGACCCTTGAGGTAGAAGTTGGGCATCAGGCCACGGATTGGGCGCTCACCCGATTTGACGCTAGGCGGCGTGCGCGCCCCACACCCCAAGCTAACGCTCGGGTCATGGATTCACCTGGGCGGGAGTCGAATGCTTCTTCGTGAAGGGCCATGCCGGAGCTTGCATACACACCGATGAACATTTGTGTGCTGCCCGTCCGTGAGAGACGCACTTGAACGTCAATCGTGATGCCTTGGTCCAGCGTCTCGTCATGTGTCCGATGATGGAGCGTAGGATCAGCCCAGTTCCAAAACACATCGCCGCGAATGCGCATGCCCGTCCTCCTACGACTTTAGTCTTGTGTTGTCACTCCACCATAGCGGAGGAAACGGCGCGTGCAACGGTTTTCTGCATGATGTGCATCTAACCCGACTGCCGGGGATTTGCTTGTACAAAAAATAAAAGCCGTATAAGTTCTGATGAATTGGCTTGTCTAAATTTTTGTGCGCGAATCGTGAATCCCAGAATATAATGAGCGTTTAACAGCGCGGCTGATCACAGTTAAGCTCCTCTTTATCCCTGTTGGTCGGCTACGCGGTTAAATGGGGCGCTCCTGCAAATAAAGGGTGATAACTATTTATTAGGTCGCGTAGCGCGCAATCCATTCATAAGTGACTCGGTTTCTTCCATGATCAGTCTTAGGCGGATGTGCAGTTGCGCTAGGGTGCTGACAATTGAATTCAATTGCTCGTGATCAAACTGGTTTGCCATGAGTGTATTGCGGCTTAAGCTCGCACTATTGGAACTCTCGAAAGTGGTCGCTTTCATGATAAGAAGGGTGGCCTTTGATTGTGCAGAAATCATTTAGTGGTCGGCCTGAGCTCCAGAATTTTCTTACAAGGGTCACACGCTCATCATCGCTGTATTGTTTTGCCTGCTCGTTTGCAATCTGCTTGCTAGGCATGTGAAAACTCCAGTGCTGCAGCGGAAGGGTAAAAAATGGGTGGCACAAGGTGCTCAATGCTCGGTAGCTATATGACCCAGTCAAATAGAAGTGCTGCCAGCCCGGCACCTACTATTGACCCTGTCAGAATCATCAGCCACTCCAATATTGACGTATGATTGCCCATATCAGATGTGCCTCCGAAAATTCATAAGCCATGCATATGAATACAAAGGCAGCTACGATTGCGATAGCGCCGTAATAAAAAAATGTCTTGTCCGTGGATGGGGCCATGGGGCTATCTCCGGTAGAAAGTCATTCCGTTCGCATTATTGGAAATGGCTCGGACGGGTTGCGCGAATCAGAAATCATCTTTTCGCATTCTGTTATGGCTAGCGATTTATTCGGAAAATTCCGCTTTATTCTTATTTTTTCTTGATTGTCGTAGATGTCGAACCCTCCCGAAGTGGTAGCGGCGTAAAACCGACTTCCAATCTGAAATGATTCGTTTTCTATAGGTACTGCTGGAACGATAACGAATCTTGGTTGCATTTTGCCATCTCCCCCTTGGAGACCTAAGTAATAGCCAGGCTCATACATAGACGCAAGAGGGCTCACAATAAATTTCGCCCGAAATCTTTCTGCGTATTATTTTGAATGCTTGCTCTAACTTTCAACTCCCCTCATTTTGGAGCGTACTGTCAGCATCGCCAGCAGCTCTGAGACGATCCGTGAGGTGTCGAGTACAGAAAGGGGGGTGAAAAAGCGCTCGTTGCGAGGGGATTGCGACGATTCCAAGTGGGCTGGACTGAATCGCCCACGGTTTGGCAGATACCTTCAGCCTTAAATCGATGGCCCTTAACTCCCTGCAGGCCGGCTAATTCTGACCGGTTTCTGCCGATGCCGACGGGCCGCAATGGGTCGATGGCGGTCAGTCCCGATTGGCTGCTACTGACCCATTACTGCTGGTGAGCCGCACAGCAATCCCTGTGGGAGCGGGCGCGCCCGCGAAGAATCCAACGCGGAGCCTGGCACCTGCTGCGCCGGTGTTCGCGGGCACGCCCGCTCCCACAGAGTGCGCGTCGCGCTCACGAAATCAGTTGTTTTTCAGCGGCTGCTCTGGGTCGATTCCGCCGGTCAAGACGTGCCCGTGCACAGGTCACATTCGATGCGAATGGCTGGTCAAGTCGGATGCAAACAGGTGACCGTCATGCCACGGGCGTACATGGCGATGATTTTGTCATCGAATCCGGTGTAACGGCGCTCATGCTTGGGGATCAGAATGGGCTCAAAACTGCCGTCTCGATCGCGAGGTATTTCCAGTCGCAACGGGCCATAACCCGTCAAAACCGTCTTCCCACTCTTGCCGTTACGCTGGTTGGTTTCATCCTCTGGGCGCTGCGCGCCCGGCGGTTAACCCAGGTGGGTGGCCAAGTGCGGCACTCAAAGCGCGTTCGATGTGGGCCTTCTTGAACGCCGCAGAGGCATCCTCGATAGCTTCCGCGGACAGCAGGCCCTCGCCGAACTGCTCCATCAGCTTGGCGATTTTGGGTAGGTCACGCAACAGGATCAGGCTGAGGACCGGGCGTACCGGAATGGGTAGCTTCGAACCGTGATCGTGAAGATCCCCCTTGTCGAGAACAACATCGATCAGCAGCTATGGCAGATGCTCTAAGCGAAGCGTCAGGTCAGCCTGGAGCTCATTGAGCCAGAAGAGCAGCAGGACATGCTGGCCAAGGCGATACTCGCCGCGACTATCCAATAGACTCACTCAAATGACCGACCGCTCCAGAAACACACGTATCGTGCGTTTTGGGCCCGACCTAGTTCTGCCAGCACGCCGGGTAACGTTTGCATACTTCAAAGCGCTGGTCCAGATCGGCCATGCGTGCTTGATGTGCGCTGAATGCTTCTTTCTGAAGTTCCCGCAGGGTCCGGTAGTAATATTCCAGCATAGTGTTATTGGTGATCATCGCCTTGCTGCGGTCTGCGGTCTCACTGTCCGGAAGCAGTTCCTTGATCGACGGGGTGTCGAGCAGGCCCAGTTTATTGCTGTAGTAATCCTTGTACAGCTGCAACGAGCGCGCATGGCTACTCGCCATGTCGTTGGCCGATTGCTCCAGGTTAAGGCGGTATTCGGTCCAGTAGGCATCCGGCAGGGTGAAGCCCAGGCGCCGCTTGCGCTCCTCAGTTCCCTTATCGAATAACGCTGTCTGCGCAGTGGTGTCGGCAGGAGCGTACTTCATCTTGGCTATGACGCTGGCGTCCACGATCTGACTGATCAAGGCCATACGCTCTGCTGACTGCGGTTGTGCCTGGGTGGGTTTGGGGAAAATCGGGTTGCTGCCGGAGCAGGCGGGCAGGCCTTTGTTGGTTAGCGCGATGGGCGAACGCACCGCCTTCCCGTCGATCTCACGCAGCCGGTTAAGCGTGACCAGGCAATTGTTACCCACGTAGCGGAAGTTCGCTTCGTATTCGCCACCGCTCTGAGGCGTGAAGTTGAACGCGACGGTGCAGACACTGGCGGAGCCCAATGTATTGGCACGAACAAACAACTCGCGGCCCGGTTGTAGCCGCACCTCCAGATAAGCCTTGGCGTCGTTTGGCGCGGGGATACTCATGGCTGCGCGACGTCGGGTGTTGGCGGTGAACAGGTTGTTGAGCAGCCCTGTGGTCTGTCCGCCACAATGGGCAGCGTCGAACACATCCATCGTCGAATTTTGATTGCTGCTGATGAAGCGCAGCTTTGCCGCGTCGGGCTCGGTGGCGTCTGGATAGGTACCGTTGATACTGCACCCGCTGAGGGAAAGGGCGGCGATGCTGACGGCGCCAAACATGCGCCATTGGTAGAGATCGAACATGTTGATGTATCGTCCTTGATTCCACAGGAAAGCGAAAGGCCGCCATCCTAGTGAAGGCGGTAGCGGCCGTCTAGCGCGCCTATTCCAACAGCGTTTCCTTTTTTTCACCGAGGTAATGGAATGCTTTGCTCGCACCACATCGTCGCAATCGGCCTGATAGGACTATTGGCCGGTTGCTCGCAAATACCCACTGAGATGGCATTGGATTCAACCACTTATAACGCGCAAAATGCCGGCCTTGTGATCGGCGCGCTGATAGGAGGTGGCCCTTATGGCACCTACCTGGAATTCCAGGACATCAATAGTCACAAGACCTATGGCTGGGGGCCCAAGGACGATTACTCGGCGTGGTTGCCCGCCGGGGAATATGAAGTCACTCGCCTGGGGCACCGCCGCGGGGTCATGGGCCCGTATTCCAGCCCGCTGCGGTTCACCGTTAATCAAGGGAAGCTCAACTACCTTGGGGAGATGGTGTATGACTGCTCATCCGTCGCTCAGCCGGTCGCGCTCTACGGCGTGATGAACTGCGGATTTCTCGCACTGGACGAATGCACGGTCCCTCACGCTACCGTGAACGTGTGCGTCGTGGACCGGCAGGGCCAAGCGATCAAGCATTTCATGCAGCAGCACCCGGAGCAATCCCGGTTACCCGTGCAAAACGCAGTCATGTCGCTACGCTAGCTGGCACGCCTTTGACCATCAGAGGCCTCTGGCATGATCGCTGCCCGGCCGCCTGAATCATCACGACGTTCTCTACGCGGCGCAGGGCCTGCTAGCCGAGCGCAGCAGGGCAAGCGTTGATAGCCTTCACGACCTGCTGGTACCTCTGGACGAGAGCCTTGAACCGGCCATTGCCCTGCTCGGGTATAAGCCGGTGCTAAAGGGAAACCGATGAGTGGAAGCGCTGAAGCACACCGCGTTGGGTTACCCACCCCGTAACATTCGAGCGGCATGTTTGCTTTGGGTCGAAAGCAGACTTTCTCAGGACGTACCATCTTCCGCGCAACTGCCAATCAGTGAATAGTTCCGCCGCCGTGGCCAAAGGCTTTCATTTGATAGTCGGTTACAGCTTGGAACAGAGACTCAGCTATCAGGCGTAATCTTTCCACCTCTATCGCAGGCGCGCCGGTATCCTGCGCTTCGTGGTAGCGGCGCATTGCCTCAATTGCCTCGGTGTAGGCTGGGTGGTCGGGCGGCAAAATCTTCGACTGTTTGGGCATCAGTGCCTCGATATCAGTGAATTGATTCAGACAAACTGCCGGCTTCAAGCACCTGGAAATCCACTACCGCGTGATAAACGGAGTCAGCCAACACTCTAAGCCGCTCGATTGTCTCTGGAGATGCCCCGTTATCTTGCGCGGCCTGATGCGCCCTTATCGCATCAAGGGCTTCGCGCAGTAGCGGCTCGCCGGCTTTGGCCATGCCTTCCAAGGTTCGCTTCATGCTCTGCCCATTCTGCTATGTTGATCCATCATAGGACGATAGCGACGGTCTGATGGCCGGCATCGATCCAAGGCCTTGTGTTTAGCAGTTCAGGCCTCATCGCGGCAAACCGGTTCCCATAGGAATATCACCAGCTTCCAGACCTGCGCCAGCCTCTGTGAGAGCCGCGCGTATCGGCGATGTGTCGCGAAGCGACCCCAATATTCAGGCGCCGGGTCGATAGCTGCCGGCAAGAGCCAAGCATACCTAGGCTGCCTTGGAAAAATCGCTCCCTTCCAAACGTGAGTTGTTAGGCCATATGTCCATCACAATCCGCAGCAAACCAGCATAAGCCACACTAAAAATGGGGGACCAGATGGGGGACCAAAAACACACAGGCACAAAAAAGCCCCAAAAAATCAGGGCTTTAATGAGAATTAGTGGCGGAAGCGTAGGGATTCGAACCCAGAAACCATCACACATCCGTTGGCAGCTTCTGTCCCCCCGCACGGAACACTTTACCAGCGATGGTAGCCTGCCCCGGCCAAGCGATCGCATACGAACAGGATCCATCTCGGTTCCGCCGCCCTCGCCACGGAGGTACACTGAGCTCCATCTGGTTCCATCTCGGCAGCCGTCAGAAATCGCCGTTCCAGATCGCGGATCCATGTGAGGGTATCGAGGGTATTTTTACGGGTATATTTTTAGTTTTTCTAGCTGAAAACACCGCCCTAAAGGCTAATCCAAATGTTCTTCGGCGATCCCGATAGTCTGTGATCAAGTTCTATTGAGTACGCGCTGTTTTTTTTTGCGCCGCTGAATCCTGAGTTCCGGACGAGCCATCGGACGATGAGCATCGTCCGATTACAGCAACAAAATCGCCTGGCCATGATCAATGCAGGGAACAGGTATCACATCGCGCCGGGACGTCAGCCATTGCCGCATCCGCTCGGCATCAAAAATCTGACCCTCTTCCATCATTCGCAGAATGAGCGATTGGGACATCCGGTAACAACCACACTGGGGGCAGCGCCGCTCTTCCCAGCCGCTGTCGCATTCGACGGACTCAGCCTGTCCGGCGCAGATTAAACAACTCATGTAAGCCCCCTTTGTTCTTGTTCAGTTGAGGGTGGGTAGAGGGATCAGGAGGATCCTATAGTTTTCGCGTTACATGAGATTTCCATGCCAATCCGATATTCCTTCTACCATGATTCTGGCCACCGTGACTGTCGGTAAAGCGATGTGAACCTGAGTGTGCGCTCGCCAGTCCCACATCGAAACGCAATCAGTTTGGGTATCGCGTGATGAATGACTGGATCGACTTTCTCGAATGGCCCGCCATGGTCCTTACCGTGCTGGCCGCCTGGTGCATCGGTTCAAGGCGCCCGGACAGACGCAAGCTGGGCTTCTGCTGCTTCATAGGCAGCAACGTGCTGTGGGGGTTGTGGGGATGGCAGGCGCAGGCCTGGGCGCTGATCATTCTGCAGGTCTGCCTGTGCGTCATGAACCTGCGGGGCTGGAAGAAAAACACCGCAATGGAGCCGGGCTAATGGGGCGTGCCTATGTGCGCCGCAAAATGTGGCGCCTAGTCCGTTCGTTCCGCTCGTCAGCGCCATCGCACAGGTCGCCACCCAGGCAGGACAAAGAAATGGTGAACATCCCAACGGAGATACACCATGAAGATCATCAAACCCCACTCGTTGTTGTTGGCACTGTGCCTTGGCGCCAGCGCGCCGCTTGTGCTGGCGGCCACAGACATGAACGACCAGCGCGCTCCAGGCACGCAAATGCAAGACAGCAGCCACATGAATGGCAATGGCGGCGCTACAGGCGCAGGCACGCCTGGGGATGGCATGGGTACCGGCTCTGGCGATACCGGTAGCAATGGCACCGACAATACCGGCGGTGATGGCACCACCAATGGCTCAGGGACGGATAGCGGAAGCGGCAACGGTACAGGAACGAACCCTGGCGGTGGCGCTGGCGGCTCGAGCGGCTCCGGCACGGGTGGCTCAGGTGGTGGTAGTTCCGGTGGTTGAAGGCTGAGTGCCCGCAATGGGTAAGGAGTGAGTGCCATGGGCGCCGCACGGCCATCGATCAAAGGTCGAGGGCACCACGGTGCAAGGCGTTCAGCATGCGCGCGGCGTCAGCGCTAGCCTCGTCCAGCAGAGCTAGCGGGATTTCACTCAAGGCGGGTTGAGTATCGGCAAGCCCCTCGCCAACCAAGGCCAGCGGGCATTCGATTTCCATCTGCAACGCGCGCAAGCGCCTGATCAAGGCGGGGCTCAACGGGGCCTGGACTTTTATCACCAGTGCCGCAGGCCGCATCGCCGCACACACGATAGGGAGCTCTTCCAGCGGCTGCCCGCAACCGAGCACTTCGATACGCTGCTGCGCACTGCTCAACAGTAGCCCGGCGCACAACACCTTGAGTTCGGCTTGCCCCTCGGTAGCGGCCAGCAACACGCGCGGCGCATCGGCCTGGTTCATGTGCAGACGCAGCAGCAAGCGTGCGCGCAAGAACGTGTCGAGAAACACCCATTGGCTGCGCTCGCCTGGCGCAGCCCCTGCAGCCAAGTCGTGCCAAACCGGCATCAGCACTTCCCGCAGGACGATGGCCGTGGGGAAAAGTGTACACAACTGTCCATGGATGCCTTCAAGCGCCGTTGCATCGAAAGCCTTGGCGGCGCGCGCCACGCTGGCGCGCCATTGGTCAAAGGCCGAGAGCTGCTGGGCAGAGACCTCAGGCTGGCCTGCGAGCCTTTCACCGACCTTGCTGATCGGCACGCCGTTGCCAGTCCAGCGCAAGATGTCGCGTATGCGCTGGACATCCCGCGCCGTGTACAGGCGATGGCCGCCCTCGGTGCGCTGCGGGCTGATCAAGCCATGGCGCCGCTCCCAGGCACGCAAGGTCACCGGGTTGACGCCGGTCAAGCTGACCACATCGCGCATCGGTAGCAGGTCGGGTGAAATGGCGTCAGTCATAACCAGGGGCATCCAGAGGGTGAAACATTCTAAACCCATATGCGCCTTCTGCGCTGAGCCGCCTTGGTTCATGATGCAACACACGTCGCCGAAACCTTCTGCATAGAAGCTACGCTGCGCATATCGCATACGAAACGCCTGTAGGTGGGCCCCATGATAAACGCGAAACTCCTGCAACTGATGGTTGAGCATTCAAACGATGGCATCGTCGTCGCCGAGCAGGAAGGCGATGACAGCATCCTTATCTACGTCAACCCCGCTTTCGAGCAGCTCACCGGGTACTACGCGGACGACATCCTCTATCAGGACTGCCGCTTTCTTCAGGGCCAGGATCATGACCAGGAGAGCCTTGCAGTCATCCGCAAGGCAATCCGCGAAGGCAAGCCCTGCCGCCAGGTGCTGCGCAACTACCGCAAGGACGGAAGCCTGTTCTGGAACGAATTATCGATCACGCCCGTGCGCAACGAGGCGGACCAGCTGACGTACTACATCGGCATTCAGCGCGACGTCACAGCACAGATTTTCGCTGAGGAAAAGGTACGCGAGCTGGAGGCCGAAGTGGCTGAGTTGCGCCGGCAACTGGGGCAGGCTGAGCGCTGACTGAACATCCCTACCCGGTCAGGCCAATTCGCTTTTTCATATCAGTTGCGCGGCATCGAGCCGGGCCAACAGTACCTGGCCACGCTGCCACACCGCATCGCGACGGCTGGCCGACATCTGATCGAGGCTACGATAGACCAGTGCCAGGCGCGGATTGGCCGAGAGCAGAGGCCGATGACGAATGAGGAAATGCCAGTAAAGGGCATTGAACGGGCAGGCATCTTCCTCGATCACCTGGTCGACCCGGTAGCTGCACGCCTTGCAGTGATCGGACATGCGCTGGATGTAACGACCACTGGCGCAATAGGGCTTGGACCCCAGGTAGCCACCATCGGCATGCATTACCATGCCGAGCGTGTTGGGCAACTCCACCCAGTCGAAGGCATCCATGTAAACCGCCAGGTACCATTCACAAATCGCGCTAGGCACAATACCGGCCAGCAATGCGAAGTTGCCGGTCACCATCAGCCGCTGGATATGGTGAGCGTACCCCAATCGTAGGGTCTGCCCGATAGCTTGCTCCATGCAGCGCATGCGGGTGCGCCCGGTCCAGTAGAATGCCGGCAGCGCACGCTCGTTGCCCAGGTGGTTGAGCCCGGCATATTCCGGCATGCGCAGCCAATAGATGCCCCGCACATATTCGCGCCAGCCGATCAACTGGCGAATGAAACCTTCGGCTGCATTGAGCGGCACCCGCCCCTCGCGCCAGGCGTTGTCGACCTCTTGGCACAGGCCACGCAGATCCAGCAGCCCGATGTTGAGCGCCGCGCTGATGCGCGCATGGAACAGGTAGGGTTCGCCTTCGGCCATAGCGTCCTGGTAGTCACCAAAGGCCGCCAGCCCGAAGTCCAGAAAATGTTGCCAGAGCTGACGTGCCTCGGCATGGGTCACCGGGTAGTCGAAGCCGTCGATGGCTCCATAGTGGTCGCTGAAGCGCTGACGTACCAGGGCGACCACCGCTGCCGTGATCCCGTCCTGCGCGAAATGCGCAGCGAACGGCCCGCGCAGTTGGCGCGGTAACGGCTTGCGGTTGTCGCCATCAAAATTCCAGGCCCCACCTGCCGGGCTGCCATCGGCCTCCATCAGCAGGCCGGTTCGCTTGCGCATGCCACGGTAAAAGTGCTCCATACGCAGCTGGCGACGCCCGTCGGCCCAGCGCGCGAAGGCTTCGCGGGAGCATAGAAAACGCGTATCCCGATGCCACACAAGGGGCAAGCCGGCATCGCGCAAAGCCTGCTCCAGGCGCCACTCCCCGCACTCGGTCAGGTGAATGTGGGTGGCGCCCAAGGCGTGTTGCCAGCGCCGCAACTCGCCAACGATGCTACCGCTGTTGCCGTCAGCATCGAGCTCGACATAATGCACTTGCCAACCCCGCTCCCGCAGGGCCTGGGCAAAATGCCGCATGGCACTGAAGATAAGCACGATCTTCAGCGGATGATGCGGCACGTACCGGGCCTCACCCTCAACTTCCGCCATCAGGATCGCATCGCAGGCAGGGTCAAGCGTGGCCAGGCTTGCCAGGTCGAACGACAGCTGGTCACCCAGCACCAGGCCCAGACGCATCGCTCAGGCTACCACTGGCTGGCGAGCGATATTGGCAGGCGCAGCGGCGCAATCGGGCCGTCACGTTGCCCGCACATCTCATCATGCACCACCTGTTGTACCAGCATGCACGGCACGGGGGGCAGGCCGCCGAGCAAATGCCTCAGCTCAGTAGTGGAGCGCACGCGAACGGGCTGCCCGAGGGCATCGCTCAAGGTCACGGGGCCTACGTCAGTCAAGGCGCGCAGGAGGTAGAAGCCCCCTTCCAGCGACAGCAGTTCAAGTTCCTTTGCCTCGCCGGTCGAAACCAGTTGAGTGAGCGCGATCAAGTTCATGGTGTGCCCTCCGGCAGACGGCGGAAGAACAGGGTGATCTGCCCTATCTCCACGCCCAGTTTGCTCATGCTCGAGCGGTTGATCAGGGTGTCGTCATCCATGAGGTACATCCAGTCGTCCAGGTCTACTTGCCAGTGCTTTCCGTCAACCGGCAGGTCCAGCTGGTAACGCCATCGCAGCGCGTTGCCCGCCACTTCGCCTCGCGCCTCACCGATCACGTCCCCCGCCGTTCCGCGCCAGCGGCCGGGGCCGTCAGGCACCAGCGTCCAGGTACGTTGCTGGCGTGTGCCATCGCTATAGACAAACTGCTCGTCGAGAATCAGACGCTCACCTTCGCGGTGGCTGTCGATGCGCACGTGGAAGCGCTTGACCACCTCCCCGGAACGCTTCTGGAACATGCCCCAGGCCTGCACCGGTCGCGAGAAGAACGCAGCCAGGTCCAGTTTGGGTTGCTGCTGGGCATACTGCTCGACACCGACATTGCCACAGCTGCCCAGCAGCACACAGAAAGCCAGCAACAGCGCCTTGTACATGTTCATGGCCCTCGGTCGTTGCCAGTCAGCCCAAGCAGGCGCTGGCGCAGTTGGGTATCCCTGGCGCGTGGGTCAAGCCAGATGGCGAAGAACTGGCGGGCAAAGACCGGGTCGGCAATTTCGCGGCTGAGCGTGCCGTCGACGTAGAAGCGACAGCCCTGCCCCGGCAGGTACAGGCCAGTAATGCGCGTACCGGCATGCACGTCGACGAATGCCTGCTCAATCGCATGGGTCCACGCGGCACGTTGCTGCGGCGTCATGCTGCCCGCGTCGAGGCGGCGCATTTCCTGGAGGCTGGCCTGCACCAAGGTGTCCCTGGACAGCGAGCGGTGGTAGAGCAGCTCAAGGGCGAAAGGCTGGTTCCAGTCATGAACAGGGCCTACTGCCCACAATTGAGCTGTGTAAAGACGCAGGCCAAACCAGGTGAACTCACCGGCACCCAGCCGTTTTGCCGCCGGCAGCTCCGCCCGCCAGTCCGCCGCCGCAGACAGGGCGACCAGTAGCAGGCAAAGCGCGGTCCAACGAGCAGGGTGCGCCATACTGACCTCGAACACGCGGAAATACTGTACAACACTAGTACAATGTACAGATATTTTACTTATCTTGTATAGATTTTAACCTCGAAGGAATGATCATGCTGTACGTAGTCATGCTCGGTGGCCGCCATCCACGCGCCAGTATCGAAGTGCACGATGTGGTATTCGCCCAAGCCGAGTCACTTGAGCAGGCGTACCCGCAATTGCGCCAGGCGTGGTTCGGTAGCCTTACGGGCCTGCATGTCGACTCGTGGATGGAGGTCAACGGTATTGACCGCTACCGTGTCGAATTCAGTGATGTGGCGCCAGGCCCAGGTGACCCACGTCTGTTCTTCATCAACCTGGGTGGCTACGAGGAAGGGGTATTTGGCGAGGCCCACCGCTACCTGCTGCTGGTGGCCAGGGATAAGGCCCAGGCCAGGCAACAGGGTAAACAACGCCTGCAGGCAAGCTGGCTCAAGCCGCATACCGATGCGGTGCTGGATGTCGACGACTGCTTGGCGATTGACTGGGTGAATGGCCGCTACGTGCATTTGACGGAAGGCGCCCATGACGGCTTGCGGCAGTACAGCGACTATATTCTCCTCTGATGACGGCGCCGCATGAGTGTCGCCGCCAGCCTGGACTGGGGATGCGCCACTGGGCCGAAAGATCATTAACGTTCTTCATCGCGTTGGGCTTACTGCCAAGCACGGCGCATAATGATGTCGTCGTAACAACAGGAGACAGGTCATGGTCAATGTCGCGTTGTTCGTTCGACTGCAAGCAAAACCCGGAAAAGAGAAAGAGGTAGAGCGCTTTCTCTTGGACGGCCTGCCAATAGTGGAGGAAGAGCCAGCCACCACGGCCTGGTTCGCAATCCGCCTGGGGCCTTCCACCTTTGGCATCTTTGACGCCTTCCCGGATGAAGCAGGCCGGCAGGCTCATCTTTCGGGCAAAGTCGCAGCGGCACTTATGGCGAAGGCTGCCGAGCTGTTTGCCGAACCGCCGTCAATTGAGAAGGTTGATGTCCTTGCGGCCAAGTTACCTGGCTAAGCATGCCCGACAAAGCGCTCCACAGCAGAGCCCCCTGCACCTCAACCCGCCAGCGCCGCTAGCCTCGATCGATTCATTGCCATCGTTCTTCTTGGCTCAGAAATTGGCGCCCACGCTGAACGCGACATAATCGCGGTCACCGCGGGTGCCGTAATCGCCGTCGATAAAATCGGTATAGGCCAGGCTCGCCCAGTACTGGCTGGCCAGGCTGAGGTCCACACCCAGGCTGATCGAACGCGAGCCTTCGTTGAAGGCCGAGCCGTCTGCAGGCGAATAACCCTTGACGTCATGGGCCCAAGCCAGGTTTGGACGGATGTCGAGGCCCGGTACAAGGGTCGGGTAGCTCCAGGTGGCGCGCAGCCGGTAGCCCCAGGAAAAGGGCGTGACGAAGCCTTCGCCGTTGCAGTCGCCCGGGCTTCTCGAGATCGCCAGGCACAGGCTGTTGTCAGCCAGTTCACCGTTGCCGTAGGCACCGGAGCGCCCGTAGCGCGGGCCGAAGCGCCCCTCCAGCCCGCCGACATAGGTGGCCCCCACCTCGCCCATCAGCACCAGCTGGTTGGCGCCCATGACCTGGCTGAACGCTTGCACGGCTGACACCTGGGCCTGGGTCACCTCCTTGCGCCGGTAACCGTCGAACGGCGTGTTGTCGGTTGCCGGGCGCAGGCCATCGGCGTTCAGCGGGCTGCGACCGGGCGCGTTGAGCAACGATTGCAAGATGTCGTTGCCGTTGAGTTGCACCGGCATGTTCGGGCGGTAACTCAGCTCACCTTGCACAGCGGTACCGTTGCGCAAGGTGGTGGCGAAGGTGACGCCATACAGGCGGATGTCTTCAGGGTATTGCGCTCGATACTGCGATGTCCCCATGCGCAGGGCACCGGCAAGGGTCTGCCCATTACTGGAGGCCAGAAAGGCGCCGCAGTTGGCCAGCGCCACGCCGACATTGCCGCACAGTTGCCTGGCGAAGCCCGCGTTGGCGTAGTAGCGGCTGCTGACCGTACCCAGGTAGGGAGAGCGGCTGTGGTAATTGGCGGCGAACAAGCCGAACTCGGTATCCAGCGGTTCGACGTACCAATGCAGCGAAAAGCCCCATTGGCCGCTGTTGCGCGCATCCTGGTCGGCCCCCCGGGGCACTCGCACGCCCTCCTCCGCCAGCATCACACCGAAGGGGGCCAGGGCCTGCGAAACCGCCGGGTTGGTCACCATCTGCCCGCCAACATCCAGGCCCGTGCAGCCTTCGGGCATGAAGTCGTTGCCGGAAAAGAACGTCGCGCAGTTCTCCAGCCGAGCCTGCTCCCAATCCAGCTGGTAGAAGGCGTCGACAGACAGCGCCGGGTTGAGGTTCTGGGTGACATACACCAGGTTGACCGGCGCCAGGGCGTCTTTGACCTCCGAACCTGGCCGGCGCAGCGCGGCTTGGTTGAAGGGGTTGATCACGTTCAGCCCGCCCTGGATGAACAGGCTTTCGCCCCAGTTGACCACCTGCTTGCCCACGCGCAGCGAACCGGGTTCACCGTCGATGTCATAGAGGGCATAGGCAAAAGCATCGAGCAGCTCCGCGCCAGCCGTTTTCGCCGATACCAGGCGGTTGCGGTCGTCGATATCGACCGCCCGCTGGCTGTGGTCACGCTGTGCGGTGTCGTACCAGTAGCTGCCGCGCAGCAACACACCGACGTTGTCGAGTTGCAGATCCAGGTCGTGGGTACCTTTGAAGACTGCCGTAAACACATCGCCTGCGCGGTAGTTGCGCCGGCCGTCGTTGCCGTTGGCATTCTGCAACTGCTGTTTGTCGGGGTTGGCAGTGCTCACGGCAGTACCGAACGAAAGGGCCGAGTCGAAGCGCCCCTGCAAGGGTCCGGCCTCGAACTGCACACCGGCAACCGGTGTGGCAAGCAGGCAGCACAGCGCCGCCAACGGCGCGCGGCGCCGGCAGAAAATAAGGGTTGCGCTCACTCTTAACCTCTTGTTGTTTTATTAGAGAGGGAAATGATGGGTTCAGCGCGCAAGCGCCGGCCGCCCAGGCCGGCGGTGTCGGTGATGAGGAGTATCAGGTAGCGGTTACGGCCCTCACAAATAGCGTCTTCAGATCAACGCCATGCCGATTCGTTATGGCGCGGTAAGGGGCAGTCAAACCGACAGCAGCTGTTCGTAGGCACTGCGCAACTTGACGGGAATGGCGACCGGGCGATTACTGCTGCGGTCGACGAATACGTGATTGAAACGGCCGGCCGCGCAGGCTTGAGGTTCGCCCTCGACGAACACGGCCAGGGCGTATTGCACCGAACTGTTGCCCAGCCGCTCCACGGCAATGCCCACTTCGATGCGTTGCGGGAAGGCGACGGCGGCGAAATAGTCGCAGGCGGACCCCGCCACGTATGCCACCACCGGGTCGCGGTGGATGTCCAGGCCGGCATGCTCGATCAACCAGGTATTCACGGCGCTGTCGAAAAACCCGTAATAGACAACGTTGTTCACATGCCCATACAAGTCGTTGTCGTGCCAGCGCGTGGTGATCGGCTGGAAGTGGCGGTAGGCGCCGCGCAGCGGGCGCTCCCTGGCCATCTCAGAACGCCGCCTGGTAGAGGGCCAGGGCATCGGCGAGGGTAACCTTGCGGGGGTTGTTGACCAGCAAGCGTTGCTGTTGCAGGGCGTCCTCGGCCAACAGCGGCAGGCTGTGGCGCGGCACACCGACATCACGCAGCCGGCTGGGCAGGCCACAGCGTGGTGCCAGTTGCTCCAGCTCATCGATGAACTGGCTGCACAGCTGGTGCGGATCGCCAGGCACCAGCCGCTCGCCCAGCAGTGCTGGCGCCAGCGCCGCATAATCGGCGAAGGCCTCAGGCCGGTTGAAGCGCATCACATGGGGTAGCACCAGGGCGTTGGCCAGCCCGTGCGGTACGTGGTAACGCGCCCCCAGCGGGTAGGCCAGCGCGTGCACCGCCGCCACCGGCGCATTGGCGAAAGCCTGCCCGGCCAGGCAGGCCCCCAGCAGCATGGCCTGGCGCGCCGCCAGGTTGCCACCGTTGTGCACCGCCTGGTCAAGGTTGCCGGCCAGCAGCGCCAAGGCTTCGCGGGCCAACAGGCTGGACAGTGGGTTGCGTTTGAACTTGCTGGTGGTGGCCTCGATGGCATGGACCATGGCATCGATACCGGTGGCGGCCGTTATCGCGGGCGGCAGGCCCAAGGTTCGCTCGGCGTCGAGCAGTGCCAGGTCAGGCAACAGCAGCGGTGAAATCACCGCCATCTTGGCCGCCTCGCCGGTGGTGATCACGGCGACGGGGGTGACCTCCGAACCGGTCCCGGCGGTAGTCGGCAC
This sequence comes from Pseudomonas sp. MN1F, assembly GCF_009391885.1. Classification (GTDB taxonomy): domain Bacteria; phylum Pseudomonadota; class Gammaproteobacteria; order Pseudomonadales; family Pseudomonadaceae; genus Aquipseudomonas. Next base: position 147,847 of record NZ_VZII01000047.1, on the reverse strand, counting down.
CTGGATCAGCGGCAAGCGCTGGCCCCTCGCCTGGTCGATGCCGTAGACCGCCTCCAGGGGCTGGTCACAGGCAGGGTGTGCCAGCAGCGCCACCAGCTTGGCGACGTCCATCGAGCTGCCGCCACCGAAGCCGACGATCAACTCGGCGCCTATGTGGCGCGCCCGTCCGACCGCCGCGAGCACACAGGCGTGGCTGGGGTCGGCGCTGACCTCGCTGAAAATCGCCGCGCTCAGGTGCACCTGGGAAAAGCCAGGCAACACATCGTCGAGCATGCCCAGGTTGACGATGCCCGGGTCGGTTACGATCAGCACGCGGCGCACGCCGCGTTGCTGGCAAAGCTGGGCCAGGCGGCCAGCGGCGCCGGTTTCGCACAGCAGCTGGGGGGTGGTGGCAAAACTGAAGGGCTGCATGTTCATGTTCCTCTTGTTCTTGTGGGTGAACGACGGGGCAAGCTCAGAAAGCGAAGTGCGCTTCATCGAGACTCATCAGGCACTGGGCGCCGCCGCGCAACGCCTCGCAGTGGGCACTGGCACGCGGCAGCACTCGCCGCCAGTAGAACGCGGCGGCGTGCAACTTGGCCTGGTAGAAGGCGCTGTCCTGGCTGCCTGCAGCCAATGCCGCACTGGCCGTTTCGGCAGCCCGCAGCCACAGGGCGGCCAGCAGCACGTAGCCTGAGTAAGCGAGAAAATCCACCGACACTGCGCCGATCTCCTGCGGGTCGCAGCGGCAGGCGTCAATGACCTCGGCGCTCAGGTTTCGCCACTCCTGCAGCCGCTGGACAACCGCCTGGGCCATCCCGGCCAACGCCTCGGCGCGGCAGTTGCGTGCCGCATCGAGCAACTCATCGATCAGCAGGCGCAACTGCTCGCCGCCGTCGCCAAGCAGCTTGCGGCGGATCAGGTCCAGTGCCTGAATACCGTTGGTGCCCTCGTACAGCTGGGTGATCCGGCTGTCGCGCATCAGTTGTTCCATGCCCCACTCGCGGATGTAGCCATGCCCGCCGTAGAGCTGTACACCGAGGCTGGCAGCCTCCTGACCGACATCGGTGAGAAACGCCTTGACGATGGGAATCAGCACAGCCGCCCGGCGCCCGGCAGACGACCGCACCTCAGGCTGCGCAGCGCCGTGCTCCAGGTCCAGTGCCTGGGCAGCCAGGGCCGCAAGCATCCGGCAGCCCTCGCTGAGGGTTTTCTGGGTCAGCAACATACGCCGCACATCCGGGTGGCAGATGATCGGGTCGGCATTGCGCTCGGGCGCTACCGGCCCGGCCAGGCTACGTGACTGCAAGCGTTCGCGCGCATAGGCCAGCCCCCCCTGAAAGGCCGCCTCGGCAATGCCCAGCCCCTGCAAGCCAACCTGAAAGCGCGCATCGTTCATCATGGTGAACATGCAGGCCAGGCCTTGGTTGGCGTCCCCCACCAGCCAACCGCGAGCGCCATCGAAGTTCAGCACGCAGGTCGCCGCCCCCTTGATGCCCATCTTGTGCTCCAGCGCGCCGCATTCGACCGCATTGCGCGCACCCAGGCCACCGTTACCGGTGCATTCGAACTTGGGCACCAGGAACAGGCTGATGCCACGCACCCCGGCCGGCGCATCCGGCAGGCGCGCCAGCACCAGATGGACAATGTTGTCGGTCAGGTCCTGGTCGCCGCCGCTGATGAAGATCTTGCTGCCGCTGATGCGGTAGCAGTCGCCGTGCGGTTCGGCGCGGGTGCGCAGCAGCGCAAGGTCGGTGCCGGCCTGTGGCTCGGTCAGGCACATGGTGCCGGCCCATTCGCCGCTGACCAGCTTGCCCAGGTAGTCGCGCTTGAGCGCCGCGCTGCCATGACGATGCAAGGCCAGCACGGCGCCTTCGGTCAGGCCGGAATAGATGCGAAACGACAGCGACGCGCCCATCAGCATTTCGTGGAAGCACGCCGCGACCATTTGCGGCAGCCCCTGGCCATCGTGGTCCAATGGGCCGGTCATGCCACCCCAGCCCTGCTCCACGTATTGGCGGTAGGCCTGAGGGAAGCCATCGGGCGTGCGCACGCCACCTTGCTCCAGGCGGCAGCCCTGTTCATCGCCCTGGCGATTGAGCGGCGCAACCACCTCGCCAGTAAAACGTGCACCTTGCTCAAGGATGCCATCGATGGTTTCGCGGTCCAGCTCATTGCCCAGACGAGCACAATGCGCCGTTACATCGAACACTTCGTGCAGCACGAAATGCATGTCACGCAGGGGGGCTCGGTAGTTCATGCGCGGCCCTCACGGACATCCGCCAGCTGTTTGCCGGCGGCCACCAGACGCACCAGCAGCCCGGCTGGCCGCCAATGCTCGCCGAACAGGCCCTGCAGGCGTTCGAGCCGCGCCAGCAGCAGGCTCAACCCCTGCTGGTCGGCCCAGCGCATCGGCCCGCCAACCGCTGCCGGGAAGCCATAGCCATGCAGGTAGACCCGGTCGATGTCGGCGCTGCAGCTGGCTACGGACGCCTCGAGAATCCTCGCCCCCTCGTTGACCAAGGCCAGCAGGCAGCGCTCGCGGATTTCCTCGTCGTCGATGTCGCGCCGGCGCACGCCCAGGTCCTGAGCGACCTTGAGCACCAGCGCATCGACCTCGGGGTCATGCTCGGCTTCGCGGCTGCCAGGGGCATAACGGTAGTAACCCTGGCCGCTCTTCTGCCCGAAACGCCCCTGCGCGCACAGAGCATTGTCGACCTGGGCCAGCGGTGCTTCCATGCCCTTGCTGGCCAACTGGCGCGCACGCCACTCCAGGTCGATGCCGACCACGTCATACATGCGAAACGGGCCCATGGCCATGCCGAATGCCTGCAGCGCCTCGTCCACCTGCCGTGGCGTTGCGCCTTCGAGCAGCAGCTTGCGCGCCTCGGCCACATAGGTGGCGAGCATGCGGTTGCCGATGAAGCCCGGGCAGTTGCCGGCCACCACCACTTCCTTGCCCATGCGCTGGCCGAGGGTCTGGGCCGCATCAAGCACGGCAGGCGAGGTACGCTCCCCGCGCACGACCTCCAACAGCTTCATCACATGGGCCGGGCTGAAGAAATGCAGTCCCAGCACCTGTTCTGGCCGACGAGTCAGGGCGGCGATGGCATCGATGTCCAGGGCCGAGGTGTTGCTGGCAAGGATGGCTTCGGCCTTGAGGGTGCGATCCAGCGTGCGGAAGATCTGCTGCTTGAGCGCCAGGTTCTCATAAACCGCTTCGATCACCAGGTCTACTTCTGCGAGGTCGGCAAAGGCCTTTACCTGGCGCACCCGGGCCAGGCAGGCATCGGCCTCGGCCTGGTCGATACGCCCCTTGGCCACCTGCTGTGCCCAGGTCTGCGCGAGCAGCGCCAGGCCGGCTTCGGTGGCGCTGGGGTCGTTATCCAGCCACAGCACCGCAAGGCCGGCTCGGGCCAGGCTGATGACGATGCCGCGGCCCATGGTGCCGGCGCCGATCACCGCCGCCTGCTGAAGGTTGTAGGGAGTACTCACGGGTGACGCTCCTGATCGATGTTGGGAAGGCATTGCCCCCACCCTAGTCAGGCGCCTACTATTTTTGAAATTCTCATTTTCCATCCCATGTATTTTTCGCATGAATATAGCCAACTTCGATCTCAACCTGCTGCGCGTGCTGGACATGCTGCTGCGTGAACAGAACGTCTCGCGTGCTGCCGAGCGCCTGGCCCTGACCCAGCCAACCGTGAGCAATGCCCTGGCGCGCCTGCGCGACCTGCTGGGCGACCCACTGCTGGTGCGCGTGGGCCGGCGCATGCGCCCCACCCCGCGCGCCCTGGCCCTTGAAGGCCCGATCCGCGCGGCCCTGCAACAGATCGAGCAGACCCTCGGCGGCGGCGACCGCTTCGATCCGCAGCTCAGCCACCGGCAGCTGCGTATCGCCCTCACCGACTTCGCCGAACAGCTGTGCATGCCCGGTTTGCTGGCCACCTTGCAAACCCAGGCGCCCCATTTGCGCGTGGACGTGCAGCACCTGACACCCAACCTGCCGGCCGAAGCCCTGGACCGTGGCGAGCTCGACCTGGTGCTGGGGCGCTTCGACGAAGTGCCCGCGCGCTACGAGCGGCGCCACTGGCGCAGCGAAACCCTGCACGTGGCCGTACGCCAAGGGCACCCCGACGTGGCGGGCACGCTCGACCTGCAGGCCTTTCTCGCCCTGCGCCACCTGTGGGTGCACGGTGGCCAGACCCGGGGCATGGTCGATCAATGGCTGGGCGAACAAGGCCTGGCCCGGCGCATCGCCTACACCACGCCCAATTACCTGCAGGCTGCGCACCTGGCGGCAAGCTCCGACCTTTGCGTGGTGCTGCCCACTGCCCTGGCGCGCCATTTCGCCCGGCTGCTGCCACTGCAGGTGTTCGACCTGCCGTTCGCCCTGGAGCCGTTCCGGCTGGAGCTGGTGTACCTTGCCCATCGCCAGCACGACCCGGCACTGGCCTGGCTGGTGGCGCGGATCATGGACGTTGGCGGCGGCTGAGCCATCGCATTGCAGCATGGCCAGCCATGCAAGAGTGGTATTGGTTCGCCGGCAAGCTCTGTCCTTAGAGTGTTCGCCCTAAGAACAACAAGGACCTTTCCATGCGCCTACGAACACTGCCTTACCTGCTGGCCCTGGCGTTGCCCTTCCCGGCGCTGGCCGAAGCGCCGGCCAAGGACGCCACCGAGCTCACCCGCCAGAGCAATCAGCAATGGTTACAGCGCCTGCCCTTCGCCGACCGCAGCGACTTCGACAATGCCCGCCGGGGCCTGCTGGAAGCCGTCGACCACGCCGTCGTCAATGCCGATGGCAAGACCGTCTGGGACCTGCAGCGCTATGCCTTCCTCAGCGGCGAGGCGCCGGCCACGGTCAACCCGAGCCTGTGGCGTATCGCCCAGCTCAATAGCATTGCCGGCCTGTTCAAGGTCACCGACGGCATCTACCAGGTTCGCGGCCTGGACCTGGCCAACATGACCCTGATCGAAGGCGAGCATGGCCTGATCGTGATGGACCCGCTGCTGTCGGTGGAAACCGCCAGGGCCGGGTTGGCGATGTACTTCCGCCATCGCCCGCAACGGCCGGTGGTAGCGGTGATCTATACCCACCCGCACGTCGATCACTTCGGTGGCGTGCGCGGGGTGATCGACGAAGCCGAGGTCAAGGCCGGCAAGGTCCAGGTCATTGCCCCGCAGGGGTTCTTCGAGCATGCCGTCAGCGAGAACGTGCTGGCCGGCCCTGCCATGAAGCGCCGCGCCCAGTACATGTATGGCGCACCGCTGCCACGCGGGCCCCGCGGCCAGGTGGATGCCGGGCTGGGCAAGGGTGTGCCGGCCAATGCGACGGTCAGCCTGATTGCCCCGACCCGGTTGATCGAACAACCCTTCGAGACCCTGCGCATCGACGGCGTCGATATCGAATTCCAGCTCACCCCCGGAACCGAAGCCCCCGCCGAGATGAACCTGTGGCTGCCCCGGTTCAAGGCCCTGTGCATGGCCGAGAACGCCTCCCACGTGCAGCACAACGTGCTGACCCTGCGCGGCGCCCAGGTGCGCGATGCCAAGGTGTGGGCGCACTACCTGGACCAGTCGCTGTTGCGTTATGGCGAGCAGGCCGAAGTGGTGTTTGCCCAGCACCACTGGCCAACCTGGGGCGGCGCGGCGATCCGCGAGTACCTGGCCGATCAGCGCGACATGTACGCGTTCATCGACAGCCAGACCCTGCGCCTGATCAACCGCGGCCTGGGCCCCACCGAGATTGCCGCAGAGCTGACCACCCTGCCGCCACGGCTGGCCAGCAAATGGTACAGCCGCGACTACTATGGCTCGCTCAGCCACAATGTGCGGGCGGTGTATCAGCGCTACATGGGCTTCTACGACGGCAACCCGGCGACCCTCAACCCGCTGCCGCCGAGCGACGCGGGGGCGCACTATGTCAAGGCCCTGGGCGGTGCCGAGCGGGTGCTGACCCTGGCCCGCGAGGCCTATGGCACTGGCGATTACCGCTGGGTCGCGGAGCTCACCCGCCACCTGGTGTTCGCCCAGCCCGACAACAGCGCGGCGCGCGAGCTGCAGGCCGATGCCCTGGAGCAACTGGGCTACCAGAGCGAGAATGCCACCTGGCGCAACGCCTACCTGACCGGCGCGCAGGAGCTGCGCAACGGTGTCGCGCCAGCCGCCAGCAAGGGCGGCAGTGCGGATGACCTGGTGCGCGCCCTGACCCCAACGCTGTTCTTCGACTACCTGGGGGTACGCGTGGATGCCGACAAAGCCGCCGCGCAGGATCTGACCATCAACTGGCACTTCACCGACCTGAACGAAGACTACGCCTTGACCCTGCGCAACGGTGTGCTTACCCACCGCGACCTGACGCGCCATGGGCAGGCCGATGTCGAGGTCAGCATGAGCAAGGCCACCCTGGACCGCATCGCGCTCAAGCAGACCGGTTTTCTCAAGGAAGCGACCGTGGGCGATATCGACATCAGTGGCGAGCGCATCCAGTTCATGCGCTTCATGGCGGGGCTGGACGAAGCGGACGGGCGCTTCAATATCGTGACGCCCTGATCCAGGCCAGCCCCACCCTCACCGCCGCGTCGTCAGCGCAGCCCTTGGCTGCGCAGCGCGCCGGGGGAGAAATAGGACGCGCTGGTGCGCACATCGAAGGTGTACGGCCTTGGCTGTTCGTTGGTCAGGCCCGACAGCTGATAACGGCCACTGCGCAAGTCGTAGATCGCCTCCATGGCATTGACCAGCGCCTGCCCCGCGACGTGGTAGTAACTGTGGGCCTGGGCCGTGCGCCACAGTTGCCCCTGCCGGTCAAAGAAGTCCGCCTCGACGATGGCCCAGCTGTCCTCGTCCAGGTAATAGCGGCGGCTGGCATAGATATGCCTGGCCCCAGGCTTGAGCGTACCCACCACTTCCCACACCCGGTGCAACTCATAGCGCGTCGGCTGCGGATTGACATGCCCCGGGCCGATCAACGCGGCATAACCGAGCAGCGGTGATGCCAGGCGATAGCTGTTGTACGGCACGTGCAGGGCCTTCTTGCCCACCAGGGTCCACTCATAGAGGTCCGGGGCACCATTGAACATGTCGCGGCTGTCGGCAGTACGCAGGCCGGCCGTGCCCGGGGTGATGCTGTCATAGGCCAACGCCGGGGCGCGCCGCACCCGCCGCTGGCTGCTGCTGTACAGCCACAACAGGCGTGGCTGCGCCACCTGATCGAGGGTTTCGTGCAGCACCACGGCATCACCCGCCAGGCGCGACGGCGCGGTCATGCGGTAGCTCAGGTAATACAGCACATTGCTCGCATGGCCATCGTGCAGCACGTCGGGGCGGGCAAATGTCTGCTGCAGGCTCATCGTGACGTAACGCCCATCGCCACGCGGGGTAATGCTGTCCGAGGCCAGGCTGAAGCTGCCATTGCGCGGACGGGTAAGGTGATTCCACAGCACCTGCAAGCCATTCTGCGGCCGTGGAAAGGCCAGCACGCCGGAAAAGCCCTGCACACCATTGCCATCATTGACCAGCCGGGCACTGACAGCATTGTGCCGGGCCCACTCATCCACCTGGGGCGGCACCGCGACACTGCGGTGCGATGGGTACACCGGCAGGCGAAACGACTGCGGGTAGCGCTTGAGCAAGGCCACCTGCCCCGCCGTGAGCTGCTCGCGGTACTGGGTGTAATTGTCGGCGGTGATGACATACAGCGGCTGCTCATCGGCGTACGGGTCCAGGGGTGTGCCGTTGACCGCCAGCGACACCTGCCCCGCCTGCAGACCGCCGCTCCAGGCCGGAATGCGGCCGTCGCTGCTGGGCCCGCGTTCGGCGCCCACCGGCGTCAGGCCAGCAAGCATCGGCGTGGCCCCCACGTGCAGGGCCAGCAGGCTGGCATTGATGAGCAGGATGCTGCGCAGCAGGTCGGCAGGTTTCATCGGGTTTGGCCTCTTGTTGTTGTGATGTCGCGGCCGGGCTTGCCTTGGCCCGCCCTTTCGGGGTGATACTAGGAGCCGCGCTTCGAACCCCACAAATAACGTGTTCGGATACGTGCCATATCAGTTCGGCATACCCTTGGAACCGCTGCAATGACCCTGAAACAGCTCCGCTACCTGATCGCCATCGTCGAGGCTGGCAGCTTCTCTTCGGCTTCGCGCCGCGCCTACATTGCCCAGCCGGCGCTGAGCCGGCAGATCAGCCTGCTTGAAAGTGAACTGGAAATGCAGCTGCTCGACCGCCAGCACGACGGCATTGCCCTGACCGATGCCGGGCGCCAGCTCTACGAAGTCGCCCGCCAGGTGGTGCAGAAGCTCGACTCGGTGAAGGACGAGCTGAAATCCAGCCGCGGCGACCCCAAGGGCCATGTGGCCATCTCCATCCCGGCCACCGCCGCCGACCTGCTGCTGCCGGAAATCGTCAGGCGCGCCGAACAGCGCTTCCCCGGGGTGATCCTGACGGTGTGGGACGGCCTCAGCCGCGAAGGGGGCCAGGCCATCGAACTGGGCAAGGTGGACTTCGGCGTGGTGCCCAATGCCGAGGAGCTCGACCATGTCGAGGCCGAGCCGATCTTCACCGAGGCGCTGTACTGGGTGGGTGCATCAGCTCCGGACGCCCCCGACACCATCACCCTGGCCGAAGCCACCGCCACCCGGCTGGTGCTGCCGCCGCGGGCACTGCACTTGCGGCGGCGCATCGAGCAAGCCGCCATGCAAGCTGGCGTGCCACTGAGCGCAGCCTACGAACAGCAATCGGCGCCCGGTATCGCCAGCCTGGTGCGCGCCGGCCTGGCGGCGACCATCAGCAACTGGCCGCCGCTGAGCGAACTGCTCGAACCCACGGCAGCACGGCGTATCGTCGAGCCGCGTATCAGCCGCACCATCGCGTTGGCGCACTCACGGCACAAGCCGTTGTCGTTCGCCGCCGGTTGCCTGCGCGACCTGGTGCGCGGGGTGCTCATCGACGTGGTCAACAGTGGCCGCTGGCGTGGCGAGCTGATCGGCAAAGAGGCGGAGCCGCTGGAGTCCGTACTGGGTGTTCAGCTGGCGGTCTGAGCACGCGCCTGGCGGCCAACTGCAACCGCCCCACGCAAGCGCTGCAGCGTGCGTTGCGGGTTCAAGGTAGCCAGGCCGACCAGCCCGGCCACGACCAACACCGCGCCGCATACCGCAAACCCCTGGGCATAACCCACCGGGTGTTCAGCCCCGGCACCTTGCACCAGCAAGCCGGTCACCACCGGCGCGGCCAACCCGGCCAGTGAAGCGATGCCGTTGCCCATGGCAAGAATGCCGCCGCGCTGGGCCGCCGGGGTGAACTCGGCGAGCATCGCCGGGCCAACCGAATACATGACCAAGGCCAGCCCACCACTGAAGGTCAGCGCGGCCACCCGCAGGGCGGTACTCAGCCCGGGCAGTATCAGCGACGCCGACAGCAGCCCGCCCAGTATCAGGCACACCGAAACGAACACGCCGCGTGCCACCCGTGAAGGGTGGCCACGACGCATGAGGCGCTGGGACAACCAGGCCAGCAGCAAGCTCAGCGGCGTGGTCACGACCACGAACATGACGAAGATGCGCCCGGTCTGCAGCGGGTCGATGCCCAGGCCCACCTGCAGGTAACTGGGCACCCAGGTCAGGGTCAAGGCCAACGACCAGTTGGCGGCGAAGTGGCACAGGTAGTTGCCCAGCACACTGGGGTCACTCAACAGCCTGCGGTAGGGGACTGTTGCGTCATCGGTCTTGTGCTGGCTGGCGCGCAGGCGCTCGAGGGTACCCTCCTGTCCGAGCCGCCACCACAACAGGCACCAGACCAGGCCGATCAGCGCCAGGATGATGAAGTTGCTACGCCAGCCGTAATGCAGGCTGACCCAGGGGATCATCGCCCCGGCCACCAGCAGCCCCATGGCACTGCCGGCATGCAACAGGGCCACCGGCAAATTGCGCCGGTCGTTGGGGAACCACTTGTAGAGCGCATGGGTGGCAACCGGCGAGGCCGGCCCCTCGCCGATGCCCAGCAGTACCCGGCAGGCGACGATGGCCCACAGCGAGGTGGCAAACAGCATCGGTAGCTGGATCAGCGCCCAGAACAGGCCCATGCCCAGCAGCAAGGTGCGGCTGGGGCGGCGGTTGGCCATGAAGCCACCGATCACGGCGGAGACGGCGAAAAACCAGTGCAGCGCGCCGCCGATCAGGCCGAACTCGGTGGCCGTGAGGCCCAGCTCGGCACTCATCGGCACCGCCACCAGGCCGATCACCACTTTATCGAGAAAATTGACCAGCATCAGCAGCGCCAGCAGCGCGGCCACCAGCCAGGCAGTCCGGGGGTTGGGCAGGGAGGAATCCGCAGTCATGGCGAGTACTCTTGTTATTGTTTTGGGTAGTGCCAAAAGGCCGCTGCAACAGCGGCCTGTCGGTCAGGCAGGCATCAGCACGCCTTTGGCGATGGTGTTGCGCTGGATCTCGCTGGTGCCGGTGAGGATACGCATCATCCGTGTGGCGCGGAAAATCCATTCCACAGGGTGACCCTGCATCAACCCGGCGCCGCCATGCACCTGTACTGCCTTGTCGGCGATACGGAAGGCGGCCTCGGAGACGAACAGCTTGCACATCGGCGCCTGGGTGCGGATATCGCCGCCGGCGTCGTTCACCTGCGCCGTGGCGTACACCATGCTGCGCGCAGCGTGCAGTTCGGTGGCCATGTCGGCGATCATGTGGTTGACCGCCTGGAACATGGCGATCGGTTGACCAAACTGCTTGCGGCTGCGCGCATGATCGATCGACAGGTTCAGCGCCAGGCCGGCCATGCCCAGCAATGTCGGGCAATGCAGCAGGCGGTTGAGGGTAATGCGCCCCATCGCCAGTTTGAACCCCTGCCCTTCTTCACCGATCAGGTTGGCCACTGGCACCCGCACCTGATCGAGCACGATGTCAGCATGGGCCCCACCACCGGACATCACCGCATAATCGCTTTCGATTCGCACACCGGGGGCCTTGAGGTCGACGAAGAACGCTGAAATCCCCTGGGCGCCCTGCCCCGGCCCGGTCACTGCCAGCAACACCGCCAGGTCGGCGTAGGTGGCGCCGGAGATGTAACGCTTGCTGCCGCTCAGTACATAGTGGTCACCGTCGCGGCGGGCCTGCGTGCCGATGGCCGTCGCATCCGAGCCGGCCTCGGCTTCGGTCAGCGCAAAGCACACGGCTTTTTCGGCCCGACACACCGGTTTCAGAAAGGTCTCGACCTGATAGGGGCTGGCCACCTTGAACAGATGGCCGACCCGCGGCGGCCCCGACAGCTCGCCCAGCACATGTGGCGCGAGCATGGAGCCGGTCAGCACCGTTGCCTCCTTCACTGCGCACAGGTCGGCCACATTGAGGCCGGCCCCGCCCATGCTCTCGGGCAGCATGACGGTGTACAGGCCTTGCTCGCTGGAGCGCTTCCACACCTCTTGCAGCACCGCCTGCGGGTGCGGGCGCGCCCAGTCCAGCTGCTCCTGGCGTTCCAGCGGGCGAACCTGGTCGCGGACGAAACCCTCGATCGCTTCGATGATCTGCGCAGCCTTTGCACTTGGTTGATACATGAGTAATGCTCCCTGGTCAGATACGACGTTCGCTGTTTTGCCAATAGGCGTCCCGCACCAGGCGGCGCACCACCTTGCCATTGGGGTTCTTCGGCAGTTCGCTGACAAAGTCGACGCCGCGTGGCTTCTTGAAACCGGCCAGCGCGCGCGCGCACCGCTCGATGAGTTCAGCGGCCTCCAGCTGCGCGCCTGGCTTGAGCACCACCACCGCACGCACCGCTTCGCCCCACTGCGCGTCGGGCACGCCGACCACCGCCACCTCGAACACTTCGGGGAAGCCATGGATCACCTGCTCGACTTCGCTGGGGTACACGTTGAAGCCACCGGAAATGATCATTTCCTTCTTGCGGTCGACGATGAACACGTAGCCCTGGGCATCGACCGTGGCCAGGTCACCCGTGAGGTAGTAGCCGTCACGCATGACTTCGGCGGTGAGCTCCGGTGCGCGCCAGTAGCCCTGCATGACATCCGGCCCCTTGACCACGATTTCGCCGACCTCGCCGGGCGCCACATCCTCGAACGCCTCGTTGACCACCCGCAGGTCGGTTTCGAAATAGCAGCGCCCGCAGGAGGCCAGGCGCTGATAGTCGCCGTCTTCCACCAGGTGGTCCTGCTCGGTCAGCACCGTCACCAGCGAGCACGTTTCACCCGCGCCATAACCTTGCGCGAGAATCGGCCCGAACAGTTCGATGGCTTTTTTCACCAGCGACGGCGCCATCGGTGCGGCGCCGTACATCACCAGTTTCAGGCTGGACAGATCGAAGCGTTCGACGCCGGGATAATTGACCAGCCGGTTGATCATCGCCGGCACCAGGAACAGCCGCGTGACCCGTTCACGCTGGATGGTCTCGAGCAACAGGCGGTCGTCGTAACGGTCCAGCAGCAGGTTGCAGGCGCCCACCGCCAGCAGCGGCATGATCTGCATGCCGCTGGCATGGGTGATCGGCCCGACGTGGGCCATGACGTCGCCCGGCCCGGAACGCCGCGTGGGGCTGGCAATGCTTTTTCGCACCAAGGCCTTGCGGTTGCCGAACGACAGCATGGCAGCCTTCAGCACGCCCGAGCTGCCGGAGGTGTAGTGCAGCACGGCCAGTGCGTCGTCGGCCGGGTCCAGCTGCAGCGGTGCTTCGCTGCCGCGCTCGAGCACCGCGCCATAGCTCAGGTCGCCTCCCTCGCCGTCCAGCACGATCAGCTGGCGCAGCAGCGGCAATTGCCCACGCCGCGTGGCCAGGGCCTGGGCAAAGCTGGCGTCGGTGATCACGGCGACGCTGCAGGAGTCTTCCAGCACCCGAACCACTTCATCCACTGACAGCCGCGCATTGATCGGCACCTTGACCATCGCCGCCTTGTACAGCGCGACTTCCGCTTCAACCAGCTCCACGCGGTTGCTGGCAAGGATCGCCACGTGCTCGCCTGCGGCCACGCCCAACGTCCCCAGCCCTGAGGCCAGGCGGTTGCTGCGGCGTTCCAGCTGGGCGTAGGTCACACGGTTGTGGCTGTCGGCCACGGCGATGTGGTCCGGCCAGTAGTGGGCACTACGGGTGATGATCGTTCCAAGGTTCACGTTGTTGTTCTCGTCGACAGGAAGACTTCGACGATGCTAAACAGCCGTGCGCGGGCAGGCCTAATACAGGATTCAGATGCCGGCCATACCGTTATTAGCTGGCGTGATGCAGCCAGCTGTCAACCGAGGTGAACGGTCCTAGTTCGTGGGCACGAGGATCACGAAGTTCTTTTTCATGTCTTCCAGCACGGTCCATTTGCCCTGGGCGCCCGGTTCGATGATGAACGTGTCGCCAGCGGCCAGTGTGACGGGGGCGCAACCCTCAAGCTCGATGACGCAGCAGCCACTGAGGACATGGCAAAACTCCCAGACTTTGTAGTCGATGCGCCACGCTCCGGTAGTGGCTTCCCATTCGCCGGAAATGCGACCTTGCTGTTCATCGTGATAGTACTTGGACGTCAGCGTATGGGGGCTGCCTTCCACGACCTCTGCAAAAAAAGGAAGGTCGCGCACCGGTTGGATATCCAGTTCGCGGAACACGGTGAGTTTCTGGTTCATGGTTTTTTCTCGAGCACGTGGTGGTTAGGGCGGTACATCAAATAGGCGTCACCGGTGACGCCCAGCATGGGGTGCGCAACGATCTGGCAGGTTTTCACAATCTGAAAACCGTGACGCTCGTAGAAGCGGCGTGCACCGTGGTTTTCTGCATAATCGATCAGGCACAGCCCATTCAGGCCAGCGTCCTCGGCGCGCTGCTGGGCATGGCGAAGAAACTGGGCGCCCAGCCCCTGGCTGCGCCAGCCCTCATCCAGGGCCAGGCTGGATATGTACAAGGTGTCGGGTATTTCCATGTCGGAATAAGGCGCAAGGACCGGGTCTGTCTCGACAGGCCGGCCAGGCGCCTCGCGCAAGGCATAGCTGTGCATCATGCCGATCACGCGCCCTTCGGACGTGGCCATCAGGCAGTTCTTATAGGAGAAGTCGCCCTGCTCCCTGGCATAGCGAGACGCACCGACACTCAGCAATGCTTCTCCAGGTGCGGCAAGCTTGCTCCATATGTAATCGGCCATGCCCTCCGATGTCAGTTGAAAGAAGCGCGCAATATCGTGCGCGTCCGAGGCTTGGGCAGGTCTGAAGTCGATGGGCATGAACAGTGCTTCCATGTAATCGGGTGGCTGGTTTCAAGGATTACGCCTTTGACAGGCAGGCAGGGTAGCCAGGTTGAACGGTTCCCATCATGCTCGGGGCGAACACTGTCAGCACAGCGTGCGACGCCGGGGCTCAGTTCAAAGGGCCGCAAGTGGGTGATTGCCGTGCCAGAAAGCCGGTTCTCAATGGCTGCCAGGCAAACATACGGGCCAATATGCCAGGCGGCTGCGCACCGAATACCACGGTACCTTCAATGCGCAGAGAGGGGATCACCCGCCCTGCCCAGCCTGATACAGCGTTTTCGCTGCGCTGAAGCGCCTCGCTGAACGCGTCGCTGTGCATGAACGCCTTCAGCTCGCCGAAAGACACCGTCTCCTGGCTCAGCAGCCGTTGCAGAACGGCCTCGTCACCGATGTCCTGACCTTCGCAATACAGCGCCTCGAACACGCGTTGCACGAACGCCTGGGCAGGCCTGGCGCTATGCTGCAACCACAGCACAGTGGCAAGGGCGGGACGGGTGTCTGGGACGCTTCGGATTTCACTGAACGCAGGCTCGACGCCCAGTTTTTGCATCTGCGCTGCCACGAGCGATTGATGAACCACTGCGTGAGTCCCGAAGCGCAGCGCCAGGAATTCGGTGTAGGCCGTTCCTGTGGCTGCTTGCCCCTGTGCAGAACGACAAGGCTGGAACGTGACATTGAAGTCCTTTCCTGCCATGGCCATCGCTATCGCCAGGCGGCGCAACGCGACCCATCCCCAGGGATCGAGGAAGTCAAACGCCAATATCGGTGGAGTGTGCATTTCAGGCCCCTTGAGGTTTCGTTCCTCCAAGGGTAGGGAGTTGCCCACGCCGACAGAAGTGCCATGCCACGCAAGGGAGCGTTGCGTCAGTGGCTATGCAATGTTCAGCAGCTCTTTCATGAATTGCGCGAAGACCCGAATGCGCGTCGACTCGCGATTGATCGGCAGGTAGATGATGTTGATCGAGGCATTCACCGAGGTCGGGTTTACCTCGTATTGCGGCAGCAAGCGGGTGAGCCGCCCCTGCTGCACATCCTGCGCAACCAACCAGTCAGCCAACAGTGCTATGCCCTGTCCCGCGACCGCCGCATGCCTGAGGATGTCGGCGTTGTTGCTTTGCATCCGGCCCTTTACCGCAACGGGCACAGTCTCGTCTTCGACCTCAAAATGCCAGTCCCTCATGGGGCCACCATAATCGAAGCGCATGCACGAATGTTTGGAGAGCTCGCTGGGGTGCCCTGGCGCGCCATGTTGCTCCAGGTAGGCAGGGCTTGCCACCAGCCAACGCTGAAAATGACCGATAGAGGTGCAGATAACCTCTTCGCTGGAGACCGTTGACCCCAAGCGGATGCTCAGATCGATGCGATCCTTGTAGAGATCGACCATTTCATCGCTCAGGTTCAAGCTCACTTCCAGCTCCGGATGGGCTGCCAGGAACCGCCCAAGGTGAGGCGAAATCAAGCGCCGACCGAACTCGACAGGTGCGCTGACCCGCAGCTTGCCTTTCGCTTCGCTGCCCCTGTCGGTGACCATGCTGTCTGCCTTGGCAAGCGCATCAAGGATGGCGACGGCATGGTCGTAATAGGCTTGGCCGAGGTCGGTCCGGCTGTGCTGGCGCGTGCTGCGCGTGATGAGCGTGGTGCCAAGCTCGGATTCAAGCGCGGCGACCTGCCGCGCTACAGACGAAGTGGCCACGCCAAGCTTTCGCGCTGCCGCGGAGTATCCTGCGCAACGAACGGTCTCTACAAACATGCTCAAGGCGAGAAACTTATCCATGTATTCGACTCAGCTGGTAATCGGCAATGGCGACCCTTGCCGCCACCCATCGAGGTGCCAGTCTGGATCATAGTCTCCTGCAAGGCCTCAAGATATGACAGGTGTGCTGTCGATCACGCACCGGTTGCAAATTGCGCAAACCGGCAGCGTTGCGTGACAAGCAAAGCTTCGTTGCGTGAGGTACTTATACCCCTACCGCTCATGCTCCTCTAGGCTCCCACCATCCAATCGGCACCCATGAGTCGAGGCAAAAGATGAGGAAAACGCTGATGAGTCCGGGCCAGTCGGCGCGTTGGTTCAAGCGCGAGGAGGGTATCAATGTCGGCTAGGAAGCTTTGGAGTGCGGCAGCGGTTGCTCTGGGCATCGGCGGCTTGGCTGTAGCTACCGGCCTGATGTGGCGACCTGCGATCGGCGCGATTGAAAGGCCTGCGGCCTTCGACCCCGCGCAGGTAGCGCGCGGCGCCGTTGTCGTAACAGCCGGCGACTGCGCAGTGTGCCATACGCGCCCTGGCGGCAAGTACCTGGCAGGCGGCCTGCCACTGGTCACGCCGTTCGGTACGCTCTACAGCACCAACATCACGCCCGATGCCACCACCGGCATCGGCACGTGGTCGCTCAAGGCATTCAAGCGTGCCATGCGCGACGGGGTTTCCAGAGACGGTCATTTTCTGTATCCGGCATTTCCCTACAAGCACTACCGCCTGCTCAGCGAAGAAGACCTGGCCGATGCCTACGCCTACCTCATGAGCGGCCCACCCGTGTACGAGCCGGCCACACCCAACCGCATGAAGTTCCCCATGAACATCCGCCCCTTGGTGTCGGGTTGGAATCTGCTGTTCCTGCACTCGGCGCCTTTCGCGCCGACGGCCGAGCAGTCGCAACCGTGGAACCGTGGTCGGTACCTGGTCGAAGGTGCAGGCCATTGTGGGGGCTGCCACACTCCCTTGAACTTCCTCGGCGCCGAAAAAGACAGCCTGGCACTCTCAGGTGGCGTGGTCGATGGCTGGCAAGCCCCTTCCCTGCTTGGCCTGGCCAGTCGCGAGAAGCCTTGGTCCGAGGCCCAGCTGGTGGATTATCTGCAGGCCAAGGTCGCAGACAGCCACGGCACGCCGGCCGGCCCGATGCGCCCGGTCAGCCAGGAGCTCGCGCGGCTGCCGCAGACCGACGTCGAAGCCATCGCGCACTATTTGCTGAGCCTGCCCGCGGGCGCTGCCAGGCCGAGCGCCGGTGGCGTCAGCACTGCGCTACCGGCGCAATCGGCCCGCTTGGGTCAGGACCTTTTCCAGGGTGCCTGCGCCGGCTGCCACGGCGCCGCAGCGCCGATGCGTGCCATCGATAGCAGGCCTGCACTGACCGCCACGTCTGCGGTGCTGGCCGCTGAACCACGCAACTTCATTAAGACGGTGCTCGAAGGCATCGCGCCCATGCCCGGTGAGCCGGGCCCTGCCATGCCGCCGTTCGCTGCCAGCCTGAACGACCAGCAACTCGCAGCACTGGCCCAATTCATCCGCCATCAGGCGAGCCCGGACCAGCCGTGGCTCGATGTGGACGCCACTGTTCGGGCACTGCGCCAGGAGACCCCATGAGTAACGTCAATCTCACCGTCAACGGCCAGGTGCACAGCCTGGATATCGATCCGGACATGCCGTTGCTCTACGCCTTGCGCAACCACCTGGCACTCAATGGCGCCAAATATGGCTGCGGGCTGGGCCAGTGCGGCGCCTGCACCGTCATCGTCGACGATAAACCGGTGTTTTCCTGCGTGACACCCTGCGCAGGTATGCAAGGGCGCAAGGTGCGCACCCTCGAGAGCCTGGGCACGGCAGAACGCCCCGGCCCCTTGCAGCAGGCCTTCATCGATACCCAGGCCGCCCAGTGCGGTTACTGCATCGCCGGGATGATCATGCGCGCCCAGGCCCTGCTGGAGAAAAATCCGCAGCCCGATGAGCAGACCCTTCGCGCCCACATGGCGACCAACCTGTGCCGCTGTGGTACTCACCTGCGGATCATCGAAGCCATCACCCGCGTCATCGAAAACGGTGGCCTGCATGGCTAACAGCGACTTCAGCCGCCGCGCGTTCCTTCAGGGCAGCAGCCTGCTGATGGCCTTCACGCTGATGCCGGCAGCACGCAAGGCTCTGGCCGATACCGAAGTGGATACGCTAGGTACTGTCGTGCTCGCCCCCGACCTGCCGGGGAGCCTGCGTACCAACCCTTATCTCGACGCCTGGATCAAGGTCGGCGCCGAAGGCATCACGGTGTACACCGGCAAGGTGGAGTTGGGCACCGGGGTGAAGACCGCGCTGCTGCAAATTGCGGCTGAGCGGCTGGACGTTCCCCCTGCCGCTATCACTTTTCTCACCGCCGATACGGCCCTGACCCCGAACGAAGGCTATACGGCCGGCAGCCATACGATCTTCGACAGCGGCACGGCGCTGTACAATGCGGCCGCGCAGGTTCGCCAGATGCTGATGGCGTCCGCCGCACGCACGTGGGGGGTGGACGTCGCCGCGCTGAGCACCGGCGATGCGATGGTCACTGCCCCGTCCGGTGCGCGCATGAGCTACGCCGAGGCGGTGGCCGGGGTGGACCTGCACCAGTACGCCACTGCCAGCTCGCCAGACATTTCACCCGAACAGTTCAAACTCATCGGCCATGCGCTGCCGCGGCTGGATATCCCTGCAAAGGTCACCGGCGGCGCAGCCTTTGTCCAGGACATGCGCTTGCCGGGCATGGTCCATGCCCGCTTGATCCGCCCCCCGCGCCCAGGCAGCCAGCTCACCGGCTTCGACAAGCGGGCCATCGAAGGCCTGCCAGGTGTGGTCAAGGTGATCGAGGACGGCAACTACCTCGCCGTGGTGGCCAAGGATGAGTGGCAAGCCGTCAAGGCCATGCGAGCGGGCTACGAGGCCGCGACCTGGGCCGGTGGCGACGTGATCCCCGACCAGGCCGTGATTCACCAGGTGCTGCCAAGGCTGCAGTCCAGGCGCTACCCGATCAAGCATGCCGGCGTTGCAGCGCCTTCCAGCGGCAAGACCTACCGTGCACGCGTCACCAAGCAGTACCTGATGCACGGCACAATTGGCCCGTCCTGTTCGGTTGCCTGGCTCAAGGACGGCCTGCTGACGGTGTGGACCCATACCCAGGGCGTGTTCCCCCTGCGGGCCGGCATCGCCGAGATGGTCGGCCTGCCGCCAGCCGCCGTCCGCTGCATCCATGTTGAAGGCGCTGGATGCTACGGGCATAACGGCGCCGATGACGCTGCGGCCGATGCAGCGCTGATCGCCATGCGCCTGCCAGGCGTACCCGTACGGGTGCAGTGGATGCGTGAACAGGAAAATCTCTGGGAGCCATACAGCTCGGCCATGCTCGCAGAACTGGAGGCCAGCCTGGGCAGCGACGGTCGGATCAACAACTGGACGTACCAGTTGTGGACCACCCCGCACAACGAGCGCATCACCAATGCCGGCCGCCTGGTGCCGGCGCGGATGCTGGCCCGGCCGTTCACCTCGATGCCGTCCGTGCCGATTGCCCAGCCCGAAGGGGATGGCGACCGCAACGCGATCCCCCTGTACGAAACGGGCGCAACCAGCATCGACATGAACTTCATCACCCAGATGCCGTTCCGGACTTCGGCGATGCGCTCGCTGGGGGCGCATATCAATGTCTTCGCCATCGAGGCCTGCCTGGACGAGCTGGCCGATCAGGCGGGGGTTGATGCCGTCGCGTTCCGCCTCAGCCACCTCACCGACCCCAGGGCTCGAGCGGTGGTCGCAAGGGCTCGGGACGAATTCGGCTGGCCACGCCGGTCGCCGGCTCCGGGAACCGGCATCGGCATGGGCTTCGCCCGCTACAAGAACATCATGGGCTACTGCGCAGTGGCGGTGGAAATCCAGGTGCATCCGCAAACCGGCGAGATCGAGATCCAGCGGGTGGTCACGGCGGTGGACGTGGGCCAGATCGTCAACCCCGACGGGCTTCGCAACCAGGTCGAAGGCGGCATCGTCCAGTCCAGCAGCTGGACGCTCTACGAAGCGCTGAGTTACGACGCCGGTGGGGTACGCAGCTACGACTGGAGCGGGTATCCGATCCTGCGCTTCCCGCAGCTTCCCAGACAGGTAGACGTGTACATGATCGATCAGCCGGGGCAGCCGTTTCTCGGCGCTGCGGAAATCGTCCAGGGCCCGATGGCAGCAGCCCTCGGCAATGCGGTGGCCGACGCCACTGGCCACCGCCGGCTTGCCTTGCCCCTTGCCCGCAAGGCGTGAGCAGGGGCAGCAGACGACCCGGGGCCAGCGCTTGAGAGGGTAACGTTAGATGCAACATCTTGATGTGACAGTGCTTGAGCAGGCGCTGGCCTGGGCTGACGAAGGGCAAACGGTATGGCTGTGCACGGTCCTGTCGACCTTCGGATCGGCGCCCAGATCACCCGGTGCAATGCTGGTGGCGGTGCAGAACGGCGCGCACAGCGGCTCGTTATCCGGCGGCTGCGTCGAGGAGGCGTTTCTCGAAGCACTGGGCCGTGGCGAGCACGCTGCCAACGTGCAAGTGGTCAGTTACGGGCGTACCGCTGAAGAGCGCAGCCGCCTGCAACTGCCCTGTGGCGGCAGCCTGGATGTGCTGGTCGAGCACAGACGGCCCACCGAGCAATGGCGCGCCCACTTGGGCCAGTTGCTGGATGCGCTGCGTGGCCAACATCGGTTGACACGGGTGATCGACCTTGAGAGCGGCCTGTGCAGCACCAGGCCCTACGCTGGCGGTGCCGACACCGTGGTGCGCAGCGCAGGCCATCTTGAGATCAACCTGGGCCCTGCCCTTCGCTTGCTGCTCGCCGGCCTTTCACCCGTGGCACAGGCTTGCGGGCAGTTCGCCAAGGCCCTGGGCTTCGAAGTGATCGCTTGCGATCCGCGCGAAGAGGCGGCCGCGATGCCGATCGAGGGGGTGACGCTGATTCCCGTGTTGCCCTCGCTGTATATCGCCAACGGCGGTTGCCACGAGGCCACTGCGGTGGTTGCGCTGACCCATGACCCGAAAATCGACGACCTCGCGTTGCTGGAGGCTGTGCACACCCCTGCTTTCTACATCGGTGCCATGGGCTCGAAGCGGACCTCGGAAAAACGTGCAGAGCGACTGCGGCGGATCGGCGGCTTGTCGCCTGCTGACATAGAGCGCCTGCACATGCCCATTGGCCTGGATATCGGCTCCAGGACCCCGGCCGAAATCGCCTTGTCGGTGATGGCCGATGTGCTGCGGGTCTACCGAGGTAAAGCGCGACGCGCGCTTTAGGTTCAGGCCCGATGTTTTGCGAGTTGCGCAATGCACTTGCTCCGCTTCTGCCGATTATCAGATTCGGCCCTGGCCATTAACCTCGTTTCAGCAAACAACCGCGACGCCGCTTCATCTCCAGGCAGCATTCACTGTCAACTTTAAAAGGAACCGAGCAATGACTGGCTATCTGTTCAATCCCATTCGCGTGGGCGCTGTGCAACTTCCCCACCGCATCGCGATGGCCCCACTGACCCGCTCGCGTGCCGGGCAACCGGGAAATGTGCCGACATCCATGGCTGCTGAATATTATGCTCAGCGCGCAAGCGCAGCCCTGATCATTACCGAGGCCACGCAAATCTCCCAGCAAGGGCAAGGTTACGCATGGACCCCGGGTATCCATACGCCTGAACAGATCCAGGCCTGGAAGCGGGTAAGCGATGCGGTACATGAACACGATGGCCGCATCTTCATGCAACTCTGGCACGTCGGGCGCGTTTCGCATCCCAGCTTTCAGCCAGGCAATGGGCTGCCTGTGGCCCCCAGTGCCATCGCAGCGCCTGGCAAGACATTCATCGTCGATGAAGCCGGCAATGGGGTCTGGGGTGATGTGCCGGTGCCGCGCGCCCTGGAGGTCGAAGAAATCGCCGGGATCATCGATGACTACCGCAACGCTGCGCTCAACGCCATCGAGGCCGGTATGGACGGTGTGGAAATCCATGCGGGCAACGGTTATCTGCTCGACCAGTTCATCAACAGCAACAGTAACCAGCGCAACGACCCATACGGCGGCACCTACCAGAACCGGGCGCGCCTGCTCCTGGCGATCGTCCAGGCTGTGGCGCAGGAGATCGGTGCAGACCGCGTCGGTGTGCGTCTTACCCCGATGGGGCGTTTCATGGGCATGGGAGACGACACGCCCATCGAGACCTTCAGCTACATCGTGGAATCATTGAATCGGTACGGGCTGGCCTATCTCCACCTGGTGGAGCCTGCAGTCGTCGGTACGGTCAGGGATGACGACTACGACCCTCGCTGGGACGAGATCATCCTCACGTTGAGGGACGCCTGGAAAGGCGTGTTGGTCATCGCCGGCGGCTATGACGCTGCGTCCGCAGAGAAAGCCATTCGGGACGGGCGTGCGGATGTCGTGGCGTTTGGTCGGCCGTTCCTGGCAAACCCGGATCTGCCACGGCGTATCCGGGAGGCTTTGCAACTCAACACACCCGACCCCAGTACATTCTTCGGCGGCAGCGAACACGGCTACATAGACTATCCGGCCCATCCGTAGGCGTGGAGACGGTAGGCGAGCGCCCCGCCGCCTACCGACAGGTTAGCGTTCAGGGCCGAACATGACTTCGGCACTGACCGCCTTGATACCGTGACCCGTCGACGGGCGCCTGATCGACGGTTTTTTGATGTCGATCAAGTTAGTGCAAGGCAGGTCCTTTTCAATGATTGAAGTGTGAGCCATTCCAACCATGGGTAGTTGGCGAGCAGCGAACACTCTGCGAATGCTGTAGCACGCAGTGAGTGCGCGGCCTCCACGTCCACATCACTTCGGGGATGAAAGCATCATGGGCTCCGACAAAAAGGCCTCCAGCAATCGACTCGCGAAGGCCGAACCTGCCTCGCAGTTCCGCACCCGCGAAGAGCGCATCGCCAACGGACAACAGCTGCGTAACGACACCCCTCGCGAAACACATGCCATCTGGAAATCGCCCGGCCGCCAGCGCGATGTCATGGCCATCCTGGAAAAGTCCAACCGTGGCCGCCTCAAGGAACTGGTGCCAATCCGCTACGGACGCATGCTGCGCAGCCCCTTCACCTTCCTGCGCGGCTCAGCCGCGCTCATGGCCCATGACCTGGCCAAGGGCCCCAATATCGGCGTCAAGGTGCAGGCCTGCGGCGATTGCCACCTGCTCAACTTCGGCCTTTTCGCCACCCCCGAACGCAACCTGGTGTTCGACCTCAACGACTTCGACGAAACCCTGCCGGCGCCTTGGGAATGGGATATCAAGCGCCTGGCCGTGAGCTTCGCGGTGGCCGCGCGCGACAATGGCATCTCCGACACCGTTGCACGCGACACGGCCATCGCCTGCGTTTGCGCCTACCGCGAGAATCTGCGCGTCTATTCGAAAATGAGCCCGCTGGAGGTCTGGTATTCGCGCCTGGACACCCAGACGCTGCTGGAGATGGCGCCAGACGACAAGGTCCGCAAGTTCCGCCAGCAGTTGATCGACCGCGCCCACGAGCGGGTGGTGGAAAACACCTTCCCGAAAATCGCTGAGCAGGTCGCCGGCAATCCACGCATCGTCGACCAACCGCCGATCATTCACCATGTCGCCGAGGCCGACTTCATGGACCGCGTGCAGGAGAACCTGGCCGACTACCGTGGCAGTCTTTCCGATGAACGCCGTGTACTGTTCGACCGCTACCGCATGGTGGACGCTGCGCTGAAGGTCGTGGGCATCGGTAGCGTCGGCACTCGCTGCTTCATCGTGCTGATGTTCTCCGAAGGCAATGCCCCACTGATCCTGCAGTTCAAGGAGTCCTGTCGCTCGGTGCTAGCGCCGTATGCGGGCAGGAGCCAGTACCACAACCAAGGGCAACGGGTGGTCATGGGCCAGCGCCTGATGCAGTCCTCCAGTGACATCTTCCTCGGCTGGACGCGCAGCCACCGCGGACGCGACTATTTCGTCCGCCAGCTACGCGACATGAAGCTGTCCGTCCCGGTCGAGAGCGTCACTGCCCACCAGCTGGAGCGCTATGCCGACATCTGCGGTTTGACTTTGGCGCGCGCGCACGCCAAGTCCGGCGACGCCGCAACCATCAGCGGTTACCTGGGCAAGGGCGACGCCTTTGACCGGTCCGTGGGCGACTTCGCCCTGCTGTATGCAGACCAGACAGCCCGCGACCATGCGCTACTGGTCAAGGCAGCGCACAGCGGACGCGTGCAAGTGCTGGTTGAGGAGGAATGAGAAATGGCCGAAACCACTGCGCGCAAAAGATTCCACCTGCCCGTTCTGCAAGGCTTGCTGCCGTTAGACCTGAAGCAGATTCCCGCTGAAGTTGTCGCCGGTCTCACCCTGGCAGCACTGGCGATCCCAGAGGTCATGGGTTACACGAAGATTTCCGGTACACCCGTCGTTACCGGGCTCTATACCATGCTCATCCCGACGGTGTTGTTTGCCCTGTTTGGCTCGTCACGACACTTGGTAGTTGGCGCCGACTCGGCGACCGCAGCAATTCTTTCGGCAGCACTGGTCGGACTCGCAGCGACTGGCACGGATGAATACCTGGCGCTTGCCCAATTGCTTGCACTGATGGCTGCCGGCCTGTTGATTCTGGCCCGACTGGTGCGCCTGGGATTCATGGCGGACTTCCTGTCGCGCACCGTGCTCGTAGGCTTTTTAACAGGCGTAGGCATTCAAGTCGCGCTCGGACAGTTGGAGGGAATGCTTGGCTTGCAGGAAGCGGGCCATGGTGTGCTGGGTAAGCTCTGGTCAACGTTGCAACGGCTGAATCAGCTCAACGGACAGGCAATTGCCGTGGCCCTGCTGGTGCTGGTCGTGATTCTCGGGAGCCGGAAACTGTCCCATAAAATTCCTGGAGCGCTGATTGCCGTCGTTGGTGCGATTACGCTCAGTTGGCTGCTGAACTTCGCCGCCTATATGCCAGTCCTTGGCACGGTACCTGGCGGGCTTCCGCACATCGGGATACCCAATGTGCCATGGAGCCTGGATCTGCTGAGCCGGCTGCTGCCAACGGCCTTTGCCATGTTCGTGGTGATTCTTGCGCAAAGCGCTGCCACCTCGCGCGCCTATGCCAGCCGCTATAACGAGGCCTTCAGTGAGGACACCGATTTGGTCGGTTTGACGCTGGCCAATGTAGGGGCCGCGCTGTCGGGGACTTTCGTGGTCAATGGCAGCCCGACCAAGACGCAGATGGTAGATAGCGCAGGCGGGCGCAGCCAACTGTCGCTATTGGTGACCGCGCTGATTGTACTGATGGTGCTGCTGTTCCTTACGGCGCCCTTGGCTTACATGCCGGAATCGGTCCTGGCAGCCGTCGTGTTCATGATCGGCATCGAGCTGACCGACTTCAAAGGCCTGAAGAATATCTATGTGGAGCGCCGCAATGAGTTCTGGGTTGCCCTGATTACCCTCTTGACTGTGGTGTTCGTCGGGGTGAAACAGGGCATCATTCTGGCGATGGTGCTGTCGATCATTGACCATCTGCGCAGAGGCTATCATCCGAAGAACGTGCTGCTGGCATCTACCGATGCAGGCAAGCTGCACCCCGAAGTCTTGTCCAGTGGCGCCCAGGCACGACCTGGCCTGCTTATCTACCGCTTCACCCACAGCATGTACTACGCCAATACCCGCCAATTGGCTGAAGAAGTCACCCAACTGGTCGCCCAGGCAGTATCTGGATTGCGCTGGTTCTGCATCGACTGTTCGGCGGTCGATGATGTCGACTATTCGGCAGCCGAAATGATCCGCAGCCTCGCTGCCACGCTGAAGGCTCAGGGCGTACGCATGGTGCTCGTCAACGTCATGCCGGATGTTGCAAGCAGTTCGCAATACAACATCAAGCAACTACTGGGTGAGGATGCAATATTTCCGCGGTTTGACGACCTGCTGAGTGCGTACGAGCTGCAAACCCAGGCATCCCGGTGACCTTCACCTCACTTGCAACGTGAGATTTACCGTAAACGGTCGACAGTCGCTAAGCGCTACTGAACCGAAGGCGACGGGTAGAGACCGGCAAGCCGGGCGATAAGGACGCCAACGTAGAAAACGCCTGTGAACTCTTCGACCATGACTAATGAACGGGCGTTATTGGTCAATGGCACAACATCACCGAACCCGGTGGTGGTCAGGGTCGTGAAGCTGAAATAGATCAGTTTGAAAAGCGTGCCGGGCTGCGTGAAATCGAGCAGGCCAGGGCCGAATGAAGAGGTCTTCGAAAGCTCGGTCACAGCGTAAATGAACGACCAGGCCAACGCGATCATGATATAGCCCGCGAGCGCACCGTGCAGTTTGTCAGCGGTAATTTGCCCCCGCTTGAGCACATAGCGAAGAACCCCTGCGATCGTGATGATCAAAGACACCGCATACGTTATCCCGGCAAGCTTCAGGATGGTCAGATTCACCGTCCACAATGCCGTCCATTGAAGGCTGATACCCAGCACTGCCAGGCCCAGTTTGAGGCTGAATGCTCGCTGAGTCTGCGGGGTAGCGAAAGCGCCCACGAGCAATACACCCGAGAACATGACACCGAGCAGCGTACGCGCTATCAGCCCTTCCTCCAGGTGCGGGAACACGAGGATCAGGCCAATCAAAAGAAGCAACAGATTGGTGCACGGCCCCACACCCAGGATCATCTGGGCCAGGTCTGCGTCAGACGCTGTCTTGTCTTTCGGATTTTCCATACAGTCTTCCTGGCGCACGTACCACCGCTCGCAACAGGGGGAGGTGCGGTGGCCCAGATTTGAAAGGGCAGGTGCAAGTGAGTCTAGTCAGAAGTGAGCGCGCCGGTTGCCTCAGGCCAGGGGCAGCGACAAGGTGGCAGCCAATCCGCCAGTGACACGGTTTTCGAGATGCACGTGGCCGCCAAGCCGGTCGATGATGGTGGTCACGATGGACAATCCAAGGCCGGCCCCATTGGGGCTGTTACGGCTGTAGAAACGCTCGAAAACGCGCGACAACTGCGCCTCTTCGATACCCGGCCCCTCATCTTCGACGATCAGTTCGAAGCGATTGTCCAGACGCCTGAGCAGCACCGTGATGCGCCCACCGGGTGGCGAGTGCTCCACCGCGTTGGAAACCAGGTTCTGCAGGGCGATCGTCAGCGCACCGGCATCGACGGCCAGATGATGATCCCCTTCGCCAATATCCAGCGAAGGCTCCAGGCCACGGTCCAGTATCCAGGGGGTCAGCTCGGCCATGGTCTCGGTCACCACCTCGGCAAGGTCGACCGGAGCGGTAGCGCGTTGCCCCAGGCGAGGCTCGACACGGGCCAGGGTCAGCAGTTGATTGACCACCCGGGTCAAGCGGTCGACCCCGCCAATGACAAAACCCAAGGCCTTGTGACGCTCCGCCTCGTGGCTGGCCTCGAGCGCGTTCTGCGCGTGCAGGCGCAGTACCGCCAGCGGCGTACGCATCTCATGGGCGGCATCGGCAATGAAGCGATGCTCACGCCGCAGCAAGTCCTCGATCTGCGCCAACAGGCGGTTGATGGCCGCCTGCATGGGCTCAAGCTCCGATGGCAGAGGTACCAGTTGCAGCGGTTCCAGCGAATTGGCGTGCCGCCCACGGATGACATTGGCCATGTTCTGCAACGGCCGCAGCCCCCAGCCAATGGCGGCCCAGACCAACAGCGCCAGGGCCAGGCTGCCGAGCAGGAAGGGGAACAAGGTGTGGCGTACGATCCGGTCGATCAGGTCGTAACGCACATCGTCACGCTCGCCGACCCAGATCACCCAGTTCTTTTCCGGTACCGGCAAGACGAAACCGCGCCATTGCTTGTCGCCACTGGCAAAGTCGTAGAAACCCGGGGCGCTCGGCAACGGATCAAGCCGGGGGGCACTCGGCGTATGCACCAGCAGCACACCACCCTCCCCCCAGACTTGAAATGCCAGCTTGCTTTCGTAAGGGTGGCCGACCCGACTGCGACCGGCTTGCCCCAACGCTTCGTTGAACGCGCGGAACATGGCCTCACGCGCGTCATCCTGCACTGGCATGCTCATGACACCCTGCAGCAAACGCGCGTTCTGGGCGAGGTGCGCGTCATACACTTCGTTAATTTCATGGCGGCTGTCGTGGTAGTTGTAGAGCACCAGCAGGCCAGTGCCGACCAACAACAGGAACATCACCCGCCAGAGTGTGCGTTGGCGCAGCGAACTCATGCCTTGCCCTCGACCAGATAGCCAATACCGCGGACCGTGCGGATCAGGCCATTGAAGAGTTTCTTGCGCAGGTGGTAGATGTTCACCTCCAGCGTATTGCTCTCGGGCTCCTCATCCCAGCCGTACAGCAGCTGGGTCAGGCGTTCGCGGGTGAAGACCTTGCCAGGTTGGGCCAGCAACTCATGCAGCAGTCGATA
Organism: Pseudomonas sp. MN1F; assembly: GCF_009391885.1. Taxonomy (GTDB): domain Bacteria; phylum Pseudomonadota; class Gammaproteobacteria; order Pseudomonadales; family Pseudomonadaceae; genus Aquipseudomonas. Next base: position 119,482 of record NZ_VZII01000047.1, on the reverse strand, counting down.
CTCCTTGGGGGTCAGGATGACTTCCACACCGTTGTAGTGCACTTGCTGGGTGGCAGGGTCGAGGCTGACACCGGCATGTTCGATCAGCACCGTCGCACGCCCGGCGCTGCGCCGCAGCAAGGCCCGCAAACGGGCCTTCAGCTCGTTGAGGTCGAAAGGCTTCACCAAGTAATCATCGGCGCCTGCGTCCAGGCCGGTGATGCGATCATCGAGGCTATCGCGCGCGGTGAGGATCAACACCGGCAGGCTGTTGCCCCCTGCCCTCACCCGGCGCAGCAGTTCGATGCCATCCAGGCGCGGCAAGCCAAGGTCCAGAATGACCAGGTCGAACACCTCATGCTGCAACGCATGCAAGCCACTCACGCCATCACGCAGCCAATCGAGCGTGTAGCCCGCCTGGCGCAAGCCGTCGCAGATGCCCTCACCCAGCGCGGTATCGTCCTCAACCAGCAGCAGCCGCATGTTCAGTCCTGTTTGTCCTTGATGGCCTTGAGTAAAGCATCGATATCGGCACGCCGGCCCTGGTCAGCAAGCTCACGCCCTGGCCGGGGCGGCGCCTGCAAGGCTTTGTGCAAGGCGGCGATGGCTTCAGGGTAGCGCTTTTGCCGATACAGATGATCGCCCCAGAAGTAGTTGCTGTCGATCCCGTTGGGGTTGATCTGCAGGGCTTGGCGCAGCATCTTGTCGGCCATTTCACTGTCACCAAAACCGATCGGCCAGCCTGGCACCTGGTCGTAGAGCGTGCCCAAACTGGTGTAGGCCGAGCCTTGCAGGGCGTTGGGGTCCAGCTTCATGGCCTGCTCCAGGCTGGCTTTGGCCGCCTTGACCTTGCCCAGCGCGCCCAGGCCGCCGACGGCGCCTGCCCAGCTGCTGTTGATGATGCCCTCCCAGATCAGGGGCTCAGGCGTGCCGGGGTACTGATGCACGAACGCCGTGGCATCAGCGGCCAGCTTTTCGAACGCATCGGCACGTTTTTCCTTGGGTAACTGGTACTGGATCTGCGCCCAGCGCTGTTGCAGATCGCTCAGGTGTTGCGTGCCTGCGGTGTCCAGTGCCCAACTGAAGGGGGCGAATGCCAGCAAGCTGGCGATGAACAGACGCTTCATTTGTTCGACTCCTTGGAATGGCCACCGATGTAGCGGCGAATAACCGGCAGTTGCTTGCGCAGCGCACGGTCGACAACCCCCGGCAACATGCCGTTGATGCGTACGAAGAGCTTCTCTGGCCAACCCAGGTACAGTTCGCTGCGCTCGGACTGCACGGCCTGGAGCACGGCACGGGCGACATCGGCAGGATCGTCCATGCCGACTTTCAGCGCCTGGTTGAGCGCCGTTGCGGCACTGCTGTTCATGGCTGTGCGGGTGGCCCGCGGCGCGGCATACAGCACATTCACCGTGGTGTCGGCCAACTCGCGCCGCAGCGCTTCGGAGAACCCCCGCAGGGCAAATTTGCTGGCGCAATAGGTGGCGTAACCGGGGTAGCCGATCGAGCCATAGGTGGACCCGACATTGACCACCAGCGCCTTGGGTTGCTCGCGCAGCAGCGGCAGGCAGGCGCGGGTCAGCTGCAGGGGTGCCTTGAGGTTGATGTCCAGCAGCTCGTCCAGTGCGTGTTCATCCAGCTGGTCGAGCAAGGCGAACCGGTTTACCCCGGCGGCGTTGATCAACACATTGAACCCACCCATCTCCCGGGCCCGGCTGACGACCTGCTCGCGGCCTTGCGAGGTACGCAGGTCGGCGGTCTGCCAGCGCAGGCGGTCCGGATAACGGTTCATCAGGCCCGCCAGCTTGCCCAGGTGCCGGCTTACCGCCAGCACCCTGGCCCCGGCCGCGCACAGTTGCTCGGCCAGCTCCAGCCCGATGCCACCACTGGCGCCGGTCAATACCACCACCGACTCAGGCAAGCGCATGTTGCACCTCGGCCTGGCCCGCACGCGGCAAGCCTTCGAACATCTCGGTGTACAACCGGTACACCACCTTGGCGGCGTGTATCACCGCCTGATGGTCATCGACTTCGTCCAGCCGGTCCATCAGCCGCTTGTAGGTGACCATGTGCTCCTGGTCCAGCGCACCGTGGGAGCTGAGGTAGCTGAACGCGCTGTCCGGCAGCCCCAGGCTGCTCTGGATCGAACCTGCGGCATGGGTGGCCAGGGCGATGCTGGTGCCCTCGAGGACGTTGACCATGCCGAACAGCCCCACCGGGTTGCCCCGGGCAATGAGGTCGTACAGGTAGGCGACCATCAGCTCGATCGGCAATGCCGGCCGGCCGTCACGCACCGCCTCCCAGTCACCGCCACAGGCCTTGATATCGTTGAGGATCCACTGCTCGTGGCCGTATTCCTCCTCGATGTACTCGCAGACGGCGCCGCGCAACCATTCCAGGCGCGAAGGCAAACGCGCGCCGCAGGCCATCATCAGCGGCACGGTGTGGCGCACATGGTAGTAGGCCTGGGTCAGGAAGGCGATGTAGCTGTCCCGGCTGACCTGGCCGGCCAAGGCTTCACGAATCACCGGCACCGCGAACAGGGCCTGGCGTTCGTGGCTGGTTTGCAACTGCAGGGTGTCGAAAAATGACATGACGGACCTCACAACAGAATGTCGGACAACAGGGTGTGATAACGCTGCAGGATCGCCTCGCGTCGCGGGCGGCCATTGGCGGTCAGGGTGCCTTCGCCGGGCGTCAGCGGGCCTGGCAGGCGCCGCCAGGCATGCACCCTGGCGTAGTCAGGCAAGGTGGCATTGCTGCACTGCACGGCCTGCTCGATGGCCTCGTCGCAGGCTTCGGGGTCAAGCGGCCAAAGCAATGCCAGGTTGCGTGCAAGCCCTTCGCCGTGCACGAACGCCTGGGCAATCACGCCACTCTGGGTCAGCTCGGCTTCCACCCATTCGGGGTTGACGTTGCGCCCGAAGCTGGTGATGAACTGGTGTTTCTTGCGCCCGTTCAGATACAGATAGCCGTCGTCATCGAAGTAACCCAGGTCTCCGGTGGCCCACCAGTCCGACGAGGCAGGGGCTTCCCCCAGGTAGCCAAGCAGCACGGAACCGTTAACCAGTACCTCGCCATCCTCGGCGATGCGCACCTGAACATGGGGCAATGGCCGGCCGACGCTGCCTCGACGCATCGCCCCCGGGCGGTTCAGTGCCACCACCGAGGCACACTCCGACAACCCATAGCCCTCGAAAACCGGCAAGCCGATGGCCTCGGCCCGCGCCAGCAGGCTGGGCGATACCCGTGCCCCGCCGACCGCGACGAAGCGCAGTGGGCCAACCCGCATCAGCCCCCGCTCGATCGCCGTGACCAGGCCCATCAACAGCTGCGGCACCAGGATCAGGCTCTGCGCGCCGCTCAAGGCAATGGCCCCGAGCAAGCGCTTGAAATCGACCTGGCTGGCGCCGCCCATACCCAGTTGCGCCTGCGGGTAGAGCAACACGCTGGCGCCTGCCATGAGTGCGGCGTAAACGCCCAGGTTTTCCAGCAGTACGCCCAGCGGCAACACCGCCAGGTAGCGCTGGGGCTCGCTAGGCCGGCTGGCCAGCTGCAGTTCATGCGCGACACGCAGCATGGCATCGGCGCCCAGGCAAACGCCTTTGGGCGTACCCGTGCTGCCAGAGGTATAGGTGACCTTGGCGGTGCCCTCAGGCAGCACCACCGGCGCTGCCAGATCGCGCGTCCAGAATGCCTCCTGCTGCACAAAGCCCAGCTGGCTGAACACACCCTCCCAGGCAGGCTGGCAAAGCACCAGGCTTGCGCCGCACTGTTCGATGCAGTGGTGCACCTGCGCCGTACTGAAGAACGTTGGCACGATCACGCAGGCGCGCTCCGAAACCAGTGCCGCCAGGTCCCAGAACAGCAGTTCAGGGCCGTTATCCAGCGCCAGGGCCAACACGCCAGGGGGGTGCGCGCTCAAGGCCTTGGCGCGCAGCCAGACCTCGGCCAGCAATTGCTTGTAGGTGAACCGCTCATTGACGCCCTCCACGGCCAGCGCATCGCCGCGCTCACGGCCGAGGGCAAGCAGCAACTGCTTGAAACGCTCCAGCTCATGCGGCATGGCCGGCCTCCTTGTTCAGCGCAGGCAGCCCAAGGCGCCGGAACACGCCTGCCGACTCCAGGCGCTCGAAGCCATGCTGGATATTGCCGACGAACACCTGCGGATGCTGGTCGTAATAGTGCCCCCAATGCTGCGCCGACTCGTCCAGGCGGGCGGGGTCGGCCTGGGCCACCACCGTCGGCACCAGCCCCAGGCGCTGGAAACTGTTGATCAGTGTCGATGCGCCGGTGAACGCCACCCACTGCAACCCCCGAGTGGCAAGCAGCCAGGTCACGGTGGTGATCATGATCCGGGCGCTGCCGGCGCTGAGCGAGGCCAAGTTGCCAACCTCGACCATGCACTCGCGCCCCAACGTCACGCCCGCCACTCTGGAAACCGCGTTTTCCAGGGGCTCATCCAGATAGCCCTCGAGAAACAGCGGCCCGCTACTGGCTGGGCGCATCCCGGCCGCCGCCATCAGCCGCCCATGATGGTCGCGCAGGGCCAGTAGCTCCGGCAGGTAGTGGTGGACGTCGGCCTGGTGTACGTTGGCGAAACACTGATGAATGAAGTGCTCCAGCTCGCCACGCCCCTGATCGTCCTGCAGGTGCAGGGATAAATGGGCGTGGTGCTCAGCATGGGTGCCGATGGGTAATGGGAGCAGGCTGCTCCATAGGGTTTGAGTCATGAAGCTCCCCCCGACTGGGTTGGTCAGGGCGAGTATCCGTGGCGAATCTGAAGGGAATCTGAAGACCCATGCATACAGGCAGGCCGCCTGCAGACGCGGGCGCATCGATCAACATCAAACGCCGGCCGTTTCAAGCCTGGCGGCTTTTGCCAAGCGCCTCCAAGCCATTGAACAACGCCATCCCAGCCAGCATCGCAGCGACGAACAGCCAGCCTTGCCAAAAGCCGCCGGCCAGCAGCACCAGGGCCGGCCCCGGGCACACCCCGGCAAGCCCCCAGCCTATGCCAAAGACCAGGCTGCCGCCGACCAGGCGACGGTCGATGTCACGCCGGGCAGGCAACTGCATTGCGCCGCCGAACAAGGCCACAGGGTGCCGACGCGCCCAGGCCATGGGCAGCAAAGCAGCTCCGATGGCGCCCACCATGACCAGTGCCAGCGACGGGTCCCACTGCCCGGCGAGGTCGAGAAACCCCAGTACCTTGGTGGGGTTCGCCATGCCCGACAGCAACAACCCCATGCCGAACAGCAACCCCGCGATGAATGCGCTGATGCGGGTCATTTCAGGCTCCTTGGAAAAGGTGGCGAACCACGAAGACGGTGGCAAAGCCGGCCACCATGAAGCACAACGTCGCCACCGCCGAGCGCGGGGACAGGCGAGACAGGCCGCACACCCCATGGCCACTGGTGCAGCCACTGCCATAGCGGGTACCCAGGCCCACCAGAAGCCCCGCGACCATGAGCAACCAGGGGCCCGTACTGAAATGCACCGGCGGCATCGCCGAGAACACTCGCCACAACAGTGGCGCCGCAATGATGCCCAGCAAGAACGACAGCTTCTCGCCTCGCCCTTCCCCCTCGCGCTGCAACAGCGAGCCAAGCAGGCCACTGATGCCGGCAATGCGCCCGTTCGCCACCACGAACAGCCCGGCGGCCAGGCCGATCAGTCCTCCGCCTGCCAATGCCGACCACGGCGTGAAGGCAGCCATATCAACAAACATCCCAGTGCTCCCTATCGAACTGCAGAAATGAACCGACTCTATCTTAGCGCTGTGCTTGCCGGTCGCTCGCTTGTCACACCCTCATTCTCGAACGCGCTGCCCCAGCCGCCGCGCCCCCGGCAAGGCACTCACGCCGTGCAATACCACGCTGAGCATGACGCACGCGATGGTACAGGCGATGATCGTAGCCCCCTCTTGCAACGGCGTATCCAGTATCAACACCGCGAAAACGATGGAAGCCAGACCCCGGGGCCCGAACCAGCCTATGAACAAGCGGCTCTCGGCGCTGAGTGTGCTCCCCGCCAGGCTGATCCAGACGGGCAGCATGCGCACCAGCGACAGGCTTGAGAGTGCGTAAAACCAGACGGAGGGCGCCATGATCTGCGAAGCCTTGGGCGCCACGTAGGCACCGAACACCACCCAGGTCAGCAGCGACAGCGCTTCACCGCATGACTCAGCGGTGGCCAGCAACGGCCGCGTTTCCCGGTTGAACAGGTAACCTGTCAGCAACCCTGCGCAAAATGCGGCGATGAAGCCGCTACCCCCCAGTGCCTGGGCGCAGGCGAAGCTCAGTAATGCCAGCGCGGGCATCACCAATTGCTGCCAGGCCTCGATCTGCAGGCAATGGCGTTGCGACAGACGTAACAGCCCGCCCACCAACAGCGCAAGCGCCGCCCCCGTGAGAACACCGATACCCAACTCCTCCAGGAAGAAATAGCCCGCCAAGGCAAAAGGCATCGTCGAGTGAGCCTCCATCAACAATGCCAACAGCAAGAGCAGTACCGGCACGCAGATGCCGTCATTCAACCCGCTTTCGACATTCAGGCTCTCGCGCACATTGGCCGGCACCTCGGGGTTGCTCACAACCGCCTTGCCAAGGGCGGCATCGGTCGGCGCCAGTATCGTCGACAACAGCGCCATCTCCAGCCAGGGCATCTGCGGGAACAGCAGCCAAGCGGCAAGCCAGCCTGCAATCAACGTCAGCGGCAGCCCCAGGGTCAGCAGGCGCAGCGGCAGGCTACGGGATTGACGCAATTGGGCCAGGTCGGCCTTGGCGGCATCGTTGAACAGCACGATTGCGAGGGTAAGCTCGGCCAGCAAGCGAAGATCGTTGCGGTCCAGCGAAAGGTTCAACAGCCCAAGCCCGGAGGGACCTGCCGCCAGGCCCGCCAGCAGGAACAACAGCGGCCCATTAACCGGTTTGGATTCAAGCGCGCCGGCCAGGCTGGCGTACAGCACCAGCAAGGCGGCCAGAACAGCCAGGTTCTGATACATGGCCACGCCTCCGGATCAAAAGCGTATGTACGAACGCTATCACTGCACGTGCAACGCGACGATCTGAAAGGTGGCAGAAGTTATCCTAAGTCAACTATGCAGGTAATAAAGCGCCGCCGATGCCGGCAACGGCCATGTCCCACGCGTCAAGAACGAAAAATCTCGAACGGCTCCACGCGCAATACCTTGCAAATACCCAGGTAACTGGAGGTGCCGGCAATCAATGAAACCAGGCCAAACGTCAGGCCCAGGTTCCAGAAGGTCACAATGGCGGCGTAATTGGGCAGGTACGATCGCACCAGCACAATCACACCCGTCATCAGCCCAACGCCCAATCCATACCCGGTCAATGCGCACGAGATCGCCATGAACAGAATCATCAGTACCAGATCCTGGGCTTTCGCCCCCATGGCCTTGAGTGCCGCGAACTTGTCCAGGTTCTCGAGGATGAAACTGTAGAACGTCTGTCCTGAGATGGATAAACCCACCAGGAAGCTGATCAGTGTCATCAGCAGGATATTGGTACCCACGCCCGTCTGGTAGATGTAGTAATCCGCGATCCGCTGGTTGAACTGGGCCTTGGTCAGCGCGAGATAGCCCAACTGGGCGACCTCCTGGCGAATTTGCATGGCCCCAGGCGCAGTTCTCGGCTTGACCAGAATGTAGGAAATCGTGAATCGCGCAGTCGGTATGTATTCGATGGCTCGCCGGTAGGTGGTGTAGAGGGTCGGGACGCCGATCAGCCCGCTGGACAACACCTTGGCGATGCCGACCACGGTGCCGCGATGATCATTGAGTTCGAACTCGGTGCCTAGCGTGGGGCTGCCGAGCTTGCTGAACTCCGAGTCATGAACGACGATGAAGGCGTTTTCGCCGTAGAGCGCCTCGATGGCGCCCTGCTCCAGCTCCGGGCGCCCATAGAGGCTGGTATCGTCCAGCCCCACCACACTGACGATCTGGTAGGTGCCATCGGCCAACCGGGCCTGGGCATTGCCGATGAACACCGGCACGGCATACTCCACCTGCTCCATGCTGCGCACCGCATCCAGCAGATAGTCCGGCAACGCAATGACCGCAGTCGGCGTGTTGACCGCCGGATCCATCACCCATATCGGCGCACCGATGTTGGTGACCGTCGAATAGGCCCTGGTCAGAATGCCGGCAAACATGGCCGTCATCTGCATCATCAGGAATACCGAGAACGTCAAGCCGACCAGCAGCGCGGAAAACTTGGCCCGGTCGTTGACCAACAGCTTGTAGCCGATGCGCAGGATCCCTGCATATTTCATGGCGCCTCTCCCCCGCTGCCGACTTGAGGCGCATGCCACCAACCACCACCGAGCGCGACGTACAACGCGACCGTGTCTTGGCGCCGCTGAGCTGAAGCATCGAGCAACAACATGTTGGCCTGTTGCAATTGCACATCGGCGACCAGCACATCGACGTAGGGCACCAGCCCTGCCCGGTAGCTGGCCTGCACCGCTTGCAGCGCCGCTTCAGCCGCCGCGGCTGACTCGCTGCGTTTTTGCAGAGCCACAGCGTCCAGTTGCAAGGCGTCGAGCACATCCGCGACCTGCGCAAATGCTGACAGCACGACTTGCCGGTAGGAAGCAGCGGCCTGCCGATAGGCCTCCCGGGCTGCCTCACGGCCAAACCACAGTCGCCCACCTTCGAACAGCGGAATATCGATGGAGGGGCCAATCGACCAGAAGCGTTTCGAAAACAGCGAGCTCATGGCAGTGCCGGCCGTACCGTACTGCGCCGACAGCGTGACACTGGGAAACATCGCGGCAGTGGCCACCCCGATGTCGGCGCTGGCCTGATGCAACTGCGCTTCGGCCACCCGTATGTCGGGACGTTGACGCACCAGGGCCGAGGGCAAACTGACCGGTAAGTCGTGCGGTAGCGACAAGCTGCCCAAGCTGATATCAGGCAGCAGCATCTGGTTCGGTGCCGAGCCCCCCAATAGCGCCAGCAGATGACCCGATTGGGTATACCGTTGCTTCAGCTCAGCCAGCTGCGCCTGGTTGGTCGCGATCAGGCTTCTGAGGCTGGATTGCGCCGAATCGGCGAGTGTGCCGCTGCGAACCTGCACCTGGGTCACCTCCAGTTGCTGTTGCTGCAAGGCTATCAGTTGCTCGGAGGCCTGCATTTGCGCCGCATAAGCCGCACGGGCTATGGCGGTGTTGACCACGTTCGCTGTCAGGGCAAGAAACGCAGCGCGCAGGCGATCGGCCTGCACATCGACCTGTGCTTGCAGGCCCTCCACTGCCCGCCGTTCACCGCCGAACACATCGAGCGCATAGCTGACCGTGCCACTGAGGGTCACAACATTGAATATCGAATCCGCCGTGGCAAGTCCCGGCTGCCCGGCGTTGCCCTGCTGACGAGATCCGGCAAAACGACCGCTCACTTGCGGGTAGTAGACACCCTGACCGGCCTTCAGCAGGTCCTGACTCTGCCGCAGGCTGGCTTCAGCCGCCCGCAGGCTGGGATTGCGGGAAATGGCTAGCCTAACCACAGCATCCAGGGCGGGCGAGCGGAACAGTGTCCACCAGTCCCATTGCAGGTCGCCACCAGGCACGAAACCCTGGCTCTGCCCCTGCGCTTCGATCGGGTTGGCAAGGGTGCCCTGCCAATACAGCTGTCGATCAGGGGCCTCAGGCGGCTTGAAGTCGGGCCCGACTGTGCAACTGGCGATCAGCAGCAGCGCACACGGCGACCCAGCGCATGCGGCCTGTAGCCTGCGTCGCAAACGGCTCATGGTGTTTTCCGGCTGATGAAAACGTCCACCAGCTGTCCTGGATAGACCGGGGGCAGTGCCTTGCTGTCAAAGCGAAAAAGCACAGGCAGCACCCGAAGATCCACCCGTTCCTGCCGTTGATTGGACAGCTCGATCTTGGGCGTGACATAGGGCTGAACCCGCACGAACTCCAGCGGTACCCTGATGTGCGTCCCGCGCACGGTCATCTCGGCCTGGATCAGGTCAACAGGCGGCAATTTGCCGATCAGTATCTCATCGACGTAACAACGCACCACCAGGCGATCCTGCGCGCTGGTCATCACCAGCAAGGGGTTGAAGCCTTGAGTGTGGATGCTGTAGGCCCCCTGCGGCGATACATAGCTGCCTACGGCACTGTTGATGGTGACCACAATGCCGTCGCTGGGCGCCTTGATCACATAGCGGGCCAATTCGGCGGCAGCGGCCTTGAACGCGGCCTGGGCCTGGGCGGCCTGGTTCTTTGCGGTGTCCAGGGCGTCCTTGCTGATCGACCTGGCATCAATGCCATAGGCGGCCAGGCGTTTGGCATACTGGTCGCGGGCAATGGCCAGGTTTGCCTGCGCCAGCTCAAGGTTTGCCCGAGGCACAGCGTCATCCAGGGTCACCAACGGCGAGTCACGGCTTACCGCCTGCCCTTCATGCACCAGGATGCGGGTTACCGGGGCCGCTACCTGGGGGAAAATGACGATATCGCTCCCCCCGGCCTGCTCACTCTCGATGATGCCATTGGCATAGATGGCCGCCTGGAAACTGCTGCTGGCGGGAGGGAACGCCGGCGGCAATGGGCGAGGCGTGCGTGCAAACAGAAACGCTGCGATCAACCCGGCCACTACACCCAGCGGAGCCAATGCCAACAGCCAGGGCCTTTTCACGGCCGCACCCGGTCACTTTCCATGACCCGGCCATCCTCCATATGCACGATTCGATCGGCATAGCGTTCGATGCGGGTGTCATGGGTGACGATCAGTACGCAGCAGCGTGGGCTAAGCACATGCTCCCTGACAAAGGCGATGATGAGTTTGCCGGTGTCACCGTCAAGCGATGCCGTTGGCTCGTCCAGAATGAGCAGGCCAGGCTGGCCAACCATCGCCCGTGCAATGGCCACCCGTTGTTGTTCGCCGCCAGACAGTTTTGCTGGCGTCAGCTCAGCACGTTCGGCAAGCCCGACAATGCCCAGCACTTGCCGGGCTGCGGCAAGTGCCGTGCGCCAAGGCTGATACCTGAGGATCAGCGGAATCGCCACGTTCTCGGCACAGGTGAGTTTGCTGAACAGGTGATAGTCCTGGAACACGAAACCGAACTGCTGCAGCCGCAATTCGGCCAATTGGTTGGCATCCAGGGCCCAGATGTCCTGGCCATTGATGACGACGCTGCCAGTGTCGGGGCGCAAAATGCCCGAGAGCATGCTCAACAGCGTGGTCTTGCCGCTGCCTGAAGGCCCCACGATGTAGACCATTTCGCCGAACCGCACGCTCAATGTCACGTCGTCGACGGCTTTGATGCGAGCAGCGTCATCACCAAACCACTTGCTCAAGCCCTTTGCGGCAATGGCGGGACCCGCAACAGTATCAAGCGTGCTCTCGGCCATCATGCTCTCCCATCAAGCATTGCGGGCTCCCGTACCCTGACCGTAATCCGCCCTTGGGCCGCCTGTTTGACCTGGATCAGAACCGACGTTCAAGGGAACTTGCGCACCACGCCGTTACTCGGCTGGCTATCACTTGGCTTTTATCAAGCGCCCCCCCAAGGCGCCCAAGTAGGCTCCTGATGTGCGTTATCCAGCAAAGGAGCAACACCATGAACCGCCCCGCGCCATCAAGAGTCCGTCTATATGACGAACAGGATCTGGACAGCGTGCTGCGCTCGATGGCCCGTCAGGCCTTGGCACGCCTGCCTGCGTCCGACGTAGCGCTGATAGGCATTCAGCGGCGAGGTGAGCCGTTGGCGCAGCGCCTGCAACTGCACCTGCAAGCACTGACCGGTGCTGCGCCATTGCCGCTCTACCCGATCAAGGTCAAGCGCTACGCGGACGACCTCAGCCTCCTGCATGCCCATACGCAACTCACCGAGAACCCTGAGCTCGCCAAGCTGGACCTTGCCGGCACCACCTTGCTGGTGGTCGATGACGTGCTCTACGAAGGGCACTCTCTGCTACGCACCTGTGCCTACCTCGCCGGACTGGGTGCGCGCCACATCATCAGCGCGGTACTTGTCGACCGCCACGTCTGCCGCCAACCGGTGCATGCCGATATCGTCGGCATTCACCTGCAGGTGGCGGCGCAGGATATCGTCGAATGCCAGGTTCCACCCTACGAAGGTCAATTCTGCGTGGAGGTGGTACGCCATGGCCGAACCAGCGATTGCGCCTGATTCAACTGCCGGGTGCGGGCTTGATGGTCAGGATGCTGCACGGTGCATGGCTGACAAGCCGCTCGGTGGTATCGCCGATCAGCTTGGCCCAACGCCTGGCCTGCACGGCGCCGACCACCACCACGTCGGCCCCCAGCGCAGCGATATGGGACTTGATGACGCGCAGTGGCGCACCTTCGCTGAAAAACCGATGACTGTGGGCGATGCCATGGGCATCGGCCAACGCATCGAACGGCAACTGCAGTGATTCACGCACTTCGTCCGCCCACGGGCCGGCGAGGTCAGGGTTGGCCAGCATGGCGATTGGCAGGTCGTACGCCGAAAGCAGGTGCAACTGGCCCTGGCATTGCATCGCCAGTTGCTGACCGGCAACGACCAGCGCGTCATTGAGCGGCGAGGGTTGCGAGACATCCACCGCAACCAGCACGTTACCTGGCATGGCCGGGGCATTCGCTGGCACGAACATCAACGGCACCTCGCTCGCATGCAACAGCACCTGGTCAAGCGAGGTCCGGGCCAGCTGATCGATCAGGGAACAGCCCGGGCAGGCCTTGATCACCAGATCAGGCGCGTAGCGGGCGATGCAGGCTGGCACCAGGTCGCGGGGATCGGCGGTTTCCACGGCCTCGAAACCTGGGCGTGCCCCCCTTGCCGGCTGTTCGTCGAGCAGCGCCTTGAGCTCTGTGCTGAAGTGCACGAAGGAAACGGAAGGCAGCGGGGTTGCCTGCAACTCGTGGCGCAGACGCAGTTCGCCGGGTTCATGGACACCCAGCACCTGCAGGGCGGCACCAGACGCCGCCGCCAGGGCCATGGCCCGGGACAGCGCGGCATTGGCCTGGGCCTCGGTCATGATCAGCAGGATCCGGCGATACGGGTTCATCGGGCACCTCCCGGCGCGGCTGCAGGTATGCGTATGCATGCCATTATCGGAGCCCAGGCTGGTTCGTTCTTGATAAAAATCAAGGCCCCCTGGCGCCATCGCGGCACCCTACGCCTGAGCCCGTATGCCTTCCCGGCGAGGGCCATCGCTGCGGAGGCCATCATGAACGCTTTGACGCGACTGCTACTGATCTGCCACCCGGACCTGCACCCCTCGCCAGCCATGGCGCGCGCCCAAGCGCTGGCCAAGGCCACAGGCGCCACCTTGCACCTGGTGGTGCTGAGCCAACTACCGTCACGCCTGATCACCCTTGACCAAATGCTGCGCAGCAGTGCCCGCAAGCAAGACGCCGAGCACCGCAAGGCATGGCTGCACGAGCAGGCGCAAGCGCTTGGCGAACAGGGCATTACCGCCTACCCCGAAACACTGGATGACGATGAGCCACTGAAGGACCTGATCCGCCTGGCACAGCTGCACCATGTGGAAATGCTGATCAAGGATATCCGCCACGAGACCGCCGTCAGCCGTGCCCTGCTCACGCCACTGGACTGGCAGTTGCTGCGCCGCTGCCCGATACCGTTGCACCTGGTGGCTCAGGCTGAGTCGGCGCTGCCTGCGCGGGTGCTGGCCGCCGTGGACCTGGTCGAGCACGACGCTGCGGTACACAGGTGCAACGACCATGTCCTGCAGGCTGCACAGGTGCTGGCGCAGCGCTGCAAGGCACAACTGCATGTGCTCCAGGCCTATGAACCGAGCCCTAGCTTCATGGCCTACGCCGCGGCACCGGTGGCATGGACCGATGAGGTGGTCGAAGAAGTGACAGGCAGGGCACGGGAACGCCTGACCCGCTTCGCGGACCACTACGGCATCAAGCCGGACCATTTGCACCTGATACGCGGGGCTGCCCGCAGTGTCGTCAGCGAATACGCCAATCAGCATGGCTTCGATGTGGTCGTCATGGGCACGCTTTACCATGAAGGGTTGACCAAGGTCATCGGCAGTACCACCGAGCAGACCCTGTACAAAGTGCATTCGAGCCTTCTGGCGATCCACGGTTGATTGACCGCCGGGTTGCCAGGCTCCGTGCTTGGGCAAACCGGCGGCCCACCTCAATCGCGATGCCAATCGACGCTCAGGTATCGCTCACTGTTGCTGTAGCGATAGCTGCAGGTGCCGTCATAAGCGGCTTCCAGGTCATGTCCGATACGGTTGGCCAGGTGCGTGCCAGTGGTGGTTGCCACCAGTTCGTCATCCTTGCAGTCGATGGCGATCAGCCGCTCGAGCACGTGGGTCTGGCGCTCTTGCTGTTCGGCATGGAGCATGAGCTGGCGAATCTCCTGCTCATGGGCCGTGAGGAAACGGCCCGACACGCGCACCTGGCCCGCTGCGGCATGGTCTTCGATGCGTCGGCAGGCTGGGCATACGGTCGACTCCAGCGGCCCGAGGCCGTTGGCCCCGTGCGGGTGCCATTCACCCTCGTGATAGACGGCGCCACATTGCGGGCAAAGCGCGTTGCCACTCGGGCGAAGGGGTATGGCGTAGGGGTCGAAGGGACGGGTTTTGAACAATTTGTCCTTGTGGCTTTTCTGATACTTGTCCATCGGCGTGCTCGCTGTACGGATTGTGAAGATCGCAGCCATTGGCATGCGCTGACCTGCACAGTGTCCGCCCATGGGCCACGCTGTACTTGATAATCGTCAAACCCAGCGGTGCCACGCCGCTTATGTTGCCGATAACGACCCGGGGAGTACTGCGCATGAACACCACAGCGCCATTGATGTTTGCATTGCAAGGGAGCGAGGGCTATGGCGATGCCGTTGCCCGACGCCTGGGCGTCACGCTGTCGGCACATGAAGAGCGAGACTATGAGGACGGCGAACACAAGTGCTGGCCCATGGACCCGGTCGAGGGGCGAAACGCCGTCGTTTTCCACTCACTTTATGGTGACACGCAGCACAGCGCTCACGACAAACTGTGCCGGCTACTGTTCTTCTGTGGTGCGCTCAAGGATGCTGGCGCCAGCCAGGTGACAGCCGTGACGCCCTATCTGTGCTACGGACGCAAGGACCGCAAGGTGGAATTTCAGGATTCGACCATTACCCTTCACGTGGCGCGCCTGATGGAAAGCTGCGGCATCGACCGGGTGGTGGCGCTGGATGTGCATAATCCCAGCGCGTTCGACAACGCCTACCGGATCCCGGCCTGGAACCTCACCTGCGCGCAGCTGTTTGCCGAGCGCCTGGCGCCGCTGCTTGCTGAGCAGGTCATCACGGTGGTGTCGCCGGACATGGGCGGTATCAAGCGCGCCGAACAGTTTCGCCAGGCACTGGCCCATTTGCTCGCGCGCCCGGTGGCCATGGCCATGGTGGAAAAGCACCGGCAACACACGCAGCTCAGCGGCGAGTGCCTGGTGGGGAATGTGGCTGGCAGCACGGTCGTGCTGTTTGACGACATGATCAGTACCGGCCAGACACTGTTGCGGGCCGCACACGCCTGCCATCGAGCTGGCGCATCCCGCATTCTGGCTGCTGCCACCCACGGTCTGTTCACCGCCGCAGGAACGCTGTTCGAAAGCGCGATGTTCGACCGCATCCTGGTCGCCGACAGCATCACGCCCTTTCGCCTGCCCGCCGCTTGCCGGGCCCAGCTGGACATCGTCGACAGCAGCGCCCTGGTCGCTGAGCGCCTCATGCCCATGGCGTAGCCAGCCGCACAGCCCTACACCACCAGGATATTGCAAGGCACCTGGTACAACACATGCTCGGTGGTGCTGCCGAACAGACGGTCCAGTCCCCGTGCGATGGGCCGGCCCATGACCAGCACGTCCACCGGCTGTGACTCGACGTATTCGCTGAGCACCGCGACCGGGCGGCCCAGCACGAAGTGGCGGCGTTCCGGTGGCGCGCCGAAGCGCTCGGCCAGTTTCTTGAAATCGTCCTCCAGCGCTTGGCGCAAAGGCGCGGCAATGTCACCGATGGCCCAGGCGGCATAGCCCATGTCGCCCATGTAGGCCATCGACAGATCGCAGGCGTGCAGCAGGTCCAGTTGCGCCCCTGTCTGCAAGGCCAAGGCACTGGCCTGCTGGACGATGCTGTCACTTCGGGCCTGCCCCTCAGCCGAGGTGTCGGCCACGTCCACCGCCGCCACGACCTGGCGCGGTAACGCCGGCCGGCTGGCACCGAGCAAGTAGACCGGGACCGGGCAGTGGCGCAACAGTTGCCAGTCCAGCGGCGTGAAGAACGCGCGCTTGAGCGCGGGCTCATGTTCGACCTGCTTGAGCAGCAGGTCCGGTTGCATCTCCATGACGTGCTGCAGGATGTCATCCTGCAGGTCATTGCTCCAGGCCACCTCGGTCGTCACCTGCACGCCAGAGGCGCGCAGCGCGTTCGCCTGGGTTTCCAGCTGTCGCTGCTGAGCAAGCCGGTAAGCCTCCCGCTCCGTTTGGTGCTTACCGGACTCCAGCAGCCAGAGTTTGTCCAGTGATTCGAGCAAGGCGACGATGTGCAGGCTGGCCGATGCGGATCGGGCCAGTGCAACGGCCTGCTCCAGGGCGACCGCCTGGTGCAGCATCGGGCGCATGATCAGCAACAGGCGTTGATAGTGGCTCATGATTGCCTCCAACGGTGGGCCGGCCTGATCACTCAGGTCGCTCGGGTTGCATCGACAAGGTCGGGGCTTTTCGCCGGACGCGATTGACCGCTGCTGCCAGCATCCGGCTAACGCCGCCCTTGGCGCTTGATCTAAATCAAGCGTGCGATCCCTGTTACGGAGCTCACTGTCGGTCAAGGTACCGATACAAGGCTTCTTCCTGGTCGAAATGCAGTTTCGCCAGGGTATCCAGGCGTATGAGCTGGTGCTGGATTTCGTCTGCGCTCGGGTGGGCGGCGGCCTGGGTGAAATCCTCGCTCATGCGCGTCAGCAAATGGATCAGCCTGAACATTTCCCGGTGGGTATGGCTGAGCGGCGAGAGCGGATCCTCGCCCCCCATGTAGCGGCTCAACAAAGGGTATAGCCGCTGCTCGTCGTCCCGCTCATGGCGCTCCAGCAAGCCATGCAGGGCGGCGACCAGGCGCCCGAGGTCGGCCCGCGCCTGCTGTGCAGGGCGGCTGGCAAAATCCCGCGCCATCTGGCTCAGTTCGCTCAACAACCCGTCCAGCTGCCGATGCTCGTCCTGCATGCGCTGCAGGCTGGCGGCCGGCAGCCCGTTGCGGCCATCGCCGGCAACCGGGCCGAGGGCGCGCAGGGCATTGAGGATGATCAACAGGTCGATGCCTTCCTGCAGTACTGCCCCCATCACCGCAGGCAGGTAGCCGGCCGCAGCGCACAGCATGGCCAGCAGCGAGAGGCTCATGCCCACCCACACGCCTTGGCGGGCAATGCGCACGGCGTGTCGGGCGATGTCGAGCGCTTCGATCAAGCGATCCAGCCTGTCGACCAGCAAGACCACGCCGGCTGACTGCGCCGAGGCCGTCACGCCGGACGCACCCATGGCAACCCCGACATCGGCAGCAGCCAGTGCCGGCGCATCATTGATGCCATCCCCGACCATCAGCGTGGGGCCTTTTTGGCGACCTTCCTGAACCAGGCGGACCTTGTCCTGTGGTGAAAGGCCAGAGCGAAGCGCATCGATACCCGCCGTCAATGCGATCATTTGCGCCGTCTGGGGGCGGTCGCCAGTCAGCATGACAATCTTGTCGATCCCACGTGCTCGAAGCCGGCGCAGGGTCTGGGGTGTTTCCCGTCGCACATCGTCGGCCAGCCGCAGCATTGCTTTCAGTTCGCCATCCACGGCGACGAAACTGCCACTGCTGGCCAGATAGTCCAACTGCCGCAAGCACGCCTGTGCCCAATGGCCCGCATCCCTGCCCTGCTGCACGTAAGCCAGCAGCCCCAAGCGCAGGCCTTTGCCTTGCACCTGGCCGGCCAACCCTTGGCCTGGAGCCTCCTGCACCTGTTCCGGCGCCGTCAGGGCAAGGCCCCGCGCGAGGGCAGCGTCGACAATAGCCCGAGCGATCGGATGGGTGGATGCCTGGGCCAATGACGCGGCCCACTGCAAGACCTGCAGCGGCGCGCCCTCCCCGTTGAGTTCGATCGATTGCAAGCGAGCGTGACCGCTGGTCAAGGTTCCGGTCTTGTCGAGAAAGACCTGGCGGACCCCGGCAAGCGCCTCCAGGACCGCGCCATCGCGCACCAGAATGCTACGCCGCGCCGCTCGCGAGATGCCCGACAGCACGGCAATCGGCACCGCCAATATCAGCGGGCAGGGCGTGGCGACCACCAGCACCGCCAGCACGCGCTGCGGGTCGCCACTGGCCCACCAGGCAAGCGCGGCGATCAGCAACGTCAGCGGGATGAAGGCCAGCGCGTAGCGGTCAGCCAGGCGCACGAAGGGCGCCCGTGACTGGCGTGCCGTCTCGGCCAGGCGCACGATGCCGGCATAGGTGCTTTGCGCCGCGGTCTGCGTGGCCACCAGCAGCAACGGCGCGCCGACGTTGCACACCCCGCTGGCCACCGACTCGCCGCAATGGCGAGTGACGGGTAACGACTCCCCGGTCAGTGCCGCCTCGTCCAGCGTGGCCAGTGGACTCTGCAGGCGCCCGTCCACTGGCACGATTTCACCCAGGCGCACCAGCACGGCCTGACCTGGCCTGACCTGGTCCACCGCAACCTCACGCAGCCCGTCCTGTTCCTGGATCCAGGCACGTTGCGGCGCGCGGTCGATCAGCGCGCGCAGTTCGCGCTCGGCATGACGCACGCTGAACGCTTCAAGTGCGCGGCCAGTGGCCAGCATCAGCGCCACCACCGCAGCCACCAGCATGTTCTCCAGGGCCAGCGCGGCGCCGATCGACAACAAGGCAATCAGGTCGATACCCGCCTCCCCCCGGGCCAGGCGCCTGAGCATTTCCACCGCCAGGACCCCGGCCATGACCAGGCCGCCAGTGGCCCAGGCCAGCGCGGCCCAGGCAGGCCGCTGCGCCACGTAGGCCAGGCCGCCAGTCAGCAAGGCCAGCAGGCAGATCCCCAACAGTGCCGGGTCGAGCCATCGACGTGGCATGGCGGGCTACTTGCGTCTGGCCTGTTGGCGCAGTTGCTGCACCTCGTCCTGAGCCTGGGTTGCCCGCCGTAGTGCCTCGTTGGCAGTCTGCTCGACCAGATCGATGCGGTAACACACCTGATCGGCGCGCAACCTCGCGGTGGCGGCATTGTTCTCCGCCGACTCCAGGCGCGCATCGTATTCCTCGGCGCGCCACGCCGTGCAGCCTGAAACAGTAATCAGCAGCAGGCTTGCCCACCCGCAAAGCACATAACGTCGCATATCCGTACCCTCATGCATGCCCAGGACACGCTGAGTATCGATGGCGGCGTGCGCCGCAGCCTGACATTTGTCAATCGCGTTGGCCGGCACAAGGGTAGAAACAAGGACTCAGGGCACTTCAGCCCCTCCCCTGTCCGCTATCGGAGCCGATCATGAACGACCTTGACCTGCGAGACCTTGTGCTCGAAGAGCTGGAATTCAAACCTGATATCAATGCCGCCAGCATCGGCGTGACGGTGCAGGACGGTGTGGTGACCCTCTCCGGGCACGTCAACAGCTACGCCCAGAAAGTCAGTGCCGAGCGCACGGTCAAGGCCATGAAAGGCGTGCGCGGCCTGGCCGAGGAAATCGAGGTACGCCTGAACAAACTCGAAGGGACCGCTGACGACACGATTGCCAGCCGTGCCCTGAACATCATCGCCTGGAGCTCGGACGCCAACGTGGAGGGCATCAAGGTCACCGTGCAAAAAGGGACGGTAACCCTGGAAGGCCAACTCGATTGGCAATACCAGAAGGAGGTGATCGAACAGGCGGTCTGGCGCCTGTCGGGCGTGGTGGGCGTGCACAACCGCATCACCCTCAAGGCCCGCGCCGACGCGGTCGATATCAAGCGCCACATCGAAGACGCACTCAAGCGCAGCGCCGAAATCCAGGCCGAAGGCATCCGCGTCACGGTCAACGGTGGCGTGGTCAAGCTGGAAGGCAAGGTGCATTTGTTGCGCGAGCGAGAAGTGGTCGAGCGTGCGGCCTGGTCGGTGCCGGGCGTGAGCAAGGTCGAAGATTATCTGTTGATCGCCTAGCGCCGCCGCGCCGAGGAGAGATGGCCATGAACAAGGATCAGCCCTGGAAGCTCTACTTCCTGGCAGTCGGCCTGGCGGTGCTGGCTGCCGTGCAGTTCGGCCTGTTCAACCAGCCAGCCGTGCAAGCCATCCCTTACAGCCAGTTCCTGCAATTGCTCGATCAGCAGAAGGTCAGCGACCTGCATATCGAGCACGACCGCATCCTCGGCAGGCTGCAGGAACCGATCGATGGCCACTCGGTGTTCTCCACCGTGCGCGTCGACCCGGCACTGAGCGAGCAGCTGGGGCGCTCTGGGGTGGCCTTCTCTGGCGTCGTCGAGGACAGCACGCTAGCGACCGTGGTGGGCGCGTTGATGCCGCTGCTGATGATGTTGGTGCTGTGGTACTTCCTGTTTCATGGCCTGGGGCAGAAACAAGGGCTGGGCGGGTTGATGGGGGTGGGCAAGTCGCGCGCGCGGGTCTATGTCGAACATGACACCCAGGTGACCTTCGCCGACGTGGCCGGTATCGACGACGTCAAGGGCGAGCTGACCGAGATCGTGTCCTTCCTGAAAAACAAGGCGTGGTATGCGCGCCTTGGCGCCCATGTGCCCAAGGGCACGTTGCTGGTAGGCCCACCCGGCACCGGCAAGACCCTGGTCGCCAAGGCCATCGCAGGGGAAGCGGCGGTGCCGTTCTTCTCGATCTCCGGCTCGGAATTCGTGGAGATGTTCGTCGGCGTGGGTGCCGCGCGGGTGCGCGACCTCTTCAACCAGGCCCGCCAAGCCGCACCTTGCATCATTTTCATCGACGAACTGGATGCCCTGGGCAAGATGCGCGGCATCGGCAGCTTTGGCGGCAATGACGAGAAAGAACAAACCCTCAATCAGTTGCTCGCCGAGCTCGACGGCTTCGACCCGCGTGAAGGCGTGGTGCTGCTGGCAGCGACCAATCGCCCGGAAGTGCTGGACCCGGCGCTGCTGCGTGCCGGGCGCTTCGACCGGCAGATCCTTATCGACCGGCCCGACCGCAAGGGCCGCCTGGCGATCCTGAAAGTCCACCTGCACAAGATCATCTACAAGAACGACCTGGACTGCGAGCGGATTGCCGAGATCACCCCGGGCCTGACCGGCGCCGACCTGGCCAACCTGGTCAACGAGGCGGCCATCGTTGCCACCCGGCGCTCCAGCCAGTGGGTCGAGTTGCAGGATTTCACCGCGGCGGTCGAGCGCCTGGTGGCAGGCGTCGAGCGCAAAGGCAGCGTGTTGCGCAGCGACGAGCGCCAGGTGGTGGCCTACCACGAAATGGGCCATGCCCTGGCCGCCAGCAGCCTGCCGGCGATGGACCCGGTACACAAGGTGTCGATCATTCCCCGCGCCGCGGGTTCACTGGGCTACACCCTGCAACGGCCAACCGATGACCGCTACCTGATCAGCACCCAGATGCTGCGCGACCGCCTGGTCGTGCTGATGGCCGGGCGCGCCGCCGAACACCTTGCATTCGGCCAGGTCTCCACGGGTGCCGCCGACGACCTCGGGCGCGCCACCGACATCGCCCGCCAGCTGGTCACCCGCTTCGGCATGAGCCCGGCGCTGGGCCAGGCGGTGCTGGAGCGCCAGCAAGCCGGCTATCTGGGCGATTCGGTGTTGCGCCAGGAGCGCAAGGACTACTCGGAGCAAACCGCGCGCGAGATCGACCTCGCTGTCCGCGGCTTGCTAGAAGAAGCCTATGGCCGGGCGCGGGCTTTGCTGGAGCAGCGCCGCAACGACCTGGACGCAGGCGCGCGTCTGTTGCTGGCCAAGGAGACCATCACCCCCGAAGAATTCCCGGCGTTGCAACCGCAGGCCAATGAGCCCGCCACCTATGTGTTGGTCGATGTCAGCAAATGAACCGTCAATCCTGGCCAGGATACCCGCCATGCTCTCTGTGACACTGATCAACATGCTGGTGGTGATCCTGGTGGTGATCATTCACTACGAATGCCTGCTGCGCCTGAATGACTGGCTACCACAGCTCAAGGTCTGGAGCCGTTTTCGCATCGTGGCGGGTGTATTCGGCGCACTGCTGGCGCACGCCCTGGAGGTGTGGTGCTTCGCCCTGGCCTATTACCTGATGGCGCATGCCCCAGGCTGGGGCACGCTCAGCGGCAATTTTGACGGGAGTTTGCTGGACTGCGTGTATTTTTCCTTCACCACCTATACCACGATAGGCTTCGGCGACATCGCGCCAACCGGCC
Source organism: Pseudomonas sp. MN1F (assembly GCF_009391885.1). Lineage (GTDB taxonomy): Bacteria > Pseudomonadota > Gammaproteobacteria > Pseudomonadales > Pseudomonadaceae > Aquipseudomonas. The sequence goes on along the minus strand of NZ_VZII01000047.1, from coordinate 97,131 downwards.
ATCTGAAATACCTCACCGGCCTGCAGGCCTTGACGGGCCTGGTGCTGATCACCTGGACCGCCTCGTTCCTGTTCCTCGAAATGCAGAAGTACTGGAAGGCCAAATAGTGGCCGAGCGGCCAGGTGCCTATGCGCAGCATCAGATCAGAGAGCTTCGCCGCGAAGGTCCTCCTCGCGCCGACTCTGCTGACGGATCAGCAACGACAACTCATGCAGGTGGTCCGCCAGCAGCCCTACCAGATCGTCCGCCGTGACAATCCCGACCAGCAGGCCGAAGTCATCGACCACCGGAATGCGTCGGATGTTGGCGCGTCGCATGTTCAGGATGACATCGAACAGGTCCTCGTTCTGGTTGGCGGTGATCAGAGGCCGGGGCAGCACATCGACTGCCTGCAGGTCTTCCTGATCCGGTGTGTTGCGTGCAAGGATCCGCAACGCCAGGTCGCGGTCGGTGATCAGGCCGATGGGCCGGCAACGGTCGCGGTCGACAGGTTCGGCCAGTATCAGGTCGCCGACATGGTACTGGCTCATCATGCGTGCGGCGGCGTTGATGGAGATAGACGGTGGCGCGGTGACCACATCACGGTTGCAGTATTTGCCAATGGACATCGTGCTCTACCTCTAGAAGGCGGAGCATCCATGCTCCTGAATGGGGGATCGATTCGATCAATTGCTGTTTTTGATCGGTATGACCTTTTCCGGATGGATGGCTTCGGCGCGTTTGGGCAGGTGCACCAGCAGCACGCCCTTGTTGAACTGGGCGTTGATCTTCTCGGCGTCGACTTCACGGGGCAGCTGGAAGACCCGCTCGAAGCTGCCGTAATGGCGCTCGGAGAGGTGATATTCCTTGCGCTTTTCGTCCACTTCTTCGTGTTTCTCGCCGCGGATCACCAGGTTGCCGTTGGCGAGCTTGATCTCGATGTCCTTGTCGTCAACGCCGGGCAACTCGGCGCTGATGCGGTACTCCTCGGCCAGTTCGCTGATGTCCATGGCAGGCATGCCGTGGGTGAACAGGTCACGCCGCCAGAAAGGTTCAACATCGAACGGCGTGTGGCTGAACGGCATACGCATCGGCCGCCGGCCAAAGTCTTCGAACAGGCTGTCGATCTGACGGCGCAATTGCTGGAAGGGCCGCCAAAGCTCCGAGGATTCGACGCTGGGCGGCGACCCTTTGGCGGGCTGGGTGGCAACTGGGGTGACCGGCACTTTCTTGGCAACTTCTGACATGGCGACCTCCTAGAATGAGTAATGCCTCCCAGGGAGACGTCACGAGCATGTGCCGCGGGGCAGCCCCCCGTTTGACCTTTATCAACAGCGTGGCGCTCCTTCCGCCCGCCGGTTTGATCCTGGTCAAAATGCCGCACTGGCCACGGCCTAGGCTGATATCAGCAAGACATAATTACCGTGCGAGGCAGCCATGAACCGGGAGGGTGGTGCCAGCGTCCGCTTGCTGCAAACGTTGCCGGGCCCGGGCATCCAGCAATTCCTGCGCCTGGCCCTTGGCAGCCAGCCATGCAGCGAGGCTATGGCTGGCCAATACTGCGTGCTCAGCCGTCGTGACGAGTGCTGGCCATGCAGCTACGTGAGCCTGCCTGGCGTGACCGGGCAATTCATCGTCAGCACCCACAGTACGCAGCCCTTGGGTCGGGCGGGGGACCTGTTCGACTATTCCGGGCCGCTTGGCAGCGCCTGGCCGCTGCCCCTGCAAAGTTCAAGGTTGCTGGCCATCAGTCGCGCCGATGGCCTGCTGCCCTTGCTGGGCGCGCTGGATGAGATTCGCTGCTGGCTGCCCTGGGTACAATTGCAGCTGTCACATGACGGTATTGCGGCTGAAGTGCTGCCTGACGATTGTCAAACCTGGCTGACGGCACTGTCGCCACTGCCGCGTGACAGCGGCGGCGGGTGGCAAACCAGGCGCTTGCTGACCACCTTCCACCCGGACACGGTGTACTGTTGCGCACCGCCACAGGTGGCGCGCCAAGTCGCCCGGCTATGCTGGCAAACAGGCGTGGCCGCGCAGCGCATCTGGATACGCACGGATCATCTGCCACGCCCGATCTGGGTTGGGCACAACCCCGAAAGCTGGCCTGTGCAACGTTATGACCGGGTGCTTGCCGCACTCAAGTGGGCTCCTCCAGGCGGGTCAGGTTGACCAGGCCTTGCATGTCGACGAGCCTGACCTCACGCCCAGCGCATTGCAGGAAACCTGAATGGACGAAGCGGCTGAACAGTCGGCTGACCGTTTCCAGCGTGAGGTCCAGGTAGTTGGCGATATCACCACGAGACATCGGCAGGTTGAACACATCCGCCCGCAATCCTCGCGCCTGGTAACGCGTCGACATGCCCAGCAGGAAGATCGCCAGCCGCTGGTCGGCTCGCCCGTGGCAGCAGCGCAGGTGCTCGTCCTTGCCCTGGATCCCCAGGCTGAGCATGTGCAGCAACTGGTAGCGCAGCCCCGGAATCTGGCCGGACAGGTCCACCAGCTGGTCCAGCCTGATGGAGCACACCAGCGAGATTTCCAAGGCCATGGCATAGCTTCGGTAATGACTGGCACCAATAGCGTCCAGCCCCAGCATTTCCCCCGGCAGGATGAAGCCGCTCACCCGTTCGGTGCCCTCGGTATCGAGCAGAAAATTCTTGATCGCCCCGGAGCGCAGGGCAAATACGTGCTCCATGGGCTCATTGGCCTTGAACAGGTACTCACCCCGCTTCAACGGGCGGTTACGGCGGACGATTCGTTCCAGTTTGTCCACTTCGTCAGCACTGAGGCTGGCGGGCAGGCAAAGCCGGCTCAACGAGCACGCAAGGCACTTCACATGGGGCCTTGCCCCCATTTCCGCAGAGCCTGACATGACGATGCCTCCGCTTTTTTGCAGGTGGGCATCTATTCAAGTTAGCGGCTCCACTAAAAGTTGGCCGCAAGACCGACCAAGGGTCGGACGCACGCGTGAAGCAATTGACAACGGTCAAGTCAGCGCAGGGCCCGGTGCCGAAACTGGACTTCCTTGTTCATTCGACACAGAGGACATTGCCATGGCGCCTACCGAGACTTCCCGAGTACATATAACGCCTTCGTTTCCCAAGCCTTCGGGTGAACACTGGATCGAAGCCCTTGATAACGGCGTTCACGTGTTGATCAGGCCCTTGCAGGCCCAGGACCGAGAACGCGAAAAAGCCTTCATTGAGCGGCTGTCACCCGAGTCGCGGCATTTCCGCTTCCTGTGCCAGCTCAGGGAGCCCGGTGAGGCCATGCTCGACCAGCTGATGAAGGTCGACCAGGATGGCCAGGCGGCCTACGTCGCCCTCGCCCACGTTGATGGCGAATTGCAGGAAGTGGGCATTTCCCGCTACGCCACCGCCAGCGGCAAGGATGAGTGCGAATGCGCCGTTACCGTCATGGACAGCTGGCAGCACCATGGCCTGGGGCGCCTGCTGCTCAAGCACCTGACCGACCATGCCCGGGCCAAGGGCTTGCGGCAGATGTATTCAATCGACGCAGCAGCCAACCAGGCGATGCGCGATCTGGCCAAGGCGGCGGGGTTCACCACCGCCGCTGACCCGGATGACCCCAGCCAAGTCATTCACCGGCTCTCCCTGATCTGACCCTGGGCCGCCGCACCCTGACGGGTCAAGGCGCGGCGGCCCGACTACGGAAGCATCCCCATGAACGGCCCTTCGAAGAAATTGATGGAAAAACTCTACGGCAAGCAGTATCAGGTCGACACTGCCGATATTGCCCCGGTGCTTCATCAATACGCCGAACCCTTGCCAGACCTGGATACACCGGCATTCGCAGCCCTGTTCGACCGCTACGCTGACGCGCGGGTCATCCTGCTGGGCGAGGCGAGCCACGGCAGCAGCGAGTTCTATCGCGCGCGAGCGGCGATCACTCGGCGCCTGATCGAACAGCATGGTTTCAACATCGTCGCCGTCGAGGCCGACTGGCCGGATGCCGGGCATATCGATCAGTACGTTCGCGGCTTGGCGCATTCAGCGTGGAAACGCCATATTTTCAGCCGTTTTCCGACCTGGATGTGGCGCAACAGCGAAGTCAAAGCCTTCGCCCATTGGCTGCACGGCCACAACCGCCTGCTGCCCACCGACCATCGCGTGGAATTCCGTGGCCTGGATGTCTATAGCCTGCGCAACTCCATCCATGAAGTGCTGGCGTATCTGGACCGGGTCGATCCGCACCTGGCCCATGAGGCTCGCCGCCGCTATGGTTGCCTGACGCCTTGGCAGGACGACCCCGCACTGTATGGGCACTTTGTCGAGCGCGGTGGCGTCATGCCTTGCGAGCAACCGGTGATCCAGCAGTTGAATGTGATGCTCGCCGAGCAACTGTCAGGGCTTGTCCGCAATGACGAAGCCTTCTTCAACGCAACGCAGAACGCCCGCGTCATCATCGCCGCGGAACAGTACTACCGCGCCATCTACCGAGGATCGACGGCTTCCTGGAACCTGCGCGACCGGCACATGTTCGATACCTTGCGCGCGCTGCTGGAGCACCGTGGGCCCCATGCCAAAGCGGTGGTCTGGGCACACAACTCCCATATCGGCAATGCCGGTGCCACGGAAATGGGCTGGAAAGGCCAGTTCAACATCGGCCAGCTTTGCCGCAGCGCTTTCGGGCATGACGCGGTGCTGATCGGCATGGCCACAGACCGCGGCCAAGTGGCCGCCGCCGATGACTGGGACGGCGACATGCAGATCAAGGACATCCGCCCGTCGCGCAGCGACAGCTGGGAGCACCAGTTCCGCCTCGCAGGCGTGCCGGCCTGCCTGAGCGACTGGCGCGACCCACAGCGCAAGGAGCTGCGCCATGTGTTGTCCACGGCGCTACTCGAACGCGCCATCGGTGTCATCTATCGCCCCGAGAGCGAACGGCTGAGCCACTACTTCGAAGCGGTGCTGGCCGAGCAGTTCGATGCGCTGCTGTGGTTCGAGCAGACCCAGCCAGTGACTGCCCTGCCCTTGCCGAAACAACAGCATCTTGAGCCTGAGGACGAAACCTATCCATTTGGTGTTTGAGGGGGCCGAGGCTCGGCGAGCTCTGCAGCGTGCAGCAGTGCCAGCACCTGCTCGTCCGACGTCTGCGGGAAATCCTGATACCAGTAACCCACCGAAACCATCTGCTCGGGGACCAGCGGGCACACCAGCTCATCCACTTCACCGTACAGCGCTTCAAGCGTTTCTGGCGGTGCGACCGGGACAGCGACCACGATCCGCGCCGGTGACTGGGCGCGTGCCGCCTGGACAGCTGCCCTCATCGAGGCCCCGGTCGCCAGGCCATCATCGATGAGAATCACCACCTGACCCTTGAGTTGCAGGGCTGGCCGCCCTCCCCGGTAGGCCCGCTCGCGCCGGGCCAGCTCCTCGGTTTCCCTGGCAACCACGGCGTCGAACAACGCGGGGTCTACCGGATAGGCCCGCAGCATGTCGTCATTGAGGAAGGTTACTCCGCCGCTGGCGATCGCCCCCATGGCGAACTCGGGGTGAAACGGCATGCCGAGCTTGCGCACCACCAGCAGGTCCAGGCGGACGTTGAGGGCGGTCGCGACTTCGTAGGCCACCGGAACACCACCACGCGGCAGTGCGAGCACGATCACGTCGGGCCTGCCCGCGTAGCGGGCCAGTGGCTCGACCAGGCATCGGCCAGCCTGGGTACGGTCGGCAAACAAGGTTGGCAAGGCAAGATCATGGGACATGAACACCTCCCGCGCCGTAATGGGCGCCTGACATTTCAGCTGCCGATGGGGGCCGTTGATGGCTTCAAGGCGTGACTGCACGCCCCTCCTCGGGCACCAGGTCGAACTGCGCGAGGCAACGCTGCTCATCAGCGGGGGTCAGCGCCTTCAGGCCGCTCACTTCCTGCATGGGCGTTTCGAACAGGGCCAGGCGCAACACCCCATTGCGCTGCAGAAAGGTCTGAGCCAGGCACGTGCACACGGGTTTGCCGACCAGCGCAGCGAGCTTGTCATCCTCGGGTACGTCGACCTGGGCCTGCAGGTTGGCCGTGCAATTTTCCACGATCTGCGCCACGGAGCGCCCCGCCAGCCACACAGTGCCAGCACCGAGCAGGACCAGGAGCAGCAACACACTCATCAACCTGTTCGATTCCTGGGTGATTGAACGGAGCAACGCCAGCCTGGCCTGCCAACCCGTCTGCTGGCCATTGAAAATGGCCTTGCCGACCGTGCGTTTGACGCCCCGCTGCACCGCCCACCCCAGCGCCACACTCAACGCCAGCAGGCTCAGGAGCACCGCCGGATCGCGCATGGGCATGCGCCAGCTCGCGCTCAAGGCGCGATAGACGGACGCGGCGACGAGTAAAGCGACGATAGTCACGATCCAACCCAGGCTGCCCCTGGGCCTGTGCAACCAGGCCCGCAGTTTGGCCCTTGCTTGCGTACTCATGATTCACCTCCCGCACCCGGCTAGCGCACAGGGTCGATGGCGACGGTTTCCTGATACTCCGGCACGCAAACCTGCCAGCCAAGTTCGAGGCTGATGCGCCGTCGCAAGGTGTCGGCGGCGTGCGGCTCGCCATGAATGACGTAGGTCTGGCGAGGCGGCCGGCTAAACCCACGCAACCACTCCATGATCTCGTCGGCATCGGCATGCGCGGAAAGGTTCTCCATGGCATGCACTTGCGCCCTTATCGGCACGTCTTCGCCGTGCAAGCGCACGCTGCGGGCACCGGCGACGATATCGGCACCCCGCGTGCCGCCAGCCTGAAAGCCCGAGAACAGGATGCTGTTGCGTGGGTTGGGGGCCAGCGCCTTGAGGTGATGCAGCACCCGGCCACCGGTGGCCATGCCACTGGCGGCAATGATCACCGCCGGTTCGCGCAGCTGGTCCAGGTGCCTGGACTCATCGACCGTTCGCACGATATGCGTGCCTTGGCACATGGCGGCGCACTCGGCGGCCGACAGCCGATGTTCGCTGCGGTACTGCTGGTAGAGGGCGGTGGCGTCGGTGGCCATCGGGCTGTTCAGGTAGACCGGGATATCCGGGATCAGCCGGTCGCGCTTGAGCGTGTACAGGTAATACATCAGCAGCTGGGCGCGGCCGACGGCAAACGATGGCACCAGGGTGATGCCATGGCGCAGCAGCGTTTCATTGATGACCTTGGCCAGGTACTGCGCGGTCGATTCGTCAGGGTGCTGGCGATCACCGTAAGTCGACTCGATCAACAGCACGTCCGCCGTCCTGACCAGTTCAGGCGCACGCATGATCGGGTCCTGAGGGCGGCCCAGGTCACCTGAGAACAGCACGGTCTGGCCTTCGGCACTGATCTGCACCGTTGCCGCGCCGAGGATATGCCCGGCGGTGCGCATCAACAGCTCCATGCCATCGGCAATCGGCAACGGGTGATGCAGTTCCACAGGCTGCAACAGGGCCAGGGCCCGTTTCGCATCCTGCTCGGTATAGAGCGGGCGCGCTGGCGTGTGCTTGGAGTAGCCGTGGCGGTTGGCATGCTCGGCCTGCTCTTCCTGCAAGCGCGCACTGTCCAACAGCAATATCTCTGCCAGGGCACAGGTCGCCGGGGTGGCATAGATCGGCCCGCTGTAGCCCTCCCGCGCCAGCACCGGGAGATAACCGCTATGGTCAAGGTGGGCGTGGGTCAGCACCACGGCATCGAGGGCGCGCAGGGCCGGTGGCAGCGGCTCCCAGTTGCGCAGGCGCAGTTGTTTGAAGCCCTGGAACAGCCCGCAGTCAACCAGCACCCGCGTGCTGTCGCGGGTCAACAGGAATTTGCTGCCGGTCACGGTGCCTGTACCGCCAAGAAAGGTCAGTTGCATGGCTATGGCTCCCAGGTTTCGGCCACGTCAGGGTGCACTGCGAGGACGCTGCAGGGTGGGTGGCTGACAATTCGTTCGGTGGTATCGCCCAGCAGCTTGTCCAGCCCTTTGGGCTGCACGACGCCCATCACCAGCGCATCGATATCCAGTGCGGCCACCTGTTCGCGGATCACCTGTACCGGGCCGCCTTCCATGAAGTGCCGACGCTCGGGCGCGACGCCCTCGGCGTCGGCCAAGGCGTCGAATGGCTCCTGAAGCGCTTCGCGCATCTCGTCGATCCAGGCCTGGGTCACATTCATGTCCGCGGCGAACACCCCGGCCAGGTTGTAGGCCGACAACAGGTGCAACGGCGCATCACACTGCAGGGCCAGTGCCTGGGCGGCGCGGATGAGCCCACGGTTGAAGTGCTCTTGCACAGCGGGTGTTTCGCTGAACGCGGTATCCACGGCAACCAGAACGCGCCGGGGCAGCGTGACGGACGACTTCGGCACAAACTGCGTGATGCCCTTGAACCCCCGCATCAAGGCGCAGTCCAGCGGCGTACTGAACAGCCGCGCCACGGCCGAGGCGGTTTCGCTGTCCTTGATGACCATGTCGGGCTGCAGTTCACTGATGTAGTCGAGCGCCGTGCTGCGGATGTCGTCTGCATTCAGGGTGTCGACCGTCAGCGTGATGCCACTGCCGCGATGCCGTTCGACCAAGGCGCTCAGCGTGGCCCGATAGTGTTCGTACTGGCGCTTGAGGTCGGCTTCATTGAGCCGTTCCTCACGCAGCAGGTGCTCCTCGCTCGGTTCGAACAGCCCCAGCACATGCACGCTGGCACCACTGACGTGCGCCAGGGCCAAGGCCCTGCGCAGCGCGGCGGAATGCACATCGACCTCGCTGAGCAGCACCAGCAGTTGTCGGTATTGACCCATGATGAACCTCCGGGCTTGCGCCACTGGGGTGTGATGCAGGCGATATTCCGCGCACCGCCTCGATGGCGCTTGATGCAGATCAGAAAACTGCCATCCGCGCTGAACTTGACCATTGTCAGAACCGAACCGCTTGGCCACGTTACAACGGCTGCACCAGGCACTGATCAAGTCACCGGGAGGCAACATGAACGGGCAGCAAACTGAACAGGCGCAAGCCTGTGAGCACTGGGTCGAAACGCTTGACGACGGTTCAGCCGTGCTGATCCGCCCGCTGCGCGAAGAAGACCACGAACGGGACAAGCGCTTCCTGAGCACGATCGCCTACGAGGCCAGGCGCTTTCGCTTCATCGCCGGGCTCAGCGGCGCAATGCCCAGCCTCGACCCGCGGTGGATGCCGGTCGATCAGCATCAGCGCATGGCCTATGTCGCACTGGCCCATGTGGACGGCAAGTTGCAACAGGTCGGTGTCAGCCGCTATGCCGGCATAGCGGGCAGCCTGAGCTGCGAATGCGCGCTGGCGGTCAGTGAGGACTGGCAGCGCAAAGGCCTGGGCAAGCGCCTGTTGCAGCACCTGATCGAGGCGGCTCGGCGCAATGGCTACCAGTGCATGGTCTCCCGGGACCTGGCAAACAACTACGCCATGCACCGGCTGACCAAGGCGCTAGGCTTCAGCTCACGCTACCTGGGCGGCGACGTCAGCGAAATTGTCCATGAACTGGACTTGAGCGCCTGAATGACAAGGCCCTCGCGGGCCTTGTGCATTTACCCCTGGGAATGCTCGAGCGAGATCACCAGCACACTGTTGGACAACCGGTGCAAGACACGCTCCGCGGTACTGCCGATGAACCAGCCGATATCATGGTGGTGATAACTGCCCATCACCAGCACGTCGATGTCATGGCTGTCCATGAACAGTCCCAAGACCTTGGCCGGATCGCCCATGTGCATGTGGCGGTGCTCGCTGGCGATGCCATTGCGCTCGGCCAGCGTCTGGAAGGCCTCGCTCTGGGCTTCATGAAGGGTCTGGGCGAGGTTGGAGTCGAACAGGTACGAATGCTCACGGCTGCCCCCGGCGTCGCGGTACATCGACCCCAGGTCGTAGACGTAGAGCAATTCGATCTGGGCGTTGCACTGCAAGGCCAGTTTCAGCGCTTCGCTGATGATCTGGTCATTGAAGCCTTCATACTGATCCTCGGGCCTGGACAGGTCCACGGCCGCGAGTATCTTGCGGGGCAAGGCGTGGCTGGCGTTGTGCACCAGGTGCAACGGTATGCGCGTGTCGCGCAACAGCTGGATGTCCAGCGACGTGAACATGGCGCGCATCCACCAGGGCTCGTGCTCGAACTCCTTGATCAGCATGGCGACGGGCTGCTCGCGCAAATGCACCAGAATCTCGTTCAGAGGGTGCAGCGCCCAGACCACTTCGGTGGTCACCGTGACGCCATTGCGCCGCATGGGTAGCGCCTGGCTTTCCAGCCATTCACGGTGTTGCCGCACGTAGCCGTCGCGCATCACCGCCAGTGCCTGGTCATTGACCAGGCCCGCCGTGGCCAGCCCCTCCAGGTAATCGAAAGCGACGATGTGCAACGCCATGCCCTTGGCCTTGGCCAACGCCGCAGCGCGGTCATAGACCGGGGTTCGGCGCATCAGGGGCGACGCGATCATCAACAGTCTTTGCGGGTTGTCCATGGCGCACCTCTGCAGTTGGGAAGCGTGTTTCGATCATCTGCCACCGGCGCACGCGCGGCTTGATGTTTGTCAACTCACGCAGCGTGCAGACGAACGGCGATTCGGCCCCTGTGCAAACTTGATGCGGATCAATGATTGATGGCAAATCCGGCGCACGCTGACCCTAGATCAAGAACAATCACGCAGTGCCTCGGGAGACATGCCATGGCGCTCATGAAAGCAGCAGTTTTCGTTGAGAAGAACCGTATCGTGCGCGAGGACAAACTCATCTGCGCCCTCGGTCCGCTGTCGGCAGGGACGCCTTCGTTTTGCACTGTCACGCAGTTGTCTTGCTGATGCAGGCTTTGGAGGCTCCGATGAACGTCTACGTCGAGAAGAACACCGAACACAACCGCTGGTGGGTACGCCTGGATGACTGCCGGGTAAGCTTCACCTCGTCCGCTGAGGCCGAACAATTCGTCGAGCGCTTGCTTGCCCGCCTCAACGCCCCCCACTCGTTCGACAGGTTGGCCAATTGCCCACCCCGTAGCGGGTCGGCCGAACGTCGATGCGCGAAGGAGGCCTGACGATGTCCGGGCAACTGAAGGTCACGCTGCTTGATCATGCCGATATATCGCACGCGGCCAATCCGATTCACCTGAGACCGCTGGCGTCCATGTGCAAGGAGTGCCGCGTCAGCGGCCTGTGCCTGCCCACCGGCCTGCCCCTTCACGACAACAGCTGCCTGGGCGCCCTGATAGGGCCACGCATGCGCATTCGCAAGGGCGCCGCACTGTTCAATGCCAATGACCCACTGACCATGCTCTATGCAGTGCGCTGCGGCAGCTTCAAGACCAGCCTCAACAGCGTCGAAGGCCAAGGCGTGGTGATCAATTTCTGGATGCCGGGTGACGTGCTCGGCCTCGATGCCATTGCCACCGAGCGCCATGTCTGCGACGCCATTGCCCTGGAAGACAGCGAAGTCTGCCCGGTGCCCTACCACCGCCTGCAAACCCTGGCGCGCGACTTTCCCGTGCTGCAGCAAAGCCTGAATCGCTTGATGAGCCGGGAGATCGTACGTGAGCACGAGCGCGTGCTGATGCTCTGCAACCTCACCGCCGAGCAACGCCTGGCCAGCTTCCTGGTGGGGCTGTCCAAACGCTTTGTCAGCCGCGGTTACTCTGCCCATGGCTTCGTGCTGCGCATGTCCCGCGAGGACATGGCCTCGTACCTGGGCCTGCGCCTGGAAACCGTGTGCCGTTCCGTCGCTCGCCTGCGCGCACTGCGTATCGTCGGCCTGCAGGGCAGGCTGGTGGAAATACTCGACATGCCTGCGCTGATGGCGCTCGAACAGGGCGGCGATGAGGGCGTACACAAGGACAACCCGAAGGCCCCCTGCTCGACACCGTGAATACAGGCCATGGGCCATACTGCCCAACCTCGCCAGCATCAGCCAGTTCGCCTTGGTATTGGGTATCGTCGACTAGCGCTTGCTGGCCCTTTCAGTATCCACGATCACCACTGAACAACTTGGTCTGAACTTTGCCCGCCCACGAGGCTTCCCCTGCATACCCCCACGATTTTTTGTGATGCAGGAGCGAGCAGCATGAGAGCACTGACTTACCACGGCGCTAACGATGTCCGGGTCGATACCGTCCCGGACCCCACCATCCTCGACGCGGACGACATCATCCTGAAGGTGACCGCCACCGCCATCTGCGGGTCCGACCTCCACCTCTATCGAGGCAAGATACCGGAAACAGAGCACGGCGATATCTTCGGCCACGAGTTCATGGGCATCGTGGAAGACGTCGGCAAAGACGTGACAAACCTGCAGGTTGGCGACCGCGTCGTGGTCCCGTTTGTAATTGCCTGTGGCAGTTGCTTCTTCTGCCAGCACGATCTGTTTGCTGCCTGTGAAACCACCAACACCGGGCGTGGAGCGATCATCAACAAAAAGGGCATTCCACCCGGCGCAGCTTTGTTCGGTTACAGCCATCTGTATGGCGGCATCCCTGGAGGCCAAGCCGATTATGTCAGGGTGCCCAAAGGCAACGTCGGGCCATTCAAAGTGCCGACGACCCTCGCCGATGACAAAGTGCTGTTCCTGTCCGACATCTTGCCTACTGCCTGGCAAGCAGTCATCAACGCAGAAATCGGCCAGGGGGCATCGGTGGCGATCTACGGCGCGGGACCCGTGGGGCTGTTGAGTGCGGCCTGTGCACGGATGCTGGGCGCCTCCACCCTCTTCATGGTCGATGACAACGACTACCGGCTGGCCTATGCCCAGGATGCTTACGGCGTCATCCCGATCAATTTCGCAAAGGATGACGATCCTGCCGACAGCATCATTCGCCAGACCCCAGGCATGCGTGGCGTGGATGCGGTCATCGATGCGGTCGGATTTGAAGCTAAAGGCAGCACTACTGAGACCGTGATGACGGCCTTGAAGCTGGAAGGCAGCAGCGGCAAGGCCCTGCGTCAGAGCATTGCGGCTGTGCGACGTGGCGGTGTAGTCAGCGTACCCGGGGTCTATGCGGGGTTCATCCACGGTTTCATGTTCGGTGATGCCTTCGACAAAGGCCTGACCTTCAAGATGGGCCAAACCCATGTTCAAAAATACCTTCCCGAGCTACTCGAGCATATCGAAGCAGGACGCCTGCAGCCCGAACTGATAGTCACCCACCGCCTTGCATTAGAGGAGGCAGCCATGGGCTACAAGCTGTTCGATCAGAAAGAGGACAACTGCCGGAAGGTGATCCTTGTTCCAGGGGCGGCATCAGGAACGTTGGGCCCTGACTACGTATAAACCTCACGGGAGCTTGCACCATGATTGATCAATCGACAGGTATGAAGCCGGGTGAACGGTATAGCGTTGAAAATCTTGAACGCGCCCATCAATTCCCTGGCTTCTTTCAGGATGGCAAGTATTACCTGGGCCCGGAACTTTTGACGGCTGTAGGATGGCTGGAAGGTGACCAGTTCATTTACGACAGCCTCGATGCTGAAGGAGAGCCCGTGTTCCCTGATCGGGTGGCCGGCACCATCAGCAACTTGACCTTGAATCTTGTGGACGGCACCTCCCTCCAGCTCTCACCCATTGAAGTCAGTGAGACTTTCACGGCGCCGATAAACGCACCCCTTTCACCCGCCGATGAACCACCGCCGTTGACTGGCTCGCCGATCACAGGCCCGCTGCGCGGCAAAGTGGTTGTGATCACCGGAGCGTCCAGCGGCATAGGCCGCGCCGCAGCCCATGCATTTGCCTGCAAAGGCGCGCGTCTGGTGCTGGCGGCACGGGATGAGCAAGCGCTATTCGAAACGCTGGATGAATGCACAGACTGCGGCACAGATGCTGTAGCCGTGACCACCGACATGACCCAGAGCGATCAGGTACAAGCCTTGGCAGCCCGTGCTGCCGAGTTCGGCCATGGCCGAATAGACATCTGGGTGAACAACGCCGGCGTAGGTGCGCTGGGCAGTTTCGAGGAGACACCGCTCGAAGCCCATGAGCAGGTCATCCAGACCGACTTGGTGGGCTACCTTCGAGGGGCCTACGTGGCGCTGCCCTACTTCAAGAAACAGGGCAGCGGCACGCTGATCAACACCTTGTCCCTGGGAAGCTGGATTGCACAACCCTATGCCGCAGCTTATTCAGCAAGCAAGTTCGGCTTGCGTGGGCTCACTGAAGCACTGAGGGGCGAACTCACTGAGTTCCCCAACATACACGTCTGCGACATCTACCCCGCCGTCATGGACACCCCAGGCTTTCGTGATGGCGGCAACTACACCGGCCATGCACTCAAACCGCCTGGGCCTGTCTACGACCCTGAGCTCGTGGCCCAGGCCATGGTGGCCTGCGCGATCTCACCTCGCGCTAACACCACCGTGGGCGCAAGCGCTCGTCTGGCGCATTTAGCCAGCTATCTGCTGCCCGGTCTGCCTACGCTCTCGGGATGGCTTACACGGTGGGGGTTGAACCGCAGCCCTAGCGCAGAGTGGTCTTCCGGCAATCTGTTCGCACCGCCAAGTGGCCGACGAAGTATCGAGGGCGGTTGGCGAACCCCGAAAAGTAAAGCACCCCTGTTGTTGAGTGCCGCGGTTATCGGCTTTCTTGCCGGCTTCGTCATCACCCATTCACAACGTCGGCGCCGATGAACGTTTCCCAGCCAACCCCAGGACTATAGAGAACGGAGAATTAACGATGAGCATGCAATTGAATGGCAAGCGAGTGGCCTTTCTGGTCACCGATGGCTTTGAACAAGTAGAGCTGACCGGGCCCCGTGAAGCCTTGGAAAAAAACGGCGCTGTGGTCGATATCCTGAGTGACAAAGAAGGAACTGTACGCGGCTGGAATCACGACAAACCCGCCGACGCGTTTGAGGTGGATGCAACGTTCGACAGTGCCCAGCTCGATCTATACGACGCCATTGTGCTGCCTGGCGGCGTACAGAACTCCGACACGATTCGGATGATTGGCGGGGCGCAGAAGCTGGTGAAAAGCCACAACTCGGCAAGCAAGCCGCTGGCGGTGATCTGCCACGGTGCCTGGCTGCTGGTGTCGACGGGCCTGGCACAGGGCAAGCGGATGACCAGCTACAAGACGTTGCAGGACGATATTCGCAACGCTGGCGGTAACTGGGTGGATGAAGAGGTTGTGGTGGATGGCAATCTGATCAGCAGCCGCCAACCGGACGACATCCCGGCCTTCAATGAGCAATTGATCAAGGCGTTGGCCAGCTAAGCGCTGCACCTGCCCCTTTGTCGTGCGTTGTGTGCGTCGATAAAGGGGCCTTGCCCCGCTGAGTCAAGCCAGCTGAAGCATCCCTCAGGTAGAACTGCGCCCTCACTGAAATTCAGTGCCATTCGTAAAGTACTCCGTCCGTCGCTGCGAGCCCCAATTACGTCCAACACTTTGCTTTTCGCTCTTTCAAACGGGTATGTCCGTTCGTCAATGCAGGAGCTATTACCATGAGCGAATATCCCACCCCTCCCTTCCCCTCACAGCCGCAACCGGTTCCCGGTTCGCAGAGCAAGATGGACCCGTATCCGGACAGCGGCGAACAGACCTATGCAGGGCTTGATCGGCTTGCAGGCAAGATCGCGTTGATCACCGGCGCCGACAGCGGTATAGGCCGCGCTGTGGCCATCGCCTATGCGCGCGAAGGCGCAGATGTTGCCATCGCCTACCTCGACGAGCATGAAGATGCTCAAGAAACTGCCCGCTGGGTGGAGGCGGCGGGTCGCAAATGCCTGCTGCTTCCCGGCGACCTGGCGCACAAGCAGCATTGCTATGACATCGTCGACAAGACCGTCGAGCAGTTCGGTCGCATCGATATCCTGGTCAACAACGCTGCGTTCCAGATGGCTCACGAAACCCTTGATGAAATCGACGACGATGAATGGTTGATGACCTTCAACGTCAACATCACCGCCATCTTCCGCATCTGCCAACGGGCTTTGCCATCAATGCCCAAGGGCAGTTCGATCATCAATACCAGCTCGGTGAATTCAGACGATCCTTCGCCCCAGCTGCTGGCCTACGCCACTACCAAAGGCGCCATCGCCAACTTCACGGCCGGCCTGGCCCAGCTACTCGGCAAGCAGGGAATACGGGTGAACTGTGTGGCGCCTGGCCCCATTTGGACACCGTTGATCCCGGCGACCATGCCTGATGAAGCCGTCAAGAACTTCGGCTCCAGCTACCCCATGGGACGCCCCGGCCAGCCGGTCGAAGTCGCGCCGATTTACGTGCTGCTTGCCTCGGATGAAGCCAGCTACATCAGCGGGTCACGCTATGCCGTCACGGGTGGCAAACCCATCCTCTAGCGCAACAAAGGGCTCGTCTCGCGGCGAGCCTGCCGCTCTACCCTCCGGAGAATGTCACTGGCCGGACACTTCCCGGCCCGTGCGCTGATCAACTGCATTGAACCTCGCCGCTTGTGGCCCACTCCATCGAAGGCAACCGTGATTTTTCCCAGCCCCTGAAGAGGTGTCCCATGAACGCAATCGAACTGCTGATCCAGGACCATCAACTGGTGAAGAAACTGCTTGAGGAACTGTCCTCGACCACCGAGCGTGCCGTGAAGAAGCGGGCCGAATTGCTTGAACGCATCAAGCAGGAGGTAAGCATCCATACGGCTTTGGAAGAACAGATCCTGTACCCGGCGATCAAGCAGGCCGGCGGCAAGGAAGAAGCAAAGATGTACTACGAGGCCAAGGAGGAACACCGTACGGTCGACTCGCTGGTGCTCCCCGACCTGCTGGCGACCGAGGCCGGTACCGTGGAATTCGCCGGCCGGGTCAAGGTGATGAAAGAGTTGCTGGAGCACCATATCGAGGAGGAGGAAAGCGAGTTGTTCCCCACCGCTCGCAAACTGCTGGGCAAACAGGCACTGGAAGACATGGGTCAAGCCATGCAAGCCCAGAAGAAACTGCTCAAGGGCGAACAACGCGCCGCCTGACCCTCCCCAGCGCGCCTGCCCGGGCGCGCTGGCCCAGGCTTACCGGGTAGGCAGCTCAGCGCTCAAGGGCCTGCCATTTCGACACCCGCCGACTCGTCATTACTTGCGACACGCCGGGCATGCTCGACACCCCATACCATCGCCCGGCTCATGGTTTCACCGGGGCGTTGGCGATAGAACCGTTCATACAATACCGATCCGTCTGCGCGATAGACGCCGATGAACAACTGGGTGGCGCCCGTGCGTGACAAGCGAGACTGCACCTCAAGGCAGGCCCCGTTGTCGAGCGCCTCCTCATGGGTTTGGTGGTGCAAGATCGGGTCGCACCACTGTCGATAGGTTTCGCCTCGTCTTTTCATCGGCCTGCCCTCTGCAAGGTTGTCAGCGGTAGATCACCTTCCATGCGCCAACAATCCAAATCAAATGACAGTGTCGGACAGCCGGCCAAGGGTTCCGGTGCAGCACCCTCCATAACTACAAGCGCCTGCAGGATCGGCGCATCGCTTTCGAGTTAGGCCCACCCTGCGACGCGCCCACCTGCGCGGTTTCGGCGCAATATGAAAGCCCGTCTCAATTCAGCCGCGAGTATGGCGCCAGTTCGGCACCCCGGCCAAACGCGACATCGCCGATTTGCGCCGTGGCGCCAGCATTGATTGAGCGCCTCAATTAACGGGTAAATCGAGGTCGCCGCGCAGTGCGTCCAGAACCACCTTGAAAGCAGCGGTTTGCTGCCGCCGCGTCGGGTAATAAAGATGATAGCCAGGGAAACGCTCCGACCACTGCCCCAACACCTCCACAAGCGCCCCGCTACGCAGGTACGCCTGCGCATGGACATCGGTCACCTGGGCCAGCCCAGCCCCGGCCAGGCAGGCATCGAGTATCTGCAGTGAGCTGTTCATGATCAGTGGCCCTTGCACGCGGACACGGAACTCGTTGCCATCGTGGGTGAACTCCCAGGGGTATAGGCCTCCGTGCGTAGGCAAGCGCAAATTGATGCAGCGGTGGCTCATCAATGCTTCAGGCCGCTGGGGGATGCCGTATCGCTTCAGGTAGGCGGGTGACGCGACGGTGACCATGCGCATGGGTGGGCCGATGGGTACCGCCACCATGTCGGCATCGATGATGCCGCCCAGTCGCACGCCCGCATCGAATCGCTCGGCAACGATGTCTGTCAGGCCGTAGTCGGTCATCAACTCGATCGTGATGTCAGGGTAGGACTCGATGACCGGCTGCAGCTTTGGCCAAAGCACATGACGGGCGGCGAATTCGTCAGCGGTGATGCGCACCGTGCCTGACGGGCGTTGCCCGAATTCCGTCAGCGCACCCAGGTGCCCTTCGATCTGATCCAGCAGGGGCGCGATCTCTTGCAGCAGGCGCTCCCCCGCTTCAGTGCGGGTGACGCTGCGGGTGGTACGCGTCAGTAGTCGCACCCCTAGGCGCTCCTCCAGTCCGCGAATTGTCTGGCTGACAGCCGATGGGGATACCCCCAGGCAGGCCGCCGCCCGGGTGAAATTACGCTCCCTGGCCACCGCCACGAAAACCACCAGATCGCTCAAGTTGTCTGCTTTCATTATTAAGCCCAGCTTCAAACCGCTTTCTGTATTTTGCCGATACTCGAATTAAAACGCGGTCGGTACAGTTCTCTCAACACGTATTTTGAGGGGCTGCCAACACCATGACTGACAACAATCTTCACGACGCCGATATGCAGGTTCACCGCGCGGGTTCAGCCAAAGCGATCCAGGGGCTCGCTGACTGGTTCACGGGACGCGTGCGAATCGACCGTGTATTCATGGCCCCGGCCCCAGCCCGGATTGGCATTGCGGTGGTCAACTTCGAGCCGGGTGCCCGAACCCACTGGCACACCCATCCTCTGGGCCAGGCCTTGCTGGTCACCGATGGCGTGGGTTGGACGCAATGCGAGGATGGGCCAAAGACCGAGATCCGCGCGGGCGATCTGATCTGGTGCAACTGTGGCCGACGTCACTGGCACGGCGCGACCGACACCACGGCCATGCAGCACGTTGCGATCAATGAGTTGCTGGAGGGCAAGGCCGTGGACTGGCTGGAGCCCGTCACTGACGATGTGTTCCTTGGCATACCCACCAAAAGAGACTGAGAAAAATGACCTCAACCACTTTGCTTCAATCGAGTTCGACTTCCCTCAGCGAACAACAGCAAGCAGTTGTCATCCTGGCCGCGCTCGCCGCCGCTGGCGACATGCCGCGCTTGTACACTGCTCTGGACCAGGCCCTTGAAACAGGTCTGACCATCAGCGAACTGCGCGAAGTGCTCGTGCAGCTCTACGCCTACGCCGGCTTCCCTCGCTCTCTCAATGCGCTGTCTGAGCTGATGCGGGTACTCGAATCACGCAAGCAGCGCGGAATCACTGACGCTCCAGGCCACGAGCCCAGTCGTCCGATCCCTCAAGGCGATGCCTTGCTGGCTGCTGGTACAGCCAATCAGACGAAACTTTCGGGATCACCGGTTGAAGGCCCCTTGTTCGACTTCGCCCCGATTGCCAATCAGTACCTGCGTGCTCACTTGTTTGGCGACATCTTCGAGCGAGACAACCTGGATTGGCAAACGCGAGAACTGGCTACCGTGGGCATGCTGTGCGCGCTGGTGGGTGTGGAGCCGCAGCTCCAGGCACACATGCGCATTAGCATGAACACCGGGATCACGCGAGGGCAGCTTGACCAGCTGTGCCAGACTCTGAAGGCGGGCGTCGACGATCAGACGGGCCAGCGAGCGGCGAGCGCTTTGCAGAAGCATTTGGCAAGTACGGCAAAAGCCTCTGGCTAGCCAGCGGATCAACCCCTTGTCATCACTCCACCAGCCTGGCGTCCCTTCGCACCGCTTGCGGGGGTACGCCATAGCCGCGAATGAAGACCTCGCGCATATGCCGCCGATCCCTGAACCCCGCTTCCTTCGCCACCACGTCCAGGCTGTGCCGGCTCTGCTCGACCATCAGCCTGGCAGCTTCAAGCCGCAAGCTTTCCACGGCCTTGGCAGGTGACTGTCCGGTCTCGGCAGTGAATACGCGAGTGAATTGCCGGGGGCTCAAATGCACAGCTTCAGCCAGCTCCTCGACACTCAACGGACGACTCAGGTGCTTGCGCGCGTAATCCAGGGCGCTCTGAATCCGGTCCGACTTCGGCGAAAGGGCCAACAGCTCGGAATGTTGCGATTGCCCGCCGGAACGACGTTGGTGCATCACCAGCTTTCGCGCCACTGACCTGGCCATCTCGGTACCCAGATCTTTTTCCACCATGCCAAGCGCCATATCCAGGGCTGCGGTCATGCCCGCGGAGGTCCAGATCTGCCCATCGACAATGAAGATCCGATCATCTTCCACTTCAATGGCCGGATGCAGTTCACGCAGCTTTTTCGCATAGGCCCAGTGCGTCGTGGCTCGCCGGTTATCCAGGACCCCCGCCTGGGCCAGGATGAAACAGCCGGTACACAGGCCTGCGGTACGTCGAGCGCCGTCGACAAAGCCTCGGACGCTGGCCAGCACCTTCTCACTTGGCGGCGTCAGCGGGGTCAAAGTCCCCGTGACCATCCAGGTGTCGGCCAGACCAGGAGCGCCCAACGGCAGCGTGTCCATGTACATCCCCAGAGAAGAGCGCACTGTGCCACCCTCGATGGAGAAGTTCTGGATCTTGTAGACCGCTTCGCCGGCGACGATGTTCGCGAACTCGAATATGGCCTGCGTCGCCAGCGACATGATCTGGAAACCTTCGGTGATGAGGTAGCCGACCCGGTGCATGGTTGGAGCTCCTTGTTCAATGTCCTAAAAACGTATCATATGCGTCGTTTAAGACGAAAGCGACGTTCTGCATCATGGCTTCACACCCCAACCACGGAGCATGATCATGACCCAGCCATTCAAAGGCACGGCTCTCATCACCGGCGCCTCCACCGGCATCGGTTCCATCTACGCGGAACGTTTGGCACGTCGAGGTTACGACTTGGTGCTGGTCGCGCGAAATCGCGAACGCCTCAACACGCTGGCCAGCCGGCTCACCACGCAAACCCAACAGAACGTGGAGGTGTTCCCGGCCGATCTGGCCAACGCAGAAGACCTGGCCAAAGTAGAACGCAAGCTACGTGAGGACGCCAGCATCAGCCTGCTGGTAAACAACGCGGGCATTGGCACTCACACCACGCTGCTGGAAAGCGACGTCGAGCGCATGGCCGAAATGATCGCCCTCAACGTCACCGCCCTCACCCGCCTCACTTATGCGGCCGTTCCAGGGTTTGTGGCTCGCAAGCAAGGCGCCGTCATCAACATCTCGTCCATCGTCAGCCTGGCGCCGGAGCTGCTCAATGGCGTGTACGGCGGCAGCAAGGCCTATGTCACCGCCTTTACCCAGTCCCTGCACAAGGAGCTTGCGGATACAGGCATCAAGATCCAGGCGGTGCTGCCAGGGGCCACTGCCACCGATCTCTGGCAGATCGGCGGCTTGCCGCTCGAGAACCTGGACCCCGCCATCGTCATGTCGGCCCAGGACCTGGTGGACGGTGCCTTGCAGGACTTCGACGACGATGTAGCGATCTCCATCCCCTCGATGCACGACCTGCAGTCGTTCGAACGCTATGAAGCCAGCCGCAAGGCCCTGTTCGGTCAGCTGTCCAGCAACCAGCTTGCTCCCCGCTACAACGCCAGGTGATCCCCGTTCGCTGGGTGGAGCTAGCCAGCCCGGTCATGGCTGCTTCACCCAATTTTCATCGCAGCAGATAAAGTCTTACTCCATTCAGGCTGTATCTTGAATGAACCGAAACAAATAGCCTGCACCCACTTTTGAATTCACTGGAGGTAGCGCCAATGAAAGCCGTCGTTTATACCCAGCCCGGTTTGCCTATCGATGACCCGCAATCGCTCTATGACGCGGAACTGCCCGCGCCCAAACCGGGTGCCCGGGACCTTCTGGTGGAGGTCAAGGCTATTGCTGTAAACCCTGTCGATACGAAAATCCGCGCAAGCCGTGGAGGTGAGCAGCCGCAGGTTCTCGGCTGGGATGCTGTCGGTGTCGTCCGCGAAACAGGCGCTGAGGTGACGTTGTTCCAACCGGGCGATGAGGTGTTCTACGCTGGCGCGATTGATCGCCCCGGCAGCTACAGTGAGCTTCATGTAGTCGATGAGCGCATCGTTGGGCACAAGCCCCGCAGCCTGGATAACGCAAGCGCTGCGGCCTTGCCGCTTACCGCCATCACCGCCTGGGAGTTGCTGTTCGACCGCCTGGGCATTGAAGAGCATGCCGGCAAGGGTCAACGTCTTCTGGTTATCGGCGCTGGCGGTGGTGTCGGTTCAATCCTGGTTCAGCTTGCCAGCAAGCTCACGCAACTGACCGTCATCGGCACCGCCTCACGGCCTGAAACCCAAGGCTGGGTGAAGGAACTGGGCGCCCATCACGTCATCGACCACACCCAGTCGATCCCTCTTCAGCTGGAAGCGCTCAAGCTCAATCCGGTCGACTATGTGATCAGCCTGACGCACACCGATAGCTACCTTACCCAGCTGGTTGAAGTGCTTCGTCCACAAGGCAAGCTCGCACTGATCGACGACCCCGCGCAGCTCGATGTCATGCCGCTCAAGCGCAAGTCGCTTTCGTTGCACTGGGAACTCATGTTCACGCGTTCGCTGTACAAGACCGAGGACATGATCAAGCAACACCAGCTGCTCGAGCGTGTTTCGCAGCTGATCGATGCGGGTGTTCTGAAGACCACCCTTGGTGAGCACTTCGGTGCGATCAACGCCGAAAACCTCAAGCGCGCCCATTCGGTCATTGAAAGCGGTAAAGCGCGGGGGAAGATCGTTCTGGAAAATTTCTGATCGGGGTTTCAGACATGATGGACGCGCGGTCATCCGGTAGGTAGCCGCGCGTCGCTGCGCCTACAAGTAACTGGGTAAGCGTAGCGCGCTGACAAAGCAAAGCGCAAAAATGAAAGGCCCAAGCCCAGGTGCGCGCCAGAGCCGAGCATCCGTTGCGATCTGGCAAATCGCGTACGCTTGGTATGTCCACCACGTGCGGCTCATGACCCTGGGCGCTGGCGATCGCATCGTTGCCACCGTCAATTACCCGACAAACCTGCCCTGGATGTTCAAAATCCTGCCTCAGCTGAATTGGGCGATCGCCTCAGCTCTACCGGTATTTATAGATTATGGCCTGCGCGAGGAGGATACCTGATCCTTCGGGGACAACCACCAAGAAGCTGAGAATGTCCAACAACATTATTCAGGGTGCAAAGTCATTACCAATGCCATAAGCGCTTCCGCCAACCAACAGCATGTCCGCGCGATACACACCAATTAGACGGTAGCTACCTTCATGGATTCTCGGACTACCAGTCCCTTATTTTGGACATCATGCAAGTATTCAGAAGCGCAGCACACAATCAAACTCTGACGATTTATTCCTACGCATTTCAGCGAATTTTCCTACAATTCAACCGCCGCCATTATATACGTCAATGGCATTTTCACAGAGCCAACAAATACTGAGACTTACCGCACCCCGCAGCCACGCACCAAAGCGCCGAGACCGCAGCCCATGCGCCTTGGATTAGATAATTCAACAATAATCACCCTCCGCATTACTATTCAAAGCCCTCCGCAATTTCTGGAAAGAAGCGCTTGACAACAAAGTTAGGCCTTGGCCATATTTGATCTTACTGACCAACCACTCAACTCTCTAGACAGCGACCGGCATTTTGAAAATGCAGGTCAGTTTCTTCACAATAAATTCTTACAAATCATCCTAAACGCCTGCTCCGGCAGCAGGTGTAATTCAGTAGGCCAAGCCATATCCAACAATAACGCATAAGCCGAGAGGTTGATTGCCACTCGGCGCTAGTAACTTCAAGGAGCGCCTATGCGACAGCAGTATGATCCAGCCTGGGTTGAAAGCACGGTTCAGGCCAAGTGGCTTCGCGATGAGGTCTTCAAGGCTGTCGAAGACGAAAGTCGGCCGAAATTCTATGCCTGTTCCATGTTGCCCTACCCGTCCGGGAAGTTGCACATGGGCCATGTGCGCAACTACACGATCAATGACATGTTAGCCCGCCACTTGCGAATGAAGGGCTATAACGTCCTGATGCCGATGGGGTGGGACGCATTCGGCCTGCCGGCGGAAAACGCCGCCATGCAGTCGGGCGTGTCTCCAGCCGAATGGACTCGGATGAACATCGCCGACATGAAAGCGCAGATGCAACCCCTCGGCCTCGCGTTCGACTGGTCACGGGAAATCGCCACCTGCGATCCGCAATACTACAAGTGGAACCAGTGGTTCTTCCTGAAGCTGCTGGAAAAGGGCGTGGCCTACAAGAAAACCCAAATCGTCAACTGGGACCCTATCGACCAGACCGTGCTGGCAAATGAGCAAGTTGTGGATGGACGGGGTTGGCGATCCGGTGCGCTGGTGGAAAAGCGTGAGATTCCCGGCTACTACCTGCGCATCACCCAGTATGGCGAAGAGCTGCTGTCGGCCCTCGATACCCTGGAAGGCTGGCCAGACATGGTTCGCAGTATGCAGCGCAACTGGATTGGCAAAGCCAGTGGCGTACGCCTGGGCTTCCCCCACGCGATTGAAGACGCCAGCGGGCAGTTGATCGACACGGGCAAGCTGTGGGTATTCACCACGCGCGTCGATACGCTGATGGGCGTGACGTTCTGCGCAGTTTCCCCTGATCACCCCCTGGCCAAGCGAGCCATCGAACTCGAGCCTGGGCTCGAACCACAGGTGCAGGCGTGCCGGCAGTCGGCACAGGCCAGCCCTGCCGCCGGCGCACAGGCCAAGCTCGGCATCCCGAGCGGCCTGCAAGTCGAGCACCCATTGACCGGTGAACCGATCGCCGTCTGGATCACCAATTATGTGCTCGGTGAGTACGGCGAAGGCGCCTTGATGGGGGTGCCGGCTCACGATGAGCGTGACTTCGACTTTGCCCGCCAATACGGCCTGCACGTGCACCCCGTCATTGCTTTCGAAGAGGCCGCCTACGACCCTGCCGCATGGTCGGATCGCTACGCCAGTCGGGAAGGTCGCCTGATCAATTCTGGCACCTACGATGGCCTCACGGTGGACCAGGCGTCCGTGGCGATCGCCGATGCCCTGGCCGAGCGCGGATGCGGCGAACAAGCCACGACCTGGCGCTTGCGTGACTGGGGCATCTCCCGCCAGCGCTACTGGGGAACACCGATTCCAATCATCCATTGCAAACGCTGTGGCGACGTGCCGGTGCCTTATGAGGACCTGCCGGTGGTATTGCCGACCGACTGCATTCCCGATGGCAGTGGCAATCCGCTGCAGCAGCATGATGCGTTCCGCCACGTCGCATGCCCGCGTTGTGCCGCACCCGCGCTTCGGGAAGCGGACACCATGGATACCTTCGTCGATTCAAGCTGGTACTTCATTCGCTATTGCGACCCGCAATGCCACACCTCGATGGTCGGGCCTGGCAATCGCTACTGGATGCCCATCGACCAGTACATCGGCGGCATAGAGCATGCGGTGCTGCACTTGCTCTATGCCAGGTTCTGGACCAGGGCGATGCGCGATGAAGGGTTCGTGGACTTCAGTGAACCGTTCAAGAACCTCTTCACCCAGGGCATGCTGCTGCGGGAAAGTTACTACCGCAAGGCCGGAGACGGCAGCCGACGCTGGTTCTACCCCTCCGAGGTAGCGGTTCATTACGATGAGAAAGGCCGCCCGGTCAGCGCCACAGCGATTGAGGATGGCTTGCCCGTGAGCCTGGGCGGCGTGGAGAAGATGTCCAAGTCGAAGAACAACGTGGTCGAGCCCAAGGACATTATCAACCGATTCGGCGCGGACACCGCCCGCCTGTTCACCATCTTCGCAGGGCCTCCGGACCAGAGCACGAACTGGAGCGACAGCGGTGTCGAAGGGGCTTATCGCTTCCTGCGCCGTCTCTGGAACTATGCCGTTGATGAGCAAGCTCGCTGGAAGGAAGGTGACGACCTGGAGACGGATGCCGCACAAGCCAGCCGTGTGCGTTTCGAGACCCATGGCTTGCTGCAGCAGATCAATAACGATTATGAGCGCCTGCAGTACAACACGGTCGTCTCGGGCGCGATGAAGATGCTCAAGGTACTCGAAGGCGCCCGTAGCGCTGGCCGCCAGGTCTGCCAGGAAACCATGTCCATTCTCCTTCAGGTGCTGCATCCGGTGACGCCGCACATTACCCAGGTACTCTGGGAAGAGCTGACGTTCCCTGGCACGATTTATGACAGTGCCTGGCCGACCCCGGACAACGAAGCGCTGAAACAGGATGAAGTGAGGATGATGGTGCAGGTCAATGGCAAGCTGCGTGGGGAAATTCTCGTCCAGGCCGATGCCGATCATGACACGATCCGTGCCCAGGCACTCTGCGATGCGGTATTGAGCAAGCATCTGGAAGGTGCTGGGAGAATGATCGTGGTACCTAACCGATTGGTGAACTTCATCGTCTGACCTTGGGGCTGCCCCTGAAAAACAGAAAGCCGGCATTAATTGACAATGGCGGCTTTCTCGTTCAGTGATCATCCTGCGTTGTGGACAATGAAGTCATCAGCTCCACAGCAAACTCAACGGTTCCAGTTGTCCTCGCTAGCCTGCAAGGCATTGGCGATGGTCTGCACCTTGTCATCCGCCAGCGCATTGGGCAGCGGATCCGCCCCCGTGCTGACGAACACTTGAGAGTAGGCATTGCGCATTTCAGCGTAGGACAGGTCGCGCTTGAGCTGGGTCTGCAGATTGTTCAGCTCGCCCTGGATCAGCTCCAGCTCACCGATATTGTTGGTCTTGAAGCGGTTGCGCAGTTGCTCGGCGATCTGCCCGTCGAGGTTGGCCATCTCTTCGCTGGTCTTGAACTGATGGCTGGCTTCCTCGAAGTTGGCCCGCGCCACGTACAGTTGCGCCATGACCGCCACGGACATCGCCTGGCGGCGTGCATCGGCGACGTTTTCCCCGGCCTTGGCGACCTTGATCGCCGTCGGCGCGGACATCACGTTGAACAGGTTCCAGGTAACCTTCAGGCCGTAGTCGGCCCAGCTCTGATTGGTCAGGAAGGTGTTGCTGTCGTAGTGACCACCGGCCGAGAACTCCAGGCCTGGCAGCATGCGCAGCATGGCCTTGCGGGTTTCGGTGGCGCTGATGCGCGACTGGTAGTCCTGCTCGCGCAGTTCCGGGCGGCTGGCCAGGGCCTGCTGCTCCAGCTTGGCGAAGTCGGCGTTCAGCTGCGGCACCGCATAGTTGTCATCCAGCGCCAGGGTGTAGGGCTTGTCCATCGGCTGGTTGATCAGCGCCGCCAGTTCGGTCTTGGCCAGGGTCAGCGCGCGGCGCTGCTCCTGCAGTTGGCGCGTTGCCTCGATCAGGGCGCGCTGGTAGCTCAGGGCCTGGACCGGGTCACCGATTCGCTGGGCGCTCATCAGTTGGCTGTTGATACGGGCCTGCTCGATGCGCCCCATCAGGTTATCGATCTGGCTCAGCAGGCGCTCCGCCGCCACGGCGCGCCAATAGGCCGAACGCACGTCCTGGGTGATGGTGTGGATCACCTTGCGCTTGCGTTCCTGGAGGATGTAGCGCTGGTCGGACTGCTGCTTGGCGCCCAGGTAGCTGACACCGAAGTCCAGCACGTTCCAGACCATGGTCAGGTCGGCCACGTCGCGGTCACGGTCCTGCGAGGTCGAAGGTTCGAGGGACTGGGTACCGGTGCGGATGCTCTGGCTGCTCGACGCACTGACGTTGTTACGGCCGGCATAGCCCGCCGACAGGGCCATGCGCGGCAGCATGTCGAACTGGGCGAGGTCCAGCTGACGCTGGCCCAGGGCTTCTTCCATCACCTTCAGGCGAGCTTCGAGGTTGTACTTGACCGCACGGGCCATGGCCTGGTGCAGGGTCAGAGGTCCGTTGAGGGGTTCCTGGTCCTTGTAGATCTGCGCCAGGTCAGCACGGGCACGCGCTTCGCTGGCACTGCGCTCGATCGGGTCGGTCTTCACGGCGCAGCCGCCAATGGCCAATGCCAACAGACTGGCGGCAAACAGTGTGTGTTTCTTGTTCATCCTTGGGCCGCCCCCTGGTACGGCTCGATTATCAAAAGTTGTGCTGCCTTTCATGCCCGCTGGCCGATCTCTGCCGGTTTTGCCAGGGCCTTGGCCAACTCACGCACCTGGCGCTGGTCGGCTTCGTTGATTTGCTGCAGTTGCTGGCCGAAGGTCGGTACGCCGAACACCCCGCGCAGCCCCTGGTTAAGCTCGCTCTGTTTCCACTGGCCGGCGCTGAACACGTTCAGCTCGGTGACGCCGGGTACCTCGCGACCGAAAAGGGTGGCGAAGGTGCTGGCGCCGAAGACGCCGCCGTTGCCCCCGCCGAAGCCCAGGAAGCCCTGGCCGTCGCCGCCACCGAGGCCGCTGTCGCTGCTGCCGAACACCTGGGCGATAAAGCTCGGCGCACTGCCGGCCTGGCCGAGGAAGATGGTGCCCAGCGGTTTCAGGTCGGCGCCCACGGTACGCACGTCAAACAGGGGGCCGGGAACCAGCGGCGAGAGGCTCTGGTTGATGACGATGCCCGGCACCTGCGGCTGGATCACCGAAGGTTGTATGACAAGCGAGGTGTCCGGCGGGTTGATGCGGTATTCCAGATCACCGACATCCTGGGTCTGCTGGGCCTGGGCGGCGCTGGCCAAGGACTGCACCAGCAGGTTGCCGGCGCCATCCTGGATGCCACTGTTCAGCGCGTTGAGGCTCAGGGACAAGGTGCCCTGCCCGCGCAGGTCGCCGACCACGATGCGGTAGGTCTGCGCGTCGATACGCTGCACCGACTGCACCACACCGCTGGCACTGGCAGTGCCCAGCACGCTGAAGTCGTTGGCATCGACACCACTGACCGCCTCGTCGAAGGTCAGGGTGAAGCTCAGGCTGCGGTCGGTCGGCAGCACCGGCCCTTCCACGACGATGCTGCTTGGCTGCGGTGCACGGGCATCGACCAGGATGCCACGGGTATTGCCGACATTGTGCAGGCCGGTATTGGCGTCGTTGCCGATGGCATCACGCAGGGTGCCGCCATTGCTGTCGATACTCGACGCCACGGCGAAGGTGCTGTTGCCAGCCATGCCATTGGTCACGGTCAGGCGGAAGGTCAGCGCCGTGCTGCCGGAGCCGGCCAGGTAGTCGGCGTAGACCACCCGGCCGTTGTCCAGGGTAACGGCCAGGCGTGGATTACCGGTGCTGCTGTCGACCAGTACCGCTTCATCGGTGTTGACGGTGAAGTCCAGGGTTTGCCCGGCGGTGTAGGTGCCGCTGGCCGGCACACCGACGCTGGTCACCGATGGCGCGACGCGGTCGATGCTGTACACGCTGCCGGCCAGGCCGCCGCTGACCGGGTTGCCGGCGACATCGACGATACCGGTGTTGCTGCCGTTCAGGTCCAGGCGCACGTTGCCGGCGCCGGCCAGGTTGTCCACCAGCACCTCGTAGGTACGCCCGTCGATGCGGGTGATCGAGGCGATGCGCCCGTTGGCGCTGCCGGTGAAGGCAAGGCTGAAATCGGCGCTGTCCACACCGCTGACGTTCTCGTTGAAGGTGACGGTGTAGTGCACGCTGCCGGCATGGGTCGGTGTGACTTCGACGCGGGCGATGTTGGCGATTTCCGGCGCCTGGGTATCGACGATCACCCCACTGGCGGAGCCAGGGGCGTTGAGGTTCAGGTTCATGGCGTTGCCGGCCGGATCACGCAGGGTCGCGCCATTCAGGTCGATGCTGCCCGGCAGGCCGATGCCGCTGTTGGCGGTGTTTGGCGAGACGATGGTGTACTCGAACACCAGCGCCGAGCTGCCGCTGCCGGAAACGTAGTCCGCGTAACGGGTCACGCCGCCGATGTTGAGGGCCAGGCGTGGCGTACCGTTGACGTTGACGACCTCGCTGGCATTGACGGTAAAGCGCAGCACATCACCAGCCTTGTAGGCACCGCTGGCTGGCAAATCGAGGCTGCTGACCGTTGGCGCCACCGCATCGACCAGGATAGCGCCGGTGTTCGGCAGGCCGTTGAGTGCGGTGTGCGCATCGTTACCAATGGCATCGCGC
This sequence comes from Pseudomonas sp. MN1F, assembly GCF_009391885.1. Lineage (GTDB taxonomy): Bacteria > Pseudomonadota > Gammaproteobacteria > Pseudomonadales > Pseudomonadaceae > Aquipseudomonas. The sequence continues at coordinate 67,197 of NZ_VZII01000047.1, read as the reverse complement.
AGGGTTGCGCCATTGAGCTGGATCGCGCTGCCGATGGCAATGCCAGTGGTATCCAGCTGGCCGGTCGCCACGGTCAAGCGGAACACCAGGGCGCTGCTGCCAGCGCCGGACAGGTAGGTCGCATAGGCGGTCTGCCCGTTGTCCAGGGTCACTTCAAGGCGTGGCGAACCGTTGCTGGTATCGAGCAGCACGGCTTCGTCCATGTGCACGGTGAAGTCGAGGTTCTGCCCCGCCACATAGGTGCCGCCATTCGGCACATCGACATGGGTCACGCTCGGCGCGACGCGGTCGATGCTGTAGCTGGCGCCGCTCAGGCCGCCGACCAAGGCGTTGCCGGCGGCATCGGCGATGCCGGTACCGCTGGCATTGAGGTTGAGCTGTACGCTGCCGATACCCGCCAGGTTGTCGACCAGCACGGTGTAGGTGCGGCCGTCGACGCGGGTAACGCTGGCGATGCTGCCGGCCGCCGAGCCGCCCAGGGCCAGGGTGAAGTCACTGACATCAACCCCGCTCACATCCTCGCTGAAGGTCACGGTGAAACTGGCCGAGCTGCTGTTGCTCGGGCTGGCGCCGACGCGCACGATATTGCTGGCGATCGGTGCAGTGGTGTCGACCAGCACGCCCGGCAGGTTGCCGTTGCCCAAGGCCGGATCGATCGCGTTGCCGGCCAGGTCGGTCAGCTGATCGCCGCGCAGATCCAGGCTGCTGACAGCGATGCCATTTGCGTCGTTGTCACCGCTCAGCACCACGTACTGGAACACCAGCCTGTCGGTACCGCTACCGGACACGTAGCTGGCGTAACGGGTCACCCCGCCCACATCCAGCGTCAGGCGCGGCGCCAGGCTGCCGATCTGCACGGCTTCGCTGGCATTGACGGTAAAGGTCAGTACATCACCGGGCTTGTAGCTGCCATCCGCCGGCGGCGTCACGCTGGCCACGCTCGGCGCGATGCCGTCGACATTGACGCCTGCCGTGCTGGCCACGCCGTTCAGGGTGGTCACGGTGGCGTTGCCGGCCAGGTCGGTGATCGCCCCACCATTGGTGTCGATGCTGCTGCCCAGGGTGATGCCGTTGCTGTCCAGCTGGCCGCTGGTGACTACCATGCGGAACACCAGGGCGCTGCTGCCGCTGCCGGAGACGTACTCGGCCCAGACGGTGCCGCCGGTATCCAGGGTCACGGCGATACGTGGGACGCCGGTGCTGGTATCGACCGTCATCGCTTCGCTGAAGTTGACGGTGAAGTCCAGGTCCTGGCCGATGATGTAGGTGCCATCCACGGGTGCGGAGACACTGCCCACTACCGGCACTACGCCGTCGACCACGATATTGCTGCGCCCGCCGAGAGAATCGGCGCCACCTATGGTCGGCAGGGTCAGGACTGCCAGGTCGCTGGTGTTGTTGCTGATCACCGCGCCGTTCATCTGCAGCGCCGCCGTGCTCTGGAAGTCCAGGTCGGCGCTGATATCACCTGCCTGCACGGTGTACTTGAAGACCAGGGTGTTGCTGCCGCTGCCGCTGACATACTGCGCGTTGCGGTCCACCAGGCCGGTTTCCAGCAGCAAGGTCGGGCGGCCACTGCTGAGATCGACGTTGACCACCTGGTCCCAGGTCATGCTGATCAGCACTTCGTCGCCGACCTTCACGGTACGGTCCAGGCCTTGTGCCGAGACGTTTATCACCTTCGGGTTCACCGGGATGACGTTGATCGAGATGATGTCGACGTCGGACTTGGCTCCACCGGTACCGGAGTTGCCGTTGTCGTTGGTCTCGATAGTCACGCTGGCAGCGCCGAGGAAGTTGTTCGACGGCCTGAAGGTGAGGGTCTGCAACGCCGCGTTGATGTTGCTGCGGGTGCCCTCGAAGGTCATGGTGATGTTGTTCAGGCCAGTACCGGTCACCAGGCTGATGCCGCTGAGGCTGCCCAGGCTGAGCAGGCCGTTGGTGGCGGTCAGGGTCACCGTCATCAGGCCGTTGCCGGCATCCACGTCGCTGATCGAGATGGCATTGCCATTGGCGGTGTTGAAGCCAAGGACGACGTTTTGCGAGGCGGTCTGGCTACCCGGCACGTTGTTCACCGGGGCATCGTTGACCGCCGTGACGTTGAGAGTCACGGTCCTGGTGTCAGTCTGCTCGCCGCCGCTGCCGCTGGCGCCGCGGTCGTTGATGCTGACCGTGAGGGTCACACTGGCAGTGGCGTCCTGGGCGGTCTTGAAGGTCAGGCTGTTGGCAGCAATGAAGACGTTGATATTGGCCAGGCTGCCCGACAGGGTCAGCAGGCCGCTACCGGAACCGACCACGGACACCCCCATGCCCGAGGTAGCGCTCAGGGTACCGCTCGGTACCGAGAAGGTCGCGGTTACGGTGTTGCTGCCGGCATCGACGTCGGTGAAGCTGATGCCGGTGATCACGCTGGACACATCTTCGGTCACGGTGATGGACGGCGGCACGCTGGCCACTGGCGCATCGTTCACCGCCTGCACCTGCAGGGTCATGGTGGTGGTGGCATCGGAAACGCTGGTGGTATTGACGTTGATGGTCAAGGTCACATCGCCGCTGGCGTTGGCCGCCGCGGTGTAGACCAGGCGGTTGTTGGCGATGAACTGGTTGATGTTGGCCAGGGTGCCGCTCAGGGTCAGCGCCGTCGCGGTGCCGCCCACGGTCACGCCACCGGCACCGGTGGCGCTGAGGGTACCGCTGGCGACGGTGAAGGTGACGATGCCCAGGGTGGAATCGACATCATTGAAGGTGATCGAGCCGAGCGCCGCCGGGACGTCCTCGATGATCTGCTGCGAGGCTGGGGCGCTGATGGTCGGCGAGTCGTTGACCGCGACGAGGGTGATGTCACGGGTGACCGCGATGGAGGACAGGCCATCACCGTCGGTGACCTGGAACTGCACGGTACGGCTCGTGGTATTCGGGGTGTCCGAGGCGTTGCCGTAGGTCACTGCCCGCATCGCGGCCTGGAACTGCGCTGCAGTTGCCGAGTTGTCGGCGGACGTCAGGGTCAGGATGCCGGTGCCGGCGTTCCAGGTGCCGACGATATTGCCCATGCTCAGGCCGTCGTTGACGAAGGCCAGGCTGTCCTGGGCGCTGTAGTAGGTCAGCAGGCGCACGGTGGCGCTGGTCGGGTTCGGACCGTCGGGGTCGGACAGGGTCACTCCGGAGTCCACCACGATGCGATCCGAAACGACGTTATTGCCTTCGGTCCAGATAGCCGCAGTGCCGGTCACCGTCACTACCGGGCGATCATTGACAGCAGAGACCACCACGGTGGCGGTGTCGACCTGGCTGGAATAGGCCGAGGTGCCGCCAGAGGCGCTGGTATTGGTCTTGGTGCCTTGCAGGCCGAGGGTGGCGTTGGTCTGGTCCCAGGCCTTGTAAGTGATGGTCGCGGTTTCACCGTGGATGCCGTCTGGCACGAAGCGCACCAGGTTCTGCGCGGTGAGGATCAGCGCGGAAGTAGCGGAGACAGTGCCGACGTCGCTCCAGGTACCACCAGCGTTGGTGCTGTACTGCCATTTGCCGTAGGTCGAGGTCAGGCCGGTGATGGCCATGCCCTTCAGCGCGCCGGTGTCGACGTCGGTGACACCGCCCAGCAGGTCGCTGACCAGGGTGCCGGCGCTGCTGGTGGAGGTGTCGGTGAGCCCGGGCAGGGTTGGCGCTACGCCGATCATGATCGGCGCATCGTTGACCGAGGTCACCACCTGGTTGACGGTACCGGTACCGGTGGAGAACGCGCTGGTGCCGCCATTGCTGGTGGTATCGGCCAGGCCGCGGATACCGTTGACGGAGGCGGTGCCGGTGGTCTGGTCCCAGCCACGAAAGCTCAGGGTAGCGGTCTCGCCATTGGCGGCGTCCGGGACGTAGCGGATATAGGTGGTGGAGGCGATCAGCAGCGCGCTGCTACTCGAGACGGCACCGAAGTCGGTCCAGTTGCTGTTGTCGGTGGAGTACTGCCAGGTGCCGCTGCCGGTCTTGGCGATGATCGCGACACCGCGCAGGGCGCCGACATCGGGGTCGACCATGGTGTGGTTGGCCAGTACGGTCGAGATCCGCACGCCAGTGGCCGTGGTGTCTTCGTTGATGGTCGCGAAGTTGTATGGCCCACCGCTGAGGACCGGCGCATCGTTGATGCCGACCACGGTCACGGTGCTGAAAATGCCCACGGCAGCGGTCGCCTGGCCACCGTTGCTGCTCCCGCCGTTGTCACTCACGGTGCTCAGGGACACGACCCGGTTGACCGTGGTCGGGCTCTCGCTGTCATTGCGATAGGACAGGCTGTTGAGGACGGTCTGCGCCGTCGCCGTCGACAGGCCGCCGGCCTTGTCCAGGGTGACGGTGGCCGTGCCTGCGCTCACCGACACACTGACGCTGATGCCATTGATCGAGGTCGTCACCGAGGTGCCCTGCACCAGGGTCACGTCGGTGCCGTCGATCACCAGCTTCTCCGCTGCGCCGTTGGCGACACCCGTGACGGTGAAGACCATCTGCAGCACGGACTGCCCGGACTCGACGGTGTTGATGGTCGCGCCGCTGAACAGCTGGACCGCCGCGGTGTTCTCGGTGTAGGTCGGGTTGGTCGCGGTGATGTTGACTACCGGTGCATCGTTGACCGCCTGGACGGAAAGGCTGACCACGGACGTCGTGCTGCTGCCGCCGGCACCGTCATCCATGCTGATCGACACGCTGCGCGCGGTGGTCGACGGCTCGCTGCTGTTGGCGTTGCGGTAGGCCAGGTTCTGCACTAGCGCGGAAACCGTGGTCGGGTTGGCGTTGCTGGTGAAGGTGATCACCAGCGGGTTGCCGTTGCTGCCGCCGGTGAAGGTACCGACCACCAGGCCGTTGTAGATGATCGAAGCGCCGCTCACGAAAATCAGGTTGGCCCCGTTCCCCTGGTCGCGGATGAACAGCACGTCTTCGCCACTGGCAAGGCCGGTGGTGATCTGCACGGTCATCTTGCCGCCGCTGAAGTTGGCCGAGTCGGCGTCGGTGACGGTGGCGTTGCTGCCCGAGTCGAGCAGCACATAGGCGGCGTCTTCGGCGTAGGTGACGGCGTCGCCATTGACGTTGCTGAGTACCGGTGGCTGCGCCACCACCGTTGTGAAGTTCAGCGTGGTCGGGTTGTTGATGCCCTTGAACACCGTGCCGGTGGAATCGACGAAGGTTTTCGGATCGACGCGCACGGCATAGGCCACACCGCCGGCCAGGACGATCGACGGGTCGATGGTCCAGGTCGTGCCGGAGCCACTGATCTGCCCGCTGCCAATGGCAATGGTCTCGACCACAGTGTTGTCCGAGGTGCGAATGATATAGATATTGCCGGTGCTGCCCTTGGTCACCGATTCGCTGAAGGTCAGGGTGATGTTGGCAGTGGTGCTGACGCCGGTAGCATTATCACTCGGCGAAGTGCTCACCAGTTCGGGCGCGGCGCCGTTCTGCAGGTAGAGGTTACCGGTGGTGCCGGCGGCGGCGGAGAAGATATCCAGGTCGCCGTCACCGTCGAAGTCGCCGACCCGGTAGTTGGTCCCGGTATGGTCGATCAGGCTCAGGCCGGCGAGCGGCGAGCTGGCCAGGGACATGATGGTGAAAGTGCCGTCGCCATTGCTCTTGGCGAACTGGAAGGCGGTGCCGTTGGCGCCGGTCTGGTAGAGGATATCGGCATTGCCGTCGCCGTCGAAATCGCCCACCAGCATCCGGCCGTTGGCCGCCGGTGAGGGGAAAGTGGCGGTGGACAGGCTGGAGAAGGTGCCATTGCCGTTGTTGCGCAGGTAGGTGCCGGTGCTACCGCTGGCGGCGGCAAGGATATCAAGGTCGCCATCGCCGTCGAAGTCGGCGACATAGTAGTTGTTGCCGACATTGTCCGGCAGGGACAGGCCGGCGAACGGCGAGTTGGCCAGGGTCAGCTGGGTGAAGTTGCCACCGCCCTCGCTGCGGGCGTAGGCCCAGGCTGTACCGTTGCCACCGGTCTGGTAGAGGATGTCGGTGTCACCATCATTATCGAAGTCGCCCACTACCATCCGCGTACCGCCCAACGGAGCCGGGAAGTTGGCACTGGAGGCCTGAAAGAAGGTCCCCGCGTCGTTACGCAAGAAAGTACCGGTGGTGGCGTTCACCCCGGTCAGGATGTCGACGTCACCGTCGCCATCGAAATCGCCGACGTAGTAGTTGGTGCCGCTGTGGTCGAGCAGCGTCAAACCGGCAAAGGGTGACTGGGCCTGGGTCTGCAGGGTGAAGGTACCGTCACCGTTGCTGCGCGCGTACGACCAGGCGCTACCGTTGCCGCCGGTCTGGTAGAGGATGTCGGTATCGCCATCACCATCGAAGTCGCCGACCACGGTCCGCCCTGCGGCGGCGATGGTGCCGCCCAACGGCGAGCTGCCGGTGCTCCAGGATGCCACCAGCACGCCTTCGTAGTTGTCGACCGCCAGGGCCGTAGTCTCGATTGCGCCGCTGTTGCGTTCCAGGGTCCAGTTGCCGCCCAGCAGCGCGGCGCCGGTATCGTCGGCGGAGGCCGCAACATCGGCGCCGGTGATGGCCGCCAGCTGGTCGATGAAGGCCTGGCCGGTGCTGCTATCGCCGACGCGGCAGCCGTAGATCATCAGGTCGCCGTCGGCCTTGAGCGCGGCGCCGATGCTTTCCAGGGCAGCACGGTGCTCGGCCAGGTTGCTCGACGCCAGCCAGGTATTACCCACCTGCACCGTACCGTCGGCGCCATGGGACAGCAGGTGTACGGCATCAATGCCCTGGCGTCCCTGAAGGTAGTCGGCCATCTGCTGCAGGCCGTCCTTGGTCGGATCGAGCACGACGATCTCGGCATTGCTCGACAGGCCCGCCAGCAGTTGCTGGACATTGCCCACCTGGCCGTCGACGAACACCACTTCCTGGCGCTGCGAGGCCTGGCTGCTCTGGGTACCCTGGGTACTGCGGGTATCGGCGCTCGCCGCCGCGCTGGCGGTATCCTTGGCCACCGACTCCTTGGAGGTGCTGTCCGCGCTCGGCTCGCTGGTCGCCTGCGCGGCATCCTGGGCAACCACACCCACGGACGCATCGAACATGATTCGCGGCTCAAGAGCCATCAGCAAAGGCGCGGCACCGGGATCGACGGGCTGCGCTTGCTTGGCCGGCTGACGCGAGAAACGTTCGATGAATTTCATGGTGCACCTCCGGTTGTGCCACCGCCCTGCCCGATGAAGAGCAAGGGAGCGAAAAAAGAAGCGGCGCCCTGTCGAGGCGCCGCCGGTTGTTTTATTAGTTGTGGGAGGGGAATTCGCCCATCAGCGCGATGATGAAACTGACCGCCAGGTACGGACTGCGGTTTTCCACAGGAAGGCTTGAGCCGCTGATAGAGGTATTGAGGTTGACCGCGGCGGGCGCCGTGGCGGTGTACAGGTTGACCGGGTTAAGGTCCTTGTCCACTGCCGCACCGAGATAGCCATTGGCGATCGGCTTGTTGCTGGTGGCGTCTGCGCTCGAGACTTGCAGCGAGTGCAGGTGGGCAGGCATGTTGCTGGTCAGCAGGGTGACGGTTTCCACTCCGGAGGCCTCGCCCAGGTCCACGAGCGACAGGCCTGGGCCTTGCCCCCAGTGAACCGGCGAACGGCCCTGGAAGTCCGGCAGGCCGAAGGTGCTGACGCCGTTACCACCAAAGGTGGTGCCCAATATGGCGAACAACGCCGCGTTCTGTGAAATAGCCATCTGCTGCCCACTGCAGAAGGCATAGCCGCGAGGTGCGAAGTTGCCGCCGAACATCTTGATTTCGCCCAGGAATGGATCGCTCATCAAACACTTCCTTAGTTGAATTGCATGGGTTGAAAACGCGTCAAGCGTCCACGCCTGCCGGAACCACGAGGGCGCGGTGGATCACCGCCTCGAGCACCGCGCGCCCATCGGCTTTCGGCATCACTGGCGTGAACAGCAGCACCCACTGCTCACCAGCTGGGCTGTACAGGCGATAAAGATTCGAGGGCAGCACCACGCCCTTGGGCAGGGCCAACATCAGCGAGTAGCATTCGTGGTGCCCGTTCATCGGCACGCCGTCGCGCACCTCGAGCAGCGACACCCTGATCCCCTGCTCCGGCGCGACCTGCAGGACGAAGCTGTCGGGATTGCATTCGGCAAGTTCGGCCCGAGTGGGAATGGCGTTTAGGTTGTCTTGACTCATGAGGCTTTCCTGGCAGCCGCCCGGGGCTGACGGCGCATGCGCAAATAAACCCCGGATTCATCGATAATGGTAAATCCAAGACGACTGTACAACCGCTGGGCAGGGTTATAAGTTTCAACGAACAGTTCGATGAGCAGCCCCTCTGCATCGGCACGTTGCAGCATTTCTTCAATAAGTGCGCTGCCAATTCCGCGCCCCTGGAAGTGCGATTCCAATGCGATATCGATGAAGTTTACCGTCGTCGGCCCCCAGTTCCGGTAAAGCCGGCCAATGGGTAGGCCCGCCTGCTCGATTACGAGGAATTCGGCGCCGTCATAGTGCGCCTGATAATAAGCGTGCTGGGCATTGAACTGCTGCCTGAGGAACGTTGCGATCTGCTCGGCAGGCCAGCCGCTATGGGACATTTCCTCTGCCCGCGTAGCCGCGTAGAGGCGCTCGATGAATGCCATGTCATCGGGTAGCAGGGCACGGAGGGTCACAGCATCCTTGCGCATCACGACGAACTTCCTGTTCATAACTTTGGGGACTAACTTTTATCGTGACACATGTCACAGTTACTTGCATGGCGATTTGACAGCACCTTACCGCAACTGCCTGACAATCGCACGACTAAAATCCGCTTTCTCTTATACCAATAGCGGCCAGACGTCGCCAGGCCGCTGACCAGAGCGATTCACGCTTTCCGTCGAGCACCACAAGGCCGCGCACCGGGTGTAAAACCTGTTGTGGCGCCCTGTTTTCGAGCACGAATTGCGCACCATATTGCGCTTGCAAAGGTTGCGCCCTCTTCTCTTCATCCCGACGTATGGCAATAGGGCCGTGATGATCGGAAATCAGCGCCTCCTGATCGATATAGGCCACACCATTGGCATCCACGGTATCCAGGGTCACCGGCAGGGAATCCCGTAGCACATCGTCGGCGACAAAATGCCCGGCAGTGCCCGGTGCCACCCGCCACAGATCGGCTTCGGCCAGGTACCCGCGCAGACGCAGGCCTTTGTCTGCGATCCGCGCCAGCGGCAGGTCGGCGCTGACCCAACGGCCGGCTGTCAGGTTGTCCGCCAGGTCGCGAACTGTCCCGGCATGGGCCGCGCGCAACACCAGGCGCTCGCGCTGGGCCGCCAGGCCACGGTATTCGGCCACGGCCTCGGCCAGGCGCTGCTCGAGAATACCGCTGTCGGCAGCGGTTTCGCTGCGCCCGGACTGACGCCGCAACTGCAACTGGAGAATCTCGATCTCGCGCCGGCCGATGGCCATGCGCGCTTCGAGGTCAGGCGAGTCGAGGGTTATCAGCACCTGGTTGGCCTCGACCTGCTGACCATCCTTGACCTGCACCTCGCGGATCCGCGCCGCAGTCGGCGCATGCAAGGCACTCAAGCGCGAGGCTTCGAGCATCGCCGGCACTTCCACGCCGCTGCGCCATGGCACCACCAGCAAGCCCAGCACAAGGGCCAGGCCAGCGCCGAGCAACAGCACCTTGCGTGGCTGGGCCTTGTCCCGGTGTTGCCACCAGTGTTGCCATTCGCGCCAGATCGGCAGGCCAATGAACCAGACCAGTTCGACCATCATCAGGAAGATGCCGAGCACCTTGAAAAACAGGTGATAAACCGCCAGGGCAATGCCGAAGAACAGCGCCGCGCGCCAGATCCACGAGGCATAGCTCCAGCACAGCAGGCGCCGGCGCAGCTTCGGCGACCAGCGTTCGGGCATGGGCTCGCCATAACCGAAGAGCTTTTCCCGCAGGTGCCAACGACCCAGGGCGAATCCACGCCCCTGCAAGTTATCGACCCCCCACAGATCGCTGAGCAGGAAATAACCATCGAAGCGCATCAGCGGATTGACGTTGATCGCCAGGGTGGTGATCCAGGTGGCACTGGCCAGCATGAAGGCGGCGGTGCGCCCTGCCCCGTCCGGCAGCAGCGACCACGCCAGCAGGGCGATACAGGCCAGGATAAGCTCGGCGAGCACGCCACCGGCGCCGATCAGCAGGCGGGTGCGGCGGTCCTGCACGCGCCAGGCATCGCTGACATCGGTGTACAGCATCGGCAACAGGACCATGAACGCCACGCCCATGCTCGGCACCCGGCAACCGGCACGCTTGGCCATGTAGGCATGGCCGAATTCATGGCACAGCTTGGCGAAGCCCAGGGCAATGGCGAAGGCCGCCATGCCGCCGAGGCTCAGCAGATGGGGGAAGGTCGACAGAAAGCGCTCCCAATCGCGCATCACCAGGAACAGACCGAGCAGCAGCGTAGCCGGCAGGCCGTAGCACAGCAGGTTGCGACCATGGCGTTCGAGCCAGGGCCAGGTGCGATTGAGGAAAGCGTCCGGGCGCCACAGGGGAATGCGGAAAAACAGGTATTTGTGCAGCACCTGGGCCCAGATGCCCTGGCGCTGGGCTGCCGCCTTGGCGGCGTAGCTGGCGCGCTGCTCTTCATCCACCGCGCTGATCAGGTCATGCCCGCGCAGAAAGCGCAGCAACTCTTCCACCGCAGCGCCGCTCAAGGGTGCGCCCGGCTCGGCATTGGCGGCGTTCAGCACCCGTTGCGGATCGCCCAGGGCCCAGTGGCGCAACAAGCGCATGGCCGGCGCACCGAGCTTGAAATAACGCCCGCGCAACGGATCGGCGAGGGTCCAGTTGGGCGAGCCGTCGAGCCCCGGCGCACCCGCCGAAAGCTGCAAGTCGGGGCGCAGCGCCGGCAGCATCACAGGCCCACCGCCTGACGCAAGGCCGCCAGGGGCCGGCGCAGCAGATACAGGGCCAGCGGGGCGCGATCACCGAACACCTTGGCGGTACCGCGCAGGCCGATGCGCGGCGGCGCGTTCTCGAAGCGGGCATCAAGGCGATAGGCCAGCTGCCCGGCCGGGGTGTTCTGCGCCTGGTAAGCGGCGCGCTCGAGCACGGCGTTGTGCCGGTGCAGCGGATCGCTGTCGAGAAACAGCGCGACTTCGGCGCCCTTCTCCAGGCCAATGGCATCAGCCACCGGCAGTTCGATGCGCAACTCGGCCTGGGCCGGGTCGGCGATTTCCATCAGCCGTTCGCCCGTGCGCATCGGTTTACCGATATAGCGCTGGGCATCAGCGAACACGGCAATGCCGTCGCGCTCGGCACGCACTTCGGTGCGCGCCAGCAGATCACGGGCGTAGTCACGCTCGGCACGCTTCTGCTCGACCCGGGCGGCCAGCAGATCGAGGCGGGCACTGGAATCGCTATCGGAAAAGGCGCGCTGGGTATTGGCCTTGAACTCCGCCTCGGCCACGCCCAAGGTCCGTTCGGCGACATCGGCCTGGGCCTTGAGGGTGGTGGCATCGAAACGCACCAGCACTTCGCCGGCCTTGACCGGCTGATTCGGCTTGACCAGAAACTCGGCGACCACGCCATCCAGCGGCGCGGCAACCACCTGCCCGTTGCGCGGCGCCACTTCGGCCGGGGCCAGCACCGACTGGCGCACCGGCACCAACAGCACCAGCAGCAGGGCTGCCGCCAAGGCCCAGCGGGTCCGCGCCGGCCAGCGCAGGCGCCATGGCTTGCCCGGCTGCAGGGCAAGCCAGGCGTGGCTGTAACAGTCACCGAGTTGCGCCAGCAGCGCTTGTTCGGCCTCGTTCCAGGGCATGTCACGGGCCAGCCACAGCCCACCGAAGACTTCGCCCTGGCGGTCCTTCAACGGCAGCCAGAACGCATGCGCTGCAGACAGCGCCTGCCAGTCATCCCGACAGGCCTGGTCCAGCTCCTGCGCAGGCACGGTCCCCGGCAGGGCAAAACGCTCGCCAGCCGCCAGCGCCTTGGCCACCCGCTCGACAAACACCACGAACGGCGCATTCGGCTCCACCGAGCTGACGCCGGTCAGCGCGCGGACTTTGCCAGTGATCAACAGGGCCCCATGGCGGTAGCCGAACAGCGGCTGGCTGTCGTTGACCATACTGAACGCCAGCTCCTCCACCGAAGGCGCAGACCGGGCCTGGCGCTCGAGCTTCAGGTAATGGGCCAGCAGTTGCTCCAGAGCGCCGGGAACGGGAGCGTTCATTGGCGCTCCGCGAAGTGCGCCGTGCCGCTCATGCCAGACAGCAGGCCCGAGGTGTTTGCCGGAACATTGGCAATCAGCAGCAACGTCTGGCTGCCTTCGTCGATACGCGCGCCCAGCCGCTTGATCACCGCATCGATCGGCTTGCCGGTTTCATCGGGAACAAAGCTGAAGGTCTGTTCCGGCTTGAGTTTGCCCAGCCAGTTCGAGGGCACCAACAGGTGGATTTCCAAGGCGCGGTTGTCGACGATTTCCAACAGGGGGGCGCCGCTGGCCACGCTTTCGTGGGGCTGGACCCGCCGCTGCACCACCTGGCCGTCGTACGGTGCCTTGATCTGGCAGCGCTGTACCTGCACCTGGTAGACCTGGGCTTCGGCTTGGGCCTGGGCCTGGCGCGCTTCGGCCAGGGACACCTCGAACTTGCCGACCGAGTTCAGCGCTGCCAGTTGCTGCTTGTTGCGCAGCTCTTCACGGGTCGCCCGCACGGCAGCGGCAGAGGCATTGGCCTGGGCCTGGTAGGCACTGCAATCAAAGCGCACCAGCACATCGCCCTTGCTGAACGACTGACCTTCGCTGAAGGGGATCTGCGTGACCCGACCGGACAGCTCGCTGGCCAATACGGCCTGGTGGCGGGCGCGCAGCACGCCGCGCACTTCACTGGCGCCGTTGGAGGTGGCGCCATCGAGCAACGGGTCGCTTTCGGCCGCCGCCTGTGCAGCACCTGTCATCAAGGCCAACGCCGCCCACCACAGTGCCTGCTTCATCTCGCTACATCCCTGTAAAAAGTGTGGATCTTATCCATCTGGGTATCGGCTGCTGTTCACAGAACGTGAACGCCGTGTATCACCATGGGCCGTTGTTTATCGAGGCTCCGCAGCTGGGCAAAGGCATCTGGCTGGGGATGCCGGCAAATGTGAAGCACATCACAAAACCGGCATTGAAACAGATGGCTGAATGCTATCAACGTTTTTCATCGGCCGGAAGCGGCGAGTTGATCATCGGCAATCGGCAAATATCGGTTTGATCGCGGTTAAAGGCGAATTGCCATCAGCCGATAGGCATAATACTGGCGTTGCCCAATCTCTTGGATCAGTTGCTGCCCGATGATTACCCTGTTCGCCGCCCTGCTCGCCTTACTGCCCAGCCTGGCTCTGCTGCGGGTGCTGCACCGTCAGCGCCAGCAGCACCGTGCCCTGCTGGCGGCGCTGGACGTGGGCGTGTTGCAACTGGATCGTGATGGCCGGGTAGCCTGGCACAACCCGGCCGCGGCCGAACTGCTCGGCTGTTGCAGCACGCCATTGCTGGGCCAGTTCCTGCGAGAACACCTGCCGCAGCTGGCCGCGCCAGCCGGTTCAGTGCAGTTCACCGGCGACGATGGCCAACCGCGCGCGCTGCACATCAGCCAGCACGTCACGGGCAATGCCGGGCAATGGCTGCTGATCCATCCGATCCTGGTCGAGGCCGAACGCTTCCAGCGCAGCCAGTATTTCGCCCGCATCGGCACCTGGGATTGGGACATCGACACCGACCGCCTGTACTGGTCCGACGCCATCTACGGCATGTTCGGCCATGCGGTCGCCGCAGTGACACCCAGCTACCAGCTGTTTTGCAACGCGGTTCATCCGGACGATCGCGCCCGTGTGCGCGCCGGCGAACTGCGCTGCATCGAAACCGGCGAGAACCACGACGAGGAGTATCGGGTGGTCTGGCCGGACGGTACGCTGCACTGGCTGCGCGAGACCGGCAACGTGGTCAAGGACGAACGGGGCACGCCTATCAAGATGATGGGCGTGGTGCGTGATATCACCGAGGAGAAAACCTGGGCCAACCGGCTGCACCAACTGGCACACCATGACCCGCTGACCGGCCTGCCCAACCGCCTGGTGTTCGAGGAGCGCCTGGGCAGTGCCCTGGCGTTGGCCCGGCGCAACCACAGCCGTGTCGCACTGGTGTTCATCGACCTCAACGGGTTCAAGGCGATCAACGACAGCCTGGGCCACGCGGCGGGCGATCAGGTCCTGCAGGCCACCGCGAGCCGTCTGCACGAGGCACTGCGCAACTCCGATAGCGTGGCACGCCTGGGTGGCGACGAGTTTGTCACCGTGCTGGAAGGGCTATCGGCCGAGCGTGCGCCTGAGGACGAGGCACGGGGAATCGCGCAAAGGTTGCTGGTGCCGCTGGAGGCCCCCATCCGCGTGGGCGACACGCTGCAGCGGGTCGGCGTCAGCCTGGGCATCGCCCTCTTCCCCGATCACGCGCAAACCCGCGACCAATTGATCCATGTTGCCGATCTGGCGATGTACGAGGCCAAGCGCAGCGGCGACAACCAGTACCGCCTGGGCCAGGCGCAGACGCTGCACGCCCGCAACGGCTGACGCGGATGAGGGCTACGCAATACCCTCTGACGTGGCCTCGTCTGCCCGCTTTCTACGCTGCCCGAGCAAGGCACGCGCCGCGACTGCAGCGACCACCAGGCCAGGCGACGCCGCCAGCAGCAGGCCGCCGACCCCCGCCCCCGCCGCCAGGATCTGCCCTGCCGCCAGCGGCCCGGCCATCGAACCCAAACGCCCAATCGCCACCGAAGCCCCTACACCCGTGGCGCGTACCTGGGTTGGATACAGGGTTGGCGCCAGTGCATACAGCACCAGTTGCCCGCCGATGGCGCAGTAACCCGCAGTGAAACCGGCCAGCAACATCAGGCCAAAACTGCTCGACAAACCCAGCCCCGCCAACGACGCCAGCATCCCGGCATAGGCGATCAGCACCGCCCGCCCGGCAAAGCCGCGGTCCATCATGCGCCCGGTGAGGAATGAACCCGCTGCCCCGCCAAGGTTGAACAGGATCTGTACCGCACCGGCCTGGGGCCGGCTGAAACCTTGGCCGATCAGCAGCGACGGCAGCCAGTTGAGCAGCATGTACAGCACCGTCAGGGTGAAGAAGCACGCCACCCACAGCAGCAGCGTACGGCTCATCTGCCCCGCCCCGAACAGCTGGGCAAGGGTGCCATCGGCGCCGGCCTGCGCACCACCCTGGGCACGGAACGCCTGAGACTCTTTCAACCAGAGCATCAGCACCAGGGCAATCGCGATCGGCGCGATGCCACCGACGTAGAACACCGTGCGCCAGCCCTCGCCTACCCCGCTCATGCCAATCACCGACGCCAGCGCCCCGCCCAGTGGCACGCCGCAATAGGTCAGGCTCACGGCCGTGCTGCGCAGGTGCGCCGGTGCCGCCTCACTGGCCAGGGCGATAAGGATCGGCAACGCCGCGCCCAGTCCAAGGCCGGTCATCAAGCGCGCGATCAGCAGCGTGGTGTAGCTTTCGGCATGGGCGGTGCCGAGCGAGAAACCGCCAAACAGCAACACCGCCACGATCAGGATCGCCTTGCGGCCAAGCCGGTCAGCCAGCCAGCCGCCGACGAATGCGCCGGGCAACAACCCCAGCAACCCGGCACTGAACACCCAACCGAGCATGCTCGGGGTCAGGGCAAACTCCTTGGCCATGTGCGGTGCGGCAATGCCGGTCGCCTGCAGGTCCAGCCCTTCGAGCAGTGCGACAAGAAAACACAAGCCGATCGTGAGCACCGCCTTGTTGGACGTTGCGGATGTATGACGCATGTGAGGCCCCTCTTGTTGTTATCGGTTGGGTAGTCAAAGGCGGAACGTGGCACGTAACGAGATGAACGACGAGTCCTCGCCGCCAGCGTCCTTGATGGCCGCGCCGACGTCGTAGTACTTGAGGTCGAGGTCCAACGTGAGGTTGGGTGTGGCCAGCCAGCGGGTGTTGGCGCGGTAGATGGTGCCCACGTGCCGGCCCGTACCGCGGGTGTTGGCCAACAGGCTCATGCCGGGCATGTACACACCGTCCTCTTCGCGCTGCTTCCAGACTTCGAAGAGGCCGGGTTCGAAGCGCACCGTGCGCCAGGGCGAAAAACCGAACGTGGGCCCGACCACGATGATGTTGCTCAGGGTGGTGAGGCTGGCCTCGCCGTAGACGCCGTTGCGCGGGTACAGCGGGTCGAAGGTGCCGACCTTGCCGTCGCCTGGGTCGCTGTCGCCGCTGGCGGCATCGATGCGCATGCCCAGGCGTGGTTGCCAGGGATGGGCGAAGGTATAACCGCTGTCGCTCGACACGGCCCAGGCGCGGATCGAGGCATTGCCCAGGTGGCCGGTCTGCCCGGCCAGGTTCCAGCTCCAGTCCAGCGCCTGCTGGCGGCCGAACAGCCGCGTGCCGAAGGTGTAGCGCTGTTCGTCACCGGATTCGCCGGCCAGGCTACGGTCGTCGGTTTCCAGGCCGAAGGCGAACAGGTCCATGTTCCAGGCCGGCGACAGCGGCAAGGTACCGTAGAGGCCATAGAACTTGACGCTGTTGTTGCTACCGTCGTCCCAGCTGTCCTCGCCGGTTTTCAGCGGGCGCACCGCAAAGGCATCGAGCTTGCGCCCGTCCTTGAGGTTGAGGCCGGCGCGCACGCCGTCGAAGCTCAGGCGGATGTTCGGTACGTCGCGGTAGGTGACGAACACCTGGTCGCCAAAGGCCATCTCCTGGCGACCTACACGGGTGGTATAGCGCCCCCCGGCAAAGTCGTGGTTGAAGTCGACGAAAGCTTGGCGCACTTCATTGCGGCCCTCATCGTTGGGCGAGTACAGGTCCTTGCCGAAGGCGCGGGTGTTTTCCACCTGGACGAAGGTGCGCAGGGCATCGTCGAACAGGTGCAGGTCGGCGTGGGCCTGCAGCCGTTGCAGCAGGTAGGAATCGTCTTTGACCCCGCGCAGGCCGAAGAAAGGCTTGTCGAGCGCGTCGGCCCGGTAGCGGGCCTCGGCACCGAGTTGCAGCCAGGCCGACTCGGACAGCCGGTGGTAGCGCAGGCCATCGAAAGGGTCGGTGGCTTTGCCAGGGTCGTCGAGAAAGCGGTAGTCCTCGATCCAGCGAGGGGCGCCGGGCCGCCCTGGCCGGCTCTCTTCAAGCGGGTTGGCCGCATGCACGGTCTGGCAGAGCGAAAGCAGTACAAGGGGCACCCACGCCCCATTCAACGGCCTGGTCATCAGAATTTCCCTTTGCTTGTTCTTATATTTGTTTTTGGAACTGGATAACTCTATTAACGATTATTTTTGTTAACTATTAAGCCGTCAATAGGGATGATCGCTGCGGCAAGCAGCGACCACCATCAAGCGTTCGCTGATCGCACACTTCTGTACCCAGTGACCGCGGCACGCCCTCTCGGCCGCTAGAATCTCCATGGCGCGGCCTCTAGCATGAGGCTCTAGCCAAAAACTCATTCATAAGAACAACAAGAGCACCTCAATGAATCATCTGCCCTCCCTCGCCGCCCTCGGCGTGCTCATGCTCGCTGCCAGCCAGGCGCTGGCTGCACCATCCGTTAAACAACCAAACATTCTGCTGGTCGTCGCCGATGACCTCGGCTTCTCCGACCTGTCGGCCCTGGGCAGCGAGATCCAGACGCCAAACCTGGACAAACTGCTGGCCGCCGGCCGCCTGATGCTCGACTTCCACGCAGCGCCCAGCTGCTCACCGACCCGCGCCATGCTGATGTCCGGCAACGACCCGCACCTGGCCGGGTTGGGCATGATGTCGGAAGCGCGCAAGCGCCTACCTCCAGGCTCCGAGGTGCGCGCCGGCTACGAAGGTGTGCTCGGTGGCAATGTCGCCACCTTGGCCGAACTGCTGCATGACGCCGGTTACCGCACCTATATCTCCGGCAAATGGCACTTGGGCATGCAGCCGGCGCAGCAGCCGCAGAACCGCGGCTTCGACCAGGCCTACGTGCTGCTCGAAGGCGGCGCCGCTCACTTCAAGCAGGCCAACATGGACCTGCAGTCGAACTACAGCGCAACCTTCCGCCACAATGGCGAGCCCATCGAACTGCCCGACGACTTCTACTCCAGCACCTGGTTCACCGACCGCCTGATCGATGTCATCGACCAGGGCAAGGCCAGCAACAAGCCGTTCTTCGCGTTCGCCGCCTACACGGCGCCGCACTGGCCGCTGCAGGCGCCGGACCGTTACCTGGCGCAATACCGTGGCCGTTACGACCAGGGTTACGAGGCCATCGCCCGTGAGCGCCTGGAGCGCCAGCGCAAGGCCGGCCTGGTACCGGCCGACTTCCCCCAGGAAGCCACACTGGAAGGCGTGCCGAGCTGGGCTTCGCTGAGCGAAGAACAACAGCGCCAGTCGGCACGCAGCATGGAGGTATACGCCGCCATGGTCACGGCCCTGGATGCCCAGGTCGGGCGCCTGGTGGAGCACCTGCGCAACACCGGCGAGCTGGATAACACGCTGATCCTGTTCATGTCCGACAACGGGCCGGAGAATGCCACCCGCGTCGATCCCGACTGGATCAAGGCGAACTTCGACAACCGCCTGGACAACTACGGCCGCCGCGACTCGTTCCTGATGATCGGCTCGGCCTGGGCCCAGGTCAGCGCCCTGCCCAGCCGTCGCTACAAGATGACCACCTACCAGGGCGGCATCCGCGTACCGGCCTTCGTCTACTACCCGGCCACCATCAAGGCCGGCCGCAGCGAGGAACTGGCCAGCGTACGCGACATCATGCCGACGCTGCTGCAACTGGCCGGTGCGCCACTGCCCGGCATCAAGTACCGCGACCGCGATATCGTGCCGCCGCAAGGCACCTCGGCGCTGGACTACCTGCAAGGCAAGGACAGCCAGATCCACGCCAGCGACGAAGCCCTGGGCTGGGAAATCAACGGCAGCGCCTCGCTGCGCAAGGGGCCGCTGAAGCTGTTGTGGGATGCCACTGACGGCACCCCGGGCTGGCACCTGTACGACCTGCGCAAAGACCCCGGCGAACACCACGACATCGCCGCCGAGCACCCAGGGCAAGTGGTGCAGATGCTGCGCGACTGGAAAGCCTATGCCCAGCGCAGCAACATCGCGATCGATGCCGATGGCCGCCCGGCCAGTCCGGCAAGCCCGGCCCTGGCCAGGCAGCAATGAACGCCCGACTTGCCGCTGGCGCAGCGCTCGCCGCCGGCCTGCTCGCCGCCGTGTACGGCGCCTGGCCACAAGCCCCGGCGCCGCTGCTGCTGTGCGCAGGCTACAGCGGCCTGCCCGCGCAGCGCCAGGGCCCGTGGCGGGACGGCATGGTGCACGTGCCTGGCGGCGAGTTCAGCTTTGGTTCAAGCCGCTTCTATGACGAGGAAGGCCCGCCCCATCGCGCCAGGGTGTCGGCCTTCTGGATCGACGTGCATCCGGTCACCAATGCCCAGTTCGCCCGCTTCGTGAACGCCACCGGGTACGTCACCCATGCCGAGCGCGGCATCAGTGTGGAAGACGATCCCGACCTGCCCGAAGGCCTGCGTGTGCCGGGCGCGATGGTGTTCCAGCAGGGCCCGGACGTGCTCAGCCCCGGCTGGCAGTTCATCCCGGGTGCCAGCTGGCAGCACCCGCAAGGGCCGGCGAGCAGCCTGGCCGGGCTGGACAACCATCCGGTGGTGCAGGTCGCCCTGGAAGATGCCCAGGCCTACGCCCGCTGGGCCGGCCGCGAGCTGCCCAGCGAGGCGCAGCTCGAGTACGCCATGCGCGGCGGCCTGGCGGATGCGGACTTCAGCTGGGGCGCCAGCGAGTTGCCCAAGGGCAAGCTCATGGCCAATACCTGGCAGGGCCAGTTCCCCTACCACAACGCGGCGGCCGACGGCTTTACCGGCACCTCGCCGGTAGGCTGCTTCCCGGCCAATGGCTTGGGCCTGTTCGATGCTGGCGGCAATGTCTGGGAACTGACCCGCAGCGGCTACCGGCCGGGCCACGACGCCCGGCGCGACGCCGTGCTCGACCCACCAGGGCCGCAATTGAGCGACAGCTTCGACCCCGCCGAGCCGGGCGTGCCGGTGGCAGTGATCAAGGGCGGCTCGCACCTGTGCTCGGCGGACCGCTGCATGCGCTACCGGCCCTCGGCACGTCAGCCACAACCGGTGTTCATGGCAACCTCACACGTAGGCTTCAGAACGATTCAGCAATGAACGGCAACGGTGCAGCGGCCGCAGCGATGGCCGCCACCTGCCGGTCGAGGTCGGGTAGCAGGTAGTCGAAGAAGTAACCGACGCTTTCCTGCTTCTCGCGGCGTAGTGGCGCCTCCACCGGCAGTGCCTCGATACAGCGGGCAGTGCGGGCCCAGGCAAAGGCCTGCAAGGCCGTGGCACAAAGTTGCAGGAAGTCGCCAGCCGCGCGATACGGGTATTCGCAATCGTCCGCTGCCATCAACCGCAGGTTGGCCAGCACCGTTTCGAGCTTGTCGCAGGCCCCGCCCAGCTCGGTGGCAGCCCTGCCAGCCGACGCGGCGGCCTCGGCGCGCAACTCCCCCAGCAGCAGCGCAACCCCTTCGCCGCCATCGCCCAGCACCTTGCGCAACAGCAGGTCGTTGGCCTGGATCTCGTTGGTACCTTCGTAGATCATCGCGATGCGGCTGTCGCGCAGGGTCTGCTCGATGGCGAACTCCTCGGTGTAGCCATAGCCGCCGAACACCTGCAGGGCCTTGCTGGCCAGGCTGAAACCTTGCTCGGTGAAGGCCGCCTTGATCACGGGCGTCAGCAGCGCGGCCAGTGTCGCCGCCTTGGTCCGTTGCTCAGGTTCGGCAGCGACCGCAGCGATATCCAGCCAGTGCGCCGCCCAGTAAGCCAATGCCCGCATGCCCTCGCTGCGCACGCGCAACTCCAGCAGGGTCCGGCGCATGGCCGGGTGCAGGTGGATCAGGTCGGCCCCCTGGGCACCCTTGGCGCGGCCCGGCGCGTTCATCTGGCGCCGCTCCAGGGCATAGTCGCGGGCCTGCTGCCAGGCGGCCTGGGCATGCCCCAGCCCTTGCAGCCCGACATGCAGCCGGGCCGAGTTCATCATCACGAACATCGCTGCCAGGCCACCGTGGGCCTGGCCGACCAGCCAACCGCGGGCACCTTCGAAGCGCAACGCGCACGTGGCGCTGCCACGAATGCCCAGCTTGTGCTCCAGGCCGTCGCAGTACACGGCATTGCGCTGGCCGTCCTCGTGCCATTTCGGCACCAGCAGCAATGACAGCCCACGGCTGCCGGCCGGCGCATCCGGAAGCCGCGCCAGCACCAGGTGGAGGATGTCGCGGGTCAGGTCGTGCTCGCCTCCGGAGACGAACAGCTTGTTCCCGGTTACCGCGTAACTGCCATCGCCCAGTGGCTCGGCACGGCTGCGCAGCAAGCTGAGGTCACTGCCGGCCTGGGCTTCGGTCAGGCACATGGTGGGCAAGGTCTGGCCACTGACGATGCCCGGCAGATAGCGTGCCTGCAACGCGACGGACCCGTGGCTTTTCAGGCACAGGTAGGCCCCATGGGCGATGCCGGTATACATGGCCCAACCGTGGTTGCTGCCGAAGAGCATTTCCTGCAGGGCCGCCTCCAGCACCAGGGGCAGCCCCTGGCCGCCAGACTCGGTGGCACACGCCAGCGCAGGCCAACCGCCTTCGACATAGGCACGGTAGGCGGCCGGGAAGCCCTCCGGCGTGCTCACCTGGCCTTGCGCCACCCGGCAGCCCTGGCGGTCACCGGGAGCATTCAAAGGCGCCAGCACCTGTTCGCTGAAACGGGCCGCCTGCTCCAGCACCTGAACCGCGAGGTCGAGGTCGACGTCGGCATAAGCCGGTAGCTGCGGCCAGGCCTGATCGACCCGAAGCCAGTGTTGCAGGACGAACTGCATGTCGCGCAGCGGAGCCTTCCAGGCCATGGCTTACCTCGGGATCAGTCAGTGAAATGGGGGTTTTCGATCAGCAGCGCCATGCCCTGGCCACCGCCGATGCAGGCCGCGGCGATGCCATAACGCAGGTTGCCGTGGCGCAGTTGCCGGGCCAGGGTGTGCACCAGGCGCAGGCCGGTGGCGGCCAGCGGGTGGCCAAGGGCGATGGAACTGCCGTGGACATTGAGTTTTTCCATATCGAGTTCGAGCGCCTGGGCTACTGCCAACAACTGGGCGGCTTGCGCCTCGTTGATTTCGAAGCGGTCGATCTGCTCCAGGCGCAGGCCGCTGCGTTCGAGCAGCAGTGCGATGGCTGGCACCGGCCCGATACCCATGGTCTGCGGCGGCACGCCCACGGCCGTGGCCATCAGCAAGCGTGCCAGCGGTGGCTGGGTGCAGCCCGAAAAGCGCGTGACCACTGCCGCCGCCGCGCCATCGACCACAGCGCAACTGTTACCGGCGGTGTGTACGCCACCCTCGTGCACTGCACGCAAACGGGCCAGCGACGCCGCATCGGTAGGCCGTGGGTGGCTGTCCCGGCTGACCGCGGTCACCCCTCGTGGTAACCCGATGGCGCGTGGCAGGCAGCCTTCTGCGCTGAACGTCTGCGCCGTGACAGTGGCGATCTCATCGTCGAACCAGCCTTGTGCCTGGGCTTGCAGGGCGCGCTGGTGGCTGCGCAGGGCCCAGGCATCCACCGCTTCACGGCCCAGGCCATACTCGCGGGCCAGGAGCTCGGCGGTACCGATCATGTCCACGCCGGCAGCCGGGTCGTACAGCGCTTCCCAAAGAAAATCCTTGAACCCGACCGGCGCGCCAAGGCGGAAGCCGCCGCGGTGTTCGTAGGCGGCGATCGGGTTGCGCGACATCGACTCGGCGCCTACGCACAACACCTGCTGCGCGCCACTGCGCAACTGCTCGGCGGCCTGGCGCAGCAACTCCAGCCCGGTGCCGCAGATGCGCTGTACCGCCAGCGCCGGAACGCCTTGCGGTACGCCACAGTACAGGCCGATGTGACGCGGCAGCATGTAGGCATCGAAACTGGCCTGGGCCATGCTGCCGGCGAGCACGCTGTCCACCGTTTGCGGGGCGCTGCCGGCCCGCGCCAGCGCCGCCCGCCCGGCCAGGATGCCCAGGTCGATGGGCGAAACACCGGCCAACGCACCGCCCAGGTCGACCCAGGGTGTGCGCGCCATCGCGACGATGGCGGCATCCTCGAACGCCGTGCACAGCCCGCTGCGGCTCATGGCAGCACCTGGGCGCGCAATGCGCTCGGGTCTTCGCCGCGGTACAGCGCCTCGACCTGTGCAGCGCGCCGTTGCAGCACCGCACGCTGGTTGATCGAGCCCTTGTCGGTGATCTCGCCGGCATCGATCGACGGCGGCTCTACGAGCAGCGCTAGCCACTCGACGCGGCTGGCGTTGCCCTGGGCATCGCGGTTCAAGCGCTCCAGCCAGCCGGCGAACCAGTGGCGCACGGCATCGCTGGCCAGTACCTCGGCATCGCTGGCAGCCACGGGCAACCCGGCCAGCTGCCGGCACTCGGGTAACCGCGCAAATACCAGCACCCCCAGGCATTCACGGTCTGGCGCGGTCACCACGATATCCTGCACATAGGGCGAGCCCTCCAGCACCGCACGGTTGCGCAGCGGGCCGACACTGACGAACACCCCCGAAGACAGCTTGAAGTCCTCGGCGATGCGGCCATCGAACATCAGGCCATGCTCAGGTTGCTCGGCAACGGCAAGCTTCAGGGCGTCGCCCGAACAGTAGAAGCCCTCCTCATCGAAGGCCTCTGCCGTCTGCTGCGGCGAGCGCCAGTAACCCGGCATGATGTGCGGGCCACGGAAACGCGCCTCCAGCTTGCCGGCCTGCGGCACCAGTTTCACCTCGCAGCCCGGCGCCGGCAGCCCGACATAGCCGGCCATCGACAGTGGCCCGGTGGTGAAGGTGCATGAGGGTGAGGCTTCGGTCATGCCCAGGCCGGCCATCATGCGGATGCGCTCGCCACAATGCTGCTCGGCAATCCGGTCGAGGCGGTCCCAGACACTTTGCGACAGGCCCGCAGCGGCGAAGAAGAACAGCTTGATGCGGGCGAAGAACACCTCGCGCAGGGTAGCGTCCTGCTCCAGTGCCTTGACCAGCTCTTCCCAGCCCTTGGGCACGGTGAGGTAAGCCGTGGGGGAAATCTCGCGCAGGTTGCGCAGGGTCTCGGCGAAGCCTTGCGGAGTCGGCTTGCCGGTGTCCAGATAGAAGCTGCCGCCGTTGTACAGCACGATGCCGAGGTTGTGGCTGCCACCAAAGGTGTGATTCCAGGGCAGCCAGTCCACCAGCACCGGCGGCTCCTCGGCGAATACCGGGAAGGTCTGCAACAGCATCTGCTGGTTGGCGCAGAGCATGCGCTGGGTGGTGATCACCGCCTTGGGCAACTTGGTCGAACCCGAGGTGAAGAGGAACTTGGCGATGGTGTCCGGCCCGGTTGCGGCGAATGCCGCATCGGCCGCAGCCAGGTCGCCAGCTTGCAGCAGGGTGTCGAAGCCCAGGTGACGACGGCCCGCAGCCTGGCCGCGCACGCTGATCACTGCGACCGAAGCGTCCAGCACGGCATCGAAGGCCCGCTGGAACGGTTGGGCGTCGGTGGCAAACACCAGCCCTGGGGTCAGCACTTCGCACACATGGCGTAGCTTGGCGAAGTCCTGCGACAGCAGCGCGTAGGCTGGCGATACCGGGCAATAGGGAATGCCGGCATACATGGCGCCGAGGGCTATCTGCAGGTGCTCGATATCATTCCCGGAAAACAGTGCCAATGGCCGCTCGGCGCTGAGGCCAAAGCCCAGCAGGTTGGCGGCGATGGTGCGCACATCGGCGAGCATCTGCGCGTAGCTGATCGTACGCCAGGCACCGTCCGCCTGCCGCGCCGCGATGAACGTGCTGTCGGGGCGCACGCTGGCCCAGTGCAGCAGGCGGTCGAGCAGGCGCGCCGGTAGCGGTGCCAAGGGTTCGACGGGCTGCATGCGCAGCACGCCATCAACGTGGCTGACCTGCACTTGGGGATGCCCGATGGCCACCTGCCGGTAGCGCGGGACTTGGCCAGGGTCGATTGACCGTGAGCGGGCTTCGGTATTCACGCAGGTTGCTCCTTGTTCTTGTTGTACATGCTGCCGCCGCCTGACGTTGCAGGCGGCGGTCTTGTAGCGCGTTGCCTGGGGTTGCAAAGGCTAGATCGGGTAATGCCGCGGGCCTTGCTGCAGGGTGACCCAACGCAGCTGGGTGAACTGGTCGATCGCGGTGCGGCTGCCGAAGCTGCCGTAGCCGCTGGACTTGACCCCGCCGAACGGCATCTGCGCTTCGTCGTGCACGGTCGGGCCGTTGATATGGCAGATACCCGACTCCACCCGTTGTGCCAGGGCCAGGGCGCGACTGGTGTCGCGGCTGAAGATCGCCGACGACAGGCCGAACTCCGAGTCGTTGGCCAACGCCAGCAGGGCCTCGTCGCCCTCGGCACGCAGCACCACCGCCACCGGCCCGAAGGACTCCTCGCGGTACAGGCGCATGCTGGCATCGACGTTATCGAGCAAGGTCGGTTGCAGGATGCTGCCATCGAGTTGGCCACCACACACCAGGCGCGCGCCCTTGGCCACGGCGTCGTCGATCAGCGCCTTGATGCGCTCGCCGGCCTCGGCACTGACCAGCGAACCGAGCACCGAGGTGCTGGCTTGCGGGTCACCCGCGCGCAGCCCGGCGACCTTCACCGCCAGCTTGTCGACGAAGGCGTCGGCGATGCGGCTGTCCACCACCAGGCGTTCGGTGGACATGCAGATCTGCCCTTGGTTGAAGTAGGCGCCAAAGGCCGCCGCTTCGACCGTGACGTCCAGGTCGGCATCATCGAGCACCAGCAGCGGCGCCTTGCCACCCAGTTCGAGCAGGGCTGGCTTGAGGTGGCGGGCGGCCAATTCGCCGACGATGCGCCCGACATGGGTGGAACCGGTGAAGTTGACGCGACGCACGGCGGGGTTGGCGATCAAGCGCTCGACGATGGCCGGGGCGTCCTCCGGCGCATTGCTGATGACATTGACCACACCATCGCCAAGGCCGGCGTCCTGCAGCACCTGGCCGATCAACCGGTGCACCGCCGGGCTCAGCTCCGAAGCCTTGAGCACCACCGTGTTGCCACAGGCCAGCGGCATGGCGATGGCGCGGGTGGCGAGGATTACCGGGGCGTTCCACGGGGCGATGCCCAGCACCACGCCACAGGGCGCGCGCAAGGCCATGGCAAAGCTGCCAGGCACATCCGAGGGAATCACCTCGCCGGTGATCTGCGTGGTCATGGCGGCGGCTTCGCGCAGCATGTTGGCAGCCAGCTTGACGTTGAAGCCGTACCAGTTGGCCATGGCCCCGGTTTCACCGGCAGCGGCGATGAATTCGGCAGCCCGTGCCTGCAGCAGGTCGGCGCCGGCGAGCAAGCGGCTACGCCGCTCACCGGGGGCCAATGCCGCCCAGGCCGGGAATGCCGCGTGGGCCGCAGCCACCGCCGCATCGGCATCGGCCAGCGTGGCGGCGGCAACTTGCGACACCACCTCACCCGTCACCGGGTTGCGGCGTTCGAAGGTTCGTCCATCACGGGCAGGACGTGACTGCCCGCCAATCAGCAAAGGCACCTGCAACATGCTCATTCCTCTTGTTGTCGTTATAGAGAAATACCCACGGGCAGTGGCCGATGAGGCCAATGCCCGCCGCTGGATTCAGCGCTTGTAGGCTTGCAGACCGGGCTTGATGCTCTTGTCGTCGAGGAACTGCTTCATGCCCTGCTCGCGACCACCGCTGGTATCCAGCAGGCGCGACTGGTCGAGCTTGGCGTAGAGGTAGTCTTCGTTCTGCTCCCAGGTCAGTTCGCGGCAACGCTTGAAGCCGTTCTTCGCGGCGCGCAGGACCACCGGGTTCTTTTCCAGCAGGTTCAGCGCCAGCTCACGGGTGGTTTCACGCAGCTCGGCCAGCGGCACGCTGTCGTTGACCAGGCCCATTTCGGCTGCCTTGCGGCCGTCGAAGGTCTTGCCGGTCATGATGTAGTACAGCGACTGGCGATGGCCAACGGTATCGGCCATGGCCTTGCTGACCAGGTTGCCTGGCGGGATGCCCCAGTTGATTTCCGACAGGCCGAAAGTGGCCTCGTTGGCGCAAATGGCCAGGTCGCACGCCACCAGCGGGCTGAAGCCGCCGCCGAAGCACCAGCCGTTGACCATGGCGATGGTCGGTTTGGCGTACAGGCGCAGCAGCTTCCATTGCCATTGCGAGGCTTCGCGGCGGATTTTCTCCTGGAGGATTTCCGGGCCGGCGTCCACCTCGCGGAAGTACTCCTTGAGGTCCATGCCTGCGGTCCAGGATTCGCCAGCACCCGTCAGTACCAGCACGCCTGCGTCGGCGTCCTGCTCCAGGGTTTCCAGCACGTCGACCATCTCCCGGTTCAGGGTCGGGCTCATGGCGTTGCGCTTTTCCGGCCGGTTGAGGGTGACCCAGGCGATGCCCGATTCCAGTTCGACCTTGACGGTGGTCCAGCGGCCTTCGTATTTGCTCATGGTTCTGCACTCTTGTTGTTCGAGGTGATGGGCTTACGCTAATCGAGCAAATTAGTTATGTCAATTAATCGTTATGAAAGTTATCTTTCTCTGCGTGTGTATCGAGCAGCTTTTTTACTGGCGCGCCCCTAGCCTGATCGTGCGGGGGCAGGCAAACTGGGTAACTTTCTTATCAATAACCGAGGAGCATGCCCCTGATGGCCAGGTCTGCCCGAACTGCCGACACCGCCCCCCTGCTCCCCGCTGCCGGGGAAGTGGTACTTGAGGACTTGATCGGTTACGCGTTGCGCCGTGCGCAACTGAAGCTGTTTCAGAACCTGATTGGCCGGCTCTCGGCCTACGACCTGCGCCCAGCGCAGTTCTCGGCATTGGCGATCATCGAGCAGAACCCGGGGCTGATGCAGGCCGACCTGGCGCGGGCGCTGGCAATCGAGCCGCCGCAGGTGGTGCCCATGCTCAACAAGCTGGAAGAGCGGGCACTGGCGGTGCGGGTGCGCTGCAAGCCGGACAAGCGTTCGTACGGCATCTACCTGAGCAAGGCCGGGGAAGCGCTACTCAAGGAACTGAAGCAGATCGCCAGCGATAGCGACCGCGACGCCACGTCAGCGCTGGATGATGAGGAACGGGGGCAGTTGCTACGGTTGCTGACCAAGATCTATCAGGAGTAAGCCAATCACAACGCAAGCACCAACTCGGGGCAAAACCTGCAGCGCGATGCATGACGCGCCCTTTTGATGCACGCCGGGCGGCAGCCCCGGTGTCAGGCAGTCACCACTGCGCCCCACGCCGCCCTTTGATTGCGCAACAAAACCACATTGTTTCAATGCCTTAGCGCTCACTCACGCTCACTCGAACGCTGCGCCGTAGTTTCGGCACCTTCATTGCAATGGCCTTTTGCACGCAAAACGCACTGCCAGCAACGGTAGCAAGGAGTGGCTATGTCCCGGGCCTTTTTCAATGAAATGTACGAAGCGAACGGCAGTTGCCGCCCGCATTACCAGGAGTTTGCCCGCTGGTTGGCCAACACCCCGCTGGAGCTGCTGGAACAACGCCGGCGCGAAGCCGACCTGCTGTTTCATCGCGCCGGCATCACCTTCACCCTGTACGGCGACAAGCAGGATACCGAGCGCCTGATCCCCTTCGACATCATCCCGCGCAGCATCCGCGCCAGCGAATGGCGCATGGTCGAGCGCGGTTGTATCCAGCGGGTGCAGGCGTTGAACCTGTTCCTCCAGGACATCTACCACGACCAGCGCATCCTCAAGGCCGGCATCATCCCGCCGGAGCAGGTGCTGGCCAACGAAGGCTACCAGATCGCCATGCAGGGCCTGGACCTGCACCGTGGGCTGTATGCCCATATCGCCGGCGTCGATCTGGTGCGCGATGGGGATGGCAGCTACTTCGTGCTGGAAGACAACCTGCGCACCCCCAGTGGGGTCAGTTACATGCTCGAAGACCGCAAGATGATGATGCGGCTGTTCCCCGAACTGTTCGCCGCCCAGCGTATCGCCCCCATCGACCACTACCCCAACCTGCTGCTGGACACGCTCAAGAGCGCCAGCCCGCTGGACAACCCCACCGCCGTGCTGCTCACCCCGGGCCGCTTCAACAGCGCCTACTTCGAGCATGCCTTCCTGGCGCGGGAAATGGGCATCGAACTGGTCGAGGGTGCCGACCTGTTCATCCGTGACGAGCATGTCTACATGCGCACCACCGCCGGCCCGCAACAGGTGGACGTGATCTACCGCCGCCTGGACGACGACTACCTCGACCCGCTGACGTTCAACCCGGACTCGATGCTGGGCGTGCCGGGGCTGACCTCGGTGTACCGCGCCGGCAACGTGGTACTGGCCAACGCGGTGGGCACCGGCGTGGCCGACGACAAGTCGATCTACCCCTACGTCGACGACATGATCCGCTTCTACCTGAGCGAAGAGCCGATCCTCAACAACGTGCCCACCTGGCAATGCCGCCGGCCTGCGGACCTGTCCCATGTCCTGGCCCACCTGCCCGAGCTGGTGGTCAAGGAAACCCAAGGCTCCGGTGGCTACGGCATGTTGGTCGGCCCGGCGTCGACCCGTGCCCAGATCGAGGACTTCCGCGCCCGCATCAAGGCCCGCCCGCACGCCTACATCGCCCAACCCACGCTGTGCCTGTCCACCTGCCCGACCTTCGTCGACAGCGGCATCGCCCCGCGCCACATCGACCTGCGCCCGTTTGTGCTGTCGGGCAGTGAAACCCGCCTGGTGCCTGGTGGCCTGACCCGCGTGGCGCTGCAGGAAGGCTCGCTGGTGGTCAACTCGTCGCAGGGCGGCGGTACCAAGGACACCTGGGTGGTGGAGGACTGAACCATGCTTTCGAGAACCGCTTCCGACCTGTACTGGATGTCCCGTTACCTGGAGCGCGCAGAGAACCTCGCGCGCATGCTCGAAGTCAGTTATTCGTTGTCACTGATGCCCCAGGCCGGGCGCGGCGACGGCCACGCCGAGCTGGCCATGTCGCTGCTGGCCGCCGGCATGCTGGACGACTACCGCCGCCGGCCCAACGAGCTCGACAGCGAGCGCATGCTGCACTTCTTCGCCCTCGACGCGACCAACCCCAGCAGCATCTATTGCTGCCTGCAGGCGGCCAGGACCAATGCCCATGCGGTGCGTGGCCGCATCACCGCCGACATGTGGGAAAACATCAACGCGGCCTGGCTGGAGATGCGCAACATCGCCAGCAACGGCCTGGGGCGCTATGGCATCAGCCAGTTCTGCGACTGGGTCAAGGAGCGCTCGCACCTGTTCCGCGGGGCGACTTCGGGCACCATCATGCGTAACGACGCCTACAGCTTCATTCGCCTGGGGACCTTTCTGGAGCGGGCGGACAACACCCTGCGCCTGCTCGATGCGCGCTACGAAATGTTTGGCGAGGCCTCTGAAGAGGTCAGCGACGACTCTGCCCGCGGCTATTACCAGTGGAGCGCCTTGCTGCGTGCGCTGACCTCGTACGAGGCCTTCAACGAGCTCTATCGCGCCGCGCCCAGCGCCCGGCCGGTGTCCGAGCTGCTGTTGCTGCGGGTGGACGTGCCGCGCTCGCTGCATGCCTGCATCGAGGAACTCGACCAGATCCTCGCCAGCCTACCGGGCAGCACCGGGCGCGCCGCCCAGCGCATGGCCGCCGAACTCAATGCGCGCCTGCGCTACACCGCAATCGACGAAATCCTCGAAGCGGGCCTGCACCCGTGGCTGACCGACTTCATCGGGCGCATCAACCAACTGGGCCAGGCGGTCCATCACTCCTACCTGGAGGTCGTATGAAACTGTCCATTCGCCACGACACCACCTACAGCTACGCCAGCGACGTCTGCAACAGCATCCAGTTCCTGCGCCTGACGCCGCGCAGCAGCGAGCGCCAGCGCATCGATCAATGGCAGCTGGACCTGCCCTGCAAGGTGAAAGGCCAGATCGACCCCTATGGCAACATCCTGCATGTACTGACCCTGGACAAACCCCATGGTCACCTGGTGCTGACCGCCAGCGGCCAGGTGGAGATCGACCCGGACCGCGAACTGGAGCACGAAAGCCAGTCACCGCTGCCCTTCCTGCGCGGCAGCCACCTGACCCAGGCCGACGACACCCTCAAGGCCTTCGCCCGCCAGCACTGCGGCGAACACCGCGAGCGGGCGGCGCTGATCGGGTTGATGCACGGCCTGGCCGAGCACATGCCGTACCGCCCGGGCGCCACCTCCGTCGGCACCACCGCCATCGAGGCGTTCAGCGGCGCTGCCGGCGTCTGCCAGGACCACACCCACGCCTTTCTCGCCTGCGCACGCAGCCTGGGTATCCCGGCACGCTACGTCTCCGGTTACCTGTGCACTGAGGACGAGCAGCACCTGGCCAGCCACGCCTGGGCCGAAGCCTGGGTCGATGACGCCTGGTACAGCTTCGACATCACCAACCGCCTGACCCGGCCAGAGCGTCACCTGAAGCTCGCCGTGGGCCTGGACTACCTCGACGCCTGCCCGGTCAGGGGCGTGCGCCGGGGTGGCGGCGCCGAATCGATGCAGGCCAGCGTCCACGTGCACCGCCAGTGACTGGCGCTGCACCCGCTTCTAGAAAAACAAGGGAAACCGCATGACCTACTGTGTCGCCATGCACCTGGCGGACGGCCTCGTCTTCATCAGCGACTCACGCACCAATGCCGGCATCGACCAGATCTCGACCTTTGCCAAATTGTTCGTGTTCAGCGTACCGGGCGAGCGCCTGATCGTGCTGCAGACCGCCGGCAACCTGGCCACCTCGCAGTCGGTGGTGAACCTGCTCAGGCAACGTACCCAGGGCAGCGGCCCGCACCTGCTGAACGTGGCCACGCTTTACGACGCCACGGTGCTGGTCGCCGACACCCTGCGCGAGGTAGTCAGCCGCGACCGCAGCAAGCTGACCGCCGGCATCGACCTGAGCAGTTCATTCATCGTTGGCGGCCAGATTGCCGGCGCGCCCATGGGCATCTACAACGTCTACGCGCAGGGCAACTTCTTCCAGGCCACCGCAGACACGCCGTTCCTGCAACTGGGCGAAAGCAAGTACGGCCGGCCGATTCTCGACCGCAACCTGAGCTTTCATACCCCCCTTGATGAAGCGTTACGCTGCGGCCTGATCTCGTTCGACTCGACCATACGCAGCAACCTGTCGGTGGGCCTGCCGCTGGACCTGCTGGTGTACCGTAAGGGCAGCCTGGAAACCCACTCGCGCCAACGCATCACCAGCGACGACGCCTATTACCAGCAGATTCGCCGGCAGTGGAGCGATGGCCTGAAACGGCTCCTGGCCGAGCTGCCAGCGCCACCGTATGGCTGAAGGCCGCGCACAGGGTGCGCGATAAAATTGTACAAAAATATTCTTCTGTATAGATTTATCCGGGCACCTGCACTATACCTTGTACAGTTATTTCATTTTGTACAGGTATTGTGCATGTCCAACTACCTGCAACATTTCACCGAGCGCTTTGCCGCGCTGGGTTCAGACAACCTCCAGATGCTGGGCGACTTGTACAGCGAGGATGTCACCTTTCGCGACCCGCTCCATCACATCAGTGGGCTGACGGCCTTGCGCGCCTATTTCGCCCAGCTGTATGGCAACGTTACCGAGGTCCGTTACACCTTCGAGGGCCTGGACGAGCCACAGCCGGGCCACGGCTACATCCGCTGGACCTTGCACTATCGCCACCCGCGCCTGGCTGGCGGCCAGCCGATCAGCCTGCAGGGCTGCAGCCATTTGCGTTGGCGCGCACGGGTGCACTTTCACCAGGACTACTTCGACGCCGGCGCCTTGCTGTATGAGCATGTGCCGGTTTTGGGCGGCGCGGTGCGCTGGCTCAAGGGCAGGCTGGCATGAGCCGCTGCTGGCTGACCGGTGCCAGCAGCGGCATCGGCGCGGCACTGGCGCAGCGCTTGCTGGAGCAAGGCCACCAGGTAGCGTTAGGGGCGCGTCGGGCAGAAAGCCTGGCAAACTTCGCCGCACACTTTCCGGGCCAGGTCCTGTTGGCTGTCGGCGATGTCGACCAGCCTGAGCAGGTCGCCTTGATCGCCACGCAGA
The DNA here is from genome assembly GCF_009391885.1 of Pseudomonas sp. MN1F. GTDB lineage: Bacteria > Pseudomonadota > Gammaproteobacteria > Pseudomonadales > Pseudomonadaceae > Aquipseudomonas. Next base: position 34,134 of record NZ_VZII01000047.1, on the reverse strand, counting down.
TCGAGCAAGCCTGGGGCTCGCTGGACCTGGTAATCCTCAATGCCGGCACCTGCGAATACCTGGAGCCCGGACAGTTCGACCCGGCGCTGGTCGAGCGGGTGATCCGCACCAACCTGCTCGGCACCAGCCACTGCCTGGCTGCGGCCTTGCCCTTGCTGCGCCGCAGCCAGCACCCGCACCTAGTGGTGGTGGGCAGCTCCGTCAGCTGGTTTGCCCTGCCGCGGGCCGGTGCCTATGGCGCGTCAAAGGCCGCGCTGCGCTACCTGGTCGAATCCCTGCGCCTGGACCTGGCTCACGAGAACATTGATGTCACCCTGGTCAACCCCGGCTTCGTCGATACCCCCCTGACCCGCCGCAACGACTTCCCCATGCCCCAGCTGTGGAGCGCCGAGCGCGCCGCCGGGCACATTCTCGCACGACTGCCCCGTCGCCCACTGGAGATCACTTTCCCCGCCACCTTCACCCTGTTGCTGCGCCTGCTCGGCGCACTGCCGGCACGCTGGCGCCTGAAGCTGGGCCAGCGCCTGGCGCGTCAACCCCAGGGCTGAGCCATGCGCATCGCCATCATCGGTAGCGGCATCGCCGGCCTTACATGCGCCCACCTGCTGTCACGCCAGCACGCCGTCACGGTATTCGAAGCGGCAGACCGGGTCGGCGGACACACGCATACCGTCGATGTGCATTGGCGCGGCCAGCACCATGCGGTGGACACCGGTTTCATCGTCTTCAATGACTGGACCTATCCGCATTTCATCCGCCTGCTGGAGCACCTGGGCGTCGCCTCGCGGGTGACCGAGATGAGCTTTTCGGTGCACGACCCGCGCACAGGCTTCGAGTACAACGGGCACGACCTGCGCAGCCTGTTCGCCCAGCGGCGCAACCTGTTGTCGCCAGGCTTCTGGGGCATGCTGCGCGATGTGCTGCGTTTCAACCGCCAGGCCCTGGCCGACCTGGACCAGCAGCGTATCGACGGCCAGACCACCTTGGGCAACTACTTGCGTGATAACCGCTACGGCCAGCGCTTCATCGACCACTACATCGTGCCCATGGGCTCGGCCATCTGGTCGATGTCGCGGGCCGACATGCTGCATTTCCCGCTGCAGTTCTTCGTGCGCTTCTGCCGTAACCACGGCCTGCTTTCGGTCAACCAGCGCCCGCAATGGCGGGTGATCGAGGGCGGTTCACGCAGCTACCTGGCGCCGCTGTGCCAGCCCTTTGCCGAGCACATTCGCCTGAACTGCCCGGTGCAACGGGTGAGCCGCGACGATCAGGGCGTAAGCGTGACCTGGGCCGCTGGCAGCGAACGCTTCGACAAGGTGGTCTTCGCCTGCCACAGCGACCAGGCCCTGGCGCTGCTGGATGGCCCCAGCGAACAGGAGCAGGCGATCCTCGGCGCCATCCGCTACGCCAGCAACGACGTGGTGCTGCACACCGACACCCGCCTGCTGCCCCGCCGGCGCAGGGCCTGGGCCAGCTGGAACTACCGCCTGGCTGGCAGCGAGCAGGCCCCCGCTGCGCTCACCTACAACATGAACATCCTGCAGGGCATCGAGGCGCCGGCCACCTTCTGCGTCAGCCTCAACCAGACGGCGCTGGTGGACCCGGCACAGATCCTCGCCCGCTTCGAGTATGCCCATCCCCAGTACAGCCTCGCCGCCGTGGCCGCCCAGGCCCGGCAGGGCGAACTGCAGGGCCCGCTGCACAGTTACTACTGTGGTGCCTACTGGGCCAACGGCTTTCACGAAGACGGCGTGCTCAGTGCACTGAATGTCGCCAGGCACTTTGGAGAGCAGCTGTGAACAGCAGCCTGTGTCACGGCTGGCTCAGCCACCGGCGCCTGAGCCCTGCGCCCCACGCGTTCCGCTATCGCATCGGCCTGTTCTATCTGGACCTCGACGAGTTGCCGCGCCTGCCAGGCCTGTCGCGCTGGCTCGGGCGCTCGCGCCTGGCACCGTTGTGCTGGCGCGAAACCGACTACCTGCCGGCGTTGACCCGCCAGGGCATGCCGTTGATCGAGGCCGCGCGCCTGCTGGTTGGCCAGGCCACCGGGCAGGTGCCCGAAGGCGCGGTGCACCTGCTGACGCAACCGCGCTGCTGGGGGCTGTCGTTCAACCCGGTGAGTGTCTACTTCTGCCACGACCGCCAAGGCCAGGTCGCGGCCGTGCTGCTGGAGGTGCGCAACACCCCCTGGCGCGAGCGCTATCACTACGTGCTGCCGGTGCAAGGCGACCTGGCCCGGCCCTTTACCGTGGCCAAGGCCTTCCACGTTTCGCCGTTCATGCCCATGGACATGGACTACCGGCTGCGCTTCGCCGTCGATGCACAACGCGTGCGCGTGCACATGGAAAACTGGCGCGCCGGGCACCTGGTATTCGCCGCAGACCTTGCCGTGCAGCGCCAGCCGCTGGACCGCGCCAGCCTGCATCGGCACATCCTGGCCTTTCCCTGGATGAGCCTGCGCACCGTCACCGGCATCTACTGGCAAGCCCTGCGCCTGGTGCTCAAACGCTCCCCCGTCTACGACCACTCTGCCAGCCAGCACGACCTGTCGCTTGGCCAAGCCATCCGTGAGGAACCCGACCATGTCCGAACCGACCTTGAGCGTTAGCAAATCAGCCGGAATCACGCCGCTGTTCGGCGGGCTGGCCAGGCGTGCGGTACTGGCGCAGCTGCATCAGCTGAGCCGTGGCCATCTGCGCCTGATCAGCCAAGGCCGGCAATGGAGCTTCGGCGACGTCGCCAGCCCGCTCTACGCGGAAGTGGAGATTGTGGACGACGCCGCCTGGGGCCTGGTGGCCGGCAATGGCTCGATCGGCGCCGGCGAAGGCTACATCCACGGCTACTGGCGCAGCCCGGACCTGGCCGCAGTGACCCGGCTGTTCGTCGCCAACCTCGACGTGCTGGACGCCATGGAGGGCGGCCTGGCCCGCCTGGCGCGCCCGGCCCTGCGCCTACTGCACCACCTCAACCGCAACAGCCGGCGCGGCGCACGGCGCAACATCCTGGCCCACTATGACCTGGGCAATGCCCTGTTCGAACGGCTGCTCGATCCGACCATGATGTATTCCGCCGCTCAGTTCGACAGCGCCGAGCAAAGCCTGGAACAGGCGCAGTCGAACAAGCTCCGGCAGATCTGCCAGAAGCTCGAACTCAAGCCCGGCGAACACCTGCTGGAAATCGGCAGCGGCTGGGGCAGCCTGGCCATCTACGCGGCCTTGCAGCATGGCTGCCGGGTCACCACCACCACCCTTTCCGCCGCGCAGCACGCGCACACCTTGCAGCGGGTCAAGGCGCTGGGCCTGGAGCAGCACGTCACCGTGCTGCACGAGGACTACCGCGACCTGCGCGGGCGCTTCGACAAGCTGGTGTCCATCGAGATGATCGAGGCCGTCGGCCACCGCTACCTGCCCACCTACTTTCGCCAATGTGCCGCGCTGCTCAAGGACGACGGCCTGATGCTGCTGCAGGCCATCACCATCCGCGACCAGCGCTACGCCCAGGCCCGGCGCTCGGTGGACTTCATCCAGCGCTATATCTTCCCTGGCGGCGCCCTGCCCTCGCTGAGCGTCCTGCTCGACACCGCCAGCCGCCAGACGGCGCTGAACCTGGTGCACCTTGAGGATTTCGGCCAGGACTATGCGCGCACCCTGCGCCATTGGCGCGACAACCTGCGCCATTCGCGCACCGAGTTGGCCAGGCTCGGTTACGACGACGCCTTCCAGCGCCTGTGGGAGTTCTACCTGTGCTATTGCCAGGGCGGCTTCGAGGAGCGGACCATCGGCGTGGCCCAGATGCTGTGGGCCGGGCCCCAGGCGCGACGGGCGCCACTACCGGGTGCCTGAACATGGTGCGCCGTGGCTGGCTGCTCGGCAATGCGCTGTGGCTGCAGGCTGGCTGGTGGCTGTGTGTACTGGGGGCGCACAGGCCTTGGCTGTTGCTGATAGTAGTGTTCGGCCTGCTGCTGCACGTGTGGCTGAGCCCAGGCGGTGAGCTACGCGTACTGCTGTGGGTAGCGGTGGCTGGCTGCCTGCTGGACAGCACACTGGGCATGCTCGGCGTATTCAGCTTCGGCCAGTGGCCGCTGCCTGCGTGGCTGGCCCTGCTGTGGCTGGTGTTGGCCAGTGGCATGCGCCACAGCCTGGCAGGGCTCGGCCAGCCCGCATGGCTCGCGGTGCTGCTGGGCCTGCTCGGTGGCCCATTGGCCTATCTGGCTGGCGCCCGGCTGGCCGGTATCGACTTGCCTCTGGGGCGCCTGGATACCGCGCTGATCCTGGCGCCCGTCTGGGCACTGGCGCTGCCGCTGGCCTTGCGGTTCGCGGCGAGGGGATGATCAAAGGCCGGCCCGGTTAATCAGGCAGCGGGTACAGGCCCTGCAGCAAACGGTCCTGCGCCGACTGTGGCCCCAGGTAACGCGTGTACAGCTCCTCGCCGCGCTGCCCTGCAAGCGCCTGACTCAAGGCGCTGTCCACCAGCAGCCGAAAATCCTCATCGCCCCGGGCCATCGCCAGCGCTACCTGGTGCATGTCGAACAGGCGGTCCGGCACCCACAGCTGCTCACGTTCGGCCTGCCCGGCCTGGTAGGCCAACAGGACCATGCGGTCGCCGAGGAAGGCATCAACCTCGCGCGCTGCCACTCGGCGCACCCCTTCCTGATAGGTGGGCACCTCCTGCAAGGTGGATTGCAAACCAAGCTGGCGAATCCGTTGCCGGGCCCAATCGCTGCTCACCGTGCCTTGCAGCACGGCAAAGCTGTGTTTGCTCAGGCCCGCATTGATCGTCGCGCGCCAGCGTGGGCCGCTATCACCGGCACGGCCGTTGAGCGGCCCGAGCAAGGTCGCGGGTGCATCGCGCCTGACCATGGCGGCCAGGCCGGAGGTGAACACCGGTATGGAGAAGTCCAGGGTTTTGCGCCTGGCGAGGGTTTCCACCGCAGGCGTGCAGAACAGATCGACCTGCCCCTCGCTCAACGAGCGCGCAACCTCCTGCTCCGGCAGCGCCCGCCAGCGCACCTGCAGCCCCGCAAAACCGGGCGTCTGGCGCAGCCGTTCGGCAACTGCCCGGCATAATTCGACCGCGTAACCTTGCGGGGCCTGTTCATTGCCCGAGGAAAACGGCGCAAAACCGTCCATGTACCCCAGCGTCAGCACCTGGCTGTCACGTATCCGGCCCATGACATGCGCTGCAGCAACCGTGGCATAGGGTGTCGCCCAGCCAATCAGGCTGGCAAGGCACAGGCTGGCCAGCTTCGCTCTGCTGCTCATGGCGCGCCTCCGATCATGTCCAGCCCCTTGATGAATCGCTTGGCGATGAAGCCGAACAACAGGTAACCCAACGCCATGATCAGTGCCGCTCCAAATACCGCCTCCAGCCCCGAGGCGTAAAGCGCATAGAGGCAATAGCACACGGCGACCAGCATGATGGCGCTGTTGCGGCGGAAAATGGCGATGTCCACCTGGGCCTTGTACATGATCACCAGCAAGCCGGTCAGCGAGGTGATGTAGGGAATGATGTTGGTGACCGCCGCCAGGTTGACCAGCCTGCCGAACTGGGCGCTGGCGTTGGGTGACAAGGTCGACAGGGCAATCAGGCTCTGCATCACCGCACAGGTCAGCATCCCGGCCAGGGGCACGCCCCGGGCCGTGGTGCGGGTGAACAGTTTCGGGAACAGCCCCTGCCCCGCCGTGACCTTGGCAGTCTCTGCCAGGGTGAACTGCCAGCCCAGCAAAGAGCCGACGCAGGCGATCACCGCCAGGCCCATGATCACGTTGCCAACGGTGTCATCGAACATCCGTGCGTAAGCCAGGGCGAACGGCGCACTGGCGTTGGCCAGGTCGGGGTTGGGCACGATGCCCTGGATGACGCTGGTCGAAAGGATGTACACCACCGCCGCGCCCAGCGTGCCGAACAGGCAGGCCAGCGGCACATTGCGCTTGGGGTTCTCCACCGCGTCGGAGTTCTGCGCAGCCGACTCCATGCCCAGGAACGCCCACAAAGTCAGCGGAATGCTGTTGGTGATCGCCTGGCCGACCGGCACCTGCCCGGGGTTCCAGGCCTCATGGAAGGTTGCAGGGCTGAACCAGAACCAGCCGATCAGGCTCAGGCCCGCCACCGGCACGATCACGCCCCAGACACTGATCGCCCCCAGGCGCCCGGTGATGTCGGCGCCCCCCAGATTGGCCAGGGTCGTGAACCAGATCAGCGCCACCGCCCCGACCAGCAGCGGCAGCGCACCGCTGCCGAGCCAGGGGATGAAGGGCGTGAGGTAACCCACGGCAGAAATGCCGATGGCAACGTTGCCGATCATCAGTGACAGAAAATAAAGGTAGGAACAGAGGAAGAACGCGGATTTGCCGTGGGCCTCTTCACTGTAGGCCGACATGCCGCCTGAACGCGTGCAGTAGATGCCGCACTGGGCGAAGCAATAGGCGATGGCCATCGAGCCCACAGCCGTGATCACCCAGGACAACAGCGAGACGGCGCCGATCTGCGCCATACTTGCCGGCAGCATGATGATGCCGGAGCCCATCATGTTCACCGTGACCAACGTGGTGAGCCCGACCAGGCCCATTTTTTTTGCAGGATCGCGCACGATGATGACCTCCGCGCCAAGCGTCGATGCCAAAGGGGGATTGCACTGCAAAAGCGTCGGCCAGCCAGGTACAGCACACCCGCAATACGGCCAGTACAGCTAGATTCTGCTAGATGATGATGGCTGGTGATTGGCAATGCAGCCAGGTGTGAGGGTGAACAAATCCGTCGTTTGCTTCTTTCAAGGAGTGTCCCATGCGAGCCATGAAACCGTTGCGACGTGACTTCATCGGTGAGTTCTGGCGCGGGCTGCTGGTGGTCTGGCCGATCGTGTCGGTGCTGCTGGTGTTCATGGCCCTGCTCGGGCTGGTCGTCGGCGAGCTGGAAGGCTGGCCGGTGGGCGATGGCCTGTACTTTTCCTTCGTGACAGGCTTGACCATTGGCTATGGCGACCTGGTGCCCAAGCTTGGCCTGGCACGCTGCCTGGCCATGCTGATCGGAATGGCGGGCATCGTCATGACCGGGCTGATCGTCGCGGTCGGCGTGCATGCGTTGCGCAAAGTACTGGAAGACCAAGGTATCCACTGATACACGGGGCGACGTCCGCTGCCGGATCAACTACAACAGTACATAGCACCCGGGCAGCCTGACAGGAAGCGAGCGAATGGCGTCGAAACACAGACCCTGCGTGGTCAGGCTGGCTCCGTTGAGCCTGGCGCCGCTGCTGCTGGCCGCCCAGGGCGCCAACGCCGAGGATCTCGAGCCCAGGGCCTACGCCAATACGCCAGTCGGCATCAACTTCCTGCTGCTGGGCTACAGCGACCTGCGGGGCAACGTGACCGCCAACCCCTCGGTGCCGCTGGAAGATGCCAAGCTCGACATCGAAACGGTGGTGTTTGCCTATGCCAGGTCACTGGATGTCTGGGGCCGTTCCGCCAAGTTCGATGTCGTCGTGCCCGAGGCCAGGTTGAGCGGGTCTGCACTGTTCGCCGGCGAACCCAGGGAGCGCAATGTGAGCGGCCTGATCGACCCGAGATTGCGTTTTTCAGTCAACTGGTATGGCGCCCCGGCCCTGTCGCTGGCGGAGTTTCCCAGCTACCAGCAGGACGTGATCATCGGCACCAGCCTGGCGATCACCGCGCCGCTTGGCCAATACGACTCCAGCCGGCTGGTCAACCTCGGCAACAATCGCTGGTCGTTCAAGCCTGAAATCGGCATCTCCAAGCGCATCGGCGCAGTGACCCTGGAGTTGTCGGGCGCAGGCACCTTCTTCACCGACAACAACCAGTACCTCGGCAACCGCAGCTTTTCCCAGCGGCCGATCTACCAGACCCAGGTGCACCTGATCTACGCCTTTCAAAATGGTGTCTGGGCCTCGCTGGACGGCACCTATTTCGCTGGCGGCAACACCTCGGTCGACGGGGTGGGCAACCACGACTTCCAGGAAAACACCCGCTATGGCTGCACCCTCACCCTGCCGGTCAACCGCAACAACTCGGTGAAGCTGTTTGCCAGCAATGGTGCCCACACCCGCACCGGCAGCGAATTCGATGTGGCCGGCGTGGTCTGGCAGTATCGCTTCGGCGGCGGGCTGTGAAGGCCTGCGCCATAACTGCTACACACCAGACGGCTGTGGCGCTTTCTTGCCTAGGCGGATCAGCTCATTGGAGAAACACAGCCCAAAGAGGATCAAACCGGCCCCCAGGTACAAAGTGTCTCGCGGCACCTCATTGAGGACCACGAACGCCAACAGCGCGGCAAACAGCGGCTCAGTCAGTTCCAGTGCTTGAACTTGTGACGGCTTCAAATACTCGATGGCCTTGGTGGTGCAGAAGAAACCGAGGATGGTCGGCAGTGTCGCCAGAGCGAGCAATGCCATGACCGCCAGCAGCGACAGCTCGCCCATGACGAACCCATCGCTCGCAGCCGGCATCAGCAGGTAAAGGCTGCCGAAAAACAAAAGTTGCCGAGTGAAATGCAGCCCCCCAGCCACACCCATGCGCTTCATGGCTACCGAGAATGCCCCATAACTGCAGCCAGCGATCGACGCGAGCACTGCACCTTGCAGGGTAAAGCCCTGCTCCATATCGGCCCCGAAAATGACCGCAATACCGGCTATCGTCAATCCGGCGCCTACCGTCACGTTGGCGGTGATGGGGTCGTTGAGGACTATCCGTCCCAGTAATATCGAAGAAATGGATGCGCTAGCCATCAGGATCACCACGACCCCGGCCGCGGCGTAATGGCTATAGGCCGAAGTTTCAAAGTGGAACAGCATGAAAATGCCGAGAAAGGCGCACACCGCTGCCGGGAGCCACTTAGCCACGTGCAAGGGCCGCTTGAGGAACAGTAGCAAGACTGACAGCAGCAGGCAGCCGAGTAGGGTTTTTATCAAGGCGATACTGCTGGAGCTGAATCCACTGTTCATTAACACCTTGCTGAGTACGCCGATGGTTGCATTCAATGCCGCGGCGCAGAGTGCAAAGAGGACGCCTTTGCCGAAATGAGATTGCATCATTACATTCCTTGTCATAGGTGGGCTCAGTTGGGCAAGTAACCCTTGACGTAGCGCACCGTCTTTTCCAGTGTTCGTGCCAGGTCTGGATGTGTTAATTGATACTTGCGCTCCAATTGCTTGCTGTAATTCATGTCAAAGCGCTGCGTCTGAATAAAGTTCAACGACTCGGTGCTGATCGCGAATCGGGCCGCCAGCCCAGGAATGGTCAATAGCCACTTGAGCAAGCCTATCGCTACATGGCGTCGAGGGGCCTTTACTTCCAGCGTTGTTGCCAGTTGCGCAAGCATCCGCTGAAGGTTCGGTGTGCCCTCATTGAGCGCCAGGACCTGCCGGTTGGCCATCGAGGGGTCGAACGCGACGCAGGTTATCATCGTTACCAGGTAATCGACGCTGACGACTGGCAACCAGTGCCTGGCGGAACCGGGGACAGCTTTGAACCGGCCTTGTGCCAGGTTTCGAATGAGTTCGGCCAGCGGCTGCCCTTCCAGGATGTGCCCACTCTCGCTGTGGCCACACACCGTGGCGGGATGAACAATCGTGTAATCCGCGTCTGCCTCCTGCATGTAACGGATGACTGCAAAATGCGACTCGAGCTTGCTGCCTTCGTAGCCACCCACACGCTCATAGACTAAAGGCCAGTTGGTGTTTTCAGGGCACTCGACGTCAACTCCGACATGGGCAAGGTGGGTCAGGTTTTGCAGCATATAGCCGCCCACCATCAGTAATCGGATGTGCTGGCTGGCGGCGAGCCTTGCGACTCTCAGCGCCCCTTGCACATTGACTTCGCGCGCGCGCTCCATTGTCAGCCCCCAGGTGAATTGCGCCGCGAGGTGGAACACCACAGCGACCGAAGACACGCATTGCCTGTCTGCCTCACTGAGCCCAAGCCCTTCCCTGCTGATATCGCCCTCAACCGCATGGATAGACGCCGGGTTACCGCCCAGCCGGCCTACCTGCTCTCTGAGGCGCTCGATGTTTTCAGGGCTGCGCATAAGCACCCAGGTCTTGTGCCCTGTCGCAGTAAGCCGCGCCAGCAAATGTTGCCCCACAAAGCCACTGCCGCCTGTGACGAAGCATTCCACGCTCATATCCGAATCCTTGTTTGGAAGATCGGCGCAGGCTAAGGTATAGAGGGCACTCTACAGTCAAGGAGTTTTACGGTGAATATTGGAGAGTTGGAGCGCCGCAGCGGGCTCGGCCGCCATGCATTGCGCTATTACGAACAGTTCGGGCTCATCGTGGCTCATCGCCAAGCCAACAACTACCGCAGCTATAGCGATCAGACCGTTGCCGATCTGGCCTTCATTCAGAGTGCCCAGGGCGGCGGTTTTTCACTCGCCGAGATCAGGGACATCCTTCAGGCCAAGCGGGGTAATACGATCGATTGCGCGCAAGGCGCGGCCCTGGTCGCCAACAAGATGGCCGACATTCAAGCGAAGATCACCGCGCTGCAAGCCACTTATGTTTTTCTCGACGCGGAGCGTGCAAAGCTTGAAGCCAGTGCCATTGCCAACGGGCTGACTGTTCCTGGAGCCCAGGCTTAGCTCAGCGGCTACAAGCCCTTCCCCTCTGCGCGCCGTCTAGATGGCGCGCTGATTCACCCTGGCCGATAAAGCTTGCGCGCTTTCTTTTCGCTCCGAATAGCGATCTACCAGATAGCCCTCACGGCCACGAACCAGCAACGTGAATTTCACCAACTCCTCCATCACATCGACTAAACGGTCGTAGTACGGCGAAGGCTTCATTCGATTTGCTTCGTCAAACTCCAGATACGCTTTCGGCACCGACGACTGATTCGGGATGGTCAGCATGCGCATCCACCGGCCGAGAATACGCATCTGGTTGACGGCGTTGAACGACTGAGAGCCGCCGCACACCTGCATCACTGCGAGGGTTTTACCCTGGGTGGGCCGCACGGCACCCAGGCTCAAAGGAATCCAGTCGATCTGTGCTTTGAATACTGCAGACATCGCGCCGTGACGCTCTGGGGAACACCACACCTGACCGTCTGACCACAGCACCAGCTCGCGTAGCGCTTGCACTTTGGGGTGGTCGACGGGTGCATCATCCGGCAAAGGCAGCCCTGACGGGTCGAAGATCACCGTCTCGGCGCCCATGTGCTGGAGCAGGCGTGCAGCCTCTTGCGTCAACAGACGACTGAACGACCGCTCTCTGGTCGACCCATAGAGCAAAAGGATGCGTGGCTTGACGTCCACATCATTTGCCAGGCCAAGTTTATCGGCGCTGGGGAGATCCATCAGCGACAGATCAAGGGCAGGAAAAGTCTCGGAAGAGTCGGTATCAAATTCGCTCATCACAGTGCTCCAATACGATCCAGGGCCTGCTTCAGATCAGCACCCTGAAGCGTTCTGAGATCCAGAGTGAAGAAGGCTGCACACCGCCTTTTGATGTGTTCAACCGTTGCATCGAATGCGGCCTGAACATCCTCGTCTGTGCCGTCTGCCTCTGACGGGTCGGATAGCCCCCAGTGGCTCTTGATGGCCGGGCCAAAATACACCGGGCAAGGCTCGCCGCCCGCCTTGTCGCACACGGTGATAACGATATCGGGTGGTGTGTCGGCGAACGCCTCTGAACCTTTGCTGTACAGGCCAGACGTGTCGACACCCAGCCCTTGCAGCGTGCTCACCGCACGCGGATTGAGTTTGCCGCTGGGAAAGCTGCCCGAACTGATGGCCGTGAAGCCGTCCGGGGCAACATGGTTGAACAGCCCCTCGGACAAGACGCTACGACAGCTATTGGCCGTACACATGAACAGGATCTTCACACGTTAACTCCTAAGCGCTGATGCTCAAGCGCACGGCAAGTGCTGCCAGTGTCGTAAGCAAAATGGGATTGAAATCGCCAGCAATCTGTCAGGTCTGCAAAACACTCAACAGCAGGAGACCTGGCGTACCGGGCGACCTTCCATAGAAGCAAGGCGACTTTGATCATCGCCAAGCCAAGAGCGGTTTGCCTCAAGCGTCGTCTTGAGTACATCCACTGCCCATTGGGGGAGTTGCGGATGAAGGCGGTAATAGATCCATTGGCCTTGCCGGCGATCCTCCAGCAAGCCACAGGTACGCAGTTGAGCCAAATGCCGGGAGACTTTCGGCTGACTGTCGTCCAGTGCCCAGATCAGTTCGCAAACGCACAGCTCGCCCTCAGCGGCGAGCATCAACATGATCCGGGCCCGGGTTTCGTCACCGAGGCATTTGAAGAGGGTGCAGGGCTGAATGGGCATAGCCGACCTGTATATTCGTTTTTGCGCATATGCGAATTTACAGATATTAAGCGACCATTGATAGCTGTAAATTCAGCTGGCCTTCAGGAAGGCACCTTAGGGTATGCCGCAGACGCCGCCCTCGACAGGAGACACCGTCATGAAAAAGATCATCGCAGCAACCTGCCTCGTCGGCGCCATCGCCCTGCCGGCGCTGGCCCAGGCCCGGGAAGTGACCTTGACCACGCAGCTCAAGGACTACAGCGGCAACGATGCCTACCTGGCGATCTACGTCACCGACGCCAGTGGCCAGTATCAGAAAACCCTCTGGGTGGCCGGGAAGAAGGCCAAGTATTACAAGCACCTGGGCGACTGGGCACGTGGCAGCGGAATGAACCCAAGCGAGTTTGACGGGGTCAGCGGCGCCAGTGTCGGCAGTGGGGGCACGCTCAAAGTCAGCGTGGAACTGGCAGACACGCTGATTGATGCCGGCTATCAGATCCGCATCGACAGCGCCGTCGAGGACCAACGTGACGCCCGTGGCGATGTCAGCGTAGCGCTGACGACCAAAGGCTCAGGCAAGCCCACGACCGGCAGTGCTTACGTCGACACCTTCACTTACGACCTGTAGCACCCGACACTTCTGGAGGCTGAATATGCTTCGTCGGTTCCATTCCCTGCCTGGCCTGATCGCAGCCCTGTTGGTCATGGTATTGGCCATCAGCGGCGCGATCCTGTCTGTGCAGCCGGCGCTGGAACGCCTGCATGGCACCTCCCCTGCGGCCGGACAACTCAACGTCGGCCAACTGGCCGGGCGCGTTGCCAGCCACTTCACGGGCGTGGAGCAGATCCAGCGCTCAGCGTCCGGCACGGTGATCGTCTATTACAAGCAGAACGGCCAGGCCAGTGCGGAACAGGTCGACCCACTGACGGGCCAGGGCCTCGGTCCTTACCAGCCACCGGCGTTCTCCCGGTGGGTCAAGGACCTGCACCGCTCGCTGCTGCTTGGCACGCCGGGCCATGGGGTGTCGGGTGCTGGCGCCCTGATCATGCTGGCGCTGTCAGTGTCCGGTGCACTGCTGCTGGCCCGGCGCCTGGGCGGCTGGCGCAACCTGCTGCGCCCGCTGCGGGGCAGTTTCAGCCAGCGCTGGCATGCTGAAGTCGGCCGGCTGGCCTTGCTCGGGCTGCTGCTGACGGCCTTGAGCGGGCTGTACATGTCCGCCACCACGTTTGCTTTGATCGCCGACGGTAGTGAACGTGAACCCGCCTTCCCGGCCCACGTCAGCGCCGGCCCGGCCTTGCCGGTGGCCACGCTGCAGGCGTTGCAGGCCACCGACCTCAATGACCTGCGCGAGCTGGTCTACCCAAGCCCCGGCGACCCCCGCGATGTGTTTTCCCTGCGCACCACCCAGGGCGACGGCTACGTGGATCAGGCCAGCGGCGCAGTGTTGTCCTATCAAGCCCACGGCTCGATGCGCAACTTCTATGACGTGATCTACCAACTGCACACTGGCGAGGGCCTTTGGTGGCTGGGCCTGTTGCTCGGGGTCTGCGCCCTCTGCGTGCCGTTGATGAGCGTGACCGGCATCGTGTTGTGGTGGCGCCGCCGCAGGGCTGGCCCGAACATCCACCACAACAGCCTGGCCCACGCCGCCGACAGCGTTATTCTGGTGGGCAGTGAGAACAACAGCACCTGGGGTTTTGCCAAGACCCTGCACGACGCCCTGCACCAGCGTGGCCACAAGGTGCACAGCGCGGCGATGAATGAATGGGTGGGCGACTACCGCAATGCCCAACGGCTGTTCATCCTCACCGCAACCCACGGTGACGGCGATGCGCCGGCCTCGGCATCGCAGTTCCTGGCGCGGCTGGCCAAGACCGGCCTCAAGCCCGGCTTGCCGTTCGCGGTGCTGGGCCTGGGCGACCGCCAGTTTACGCAGTTCTGTCAGTACGCCCACCACGTGCAGGATGCAATGTTGCAGGCCGGTGGCTCGCCACTGCTCAGGCTGGAAACCATCAACCGCCAGTCCTCTCAGGCGTTTGCCCGCTGGGGCCAGGCGTTGAGCGAGGTGTTGGGGCAGGAACTGGCGCTGGTTCACACCCCGCAGCAGCCGCGTACCCATGCCTTGGCGCTGACAGAGCGGATTACCTATGGCGAACAGGTGAATGCACCGACCCACGTCCTGCGCTTCAAAGCCTGCAGCGAACTGCCAGGCTTTCTGGCCGGCGACCTGCTCGGGATTCTGCCCCCGGGCAGCCCAATCCCGCGTTTCTACTCGCTGGCCAGCGGTTCCCAGGACGGCGTGCTGGAGATCTGCGTGCGCAAACACAACGGTGGCCTGTGCTCTGAGTTTCTTCACGGCCTGGACATCGGCGCGCAGATCGACGCCTTCATCCAGCCCAACCCGCAGTTTCGTCCGGCATCGGGCGCACACCCGGTGATCCTGATCGGCGCCGGTACCGGTATCGGTCCTCTGGCCGGTTTTATCCGCAACAACAAGGCCCGACACCCAATGCACCTGTATTGGGGCGGGCGCAACCCGGCCTCGGACTTTCTCTACGAACCCGAGCTCAACCAATACCTGTCGGACCGCCGCCTCACGGCATTGCGTGCCGCCTTTTCTCAGGTTCAGGACCGCAGCTACGTGCAAGACCGGCTGATCAGCGATGCCCTGGCCTTGCGCCGGCTGATTGAGAAAGGTGCCCAGGTGCTGGTATGTGGCAGTCGCGAAATGGCCAAAGGCGTGATGCAGGCCCTTGATGAAGTGTTGGCGCCTCTCGACCTCAGTGTGCTCACCCTCAAGGCACAAGGGCGCTACCGTGAAGATGTCTACTGAGTTGCAGCGTTACAGCCTGAACGGCGAAACCATGGGCACCCGCTACACCGCTCTGTTTTATGCCGGGGCCGGGATCGACACCGACCAAGTGGGCCAGCAACTGGCCCGCGCCGTGGCCCGGGTGGATCAGCAAATGTCCACCTGGAAACCCGATTCGGACCTCAACCGCCTCAATGCCGCCCCCGAGCAGCAATGGCTGTCGGTGCCCAAGGAACTGGCCACGGTGCTGACTGCGGCATTGCGCGTCAGCCAGCAATCCGGCGGCGCCTTCGACATCGCTGTCGGTGACCTGGTGAACGCCTGGGGCTTCGGCCCAGGCGAGCAGACGGTCACGGCGCAGGCTAGCGGCACGGTTGCGCCGCGTGCCCGGCTGTCGGCCAGCGCCGCATTGGTGGTGCAGCCCCAGCGCAATCAGGTGCGCAAGCGCGGGCCGCTGAACCTTGACTTGAGTGGTATCGCCAAAGGTTTTGGCGTGGATGAACTGGCCCGTTGCCTGGACGGTCTGGGCATCACCCGCTACCTGGTCGGTATCGATGGCGAGATGCGCGCCCGAGGCGTCAAACCTGACGGCCAGTGCTGGGTGGTGGCCCTGGAAAAGCCCACGCGGGGCGTGCGTGAAGTCATGGGCGTGATGGAGCTCAGCGATACCGCGATCGCGACTTCGGGGGACTATCGACACTGGGTCGAGGTGGCCGGTCAGTCCTATGCTCACACCATGGACCCGGCCACCGGCGCGCCCCTGTGCAACCCGCTCGCCGCCGTCACCGTGGTGGCGGCCTCCTGCATGCTCGCCGATGCCTGGGCCACGGCGCTGATGGTCCTGGGCGAAACCGAGGGCCCACGCCTGGCGCAGGCGCGCGGGATGGACGCGTTGTTCGTGCTGCGCGAGGGTCGACAATTCAAAGAAATATCCATCGTCGGCGGGCAGTTGCAGGCGCACATTGAAACCCGCTGATAGCAGCAATCCGCCCCGATCATTCTTGTCATTTGCCAATGCTTGGGCCAAGGTCGATATCAAGGACATCTCTGCCGAAGGAGTCACCCATGTCAAAGATCTATCCCGCTATTGATCCCGAGGGGCTGGTCGAGTACTCGGTGGTCTACACCGACCGCTCGCTCAATCACATGTCGCAGGCCTTTCAAGGTGTGATGAAGAACATTTCCAGCACCCTGAAACAGGTCTACAACGCCCAGGCCGTTGCAGTCGTCCCAGGCAGCGGTACCTTCGGCATGGAGGCGGTAGCGCGACAGTTCGCCAGCGGCCAGCAATGCCTGGTGATACGCAATGGCTGGTTCAGTTATCGCTGGAGCCAGATCCTTGACATGGGCAACATCGCCGCGGCCACCACGGTGCTCAAAGCCCGGCCGGTCGACACGGGGCGCCAGGCGGCTTACGCGCCTCCCCCTCTGGAGGAAGTGCTGGCGGCCATTGAGGCGCACAAGCCGCAGGTTGTCTTCGCCCCTCACGTTGAAACTTCATCCGGGATGATCCTGCCCGACGATTACCTGCGGGCCGTCGGTGACGCCGTGCATGCGGTGGGGGGCTTGTTCGTGCTGGACTGCATCGCCTCAGGCACGCTTTGGGTCGATATGCACAAGTGCGCCGTCGACCTGCTGATCAGCGCCCCCCAAAAAGGCTGGAGCGCCTCGCCGTGCTGCGCCCTGGTGATGTTCAGTGCCTTGGCCCTCGCGCGCATCGAGCAGACGCAAAGCAGCAGCTTTGCCTGCGACCTGAAAAAGTGGCTGCAGATCATGCAGGCCTACGAACAGGGCGGGCATGCCTACCATGCGACCATGCCCAGCGATTCACTGGCGCGCTTCAACGACGTGATCAACGAGATGCAAGCCTATGGCTTCGACAAGCTTCGCGGCGAGCAACAGGCGCTGGGCGATCGGGTACGCGCCATGCTGGCCGGCAAAGGCATCAGGAGCGTGGCCGCAGCCGGTTTTCAGGCCCCGGGCGTGGTGGTGAGCTACACCGATGATGCCGATATCAAGAACGGCAAGAAATTCGCCGAGCACGGCCTGCAGATAGCCGCCGGCGTGCCGTTGCAATGTGACGAGCCAGCCGACTTCCAGACCTTCCGCATCGGTCTGTTCGGGCTGGAAAAACTGCACAACATCGAGCGAACCGTCAGCACCCTTGAGCAGGCACTGGACGAAGTGCTGGTGAACTGAGCCCTCATCGGCGGCGGGCTGTGAAACCGGCAGGGGCAGGCACTCACCTGTGACCAGCGCCTGCCCTGCCGGGCACAGCCTTACACCGCTTGCAGTTGCCGGTCAGCGTGGTAGGACGAGCGCACCAGCGGCCCGGCTGCCACGTTTCTGAACCCCATCGCCAACGCTTGCTCGGCAAGCATGGCGAAGGTGTCGGGGTGCACGAAGCGCTGCACCGGCAGGTGGCTGCGTGACGGTTGCAGGTACTGCCCCAAGGTCAGCATGTCGACCTGGTGCTCACGCATGCGCTGCATCACCTCGACCACCTCGGCATCGGTCTCGCCCAGGCCGAGCATCAGCCCGGACTTGGTCGGTACCGTCGGCAGGCGTTGCTTGAAGCGCTCCAGCAGGTCCAGCGACCATTCGAAGTCCGAACCTGGCCGTGCCGCCCGATACAGGCGCGGTACGGTTTCCAGGTTGTGATTGAACACATCTGGCGGCTCTTGCGCGGTGATGTCCAGGGCCACGTCCATACGGCCACGGTAATCCGGAACCAGGGTCTCCAGCTGAATGCCTGGCGACAGCCTGCGGATCTCGCGCAGGCAATCGGCAAAGTGACGGGCGCCGCCATCGCGCAGGTCGTCACGGTCCACCGAGGTGATCACCACGTACTTCAGGCCAAGGTCGGCAATGGCGATGGCCAGGTTCTTCGGTTCATCGGCATCCAGCGGCTTGGGCCGGCCATGGCCGACATCGCAGAACGGGCAACGGCGGGTGCAGATGTCGCCCATGATCATGAAGGTCGCCGTACCGCCCGAGAAGCACTCGCCCAGGTTCGGGCAGGACGCCTCTTCGCACACGCTGTGCAGCCTGTGCTTGCGCAGCAGGGCCTTGACCCGCGCCACTTCCGGCGTGGTGGCAATCGCCACGCGAATCCAGTCGGGTTTGCGCGGCACCTGCTCGGTCGGCAGGATCTTCACCGGAATGCGCGCCACCTTGTCGGCGCCGCGCAGTTTCACCCCGGCCTGCAAGGGCTGCGGGCGCGGCGATGAGTGTTGCAGTTGTTCGGTGGACATGGCTGGCTCCTGGCCCCGCGTTGATATTGACTGACAGCATTACCGGGGGGCTGCTGTGCAGCCCCCGGGTGTCAGGCCGGATAGACCGGGAACAGCTTGCACAACGCCGCTACCTGGCGCGCCACCTGGGCCTCGACGTCGGCATCGCCGAGGTGGTCGAGGATGTCGCAGATCCAGGTCGCCAAGGCGCGGCATTCCACTTCCTTGAACCCACGGGTAGTCACGGCCGGGGTACCGATACGCAGGCCCGAGGTCACGAACGGCGACTGCGGGTCATTGGGCACCGCGTTCTTGTTCACCGTGATGTGCGCACGGCCCAGCGCGGCGTCGGCGTCCTTGCCGGTGATGCCCTGGCGGATCAGGCTGACCAGGAACAGGTGGTTGTCGGTGCCACCGGACACCACGTCGAAACCGCGCTGCATGAACACCTGCGCCATGGCCTGGGCGTTGCTGATGACCTGGCGCTGGTACTCCTTGAAACCCAGCTCCAGGGCCTCCTTGAAGCACACCGCCTTGGCCGCGATCACGTGCATCAGCGGCCCGCCCTGCCCGCCCGGGAATACCGCCGAGTTGAGCTTTTTCTCAAGCTCCGGGTCGGCCTTGGCCAGAATCAGGCCACCACGCGGCCCGCGCAGGGTCTTGTGGGTGGTGGTGGTGATCACATCGGCATACGGCAGCGGGTTGGGGTACAGGCCTGCCGCGACCAGCCCGGCGACGTGGGCCATATCAACGAACAGGTAGGCCCCGACCTTGTCGGCGATCTGCCGAAAACGCGGGAAGTCGAGGGTCTTCGAGTAGGCCGAGAAGCCGGCCACGATCATCTTCGGCTGGTGCTCGACGGCCAGGCGCTCGACTTCGTCGTAGTCGATCAGGCCGTTGCCATCGATGCCATATTGCACGGCGTTGTACAACTTGCCCGAGGACGACACCTTGGCACCGTGGGTCAGGTGGCCGCCGTGGGCCAGGCTCATGCCCAGGAGCGTATCGCCGGCCTGCAGCAAGGCCAGGTAGACCGCCGCGTTGGCCTGGGAGCCCGAGTGTGGCTGGACGTTGGCATAACCGGCACCGAACAGTTGTTTGGCGCGGTCGATGGCCAATTGCTCGACCACGTCGACATGCTCGCAGCCACCGTAGTAACGCTTGCCCGGGTAGCCTTCGGCGTACTTGTTGGTCAGTTCGGTGCCCTGGGCCTGCATCACCTGGGGGCTGGTGTAGTTTTCCGAAGCGATCAGCTCGATGTGGTCTTCCTGGCGCTGCACTTCACGGCCGATGGCCGCGGACAGTGCAGGGTCGAAATCGGACAGGGTCAGGCTTTTATGGAACATGGGTGTGATTCCTTGTTGTTCGGTTGGCAAGCACGGCCCGCAAGCGCTGCGGGCCGGCAGGGTCAGGCATCTTGATAGCTCGACAGCGGCGGGCAGGCACAGGCCAGGTTGCGGTCACCGTAGACGTTGTCCACGCGCCCCACCGGCGGCCAGTACTTGCTGTCGCGCAGGTCGGCCAGCGGGTACACCGCCAGCTCCCGGGCATAGCCATGGGGCCATTCGCCCACCAGCTCGGTGGCGGTATGCGGCGCGTTCTTCAGCGGGTTGTCGAGCTTGTCCAGGGTGCCGATTTCCACGGCGCGGATTTCTTCGCGGATGCAGATCATCGCGGCGCAGAAGCGGTCCAGTTCTTCCTTGGACTCGCTTTCGGTCGGCTCGACCATCAGCGTGCCGGCCACCGGGAACGACATGGTCGGGGCATGGAAGCCGAAGTCGATCAGGCGCTTGGCCACGTCCTCGACGCTGATGCCGCTGCTGTCCTTGAGCGGGCGCAGGTCGAGGATGCATTCATGGGCGACCAGGCCGTTCTCGCCGGTGTACAGCACCGGGTAGTGGTCCTCCAGGCGCCGGGCGATGTAGTTGGCATTGAGAATCGCCAGTTGCGAGGCACGCTTGAGCCCTTCCCCGCCCATCATGCGGATGTACATCCAGGTGATCGGCAGGATGCTGGCACTGCCATAAGGCGCCGCGCTGACCGCGCCCTGGGGGTTGGCCAGGTGGGCGTGACCGGGCAGGAACGGCGCCAGGTGCGCCTTGACGCCGATCGGGCCGACACCGGGGCCGCCACCGCCGTGGGGGATGCAGAAGGTCTTGTGCAGGTTCAGGTGCGACACGTCGCCACCGAACATGCCCGGGGCACACAGGCCGACCATCGCGTTCATGTTGGCGCCGTCCAGGTACACCTGGCCACCGTGCTCATGAATGATGTCGCAGATGCGGGTGATGGCCTCTTCGAACACGCCGTGGGTCGAGGGGTAGGTGATCATCAGCGCGGCCAGCTGCGCCCGGTGCTGCTCGGCCTTGTGCTGCAGGTCGGCGACATCGACGTTGCCACGCTCGTCGCAGTTGACCACCACCACCCGCATGCCGGCCATCTGCGCGGTGGCCGGGTTGGTGCCATGGGCCGACGACGGGATCAGGCACACATCGCGCCCTGCCTCGCCACGGCTGGCGTGGTAGGCGCGGATCGCCAGCAGGCCGGCATACTCGCCCTGCGAGCCGGCATTGGGCTGCAGCGACATGGCGTCATAGCCGGTGGCCGCACAGAGCATGGCTTCCAGCTCATCGGTCAGCTGACGGTAACCTTGCGACTGCTCGGCCGGGGCGAATGGGTGCAGGGCGCCGAATTCGGGCCAGGTGATCGGTACCATCTCGCTGGCAGCATTGAGCTTCATGGTGCATGAGCCAAGCGCGATCATGCTGCGGTCCAGGGCCAGGTCCTTGTCGGCCAGGCGGCGCAGGTAACGCATCAGTTCGGTTTCACTGTGATAGCGGTTGAACACCGGGTGCTGCAGGAATGGGGTCTGGCGCAGCAGCGCCGCGGGCAGGCAGTCGCCACTCTCGGCGGCCAGGGCGGCAAAGTCCGGGAGCACCTGGCCTGCTGCGGCGAAGACCTGCCACAGGGCCTCGACACTGCCCTGCTCGCAGGTTTCATCCAGGGCCACGCCAACCCGCAGTTCATCGACCCGCCGCAGGTTCAGACAGGCACTCTGGGCGGCCGCCAGCACATCGGCCACAGGCCCGGCAGTGACCACGCTGACGGTGTCGAAGAAATGCGCCTGTTCGACGTGGTGCCCGAGCTGCTGCAGCCCTTGCACCAGGATCGCGGTCAGGCGGTGCACGCGCCGGGCGATCTGCTCCAGGCCCGTGGGGCCGTGGTAGACCGCATACATGCTGGCGATGTTGGCCAGCAGCACCTGCGCGGTGCAGATGTTGCTGGTGGCCTTTTCGCGGCGGATGTGTTGTTCGCGGGTCTGCATGGCCAGGCGCAGGGCCGGCTTGCCGAAGCGGTCGATGGACACCCCGACCAGGCGGCCGGGCATGTCGCGCTTGAAGGCATCGCGGGTGGCGAAGTACGCCGCGTGCGGGCCGCCGAAGCCCAGCGGCACACCGAAGCGCTGGGCGCTGCCCAGTACCACGTCGGCATCGAACTCGCCCGGTGGGGTCAGCAAGGTCAGCGCCAGCAGGTCGGCGGCCACGGCCACCAGCGCACCCGCCGCATGGGCGCGTTGCACCAGGGCACGGTGGTCGGTGATGGCACCGGTGCTGGCCGGGTATTGCAGCAACAGGCCGAAATAGCCGTCCAGGGCTTGGCCCTGCAAAACCGCTTCATCAGCGATGACCACTTCGATACCCAGTGGCTGGGCACGGGTGCGCAGCACGTCGAGGGTCTGCGGGTGGCAGTGGCTGGAGGCGAAGAACGCCGGGGCCTTGTTCTTCGCAAGGCGCTTGCAGAAGGTCATCGCCTCGGCGGCAGCGGTGGCTTCGTCGAGCAACGAGGCGTTGGCGATCTGCATGCCGGTGAGGTCACTGACCAGGGTCTGGAAGTTCAGCAGCGCCTCCAGGCGGCCCTGGGAGATTTCCGGCTGATACGGCGTGTAGGCGGTGTACCAGGCCGGGTTCTCCAGCAGGTTGCGCAGGATCGCTGTTGGCGTGTGGCAAGGGTAGTAGCCCTGGCCGATGTGGTTGCTGAACAGCTGGTTGTTCGCCGCAATGGCCTTGAGTGCGGCCAGGGCTTCAGCCTCGCCCTGCCCCTTGCCCAGCGCGAGCACGCTGCTGCCCCTGATGCTGGCGGGGATGACGCTGTCGATCAGGGCATCGAGCGAGTCATGGCCGACCAGCGCCAGCATGGCCTCGATATCGCCCTCGCGCGGGCCGATGTGACGGGCGATGAACTCGTTGTCGGTGCCCAGCGGGATGGATGCGTTGGTCATGTCGGCCCCCTGGCTCAGGCGTTGTCGGCCAGGAAGCGGTCGTAGCCGTCCTGGTCCATCAGGCCGTCGAGCTCCGACGGGTTGGCTGCCTGAATGCGGAAGAACCAGCCGTCCTGCATGGGCGAGCTGTTGACCAGCTCGGGGTCGTCGGCCAGGGCCTGGTTGACGGCCACCACGGTGCCGCGCAACGGCATGGTGATGTTGCTGGCGGCCTTCACCGACTCCAGCACTGCGACTTCGTTGCCCTCGCCGTACTCGCCCGGCTCCGGCAGTTGCACGAACACCACGTCACCCAGGGCCTGCTGGGCATAGCTGGTGATGCCGACGGTCAGCTCGCCAGTCGCTTCCAGACGCAGCCATTCGTGTTCGGGAGTAAAACGCAGCGTGCTCATGGATCTTCCTCTCTTGTTATCAGGTGAGTCCCGATGCAGGACTGACAGATACAGAGCAAGGGTGATGCCAACTCACTAAAACCTATATATATCAATACTTTACTGTTTTATTTCGATCAATTCCGAGCCTGCGAGATGGAGCGGATTCGCTCCGTGGCGCAGGCCCGACAACCACCCCTGACAGCACGGGCCAATGAACCCGCCACCCCGCCAGCCCGGAGCACAATCACTCCAGCGGAGCGGATTCGCACCGGGTCGACTATGAGGCCCGGCTGGCGATGCCGTACTTGCGCAAACGCTGGCCGATCGCCGTGTGCGAAGTCTGCAAGCGCACCGCCAGTTGCCGGGTCGAGGGGTAGCTCGCGTAGAGTTTTTCCAGCAAGGATTTTTCAAAGGCCTGCACGGCCGCTTCCAGGCTGACGATCTCCTGCCCCTCGGCTTGCTGGCTGCTCAAGGCGGTGCCAGCCAGCTCCAGGTCATCACAGTCGATCACCTCCCCTTCGCTGATGGCTGCCGCGCGGAAGATCACGTTCTGCAACTGGCGCACATTGCCGGACCAGCGATTGCCCAGCAGCAGCGGATGGGTGGCCAGCGCCAAGCGGCACGGGGTACGCTGGATCTGCGCACAGGCCTGGCGCAGGAAATGCTCGGCCAGCAGCAGGATGTCCCTGCCCCGCTCACGCAGCGGCGGCACCTGCAGGTTGAGCACGTTGAGGCGATAGTAAAGGTCTTCGCGAAAGTCACCTTCGAGCACCATGCTTTCCAGGTTGCGGTGGGTGGCGCAGACCACCCGCACATTTACCTGCACCTCGCTGCCACCGCCCACCCGGCGAAAGCTGCCGTCATTGAGAAAACGCAGCAGCTTGGCCTGCAGGTACGGCGACATCTCGCCCACTTCATCGAGAAACACCGTACCGCCATCGGCCAGTTCCAGCAGGCCCGGCTTGCCGCCCCGCTGGGCGCCGGTAAACGCACCTGCGGCGTAGCCGAACAGCTCGCTTTCGGCCAGGCTTTCGGGTAACGCCGCGCAGTTCAGTGCCAGGAACGAGGCATCGCGCCGGGCACTCAGCGCGTGGCAGGCACGGGCCACCAGTTCCTTGCCCGTGCCGGTCTCGCCCTGGATCAAGACCGGCGCTTCCAGGCTCGCCACCTTGTGCAAGCGGGCCTTGAGCGCCTGCAGCGCCGCCGACTCGCCCAGCAACGCCCCCAGGCCTTCGCTGTTGTCATGCAGCAGCGAGGCCAGGCGCTCGCCGATGCGGCTGGGTGGGTACAAGGTCAGCAGGCCACCCACCAGGCCATCGGCGCCGCCACTGATCGGTGTGGCCTCCAGCAGCAGGGCCTGGCCCTGAAAGCCCACCTCGCACATCGGTAAGCGAAAGCCCTTGTCGATCAGGGTCTGGGCCAGGTCCGGTTCGGCAAACAAGCGGTTCAACGGCTCACCGGCCGGCTCACGCCCAACCAGGGCGACCAGGGTCGGGTTCGCCAGCAGCACATGGCCGCCAGGGTCCACCGCCAGCACCGGGTCGCTCATCGCCGCCAGCAACGCCTCCAACTGCAGGCGGCGGCGGTGGCCGGGAAGGAAGTCGACCAGCGCCACGTCCAGCACCCCGTCCACCCCCAACAGGGCTGCGTAGAGTTCGTCCAGCACCCTGGGCGACAGGGTCGGGGCGTCGATATAGACGTTGGGTGGAATCATCTCCACAGCGTCCAGGTTAAGGTTGCGTGCCCCAAGCAGCGAGAGGATTTCCTGAGTGATACCGACACGGTCGAGAAAGTTGACGTGGATTCTCATAAAAATTCCCTGCTGGATAGAAAGACGACAGGGGGACAGCGCACGGCGCTGTCCCCCTTGGGTAGTCGGTGAAGGTGGCGGTCAATCGGCATCGAATGACAGCTGCACGGCCTGCTGCCTTTTGCGCCGGTTCGATCGATAGGTCAGGCCCAGTACGGCAAACCAGACCGGCATCAGGTACAGCGCGCTGCGGGTGTCGGCCTGCAACGCCAGCAAGGCCAGGATGAAGGCGAAGAACACCAGGCACACCCAGCACATCAACGTGCCGCCCGGCATCTTGTACTTCGACGCCTGGTGCAGCGGGTCACGCTGCTTGCGGTACGCCAGGTACGACAGCAGGATGATCGACCAGACGAACATGAACAGCAGTGCCGACACCGTGGTGATCAGGGTGAAGGCTTCGAGCATGTTCGGCACCAGGTAGATGACCAGCGCCCCGCCCGTCAGGCACACACAGGAAAAGATCAGGCCGTTGGAAGGTACCGCGCGGCTGGACAGCGCAGCGAACTTGCCAGGCGCATCGCCATCCACCGCCAGGCCGTAGAGCATGCGGCTGGTCGAGAACACGCCGCTGTTGGCAGACGACATGGCCGAGGTCAGCACCACGAAGTTGATGATGCCGGCCGCAGCCGGCAGGCCGGCCAGCACGAACAGCTCGACGAAGGGGCTCTTGTTGGCCACCACTTCACGCCAGGGTGTGACGGCCATGATAGCGATCAGGGCAAGCACGTAGAAGACGATGATGCGCAAGGGAATCGAGTTGATCGCCCGTGGCAGGTTGCGTTCCGGATTCTTGGTTTCGGCGGCGGTAGTCCCCACCAGCTCGATGCCGACGAAGGCAAACACCGCAATCTGGAAGCCGGCAAAGAAGCCCATGGCGCCATGGGGGAACATGCCGCCGTCATTCCACAGGTTGGCCAGCGAGGCAGCATGCCCGGCCGGCGACTGGTAAGCCGCCGCCACCATGTAGAACCCGGTGCAGACCAGCGCGCAGATGGCGACGATCTTGATCATGGCGAACCAGAACTCCATTTCGCCGAACATCTTCACCGTCATCAGGTTCAACGTGAGCAACAGGCCAACACAGGACAACGCCGGCATCCACAAGGGGATGTCGGGGAACCAGAACTGCGCATAGGCCGAGATCGCGATCACGTCGGCGATACCGGTGACAATCCAGCAGAACCAGTAGGTCCAGCCGGTGAAGAACCCCGCCCAGGGGCCGAGCAGGTCCGCCGAGAAATCGATGAACGACTTGTACTGCAAGTTGGACAACAGCAGTTCGCCCATGGCCCGCATGACAAAGAACAGCATGAAGCCGATGATCATGTAGACAAAGATGATGGAGGGCCCCGCCAGGCTGATGGTCTTGCCAGAACCCATGAACAGGCCGGTGCCGATGGCACCGCCAATGGCGATCAACTGGATATGGCGGTTGGACAGGTTGCGCTTGAGTTCGTGTGCGTCACCGTCAGGCGGGCGGTGACCGTGGGGCAAGTTATTCATTGTTTTCTACCTTGCTAGTCTAATTGTTTTTATAACGTCACAAGTTCAAACCTCGAGACCGGACGAACAACTTTCAAATCCGCTCGCGTGCAAGGTAGAGAGCAAGCTCTGTGCCAGGCGGAAAACGCCCGGATTACAGGGTTCCCATTGAATGTTGCCGGTTTGGCTGTAAAGAAGTCGCTCCACAAAACCGGCGCCAATCCGCCGGTAGAACACCGCCAGGCGTCGTGAGCCTTGCGCCAGCGCCACCTGTAGCGAAAGCGCTCCAATGGAGCGCATTCGGTCCGCAGGGTGCCGCCTGGCGCCCCGGCATCCCTAGCGCACAGGCATCTCGCGCAGCGGTGCACGGCTGCGTTGCTGTTCCTCCCAGCTCCCCACCAGGCCAACCGGCACATCGCTCGGTGCCAACGGCTGGCGCCCGCGCACCAGGTCAGCAGCGCGTTCGGCCAGCATGATGGTCGGAGCGTTGAGGTTGCCATTGGGTTCGCTCGGGAACACCGAGGAGTCGATCACCCGCAGCCCCTGCAGGCCATGCACACGCAATGTCGAATCGACCACGGCCATGTCATCCTCGCCCATCCGGCACGAGCCGCACGGGTGCATGGTGCTTTCCATGTTGGCGCGCACGAACGCGTCGATCTGCTCATCGGTCTGCACCTGTGGCCCGGGCGCCAGTTCCTCGCCGCGGAAGCGGTCCATGGCCGGCTGCGCGATGATCTCGCGGGTCAGCCGCACACAGCGGCGGAAACCCTCGCGGTCCTCCTCGCTTTCGAGGTAGTTGAAGCGGATTTGCGGATGTTGGTACGGGTCGGCCGACAGCGCCCGCACATGGCCGCGGCTCTTGGGCTTGTTGGGCCCGGTCAGCACCATGAAGCCATGGCCCTTGAACGGTTTGTCGCCGTCATAGCGCATGGCCGCCGGCAGGAAGTGGAACTGGATGTCCGGCCAGCGCAGGCCCTTGGACGAGCGGATGAAGCCGCCCGCTTCGAAGTGGTTGCTGGCGCCCAGGCCGTCCTTGAACAGCAACCAGCGCAGGCCGATCATCGCCTTGCCCAGCAGGTTCATCTTGCCATTGAGGGTCACTGGCTCCTTGCACGCATACTGGATGTAGATTTCCGAATGGTCCTGCAGGTTCTCACCCACCCCAGGCAGGGCATGGCGCACCTCGATGCCGGCCTTCTTCAGCACGGCCGCGGGGCCGATGCCGGAGCGCTGCAACAAGTGCGGCGAACCGATCGGGCCAGACGCTACCAGCACCTCGCGGTTGCACAGGACCTTGTGGGTCTGGCCGCCATGGTCATATTCCACGCCCACCGCCCGCTTGCCATCGAGCAGGATGCGCCGGGTCATGGCATGGGTGATCACGGTCAGGTTCGGCCGGCTCATGGCCGGGCGCAGGTAGGCGTTGGCCGTGGACCAGCGCACGCCATCCTTGACCGTCATGTGCATGGCACCAAAGCCTTCCTGCATGTAGCCGTTGCAGTCGTCGGTCTTGATGTAGCCGGCTTCGGCACCGGCCTCGACCCAGGCGCCGTACAGCGGGTTCTGCATGTTGTTGCCGTTGTTGGTGGCCAGCGGCCCCATGCCGCCGCGGTAGTCATCGCCGCCGAACTTGTACTGCTCGGCACGCTTGAAGTACGGCAGGCAGTTGCGGTAGCTCCAGTTCTTCGCCCCCAGGCTTTCCCACTCATCGAAGTCGCAGGCATGGCCACGGATGTAGACCAAGCCGTTGATCGAGGACGAGCCCCCCAGTACCTTGCCCCGTGGGCAGTGCAGGCGGCGGTTGTCCAGGTGCGGCTCGGCGACGGTCTCGTAGCGCCAGTTGTACTTCTTGGTGTTCATCGGCAACGAGAAGGCACTGGGCATCTGGATCAGCACACTGCGGTCGCTGCCGCCGAACTCCAGGACCAGCACCGAGGTGCCGGCGTCTTCGCTCAGGCGGTTGGCCAGCACACAGCCAGCAGAGCCTGCGCCGATGATGATGTAGTCGTATCGCTTGGTCATGGTTCTAGTCCTGTACACGAAGGCCGGCAGCCTGGATGTTGTGTTCATTGCGCGTTGGGTAGCCGCCCCAGCCCAGGCGTGCCGCCAGCAGCCGGGTCAGGCCGTAGTGCACCAGCCCGGCCAGCAGGCAGGACGGCAGCGAGGCGGTGGCGAAGGTGAAGAAGTCGGTATGGGCCAGGGTCTGCGGGTTGAACACCACCACGTAGATCGCGAAACCGGCCACCAGCGCCAACAGCGCGATGGGGTTGAAGCCTTTGCAGTAGCGCAACGCCGACACGCTCTGTTCGGCGTAGAGCTGGCGCAGGTTCAGGCGCTGCTTGCGCAGGAAGAAGTAATCGGCGATGCCGATGCCGGCCAGGGCGCTGTTGAGCGCGGATGTCCATACCAGGAAGATGAAAAAGCCGTCGTAGATCCCCGGCAGGAACACCACGATCACCACCGGGATGATGCAGAACAGCCCGATCAGTACCCCCCAGCCCACGCTGCGCAGGCGCTCGCCGGCCAACTGACGCAAGCCGATCACCGCGGTGTAGAGGATGTTGACCATACCGGTCAGGTTGGCCAGTGCCAGGAAGCTCAGGGCGATGACGCCAAAGCCCATGCCGCCTGCCAGGCGCATCCAGGTGGTAGGGTCGCTGCTGCCCAGGGTGGTGGCGGCGAACAGGCTGACCGACTCGCCCAGCGACGCCGCCGCGAAGATGCCCACCAGGTTGGGCCAGAAGGCCGTGCGCTGGTTGCTGCACAGGCGCGACAGGTTGCCGATGTAGGGCCACCAGGAGAAGCCCGCGGCGATGTTGATCTCCACCGCCACCATGAAGTTGACGTGGGGGTTCTCGAACGGTGGCTGCAAAGGCGGCATGGCCAGCAGTTGGTCGAGGCTGTAGCGGCGGGAAATGAAGTACATCAGCGCCAGCATGATCAGGATCAGGCTCGGCGCGATCACCGCGCTCAGCCGGCGGATCATGTCCGGCCCGCGCATGGCCACCAGTGCCGCCAGCACGATGGCCAGCAAGCCGCCGGCGGTCACCAGCCAGTCGTCACCGTTGGGCTGGCGCTGCTGCACCAGGGTTTGCAGGTTGTCCAGCGCCCGCCCGCACATCAGCCCCAGCACCGCCAGCCAGCCCATGGTCAGCACCACCACCGAGAGGAAGTACACCAGGCGGCTGCCGTTGAGGCCGAACATGCTGCGCAGGAAAGTGAACTGCTCGACGCCGTACTTGCCACACGGCAGGCAGGTGGACGATGCGGCGAGGACCACGCCGATGATGTTGCCGATGATGATCGCGGCAATCCCTTGCAGCGGCCCGACGAACAGCGCGGTGGCGCCGCCGATCAGGAACACCCAGGTGGCCACCGCCAGCGCCGAGTTGGCGTAGGCAAACCCCCAGAACCCCCACACCCGCTCATTGGGCAGCAAGGGGGTGTCGCCACGTTCCGCGCTCAGGCGAAATTCTTGCTCGCGCGAAGCACTCATGGCTGGCCTCCCAGGTAGTACGCGCCGGCCACCATCACCAGCGTC
Organism: Pseudomonas sp. MN1F; assembly: GCF_009391885.1. Classification (GTDB taxonomy): domain Bacteria; phylum Pseudomonadota; class Gammaproteobacteria; order Pseudomonadales; family Pseudomonadaceae; genus Aquipseudomonas. The sequence continues at coordinate 4,327 of NZ_VZII01000047.1, read as the reverse complement.
AGCAGGGCCAGCGCCACCACGTCGGCCGCGCTCAGGGCGCCCGGCCAGCGGGCGCTGTGCTCCAGTTCTTCATAGGCGCGCAGGCGCCTTTCCAGGTCTTGCGCACGCTCGCTATCCACTTGGCTGTTCATCGGCATCACCTCGACAGGTTCTTGTTATTGAAATTCGATGCATTCGATAAACCTGCGCCGCCGGCCAACCTTCGGCGGCGCAGGACGGCCCTGCTACCTCAGGGCAAGGTGATCCAGACCGCCTTGGTCTCCAGCAGGAACTCCAGTTGTTCGGCGCCCATGTCCTTGCCATAGCCCGATTGCTTGTAGCCACCGAACGGCATGGACGGGTCCAGGGTGCTGTGGGCATTGACGTACACCGTGCCCGCACGCAGGCGCGGAATCAGCCCGTGGACCTTGCCCAGGTCGTTGGAGTAGATTGCTGCCGCCAGGCCAAACTCCGAGTCGTTAGCCAGGGCCAGTGCCTGTTCCTGGGTGTCGAACGGCTGGGTCACCAGCACCGGGCCGAAGATTTCCTCGCGAACCACGCGCATGTCGTTGTTGCAGTTGGCGAAGATCGTGGGCTGCACGAAGAAGCCCGGGCCGCCGAGCGGCTCGCCGCCGTAGTACACCTGCGCGCCTTCGGCCTTGCCCAGGGCGATGTAGTCCAGCACCCGCTGCTGTTGCTGGCGCGACACCATGGGGCTGATGAAGCAGTCCGGGTCCAGGCCCGGGGCAATCTTCAGGGTGGCGGTGTACCTGGCCAGCGCTTCGAGGAATGCGGGGTAGACACTGCGCTCGACATACGCCCGGGTACCGGCGTCGCACACCTGCCCGGAGTTGAAGAACACCCCGTTGGCCACCGCTTGCGCCGCTGCCTCGATGTCCGCATCGGCGAACACGATCACCGGCGACTTGCCGCCCAGTTCCAGGGTCAGGCGTTTCATCTGGTCCATCGCCGTCTTGCCCACCGAGCAGCCGACCGGTGTCGAACCGGTAAAACTCAGCTTGTCGATGCCTGGGTGGCGGGACATCGCCTCGCCGACCACGCTGCCGCGCCCGGTCACGATGTTCACCACCCCGTCGGGAATGCCCGAGGCCTGCACCAGCTCGGCAAAGCGCAATGCCGACAGCGAAGTCAGCTCCGCCGGCTTGACCACCACGGTGCAACCGGTCGCCAGCGCCGCGCCGAGTTTCCAGGCCATGGTCTGTAGCGGGAAGTTCCACGGCACGATGGCACCGACCACCCCCACCGCCTCCTTGCGCGTGTACGCCAGGTAGTTGCCGGGCAGCGATGGCTCGACCGTGCGGCCGTGGATCTTGCTGGCCCAGCCGGCAAAATAGCGCAGGGTATCGACCGTGCCCTGGATATCCACCGCCCGCGCCTGGGCGACCGACTTGCCCATGTCGATGGCTTCGATCTGTGCCAGCTCGTCGCCGTGGGCCTCGATCAGGTCGGCCAGGCGATGGATCAGGCGCTCGCGCTCCAGTGGCTTGAGCTGGCTCCAGGCACCGCCATCGAACTGCGCACGCGCTGCGCGCACGGCGCGGTCGAGGTCATCCGCAGTGGCCATGGGGATGCGCGTCAGCACACCCTCGGTGGACGGCTCGATCACCTCGGCGCTGCCGCCGTCGCTGGCCTCGAGCCAGGCGCCGGCAATGAACATGCGCTGCGCCTTGCTGAGAAAGTGCTGGGTCGCCTCGGATACACCAAAGGCCTGCAAGTAGTCTTTTACCTTGTGGTCCACAGGACAGTCTCCGGGTCAGCGGGCTTTGGCGCGCGCGTGGAAGATGAAGCCGATGCTGTTCATCAGCAGTTGCGCGGCGAGGATCGAGGTCATGCCGGTGGGGTCGTAGGCCGGGGCCACTTCGACCAGGTCCATGCCGACAATGCGGCCGTGGCTGCGCTGCGCCAGCGCCTGGATGATCTCCAGCACTTCGTAGTACAAGAAGCCGCCATGGCTCGGCGTGCCGGTGCCCGGGGCGATGGACGGGTCGAAGCCGTCGATGTCGATGGTGATGTAGTAGTTGCGGCCTTCGGGGATTTTCGCCAGCACACCCGCGCAGCCCAGGCGGCGCACGTCACGTACCGAGAGGATCTGCGAGCCGGCCTCACGGGCGGCATCGTAGTCATCACGGTTGGAGGATGACACGTTGCGGATGCCCATCTGGGTCATGCCGACGATGTGCTCCAGTTCCGAAGCGCGGCGCAGCGGGCTGCCGTGCCCATAGCGCACGCCATGGCGCTCGTCGACGAAGTCCAGGTGGGCATCGAAGTGCACGATATGGATCGGCCCATGGCCTTCGAACGCCTTGATCACCGGGGCATGCACCGAATGGTCACCGCCCAGCACCACCGGCATGGCCCCCGCTGCAAGGATCTGCCGCACCGCCAGCTCGATGTTGGCGTTGCTGCTGGCCATGTCGGTGTGCACGATATCGGCATCGCCGACGTCGACCATACGGACCTGGTCTTCAGTCAGGTAGGTGGCGTCATCCTCGAAGTCGTAGGCGCCGGCATGGCCGAACGAGAACAGGGTCGATGCCTCGCGAATGCCGCGAGGTCCGAAGCGTGCCCCCGAACGCCACTGGGTGCCCATGTCATTCGGTGCGCCGAGGATTGCCACATCGGCGTCGATCGCCGCCCAGTCGGTGCACACCGGGGCCTTGGCGAACGTGCAATGGCCCACGAAGGGCAGGTTCAGGCGGCCGGACTCGTAACCGTGCTTTGCCATGTTCTGGTTTCTCCAGTTCTTGTTCTGTTTCAGGAGACGGGGCGACTGCTCGACCACCGTTGCGGTCCACTATGGCAACCGTGCCGGCGGGGAAAAATGCGCAAGTGCAGATACATACATCGCCGTGGCCGAAGTATCTGCCGCAGTTCAAACCCGGCGATACCCGGCATTGCAGTGGCCAGGTACTCATGGTTAGCTTGCGCGACAAGAACAATGCACGGGTGTTCATATCAGCACTGGCGATGTGACACCCGGCCGGGAGGCTACGGTGATCCAACTGCACGATGTCGACCTGAAGCTGCTCAGGGTTTTCACCACGATCGTCAGGTGCGGCGGCTTTTCTGCGGCACAGGCTGCGCTCAATGCCGGCCAGTCGACCATCAGCGAACAGATGTCGCACCTGGAGACCCGCCTGGGGGTCAAGCTCTGCCAGCGCGGGCGCAGTGGCTTTCGCCTGACCGAGCAAGGGGTGGCCATCCATGAAGCGACCCTGCGCCTGCTCAGTGCCGTGGAGAGCTTCTGCATGGATGCCGACGTGCTCAAGCAGCACATCAGCGGCAAGCTCAACCTGGGCATCATCGACTCCACCCTGACCGACCCCGTGTCGCCCCTGCCGCGCACCACCCAGCGCTTCGTTTCGCGAGGGCACGATGCCCATCTGCACATCTACATCGGTGCCCCGGCGGAACTCGAAGAGCGGGTGCTCGACGGCAGGCTGCACCTGGCCATCGGCCACTTCCCGTTGCGGGTCGCGGGGTTGTCCTACCAGCCGCTGTATGACGAGGCCCTGGGGCTTTACTGTGGCCGGCGCCACCCGCTGTTCGCCAGCAACGCGAGCAATGGCCGGCTGATGGAGGACGTGCGCCAGAGCCGGATCGTGGTGCGCGGCTACATGCAGCAGTACGACCTGGAGCAATTGGGCATCACCAAGGCCGATGCCACCGTGGAGAACATCGAGGCAGCGGCGATCCTGATCATTTCCGGCGCCTATATCGGCTTCTTGCCGGTGCACTTCGCCGAGCAATGGCTCAAGACCGGCGACATGCGCCGCCTGGGCCCCAGCCTGCTGGACCTGTGCTCGCCGTTCGATGTGGTCACCCGCCGTGGCGTATCGCGCCCGCCCATCCTGCAGGCGTTCCTCGAAGACCTCGATGCCTGCGCAGCGCAGCCTGGCTCGCCCTGATTCGCCCCGCTACTCGAAACGGACGATCCCCGCCCGCCAACACTGCGCTACCGTCGTTGCCAACCCCCTACCCGCCGCCCCACCATCAATGACTGGAGAACCTATGAGGGTACTGGTAAGCGTCAAGCGAGTGGTCGACTACAACGTCAAGGTTCGCGTCAAGGCGGACAACAGCGGTGTCGACCTGGCAAATGCCAAGATGTCCATGAACCCCTTCTGCGAAATTGCCGTGGAGCAAGCCGTGCGCATGAAGGAACAGGGTATCGCCAGCGAGATCGTGGTGGTCTCCGTCGGCCCGACCACCGCTCAGGAGCAGTTGCGTACTGCCCTGGCCCTCGGTGCCGACCGCGCCATCCTGGTCGAAGCCGCTGACGAGCTGAATTCCCTGGCCGTGGCCAAGGCACTGAAAGCCGTTGTCG